>CANHGS010000013.1 GCA_947460595.1 Bacteroidota bacterium | reverse complement strand
TGCGGACAATCCTGTCCATCCAATTTTTGCAAGTCTGGTTTATAGTCAAATAATTCTAATTGAGAAGGGGCGCCAGCCATGTGCAGATAGATCACTGATTTTGCCTTTGGAGCAAAATGGGGCGCTTGCGCCATGAGTGGATTGGTATTGATTCCTGCAAGACCAGACTGGTCTTTTGAACCCAACCAATTGCAACCACCCAAGAGCGAACCCATGGCCATGGCCCCCATACCCGTAACACATTCCTTGAAGAAATGTCTTCTAGTTTGTTGTTCTAAGATGGCTTTGTTGGCAGCATCAATGAGTTGTTGGTTATGTTGGCTCATGGGTTAATTTTTGGTAATAAATTCATCCGTATTCATCATGGCCTGTGCTACTACAATCAAGGCAGCAGTTGATGGTTCTTGATGAGCAGGCAATGGCCCTGTCATGGCTTTCATACTTGATGGGTTCTTTTTAAATTGATCAAAAGCGGTGGCATATAATTTTTCGAATGCCAAACTAGTAGCGGGTTTCAAAGGCCTGTTCATGGCCATCTCGTATGCTTTATTAATTTGTGCCTTGCTATCTTTGGGGCATTGTGCTTGCACTTTAAAAGCAAAATGTTGTGCCGCTTCTACAAAGACCGAATCGTTTAAAGTATTGAGTGCTTGCAAAGGAGTATTAGTTCTGATTCTTCTAGAAGTACACACTTCTCTGGTAGCGCCATCAAAACTAATCATGGATGGATAAGGTGCGGACCTTTTCCAATAAGTATATAAGGACCTTCTGTACTGGTCAAGACTATCGCTTTTTTTCCAGTAGGCACCATTCCAAGGTGAGTTCCAAATTCCTTCTGGTTGAAAAGGCATCACACCAGGACCATACATTTTATTGCTCAGCAAACCACTCACTGCCAATGCCTGATCCCTCATCTGTTCTGCAGACAATCTAACCCTTGGACCGCGAGCGTATAATTTATTGTAAGGATCTTTTTGCAAGGACGCTTGATTTTGATTGGAAGCCTGTTGGTAAGTAGCACTCATCACTATTTCTTTCATTAGTTTTTTCAAATCCCATCGGTAGTCATGCATGAATTGCCAAGATAAATAATCCAACAATTCTTTGTGCGTTGGAGCTATTCCCTGTGTACCCATATCCTCTAAAGTTTCTACAATACCTGTTCCAAAAAACTGTTCCCAAATTCTATTCACCATGGTTCTTGCAACCAGTGGATTTTCTGCGCTTGTCATCCATTTTGCCATACCCAAACGATTATTGGGAGCACCTGCGGGTAACTTACCCAATGATGCTGGAACACCTGCGCTCACGGTTTTCCCCTTTACTAACCAATTGCCTCGCACAAAAACTTGTGTGGGTCTTTGCATATTAGCAGGGTTCTCCATCATCACAGGTGTCTTGGTAACATCCTTGGATTGAATCAAGTTTTTAAATTGCGCATAAGCACTATCATAGCCCGGCAATCCTTTGCCAGGAAAGGGATTGGTCAAATAAAACCAATCAAATTGCATACCTGATGCTTCCGGTGTACTTAGTTGCGGATTCTGGTATTGAAAGAACAAATCATGCACCCCCTTGGTGGCTAGAATGGGCATGGTTCCTAGGTTCCAGCCATTTTTTGTAGCTGGAACTTGTAATTTTCCAATAATAGGACCATCCGCTTTGTCTAATCTAATTTCCCAGATACCTGCGGGCTTTCCACTAGTGTACCTAAATAAAATTTCCGATTTTCCTGTTAAGTCAATATGAGGGAGTCTAGCTGTTGCATGATTACGCAAGACCAACCACTTGGTATCGGCTAGCGCCGCATTGGTTAACTGATCTGCTTGAATGCTATTGATGGCGGGCTGTCCTGTTTTTACAAATAATTGCAAGGCTTTGGCTTGTTCTGGTGCGTTTTTATTGAGCCATTTTTCTACACCCAATAACTGCAAACTGTCTTTATTGTGAAACTCTCTAAAAATGGGGTATTCATCATAGGTATCCTCGTCCCTGGTATTATTGAAGTATGCTAAGAACTGATAATATTCATCATGCTTGAAGGGGTCATATGGATGACTATGACATTGCACGCAAGCAAATGTGGTACTCATCAGTGCTTCCCAAGTGGTGTTTACCCGATCAATGACAGCGGCGGTTCTAAATTCTTCGTTATCGGTACCACCCTCATCATTGGTCATGGTATTTCTATGAAAAGCCGTGGCTATATATTGGGCGGCACTGGGGTTGGGTAATAAATCTCCGGCTAATTGTTCTACTAAAAATTGATCATAGGGTTTGTTCTCATTAAAGGCTTTGATTAACCAATCTCGGTAACGCCAAATGCTTCTGGAATCGTCTCTTTCATAACCCTTGGTATCGGCATAGCGTGCAAGATCCATCCATAGTCCAGCCCAACGTTCCCCATATCTGGGCGATACCAATAATTGGTCTACCAATATTTGATAGGCTTGTGGATCTTTGCTCTGTAAGTATTGCTGTGCAATGGTCTCAGGTGCGGGCATGCCAATTAAGTCCATGCTAACCCTTTTTAACAAAATGGCTTTTTCTGCCTGCGGCGATGGGCTCAATTTGTTCTCGCTGATCTGTTCAAAAATGTATTGGTCTACCTGATTGTTGATCCAATCTGGTTTTCCACCAAGCCCCAAGAAACCCGATTTGTTGTTTGGGATGGTTGGTGCTACAACTGGAACATAGGCCCAGTGATTGCCCCACTGCGCACCTTGGTCTATCCAAGAGCTAAGTAATTCTATGTCTTTTTTATTTAAAGGAGGATGCTTATAGGGCATTCGTTCCTCAGGATCTTTGGCAGTTAGCCTTTTGATCATTTCACTCTCAGATGCCTTGCCAGGAATAATAGCTGGTTTGCCAGATTTGTTTACTGCCAAAGCTTCTGAACGGAATAACAAACTAAAACCACCTTGCCTTTTTACCCCACCATGACAACTGATACAGTGTTTGTTCAAAATGGGTTTTACCTCTGCGTTATAATCAACTTTGCTTTTTGATAGATATAATACAAGTACAGTTATGACTAGGCCAATAGATAGCATAGTCCAGAACAATTTTGTGGGCTTGGGCAAGGGCATTGCGTTAGTTTGTCTTTAAAGTTAATAGAATTACTCTTCAAAAAACAAATCCAAGCTTGGGCTTTCTATCAATTAGTTAACACGCTTTCCACCAATATAGGTATGTAGGACCTTGGTATTTAAAATAGCAGTATCGGCAATGGTCATCAGATCTTGGTCCAATACCATAAAATCTGCTTTCTTACCCTTTTCTAAACTACCTACTTCCTTTTCTAAAAATCCAGCTTTTGCTGCCCAAATGGTCATACCCCTAATAGCCTGTTCTCTGGTCAATGCATTTTCCATTTGAAATCCCGCTGCAGGAAATCCTTTGGCATCTTTTCTAACCACGGCGGCTAAAAAGGTCTTGAATGGAGAAATATCTTCTACTGGAAAATCGGTTCCTAAAGGCAACCAACCATTCTGTTCTAAAAGTTGTTTATACGCATATCCACCCTTTAATCTTTCTTTACCCAAACGCTCTTCTGCCCAATACATATCGCTGGTAGCATGAGTGGGTTGAACCGATGGCACAATGGCTGCAGAACCAAATAATTTAAAATCGTCTGGGTGTACAATTTGCGCGTGCTCAATGCGCCAACGCTTATCATTTCCTGGTTGCAAGTACTTATTGTAAATCTGCAAAATAGCACGGTTGGCACTATCGCCAATGGCATGTGTACACATCTGAAACCCTGATGCAGCAAGTACTTTGGCTAATGAGTCATAGTGGCTTGGATTGCGCAATAAAAATCCAGACCACCCTGGTTTGTCTGCATAATGCGCTAGTAAACAAGCCCCCCTACTGCCAAGGGCACCATCGGCATAGACCTTAAAACCATTCACAAATAAACGATCCGTTTTATAAGGCCCCATCTTCAAATATTTTTCCAAATTGGCATCATTGTCACTCAGCATGACAAACAAACGCATATTCAAATTCCCTTCTTTTTGCAAAGCATCAATGGCGTCTACATCTGCCGCACTAAGACCACAATCAGTAATAGTAGTTAATCCTTGTTCTACACATTTTTTCTCAGCCGCTTGCAACCATTTTTGATAGACTGCTTTGTCCGGTGCTGGTATTTGTGCATAGACCTGATTGTCTCCATTGTCTATCAATACCCCAGTAAGTTTACCATTGATTGTTTCTATGGACCCGCCAACAATGGTCTGCCCTGGTTTTAATCCAGCCAAATCCATGGCTTTTTGATTAGCAATGGATGCATGCCCGTCTACCCTTTGTAAGATCACGGGTTTATCTGGAAATGCTTTGTTTAAAATCTCATTGGTGGGATAGGTTTTTCCAGGCCATTTATTTTGATCCCATCCCCTTCCTTGAATCCAAGTAAGGTCTGGATGCTCAGCAGCAAAAGCTTTTATGCGTTGTACCGCTTCTTCAAAACTAGTAGTACCATACAGGTTGGCATAAAACAAAGATTGACCATAACCCAGAAAATGGGCATGGGCGTCTATTAATCCTGGGTACATGGGTTTGCCATTCAGATCAATGGACTCTTTGGCTTGGTATTGCGCACGAATATCTTTGCTTGTACCAATGGCCAAAATTTGACCATCTTTTACCACCATGGCTTCTGCAGTAGTGAAGCCACTGTCTACCGTATAAATGGTAGCATTGTAAAATAGGGTATCCGCTTGTTGATGCTTGCAAGCAACCAATGCCAAAAGCATGGCGCAAAAAAAGATTTGACGCATAGTATGGTTTTAGAAAGCTAAAGTTAGGGGAAGCCCAATAATTATTGGAGCAATTCACAAGGTTTTAAACCCGTATGCTTTTTAAAGGCCGCAGAGAAATGCGAAATAGAGGAATATCCCAATAAGGCAGACACATCTGTTACGCTCAATCCCTTTTCATACAAAAGGTATTTGGCGTGTTCCATACGCTGCTGTTGGTAAAAATCAAAAATGGTGGTGCCAAAAATTTCCTTGAATCCCTTTTTCACATAACACTCGTTCATAGCCACTTTGCGGCTCAATTCCTTGATAGTGATGGGGTCTCCAATATGTTGTAATAGTATTTCTCTTGCTTGATAAATTCTTTCTCTTCCACTTTCATCAGCCAAAAATTTACACTGGAATCCCTGCTCTTTTTCTTCTACCAAACATTCCAAACTATAGAGTAAGAGTTCATGCACTTTGGCATTTACAAAAATGTTTTCCATTGAACCAGAATAGCTATGGTTCAATAAGGCATCCAATACACTTCGTTTTCGTATACATACTGGAAACACCTTGGTAAATGCATTGGGATATTTAAAAGCCAATACCTCATCCTTATGGTTACTCAGTTTTACATTGTGTACAAACTGGTGCAAAAAACTGGCGGTAAAATGAAAATGAAATACGTCTACGGTTTGGTGCTTACCATTACAATTGTCAGTGGGCAATTGGTTGCACATACCACAACTTCTTTCCTCGCAATAGCGGTTACCCGTAGTGCAATAACGAAGTTCTAAATAATTCTCCTCAGGGCGCTTGGCATTATAATGATAGACCATCATGCCAGTATCTTCTGCTACCCATGGATTTTGAGCATAATAACGGCGCACTTGGTAATTAATAGAACCCGGAATCTGTTGTCCTTTTTCAAATAACAAGTCCATGCTAGGGTCAATTCCATTCTTGTGAGCCAGTCTTAATATGTCCATTGCTTGCATCATGGTCTGCAAATTTAATGTATAAACATCCATTGAACAAGAATCTGCTGTTAAAGCTTGGAGGTATGATAGTTTAATGATTAATTTACAATTGTTTACACCTCAAAAATTGGAATGATGAAATATCAAATCATACTATTATTAACCCTACCATTTTCTATTAACACCATAATGGCACAGGAATGCAAGGTCTTATTGCCTTCTATTGCAGGTGTTTATGAAGGAGAATGTGATAAGTCTAAAGCCAATGGTACAGGCAAGTCTAGAGGAATTGATAGTTATGAAGGTCAATTTAAAAATGGTTTACCAGAAGGAGTTGGCAAATACAGTTGGCAAAATGGCAACTGGTATGAAGGTGCTTTTAAAGCAGGAAAAAGACAGGGAGAGGGTGTCATGCATTATCCCATTGCTGGAAAAGCAGATAGTACGCTGAGTGGTTTTTGGGCCAAGGATTTATATGTTGGCATTTATGAAGTTCCCTTTAAAGTGCAGGGAAAGGGCTATAACGTACAAACTATCTCCGTAAAACCGGATACCAAGCAAGCGCCTTTGCAAATTGTGATTGACCTTTCCAGTGTCATGGGTGGCTCTGATGATACCCATGGAACCATTCCTAAACCGGTCTTAGGCAGTATTCAGATCTTGAAAGGTAGTTTTATGACCCGATCAGACGTTACCAATATGACCAAGCGGAATATGTACTACCTAACAGATGTGATCTTTCCGTTTAGTGCTAGTTTTCGCATTGGGGACGAGGATATTGTGATTGATTTCAACAACCCCAACTGCTATCGCGTGGAGATTCTAATGCGTCAATAAGGCCAGAAAAGCCTTTTTGGGAGAGAATCAGACAAAAAAAAGTTTTTATGCCTATTTAGCCGTGTCAAAAGTGGATAAATAGGCATTTTTAATAGCCCTCCAACCCCTTATTTTCATTAACTTCGCTCACTGTCATTTCAACATTAAAAGGCAGATTAGTAACCCTATGACTCAGGAACAATTAGACAGCAACGACGAACAGAATAAGAATTACGGCGCGGACAGTATTCAGGTATTAGAAGGATTGGAAGCGGTTCGTAAAAGACCTGCCATGTATATTGGCGATATTGGCGTGAAGGGATTGCACCACTTGGTGTATGAAGTAGTGGATAATAGCATTGACGAAGCCCTAGCCGGATATTGCAAAAACATTCTTGTTTCTATACATACAGATAACAGTATTAGTGTTCAGGATGACGGTAGGGGTATTCCAACTGCCATGCATACCAAAGAAAAGCGCTCTGCTTTGGAAGTGGTCATGACTGTATTACACGCCGGTGGTAAATTTGATAAAAACACTTATAAGGTTTCTGGTGGCTTACACGGGGTGGGTGTGAGTTGCGTAAATGCACTTTCTACCAAGCTCTTGGTGAACGTACATAGAGAAGGAAAAATATTTGAACAAGAATATAAAATTGGGGTTCCACAATACGCGGTTCGCGAAGCTGGTACCAGCGAAAAAACTGGAACTTATGTACATTTTTGGCCTGACTTAACCATCTTCCAAGAATCGGTTTACAAAAGAGAAATCTTAGAAGGACGTTTGAGAGAATTGTCTTTCTTGAATCGTAGAATTAGCATTACGCTTACTGATCTACGTGAGTTAGATGAAGCTGGAATGCCCCACAGTACTGTATTCTATAGTGAAGGCGGGATTGTTGAGTTTGTTGAATTATTGGATAAGAACGGTAACCGTACGCCATTAATTCCTGCACCTTTATATGTTGATGGACACGATGAGGCATCTAATGTAGCTGTAGAGGTTGCCCTTACTTATAACGATGATTTTAAAGAGCATATCTTCTCTTACGTAAACAATATCAATACCATTGAAGGTGGTACACACGTAACGGGTTTCCGTCAGGCATTGACGCGTGTTTTTAAAACCTATGGCGATAAACAAGGTCTTTTTGAAAGAGCCAAGGTAACCATTGAAGGAGACGATTTTAGAGAAGGTTTGAGTGCCATTATTTCTGTGAAAGTTCCTGAACCACAGTTTGAAGGACAGACCAAAACCAAATTGGGTAATAGTGAAGTGAGCGGGATTGTACAAACAACCGTAGCACGTGCCTTAGAAGCTTTTTTAGAAGAGAATCCAAAAGAAGCTAAGAACGTTATTTCTAAAATCATTTTGGCTGCTCAAGCCCGCGTTGCCGCTAAAAAAGCCCGCGACATGGTTCAGCGTAAAACTGTTTTGAGTGGTGGTGGTTTGCCTGGTAAACTGGCCGATTGTTCTGAGCGTGACCCTGAAAAATGTGAATTATACTTGGTGGAAGGAGATTCAGCAGGTGGTACAGCCAAACAAGGTAGAGACCGCAGCTATCAAGCCATCTTGCCGCTTAGAGGTAAGATCTTGAATGTGGAAAAAGCCATGGAGCACAAAATCTATGAGAACGAGGAAATCCGCAATATGTATACCGCTTTGGGTGTTACTGTGGGTACCCCAGAAGATCCCAAAGCCTTGAATATTGTCAAACTGCGTTACCATAAGTTGATTATCATGACCGATGCCGACGTGGATGGATCGCATATTGCTACCCTCATCCTAACCTTTATCTTCCGTTACATGAAGGAATTGGTGGAACAAGGCTATGTCTATATTGCCCAACCACCTTTGTACTTGGTAAAAAAGGGGAAAGAGCAGGAATATGCTTATAACGAAGAGCAACGCAAATTCTGGATTGAAAAGCTGGGCGGAGGCAAGGATGAAAGCGTAAATACCCAACGTTATAAGGGTTTGGGTGAGATGAACGCCGAACAATTGTGGGAAACTACGATGGATCCTACGCGTAGAACCCTGAAACAAGTGACTATTGATAGTGCCTTTGAAGCAGACCGCATTTTTAGCATGCTCATGGGTGATGAAGTAGCTCCACGCCGTGAATTCATTGAAACACACGCCAAATACGCCAAAATTGACGTTTAGTGTTAAAAAAAATGTTAGCTTTAAAAATATTAGCCATAAGAAATTCATTAACCATTAAATTCTACAAAAATGGACACTTCAAAAATGATTAAAGCATATTGCCTAAAGACAAAGGAAAAAAATGTTCCTATGCAAGACGCTGTTGTCACTAAAACTGCTAAAGGCGGTTATATGGCCGGTGGTCATGATGGAAAAGGCAACAAAATGGCAGCTATTTTGAGCGAAGCAAAAGCTTTGCAAGCAATTGCTGACGGTGTTGCTACAAAAGGATTCTAGTTTTTAGGATTCCAACTTTCTTAAGCGCTGGCGGGTTCATCCTTTGCCGGCGCTTCTTTTTTGCCCAACACTTTGGCATGCATTCTTGTTAAGAAAATATGCATGGCTTCCATACTCTTTACGTCATCTACAACCAATAAGAACATTTTACCCGCTTGTTTGAGTCTTGCTTTATTGGTGCCTGTTTGCAAATAAGCCAATACATTTTTGAATAGCTCCGATTCAAAATAAGGAGAGTCGGGTCTATTGATAAAATAGCAGCGCATGGTATTGTCTTTCAAAGTCATTTTTTCAAAACCCAGTTCTACTGCCATCCATCTACAACGTACGGTAATAAAGAGATCATCTACCTGTGGTACCATGGGGCCAAAGCGATCAATCATTTCATCATAGAACCCCGTCAATTCTGTTTCATTTTCACAACTGTCTAACCTAGTATATAAAGACAGTCTTTCTGTTACACTATCTACATAATCATCAGGGATGAGAATTTCTAAATCTGAATCAATGGTACAGTCTTTGACAAAATCATCTTGTTTACTTATCTCTTCTTTGAATAGTTCTTTAAACTCTGTGCGTTTTAATTCTCTAATGGCTTCTTCTAAAATTTTCTGATACATTTCAAATCCAATCTCCGCCATAAAACCACTTTGTTCTCCACCCAACATATTTCCTGCTCCACGAATGTCTAGGTCACGCATGGCAATCTGAAAACCACTTCCCAAGTCACTAAACTGTTCCAGTGTTTGCAAGCGCTTACGCGAATCTGTTGGCAGGGAACTCATGGGTGGCCCCATTAGGTAACAGAATGCTTTTTTATTACTTCTTCCTACACGCCCACGCAATTGGTGCAAATCACTCAATCCAAAATGGTGCGCATTATTAATCATGATGGTATTTACATTGGGTATGTCTACCCCACTTTCCACAATATTGGTACAAACCAATACATCATATTTTCTTTCAATAAAGTCAAGGATTCTTTCTTCTAGTTCATGCCCCTCTAATTGCCCGTGTGCAAAACCAATACTCAAATCCGGACAAAGACCTTGAATCATGGCGCACATTTCTGCTAAGCCCTGAACGCGGTTATGGATAAAGAACACCTGACCACCCCTTTCGGTTTCATAATAGATGGCTTCCCTAATAAAGTCATCATTAAACATATGCACTTCTGTTTGAATGGGCTGCCTATTGGGTGGTGGCGTATTCATAATACTTAAGTCACGCGCACCCATGAGTGAGAACTGCAATGTTCTTGGAATTGGTGTGGCAGTAAGGGTTAAACAGTCTACATTGGTTTTGAGGGTCTTTAATTTCTCCTTGTGCCCCACCCCAAATTTCTGTTCCTCATCAATGATCATGATTCCTAGGTTCTTGAACTTCACTTCTTTACCCAAGAGTCCATGCGTACCAATGATAATGTCAATCTTTCCTTCTTCTAATTTTTGAAATGTCTCTTTTTTCTCCTTAACCGACTTAAACCTATTCACATAATCCACCGTTACAGGAAAATCTTTTAAGCGGTCTTTGAAAGTTTTATAGTGTTGAAAAGCTAAGATGGTGGTTGGCACCAAAATAGCCGCTTGCTTACCGTCTACACAAGTTTTAAAAGCCGCCCTGATGGCCACTTCTGTTTTACCAAAACCAACATCGCCACAAACCAGTCTGTCCATGGGCGATGGGCTTTCCATGTCTTTCTTTACATCGGCGGTAGCCTTGCTTTGGTCTGGCGTATCCTCATAAATAAAGGACGCTTCCAGTTCCGTTTGCATATAGGTATCAGGTGTGTGCGCAAAACCCTGTTGCGCCTTTCTTTGTGCGTATAGTTTAATCAGGTCAAATGCTATTTCTTTAACCTTGGTCTTGGTCTTCTCTTTTAATTTGTTCCAAACATCGGAACCCAATTTATTAATCTTTGGAACCGTTCCTTCCTTGCCCGTATATTTAGAAATTTTGTGCAAAGAATTGATGTTCACATAGAGAATATCACTGTCTTTGTAAATGATACGCACTGCTTCTTGCACTTTCCCATTTACTTCTATTTTTTGCAAACCACTATAGGTTCCCACCCCATGATCCATATGGGTTACATAGTCTCCAGGTTGCAGGTCTCTCAAGGTTTTCAGCGTCAGCGCCTTGTTCTTATTATAGGCCTGCTTTACCTTATACTTATGGTAGCGCTGAAAAATTTGGTGGTCTGTATAGCAAACAATTTTTAGGTCTTCATCAATAAATCCCTCGTGAATACTGGTGGCTATGGGTACAAACTGAATCTCTGTTTGTAAGTCCGTAAAAATGCTACTCAACCTTTCTAATTGGCGGGGCTGTTCAGCAAAAATATAGATGCTGTATTTGGCCGCTTCATGCGCTTTTAGATCCTTAATGAGTAAATCAAACTGCCTATTAAATGAGGGCTGTGTACGCGTCTTAAATGCTATTTCATAATGGGCCAAATGCGGCTTGTATCCAAACTCTACCAAATCCCTTTTGACCAAGAGTTCTTCAATAGCAGCCACTTGCACAAAGTCTTCCTTAGATACGGTTTTTAATACCTTGGTGTCATCCTCTTCCTCATTGTTGTTCATCCTAAAACCATCGGCAATCATGGATAAGAATCCATCTAGGTCTTCTTCTTGCTGATTAATTTTTTCTGCAATCACATCCCAGTCCTTGAGCCATACCACGGTATTATCTGGCAGAAATTCCAAAAGCGAAACCTTGTCTCCTGTTTCAAATTGGGTCTCCACGTTGGGAATAATATTCACCTGCAAGAGTTTGCGCTCACTCAACTGCGTCTCGGGGTCAAAGATGCGGATACTATCTACTTCATTTCCAAATAATTCTACCCTATATGGTTTTTCATTACCATAAGAATAGATGTCTAATATGCCTCCACGTAGGGCAAATTGACCTGGTTCGTATACAAAATCAGTTCGCTCAAAACCATACATGACAAAGAGTTCCATGAGGTTATTGAGCTGAATGGTTTCATTCACTTTTATTTGAATGATATTACCTGAAAGGGTCTTGGGTAGGACCACTTTTTCAAACAGCGCTTCAGGATAGGTAACAAGAATCTTTTTATTTCCGCCCCCAGCTAATTTAGTCAATGCTTCTGTTCTGAGCATTACGTGCGAGCTATTGAGCAAACGAAAATTCTTCCTATTCTTAAAAGAGGCAGGAAAATAAAATAGGTCTAGGGCATTGGTTAGGTTCTCTAGTGTATTTTGAAAATAAGCCGCTTCCTCTGCGTCATTCAATACCACCAAGTGGTTTAGGTTCTGACAACTGGGGTGCATAAACACCGCACTCACTATAAACTCCGCACTACTGCCTTGTAAATTTTTGAGAAAAATTTTCTGAATATCGTTTTCCTGAATTCTTAGGTCAATAGAAAGCCTGTCCGCCAGTTCTAAAAGGCGGGGTGCTTCTTGGTATTGCGTTAACAAAGTACCCATGTTCATAGGTGGTCACCCGGAAAACATTTGAGGCGTTTTCCATTTCAGGAGGGCAAAGATAAGTGCTTACCCCTTCTCTAAAATTGTAATGTTTAAGTTTTAAGAGGTTCCCCTTATGTTAAACAGCTTATAAAAAAGGTTTAAAACACCGGAGTCCTACTTCAAGAATGGGCTTTAAAGTCTCTACCTTTAAGGGTACAAGCCTTTTAATAGTTTATTTTTAGACCATGTTTAGAAAATGGATGGGGATTGTTTTATTGGCTGGATCTTCGGGTTTCTTGCAAGCGCAGGTAATCACCAACAGAGACGTGCTAGAAATGGCCGCTAGAAATTATCGTGCCGTTGAAAATGAAAACTATGCCAAGGCCCTGAAACTAGCCAAGGACAAGGGCTGGAGCCTAACTATTCAATCTTCCAATGGCAGAAATGCTGTTTTAGTAGGCGTTGACGCAGTGGGGCATCCCAAATATTATATTACCCAAAACAATACCATTGCGGCAGCAACTACTAAGGCCAACCAATTGTGGCCTGGTGGAAGTACAGGTCTCAACCTTAGCGGATCAAGTACAGGATTAAAAAACAAATTGGGTATTTGGGACGAGGGAAAAATTTTAAATACCCATGTAGAATTAACTGGTAGGGTTACTCAAAAAGACAATGCCAGTTCAGTAGCAGACCATTCAACACATGTGGCGGGCACCATGATTGCCACTGGCATTAATGCCAATGCAAAGGGCATGGCTTATGCTATGCCAGGCATAGTAGCTTATGATTTTGACAATGATTTTTCTGAAATGTTTGCCGAAGCGTCTAATTTAATTCTGTCTAACCATTCCTATGGCATTATTGCTGGATGGAATTATAATAGCAGTTTTAGCAGATGGGAATTCTGGGGCAGGTCTGGAGAAAATGAGGACTATAAATTTGGCTACTACAGTGAAGACGCTCAATTACTGGATTCCATAGCTTACAATGCCCCCAATTATTTGATTGTAAAAGCTGCTGGTAATAATCGGGCTTATACGGGACCTGATGAGGGTACCAAATATTATAGATTCAACACGTCTAACCAAATGGTAGATGCGGGTAATAGACCTGCGGGCATGAGTAGCAATGACGCTTTTGGCTCAATAGCTTGGGACGCCAACGCCAAGAATATTCTAACCGTTGGAGCCGTTGAAGGAATCCCGGGGGGATATAATAGAAAAGAAGACGTGGTCATGTCTAGCTTTAGTAGTTGGGGCCCAACTGATGATGGAAGAATCAAACCTGACTTGGTGGCCGATGGCGTTCAGGTTTATTCAAGCAATGCCAGTTCCAATACCGGTTATGATTCTCGCAATGGCACATCACACGCTTCTCCCAATACAACCGGTTCTTTGTTATTGTTGCAAGAATATTGGTCTAAACTAAAAGCAGGCGCTTTTATGCGATCCGCTACCCTCAAGGGTTTGGCTATTCACAGTGCCGACGAAGCGGGTAGTTTTCCAGGGCCCGATTATAGATATGGATGGGGTTTGTTGAATGTTGAAAAAGCGGCAGCTATGATTACTGCAGCAGTGAGTTCTAACAATGCTAGTGCCAGTGATCACTTGATCTACGAAAACAACTTGAGCAATGGTCAGCGTTTTTCTACCACGGTGATTGCTTCTGGTAAATCTCCTTTAGCAGCCACTATTAGTTGGACTGATCCAAAGGGTAATGTTGAGACCGTGAATATGCTCAACAATCCAGCCAAAAAATTGGTGAATGATCTTGATATTAGCATCACCAAAGGGGCTAGAACTTTCTTGCCCTGGGTCTTAAATCCTGCTATCCCTGCGCTTTCAGCGTCTAGAGGAAATAATATCACTGACAATGTAGAGCGGATCAATATTGATAGCACCATTCCAGGCGATACTTATACCATTACCGTAACGCATAAGGGTAATTTACAAAGGGGCCAACAAGCTTATTCATTGATGATCAGCGGTGGTGGTGGACTGGCTTATTGCGCGTCTGCTCCAACTTCCAACACCGGTGCCCGAATTGACAGTGTGGTTCTTGGCACTTTGAAATATGAAAACCCTGCAGGTTGCACCAGTTATACCAATGCTACCAACTTTAGTGGCGATATTGAATCTTCTCAATCACTATCGCTCCGCGTAAAAACCAGTAGCTGTGATGCTAGTACCAACCCTAGAATAGTCACCGTCTATATTGACTTTAATAACAATGGCCTATTTGATGCATCTGAAAAAATTGCTCAAAGCGCTGCTTTGAATGCTAATACGGCTTATGCAACTAATATCACTACTCCGGCGGGTTTAAGTACCGGCGCTATTTATTTAATGCGCGTCATTGTTCAAGAAACTAGCCTTGCTTCTGACGTGAACCCCTGTGGTAATTATGGAAAAGGCGAAACGGCTGATTTTAGATTGCGCGTGGTAGCTGCTTCAAATGACCTAAGCTTGACCGGCATTCTTTCTCCCGCTTCAGGCAACTGTGGTATTGATGGACAATACTTGACCGTATCTCTAAAAAACAATGGCAGTATTGAACAAACAAATATTCCCTTAACAGCAACTATTAGTAATGGCAGCACCACCATTGCTAGTTTCTCTGCCGTATTCAAAGGAACTTTATCTGCATTGAGCAGTATGGAATATACTTTTCCAACTGCCTTTAATACCCTTCCTGGAACTACCTATTCCATTAACAGTTCCGTAAACATGGTTGGAGATCAAAACCTATCTAATAACAGTATGAGCAGCACAGTGGTTACTGCGGCAAAGCCAAGTAATGCATCTGCAGCAGCTACTATCTGTAACAACAATGCTTTGTTGAAAGTGCTGAATCCATTGGTCTCTAGCAATTATTATTGGTATAATTCTACAACTGCAACATCCGCACTTGCTGTTGGAAGCGCTGTTAGTACCAACAATATTCCCGGCAACAATACTTTTTACTTGGGCAAGGAGAGCAGGGGTGCAGTGGGGGCCACTACCAAATTGGCCTATCCAAACGGAGGTTATAATTATTTCAGTGGCAATTATATCAACTTTAGAAATGAAGTGCCTTTGACCATTGAAACCGCCAAGCTCTATACCGGTTATCCAGGCACCATTATATTCACCGTAGCAAATTATGCAGGCCCTGACGGGCAAGGTGGTTATAATTATTACCCACTCTCAGAAGTAGCACTACAAGTTGAAGCCAGCAACCCTAACCCTGTCATGGGAGCTGTTACGGGCAATCCTGCTGGGGATACGGGTAAAGTATATAGACTAAACTTACCGGTAAACACTCCCGGCGACCATATTTTAATCATCAACTGCCTAGACAATGCCACCATTTTTAGGAATAATGGCATTACCGGAAACTCCTATCCATTTAGCATTCCAAATGTCATCTCCATCACGGGCAATAGTGCCGTGAATAGTACCAATACGGCTGATACCAATTTCTACCAGCAGTTTTATTATTTCTTGTACAATATGAAAGTGAATACCAATAATTGTGTGAGTGACCGTGTTCCCGTAGTGGCTAATCTTCCTATGGTACCAGTGATTTCATTGGTGGGCGATTCTTTGTTGAGTAGCTTGTCTGCTGGTAACCAATGGTACCTCAACGATACCTTAATTTCAGGAGCTAACAGAGCTAGTATCAAGCCCATTAGAAATGGCATTTATAAGTCTATAGTAACCGATGCCAGTGGTTGCGGACAGATTTCAAATAGCATTAATTTTCAAAATGGCGTGATTCCGGATGATATTTTCTTGAATGTATTTCCCAACCCTAACAAAGGCAGGTTTAAAGTAAGTTTGGAAGTCTTTGAGAAAAATGACCTGGTATTAGAAGTTTTAAACAACTGGGGGCAGCGGCTATTGATGGAAGAATACCCTGGATTCAATGGAAAACTGAATAAAACCCTTTCTTTAATTGATGCGGCGGCTGGATTATATATTATAAAAGTGCGCTATAACAATAAGACCTATTTGAAAAAATTCCTTATTCAACGTTAATTCAAAGGAAAAAGCAAAAAAAATACAATAATGGCAACCAAATGGCTGCCATTATTGTATTAAACAATTCAATATCTTAGAGCTTTAAATATTTGTTTTTATGAAAAAAAGGCTTCTCCTTATTACAGCTGTGGTAACTTTTGTTGGCATTGGACTAATGGTCAAAAAGAACGGTTTGCGTTTTTGGAGGGAGAAGACCTTCAAAGAAGCTTGGCTAGAAAGAAAGGCTGAAGGAGAAGAAAACGAAGACGAAGAAAACCCAAGAGCGCGTGCAGAAATGCAGGCTGCAAGATGGAAATATGAGTTTGATTTGCTCAAAGACCCAAAAACGGGCAAGATTCCAAAAAATGCTTTTGCCGATGAAATGAAACAGGCCATGAGCCTTCCCGTTTCAGCAGAACCTAGTTCCATGCAGAATGGTGTTGTAAGGGTTTCTAATGGCGTAACCACTCCTTCAAGCAATATTTATTTAAAAGCTGGTCCCAATAATATTGGCGGTAGAACAAGGGCTTTAGTTTTTGACAAACGATTCAATGGAACATCCAATAGAGTAATCATTGCCGGTTGTGTGAGTGGCGGAATCATGCGCTCAACAGATGCAGGCGCAAACTGGAGTTTGGTTACCCCATCAGCGCAAATTCATAGCCTGACTGCATTAGCACAGGACCCTAGGGTTGGAGAAGAAAATACTTGGTATGCCGGTACTGGCGAGGCATTGGGTAATTCAGCTGCCGCATCTGGCGCAAGTTATTTGGGCAATGGTGTATTTAAATCAACAGACAATGGCGCAACTTGGACAGCATTGTCCAGTACACAATCTACCCTTGAAACATTTTCCAGTGCATTTGACGTAATTCACAAAATTGTTGTTCATCCAGTAACAGGTGATGTATATGTAGCTGGTCAAAATACCATACAAAGGTCTCAAAATGGGGGTACTACTTGGTCAGCTGTTAAAGGCACTTTGGGTGGTAATACCGCCACCGGGAATACAGATGTAGTGATTAAAGCCGATGGGTCCAAGATCTATATAGCATTTCATTTGAAAAATACCACGGACCGTGGCGTTTGGGAATCTGCTACCGGCGATGCTGGATCTTGGACCGCCATTGCAGGTAATGTTGCCGAAACACCTGCTGGTTTTAAACAAAATACAGGAACGGCCAACTGGGGTAGAATCTTAATGGCTTTAGCGCCTTCCAATAATAATATCCTGTTTGTGTTGTATGAAAATGGTAGTAGCGTTGGGGCCACTACTTCAGAGGTTGATTTGTTCAAATTTGAATCATTAGGAGGCATTCCTCAATGGACCAATCTTTCTGCATTTATGCCAACAGGATCAGGAACCAACGGAGGTGTATCCTTACAAGGTGGTTACAATATGGCATTGGCCATTAAGCCAGACGACCCAAATATGGTTTTTGTGGCAGGAACCAATTTATATAGATCATTGAATGGATTTACCACAACTGGAGCAACCCTCACCATTGGTGGCTATCCAACCGCTAATTCTCATCCAGATATGCACGGTTTGGTGTTTGACCCTACCAATCCCAAAAAAGCCTATGCCAATAATGATGGTAGCATTCAGATAACGAATGATATAACGGCCACACCAGTAGTTTGGAGTTTTGTCAAAAACTATCAGACACTGCAATATTACCATGTTGCCATTGATCCTGAAACTGGGAAAAACAATTTCTTGGGTGGGGCCCAAGACAATGGTACTTGGTATAGAGATGCCACTTTGAATCTTGGACCAAGACCGGCCAGTAGACCTCTTATTGACGACTATGAAAATGTATTTGGGGGTGATGGGGTGGCGGTAGATATTGCCAATATCAATGCAGGCAAACAACTCATTTATTATGGTTTCCAAAGTGGTGCATTTTACAGAGATGAAGTTTTGGACTATGCTAATTATCCCGGTGGAAGCATCAGACCAAAAGTGTCAGATATGATTTCTAATGGCAGTACTGGCTGGGGCGATTTTGTGACCTATTTTAAATTGAGCAATTCCAATTCTGAGGTAATGTTCTATGCCAATTATTATAATTTGTTTAGAACCACTACTGCTAGTACGGTGGATAGCACCAAATGGACAAAAATGACTGGAGTAGCACTAGTCACTGATCAGGGTGGGTCAACACCCGTTTCTATTAGAACCATTGATTTCTCATGGGGACCCTATAAAACAACCCATGCCATGTATTATGGTACTAGCAATGGTAAAATTTTCCGTTTAAACGATTATGCTAATGCCGACGCTTTGGCAATGCCAGTAGATATTTCTCCCACTGGAGTTACTGGTAATATTATTGATATTGCTGTAAACCCCAATGATGACAATGAAATCATGGCTGTTGTTTCTAACTATGCTCAGACCTCAATTTGGTGGACTTATAATGCTCAATCGCCTAAACCAAGCTGGTCAAATGCAGAAGGCAATTTAACATTACCCTCTATCAGATCTTGTGTCATTGCACCAAAATTAGAAAGTGGTGTTCCTGTAACTGAATACTATGTTGGAACCTCTGTTGGTTTATTCACTACCGCAAGCATTGGGAAGACGTTGGGTGCCGGTGGTACTATTGTATGGTCAAGAGAAGCTCCTTCTGTCCTGAATTTTGCCGTAATTACCTCTTTAGACTATCGCCCAGCGGATAATACCATGCTCATTGGTACCCATGGCAATGGTATGTATTATACGGCCATTGGGAACTCTAATTTTAAGCCTAATACCTCTACCGCAATCAACACCGCCATTTTGAATGATAAAAACTTTATCAAAGTATTCCCAACCGTAAGTAGGGGAACTTATCAATATGGACAGGGTAGTTTAACGGGGATTAAATCTATGCAGGTACAGGTTTACAATATGTGGGGTCAACCCGTATTTAGCCAATCTGTGAACTATGGATCAGGCTCCATACCGCTTGGTAATCTTGCTTCTGGCAATTATATTATCCAGATTACTAGTGATAATAAGAAATATCAAACCATTCAAAAAGTGATCAAACAATAGTTTATGCGTTCATCTTTGTTTACTTGCATAGTGGCATTCTTGTGTTTAACCTTGCTAGCCAATGGACAAACCAATACACCTACTTCCCCATCGCTCAGGCTAAAAGCTTATGAAAGAGTATTTATAGATGGTGTTGCGCCCTCTCCGGTAATAGAAGTGGGTGGCAAGGAAACCAAGGTTCAATTGATACCCACTAAACCAGTATACTATATCTATTTGATTGCAAACAAGGTTCCATATATCAAAATTGAAAGGATTTGGATTAAACAACAATTGTATACGGCTACCATTACAAAAGTGACTTCTAAACCTGTTTTAATAGAAAGTGGCAAACAAACCGATACCCTTGTCAGGTATACAGATGAAGCTGTTTGGCAGATCACCATTAAGGACAAAGTGACCAATGGCACTAAACCCAAAAAAGACATTGCTAATAAAGTAGCTACCAATGAACTGGTATTGCGTTTGAATGACAAGAATGGTTATGTATATACTAGGGTGGCAAAAATCTTTACCAAGCTTGAACCTCAGGTTGGCATGTAATGCAAAAATTGGGGGTTTAGTGAAGAGTGAAGAGTGAAGAGTGAACGGAAATCTCAGTAAGCGAGTTAACCTAAGCTGCGCTTAGGTTTTAGTAAAAGACAAAAAATTTCATATGTAGAATCCCTAGGCCTAGCCTAGGGATTCTACATTTATAGGGTATGTGTTTGAGGGAGCTTTTGTCTAAACTTAGATACTGTTTACTGTTGACTATTTAAAAGCTATGTAAACAGAGAAAATTGAAGGTTTTTTTTAGGGATTCTTTTTAAAACTAAATATTTAGTTTTAAATTATTTCATTTCCTTCTTACCCCCCCTTTCGCTCTTATTTCTTCTCTTTCTTCTTCCGTTCTTCACTCTTCACTTTTATCTCTTCACTTTCTTCTTCCCCCAACTCTTCACTCTTCACTCTTATCTCTTCACTTTCTTCTTCCCCCCCACTCTTCACTCTTCACTCTTCACTCTTCACTCCTATCTCTTCACTAAGTTTATGCTATCGTTTGCGCATAATTTTTAAACTCTATTAATCAATCTAGTTAACTTTAATTTCTAAACTCGTAAGTATGTTGGAACCTTGGCGCACTGGTACGGTAATCAAAATTGAAGACGAAACCAGTTCAACCCGCAGATTTTGGATTCAAGTTCCGGAAATAACGGAATTTTCTTTTGAACCAGGTCAGTTTGTAACCTTAGATTTACCCATTCACGAACAGAAAAATAAGCGTTGGAGAAGTTATTCCATTGCTTCTGCACCCGACGGCACTAATGTGTTTGAACTGGTAATTGTATTGCTAGAAGGTGGTCTTGGAACAACCTATCTTTTTAATGAAGTAAGTATAGGAACTGAAATTCTTTTACGCGGACCACAAGGCAAGTTTACACTTCCTGAAGACACAGAGAAAGACCTGGTTTTGATTTGCACAGGAACAGGAATTGCTCCATTTAGATCCATGGTACACCATATCACCAAACATAACCTTGCCTATCAAAATGTACACTTAGTTTTTGGTTGTAGGCATTTTGCAGATGGTTTGTACATCAATGAACTCAAAAATTTACAGGCGGCACATCCACATATTCAGTTCCACCCATGCTATTCAAGAGAAACAGAAGTGCCTGCCGGAACTCATATGGGTTACGTTCACGCTGTTTATGAGTCTTTAACCGAAAATGGAAATCGCCCTGCTAATTTCTATCTCTGCGGATGGAAAAACATGGTGGACGAGGCCAAACAACGCATCCTTGCCATGGGTTATGACAAGAAAGCTATTCACTTAGAATTGTACGGTTAGTATTGACCGGTACCTAATAAAACCAATGTACAGGCTTCCTGGGTTTCAATACCAAGGGAGCCTGCTTTTTTCTCAAAATCAGCGTTTTCAGTACCGGGATTAAATATAATTCTGGCTGGTTTTAAAGAAAGGATATAATCTTCCATTTGAAGCTGAAATGCTGGATTAATATAGAGCGTTACCGTATCCACTTGATCAATTGTAGGTTTTCCAATCAAAATTTCCGTGTCTCCAATTTGCCCTGATTTTCTACCAAGAGCAACAATGGGATGCCCGTATTTTTTTAGTTTTTCCACCGCCAAATAACTGTATCGTTCTGGGTTTTCCGAAGCCCCAATGACCACTGTTTTTTTCATATTTCAAATTTTATAGGATATTATTAGAAATCCTAAATAATCTTACACATGAATTTACAGGATATATTGAATAAATTTTTTAACTTACGTATTAGTTTAAAAAACAATCACACAAACTAATACCATCATGGCAAAAGCAAGTAAAAAAAAGGTAGCAAAAAAAGCAGCTCCTGCAAAGAAAGCAGCTCCTGCAAAGAAAGCGGCTCCTGCTAAAAAAGCAGCCCCTAAAAAAGCAGCCAAGAAAGCAGCTCCTAAAAAAGCAGTAAAAAAAGTTGCTCCTAAAAAAGTAGCAAAAAAAGCAGCTCCTAAAAAAGCAGCAAAAAAAGTTACTCCTAAAAAAGTAGCAAAAAAAGTTGCTCCCAAAAAAGTAGCAAAAAAAGCAGCTCCCAAAAAAGTAGCAAAAAAAGTTGCTCCTGCTAAAAAAACAGCAGTGAAAAAAGCGGTAAAAAAAGCAGCAGTAAAAAAAGCGGCTCCTGCTAAAAAAGTGGTAGCAAAAAAAGTAGCCCCTGCAAAAAAAGCGGTAGCAAAAAAAGTAGCTCCTGCAAAGAAAGCGGCTCCTAAAAAAGTAGCTCCTAAAAAAGTAGTTGCCCCAAAACCCGCACCAGCACCAGCTAAGAAGGCTGCCCCTAAAAAGAAAAAGGCAGTTAAAAAAGTGGTAGCACCTACTCCAGCACCAACTCCAGTTGTTGTGGAATTATTTGCTCCAGTTGTAGAAGCAACACCAGCTGCTGAAACAACTCCAACTGCAGAATAATTTTAGCACTAACAAAAATCATATTACTCCTGCCATGTTTCTCTATGATGCATTGCAGGAGTTTTTTTATTTATTAGCATTCACCTTCAAGATTCAAACATCATGATTAAAATTATTACTAGCTTTTTGCTCTGCATCAGCTTTTTTGTTGCAACTGCTCAATCAACTGGAAAGATTGCAGAGAAAACAAAAAACATGAAAAAAATGGAGGGCTATTTTAATTTTTGGTGGGACGCCTCTTCAGGAAAAATCTGGTTAGAAGTAGACAAATTAGACCAGGAATTTCTTTATGTGAATACCATGCCTGCCGGACTGGGCTCTAACGATATTGGACTTGATAGGGGTCAAATTGGGGATAGCCGGATAGTTTTTTTTAACAAAGTTGGAAAAAAATTATTCCTGATTCAACCCAATTATGATTTTAGGGCTAATACCAGCAATACCAATGAACAAAGGGCAGTAAGGCAGTCCTTTGCCCAATCTACCATTGGTAATTTTAGCATTGAAGAGGAAGAAGCCGGTAAAATATTAGTAGACGCAACTGCATTTCTCACTAGAGATGCCCATGGTGTAGCCGATAAGCTTAGAAACATGAAACAAGGATCTTACGCCTATAATGAAGCCAGATCGGCCATCTATTTACCAGGAACCAAGAACTTTCCACTCAATTCTGAATTTGAAGCAACAGTCAGTTTCACAGGGGGAAGTGACGCAGGTAGATTTGTAAGCAGTGTTACCCCCTCTTCTGAAGCCATTAGCTTACGCTTACACCATAGTTTTGTACAACTGCCGGATAATCAATACCAACCCCGCAAATACGATATTAGAAGCGGTTATTTTGGCATCAGTTATTTTGACTATGCCAGCCCGTTTACAGAACCCATAGAAAAAATGTTTATTAGTAGACATCGTTTACAAAAGAAGAACCCACAAGCGGCTATTAGTGAGCCCGTAAAGCCCATCATTTATTATCTAGACAATGGCACACCAGAACCAATTAGGTCAGCCCTTTTAGATGGGGCTCGTTGGTGGAACCAGGCTTATGAAGCGGCAGGATATAAAGATGCATTTATTGTAAAGGTTTTACCAGATTCAGCAGACCCCATGGATATTCGTTACAATATTATCAATTGGGTACACCGTTCTACCCGGGGATGGAGTTATGGGGCAACTGTAACAGACCCTCGTACTGGAGAAATTATCAAAGGACAGGTAACCCTTGGCTCATTGCGCGTTAGGCAGGACTACCTCATTTTCACTGGGCTATTGTCTCCTTTTGAAACGGGCAAACCCGTTTCAGAAACCATGAAAAATGCGGCATTACAACGTTTACGTCAATTAGCTGCTCATGAAGTGGGGCATACCTTGGGCTTACAACATAACTATGCTTCAAGCTTTAATGACCGTGCTTCGGTGATGGATTATCCTCATCCAAACCTAAGTTTGAATAGCGCTGGTCAGATAGATTTTTCTCAAATCTATACCAATGAAATTGGACTTTGGGACAAACGCGCCATTCAGTTCGGCTACTCCGATTTTGCACCAGGAACCAATGAAAACATGGCTTTGAATAGCATGTTGGAAGAAAATACCAAAAACGGGGTTTTATTTATTGCTGATATGGATGCCAGGGCCGCTGGCGGCATGCACCCCTATGCGCACCTTTGGGATAATGGCAAAGACGCCAGCGATGGTTTAAAACAAGTATTGGCCGTGCGTAAAAAAGCTTTGGAGCATTTTTCAGAAAATGCCATTGCACCCAATACGCCTTTTGCCAAATTAGAAGACGTGTTGGTTCCCTTGTACAATGCACACCAGTACCAATTAGAAGCCAATTGCAAATTGATTGGGGGAATGAACTATAGTTACGCAGTTAGAGGAGATAACCAACAACAACCAGAGATCCTCTCTAAGGCCATTCAAGAGAAAGCACTAAATGCGGCATTGGATTGTTTGTCTCCTGAAACCCTTACCCTCTCTGATAGAATTATTAAACTGATTCCACCAAGACCGCCTATGTACTATGGTATTGGTGAATTATTTCAGAAAAGAACAGGCATGAGCTTTGACCCTTTGGCTGCGGCTGAAGCTTTAACCCATTTTGAGTTGGGCTTTTTATTCAACACAGATAGGGCCAATAGACTGGTTCAATTCAAAGCACAAGCTGGAACCGCAGGATGGGACGATGTACTAGATGCCATTATTCAAAAAACCTGGAAAGCACCAATGGAAAAGGGTTTGAAACAACAAGTTCAATTGCAAACCCAACAATTGGTCTTGAGTTGGTTAATCAATCTTAGCCAAAATGAAAACGCCGGATTTCAGGTAAAAGCCATTTGCTATAGTAGATTGCAATCACTAAAATCTTATGCTGCCGCACAAGAAAAAACAAACCCAGCTCTAGCTCCGCATTATGCTTACACGGTTGAGCGCATTAATAAGCCAAAAGATATGGTATTACCTACGCCTAAAGCTATTGCTCCGGGTGCACCAATTGGATGCGATATTGAGTGAAGAAAGTGAAGAGTGAAGAGTGAAGAAAGTGTAGCAGCTTACTCACTAGTTTCCTTGTTTAAAAAAATTCGCAGTCCTAGGTTCATAAAATAGTCTCAACAGTCCTAAAAAAACTAACCAATTTAAACTACTATTAAATCAAGAAACCCTTGGCGCTGCCAAGGGTTTCTCTTTAGGAAGATCTTTGTCTTTTATTAAAACCTAAGCGCAGCTTAGGTAAACTCGTTTACTGAGATCACCGTCCATTCTTCACTCTTCACTCTTCGCTTTTCACTAAATCATCTCCGTTAATTACCCCCCCCTCAAAACAAAAAGCTTTTCAGTGAAGAATTAAACTAACATGCGAAGAGGCTCTTCCAGCAAGCTTTTCAGCGTTTGTAAGAACGCAGAACCCGTTGCGCCGTCAACTACTCGGTGGTCACAACTGAGCGTTACTTTCATCACATTTCCTGGAACCACCTGGCCGTTTTTCACTACTGGCACTTGTGCAATTCCACCCACTGCTAAGATGCAGGCGTCTGGCGGATTGATAATGGCAGTGAACTGGTCAATACCAAACATGCCCAAATTAGAAATGGTGAAAGTGCTTCCTTCCCAATCAGCGGGTTGTAATTTTTTATCTTTTGCTTTTTGTGCAAAGTCTTTTACTTCAGCACCAATTTGGCTTAATGATTTACCATCAGCAAAACGTACCACTGGAACCAGTAAACCGTCTTCAACAGCTACTGCTACGCCAATATTTACGTGGTGGTTATAACGGATAGTATCGCCCAACCAGCTACTATTTACTTTAGGATGTTGCTTCAGAGAAAGAGCGGTTGCTTTCAAAACCATATCATTGAAACTGATTTTGGTTTTGGCCACTTCATTGATTTTAGCTCTTGCTGCAACAGCTGCGTCCATATCAATGCTCATGGTTAAATAGAAATGCGGTGCAGTGAATAGGCTCTCTCCCAATCTGCGCGCAATTACTTTACGCATTTGAGAAACAGGAACGTCTTCAAAACTTACCACACCAGCAGGAACGGCAGCAACAGGGGCTGCAGTAGCTACGGAGACCGCAGGTGCTGATGCTACAGGTGCTGCAGCAGGCGTATAAGCATCAATATCAGATTTGGTAATCCTTCCATTATCGCCAGTACCTATTACAAATTTTAAATCAATGCCCTTTTCAGAAGCTATTTTTTTAGCCAAGGGCGATGCAAAAATTCTTCCCTCGTTCACCACTGCTGGTGCAGCAGCAACCGGGGCTGGACTAACAACAGGAGCAGCTACTGGAGCGGCTGAAGTAGCTGGAGCGGCAGCAGTAGTAGCTGCGGGAGCAGATACACCAGCTTTTGCTGCAGCAACAATAGATGCAATATCCATTCCTTCTTTGCCAATAATACAAAGCAAATCATTCACCAGAATTTTCTCTCCGGCTTTAGCTCCTTGGTATAACAAAACACCATCCTTGTAACTTTCTAGTTCCATGGTGGCTTTATCGGTCTCAATATCGGCTAATACCTCACCCTTCTTCACAGTATCTCCCACTTGCTTTTGCCAGCCGGCAATCACACCCTCTGTCATGGTATCACTTAACCTTGGCATCAATACCACTTCTTCCATATTGTTTAAATCTATACTTGCAGTAGCTGGGGCTGTAGGAGCTGGAGCAGCAACTGGAGCTGGAGCCGTAGCTTCATCAGCAGTTATGGAAGCAGGAGCAGCACCACCGCCGTGTTGTGCCACCAAGGCTGAAATGTCTTCTCCAGCAGAACCTAGAATGGCCAATAAGTCATTGACTTGTAGTTTACCACCCTTGGCAGTTCCTATATGTAACAACACACCTTCTTGGTAGCTTTCCAGCTCCATAGTGGCTTTATCTGTTTCAATTTCAGCTAATAAATCACCTTTTTTTACTGCATCACCTACCTGTTTGTGCCAGGCGGCAATGACGCCCTCCGTCATGGTATCACTTAACCTGGGCATTAATATCGCTTCAGCCATAATTCGATTGCTCTTTTAAATGAGCCGTGAAATTACGTTAAAAATAAGAATGATGCTAAAAAAACGACCCTTACTGACCTTGGGCCAAACTGTACGCCTTTTTGCCATCCCACATGTTTAACAATTCTGTAGAACATACCTTGTAATCCTGCATCACGCTTTTGTACAATTCCAACACATCTACCTGGGTAACAGGCAGATCTCCAATGCTTTCAAAACGGCAACGGTACTGGTTTACCAAGTTGGTAAATACAGAACCCTTGGGCCAGACTTGGGTACCCCTATTACTGATGGTCACCAATTTAAAGATATCTAAAGTGTGTTTCAGCATTTTTTCAGCAAGAATGGTTGGCTGTTCGTTACTTTCTATAAACAAGTCCACACCAACAATCTCTTCCTGACCCATTTCGATGCTTTCTAACATAGGGTTTTTTTCCAATTTAAAGTTGGTTGGAGTAACATAATGGTTGGCAATAGCTGGCTTGGGGTTATTGACTGGTGATTTACCAAAATTGCCAATGATAGCAGCGGCAAATTCGGTAGTACTCAAAGATGGAGTAGACTTGTCACCAAAGTCACCTGTATGAACGCCGCTCTCCAAAGTATATAGTAGCGCGTTTTCTATCATAGCCGATGTTTCCATCAATCCTAAATGATGCAGCATACCTAACCCACTCAATAATAAAGCAGTTGGGTTGGCAATATTTTTACCAGCAATATCTGGCGCGGTTCCGTGAACGGCTTCAAAAATAGAAATATGATCTCCAATATTGGCTGATGGGGCAAATCCCAATCCACCCACCAATCCGGCACAAAGATCACTAACAATATCGCCCTGCAAATTGGTTAAAACCACCACTTCAAACAAATCGGGTCTTGAGACCAATTTCATACATAAATCATCTACAATAATATCATCGGCTTTTAACTCTGGATAGTCTTTGGCTACTTCATGAAACACTTCTAGAAACAGACCATCCGTAATTTTCATGATATTGGACTTGTGTCCACAAGTAATCCTACGCGCGCCTTTTTTCTTGGCCATTTCAAATGCATACTTGATCACTTGCAAGGATCCTGGACGAGTAATAAACCTTCTGCACAAGGCTACGTCATGGGTAAGCATATGCTCAATGCCACCGTAAGTATCTTCAATATTTTCTCGTACAATGGTAATGTCAATGGGAATACCCGCCTTGCTAAACACGGTATCTACTCCATGTAGTGTCTGGAAACTGCGTTTATTGGCATAGGTATTCCAGGTTTTTCTAGCGGTTACATTCACACTTTTTACACCCTTTCCTTTTGGTGTTTCCATGGGACCTTTAAACAAAATACCCAAAGACTCAATGGTTACCTGTGCTTCGGGAGTCATTCCATTGCTATAGCCTTTGTCAAAAACCCATTTACCCATATCTACCACTTCATATTCAAGTGGTACTTTGGCTGCTTCAAAGATGCCGAGTACGGCATCCATGATTTCTGGTCCTATTCCATCTCCTTTGGCTACAGCTATTTTTGTCATAAGTCTTCATTTTATGGCGCAAAATTAACACTTGGTAGCTTAGGAAAATCGTTAATCTGTTAATAAAAAATTGTTAATCGGGTTTAACAAGTAAAACAAAGCGTTTGAACCCAATTAGCATTCCTGCATTTTTACCTTCTTATTTGAACCAATTTCATACATTTACTAAAAGCGGCTAACCCATGATATCTAAGATTTCCGAAGGCGTTGAAATCAGCGTAGAGATCTTCTACCAATCCGATTATAGCAATCCGCTAAATCAGGAATTCATGTTTGCTTACCGCATAACTCTAGAGAACCACAATAATTTTACGGTAAAACTTCTTAGAAGACATTGGTTCATTTTTGATAGTAATGGAGAACAACGTGAAGTGGAAGGTGAAGGTGTAATTGGTATTCAACCAATTCTCAAGCCTGGAGAAACCTATCAATACGTGAGTGGTTGTAATCTGAAAACAGAAATGGGCAGAATGCACGGTACTTACTTAATGGAAAACCAACACAACAAAGAAAGCTTTAAAGTCAATATTCCTTCTTTTGACATGATTGTTCCTTTCAAAAACAATTAATGCTGTTCAGGGGCAGATAAAATCATCACACCTAGTAAGTCTGTTTGTTCTTTTGTGTAAATACCCATATATCTATTGGTAGCAATTTTCTGAAATTGGTGAAACCTAATTCCTTCTAATTGGGGATCCTTGGTTAGCGGAATGGTAAATGGTTGATCCTTTTCATATCCAACCAGCACAGGATATGGGGTATCGTCTTTGCTTGCTCCATAAGCAACTAAATAAAACTGTCCGCCTAATTGCACGGGCAAATGCATGTTATAAATTTCATTGTAGAATTCATCTAGTCCTTTTTGTTGATAACCCAACCACTCACCCTGACCTGAAAGATTAAAAGAATAATACCTGGGCGACCTAGAAGAAATAGCTCTAAATTTTACAGGACTTGTTGGTCTAAATTCTCTGAAATTATTATTGGGATTCAATATAGAAGCAGCATCAAAACTGGGAATATTGTTTGAACTTGCCTGTCTTGATGATCTATTACTTCTTCCAGCTCCCGTAGTGGCAGGTGCTACAATTTGGTTTTGAGAAAACCCGTTTAACATTCTTAGGTCTTCTATATTAGTGGTAGCTGCTTCGCCAAAACGCAATCTAGATAAGCTTCTTTGATAATTTCCAGTAGTATCTGTATATCCGTAATTAAAAGAGGGTAATTCTGCTACTAGTCTCAATTTGCCTTCTTCCCTCATTATAAAACTGGGCTTTAGGCCATTGAGCATTCTATAGGGCTTTCTGGAACTTTGTTTTTCTAATTGCTGCAAAGCCATTTGTTGAAAAGCATATAATTTATAATCCATTCCATTACCCCTTGTTACAGGCATACTTATATACATGACCCCTTCCGTATTTTTCAAATGACCTTCTAAGAATAAACCGCCCAATTGAATTTGCTTTTTATCTGTATTTTCTAATGGCAATAATCCTAGTATTTTCTTCTTCTGAAAAGCAAAGGATTCGGTAACCATTTCATCACTATCAAAGGGAACAGTATGAATACTCAAACTGCTTGATAGCCTATAATTCATGGGTTTGTCATAAACCAACAAATGAATATTACCATAGGAATCAACTAGCAGGTTACTGACGGTATCTAATTCTTGTTTAAAAGAAAAAGTATAGGCTATTTCTTTTTTTAGGTCTAAGTTTCTATTGGTTAGATGGCCAAAAAGAAAAGCAGAGTCTTGATTATATACCCAAACATGATAGAACAGTAAATAATTTTGTTGCTCGTTGGTAACTAAATCATACCTACTTCTTCTTAGATCTGGCAAAGAAAAGCCAGCGCGTTTAATGGGCTTGAGATTCAGTGCCTGATCCATTTCTAAAAGATTCATGTGCATAGAATCATTGTACCTAAAATAAAACAGAAATTGCAAGCTAGAATCTGTCCTCATTAAAAGATACCTTGAACGCAAAAATTCTTGGGGCATTTTTTTCTTTTCCAATAGTTGCATCTCTTGGTTAAAGCTGCAGAGGCTAACGGCATTAAAATTACCCACTTCTAGAAAAAGTAACTTATTGTCAAAGGCGGCAATAAATGAGGGATTAATAATTACTGAATCGGATAAATTATGAAAACTAGCAACGGGAACTTGTGCCCTAGTTGGGAAATAACAGGTGGCTGTTAAAATGAGTATTAACAGAGGGGTTTTAATTTTGTATGTCAATTTCTCTAACAAGGGCAATAGAATGGTCAGTTACCTCAACGTTTGTAGTAGTATTTTGGTTGCATTATCTTGGCTTGTATTTAGCTTCTTCAAATATTTTTCTAGGGGGAGTTTCCATCAGCTTGGCCAAATCAAGGTCAGTATGTTTTTCCATGTATTTCTGCACCAGTTTCCATCCTACAAATTTGCCAATAAAACCTGGAAAATCAGACCCTAATGCTGGAGTATGGGGCGCTTCATTCATATACTCCTTGGTAATTTCAGGTTCTGTTACATATAGAAGATTGTTCTGGATAAAAAATGCCCAAATATTGCTTTCCTGCTTGTTGCAAATTTCTACCTGTTCTTGGGTATATCCAAGTTTTAAACTATCTGAGAGATTAGGCAAAAAATGATCCAATACATATTGCCTTTTACCCGTTTCTACTAATTGATCCACTAAGGCCATACCCAAGCTTTTATTGGGATAGAGATCATCAATAATATTGTTCATGCAATTCACAGGAATATAGGATTGCTCAAACCTTCTGGACAAATACAAAGGATATAATTGCTGGCCCATATCTGAATGATACAAGGAATAACCCCTACCCATATAAAGTTGCAATCCCACTGCCAGGGCATCTGTTGTTATAATATTCCCATAACTATTGATGGGCCCCATAAATGTGACCAGATTTGTGGGAACCTTATAATTGGGGAAATAATATTTGACATATTTAAGCCCCATTTCAACTTGGGCAGCAATGGGTTGGAAGTTGGCAAAACGCTGTTTAGCAGAATCATACATCAACCGATAACTATTATTAAAAGACTTGATGTCTTTAACGGCAGTAGATGGTGTTGTTCCCATGATATTGTAGAGGAAATCTTTGGCAAAACCAGGATAGTTTCTATCTAATTTATTCAAATCCTCTTCTAAATGATTGGTATCCAAGCCAAAAAAATCGTCTTCAAAACGCAGTACCGTAAGTTTTACCGGCATCTTGGACACATCAGGAGCTTGGGGTTTGGACTTACAACCCAGAAAAACAAGAACTAATAGGCATATTGGAATCCACTTCATCATTAGCTATTAAGGATTGGAATGATTGAAACAATAATTTTTAGAAATTGTTCCCCCACAAAATAAGCCTCATTACCAATAATTAGTGAAATTTGCTCCATGAAGATTTTCCTGGCCCAACAAAATTACCATATTGGCAATTTTGAATACAATACCAATAAGATTATTGAAGCCATTGAAACCGCAAAAGCTGCCGGTGGCGATTTAATTCTTTTTAGTGAAATGAGTATCTGCGGATATCCCGCTAGGGATTTTGTGGAGTTCAACGATTTTCTTTCTAAATGCCAGGAATCAATTGACAGAATTAAGGAACACGCTGATACCATTGGGGTCTTGGTTGGAGCTCCAGTAAGAAATACCCAATTAAGGGGTAAGGACCTATTTAATGCTGCTTTCTTTTTGTATGAAAAAGAAGTGAAAGCAGAGATTCACAAAACCTTGCTACCCACATACGATGTTTTTGACGAGTACCGTTATTTTGAACCCGCATTTGAATGGAAAGTAGTCCCATTCAAGGGAAAGAAATTGGCCATTACTATTTGCGAAGACATTTGGAATATGGGAGACAATCCGCTTTACCGCATCTGCCCCATGGACCACTTAATGGAACAGAGCCCAGACCTGATGTTAAACCTGAGTGCCTCTCCATTTGATTATACCCATGATGAGGATAGAAAATCCGTGATCAAAGCCAATGTACTCAAATACAAAATCCCCATGTTCTATTGCAATGCAGTAGGCTCTCAAACGGAGATTGTATTTGATGGATCTTCCATGATTTTTGATAAAGACGCTAATTTATGTAAGGCATTTCCCTTGTTTGAAGAAGCTTTAGACGCTGTGATGTTGCTGGAAGATGGATCCCTTGACGCAACCATTATTGAGCCTGCTAGTAGGATGCCAGATAAAGAATTAAATCCCGCTACACTGGAACCAGAATTAAATATTGCACAGGTCTATGACGCCCTGATTTTAGGGATTCGGGATTATTTTCAAAAGATGGGATTTACCAAAGCCATCCTAGGATCCTCTGGTGGTATTGATTCCGCTGTGACCCTTGCACTTGCCTGCGATGCATTGGGCAAAGACAATGTGAGAGCTATTCTCATGCCATCGCCCTATTCTACCGAACATAGCGTAAATGATGCTGTAGCACTTAGCAAAAATTTGGAGAACCCTTATGATATTGTTCGGATTAACGAGGTTTATGAAAGCTTTTTGCACACTTTAAAACCTTTGTTTCAAGACCTGCCTTTTTCACTAGCCGAAGAAAATATCCAAAGCCGTAGTAGGGGTAATTTACTCATGGCCATTTCTAATAAGTTCGGCTATATTTTGCTCAACACTTCTAACAAAAGTGAACTCTCTACCGGTTATGGTACACTTTATGGAGATATGGCTGGAGGTCTTGGCGTGCTGGGTGATTGCTACAAATTACAGGTCTATGCACTTGCTAAGTATATTAATCGCAACAAAGAAATTATTCCCATCAATATCATTGACAAAGCACCAAGTGCAGAGCTAAGGCCTAATCAAAAAGACAGCGACTCACTCCCAGACTATGCGGTACTAGATCAAATCCTGTATCAATACATTGAGAAACGTCAAGGACCCGCAGAAATAAAAGCATTAGGATTTGACGCAGCATTGGTAGACCGCACACTAAAAATGGTCAACACTAATGAATACAAACGTAATCAGTTCTGCCCCATTATCCGCGTATCGCCAAAGGCATTTGGGGTTGGACGCAGAGTTCCTATTGTAGGAAAGTACTTGTCCTAATAGATACAACTGCTTATTCATGCATTACCATCAATGGAAGGTGACTATGAAAAGCCAATTTTTTGGTGTGACTCTTTTTGAATAGACTTTCAAAGAATCCGTGTTTTTTAGGCATGGTGATAATCAAATCAATTTGGTTATTATCAGCAAAATGGTTAATGCCATCAGTGAATGATTCGTTGTTTACAAAATGGTATTCGGGTTGATAGGTTTTTAACAAACCATCCAATACCATATTTTCAAAAGAAAGGTCAATGGCTTTTTCATTGGGCGTGTTCACATGTAAAACAAACAGCTTAGCAGCAGTGTCATCTAATAATGCTTTCAAAGGCTGAACGGGTGTGGAGGCTAGTACTTGTTTAAAATCGCAGGCCAACAGAACCCGATTGATTTTTTTGAAGCTTGCTTCTGGCGGAACTATGACTACTGGAATTTGAGCATGCAAAGAAATACTTACCGCGTTGCTACCAATCAACGTTTCTGTAACGGCTCCTCCTCCCGTAATCCCCATCACAATTAAAGCGGCTTGTACTGCTTTGCTTAAATCATTGATACCGCCGGTAAGCACATTATATTCACTAAAAGTATCAATGGGCAAATTGCCATCGGGTTGTTCTTGTAATTTATTTTTAAAATGGGCCAAGCCTTCATCACTACTTTTTTTCATGAGATCCATGTCTAAAAGTTGCACGGTTGGTACCATGGGATCTACACTTATTGGCGCTTGATAAGCATTGTACAAAACAATTCTATCCATGCCCAATTGCTTGGCCAATGGCAAGGCATATGCCGCTGCATTCATGGCTGTTTCAGAAAAATCAGTGGGTACTAATATGGTTTTCATGACGCTCATTTTAGGGTTGAAGAGTAGGTTTTACAAGTATGAAACTAACTGTATTAACCCATGAAAACTATGACTTTCATCAGCTATGAGCGAATAAAAAAATCCCCTTACACGGGCAAGGGGATTCAAAAAGCAATGTTTTTTTAGTCTAATCTATATTTTCAATAATCCCGGCAATTCCTTGTCCACCGCCTACGCAGGCTGAAACCATGCCGTATTTTTTGTTCAATCTTTTTAAGTCATTGAGGACCTGTACCGTAAGCTTGCATCCGGTGCAGCCCAAGGGGTGACCCAGTGCAATGGCACCTCCATTAATATTCACAATTTCCTGGTTCAATCCTAGTTCACGAATTACGGCCAAAGATTGAGAAGCAAAAGCTTCATTGAGTTCAATCAAGTTAATATCACTCAAATTCATATTGGCTTGTTTGAGCACTTTTGGAATGGCCGCTATGGGTCCAATTCCCATAATCCTTGGATGTACACCAGCAGAAGCAACATTGACCAATCTTCCTATGGGTTTTAATCCCAATTCTACTATCATGCGCTCACTCATTACTACCACAAAAGCTGCGCCATCACTGGTTTGTGATGCGTTTCCTGCAGTAACAGATCCCCCAACAGCAAATGCCGGTTTTAGTTTGGCCAGTACGGTTGCATTGGTATCGGCCCTAACACCATCATCGGTATCCACCACATAGGAACGAGTGGCTTTTTTACCCTTCTCATTCACATAAGTCTCTTCTACGGTAATGGGAATAATGCCAGATTTGAAATAACCTTGTTCAATGGCATTGGCTGCTTTTTGGTGCGAGCCTACTGCAAACAAATCCTGGTCTTCTCTATTAATGTTGAATTCTTTGGCAACAGCTTCTGCCGTAAGTCCCATGCTCAAATAATAGTCAGGTTCGTCTTTGGCAATGGAATAAGAGGGTACTGTTTTCCAACCCGCTGTTGGAACCAAACTCATACTCTCTGTTCCACCGGCAATAATACATTCGGCCATACCTGACCTAATTTTGGCAGTAGCCAATGCAATGCTCTCTAATCCACTAGCGCAGTATCGATTAATGGTAAATCCTGCAACGTCAATGCCTAGGGCTTTGGCAGATATGATTCTTCCAAATTGCAAACCTTGTTCGGCCTCTGGCACAGCATTTCCTACAATAACATCATCCACCCTTTTGGGATCCAATTGGGGCATGGTTGCTACCAATCCTTTAATCACTTCTACGGCAAGATCATCCGGTCTAAAAAAACGGAGACCGCCTTTTTTACTTTTGGTCACTGCGGTTCTAAATCCGGCAACGATATAGGCTTCCTGCATGGCTTTTCTTTTAATCCCTTCAAAAGTAGGGGAAAATACCTAACAGTTGTTTATGCAACTATTATTTTTTGGGTCAAGCTGCTGGGCTGATTCAGCTTTGAAAAGGGCTAAGTATCTTTACCTTATGATTTATCCCTTTGTCCGCAATCAACTCTTCCGTTTTGACCCCGAGGCAGTACATCATTTTTCCATGAATGCCCTTAAAACGGCTTGTGCCTTGGCTCCTAGCCGATGGATCTTGGAACAACAATACCAGTTGGAACACCCCAGTTTAAAAAAAGACTTATTGGGACTTTCTTTTAAGAATCCTGTGGGTCTTGGTGCTGGATTTGACAAGAACGCCTTGTATTTGAAGGAGTTAGAAGTGTTGGGATTTGGTTTTGTAGAAATAGGTACCGTAACCCCAGTTGGGCAGCCTGGTAATGAACAACCCCGTTTGTTTCGCTTACCCAAGGACAAAGCACTGATTAACCGCATGGGATTTAACAATGAAGGGGTGGCCGCTGTTAAAGCCAGATTGGCTCAGTGGAACCAAGTAGCCAAACAAAAGAACAAATTGATCATAGGCGGGAATATTGGTAAGAACAAAGTCACAGAAAATGAAGATGCTTGGAAGGATTATGAAACCTGTTTCAGAGAATTATTTGATGAGGTAGACTATTTTGTAGTCAACGTAAGTTCCCCCAATACACCGGGTTTAAGGGCTTTGCAAGAAAAGGATTCCTTGACCAAGATCTTGGCCAATTTGCAACAGATAAACCAAGGTAAAAGTAAACCCAAGCCACTCTTGCTCAAAATTGCACCAGACCTAAGTAAGGAACAGTTAGACGATATAGTATCGCTTTCTTTTGATACACAATTAGACGGATTGGTTGCCACTAATACTACCATTAGCAGAGAGGGATTAGCCACCCCCAAACAAGAGGTGGATGCCATTGGTGCTGGTGGTCTAAGCGGCAAACCCGTTACCAAAAGATCAACTGAAGTGGTGCAATATTTAGCAGAAAATACCCAAGGAAAAATTCCCATTATAGCAAGTGGTGGTATTTTTAACGCTGCTGATGCCCAAGAAAAATTAAAAGCAGGTGCTAGTCTGGTGCAGGTTTGGACAGGATTTATATATGAAGGTCCAAGAATTGTCCGCAATATTTGCGAGGGTTTGGTGCATTAATTAGAATTGGAATCTAAAGCTGCCAAATATGCCAAATTTGTCCCTTAATTCACCATGAACAGGTTGTGGTGCCGCTACGCGCCAAACAAAATCTACCCTAAAAAAATGGAAGACATTGTCTACCCCTGTACCCAATTCAATATAGGGTTGACCATCTAATGAACGATATGGATAATTGCCTACATAGTTCAATTGTTTGTTCATATCGGTAAGGGTTCCAACAATTCCCTTGGCACTCCAGAATTGTCTGAATTTTAATTTTCTGGTTAGGGGAATGAATTTAAAGATTCCTGGTCCAACATTATGTTCCACATTAATCCCTATATACTGATCAGCCAAGTATTCAAAGCGATGCATCAGATTAAAAGCAAACTTGTTATAATAATACATTTCATTGCCTGGCAACATGTCTAACATTTGATAAGGCAGATTGCCAATGACTTTTCCCGCAAACACGCTATAGTATAGGGTTCCAAGCGGAGGAACTTTTGCAAAATGAGAAACGGTTAAGTCCATTTTATGGTAATCATAACTGCTATTGAACACTTTGGTAAACCCCTTGGTGTATTTAAAATCAATGACCGGATACAAACTACCCAAACTTACGCGCAAGAAATTGTCTTCAATATTCCTTTCTAAATAGGCATACCTTAAACGCAAGGTGGTTTCAAATGTATTAAATGGATTAGGACCTTTTGTTGGAAAATATTCTTTTCCTGGCAGATTTTCCAAGGCTGTAAATTGTTTGGATGATGCTGACAAACCAAAACCCAAACCACTGGGGGTTTCTTTAAAAAATTCAATTTTCTTTTCTTCTAATTGTTGAAATTTAAATGGAATATTGGGTCTACGAAACAGGGTTCCAAAAATATTATCGGTACCCATTTGGTCATAGCTAACCTGTCCATTATCTAAATCATTTCTATAATATATTTTCAAGTAGGTCCAGTTCTCTCTATCAAATAACCACTTGGCTTCTCCCCCACCTTTGAACATCCCGTCCTTGGTACCATAAGCGCCATAGCCAGTGAGGTATAATTTTTTATGAAAGCCTCGGTTGGTAGATAGGTCAAACCTAAAACGGGTGCCCTCCCAATTATTGCCACTGATCCAATAATACCAAGGCCCCAAACGAATATTCCCTATATCACGCGTGCCTTTTACGATGGTCTGGGCCAACTCTCGGTAAAAGATATAAGTGCTATTCTTAGTAAGTGTATCTAAAACTTTGTAAACCGTTTTTTCATTCTTATCCAAGGGTTCGTGTCTACGCTTAGACCAAAAACTATCGGTTTGATTTTCCGTATTGGGAAGCAGGTCAACTTGCTGTACTTTCTTGGTCTTACTTAAATCTTCCAAAGCGTTGGCATCATTTAAAACCACGTGCTCATAAGTAGTGGTCTTACGGCCTTTAATCCCTAGCTTTCCTTTGCCCAGCGGGGCGATGTCTACTACAAAACGGTCTTTGTACAAAAACCAAGTACTATCATTGACCAAGTGGTATTCTTGAATAAGAGATAGCCCTTCAATAAAATTGATACTTGCGTCGGGCGATGGTCGCATGGTTACTTTTTGTATTGCAAAACTGGTATCGTTTACCCAACAGTCTCCCTCAAAAGTGCTCTCTCCTTTGCGCTTAGCTGTAAATCGCAAATGCACCAATCGCTTACCGCTCAGATAAGCCGTATCAGCTAATTTGAAATTGTAATAATTGTCTCCATTAGCATGGAAAGGGCTAATAAAATCGCGGGTAAAAACAGGTATATAATCACTATACACATTCACATTTTGATACATGCCCCCCAATTCCTTAATCAGGCTCTCATTCTCCAAACCATTGGTGCGCGTGGCTTTGATTACCTCGTGAATTTTCTCTGGGTCTTTTCTGTAATAATAATCAGACAGCGTTTCTGTTAAGTAAACAGGCAAATAGGGTTTACTACTCTCAGCAGAGTCTACATAACTCAATACAAAGCCAAGGGGCTTGAGTAACATATTGTTTTTTAATTTATCCTGACGAATATTATTGAGATCCATTTCTAATTTATTATAGATCTCATAAGAATAACTCTCCCATTTAGTACGGTTATTCTTGTCTTTATTGGCCATGATTTTGCGCCAAAACCAAAGCGATCGATTGTACTTGCTTTTTACAATAGCCTCTCCAGATGGGGGTAATACTTCTATATGCAATTCAACAAAACCACTGTCTTTAAATGCCCTTACGGGAATCACTAATTTTTTATAACCAACACTCATGACTGTTACAGAATCAGTAGTCAGTACCCCTTGTTGGTCAACAGAGAATTTTCCTGCAGAATCTGTTAAAACACCTTTCTTAGATAATTTAAATTCAACAGAGGCAAAGGGAATGGGTTCATCACTTTGCTTGTCTTTAACCACACCTGAGAATCGCTTACCCTGAGCCATAGTAACATGGGACAAAAGCAATAATAGACATACAAATAGAATAGGTTTCCCTTGATAAAACATTCGGCAAAAATAACGGTTAAGCTATGGCAAGCATCCGTTTTAACGTTTGGTTAGAAATCAAATCCAAGTGAAAAATACCAAATAGGCTTTCCTACAAAGATTCCCTTCATGGGCCAGGCCGTATCTAATTTCATAAAATAACCCAATAAAGTACTCCTCATCCCAAATCCATATCCACCCGCAAATGGACCCAAGCCACCCGCATCAATTCTAACGGCTACATTGCCCGTTGGAACCCCACTAGGGTCAAGGTTTTGAATATATTGACCAGGACGGGTAATGCCGTTGTATTGTCCATTCCAAGCAGAACCAAGGTCAACGAATTGCGTTAGTTGCAAATTGCGGATAAAGGCATTATTGATTGGCCTATTGATTAAAGTAGAGAATATGGGTAACCGAAATTCAGAGTTCAAGACAAAGGCATTGTTACCATTGGCAATGTTCTGGTTATAACCACGCATATTCACCGCCAAAGATTGAAAGGCATAGCCCTGATCTGGTGCTGGTGGATTGTTGTTGAACTTAGGCCCCATCCATCCATCTACCCCACCTAAATAATAAATCAATTTTTGGTTACCCCAACTGAAATCGGCGGCAGCCCTACCGGCCCAAATAAAGTTGCGATAGATTTTCACGTATTTGCGCGCGTCAAATCCAAAATTGAAAGTCATTTTGTTGTTGCCATAAGAGGTTTTGTGCATGGGTAGATTTACATCCATATAAATTTTGAACCGCAACCCATTCCAAATATTCTGAGTTGGGTTAATGGTATTATCGTGCACGTATTCAAAACGAGTCAATACAAATTTAGACACCGTATCAGCATATTTTAAAGCCGCTGGATCAGGCAAACCAGCATTGTTGTCATAACTACGCAATACCCCTCTGTCATGTCTATAGGCAACAGTAGCGCGCAAGCTTTTTACCTCATTAAATGGATAAGATAGATTGGCTTGATAAAGGTTGGTGAATAATTCATTATTGTAACTAGTATTAAAGAAATTGGTCACATTACTTCTATAGTAAGTTAGACCCCAATCCAGCCTACGGCGATAGTTTTGGAAACTAAAGAATACGTCTTTGTCTTTAAGATTAGTACCAAAACGCAATCCACCCACAAACTTAATGTCTTCCATTAGGTCAGAGGTTCCTACACGGAAAGTGAAATTCAAGTCATTCCCATTGTTGAGCTGAATAGGTCCGGAACCACCTGCATAAGGTTGGTAACGGTTGATCAACACATTATTGGTAAATCCAGCCAAGATATAATCACTACTGAATTTCATTCGGTAATCAAAAAGCTTGGCCTTGCTTAAAATAGAAGCCCTGGCGTTATTTTCCATGAGTGAGCGAATAGCTGCAGAAGTATCTGGTTCTTCGTCTGCAAATTCATTTTGGAATACATTCCCCGCTTTTCTAGCACTGTCTTTAAGTACGGGTTTATTGTTGTACAATATGGCTTTACCCTCCGCTGCCCGGAGTTCATCCATGGTTTTCTTCATGTACTCGGTGGGTCTAGCATTGGTATTTCTTCTTGCCAGTGCAATAGAGTCAACTTTTAATTTATATAAGAATTTATAATCACCTTCTTGACGCACTTCACTTACCTGACCATTGTTCCCAGCAATCCTAGTTTCTTTTAAAGAGCTCTGATAGTTGGTTATCGGAAAAGTATATGTACTGTCTTTGAACACTTGAAAATAACTCACACTATCGGGTTCATTCTTACGCCATGCTACCAAGGTAGAGTCAAACTCTTTGTTGCTAGGATTGTGCAATACTTCATCTCCAATATAGTAGAGGGTGTCTAATCCATTTCTAGAAGTTCCAAAAAAACCGGCCCATCTATTGGCAATCCCGTTTTGATCAGAAACAAAAGTAAAATGGTTGGTATTGTACTGCATGGGGTAGCGCGCATTCCCAAATTTTTGATTGGTCATTTGTGCTACTTGTTTACCCGGACCACCAGCAGACATATCGGTCAAGAAAATATTGAACCTATAACGGCTAGGCAAAACCGAATCGCCACTTGGCGCAGAACCGCTTGGCCTATTGGAAGAAAAAACAATCCCTACCCTATTAGGGAAAGCTACAAAACTGGGATCCAAGTCATCATAAATATCATTGGTAACCTGGGTCAATTTATTCTCTTCAATATTGTAGGTAAAGATATCTGAATGCCCATTTTTCACGGCACTCATCACCAATTGATTGGCATTGAGCATAAAGCTTGCATCCAAAACCTGGTCAAATCCTTCAATGGTTTGTTTATAGCGTTTATACTTGGCAATCACGTCGTAGACAAACATCTTGGTCTTACCATCTTCCCAATACATGACCAATAAACGGGTGCCTTTTACATCCCAAGCAAGTATGGGGTAATTGGGGTTGATATCGCCCTGATTGGTGCGTACACCCAATTGCAACAAGGTTTTTTGTTGGTAGAAATTTTCAAAATACTTAACACTATAAATACCTTTCTTAAATTCTACAACAGCATAGTTATTACTCCTGGGTGTGGGGTTGGCTTGAAAACGGAAATAATCATTCTTACTAATGTCTTCAGAAATACTCAAGGATCCCTTAACAGCGTTTCTTCTGGCGCGAATGTCTTTGGCGTATCTATCTTGCTCGGACTGCATAAATTCAGACAGCACATCTTTGAATTTGATTTTACAAATTCTAAGTGCTGCACTGTTTAGGTTTTTATAAATCCTAGCCAGGTAGAGCATATAAGTAATGTTCTCCTTGCGATACTTGTTGCCAAAATAATACCAAAAAGCATGGCCTGCTAACAAGGGTTTTTCAAAGGCAAACTGATAGAAAGAATTGTATCTACCACTAAGCAAAGCACTTTTGAGTTCATCATCCAATTCAGTGCTCCAGGGTTCTGCGGCATAAGCCACATATCCATCTACCAACCATTTGGGTAAGTCTAGCAAAGCTTGGTTGCTGGCAAATTCACCAATATCGTCTCCAAAAAGCAAGTTATCCGTCAATACTTTAGCAATACCCTCACGCACGCTTCTTTTGAGGTGATTGTGATTGCCATCAAAATAAACAATGATTTTATTGTTCACCAATTTGGTAGATCCGCCAGAATTCTGCCAGTCCATACCCAAACCCACGTTACTACTCTTATAATCGTTATAATTGTTATATACCAAAATATTGGCCCTGCGTTGTAAGCTGTATTCTGTAAAATTTTCCAGAGAAAGTAATTCTTCCTCTGCCACCTGGGCTACAAATTTGCCCAACTCTACCCCATTTTGGGTAGTATAGGTATTGAAATTGGGAGACTGATAGAACTTCCACACAAATTTCTTGTGTTGTACCCTGTTTTTTCCAAACATCACAGTATTCACCTGTGCCTCAGAAAGGAGGGGAAAAAGAAAGCATAGGAAAAAGACCCATTTATTCATGCTATTGCGTTGCATATCCGAACTTTAGTATTTTAAAATTAGTCATTTACCATTAAAAGCGGTCTAAAATTACCCTTATGCTCCATGTTAAAGTTTTTACATTCAGTCCTATTCAAGAAAACACCTATGTCCTATATAATGATGCGGGTAAAGCCCTAATAATAGATCCTGGATGTTATGCTAGCGCCGAGCAAGAAACGTTAAAAAACTTTTTAAAAGATACGGGCCTAACACCGGTTCAGTTGCTCAATACCCATTGCCATCTAGACCATGTTTTTGGGAATGATTGGGTGCATAAAACCTATGGTCTAGAGCTCTATATTCATCCAAACGAAGAGCAAATATTGGCGTTTGCCCCCCTTTCTGGTGAAAAATGGGGCATGCCCTTTATTAATTATAGCGGACCTCTTCATTTTTTACATCCCGGGGACAAGGTGTTTTTAGACGAGGATGAATTGAGCATTTTGTTTACGCCGGGGCATTCTCCAGGAAGTATTTGTTTTTATTGCGAAAAACAAGGCTTTATTATTGGGGGCGATGTGCTTTTTTACCAAAGTATTGGCAGAACAGACCTGCCCATGGGTAGCCATCAAACCTTGTTGCATAGTATTCGGGAAGAACTATTTACCCTGCCAGATCCTGTTATTGTGCATCCCGGGCACGGCCGCCCAACCCGAATAGGCCATGAAAAGGAATTCAATCCATTTTTAATATAATTTTTAGATTCCAACCAGAAATAGAATAATTACTAGCAAATAAGCCGAACTTTAAAAAAATACTACTATGTCTACCTACGCAGATTTGGCCGTTGGCCGATATTATTTGATTACAGAGAACCAAGGCGAAGAATTAATCTTGGTGCAACCCATGATGGAAACCAGTTTGGCCATTTTTTCTATTCTGCACGATGCAGGAGAAGAAATTACCTACTGGCGCAAGAAAACCGATCCCATTGCAGAAATCTTAGAAGAATTATCAGATGAAGAAGCTTTGGCTTATGAACTGATGTTTGATGAAGACGAAGCTGACGAAGACTGGGAAGACGATTAAGGTTTTTGTACACCCCTTTCTGGTTGGTTAAATGCAGTGATGAAAATGGCTCCCAAATTTTTATGTGGGGGCATATAGTCATCAAAGGTCTCCTTATATTTAAGACCCAATTGTTTGGCCATATTGTTCCAAAGACTGGGCCAGTTAAGGTTTTGTCCTGCCCTTAGTGTTTCACTGATCTCATTGATGAGGCCCTTATTAATCACACCAGTTCCTACTTGTTTGGTAGAAATAATCTGGGCAGTTGGGCAAATTTCTAACACATCATGTAGGTTTTGATAACCACCGCATCCACCTAATATGACCAATTTGGCAGATGGGGCCAATTGTTCAATGGTAGAACGCAAGTGGTAACTATGACCACGATGAATGACAATGGATGGTTCTAATCCTTTATCCGCTAAATAGATGCTAAGATTGGCTTGTGCTTTGGCGTCTAGGTCTAATTTTTTATTCAAGGGTTTGTTGGCATAAATGGTAATGGGTACACCTGTCTTTGCTACAATTTCTACCCATTCTGGTTTTTGAATCACCCGCCATTTACCATTGTTAAACCCAGCCAAAAAAGCCAAAAAAACATTCATCCCGTCTTTGTCTCCATAGAAAAACTGTTGCACCACAATTCTACCTGCACTGTCTTGTAAACGCTGACTACTCATTTCATACACAGGATCTATACCCAACTCTTTTGACAAGTCTACATGACAACTACTATCTAATGACTGAAACAACAAATCCAGCATTCGGTAGATTCGCTCCCCTTTTTTATGATGGGTTTGAATATTTTTCAATCTGTTCATTTGTACCCGCTCTACAATCAGTTGTCTTAATGGCGCTTGATAAATACTGGAATAAGAATCGGCCACATCTACTGCGTCTTCTAAACTTGCGTTTTTTTCTAAGCCGTCTACAAAACTTTCCATTCTCTTTTTGGCAGACGCAGCATCCATTCTACGCAGAAAATCATCTAACGTATTATAAGTAGCTGAAACCCTTATAAATTTTTTAAAAAAATCATTGTTCACCATGGAGAGTAAACTATCTGCATTGGGCTCCAACATTTTTTGAAATATTCTGGGATAGACACCACTCACAAAACTAGAAGTATACATCTCAGCCTCACCCATCACAGCTACATAATAGAGTTCTGTAGCAGTTAACTTGTCCAATGATTTGAACCTGACTTTTGAATCGCGCAGATCGTGCAAAGCATTGATTTCATTGATATACAGCTCTATGGCTTTAGATTTCAATTTAGCGGTGAGCAATTTTTCCAACATTGGCGTATCCCCTTTTTGCATTCTGCCAGCGTAGTCAATTCGGGTATCTACTAAGAGCTTATAATACCTAGCTGCAGAATCCTCTACCAAAAGTGGTGTAATATCTTCTAAGCTATATTTTCCATGGTACAATTGATCCAAAAAAGGGAAGTACATTCTACCCGTTTTGGTTAGTGACAATTGACCAATGATTTTTACCAAGCTATGATTAACTGACTGGATTTTTCTACCTAGTGCATTGGGTGCAGCTGCAAAATTGTAGAATTTTTCAGGGTCATGAAAAGCCGCTTGTATGATGAGTGTATCTGCAAAAATATTTTCTGGTCGTTTACTTAAGAGATTCAAAATCTGACTGGGATTGATTTGACAATATTTCCAAACAAGCAAGTCTTTTGCAGCAGGAATTCCTTGATTGGTTTTTAAACAGAAATTATCAATGAGTAGATTCCCAATGACTAAATCATTGTTTTCAAAAACAGGGTAGATGGACTGATCTGCCAAATCCAATTTCATGGCCTGCTGATAGGCTTTGACCAAGGGCTCCAATTCTTTTAGACTAATTTGACCAGATTGTTGCCCTTGCAAGAACCCTGTGAGTAATTCATTCACACTTCTCAACCAACGATACTTGGCATTATTGTCTAATTGTTGGTTCCTTTCTATTCGAACCCTTAAACCCGTAATGGTTTGATCTACCCAAACCATGGTTTTCTGGTAACCGCTGTCTCTAACAGCCGTCAATTGACTCATTTTTTGAATGGAGCCAATGATGTATTCATGGTGCAATTGGCGCATAGCTGGAATCAAGGGCATGGCCAATTCATCCTGCGCTGGAACTAGGATGGGTATAAGCAATAATAGTAAAATTGCCTTAATGGGTTTCATTCTCCTTTCAAAAATACTACCAAACCCGGCAAAAAGGTCAAAAGGAGTATTTTACAGTTAACAATAACATAATAACCCTAAATGCACAGATTGCCAATCATTAAAATTAAATTTGTGTAAACATAGTGTTAACATGGAAGGTAGACCAATGCGTATTTTGATTGCTGATGACGAACCAGATATTCTAGAAATCATCAGTTATAATTTGGGAAAAGAGGGCTACCAAATCCATACTGCTAAAGATGGGAATGAAGCCATTGAACTGGCTAAGCAAATCAATCCCGATTTGATTATCCTAGACGTAATGATGCCTAGGAAAACTGGCATGGAAGTATGTCAAATCTTGCGTACCCAACCCATGTTTGAAAAAACCTTGATCATTTTCTTGACGGCACTTAGCGATGAAGCATCCCAAATTAAAGGATTAGAATTTGGCGCAGATGACTATGTAAATAAGCCCATCAGTCCAAAAGTATTAACAAGCAGGGTGAATGCTTTATTTAGAAGATTGCAAACAAAACTAACTGAAAACAGTTCCTTAGTTCTAGGAAATATTACCATTGATCCCGTCAAATTCATGGTAACCATAGATGGTGCCGATGTAGTGCTAGCTAAAAAAGAATTTGAACTCCTGTTTTTATTGGCAGCCAAACCTGGAAGGGTTTTCTTAAGAAATGAAATATTGTCTCAGGTTTGGGGTAATGATGTGATTGTGGGTGACCGAACCATTGACGTACATATCCGTAAAATTCGCCAAAAAATGGGGGTAGACTGTATAACAACGGTAAAAGGAGTTGGGTATAAGTTTGACGTCTAGTTAAATAGGAACTCTTTAGAATCCATTAACTTTCCAGTTGAATTTCAAGCATTGAACCCAAAAAACCTTAGTCCAAAGCAATTATCCGCCTTAATGGCACTAGCATTAACATTGCCAGTATCGCTGGGTTATTGGTTTTTTACCAATAACTGGATGGTCTTTTGGGGGGCATTAGTCATTTGCTTCTTGGCTACCTATCTACTATTCCAATTTGTGCTGGAATGGTTTATCTACAGAAAGATTAAGCTTATTTACAAATTCATCTACCAAACCAAGGCAACCAAAAGAGAAGAGACCTACTATAAATATATACTTCCCCAAAAAAGCATTGATGAAGTAAGGGAAGACGTAGAAAAATGGGCAGAACAACGCAGTGCAGAAATTGAATTATTAAAAACCAATGAAGCTTACCGCAAAGAGTTCTTACAAAACTTATCACACGAGTTTAAAACTCCCATATTTGCCATTCAAGGATATGTTGATAGTCTATTGGGCGGCGCTATGGAAAACCCTGAATTAAGCAAGCGATTTTTAGAAAATGCCGCCAAAAATGTAGATCGGATGGTTAACCTGGCAGAGGATCTTGATGAAATTACCCGTTTAGAAAGCGGGGAACAACCACTCATAAGGGTTCAATTTGTGATTCAGGATTTGATTAAGGAAATCTACGATACCCTATCCATTAAAACTGCTGCTAAAAACATTAAGACCAGTATCAAAAAAGGGTGTGAATCTCCAGTAATAGTGTTTGCAGACAAAGAAAAAATTCGTCAGGTAATCAATAATTTATTGGAAAATGCCACCAAATATGGCAAACCTGAAGGAACCATTGTAGCCAGTATCTATAAAACAGATGGAAAATATGTACTTATTGAGTTTAGTGATGATGGGATTGGTATTGGAGAAGAACACTTGTCTAGGATTTTTGAACGATTTTACAGAACGGATAGGGGAAGAAGTAGGGATGTTGGTGGCACCGGCTTGGGACTGGCAATATGCAAACATATTATTGAAGCCCATGGAGAAACCATGCACGTGAGGAGTAAGTTGGATGTTGGAACCACCATTGGGTTCACGCTGGAGACTAAGAAAGATTAATCTAAGTATATAAGGAGAATAATATATGTATTTATTCTTATATTATCAAAATGTTAATTAAACCGTAACCTAGTACCGCAATACGCTTAACAGTAGTTTTGCACAAATTCAAATATTATGGGTATCAACTCTATCGGAAAGTTCTTCATGCCAAAAAACAAAGTGTTTTATGAGTTGTTTGAAGACGTGGCAGAAAAAGTACACGAAATGGGTATCAAACTCAAAGAATTGGTAAGTGAACCAGATGCCAACAAACGGGTAGCCTATCTAGCTCAAATTGAAGACTTAGAGCACAAAAACGATGACAATACCCATCGTATTTTTACCGAATTGGGTAGAAACTTTATTACCCCTTTTGACCGGGAAGACATTCACTACTTGGCTACTGCCTTGGATGATATAGCGGACTATATTTATGCTTGCTCTAAGAAGATTAACTTCTATAATGTAAACCCCAACGATACTGGTATTCAGAAAATGGCCGACTTGATTTTACAAGGAACCATTGAAATAAAGAAAGCGGTATTTGGCTTGCGCGATATGAAAAACCTGCGTGCCATGACTGAGGCTATGGTAAAGGTGAACAGCATTGAAAATCAAGCAGACGATGTGTTTGATATGAGTATTGAAATCTTGTTCCAACAAGAAAATGACTTCAAAGAAGTGATCAAAAAAAGAGAGATCTACCAAGTAATGGAAATTGCAACGGATAAATGTGAAGATGCAGCCAACGTGATAGAATCTATCATTATCAAATATGCATAATCCGGACCTCCGGAATTGCCTGACTACCAAAACACCTGCTTATGTTCACGATGCTTGTTGTCATCATTGTTCTAGCTTTCATCTTTGATTATATCAATGGATTTCATGATGCAGCTAATAGTATTGCAACCATTGTTTCTACCAAGGTATTAACTCCATTCCAAGCGGTACTTTGGGCAGCCATGTTCAACTTTGCAGCCTTCTTTATTTCTAAATATGTATTCAAGGAATTTGGAATTGGAAATACCGTTGCCAAATGGGTGCATGCAGAATTTATCACCTTAGAAGTACTATTGGCTGGGATTGCCGCTGCCATTATTTGGAACTTGGTTACCTGGTGGTTTGGTATTCCTTCTAGTTCATCCCACACATTAATGGGTGGATTTATAGGCGCTGCACTGGCAAACGCTGGTGGTTTTAGTGATGGTGGTGTAGACGTAATTAACTATGCTAAAGTGATTCCAACCTTCTTATTTATTTTCTTAGCGCCCTTGATTGGAATGTTTATTGCCTTCTTTATTACCATATTAATTGTTCACCTCTGTAAGCGATCCAATCCTTATAAAGCTGAGAATTGGTTTAAAAGATTGCAATTGGTTTCTTCTGCTGCTTTTAGTATTGGACATGGCGGCAATGACGCCCAAAAAGTCATGGGGATTATTGGAGCAGCCATGATTTACTATCAAAGCAAATTGGGGGTTAAAATGGACTTTAACCAATTTGTTAATGCTTATGGTTGGGTGCCTTTTACTAGCTTTTTGTGTATTGGTTTGGGTACCATGAGTGGAGGTTGGAAGATTGTTAAAACCATGGGTACCAAGATTACCAAAGTAACACCCTTAGAAGGGGTTGCTGCAGAAACTGCTGGTGCCATTACTTTATTCTTAACTGAACACTTTAAAATACCCGTTTCAACTACCCATACCATTACAGGTTCTATTATTGGGGTTGGTGCTACCAAGCGTTTGAGTGCCGTTCGTTGGGGCGTTACCATTAACCTACTTTGGGCTTGGATTGTAACCATTCCTATTTCAGCATTATTAGCTGCTACCATCTTCTATATTCTGAAACTATTTATCTGATAAACAGGCTGTTTCTCTCATAATTGGATAGTTCAATTTATATTGCACTATATATTCCCTGTTATGAGAAAGATACTGGTTACTGGTGGTTGTGGCTATATTGGATCACACACTATTGTTGATTTATTGGAGAATGGATATGAAGTTATTTCTATTGATGATAATTCACGTTCATCCGCGTTTAGCGTAAACGGTATTGAAAAAATTACCGGAAAAAAAGTTAAGAATTATAAGGTAGACTTAAAGAATTTTGACGAGACCCAAGCCGTCTTTCAAGAGAATACAGATATTGCTGGCGTAATACATTTTGCAGCCTATAAAGCCGTTGGAGAATCGGTAGTAGCTCCCCTACTCTATTTTGAAAACAACTTGTTTTCGCTCATCAATTTGCTAAAATGTGTAGAAGAATTTAGTATTCCGCATTTTGTATTTTCTTCTTCTTGTACCGTTTATGGAAATCCAGATAGTATTCCTGTAACAGAATCGTTTCCCATTAAAAAAGCAGAATCGCCCTATGGTGCTACCAAACAAATGGGTGAAGAAATGCTCACTGATTTTACCAAAAATGGTGCCTGCAATGCCATTCTTTTAAGATACTTTAATCCAGTAGGTGCTCACCCTACTGCCATATTGGGAGAACTTCCCATTGGTAAACCACAGAACTTAGTACCTGCCATTACACAAACTGCCATTGGCAAATTGCCAAAAATGAAAGTGTTTGGCAATGACTATGATACCCGAGATGGTAGCTGTATCAGGGATTATATTCATGTATGTGACATAGCGCACGCACATACCCTTGCTATTCAATACTTAGAGAATGCCAAGAATGAAGGCCCTTGCGATATTTTCAATTTGGGAACAGGTCTTGGTGTAACCGTTTTAGAAGCCATTCAAACATTTGAAACAGTAAGTGGCGTAAAACTGAACTATGAAATTGCCCCTAGAAGAGAGGGCGATGTCATTGCCATTTATGCCAATAATGACAAAGCTGTTACCAAGCTTGGTTGGAATATCAAATATGGCATTCAAGAGATGATGAAAACAGCTTGGGAATGGGAACTCAAACTAAAAACAGAAGCCGATATGGTGAAAAACAACTAGCTTATTTTTTCAACCCATTATAATAGTTGAAAACAGTCTCATAGTCAGACTGTTTTCTGCATTTAAGACCATTCTGTTTGATAAAAGCGCCTATCTCTGCAGACTTGTCTTTGAGTAATTCTAGTAGTTCAGTTTCACCCTTGGTTAATTTTTTAATATTTCCATTGGCCGCACCATATAACTGGTATACTTTGTCAACGCGCTTGGTGGTAACCGCACTATTAAACTCTTTGTATTCTGCTTCTGAAAATTGGGTACTCAACAAAAGTTTAGCGGATCCGTTGATGATCACTTTATAATAAGTTCCTGCGTCAAGCCCATCAATAGAAGGAAAGAAATTTTCGAATACGGTGGTTTTATCCGCTTCTGTAATAATCAATTTTCTAATATCAGTTGTGGCTTGCATAAGCTTACCATCCCAATCAGTATAGTAGATAATATTAGACTTGAGGTTGAATTTGATTTTCTTGTCTTTGTATTCTTTGCCACTGGCGTCCACTAATATGGCTGGCAAAAACTCATCATTAAAAAAATAACTGCCTTGTAATGCCAATACCTTATCAGGTGTCAATGGCGCACCATTTAGCGCTTGCAAATTTTGACCACCCCCAACATTAATCTGAGATTGGGCAGTAGCCACTAGGCAACTAAAAACTAATGCAAGAAGCAAGCATCTGGATAACATAGGATTGTTTTATGTATCTAAACTACAATAAAATCTTATTGGTTGAGCATTTTCTCGGCATTTTCTGCCATTTGTAAGGCTTCAATAAAGTCTTCGATCTCGCCGCCAATAACTGCATCTAAATTATAAGAAGTAAGACCAATGCGGTGATCGGTTACACGGCCTTGTGGCCAGTTATAGGTTCTGATTTTGGCGCTTCTGTCTCCGGTACTCACCAAAGTTTTACGCTGACGAGCAATCTCATCTTCTTGCTTGCGCACCTGCTCTTCATAAAGCCTTGTACGTAACATGGTCATGGCTTTTTCACGGTTGCCCAACTGAGAACGCTCTGTTTGACAAACCACTACCACGCCTGTAGGAATATGCGTTAAGAATACCTTGGTTTCTACCTTATTTACGTTTTGACCACCTGCTCCACCACTTCTGGCGGTTTCCATTTTCACATCACTTTCTTTCAATTCAAAATCCACTTCTTCTGCCTCAGGCATTACGGCAACTGTGGCTGCTGAAGTATGAACCCTTCCTTGGGTTTCTGTATTGGGAACTCGTTGTACACGGTGCACCCCACTTTCAAATTTCAAGGTACCGTATACGTCTTCGCCTGTTACTTCTACTACTACTTCTTTGTAGCCACCAACGGTGCCTTCGCTTTCAGTGACTATATTGGTTTTCCAACCCTTCTTGCCGCAATAACGCAGGTACATGCCCAATAAGTCTCCAGCAAACAAACTGGCTTCATCACCACCTGTTCCAGCTCTAATTTCCAAAATAGCGTTCTTGTCATCTTGTGGATCCTTGGGAATCAAGAGTTTGGTCAGGGCTTTTTCTAATTCATCCTTTTTCAACTCTAGTTCTGGCAATTCCATCTTAGCCAGTTCTCGCATGTCTTCATCTGAACCATTTAGGCTTTCTTTGGCAAATTCATAATCTGCCATTACACGCCTGTAGGTCTCATAGGGCTGAACAATCTTTTCTAGGGAACGATATTCCTTACTCATGGCACCATACTCCTTTTGATTATTAATAATCTCGGGGTTGGTGAGTGCAATACCCACTTGTTCAAACCTAGCTTTGATGGCGTCTAGCTTATCCAGCATATCCTATTATTGTTTTTTAAGTCTGCAAAAGTACGGCATTAAGGTCTATCAAGGAAGGGAAACTGACAACTGCAGAAATTCCTTTAATTTCAAAGATCATTCTAAGACCAACTAAATCGTAATGAAAAAACTTCTGCTATTCCTTTTTTTAAGCCCCATATTGGTTACTGCCCAACAGGCAGAAATCCTGATTAAAAACGGCAAGATCCTTGACGGGACGGGTAATTCTTGGTTTTATGGAGATATAGCCATTGGGCAGGGTAAGATTCTCAAAATTGGGAACCTAAGTGCCTGGAAAGCAGGTTATACCATTGATGCCACAGGTAGAATGGTAGCACCCGGATTTATAGACGTGCATACCCATATTGAAGACGACGAAAAGAAAAACCCAACCGCTGACAATTTTATTTATGACGGCGTTACTTCTGTGATCACGGGCAACTGTGGTTTATCAAGACCGGATTTAGGAACTTATTTTGCCATGATTGATTCGCTCAAACTAAGCATTAATGTAGCAGCACTGATTGGCCACAATGATGTTCGCAAAGCAGTCATGGGTTCTGCCAATAGAAATCCTACCGAAAAAGAAATGCAGGCCATGGAAGCCATTGTTGAAAAAGCCATGAAAGATGGGGCTGTAGGGCTTTCTACCGGTTTAATCTATATACCAGGTTCCTATTCTAAAACAGAAGAGATTGTGCGTTTGGCCAAAATTGCTGCAGCTGCTCATGGTGTTTACGCTAGTCATATGCGTGACGAAGGAGATAGTGTTACCCAAGCCATTGAAGAAGCATTGACCATTGGAAGAGAAGCCAAGATACCTGTAGAAATTTCTCATTTTAAATTGAGTGGTCAACAGAATTGGGGAAGAAGTGCTCAAACCATTCCTATGGTCATCAAAGCCAGAGAAGAAGGATTAGATGTAACTATTGACCAGTATCCATATACCGCAAGCAGTACTTCTTTGAGCACGCTTTTACCAGACTGGGTATTGGCCGATGGTCAAGATAGTATCAAAGCCAGACTGGCCCGCCCTGCAATTAGAAAAGAAGTAGTCAACTATATGTTGGCTAAATTAAAAAAGCGTAAACTGTCCCATTTTAGTTACCCGGTGGTTGCTTCTTACAGACGCGATACCAGTTATAATGGCAAGAGTATTGAGGAAGTGAACCTATTGCGCGGCAACAAACACAAGCCTTCTGCAGAGGCTGAAACAGTAATCCAGTTGATGGAGAAAGGTGGCGCGAGCATGGTCTTTCATGGCATGGGTGACAAAGATGTGAAAACTATTATGCAATATCCCTTTAACATGTTTGCCAGTGATGCCAGCATTCGTATTTACAAATCAGGCAACCCACATCCTAGGGGCTATGGCACCAATGCTAGGGTATTGGGTAAATATGTGCGTGAAGAAAAAGTGATCTCTTTGGAAGAAGCCATTAGAAGAATGACATCGCTTCCAGCTCAAAAATTCCATTTGTCTGACCGTGGTTTACTGCGCGATGGTTTTGCTGCAGACATTGTTATTTTTGATGCAGCTACCGTAAAAGATTTGTCTACTTATGATCAACCTCACCAATACAGCACAGGATTTGACTATGTGTTGGTGAATGGCGTAATTACCTTGGATGCTGGAAAGCACAATGGCCAAAGGGCTGGAGCTGTTTTAAGAAAATCACTTTAAATGAATCAGAATATATCAAAACATATGAAATATTACTTCCTAACTTCTTGCTGCTTATCCCTGTTTTTTGGGATTCCCTCTATTCATGCCCAACAGGACTATGTTAAGATTCACCAAAAAGCGGTGTTTGCAGACTCGCACAATGATATCCTAACTGCCTGTATTGAAAAGAAATTATCCATGGATGCAGACCTAACGGGCAAAACGCATTCAGACTTGGCGCGTTTTAAAAAAGCAGGAGTAGACGTTCAGATTTTTTCTGTTTGGTGCGATGGCAATGAGCCTAACCCTTTAGGGCTAGCCAATAGAGAAATGGATAGTTTGGATGCAGTGGTGAAACGCAATCCAGACGCTATTAGCATTGTACACAATCAACATGAATTAAAAGCAGCGCTCAAGTCTAAAAAGCTAGCAGCCATGTTTGGTGTAGAAGGTGGACATATGATGAACAATGATTTAGAAAATCTAAACCGTTTTTATGCGCGCGGTACACGTTATATGACCCTTACTTGGAACAATAGTAATCCTTGGGCAACATCGGCTATGGACGAGACACTCAAGAAAGATAGCTTGGCCCGCATGCACAAGGGTCTGACTGAATTTGGCAAACAAGTGGTGCAACGCATGAATGAATTGGGCATGATGATTGACCTATCGCATGTAGGAGAACAAACTTTTTGGGATGCCATTAATACCACTACCAAACCCGTGATAGTATCACATAGTAATGCTTATACCCTCTGCCCTATTTTTAGAAATTTAAAAGATGACCAAATTAAAGCAGTGGCCAAAAACGGCGGCGTGATTGATCTAAATTTTTATTCTGGTTTTATTGATAGCACATTCAAAATCAAGGAAGCCAAATTTATCTTGGCCCATGTAAAAGAATTGGATGCCTTAAAAAAACAGGGCATGGTTCAAGAATATGCACTATCTGTTTTAGCAGACAAATATGCCAGTGAAGTAAAAAGCAATCGCCCCCCACTGAGTGCGCTGATGGACCATATGGATTATATAGTAAAACTAGCGGGTATTGACCATGTAGGTATTGGCTCAGACTTTGATGGCATTACCTCTCAACCCCAAGACTTGGATGGCGTTTTAGACTATCCAAATTTGACCAAAGCCATGCTAGAAAGGGGTTATAGCAAAAAAGACATCAACAAAGTATTGGGAGGCAACCTGCTTCGTGTTTTAAAAGCCAACGAAAACAAATAATAAACTCGAATAAATTTATTTCAAAAAAGCATTCACTTTTTGTTGGATACTTTTTTTTATGCTTTCCCATGTTTGTCCTTTTAAACTTACCGGATCCGCACTTTCTTCCGCTTCTTCAAAATAAGTAAGTGCATTAGGAATAGAAATGACTAATTGTTGACTTGGATATTTTTTAGTGTAGGCATCTATACAATCTTGTATACTATAATGATTCAATAATTCAGCAAGATCCCAAAAGTCTTTTTTAACACCACGTTTTAGTATAGCCATGACTTTCATAGCAATTATTTCTCTTGAATGTAATAACCTAATTCCATCAATATTAATTGGAGTTTCAATTAAAGGATGAATATGATGCTTGACAAAATCAACTTTTACATTTCCAATCATGCAAAACAACCCTATTGGATTATTTGAATTTCTATAACTGAAATTTGGAAAGTTCTTTTCTAGTATTGGAATAATTTCTTCATTTACAAAGGAATGGGTTGAAAATAAATCAATATCCACAGATTTACGATGCCCATACATTAAAGCCAAAGCAGTGCCACCAACTAAATAAAAATTCTCAAATTCTGGAATTTTCATCAGTTCTTTTAGTACTGAAAGTAGTTCGGCGTTAACTGTGCTGTATTGTAACATTTATAATCGGTAAGCTGGTTTTCAAATAAGGCACAGGCCAAATAAATAGTTTGTAAGGATAACCATTTAGCATTAGTTAACACCTTACTAATTCTCTCATCCCCATAATACCTTCTACACTGTCTTATGTCTTCAACGTCTCCGCGCTCAAAAACCCTTTCTATGATAAAAGAGACTTTATCATCATAGTCAAGATTTTCAAAAGCTATATCCCAAAAGATCCGCTTGTCAAAAACCGGTTTTTGCTTTACTATTTCCATTAACCTAAAATTACATGGCTTTTACAGGAACGGCGCATTCTGCCATCGATTTTTTAATAAAAAGAAGTATTTTTCAGAAAAATAGGTACTAATGCATTTGCAAAATCAAACCAAGACTGTCTACAATTTTCTTTTCGTGTTACTCATTATGGTAGTTCCCTATCAAATTTGGGCACAACCTAGTCAAAAAGAAATTACTAGATGGGAAAGCACCGCCGCACAAGTGACTATTGTACGAGACCATTTTGGCGTACCCCATATTTATGGCAAGACCGATGCGCAAACCGTATTTGGTTTACTCTACGCACAATGCGAGGATGATTTCAAGCGCGTTGAGATGAACTATATTGAAAAATTGGGTAGACTCTCTGAAGTAAAAGGCAGCGCAGAATTATACAATGACCTCTTGATTCGTTTGATCATTGATAGCACTGATGCCAAAAAGGATTTTGAAAACAGTCCCGTTTGGCTCAAACAACTTTTGCAGGCTTATGCAGATGGGATTAATTTTTATCTGTACAAACATCCGCAAGTAAAACCGGCACTACTCACTCATTTTGAACCATGGTATCAATTACTCTGGACCGATGGAAGTATTGGTGCTATTGACGTTGGAGACCTAACCGTTGGTGAGTTAAAGGCATTGTATTCTGGAGAGAATAATACTACCGCATCCATTCCTACTCAACCAAAAATCTTTGAAGAACCCTTACCCAGTGGTAGTAATGGTTTTGCCTTTGGTCCTTCTAAAACCAAATCGGGAAATGCCATCTTATACATTAATCCGCACGTGACTTTTTATTTTAGACCAGAAGTAGCCATGCAATCTCAGGAAGGTTTGCACGCTTATGGTGCCGTTACCTGGGGGCAGTTTTTTATCTATCAGGGCTTTAATGAAAACTGTGGCTGGATGCATACATCGGGCTATGCCGATGTGGCTGATTTATACCAAGAACAAGTGCAACAAAAAAATGGCGGTTATGTATATAGCTATGATAAACAAGAAAAAAAAGTAGGTGAGAAAAACATCAGCATCCAGTATTTAGAGAATGGAAAAATCTTGTCAAAATCTTTTAAAACTTATTTTACCCACCATGGCCCCGTGATGGCCAAACGCAATGGGCAGTGGATTTCTGTACGTTCTAATAACCGTTCCTTGAATGCCATTATTCAATCTTGGAAACGCACCAAGGCCAAGGGTTTTGAAGAATACAAACAAATCATGGAACTGCGTTCCAATACGTCTAACAATACAGTCTTTGCAGATAGCAAGGGCAATATTGCTTACTGGCATGGCAATTTTATTCCTAAGCGTGACGCTGCACTCAATTGGTCCAAACCCGTTGATGGTTCCACCAAAGCCACTGAATGGCAGGGTCTGCATAGTTTGGATGAAATGATCCATGTCTATAATCCTACCGATGGTTGGTTGCAAAACTGCAATAGCACTCCTTTTACCGTTGCCGGAACAAAGAGTCCTTTGCGTGAAAAATATCCGCGCTATATGGCTACGGATGGTGAAAATTTCCGTGGCATCAATGCTGTGAAAATTTGGGGCACAGCAGAGAAATACAATATTGACGACGTGATTAAAAATGCCTACAACAGTCATTTGGCGGCTTTTGATCTCTTTATTCCCGCACTAATTTCAGCCAACGAAAAATATGGTAGCGCTCCTAGATTTGCATCGCTGCAAGCAGCCATTGACTTACTTGCTGCATGGAATAGAAATAGTTCCGATACTTCTGTGGCTACTACCTTGGCTATTGAATGGGCCCAGAAACTTTGGCCTGCTGTGATGAAGCAAATAGTACCAGGTGATGAGTCTAATCAAGTGGCCAAGACAGAATTGTTTTTGTCTACCAGCAATCCGGAGAATCTTTTGCAAACCCTCTCTGTGGTGATCTCTGAACTAGAAGCCAAATTTGGTACTTGGCGTAAACCTTGGGGCAGCATTAATCGCTACCAGCGTCTTACGGGCAACCTAACAGAAACTTTTGATGACAACAAACCTAGTATTCCGGATGGTTTTGCTGCTTCTACTTGGGGTTGTTTGCCTTCTTTTGTGAGCCGTCCTTTTTCTGGCACCAAACTCCGCTATGGCTATAATGGCAATAGCTTTATTTGCGCAGTGGAATTTGGCAAACGCGTGGTGGCCAAGTCCTTGCTGGCTGGTGGGAATGCTAGTGATCCTGCTTCTGCTCATTTTGGGGACCAAGCAGAAATGTATACCAAGGGGCGTTTTAAGGATGTACTGTTTTATAAAGAAGATGTACTTAAGCAAGCGGAGCGTACTTATAAACCAGGGGAGTAATTTGCTGGTGTGATGTTCACATACTCGTTTTTTACTGTAGCGAAGGTTGACTGAAGCGAAGTATTGAGTTCGCCCTAATATCCCACGCCCGGGAACTATCTTCTTCGCGGCTTCGCAAGCTCAAATGCCGCTCATAAGACAGTTCCCGTTCTTTGTGATGACCACTCATGCATTCTATCTTGATTGCGAAGAGGACGGAGGAACGATCCGAAGACTGTAGGTTTTGATAAGCCAATCACTTTCCTAGTCCATCTTCGATAGTAAGTTTGCTAATGGCCCGTATATAAAAGTTGCTATTTAATGATTGGCTGGAGTCGGCTAAATTCTTATTACCTTTTTACTTTATCTTGGTAATAGTATTCCTTTAGATTACCGTATTGAGATAGATTTGGTTTTTCCAATCCTTCTATTAAGTCAAGTATATTTAACCGCTTATTTGATAAGTTTAAAGACTTGAAATAACTTTCTATTAGTGCAGTAATATTTGTAGCATTATTTAATGCATAACTGTTTGCTTTGTCAAGCAATTTTTTATCAATATCAAGTTCCAGCCTAGTTTTCATGTAACAAATTTGTTCATGAATTTAATCAATTCAATTTGTGTTTAAAACAAAAAAATCAAATAATTACTCCTTCACTTTAAAATGATACTCTTGAATGAGGGCGGGGTTTTCGGGGGTGAGGGTGAAATAGATTTGGACTTGGCCCTTTTCAAAGTCTAGGTTAAAATAGCCGCGGAGTTGGTTCTCGGGAACAACGGGTCCTACCTTGGTGATCTTGCCTAGTTTGGAGAAGGCTACGGTGGCTTCTTTGGATAGGGTTTGGGGATCGTAGTCATCAAAGAAATTTTCGGCGAAGATCTTGGACAATTTTGCGTTGCTGTATGATGGCAGGAGTTGGACAATTTGATCGCGGCGTTGTGTTAGAATTTTTGAAGGCGGTAATTGTCTGGCTTGCAATCCTGCTGCGCGGATGAGCGTATCTAATACTTGCACATTTGCCAAGGAGGTTGGGGCATAAGTAACATTGGCAAAAAACATAACACCTATTCCATACTCTGGGGCAATGACCCAATTGCTTCCAAAACCAGGGAGACCACCGGTATGTCCAACAGTTTCTCTTCCTGTTCCATCTTTTGACCAACGCAGTCCATAAGCATAGGCACTGGCCATGGGGGTGGCTCTTCCGGATGGATATTTGTATCCTGCATTGAGCGCAGAAAAGCGCCAGGGTTGGTGCATTTCACGAATGCTGGATCTTTTTACTGGACCTTTCTCTGTATCGTTTCGGGGAGGCCATGCGTCTTGGTGCAGGGCCATGTATTTGGCAAAGGATTCAATGTTGACTATCATACCGCCCATAGCTCCATAAATACCATCGTGCAACAAAGCTTCTTCTCTCCAATTGTTGTTGATGTATCGGTAGCCATGTGCTAATTCTGCAGCGGGCACTTTGGTATACTCCCATTCTGCTTTGTCCATGGCCAGTGGCTTCCAAATATACTTGGCAATATAATCGGCATAAGACATACCCGTTACTTTTTTGATAATATAACCCTGCATGGCAAAACCCATATTGCTGTATTCATAAGTCAAGCCAGCATCGTTGGAAAAGGAAATGCCTTTTTTTATCATGGCAATCAGGTCAGCATCAGTCTTGGCCAATTGTCTATCTCCCCAAGGATTGTCTTCTGGAAAACCCGCGGAATGACTCATCAAATTTCTGATGGTAATTTCTGGTGCGTCTTTGGTGAGTCCTTGCCCCTTGATCTCGGGAATATATTTCCAAACTGGATCATCCAATTGAAGTTTGCCTTCATCGCGCAGCTTTAAAATAGCCATGCTGGTAAAGCTTTTGCTCATACTGGCTATGCGGAACAGGGTCTTTGGACTGGTTGGAATCTTCTTGTCCAAATCAGCAAACCCACCGGCTCCACTAAACACCAGCTTGCCATCTAACACTATCCCAAAACTATAGCCCGGAAAATGATTTTTCTCTGCGTATTCCTTGTAGATTTTTTCAACTACCGGAAATAGTTTCTGCAAATTTTCTAATCGATTGTTTTGCTCAAAGATTGGTGGCTGGTACGCCGCATTGGGATTATTCACCAGACCGTTTTGTGCAATTGCACCAATTGAAATGAACACCAATGCCCCAAGGATAATTTGTTTGAAAAAAGAATTTGCTTGCATAGCTAGAATTGAGCTTTTAAGATACTCAAAATAATACAGAGCTATGAGTTTCTAATTAATAAGCCAATAACTTTTGAATAGTTGCATCTAGCCTACTATTGGCTAGATAATTTTTTTCGAGTGAAAGGTTAAATGGAATGGGGGTGTCAAGAGATGCGCAGCGGAGAATGGGTGCGTCTAATAATTCAAAACAGTGTTCGCTAATCCAGGCGCTGAGCTCGCCGCCAATGCCGCCTGTTAGATTGTCTTCATGTAAAATGAGCACTTTTCCTGTAGCGGATACGCAGGCTTTGATAGCATTGTAGTCCAGGGGTGCAAGGCTGCGGAGGTCTAGGATTTCTAAAGAAATATCGGGATGGCTTTGTTGATAGTCTTTGGCCCAGTGTACGCCTGCGCCATAAGTGATGATGCTGATATCGGTTCCTGATTGTATGGTTTGTGCCTTGCCAATGGGCAGGGTATAATAAGCGCTGGGTAAGGGTCCTGATACAGACCTATACAAAGCTTTGTGTTCAAAAAATAAAACGGGGTTGGGGTCATTAATAGCGGCAATTAATAAGCCCTTTGCGTCTTGTGGATTGGAGGGATAGACCACTTTTAATCCGGGTACATGGGTAAACCAAGCTTCATTGCTTTGTGAATGAAAAGGTCCCGCTCCTACGCCGGCACCTGTGGGCATGCGCACTACTACATCGGCGTTTTGTCCCCACCTGTAATGCATCTTGGCTAGGTTGTTGACTATTTGATTAAAGCCAACGGTTACAAAATCTGCAAACTGCATTTCCATCACACTCTTGATGCCTTCCAAACTCAGACCCATGGCGGCTCCTACAATGGCGCTTTCACAAATGGGGGTGTTTCTAATTCGGCGTTTGCCAAATTTTTCAACCATCCCCTCGGTGATTTTAAATGCCCCACCATATTCGGCAATATCCTGACCCATGATGATTAGCTCAGGGTGTTGTTCCATACTTTGTACCAAGGCTTCTTGTATGGCGTCTACCATTCTTTTTTCTGGAATGGCTGCCACATCTTCTGAACTTTTTTGGGAAGATAAAATGCTTTCCAATGTGGGAGTTGCATCCTCAACAAGTGGCGCAAATACATCGCGCAGCTCTTCTTCCGTATTGGGCGTTAGGTCTGCTGCTTGATAGGCTATTTGCAATTCCGATTCAATTTGTTCACGATACCCATTTCTAAGATCGGCCACCTGCATTTCAGTAATCACACCTGTTTCTATCAAGAACTGTTCGTAGTTTTTAATAGGATCTTTTCTGCCCCATTCTTCAAAGAGTTCCTTGGGTACATACTTGGTGCCGCTAGCTTCTTCGTGTCCGCGCATGCGAAAAGTCATGCACTCTATCAAATAAGGTTTCTGATGGTTGATACAAAATTCTCTTACACCTTTAATGGTATCATAGACCGCTAATACATCATTGCCATCAATGCGCGCACCTTCCATGCCATAGCCCTTGGCGCGGTCTACCAATCGCTCACACTTATACTGTTCATTGGTTGGCGTACTAAGTCCATAGCCGTTGTTTTCTATAATAAAAATCACAGGCAGATCCCATACAGCAGCCACATTCAGTGCTTCGTGAAAATCACCTTCACTAGTGCCCCCATCGCCCGTAAATGCCAATGCTACTTTTCCTTGGTTACGCATTTGATGCGCCAAAGCGGCCCCATCGGCAAGCGCCAACTGGGGGCCCAAATGTGAGATCATACCACAGATATGGTGCTCCTTAGTGCCAAAATGAAAACTGCGTTCCCTACCCTTGCTATAGCCTTCTTTATTACCCTGCCATTGCTGAAAGAGTTTGTGTAAAGGCATGTTGCGGGCAGTAAAGACACCCAGATTTCTATGTAGTGGAAAAATCCATTCGTCTTGTTGCAGAGCCATAGTAGCACCTACAGAAATAGCTTCCTGTCCAATACCACTAAACCATTTACTGATTTTTCCCTGACGCAGGAGCACCAACATTTTTTCCTCCATCATTCTGGGTAATAACAATTGCCTATAGATCTCCAATAGGGTTTCGTTACTCAGGTCTTTTCTGTTCAGGTGCATAGCTGGGCTCAAGAGAATTAGTCTCTGCTGCTCAATTTACTCAATAGTTTTAGCATTTCTATGTACAACCAAACAATGGTAACTACTAGGCCAAATGCGCCATACCATTCCATGAATTTGGGAGCTCCGCGCTCAGCACCTTGTTCAATCATGTCAAAATCCATGATCAAGTTCAAAGCGGCAATAGCAGTCACAAACAAACTAATACCAATGCTCAATAAACTGTTGTCATACATGAAACTAATGTTCACGCCAAACAGGTTCAGTACCATGGTAATCAAATAGAAGATTCCAATGCCTACTGTAGAAGCAATAATCACTGCTTTGAATTTTTCTGTAGCGCGTACAATTCTAAAATTATACAAGAGGAACATGGCCAATGCCACGCCAAATGTGAGTCCTACTGCTTGCATCACCAGACCTGGGTATTTGGTAGCAAAAGCTGCGTTGAAGATGGCAGAAATTCCACCAATGAATAAACCTTCAAGCAAACCATATAAGGGTGCTAAGAATGGAGCCCAATTGGGTTTGAACGTAATAGCTAGTGCAGTGATTAAACCACCAAACACACCTACCATCATCAAAATATTCATGGTATCCTGTTTGAATTCCGCATACAAGTTCCAGTTAAATGCAGCACCTGCAATCAGCATGATCATTAGAAAACCAAATTTGTTAATCGCACCACGTACACTCATCACTCCTTGATTGGACGCTTCCATTGCGCTACCCTTATCAAACATTTTCTCCGTTAAGGTTGGATTACCCGATTTAAAAATTGCCATAGTTCAAATAGTTTTTTCTAAAACAAATATAACGATTGGAAAGCTCATAGATGGTATGCTTCCCTCAATGAAATGATAAAATTAATTACCGGTACTTATTTCTTCAGTCCAGGATAGTGGTCCACGGTTTCAAAAACATAGTTGGGATTGCGTTTTACCAGTTGGATAAACTGCACCAAAGCCAGGCTGTCTGGGCTGCGGTGAAACATCCGGTCATGGGTTAGGATCACCAAATGTTTCGGTTGGTAGGTATAGCCATGGGCCACTAAAGTATCTACTTGGGCAGCCAATTGTTCTGGGCTTTGTACCGGGCGGGCCGATTTATGGTCAAAATTCCATTCCATATCCCAGCCAATCACGTTGAAGCCCGCGCTATCCAATAACCTAGCAACTGGACGCACCAACCTACTGGCTTTGATTTTCCCTTCTCTAACCCAAGCATTATTGCCGGGCAAACGGATAATTTTTGGCGCTGGTGCCAGCGAATCTTGGGTTTTTAAAAAATCGGCGAGCGCCATTTGGGGATGCTGGTAGAAATACTTGTATTTACCCATAGCATGATTATAACTATGGTTGGCCAATAGTGTTTGAGGATAATTGTTGCGGATGGTTGCCACAATTTGTTTGCCATCAGATTTCATGTGCTGATGCAGGCCAATCATAAAAAAACTGGCTTTTACGCCTTCTTGGCGGCAAATATTAATACAGTTTACGGTTCCGTGCTGGGGGCCATCATCAAAAGTTAGATAGATATAAGTTTTGTTGCTATCAATGGCATAAATACTGTCTAGTGCGGCATTGGTTGGAACGCGACGATTATTGGTGGAAATAGTATCTACTTTATTTGATGTTTGATCAGCGTACACTGGGGGCTGATTACTACAGGCCAAAAAGGCTAAAAAAAAGAAAAATAAGCAGGACTGTTGGAATCCAAACTTGGATAAATGGAACATGAATCAACGTTAAATGGGCAGCAAAGCTAAACAAAAGGCAAAGATTATTTGCTGTTTAAACATTTTACGCAATCCTGTGCCCAATATCTACTAAAAATTAGTCTTCAGTAAGCGTAGTTATAGTATCTTAGCGGGGCTCAAAAAACAGCCTGGCTACGGGCCAAACGGATAAAAATTCATGATTTGCTAGCCATGGCTTCACTTATTTTTGAATTCTACCAATGAACAGACAAGAAGAACTCCTACAAGAAGTAGTGATCAAGTTCGCCGGCGATAGCGGCGATGGGATGCAATTGACAGGTCAACAGTTCACCAACAATACCGCCATGTTGGGTATTGATTTGGCTACTTTTCCAGATTTCCCAGCGGAGATCAGGGCCCCAATAGGAACCTTGCCCGGTGTATCTGGTTTCCAGTTGCACTTTTCTAGTGAAAGGATTTACACCCCAGGTGACAACTGTGATGTACTGGTAGCTATGAATGCCGCCGCTTTGAAAGTGAATTTAAAAAGCATCAAGAAAGGCGGTAAGATTATTGCCAATATTGATGGTTTTGATAGCAAAAACCTGCGCTTAGCCAACTATCCAGAAGGGGTTAACCCACTGGAAGACGGTAGCTTGGACGGTTTCCTACTAACCAAGGTAGACGTAACCAAATTAACCCGCGAATCTTTGAAGGATTTTACGGACTTGGGCGTGAAAGAGCGTGATCGTGCTAAGAACATGTTTGTATTAGGTCTGATTTATTGGATGTACAACCGTAATCTAGACACCACTATAGAATTTTTAAAAGAAAAATTTGGCAAGAAGCCTACCATTTTTGAATCCAACGTGAAAGTGTTGAAAGCGGGTTACAATTATGGCGATACTACTGAAACTTTTACTACCCGTTATAAGGTTGAAAAAGCCAAAATGGTACCCGGTGTTTATAGGAGTATCATGGGTAACCAGGCATTGAGTTATGGATTGGTAGCAGCTTCTGAAAAAAGTGGCTTGCCCATTTTCTTAGGAACCTATCCTATTACTCCAGCTACTGATATTCTACATGAACTGAGCAAATACAAATCATTTGGAGTTCGTACTTTTCAAGCAGAAGATGAGATTGCAGGTATTGGTGCTGCTATTGGAGCCAGCTATGGTGGTGCATTAGGTATCACTACTACTTCCGGTCCTGGTATGGCTTTGAAAACGGAAGCCATGGGTCTAGCCATGATGCTGGAAATTCCTTTGGTGATTATAAACATTCAACGCGGCGGACCATCTACGGGTTTACCAACTAAAACGGAACAGTCTGATTTAATGCAGGCTTATTATGGACGTAATGGTGAAGCCCCCATTCCAGTAATTGCTTCCTCTACCCCAAGCGATTGTTTTGATGTAGCATTTGAAGCGGTTCGTATTGCGGTGCAACACATGACTCCCGTGATTTTGCTGAGCGATGGATATATTGCCAATGGTGCTGAGCCTTGGAAATTCCCCAAAGCAGCTGACTTACCAAAGATTGAAGTAAGCTTCAAGGAAACCAAAGACGAAGGAGACGATAAATACAAACCCTACAAGCGTGATGAAAAATTGGTTAGGCCTTGGGCCGTTCCTGGCACGCCAGGTTTAGAGCACCGCATTGGTGGTTTGGAAAAACAGGATGTAACTGGTAACGTAAACTACGAACCAGAGAACCACCAGCACATGATCAATATTCGTCAAGCCAAAGTAGACAAGATTGCAGATTATATTCCATTACAAACCATTGACAGCGGAGCCGATAAAGGCAAGGTCTTGATTCTTGGTTGGGGATCTACTTATGGTGCCATCAAAAGTGCCTGTCAAGTATTGCAAGCAGAAGGTCATGCCGTAAGCCACGCGCATATTCGCTACCTGCGCCCTTTCCCTAAAAACTTAGGCGATATTTTGAAAAACTTTGACAAAGTATTGGTGCCAGAGATCAACAATGGCCAGCTAGTAAGAATTATCCGCGATGCTTATTTTGTTGATGCTATTCCTTACAACAAAGTGATGGGTATACCTATTACAAAGTCTGAATTGGTAGATCAGGTGCACAAATTGTTATAGCAGTTAGACTACATACGATTAACTAGCAGCAACCCCTAATCGGGTTGCTTCTTTGTTTTATAGATGCGCTAGAAAAAAGAAGGAAGTGAAGAGTGAAGAGGAAAAAAGTGAAGAGTGAAGAGTGAAAAAAGAAGGAAGTGAAGAGTAAATAGAAAGAGTCCCGTAGCTACGGATGGAAAAAGAAATAAATACTAAAACCGATTCAAGTCACTTGAGTTAAATTTTAATTATAATCAATAAAATATCTCTACGTGCTTGCCAAAAAAACTATCGCCTTTACTGGCGTTTTATTATTGTTCTTTTTTGCTTGTCAACAAGCAGCAACGCCGGTTGCATTGCCCCTAGAAGGAACCTGACAGTTGGTGGCGGCTACTAGTACAAAAAAAGATAGTGCCAAGTCTACTTTTAACCCCGATATGAAAATGATCAAGAGACCTATGTTAGGGTAAAACAATAGCCAACCATTCATCAAAGATTTACACCTAAGACTTGTTAAAAAGAAAGGATTGTTTTTTGTAGAAACAATTATTTGCTTACTTTTTGAATGTAAAACTTATTAAAATGATTAACCAAGAAAATAATACCATCACCGTAGAAGCAGAAGTTGATGCGCCATTAAAAAAGGTTTGGGAATTCTGGACCCAACCGGATCATATTTGCCAGTGGAACAATGCCAGCGCAGATTGGCATACACCTTCTGCTACCAATGATTTGCAAGTGGGTGGTGAATTTCATTATTTGATGGCCGCAAAAGATGGTAGTTTTTCTTTTGACTTTAGTGGCACCTATGAAACCATCTTAGTGGAATCATTGATTGTCTATCATATTGAAGATGGCAGAAAAGTGAGTATCAATTTTAAAGAAATTGGCACAGGTGTTCGGATAACTGAAATATTTGAAGCGGAAGAAGTGAATTCTTTAGACCTGCAAGAAATGGGATGGCAGGCCATCTTGAACAATTTTAAACAATACACTGGAACACCGTAATAGTAGATGGCAGTATTTCTACCAAACAACTATTGGATTTTGTAGACCATTCTTACAAATTGGTAAGGAGGAAAAAATAAGTGCCAGAAAAGAGTAGCGTTGAACGTTCTTATTTCTTTCAGCGGTTCGGAAGATGAATCCGATAAATTATTTTGTAGCTTTTGCATAATACTTACAAATGCTTTGTAAGCCGCACTCCGCGCATTTGGGCGATCGCGCTAAGCAAGTATACCTTCCATGCAAGATGAGCCAGTGGTGGGCTTTGTGCACCAATGCCGCTGGAATATTTTTGATCAATTGTTTTTCAGCAGCTAGTGGCGTAGTGGCATTGCTGGTGAGCCCTAGTCTGGCTGACACTCTGAATACATGGGTATCCACCGCCATATTGGGTTGCTTGTCTATGACGGACGTAATGACGTTGGCTGTTTTTCTTCCCACCCCCGGCAATTGTACCAATTCGGCTACCGTCATGGGCACTTCTCCTGCAAATTTTTCCAAGAGCATGGCGGCCATGCCCAATAGATGCTTGGTCTTATTATTGGGATAAGAAATACTTCTGATTAAGGGAAACAAATCATCAAAACTGGCCTGGACCATGGTTTGAGGATCTGGGTATTTTTGAAAGATATAGGGCGTGGTCAAATTCACCCGTTTGTCTGTACACTGCGCAGATAGAATCACGGCCACCAATAACTGAAAGGGATTGTCATAAATCAATTCCGTTTCCGCAATGGGAATCTGCTCTTTAAAATAAGCTATAGCTGTTTGGTACCTTTCTTTCTTTGTCATGATAGACAAAATTACGCCTCTTTGTTCTTGTCAGATGCGTATTTCATGATGGCTTTTAAAGTTGCTTTACTAGGCGATTGTAGTTTTACTTTATCCAAAGCATTCCTACTAATCTTAAGCAAGTCTAATTGATTCTTTAATGACGGGTCTTCTTGCAAGGCCTGTTCAATAGCTTCCACCACTGCTGGCGAAGCTTCGTTATATAAATAGTTCATGAGATCCTCCTCTTTTATCTTGTTCATAATTTGGCACTATGTGTAAGAGGATACGGTAAGTTTAAAACGGCAAAGCATGGATTATATTGCCAACAACCAGAATTCCTTTGCGGAAATATTAAAAATTAGTTGCCTAACGAAAATTGGGGGAATTTATTTTAAAACAGCCACCGAATCTTCTAAAGTGAAGATGTCTTCGCCGTCTTTTTTCATCAGGTAGCGCTCGCGAGCAAACTGTTCCAGTGCAGCCGGATTGCTTTGTAAATCATTGAGGGTTTTGCGGGCCTTGGCTATTTCATCTTGGTAATAATGCTTCTTTTCCTGCAGTTTAGCCAGTTCTGCTTTTCTTTCTCTTTGCTGAAAAAAATCGCGCTGGTCAATAAATAACATCCATACCAGGAAAAAAGCCCCTGCTAGAAAATACTTATTGGTCAATATGTTGGCAATTTGTTTCAATAGCTTTAAAAAATAACCCGGATTAAAAATAGGCATTCCTACTCTAATCCGGGCAGTCAATTAATTCACAGTTGTTTATTTTGTACCAAACTTGATCTTTCCTTTAGGATAGAAGGCTGTGCTACCAAGCGCTTCTTCAATACGGATCAATTGGTTGTATTTGGCCATACGGTCTGATCTTGACGCAGAACCAGTCTTAATTTGACCACAGTTTAATGCCACAGCCAAGTCAGCAATGGTATTGTCTTCTGTTTCACCACTGCGGTGACTCATGATGGTGTTGTAACCATTGTTCTGAGCCAGAGAAACTGCGTTGATGGTTTCTGTGATGGTACCAATTTGGTTTACTTTTACCAACAAACCATTGGCAATTTTCTTGTCAATCCCCATTTGTAGACGGTCTACATTGGTCACAAACAAATCATCACCTACTAATTGGCATTTGCTTCCAACTGCATCGGTCAAAGCTTTCCAACCAGCCCAATCGTCTTCTGCCATACCATCTTCAATAGAAGCAATAGGGTATTTCTTCACCCAGCTTTCCCAGAATTTAACCAGTTGATCACTGCTTAATTCTTTACCACTGCTCTTTTTGAACACGTATTTCTTTTTCTTACCGTCCCATAATTCGCTGTTGGCAGCATCCATAGCAATCACAATCTGTGAACCAGTTTTGTAACCTGCTTTGGTAATGGCTTCTAAAACTATTTCAATAGCTTCTTCATTGCTTTGGATATTGGGTGCAAACCCACCTTCATCACCAACATTGGTGCTAAAGCCTTTTTTCTTTAATACACTTTTCAGTTCATGGAAGATTTCAACACCCCAACGCAATCCTTCACTAAAAGAAGGAGCACCAATTGGCATGACCATGAATTCTTGAAAATCAATTTTATTATCAGCGTGCGCTCCACCATTCAAGATATTCATCATTGGAATAGGTAGTGTTTTGGCATTGGTACCACCAATATATCGGTACAAAGGCAAACCAGCTTCTTCCGCAGCAGCTTTGGCTACAGCCATACTTACTGCCAAGATAGCGTTAGCACCTAATTTTGCTTTATTCTTAGTGCCATCCAAATCAATCATCACTTGGTCAATAGCAGCTTGTTGAGTAATATCATAGCCAATCAAAGATTCAGCAATAATATCATTTACGTTTTTAACGGCCTTCAAAACACCTTTACCAACGTATTTTTTCTTGTCGCCATCGCGCAGCTCAACTGCTTCGTGAATACCTGTGCTGGCACCACTTGGAACCGCGGCACGGCCCATGGCACCATCATCGGTTAATACGTCTACTTCAACGGTTGGATTACCCCTGCTGTCTAGAATTTGACGGGCGTGTACTTCAACAATGTAACTCATGATTGATTGATTATAAGATTATAAAATATTGTTCATTATTTGTTTCTGCTTGTGCAATTTAAACATTTGATAGCTTTTTTATCCTGAAATCATTGATAGAACCCAAGGTTACGGACAATAAATGCTCAGAAACACCATTTTCTAAGTAATTATCAAGTGTTCCTAACAATTGGTAGCTTATTGATTGGTCAAAGAGCGGAATACCGATTCCAGGGAACGCCCCTGTGACTGCAGGCTGGCAAGGGTGTCATTGGCAACCATCCTGCCTTTGTGGATAATGATTACCCTATCACAAATGGCTATTACTTCTTGTAAAATATGAGAAGAGAATAAGACGGTTTTATTTTTACCTTGTGTCTTGATTACGTTTCTAATTTCAATAATTTGGTTGGGATCCAAACCAGAAGTAGGTTCATCTAACACCAATACTTCGGGATCATGAATCAATGCAGCAGCAAGACCTACTCGCTGTTTGTACCCCTTAGATAATTGTCCAATTTTCTTGGTTGATTCAGGGCCAAGACCTGTTAATTGAATCGCCAGTTCAATGGCTGATTTTTTATTAACTATGCCATGAATACCCGCAATAAAATCTAAGTACTCACGCACATACATTTCATGATACAATGGATTGGCTTCTGGCAAATACCCAATTTTTTGTTTAGCTGCAATGGGATCTAGAGAAACATCAATGCCGCAAACCTTTGCCCAACCTGCATCTGGGGCTAAGTAACCCGTAATCATTTTCATGGTAGTACTCTTGCCTGCACCATTGGGTCCCAAAAAACCTACAATCTCTCCCTTGTTTAAAGTAAAGGATAGATTGTCTACCGCTTTTTGCGCGCCATAATTTTTTCCCAATCCACTGACTTCAATACTCATGCCCTAGGTTTGCGCAAATTTAAGCATTGCTCATTACTTGCTGTAAGGTTGATGGTTAAGGCTTTGGTAAATGCTAGTCCTCTTGCATATCAGCCGAACTTTCTGGCAGATGGTCATACTCTCCCTTCCAAGCATAATAACCAAAGAGCAACATACCCAAAGCAATAGGAATAAATACCACAATAAATACTCCCCACTGAATATAAGTATCCATAAAAGGTTTCTTGGCCACTTCTCCCATGGCTGTTTTTACCAAATAAACTACGGCAAGTGGACCCAATAAGATCCAAATGATGCCAGCATATCTTTTTAATTGATTCATGTTTTTTTCTTTAATTAAGTTTTCTAATAATGGAGTTAGTCATTCACGTCTGGATCAATCTTGTTATTAATATAGAGTGTTCCTATGACCAAACATACCGCAGCAATTAAAATAGGATAGGCTAGTCCTGCTAATTTCTCATTGGCATAAATGGTGGTGAGTAAGGTTGCAATAAAAGGTGTTAACCCTCCAAATACGCCGTTTCCAATATGATAGGGTAAAGACATAGAAGTATACCTAATCTTGGTGGGGAATAGTTCCACCAAGAAAGCTGCAATGGGTCCATAGACCATGGTTACATAGAGGATCATCAGGAATACATAGAAAACCATTTTCCAATAATCGGAACTACCCAATAGTTTCACCACTTTCACATCGGCCTTAACGGTATGCAACACAGGATCAGCATATAGGGTATCTTTTTTGGTTTCGGCAACAATCATCCCATCGGCATAAAAGACTTTATTGGTGACAGTTCTAAGGGTATCTTTTCCATTAGCTAATTGTACCAAACTAGAATTGATCATTTTCTTGTCTACCAATTCAACCTTGCCTTCACTGCTAGAAAGAGTCAATAATTGTTTGAATAAAAACTGATAACTAATAATGGCTAAAAACATGCCGGATAACATGATCCATTTTCTTCCCACCCGATCACTCCATGCTCCAAAGACCACAAAGAATGGGGTTCCTAAAAGGATGGCCCAAATGAGAATGGTGCGCGATTGGTCAAAATCAATCTTACATACATTTTCAATAAAAGACTGCGCATAGAATTGTCCCGTATACCAAACCACGCCTTGACCCATGGTGGCGCCAAATAAAGCTAACAACACCATTTTTAAATTAGCCTTGTGTCCAAAACTTTCTTTGAGTGGATTAGCAGAAACCTTTCCTTCTGATTTGAGTTTTTCAAACAGCGGAGATTCATTCATCTTCATCCTGATATAAATAGACACAAAGACTAGGACAATTGATAGCAAGAATGGCACCCTCCATCCCCAATCATTGAACTTGGCAATTGACTTGGTAGCATCGGCATCCAAACTATGACGGGTAATCAGGATCACGCCTAAGGAAATAAATAGACCCAAGGTAGCCGTAGTCTGAATCCAAGAAGTAAAATAACCCCTTCTATTGGCTGGTGCGTGCTCTGCCACATAAGTTGCGGCACCACCATATTCACCACCCAATGCTAGCCCCTGTAATAATCGCAGTAGTAAGACCAAGAGTGGGGCAAAAAAACCAATACTTTCATAGTTGGGAATACAACCAATTAAGAAGGTAGAACCTCCCATTAGTACCAAGGTTAATAAGAATGTGTGTTTGCGACCAATCAAATCGCCCAAGCGGCCAAAAAATAATGCCCCAAATGGTCTAACAATAAAACCTGCTGCAAAAGTAGCAAGGGTTGAAAGCAATGCTGCTGTGGGATTGGTTTTGGGAAAAAATTGATTGGCTAAAACGGTGGCCAGTGAGCCAAAAATGTAGAAGTCATACCATTCAATAAGGGTTCCTAAAGAAGAAGCCCCGATAATCTTCCAAATACTCTTTGTTTCTTTCATGTGGGTTGCTTGTGCTAAAATTGGTTCTTAAATTAGGTTGAAACTTACATGATTCCAGCGGTTTTACCAAGCAAAGGATTATTGTATATTTACATTTCTACTATTTGTTATTAAAAAACTGGATCATGTCTTTTCCTTATCAGATCAAATCTTACGATCAGTACAAAGCCGATTACAAAAGAAGTATTGAAGACCCTGCCGGATTCTGGGGAGCTATTGCCGAGCATTTTTCCTGGCGTAAAAAATGGGACCAGGTGCTCAATTGGAATTTTACAGAACCAAAAATAGAATGGTTTAAGGGTGGCAAATTAAATATCACTGAAAACTGTTTAGATAGGCACTTGGAAAAAAATGGAGACATGCCTGCCATGATTTGGGAGCCAAATGACCCTGAAGAACACCATAGGATTATTACCTATAAAAAATTGCATGAAAAAGTTTGTCAATTCTCACACGTACTCAAAAACAATGGCGTAAAAAAAGGCGACCGTGTTTGTATTTATATGGGTATGATTCCGGAACTAGCGATTGCTGTTTTGGCCTGTGCTCGCATAGGAGCCATTCATAGCGTGGTCTTTGGAGGTTTCTCCGCACAAAGTATTTCCGACCGTTTGTACGATGCGCAAGCTGAATATATTGTCACCTGTGATGGAGCATATAGGGGTGCCAAAGATATTCCACTCAAGTCTGTGATTGATGACGCCTTGATTGGAAACAAAACCGTGAAAAAAGTAATTGTTTGTACCAGAACAAGAACTCCAGTATCCATGATCAAGGGACGTGATCTTTGGTGGGAAGACGAAATTAAAAAAGTAGAGACCTTGGGGCTTCATGATTTTCCTGCAGAAGAAATGGACGCAGAAGATCCCCTATTTATTTTATACACATCTGGTTCTACTGGCAAACCCAAAGGTGTGGTACATACCTGCGGTGGATATATGATCTATACCAATTACACTTTTGTGAACGTATTCCAATACCAACCCGGAGACATTCATTTCTGCACGGCAGACATTGGTTGGATTACAGGTCATAGCTATATTATATATGGTCCCTTAAGTGCAGGTGCAACTACCTTACTTTTTGAAGGGGTACCCACCTTCCCAGACGCTAGCCGGTTCTGGGATATTGTAGACAAATTCAAAGTAAATATTTTGTACACGGCACCAACGGCCATTCGCAGCTTAATGGGTTATGGTCTAGGACCTTTACAGGGAAAGCACTTGACTAGTTTGAGGGTATTGGGAACCGTGGGTGAACCCATTAATGAAGAAGCTTGGCATTGGTATAGTGAGCACGTGGGTAAGAATAATTGTCCTGTGGTAGATACTTGGTGGCAAACAGAGACCGGTGGCGCTTTAATTAGCAATATGGCGGGCATTACACCTGCAGTTCCAAGTTGGGCAACCCTACCCATGCCAGGACTAGAAATGGTCTTGGTTGACGAGAAGGGTGAAGAAATTATTCAGCAAGGTGAAGAAACAGTTTCAGGAAATCTTTGCATCAAGAGCCCTTGGCCGGGTATTTTAAGAACTACTTATGGTGATCATGAAAGATGCCGCACCAATTATTTTGCTACTTATCCCGGTATGTATTTTACGGGCGATGGTGCTTTAAAAGACAAGAACGGATTCTTTAGAATTACTGGAAGGGTGGATGATGTATTGAACGTGAGTGGACACCGCATTGGTACTGCCGAATTAGAGAATGCCATTAACATGCATAGTGGTGTGGTAGAAAGCGCGGTGGTTGGTTATCCGCACGATATCAAGGGGCAGGGTATTTATGCATTTATCATTTATCAAGGCTCGCACGGACAAGACACCCATGGCACAGCAGAAATAATCAGAAAGGATTTGAACCAAACCATTACACGTATTATTGGCGCCATTGCCAAACCAGATAAAATTCAGTTTGTAAGTGGACTACCCAAAACTAGGAGTGGCAAAATCATGCGTAGAATTTTACGCAAAATTGCCGAGGGCGATTTGGACAATGTAGGCGATATCTCTACCCTTCTAGACCCAACGGTAGTAGAAGAAATTAAACGCGGAAAACTCTAACTATTTTGCTTGATCCCCGGGCTCATGCGGCTCGGGGATTTTTGAATCCCTTAATTCCACCGGCCTGCGTTTTACGCGCTCTTTCATGTTCATGATCTCTACAATAAAGCTAAAAGCCATAGCAAAGTAGATATAGTTTTTGAGCTGTAAGTCGTGTGCGCGTTCGCTATCCCAACCTTCTACCAATAAGACCAGACCAATCATTACTAGGAATGAAAGTGCCAACATTTTTAAGGTAGGATGTTTGTGGATAAAAGCGGAGATAAATGGGCTGAATAGAAACATCACAATCATGGCAATGACCACGGCTGCAATCATCACTTCAACGTATTTAGCGGTACCCCCAGCAGTGATAATACTATCAAAACTAAAGACCATATCAATCAATATGATTTGAAAAACTGCATTACCAAAACTAAGTGGCTTGGTGCTAATGCCGGCTTCAAGGTCAGCATCTCCTTCTAGTTTGTGGTGAATTTCTTTCACCGTTTTATAAATGAGGAAAATTCCCCCTGCAATCATCACCAGACTGGCAATGTCAAAGGGTTTGTTCATGATGGTAAACAAGGGCTTGCCCTTTTGGGAGATTAACCAACTAAGACCAAATAATAAAATGGAACGCATAATAATACCGGTCACCATCCAAGCCAACCTTCCTTTTTTGTGATCTTTTTGAGGTAGTCTATTCAAGATAATAGACACAAAAATCACATTGTCAATTCCTAGAACTACTTCTAGAACCACCAACACCAAAAAACTAATCAGACTTTCAACGGTTAATAAATGCTCCATAAAACTATTTGTGCAAATATAGGGAGCCAAAAACAACTGGCTTAACCGCGCATCAAATCAAGGGGTTTGCCATTCCAATCTGGGAATAAGCCCTTGCTGTTTTGCAGTTTTAAATGAGACTGTGCCACATTGCTAAAAACAGCCCTGAAATCTGTGGATACGGGTAGGTCACGTTTGTCTTCCAAGTCTTCTTTGGCAAGAGACTTTATATTTTGGTACACTTTGCCGCCCTGAACATCATTACCCAATACAAATAAGCAAGATGCCCTTCCATGATCGGTACCGCCGGTTCCATTTTGGTGGGCAGTTCTACCAAATTCTGTCATGGTCATCACGGTTACTTCATCTTGATATGCGCTCAAGTCTTTCCAGAATGCAGCAATGGAATCACTAAAGTCTTTTAAATTTCTAGCAAAAGCACCATTGGTGGTTCCTTGATTTACGTGCGTATCCCAACCACCAGACTCCGCAAATGCCAATTCTAAACCCACTTGCATTTTAATTAATACCGCAATTTGTTTGAGTGAATTACCCAAGGCAGTTTGCGGATAAACCACGTCTTTGGCGGGTTGATAATTTTTAAGTTCGTTCACGTTCAGCATTTTCATGGCGTCAAAACTCTCTTTACCTGTCTTATTTAAAAGGCTACTAGAAGTCTGGTCATAGAGGTCTTCAAAAGACTGTGAAACAGTTTTGCCCGCCATGGGATTATTGCGCATTTGAATGGCAAAATCCTGCAAATTACTGATGGCCAATGCTTCATTGTCACCATAAAAACTACGCGGCAAAGCATTGGTTAAACTGACGGCTCTAAATGGCGTAGCGTCATGACCCATTAGTCCAGCAACACGATTTAACCAACCGCTGGCTGTGCCCTTATTAAAAGGGGTTCCTGCTTCCATATAATCTTGTGCGTCAAAATGACTACGCGTAGTATTGGGGCTACCCACACCATGCACAATGGCCATGCGTTTTTCTCCAAAAAAGGGTTGCAAAGAAGCCATGGCTGGGTGTAACCCAAAATGGTCATCCAAATTAAAAAGGCCTCCCTCTTTTTCCAAGGGGCTCATAAACAAACCAGGACGTAAGATTTTTAAATTGGGATCAGCAAAAGGGCTCACCGCCATTAAACCATCCATGGCACCTCTTTGAAAAATACAGACCATGACCTTATTTTTTTTATAAGGCTGCAAAATCTTTTGACCGCTTGCGGCCGATGCTATAAAGTTGGGAAGTCCACCAAACCCGGTTGCAAAAAGGGCTAGTGCGCCAGATTTCATAAATGCTCTGCGATGTATCATAGAATCAGTTTATTTTCTTTGAAATTCAGGTGAGCCTATAATTACACCTGCTACTTGTGACACCGTGTTATTATTGCCGTTTTGATAGGCCATGGTAAAGGGTCTATCTTTTCGGCTCATGGAATTACGGTCATTTTTTTGCTGCCGCTTGTTGTTCAAATTTCTGTTCATGCTCATAGCATCTGCATCATCCATAGCAAGCTCTCCAGGGTGTTTGGCACTGGCAGCTTCAATTTTATCCGCTACAGATTGGTCAGCCAACATAGCAGTTAGTCTTTTAATATTTTCTTCCTGATTTCTTTCAGGCAACAATAATTGACTATAGGTTTTCAAAGCCGCTTCCGCACTTTCTGGCTCATGGTTTTGATTCAAAGCCAATAGGTTTATATTGATTCCTGGAATTTTACCCGTTGCAAATGCCAAACCAAAATTCATTCTATTTAACAATGAACCTGTATTGATCCAAAAACTGGCTTTGTCAGGAAAACCAGTAGGGGCTTGATAAAAGTAAAATCTTTGTCCCATTCTGCTGCACCAGTTAAATACCTGAAAGGGTTGTTTCAAGTCTGCATTAGTAGACCTAACAGCACTAATTACTAATTCAAAAGGAGACTTGATTTTTTCACGCAATGCGTCTGTTTGCCAGAACTCTACACTTTCAACCATAGCAACCAAAACTTGCTTGATATTACCTTGGGTCTTTAGAAAACAATCTGCCATTTTCTGTACCAGGGCTTCTGAAGGTTGGTCACTCACAAAACGGGTTGCTAGTTTTTTGGAGATAAATTTGGCGGTTGCTTGTTGCCTACTCAACATGTCTAACACATCCATTCCTTCTTGATACCCTCCTTTTGTATCAAATCTTTTTCCTAAAATCCACTTCTCCCCTTCATCGTGTTTATCTGCCCTGAAAATAAAATCATTTTCCATGACAAAGCCACGTTTTTGCATTTGTTCAATATTGGCCTTATCCAAGAGCCTTTTTCCAGGACCATCGTCAGCCAAGGGTTTTACTGCCCATCCCGTTAAAGCACGAGCCAATTCTGTTACGTCTTTTTGGGTATAACCACCATCTACACCAAGGGTATGTAATTCCATGACTTCGCGCGCATAGTTTTCATTCAATCCTTGTACGCGTTTGGCATTGACTATTTGTTGGGCCATGACATTTTTCTTCATAGAAGTATCGGCCATGCGAGCTTCCAATGCTTTGTTCAAATTATTCTGCTGTTGAATTCTTCTTGGATTTTTTGCCAATGCATTATTGTCAGAAACACTGGCAGCATTATCTAAAAATTCCAACATAGCTGGGTGTTTGGCGGTAGCTATCAACATGTCTTTGAAAGAACCAGTTACATTGGGTCTTATAGCATCACGTTCAAAAGTCAAAATAAACTGTTGACACTGGGGTTTAGTGAGTGAGACATTAAAGTGGTTGAACCAAAAGTCAGTTAATACTTCGTGTAATTGATTAGACCCATAAGCAGCACGAATGATTTTTTGGTTAATCAATTGGGTTTGTAATTCTACAAATGGCTTTAATCCTTGGCTCACCATTAATTGCCTGATTTGTTCTCTATATTCCGGTCTGTCCTGACCTTTTACGGAATCCCTAACTACCAATTTATTTCTAACAGCCAACCGCAATACCTGTCCTGGTGTTAAATAGGTATTGGCAATGGTTTCATTACTGAGTTGAAGGGTATTCATGGTCTTCAGCCTCTCGTTGGCAGCACTATCATTTAATCCGCCATCTAGTTGCTGTTCTAACCATGCTTCCAATCCCATTTCTGCTACAGCGTCTACTTCTCCGGGCCTAGCACCAAAACTAAACCTACTCAATAAATGAGCAGCGGCCTGACGCGAAGTTAGTCCTGCTTTTTTATAGGGCATTTTAATCTTGGTCTTATTATTTTCCTGATGTGCTTGTGTAAAAGCAAAAAGCAGGGTAAATCCAGCACCAACGGCAAAAGTCCTGAGCATCCTTTTTGGGTTCATGTATTTGGCTTTGTTTTTGGATGAAAATTGTTATTAAAGGTTTAACCAATCAAAAAGAAATCCCGCAGTTATTGGCTACGGGACTCTATTTAATCTATTCTTAACAGACTTTTATTTTTTCTGTGCCACTTTGTACAAAATGGCACCCATGGCCGCAAACATAAGGGTGCCCAATACAAAATAGCCACCATGCGTTAATGCGTTGCTAATACTAGTTTCTAGGCTTACGGCGTTTAGAAATTTTTCTCCGCCTTCAGATCCCGCTACAAAGGCAATGACAACCCCGGCTACTGCACCTCCTGCCACTAGTCCGGTTGCAAACAAATTACCCTTACCTAATTCCTCCTCTTCTGCAGATTTAGACTCACCCGCTTTGGCTTGTTTCATTTCTACAATTCCCCTAATAGCCCCGCCAATAAAGATGGGCAAAGTGGTAGCCAATGGCAGATAAGCACCAACTGCAAAACTCAATGACTTGATACCACAGAGCTCCATAGTGATTGCCAAGAACACCCCTGCAAACACGTATTGCCAATCCAAATTCTGAGAAAGGATTCCTTTGATTAAAGTAGCCATGAGCGTAGCTTGTGGGGCTGGATATTTTTCTGTTCCAATGGCATGATGTATACCTTGGCTCAACATTTCTGAAGAAGGCTTGTCCAAGAATTTAACGGTTAAACCAATGACAATAGAAGAGACAATAGCACCTACAAATAAAGCTATCTGTTGGTTGCGTGGCGTGGCTCCTACAATATAACCGCTTTTCAAATCCTGAGAAGTGGCGCCGGCATTTGCTGCTGCAATGCAGATCATACCTCCAACAACTAGCACCAGTGGTTCATAAGACTGACCCGTCCAACCCACACTCAAGAAAATTAAACTAGTACCCATGACTGTTGCAATGGTCATACCACTGATGGGATTATTGGAAGAACCAATTAGGCCCACTATTCTAGAAGAAACGGTTACAAATAAAGCGCCAAAAATTATTACCAATACGCCTATCAATAATTTTTGAACAATGCTATCTCCTGGCACTTGGGGCAGTACGGTGATTAGGGCAATCAAACCCAGGCTTCCCCAACCCACCCATTTTAAACTTAGGTCTTTGTCTGTGCGCAAAACTGAAGCGGCGCCATCTGCTTTTTCTGCTTTTAAAGAAGCTACACTCCCCTTCACAGATTTAACAATAGTAGGAATGGTTTTGATTAACGTTATTATACCACCCGCAGCCACCGTGCCCGCACCAATCTGTCTAATAAATGCATAATAAACCGCTGCGGAATAATCTGCAAACTGATGCGCAATGGGATCCCAATTACCCTTGCCACCAACTTTTGTAATATCGGCTAGATAGCCCAGTTTTACTAGTTGTGTAGCAATTACATCAGGCGGAACTAGTGAAGACATCAATGGGATAAATACCAACCAACTCAATACACCTCCTGCTACCAATACGCCGCCAATCTTTGGTCCAATAATATAACCCACCCCCAGGTACTCAGGCGTGATCTCACCACTTAGTTTGGCCGATGGAAAAAATTTATTGGTTTGTTTGGTTGCCCAATAAGGCGTCTCAGCAATGACGTGCAATACTTTTTGCAAAATGGCATACACAAATGCCACACCCAATCCCCAGAATGCGGTCTTGGCAAAATCTCCCCCCTTCTCTCCTGCTTTTAATACATCGCCGCAGGCAGTGCCTTCTGGATATGGTAGGTTATCGTGTTCGTTTACAATCAAGGCTTTTCTCAAAGGCACCATGAGTAAGGTTCCAAGTAATCCACCTACAATGGCTAAGATTAAAATGGTGAGGTAATTAAAATATTCCGCGCTATCGGGCGATGATAAAAACAAAAATCCCGGAAGGGTAAATGCCACACCGGCGGCAATGCTTTCACCCGCAGAACCCGTGGTTTGTATAATATTGTTTTCAAGAATGGTGGTCTTCAAAAATTTCCTTCCTAGGGTAATGGCAATCACCGCAATGGGTATGGAGGCCGATACGGTCAAACCCGCTTTCAGCGCTAGGTACACGGTGGCAGCACCAAAGATGACACCAAATAAACTACCCATTAATATTGACTTAACGGTGAGCTCCTTCATCTGTGTTTCAGGGGCCACAAATGGTTTAAATTGTTTTTTCACTTCTGACATAGCATGCATTTATTCAGGTATAAATATACGGCATAAAAAAGGCGGTGATGAACACCGCCTTTTCAATTACATCATTTTTTTTAATTTGCTAGAGAGGAAGAAGAGCACTAGTGATGCTACCCCGGCCATGCCCAAAAAGAGCATAAAAAAATCATAAAGATTGGCAATTTGATAACCCAGAAAGGAAGTGGTTTTTCCATCAGGATAATAGCCACTCAAGACCCCTGCTAATTTGTTGGCAAAAGCATTGGCCGTAAACCATACTGCCATGAGTAAAGAGGCAAATTTAATAGGGGCTAATTTGTTCACCAGACTGAGTCCAATGGGTGATAAACAAAGCTCTCCCATGCTATGCATCATATACATTCCAATAAGCCAGATCATGCTCACTTTTACATTGGCTTGTACGTCTTTTACCCCAAATGCAATCCAGAGATAACCCAAGGCCAATAAGAATAAACCAATGGCCATTTTATAAGGTGAAGCGGGTTCGTGTTTACCCAATTTTACCCATAGCCAGGCAAATAAGGGCGCTAATCCAACTACAAATAAACTATTTAATGATTGGAAAAAACTGGCTGGAACATTAAAGAAACCCAAATCACGCTGGGTTTGCTCTTCTGCAAAAAAGGTCAAAGATGCTCCCGCTTGTTCAAAAGCAGACCAGAAAAAGATCACAAAAAAGCTGACCGTAAAAATAACAGAAACCCTTGTTTTTTCAGTGCTGGTGAGGGCTTTGTCAGAATAAATAATCACTGCAATCAAGATAATGCAGCCAATTAAAAAATAAAATAAGTAGTTGACCACTTTAGCATCAATATACAAAAGCCCAATAGTAGTAAGGGATAGCAACGCCATACCAACCACCATCACAACAGGGTTTAGGAATTTCTTTGGCGCACCATCGGGCGTTAGCCCAATGATTTTTTTATCCGGATCTACTACGTATTTATTATTCAAAAAATGAAGCGTTAATACACTAATGATCATACCAATTCCACCCGCCAAGAAAGCCCATTTAAAATCTGCAGGATTACCGGTGTCTCCAAAAAAGCCACATACAAAAGGCCCCAAAGCACCACCAGTATTGATTCCCATATAAAATATAGTATAGGCCGAATCAATTCTTTTGTCTCCCTTGGTATATAATTGACCTACCATGGAAGAGATATTGGGTTTGAAAAAACCATTCCCCGCAATCATGAATCCTAAACCTGAGAAAAATAATAGTAATGCCGTATCCGGGGATGTAGCATAGAGAGATCCACAGAAAAACAGGATGAATTCTCCAATGGCCATCACAATCCCACCCACAATAATGCTTCGGCGATTGCCCCAATAGCGGTCAGCAATATAGCCACCAATCAAGGGTGTCAAGTAAATCAAAGAAGTGTAACTACCATAAAGGTTAGAGGCAAAGACCTTGTCAAATAGTAAGGCCTTGGTCATAAAGAGAACCAAAATGGCACGCATGCCATAATAGTTGAAACGTTCCCACATTTCGGTTGCAAACAATACATACAATCCTTTGGGATGCCCTTTTTGTAGGTTTTCCTGAGTCATACAGCTGGTTTTCGTTGTCAATTTTCCCAAATGGGTGGGCCAAAATAGTGATTAAATCAATATCCGGTTCTGAAAGCTACAATTGAGCGGTTAAAAATCTACTTTTGCGCAAGCAAAATAGCATTATGAACATATTATTATTGGGATCCGGAGGAAGGGAACACGCACTAGCTTGGAAAATGAGTCAAAGTCACCATTGTGACCAATTATTGATTGCACCGGGTAATCCAGGAACGGCCCAATTTGGAAAGAATATACCCGTAGGGGTCAATGATTTTGAAGCTATCAGAACCATTTGTTTGGAAGAGAAGATTGGGATGTTGGTGGTAGGTCCAGAAGACCCATTGGTAAACGGGGTCTATGATTTTTTCCAAAACCACCAAGAATTGCAACATATTACGGTAGTGGCCCCATCTGCCCAAGCCGCACAATTAGAAGGCAGCAAGGCTTTTAGCAAAAAATTCATGCAACGTCAGGGCATACCCACCGCCGCTTATGCGGAATTTACCAAGGAAGAATATGAAGCGGGTAAAGCTTATATAGCTACACATAGCCTGCCCGTTGTGCTCAAAGCTGACGGACTGGCTGCTGGAAAAGGGGTGATTATTGCCCAAACTACGCAGGAGGCTTTGGACAGTTTTGAAGAAATGATTATTCACCAACAATTTGGCGCCGCCAGTAGCAAAGTAGTGGTGGAGGAGTTTTTGCACGGCATTGAGGTCAGCGTTTTTGTCCTGACCGATGGTAAGGATTACCAAATGATTGGCCACGCCAAAGACTATAAAAGAATTGGCGAGGGAGATACCGGATTGAATACCGGAGGCATGGGTTGTGTAAGCCCAGTTCCCTTTATGGATGAGGCTTTCATGGAAAAAGTAACCAAAAAAATTATTGAGCCAACCGTTGCTGGATTAGACAAAGAAAACCTAGTTTATCATGGTTTTATCTTCTTTGGACTGATGAATGTGGGTGGTGAACCCTGGGTTATTGAATACAATTGCCGCATGGGCGATCCAGAGACAGAAGTGGTGATGCCCTTGCTGGATACGGATTTGGTGAGTTTGTTTGCCGCCATGGACAATGGTACACTGGCCGATGTTAATATAAATTTTGATCCAAGATGCTGCGCCACTGTTATGGCAGTGAGTGGTGGTTATCCGGGCGATTACCAAAAAGGAATTCCCATTACCGGATTGGCAGAACTCAATGCCCAGAAAGGCGCAGAAACACTGGTTTTTCATGCTGGCACCAAATTTGCAAGTGATAACTTAGCAACGAATGGTGGAAGGGTTTTGGCCGTGAGTTCCTATGGAACCAGTCTTACGGAAGCGGTTCAAAAATCCAAAAATGTATTGGAAAAAATTCATTTTGAGGGCATGTATTACCGCAGGGATATTGGTTACGAATTCCCGGGCTAATCCACATTAATCAGTATGGCTTGTTAATAACCACACATCCCTTGTAAAATCAGGGATTTCCGCTTTGTTAATTCCATTTATTTAAGACACCTTTGCTTGCATTTATTTATTATATTCGAACTAACTATATACAATGGGATTGTTTAGCTTTTTTACTCAAGAGATTGCCATAGACTTAGGAACCGCCAACACCCTAATTATCCATAACGACGAAGTGGTGGTGAACGAGCCGTCTATTGTGGCCCTAAACCGCAACAATCCAAAGGAAGTTTTGGCTGTTGGTAAACGTGCCTTATTGATGCACGAAAAAACCCACGAAAGTATCCGTACCGTACGTCCTTTGAAAGACGGGGTAATTGCAGACTTTAACGCGGCGGAACTGATGATTAGGGAATTGATCAAAATGATCTATCCCAAAAAACCTTTGTTTCCTCCTAGCTGGCGAATGGTCATCTGTATTCCTTCTTCTATCACGGAAGTAGAAAAACGTGCGGTTCGCGATAGTGCTGAGCAAGCAGGTGCTAAAGAAGTATACATGATACACGAACCCATGGCTGCTGCTCTGGGTATTGGAATAGACGTAGAAGAACCGGTTGGTAATATGATTATTGATATAGGTGGTGGTACTACTGGTATTACGGTGATTGCCCTGGCAGGGATTGTTTGTGACCAAAGTATCCGTATTGCAGGCGATGAATTTACCGCTGATATTATGGAAGCTCTGCGTAGATACCATAGCCTTTTAATTGGTGAGCGTACTGCAGAACAAATCAAGATTACTGTGGGTGCAGCTATGAAGGATTTGGATAACCCACCAGATGATATGCCTGTAAATGGACGTGACCTGGTAACTGGAATTCCTAAGCAGATTATGGTGAGCTACCAAGAAATTGCCGAAGCCCTTGACAAAAGTATTTTCAAAATAGAAGAAGCCATCTTAAAGGCATTGGAAACTACTCCTCCAGAGTTGGCTGCCGATATTTATCGCAGAGGTTTGTACCTAACTGGTGGTGGAGCTCTTTTGCGCGGGTTGGATAAACGCTTAAGTGCCAAAATTAAATTGCCCGTTCATATTGCCGATGATCCATTGAAAAGTGTGGTACGTGGTACCGGTTTGGCATTGAAGAATTATCAGCGCTTTCCATTTATCATGAGATAAATTGGTTTAAACGCAATAGCCGGTTAATTATTACGTTTCAGGTAACTATAACTGGCCCGAAATACCGCTGTGAAAAACATATTCCTATTTATACAACGCAATTTCAATTTCCTTGGATTTCTGATCCTAGAAATTGTGTGCATTTTACTGTTGAGCAATAGCAGCAAAACCCACCAAGTTTTCTTCTCAGAAATGGCCGAAGAGTCTACTGGTAAATTCAATAAGCAATACAATAACTGGCGCTATTATTTTTCACTAAAAGAAACCAACCAACAATTGGTAGAAGAAAATGCTCGTTTGCGTAACCTAGTTCCTAGCAACTTTCAGTCACCAGACAGTACCACCAAACAATTGGTGGACTCTTTGATGAAAGATAGTTTGGGGCGTAGCCGCAAATACACCGTTATGCCAGCCAAAGTGATTGGCAATACCCTGACCCTTCAAAATAATTATTTGACCCTTGAAAGGGGTAGTTTGCAAGGCGTTAAGAAAGGAATGGCAGTAATGGGTTCTACTGGCATTGTGGGGGTGGTAGTGGCAGTGAGCGATAACAATGCAAAAGTCATGAGTTTATTACACCGTAGCAGCAGGGTAAGTGCCATGCTCAAAAAAGACAATAATGCAGGAAGCATTGAATGGGACGGCGCTGACCCCTCTTATTTGATTTTGAAAAATATTCCAAAGAGTTCCAGAGTCATTAAAGGCGATACTGTTTTGACCAGCACCTATAGTGCTAATTTTCCATCGCATTTAATGGTTGGAACTGTTTATAGCATAGTGGCAGATGCCTCCAGTAATTTCTTTACGCTAAAAGTTAAAACGGCTACTAATTTCTTTGCCTTACAATATGTGTACTTAGTTAACAATGCTGGATACGCAGAACAAATGAACATTGAAAACAGTACAGAAAAGAATCCATGAGTGACCTCATTAAACATATAGTCCGGTTTGCCCTATTCATTTTGTTTCAGGTGTTCATCCTCAATGAGGTTCCGCCCCTGCACCAGTTTATCATACCCTATATTTATTTTCTCTACATTCTTTGGCTACCCTTTAATACCAACCGTTTTGTGCTGTTGTTAATCAGTTTTGCCTTTGGTCTTACACTAGATTATTTTACAGGCGCTGCTGGCTTACACGCAGCTCCCTGTGTGTTGATTGCTTATCTACGCCCTTTCTTACTCAACTTACTAATTCCACAAGACACTACAGAACACAGTTATTTGGAACCAAGTATCAAGAGTATGGGTTGGGCCCCTTATAGTTTGTATGTAGTCCTTCTAACTTTTATCCATCATTTCTTGTTGGTATTAATAGAATGGTTGCAATTTGGAAATTTTGTGTATTTCTTAGGCAAAGTAGCTGCTACAACAGCTGTGAGCCTATTGTTGATTTTTATTGCGGAAATGTTGTTTTTCAGAAAGGCTAAGTTCCGAACCAACAAAGCATAGCTATCTACCTAATTGTATAATATTTCTCTATGTCGGTATTCAATCAAAGCAGGGGCCGGGTGGTGCAAATCATCTTTGGAGCCGTATTTATCATCATTCTAATACAGTTGATTAACCTGCAAGTATTTTCCGCCAAATACAAATTGGCCGCAGAGAATAATGCCATTTATAGAAAAATCATTTATCCAGATAGGGGCATCATCTTTGACCGTAAGCGTAGGGCTATGTTGGAGAATACCATTAGCTATGACTTAGTGGTAACACCCGTAGAATCTAAGGCTACAGATACTTTGGCGCTTTGTCAACTATTAAATATTGATACGGTAGAATATAAGAAGCGCATGCGCGAAATTGTATTCAAGAATACCAGTGTAAAACCATCGGTGTTTGAAGCTTTGCTTTCACAGGAATTGTTTGCCAAGCTCTATGAGAACATGTACAAGTTCCCTGGCTTTAATTTAATTGATAGATCTGTTAGAACCTATCCCTATAATACCGGCGCACAGGTATTAGGATATATTGCGGAAGTAGATACAGGCTTTTTGAGAAAGCACCGTGAAGAAGGCTATGAAATGGGCGACTATGCGGGCATGAATGGACTAGAGCGTACTTATGAAAAAGTATTGATGGGCGTGCGGGGTATCAAGCGCTATATCAGGGACAATAAAAGCCGTATTCAAGGACCTTATGAAAATGGGTTGTTTGATACCACAGCGGTAGCGGGTAGAAATTTGTATACCAGCGTAGACGTAGAAGTACAGCAATTGGCAGAAAAATTATTGGCCAATAAGATTGGTTCGGCGGTAGCCATTAATCCCAAAACCGGGGGAATTATTGCCATGGTATCCAGCCCCAACTACAACCCCAATGATCTCACAGGGTCCGCGCGAAGAAAGAACCTAGGCAGGATGTTGCTTGACACCGCGCGCCCCATGTTCAACCGAGCCATCAAGGGTCAATATCCTCCGGGATCTACCTTTAAACCACTTGGCGCTGTAATTGCATTGGATGAGGGTTTGATTACACCTAGTTATGGCGTTTCTTGCTATGGATCATACACCAATTGTGGCGTAGTGGTAAAATGCGAACACAAAAATGCAGGACACGCAGGGAATCTGCGCTTGGCATTAGCCAATTCTTGCAACTCTTATTTTTCTGATGTATTTAGAAAAGCCATTGACAATCAGGAATACAAAAATTCAACCACGGGTTATTTAAAATGGAAGGAATACATGAATGCCTTTGGTATGGGTACCAAACTAGACGTGGATCTGCCCTCGGAAGACAGAGCCAGTGTACCTGATACCGCGGTCTATAATCGGGCTTATGGAAAAAATAGGTGGAATAGCTGTACCATTTTAACCTTGGGTATTGGTCAGGATAAGATGACGGCCACGCCCATGCAACTAGCCAATATGATGTGCGTTATTGCCAACAAGGGTTCTTATTATACACCGCATTTTGTAGATAGCATTGAACACGAGGAAGCAGAAGACAAAGTATTCTTAGACAAGTATCGAAAGAAACACGTGGTTACCCATGCGTCAGATACGGTATTCCGCGCGGTTCATGATGGCATGCATGATGTAACGGTGTACGGAACAGCAGCAGCCATTAAAGTACCAGGCGTGGAATACTGCGCCAAAACAGGAACGGCACAAAACCCACACGGAAAAAACCACTCACTATTTGTTTGCTTTGCACCAAAAGACAATCCAACCATTGCCGTGGCGGTGATTGTGGAGAACGCAGGTTATGGTTCTACTTGGGCGGGCCCCATTGGCGCGTTCATGATGGAAAAATATTTGAACGATACCATTGCTACTGATAGATTAGCAGAGGTAGAAAGAATTTCTAATACGGATCTTGTACCCGCTGCTATTAAAGAATGGTATGTGCGAAAAGACAATCAACGGCAAGCAAGACTAGCATTGGAGGCAGCCAACAAAGCAGCTGAAATGAATGAGGAAGAAGAGAATTCAGACAAGAATGTAGACAAGAATCCAGGAATCAATAAAAGACTAACGGAAGAACAATTAGAAATAGCACCGAGTAAGGAAATACCCAACAAGGAAAAAGATTCTAAGAAACCCCTCAAGGGTAATATCGCTTTATTCCTTCACGCAGATGACAGGTTTAAAGTAAAAAAATCAAAGGCCTAACATGAGTAGTAGAAATAGTTCTGTATCCAAAGGAGTTGACTGGACCGTAGTGGCCCTCTACGCCATCTTGGTAGCCATTGGCATTCTTTGCATTTTCATGGTTGAGTACCGAAGCGGATCCAATTGGTTGCAATTATTCTTAGGTGGAAAAAGCAATTACAGTAAGCAATTAATTTTTGCCGGATTCTGTACCCTGGTAGCCGCATTTATTCTCATGGCTGATAGCAAACTCTTTACCGCATTTGCCAACCTAACGTATGCATTTGGGATCTTATTAATGCTAGCTACTTTTGTCATAGGTAAAGATATTAAGGGCTCAAAATCCTGGATTGCCATGGGTGGGGGCTTTAACCTACAACCCGCCGAACTCTGTAAAATCTTTGTGGCTTTGGCCTTGGCCAAATACCTAAGCATGCAGAACACAGACTTTTCCAAACTCAAATCACAGTTGATAGCTGGTGGTATTGTGTTATTACCAGCCGTTCTATCTAGACTACAGCACGAGACAGGATTGGCCCTAGTATACCTCAGTTTTTTTATTGCCATGTATCGTGAGGGTTTACCCGCAGGCATCTTGGTAACCGGTTTATCGTTTGGCGCATTAGTGGTAGCCACACTGATTGTTGACCCCAATATTCTGGCCATCACGCTCACAGTAATAGCACTACTAATTATTTATTTTACCAGAAGACAAATCAAAAGAAATAGCAAACTCTTACTGATTATCATTGCCACATGGGCGGTCTGTGTGGGTGTGCAGCGTTTTGCTGTACCCTATATTTTTAACAATGTATTTGAGTGTTATCAAAGTCAGCGTATTTATTCAGCCGTGGGTAAGGATTATGACTGTAGCCAGAATAAACACAACAAAACAGAATCGGCTACGCCTGGTGCCAAAACCTTTAAACCAGATGACTATAATGTGCGTCAAAGCAAGATTGCCATTGGTTCTGGTGGATTCTGGGGAAGGGGATTTTTAAAGGGTACACAGACTAGGGGCAAATATGTACCCGAGCAACACTCAGACTTTATTTTCACCTCACTTGGAGAAGCATTTGGTTTTGTGGGTTGTGCCATTTTTTTGCTGCTCTATTTATTCTTACTCATTCGCATAACGGTGATTGCAGAAAGACAAAGAAGTACGTTTAGTAGGGTCTACGCCTATAGTGTAGCCAGCGTCATGTTCTTTCACATAGCCGTGAATGTGTGTATGACTATTGGACTATTCCCCATTATTGGGATTGCGCTTCCACTGATTAGTTATGGAGGATCATCCCTACTCACCTTCACTGTTTTAATTTTTATTCTCTTGCGTTTAGACGCAGACAGACAAATGGTTTTACGCTAATTGATAAATAGGGCTTATGCAAATTATTCCACTTTCAGAAGGATCCTTTACCATTGATAAGACCAAACTGTTTGTACCCTTTGATGTTGACACAGAAACATTGAACAGTCGCCCCTTGGGCAGTTTATTGGTAGAGATTCAACCCTTTGTGGTAGTCACTGCTAGAGACGTGATTTTATTAGATACCGGACTGGGTTATAGAGACAAAGAGGGTAATGCCCAATTGCACGCCAACCTGATTAAAGTGGGAATCAATCCATCACAAGTGACAAAGGTATTGATGAGTCATTTACACAAGGACCATGCGGGTGGCGTAACCATACAAGGCAGCGATAGTGAAGAAAGATTTATCAGTTTTCCCTATGCCCAATACTATGTGCAGAGGAGAGAATTTGACCACGCATTGCAAGTTGGAACCGCCTCTTATATTGTAGAAGATTTTCAATTACTGGAGGAGTTTAGTAAAGTGGTTTGGTTGGATGAAGACGAGGGTTGGATTGATGAATATATTCAGTTTGAATTAACGGGTGGGCATAGTTTGTATCACCAAGCATTCTGGATTCATGAGGAAGGTGAGACGGCTTTTTTTGGAGGAGACGTGGCCCCACAATTGCAACAAATGAAGAGCCGGTTTGTAGCCAAGTATGATTACGATGGTAAGAAATGCATGGAGCTCAGACAAAGATGGTGGGTAGAGGGGCAGGCCAAACAATGGACCTTTTTATTCTACCACGATATTCAATCGCCCATTTGGCGGGTGGGATAAGAACCCATGCCAGCTAGTTCTAGCAATAAAAAAAGGCAATACCATTAAGTATTGCCTAATACAATAAAAGTTCCCCCCTTTTATTGTTTGTTCAACCCTTTTTGCAAACGCATATCGCGTCTAGCTTCTAATTCTTTTTTGATCACATTATTAAAATCACGGTCCAGTGTCAGGGATTTATTCACCCTATCATCAGCCCCTAAGATTTTTTTCATTTCTACTTTGAATTTCTTGCGCTCGGCCAACATTTTTTCTTCAAAAGCTATTTCATCCTCTTTTTCATCCCGTCTAATTTTTCTAGCTTTATCACTAAAGTCATAATAAACAGGCCAGAATTTTTGAGCTTCTTCTGAGTTTAAGGATAATTGCTTGGTAATAAAAGCAATTTTCAACCCCTGAATATTGGGTCTGTCTGCAGGTGGGCGTTCAGGTTGTGCTTGGGCGCTGATTTGCAAGAAAGCCAGTAAGCAAATAAGTGTAAAAATCTTTTTCATGATGCGTATTTTATTCGGCAACTCCGGATTCTAAATGACTGTTTTCTTCTAAATAATCATTCAGATTTTCATTGCTGATGTTCTGAATATGATCCCCTAGTTCTGGTAATTTTTGACTGGGTGTAGACAATACTTCGTCTACAGCAATGGTCTGGTTTTCTTCTAGGTATTGTTCTAGAGCAGCATCGGGAACGGCGTCTAAAGCAGCTCCCAAGTCTTGCAACTGGTATTGCTGTTTCATTTGATCCACTGGTTTGTCTGAGAACAAAAAGGCACCCGTTACCAAGATCCCTGTGATCATGGCTGCTGCGGCATACATGATCCATTTACGCGCCTTGACCATTTGAACCACCGGAGTAGGATGCTGATCCAGCTTAGGCAGTTCTAAAATAGTAGCTGCTTCCTCATGAGACTTGATCCTACTCATCAAAGTTTCCGGCAGGGCCTCAAAATAACCCGTAGGTACTTGAAAAGGTAGTTGAGAATCCGTCACAAAAGAGGGCTCCTGCACTAGTGCAAGTGGTTCTAATGCTTCAAAATACCCCTTTGGCGCCTGAAAAGGCAGCTCCACACTGGCATTTGCCAAGGCTGGTGCTATCTCTTTTAATTCTTGGATGATGGGGTTACTTGAATACATTGCCATTCTTTGACCAATTATTATTAGTCTGGTTTAATAGTTTTTAATAAAAGCCTCAATTTTTTTTGCCGCATGGTGATAGCTGGCTTTTAAAGCTCCCTC
>CANHGS010000012.1 GCA_947460595.1 Bacteroidota bacterium | reverse complement strand
TTTCCCTCAAAATAGGGGAACAAATAGGGGAAAAACGGGTTTTGGGACCTCCTTAAACGAAATAAGTGGTTGAAAATCAACCACTTATTTACTTCTTATTGTTGCCCGACCTGGATTCGAACCAAGACAAACTGCACCAAAAACAGTCGTACTACCATTATACTATCAGGCAATTCCCCCATCCATTTGATTGAATGGGCTGCAAAAATAAGGGTGTCCTACATTTGTTCCAAATTTTTTAAAGCTATTCTGCTCAAATACCTACTGTTACTGCAAAAATAATTCTTTGTTGAACTTAAACCATGACTTATGGCGCAGAAAATTGGGCCAATTGAGTGGAACTGAGGATTTTAACATTTATATTTATTGCCAATTTATTCCAATTAATCCATTCAATCAAAGCCATGACCAACAAACTCATTTTACTAGGCGTATTTGTAGCCTGCATGATCCTGATGTCTTTTAAATATGACAAGAAAAAGAAAGTATTGTTCTTTGGAGATAGTATTACCCAAGCTGGCGTGAATCCCGGTGGATATATTCGTTTAATAGACACCATTATCCAAAAAGAGGGGTTAACAGATAAATATGAGACCATTGGGGCAGGGGTAAGTGGCAACAAAGTTTATGACCTGTATTTGCGTTTGGAGCAGGATGTGTTGCAAAAAAGTCCAGACATTGTGCTTGTCTATATTGGTGTGAACGATGTATGGCATAAAGCCAGCTCTGGAACGGGTACCGATTATGACAAATTCGGGAAGTTTTATGAGGCCCTGGTAACCAAAATTCAGGCGGGAGGAGCCAAGGTAATTCTTTGTACACCTGCAGCTATTGGTGAGCGTCATGATAATAGCAATCAGCAAGACGGAGACCTAAACCTTTATAGTGGTTGGATTAGAAGTTTTGCAGCTAAGAAGCAATTGCAACTAGTTGATTTGAGAAGCTTGTTCCATGAGTATTCTTTGAAGAACAATCCTGAAAATAAGGAGAAGGGTGTCCTGACTTCTGATAGGGTACACTTAAATCCTGCTGGTCAGCAATTTGTTGCTGAAGCCATGTGGAAAGAAATTAAGGCTGTTAAATAGCCACTAACCATTAAAGAAAAAGGGTTGAGCCACGCGGTTCAACCCTTTTTTATGCGGCCTAGTAAAAGCTAGACTGCTTTTACCAAATAGTAGTTTTTCTTGCCCTTTTGAACCAGCAAGTATTTGTCTTGTAATAAATCGCTCAAGCCAACTGAGGTCTTATCCGTTGAAATCTTGGTTTTATTCAAGCTCAAGCCACCAGCCTGCCACAATTTACGGGCTTCACCCTTGCTGGGGAAGATCTGGGTATCGGCCAAAAAGCTCACCATTTCATAGCCATCGCTAAGTGTTCCACGGGAAATTTCAATGCTTGGAACACCCTCCATGACTTGTAAGAGTTGTTCTTCATTCAGGCTTTGGAGAATCTCGGTAGTGGCATTGCCAAATAAGATCTCAGAAGCTTTTACGGCAAAGTCATAATCGGCACGGCTATGTACAAAACAAGTGAGTTCTTCTGCTAGTTTCTTTTGCAAAGCACGCTCATGGGGTGCCGCTTCCTGTTGTTGCAAAAGGGTTTCAATCTCTTCAATAGAAAGGAGGGTAAAGATCTTGATCCATTTTTTGGCGTCCTCGTCACTGGCGTTTAACCAGAACTGATAGAATTGGTAGGGGCTGGTCTTTTTGGGGTCCAACCAAACGTTTCCTTTTTCGGTTTTACCAAACTTGCCACCATCGGCCTTGGTAATGAGGGGGCAAGTAAAGGCAAAAGCTTCGCCACCAGCCTTTCTTCTAACCAGTTCCGTACCGGTAACAATATTACCCCATTGGTCAGAGCCACCCATTTGTAGTTTGCAATTGCGGTTCTGGTAGAGCCAGTAAAAATCATAGCCCTGTACCAATTGGTAGGTGAACTCCGTAAAACTCATACCGGTTTCGCCTTCTAAGCGTTTTTTCACGCTATCCTTGGCCATCATATAGTTCACGGTAATATGCTTACCCACGTCTCTGATGAAGTGCAGAAAGCTAAAGTCTTTGAACCAGTCATAGTTGTTTACTAGTTCTGCCGCATTGGGCTTATCAGAATTAAAGTCTAAGAATTTACTCAATTGCTTGCGCACACCTGCTTGGTTAAACTGCAGAATTTCTTCGCTCAAGAGGTTTCTTTCCTCGCTCTTACCACTAGGATCGCCCACCATACCGGTAGCACCGCCCACTAGGGCAAAGGGTTTGTGACCGGCTTTTTGAAGATGCACCAAGAGTAAAATAGGAACTAGGCTGCCAATATGTAGACTGTCTGAGGTGGGGTCAAAACCAATATAGCCAGACACCATTTCTTTTTCCAATAATTCCTTTGTTCCGGGCATGATATCCTGAATCATTCCCCTCCATTGTAAATCTTCTATTAAATGCATCTCTTTGTCAATTTGCGCAAAAGTAATTAGTTCTCTTGGTTGGCTATTGAAATTTAATGGGCTAAAGCCGATATTTTTGCAGTATGAATGAAAATTTGCAAAAAGTGGGGGATGGAACCCGAGTCCTAAATTTTCTGGTAGACGGCTTTCTTGTCTTTATATTGGCCATGGGCGGCTTTCAGTTTTGGAAATTCTATGTAGTGTATTGGCATTTTAAACCCATTAATTTTTGGTGGTTTTTTGCTGGCGCGATATTTGTTTTTTATTTTCTATTTGAACTATTATTTCAAAAAACACCTGGTAAGTGGTTAACAGTCAGCAAGGTAGTTACTTTAAAAGGTGGTAAGCCAAGTCTGGGAGCCATCTTTATCAGGTCTTTGAGCCGGTTGGTGCTCATTGATTTTTTATTCAATGCATTCTTGGGTGTCCCCCTTCATGATTACCTGAGCCGCACCAGGGTAGTAGAAAGTTAGGATTAGATTCCTGAAATCGCAACAAACCCAATGCGCGCTTGTTCTACATTTGCGTTCTTCTAGCTTTTAAATAGTCTTATGGCAAAAATTGGCATCAATATAGCAACCGGATCCCTGCAGCAGGCAGAAATGATTGTAGGGATAGACCTAGGAACCACCAATAGTTTGGTGGCCATTATTCACCCAGAGACCAAGCAACCAGTGGCGCTAAGGGAATTCAATACCAGTAGTTTGGTGCCCAGTATTGTGCATTTTGACGAGTTTGGTAATCCAACCGTGGGAGAAACTGCACTTCAATTTTTAGAACAGGATCCACAGCGTACTATATTCAGTTCCAAGCGATTAATGGGAAAAAGTTTTAAAGATATTCAGGACAATGCGGGCTATTTTGCCTACAAAGTCATTGACGATAATACCGAGAGTTTGGTAAAAGTACAGGTGGGTGATCAGTTCTTTTCACCCATTGAATTGTCTTCTTTTATTCTCAAAGAACTCAAGCATAGAGCCGAGCATATTTTAAAGACCCCTGTAACCAAGGCGGTGATTACGGTTCCAGCTTATTTTAACGATGCTCAGCGTCAGGCAACCCGTGACGCGGGTAAATTGGCAGGACTTGACGTGATGCGCATTGTGAATGAGCCCACCGCCGCCAGTTTGGCCTATGGATTGGGTTTAAAAGCAGATCAGGAAGCCACCATTGCGGTCTATGACCTAGGTGGCGGAACTTTTGACGTTTCCATTTTGCAGATCAGTAATGGCATATTTGAGGTACTTAGCACCAACGGAGATACTTATTTGGGTGGCGATGACCTAGATAGGGCCATTATGCAGTTTTGGATGCAGGCGGGTGGTATTACCATGGAAGACCTGAAGCATCACCAGGCTTTGGCCCAGGGGCTTAGGCTCAAGGCGGAAGAAGCCAAAAAGCATTTAAGTAGTCACGATAGGTTCTCTACAGAATGGAATGGAGAAGTGTTAAGTATTACCAAGACTGAATTTGAGGGTTTGATTGCTCCGTTTATAGCTAAGACCATTGATTGTTGTGGCCGTGCATTGGCCGATGCTAAGCTAACTACTGACAAGATTGACACCATTGTCATGGTGGGAGGTAGTACCCGCGTTCCGGCCGTAAAGACAGCCGTAAGTACCTTTTTTGGCAAACCCGTGAATGATTCTGTGAATCCAGACGAGGTAGTGGCTCTAGGCGCAGCCATTCAGGCCGATATCTTGGCAGGCAATAACAAAGATTTCTTATTACTAGATATAACGCCGCTAAGCCTAGGTATTGAAACCATGGGCGGGTTAATGGATGTATTGGTTCCTAGAAATGCCAAGATTCCAACTTCAGTGGGAAGGCAATACACTACCCATGTAGATGGACAGGGTAGTATGCGTATCTCGGTCTACCAGGGGGAGCGTGACATGGTCAAGGATAATCGTAAGTTGGCGGAGTTTAACCTGACAGGAATTCCGGGTATGCCAGCTGGATTACCCAAGGTGGAAGTTCAATTTTTAATTGATGCAGATGGTATTTTAATAGTGAAAGCCAAAGAGTTACGTAGTGGAGTGGAACAGAGTATTGAAGTAAAACCCCAGTTTGGCTTAACCGATGAAGAAGTGGAGCAAATGCTACTAGATAGCTTAACCAATGCCAGGCAAGACATGGTTACTAGGGCCTTGGTAGAAGCTAGAACAGAGGGTGAACAGATCTTGGCAGTGACCGAGAAGTTCATTGCTAAGAATCAGGGTCTATTGACCCAGTCAGAACTCATAGATACTGCAACTGCTATGCAAGCGCTTCAGCTGGCTTTGACAATGGAAGATAAAAACTTGATTCAGAGTAAGATAGAAGCATTAAATGAAATTTCACGTCCATTTGCTGAGCGTGCCATGGATCAAGCGGTAAGTGGTGCTTTAAAGGGAAAAACCATCTAGTCTTTGAATTGCATCCAGCGCTGAACGTATTTGCCCAGGATGTCAAATTCTATATTAACCGTAGTTCCTTTTGTTACTTGTTGAATACTGGTATGTTCATAAGTGTAAGGGATAATGGCTACGCTAAAGCGATTGTTTGCTACAGCAAAACAGGTTAGGCTAGTGCCATTTACGGCAATACTGCCTTTTTCAATGACCAAGTGTTCAAAACCATGTGGGAATTCAAACTGGTATTCCCAGCTGCCATCTAGGGTTTTAAAATAGGTACAGGTAGCCGTACAGTCTACATGCCCCTGAACAATATGGCCGTCCAATCTCCCATTCATGAGCATACAGCGCTCTAGGTTTAGAATCTGCCCCTCTTGCCAAGTACTCAAACTGGTTTTTTTCAAGGTTTCTTCAATGGCCGTTACTTTATGGCTCCCGTTTTCAATGGCTTCCACGGTTAGGCAAACCCCATTATGACTCAGACTTTGGTCAACTTTAAGTTCATTAGAAAGGGGAGATGCTACCCAGAAACTAGCATTGGTGCCGTTTTTCTCTATAGACTGAATGGTTCCTATTTGTTCAATAATGCCTGTAAACATGCTGCAATTTACCAATTAGGCCGATATTTTTTTTATTTGATATTATTTGATTTGGAATTTTAAACACAAATGCTATCTTTGCGCTCCTAAAAACGCCTGAGGAGGTATATATTTATGTTAATCATTGACTCAAAAGACTGCGAAAACATTGACAAAGCGCTGAAGAAGTACAAGAAGAAATTCGAAAAATCTAAAGCCTTATTACAACTGAGAGAGCGCCAAGCGTTCACCAAACCATCTGTAGTACGTCGTGGCCAGATCCTGAAAGCCATCTACAAGCAGCAGATTGCTAGCGGTAAGATAGAAGGATAATTTTCATTCATCACAATATTATAGAGTAGTCTAAAGTTATATCTTTAGACTACTTTTTTATGCCCATTAGCGACTATACCCAATTAAATGCCTTTCTGGATTATCTCCAGTTTGAAAAGCGCTATTCGCGGCATACCCTTATTGCCTATCAGGGAGACCTAGAACAATTTTACAAATATTTGACCGAGCAATTTGACCAACCTGGCTTGGATCAGATTACAGCAGGTATGGTTAAGAGTTGGTTGGCCACCATCAAAGAATATGATGATTTGGCTTCCAAGTCTATTAACCGAAAAATATCGGCCCTCAAATCTTTCTTTAAATACCAACTGCGTCTGGGTTTACTCAAAGTGAGTCCTATGGCCATGGTGGTATCGCCAAAGGCAAAAAAAAGATTGCCGGTGTTTGTGGCAGAACAAGCGTTGGATACCCTTTTTGCCGCAGTAGAGTTTCCGGATGATTGGAATGGAAGAACCCAGCGCTTGGTCATGCAACTGTTTTACCAAACCGGTATGCGTTTGAGTGAATTAATCCAACTAAAGCAAAGCCAATTAGATAAGGGTTCTAAGCAAGTAAAGGTTTTGGGAAAAGGAAATAAGGAACGAATCATACCGGTAGAGGGTGATTTGTTAGAACAGTTAGCGGCCTATATGCAGGATAGGCCCATACAGGTGGCTGGTCCCGCTTATGTGTTTACTACGGAAAAAGGGAGGTCCCTCCAGCCCAGAACGGTCTATGCGTTTGTAAAGAAATATTTGGCCATGGTCACTACGGTGCAGAAAAAAAGCCCCCATATTTTGAGGCATAGCTTTGCCACCCATTTAATGAACCATGGTGCAGACCTGAATGCCGTAAAGGAATTATTGGGTCATAGCAGTTTGGCTGCTACCCAGGTCTATACACATAACAGCATTGAAAAATTAAAAGATACGTTTAACAAAGCCCATCCCAAGGCTTGATCTGGGCCCCAATAAATGGGCTGTTAAAACTTTTAAAAAACAGCTTTTATCCTTTTTATATGGTGTTTTATGTGTTAACTTGTTAACAGTTGAAATGCCGGACCTTGTCCGAGATCAAGTTCTTTCAAATAATTTATTTCTTAACCGTTTAAACGTGAGTTGTTATGAACGTCAACATTCAGACCGTGCACTTTGATGCAGACGACAAATTGGTGGAGTATGTATCCAAGAAAATTGAAAAACTGAACACGTTTCACGATCAGATCCTAAAAGTGGACCTGTTTTTGAAATTAGACAACGTAGTACATTCCATCAAAGACAAAGTAGTTGAGATTAAAGTTCATGTTCCCAAGTACGATTTTTTTGTCAAAGCTTCCTCTAAATCATTTGAAGAATCTTTTGATAATGCCATGGATTCCCTGATTTCACAGATAAAAAGGAAAAAAGATAAACTTGCCGCTTAAAAAATGGTTCAGCCCTGGAAGTAATTCTGGGGCTTTTTTTGCCATTTACCCCCATCTTTTAAAACCTGTTGAAAACTGTTTTAAAATTTTTGCTTCAAAATTTTGCTGAATAAAGTTTTCCATTACCTTTGCCATCCCAAAAAAAGGGATAGTTCTTTATTTTTTGCCGAAGTAGCTCAGTTGGTAGAGCAGCTGATTTGTAATCAGCAGGTCGCGGGTTCGAGTCCCATCTTCGGCTCAAGAAATCTTGTTAAGTTTTGTTTTAGAAGTGAAACTAGTTTTTTCTTCCATAGCAACTACTTAACTTTGCGTTTCTCAAATGGGGGCAGATGGCCGAGTGGTTAAAGGCGACAGACTGTAAATCTGTTCACTCACGTGTACGTAGGTTCGAACCCTACTCTGCCCACAAGGAAGCTAAAGAGCAATCTTTAGCTTCCATTAGTTCTTTACAGACAACAATCTTCATTCTTAGGAATGTTGGTTGAAGGGTAAAAGCGGAAGTAGCTCAATTGGTAGAGCGATAGCCTTCCAAGCTATAGGTCGCGAGTTCGACCCTCGTCTTCCGCTCTTTAAGACCGTTGCTAGTGAATGAGTATATTCAAACACTAGCAATAGTCAAGCCTTTGTAGCTCAGGGGTAGAGCACTTCCTTGGTAGGGAAGAGGTCGCGAGTTCGATTCTCGCCAACGGCTCAGGTTTGAAAAGGATATGGTGAGCGGCAAATGAGTAGAGGGTATTCTAACAAACAGCAAAAAATGCAGAGCCTCAAAAGGGTAAAGCGCTTAATAAATGTAACCGGGTCTAAAAGCCCTAATTTTTAAAAAACACAACTAAAAACCGATAAAAATGGCAAAAGAGACCTTCAAGAGGGAAAAACCTCACGTAAACGTAGGTACCATTGGTCACGTTGACCATGGTAAAACTACTTTAACTGCAGCTATCACCATGATCCTATCAAAAAAGGGTATGGGTAACGTTGCAAAGAATTATGATGAAATTGATGGCGCACCTGAAGAAAGGGAGCGTGGTATCACTATCAATACTGCTCACGTTGAGTACCAAACTGCTTCTCGTCACTATGCGCACGTTGACTGTCCAGGTCACGCTGACTATGTTAAGAATATGATTACCGGTGCTGCCCAAATGGACGGTGCTATCTTGGTAGTTGCTGCTACAGATGGTCCTATGCCACAAACTAGAGAGCATATCCTTTTGGCTCGTCAAGTAGGTGTACCTCGTATGGTTGTTTTCATGAACAAAGTTGACTTAGTTGATGATCCAGAATTATTGGAATTGGTAGAAATGGAAATTCGCGAATTGTTGACTGAAAAAGGATTCGATGGTGATAACACTCCAATCATCCAAGGTTCTGCTACTGGCGGTTTGGCCGGCGAAGAACAGTGGGTTGCTAAGATTGAAGAATTAATGGAAGCGGTAGATACTTATATTCCATTACCTCCTCGTCCAGTTGATATGCCATTCTTGATGAGCGTTGAAGACGTATTCTCTATCACTGGTCGTGGTACTGTTGCCACTGGTCGTATTGAAAGAGGTCGTATTAAAGTTGGTGAGCCAATTGAGATTGTAGGTTTGATGGAAGCTCCATTGACTTCAACTTGTACTGGTGTTGAAATGTTCAAGAAGTTATTGGATGAAGGTGAAGCTGGTGATAACGCAGGCTTGTTGTTGCGTGGTATTGAAAAGAGCCAAATCCGTCGTGGTATGGTACTTTGCAAGCCAGGTTCAATTACTCCGCACACTGAATTCAAAGGTGAGGTTTACGTATTGAGCAAAGAAGAAGGTGGACGTCACACGCCATTCTTTAACAAATACCGTCCTCAGTTCTACTTCAGAACTACAGACGTAACTGGTGAGTGTTCTTTACCAGAAGGAACTGAAATGGTTATGCCTGGTGATAACATCGGTTTAACTGTTAAGTTGATCCAACCAATCGCAATGGAAAAAGGTTTGAAATTTGCGATCCGTGAAGGTGGCCGTACCGTAGGTGCTGGTCAGGTTACTGAGATTATTAAATAAGCTTTAAGCCACGGCTTTTAGCTTTTAAGCAGATATTTACTATATTTGCGATACCACTAAAAGCTGTCTTGATTAACTCAGGATAGCTTTTAGTTTTCTACGGGCATGGTGCAACGGTAGCATGCAGGTCTCCAAAACCTTTGATCTGGGTTCGAATCCTAGTGCCCGTGCAACTGAATTTGAAGCGGTTCTTCAAAACAAATAAGACAACATGAACAAAATCACTACCTATTTCAAAGAGAGTTACCGCGAACTGTTGGAGAAAGTAACCTGGCCTACTTGGATCCAGTTGCAACAAAGCACTGTGATTGTTCTAGTAGCAACCGTTATCATCACCGCAATGGTTTGGATGATGGATTTTTCTAGCAACCAATTGCTTAAATTGATTTATTCATTATTCAAGTAACCAATCATGGAAGCAGTTGAAATAGTTGACACACAAGCCAATCCAACAGGCCCATTACCAGAAACAAAATGGTATGTGTTAAGGGTGGTTAGTGGCAAAGAAAGAAAGGTGAAAGAATATCTGGATAAGGATTTGGTTCGCAATGGCTGGACTGAAACCATCAAACAGATATTTCTTCCTATGGAGAAAGTATACAAAGTGCAGAACGGAAAGAAAGTAATGCGCGAGAAAAACTATTTTCCAGGGTATGTAATGATGGAGGTTTTGGATGGCAAATTGAGTGATGATATTGTTCAGCATATTAGCAATATCAGTAACGTGATGCACTTCTTGACTGACGGAAAAGGTTCTAAAGGAAATATCATTTCTTTACGCAAATCTGAAGTAAATAAGATGTTGGGTAAAGTGGATGAAATGAATGATATAGGTGTTACCATGAGTGAACCATTCATTGTTGGTGAAACCATCAAGATTATTGAAGGTCCATTTAATGACTTTAATGGTGTTATTGAAGACGTAAATGATGAGAAGAAGAAATTAAAAGTGACCGTTAAGATCTTTGGTAGGTCTACTCCAGTAGAGTTAAACTACATGCAAGTAGAGAAATTAGCATAAAAACATTATTTGTTATAATTTAAAGCCATTTCGATCATATCGAAATGGCTTTTTTAGCTTAAATGAGATCCTTTAATCTATTGGTAACCCACTAATGCTATCAATTATCTTAAGCGGATTACGCTGGCTTCCATGAGCCTTCCCCTATTTATTAGGGTTATTGAATTAATGAATGCCTTTTAAATTTGGAAGTATCTTTTTTTTCATTACCTTTGCCGCCCCAAAAGTTCTTTTTAGGAAGAACGATTGAGTTTGGGAGTGCCGTAAAAAGCGACACGATATCACCAATAAAATCAAAAAAATGGCAAAAGAAATCTCAGGCTACGTAAAGTTGCAGGTGAAAGGCGGAGCCGCCAACCCAGCACCTCCAGTAGGTCCAGCCCTTGGTTCAAAGGGTGTTAACATCATGGAGTTCTGTAAGCAGTTTAATGCTAGAACTCAAGACAAAATGGGTAAAGTAGTTCCCGTTTTAATTACAGTTTACACAGACAAGTCTTTTGACTTTGTTATCAAAACAGCTCCAGCAGCAGTTCAGGTAATGGAAGCAGCTAAGATTCAAAAAGGATCTAAAGAAAGCAATCGTGTTAAGGTAGGTAAAGTAACTTGGGATCAAGTTGAAGCCATTGCCAAAGACAAGATGAGCGATCTGAATGCGTTCACTTTACATAGTGCTATGAACATGGTAGCTGGTACTGCCCGCTCTATGGGAGTAACTGTTGAAGGTAAAGCCCCTTGGGAAAATTAATTATTCACCTTAAATCATTTAGAAAATGTCACTTACTAAAAAAAGAAAAGTAGCAGTAACTAAGGTGGATAAAAACAAAATTTATTCCCTGAAAGAAGCTTCTAACCTTGTTAAAGAAATCAATTGCACCAAATTTGATAGTTCTGTAGACTTGCATATCCGCTTGGGAGTTGATCCTAAGAAAGCTGATCAGCAAGTTCGTGGAACCGTTTCTCTTCCTCATGGTACTGGTAAAACCAAACGCGTTTTGGTTTTGTGTACCCCTGATAAAGAAGCCGCTGCTAATGAAGCAGGTGCTGACTTTGTAGGTCTTGACGAGTTCATCCAAAAGATTGAAAGCGGTTGGGTAGACGTAGACGTTATCATTGCTACACCAGCAGTTATGCCTAAAATAGGTAAACTGGGTAAAGTATTGGGACCACGTAACTTGATGCCAAACCCTAAAACTGGTACTGTAACTAATGATGTTGCAGCTGCAGTTAATGAGGTGAAAGGTGGTAAAATTGCTTTTAAAGTTGATAAGACTGGTATTGTTCACGCTTCTATTGGTCGTATCTCTTTTGCACCTGAAAAGATTACAGAAAACAGCACTGAGCTGATCAATGCAATCTTGAAGTTGAAACCATCTTCTTCTAAAGGTACTTACCTGAAAGCAGTAAGCATGGCTAGCACCATGAGTCCTGGTATTACATTGGACACCAAATCATTAATCAACTAGTCCTGGTGATCGTTCCCGGTAAAACGGGATTGAAATGACCCGGGTTGTAAAAAAAATTAGTTATGAACAAAGACCAAAAAAATGAGGTGATAGAACTCTTGAAAGAGAAGTTCTCACAATACAATAACTTTTATATCACTGATACAGAAGCGTTGACTGTTGCACAGGTTTCTAACCTGCGCAGAACTTGCTTTGACAAGCAGGTAGAAATGAAAGTGGCTAAGAATACTTTGATCCGTAAAGCTTTGGAATCATTAGACGCTGAAAAATACGCAGGTGTGTATGATTCATTGCACAATGTAACCGCTTTGATGTTCTCTGAGAATCCCAAAGAACCAGCTTTGATCATCTCTTCTTTCCGTAAAGGAAGCAATACGGATAAACCATTATTGAAAGCAGCATTTATTAACGGTGATATTTACACTGGTAATGAAAATCTGAAAGCACTTACACAAATCAAGACTAAGAATGAATTGATTGGTGAAGTAATTGGATTGTTGCAATCTCCTGCAAAACGTGTTATTGCAGCTTTGTTGAATCACCACGAGCAGCAAGCAGCAGGAACTGCAACTGAAGCCGTTGTTGAAGCAGTTGTTGAGGCAGCAGTTGAAGCAGCTCCTGAAGCACCAAGTGCAGAAGCTCCAGCAGCAGAAGCATAAATTGAAACCGGGAAACCGATTTTTAAGATATCCCAGGCCTGAGGGAAAATAAAGGCAGAATTTTTTTAAACCATCCGCCGGATCCCTAAAGACGGGACATGAAGGCGGGAAAAATTTACACAAAATGGCAGACATTAAAGCATTAGCAGAATCTCTAGTAAACTTGACAGTTAAAGAAGTTCAAGAATTAGCAGACGTTTTGAAAGCAGACTACGGTATTGAACCAGCTGCAGCAGCAGTTGTAGTAGCAGCAGGTGGCGGTGACGCTGCAGCAGCAGTTGAAGAGAAAACCTCTTTTGACGTTGTATTGGTTAGCGGCGGTGCTAGCAAATTGACTGTAGTTAAGATTGTTAAAGAATTGACTGGCTTAGGCTTGAAAGAAGCTAAAGACCTAGTTGACGGCGCTCCTAAAGCAGTGAAAGAAGGCGTATCTAAAGCAGAGGCTGAAGATATTGCTACTAAACTGAAAGATGCTGGCGCTGAAGTAGAAGTTAAGTAATTAACCTACTTTCATAAAATTGAACCAACAGGATTTCCTGTTGGTTTTTTTATGCCCTGAAGGGTAAAAAATTTGTTTTTTTATTGTTCTACTAATTGCTTAGTTTTGCCATCCTTTATTTTGGGTATTTTAGCGGGTGGACATTTTTATCATTTGTTTGAATGATAGATGCGCCGATTGTACGTTAAGAGAAGCACTTAGTTCTCCCCAAAATTTTACGTACTAAAACCGGTTTTACACAAATATGTCTACAACTACATTGAACAACAGGGTCGGCTTCGGTAAAACTAAACACTTGGCTGATGCCCCAGACCTACTCGACATTCAGTTAGAATCTTTCAGCGAGTTTTTTCAGTTAGAAACAACGCCCGACAAACGTAATGTTGAGGGTTTGTTCCGCGTGTTTAAGGAAAATTTTCCTATTACGGACACGCGTAACATTTTCGTACTGGAGTTCCTGGATTATTTTATTGATCCCCCACGCTACACTATTGAAGAGTGTATGGAACGTGGTTTAACCTACGCGGTGCCATTGAAGGCCAAATTGCGCTTGAGTTGTAATGACGAAGAGCACGTTGACTTCCAAACCATCGTTCAGGACGTGTTTCTGGGAAATATCCCTTACATGACTCCTAGAGGAACCTTTGTGATTAACGGAGCTGAGCGCGTAGTTGTATCCCAACTACACCGTTCTCCTGGTGTATTTTTTGGCCAGTCGGTTCACCCCAACGGTACCAAAATATACTCTGCTAGGGTAATTCCTTTCAAGGGTGCTTGGATGGAATTTGCTACTGACATCAACAACGTGATGTACGCCTATATTGATCGTAAGAAGAAGTTCCCTGTAACTACTTTGTTGCGTTCTATTGGTTATGAAACAGACAAAGACATTTTGGAATTGTTTGGCATGGCTGATGAAGTAAAAGCAGACAAAAAATCCCTTGCTAACCAGGTTGGACGCAAACTAGCTGCTCGTGTTCTTAGAACATGGGTAGAAGATTTTGTGGATGAAGACACTGGTGAAGTAGTAAGCATTGAGCGTAATGAAATTGTGATGGAGCGCGACACCGTGCTGGACGAAGAGGCTATTGCTACCATTATTGAAATGGAAGTGAAGAGCGTATTTATTCAGAAAGAAGACGTTGGAGGCGATTATGCCATCATTTACAATACTTTGAACAAGGATACGTCTAACAGTGAATTGGAAGCGGTTCAGCATATCTATCGCCAATTGCGTGGTGCTGATGCCCCTGATAACGAGACTGCACGTGGTATCATTGACAAATTATTTTTCTCTGATAAGCGTTATGATTTGGGAGAAGTGGGTAGGTATAAGATCAACCGCAAGTTGGGTCTTGACTATCCTTTAGAAAAGAAAGTATTAACCAAGCCAGATATTATTGAGATCATTAAGTACCTAGTACGTTTGACCAATGGTAAGGCTGAGATTGATGATATTGATCACTTGAGCAACCGTAGGGTTAGAACAGTAGGTGAGCAATTGTATGCGCAATTTGGTGTGGGTCTGGCTCGTATGGCTAGAACAATTAGAGAGCGCATGAACGTTAGGGACAACGAGGTATTTACACCAGTTGATTTGATCAACGCACGTACTCTTTCTTCTGTTATCAACTCTTTCTTTGGTACTTCTCAGTTGTCTCAATTCTTAGACCAAACCAATCCATTGAGTGAGATCACGCACAAGCGTAGGATCTCCGCACTAGGACCAGGAGGTTTGAGTAGAGAGCGCGCTGGATTTGAGGTTCGTGACGTACACTATTCTCACTACGGTAGGTTGTGTACCATTGAAACTCCTGAAGGGCCAAACATTGGTTTGATTTCTACCCTTTGCGTACACGCTGCTATTAACGATATGGGCTTTATTGAAACCCCTTATCGCAAAGTAGAAGACGGAAAAGTAAACATGAACACGCTTACTTTCCTAAGTGCTGAAGAAGAAGATAGCGCTAAAATTGCCCAGAGTAATGCGCCATTGAATGACAAGGGTGGTTTTGCAGAAGATAAAGTAGTTTCTCGTCAAACGGGAGATTTCCCTATCCTTGACAAGGAAGAAGTGGAATTTATGGACGTTGCTCCTAACCAAATTGTTGGTTTGAGTGCTTCTTTGATTCCTTTCTTGGAGCATGATGATGCCAACCGTGCCTTGATGGGATCAAACATGCAACGTCAAGCCGTTCCTTTGATTCGTTTGGAAGCGCCAATTGTGGGTACCGGACTAGAAGGAAAAGCTGCCCGTGATGCAAGGATTCAAATCCACGCTGAAGGAAATGGTGTTGTAGAGTTTGTTGATGCCAACCATATTCATGTTCGTTATGACAGAAATGACCTAGACCGTTTGGTAAGCTTTAATGATGACTTACAAGTGTATACACTGACTAAGTTTATGAAGACCAACCAAGCAACTTGTATCAATCTTCGCCCAGCTGTGAAGAAGGGTCAGCAAGTGAAAAAAGGCGATTTCTTAACAGAAGGATATGCTACACAGAATGGTGAATTGGCCTTGGGAAGAAACCTGCAAGTGGCATTCATGCCATGGAAGGGTTACAACTTTGAGGATGCCATTGTAATCTCTGAAAAAGTAGTTAGAGAAGACTTGTTTACTTCTGTTCACATTGAAGAATATGAACTAGAAGTTAGAGATACCAAATTGGGTGAAGAAGAATTGACTCCAGATATTCCTAACGTATCAGAAGATGCTACTAAGGATTTGGATGAGAATGGTATTATTCGCATTGGTGCTACTATCAAAGAAGGAGATATCCTAATTGGTAAAATCACACCAAAAGGTGAATCAGATCCTACACCAGAAGAAAAATTATTGCGTGCCATCTTTGGAGACAAAGCCGGTGATGCAAAAGATGCTTCTTTGAAAGCTCCAAACGGAACTGAAGGTGTGGTGATTGATAAGAAACTATTCCAACGTGCTAAGAAAGATAAGAACGGTAAGATTCGTGAAAAAGCACAGTTAGAAAAAGTAGAGAAAGTTCACCAGCAGAATGTTGAAAGCATTAAAGAATTGTTGTTAGACAAATTGCAAACATTGTTGAAAGACAAAGCTAGCACAGGCATAAGCAACAACTTTGGTGAAATGCTGATTGGCAAAGGCGCAAAGTTTAACCAAAAGAACTTGAGCACTATTGATTACCAGAACGTGAATCCTTTGGGATGGACTGGTGATGCCAAAACGGACGATCAGATTAATACTTTGTTACACAACTACAGTATCAAATTCAACGAAGAGTTGGGTAGGTATAAGCGTGAAAAATTCAATATCTCTATTGGCGATGAATTACCTGCAGGTGTATTGAAACTGGCCAAAGTTTACTTAGCTGTTAAGCGTAAGCTGAAAGTAGGAGATAAGATGGCTGGTAGACACGGTAACAAAGGTATTGTTGCAAAAATTGTACGTGCTGAAGACTTACCATTCATGGAAGACGGAACACCGGTGGATATTGTATTGAATCCACTAGGGGTACCTTCTAGGATGAACTTAGGTCAGATTTATGAAACCATTCTTGGATGGACTGGTAAGAAATTGGGTGTGAAATTTGCTACCCCAATTTTTGACGGTGCTTCTACTACACAAATTGAAGAATATTGTGTGGAAGCAGGTATTCCAAGAAACGGACATACTTACCTATACGACGGTGAAACTGGAGAGCGTTTCCATCAAAAAGCTACTGTGGGTGTAATCTATATGATTAAACTTCACCACATGGTTGATGATAAGATGCACGCCCGTTCAATTGGACCATACAGTTTGATTACTCAACAGCCGTTGGGTGGTAAGGCACAGTTTGGTGGTCAGCGTTTTGGAGAGATGGAGGTTTGGGCACTGGAAGCTTATGGTGCGGCCAATATCTTGCAAGAATTGCTAACCCTGAAATCGGATGATATCATTGGCCGTGCTAAAACTTACGAAGCCATTGTGAAGGGAGATAATATCCCACGTCCAGGTGTTCCTGAATCATTCAATGTATTGGTACATGAATTGAGAGGATTGGGTCTTGACCTTAAGTTTGAATAAATTGAAAGGAAGCTGGATGACGGTAATAACTGTCATCCGCTCTCCATTCTTATTAGCGCCTAATCAGCGCATACAATTGGATCAAAAAAATCCAGTTGAAACAACATCAAATAATACAAATTCTCAAACTAGATATGGCAATCAAAAGAGATAACAAACCTAGACCTACTTTTTCACAGATCACTATCAGCTTGGCTTCGCCCGATAGCATTCTGGAGAGAAGTTTTGGTGAAGTGTTAAAGCCTGAAACCATTAACTACCGTACTTATAAGCCGGAGCGTGATGGTTTGTTTTGTGAAAGGATCTTCGGACCCGTTAAGGATTACGAATGCGCCTGTGGTAAGTATAAGCGTATCCGTTACAAGGGTATCGTTTGTGACCGTTGTGGTGTAGAAGTAACTGAAAAGAAAGTACGTCGTGAGCGTATGGGACATATCAAATTGGTAGTTCCTGTAGTGCATATCTGGTACTTCAAAAGCTTGCCAAATAAAATTGGTTACTTATTGGGCATGAGTTCCAAGAAATTGGAAACAATTGTTTACTATGAGCGCTATGTAGTTATTCAAGGCGGTATCAAAGAGAACCTGAACATGGGTGATCTTTTAACCGAAGAAGAATACCTAGATATCCTTGACAATTTGCCAAAGGATAACCAATACCTGCCTGATGATGATTCTCAAAAATTCGTTGCCAAAATGGGGGCTGAAGCAGTTCACGCCTTATTGGAAAGAATTGACTTGGATAGTTTGAGTTTCTCATTGCGTAATGCAGCAGCTACTGAAACTTCTCAACAACGTAAAGCAGATGCCTTAAAGCGTTTGAGCGTAGTGGAATCTTTCCGTGATGCTGGTACACGTATTACCAACCGCCCAGAGTGGATGGTGATGCAGTATATTCCTGTTATTCCTCCAGAATTGCGTCCATTGGTACCATTAGATGGTGGCCGTTTTGCGTCTTCTGATTTGAATGACTTATACCGCAGGGTAATTATTCGTAACAACCGTTTAAAGCGTTTGTTAGAGATCAAAGCACCTGAAGTAATCTTACGTAATGAAAAACGTATGTTACAAGAAGCCATTGACTCATTATTTGACAATAGCCGTAAATCAAATGCTGTTAAGGCAGAGGGTGGACGTGCATTGAAATCTTTGAGCGATGTATTGAAAGGTAAGCAAGGACGTTTCCGTCAGAACTTGTTAGGTAAGCGTGTGGATTATTCTGGTCGTTCTGTAATTGTGGTAGGACCTGAGTTAAAAATTCACGAGTGCGGATTGCCTAAAGACATGGCTGCAGAATTGTTCAAGCCATTTGTTATTAGAAAATTGATTGAAAGAGGTATTGTAAAAACTGTGAAGAGCGCCAAGAAATTGGTAGATCGCAAAGAAGCAGTTGTTTGGGATATCTTAGAAAATATCTTGAAAGGTCACCCAATTATGCTGAACCGTGCCCCAACATTGCACCGTTTGAGTATCCAGGCCTTCCAACCAAAATTAGTAGAGGGAAAAGCCATTCAATTGCACCCATTGGTTACTTCTTCTTTCAACGCCGACTTTGATGGTGACCAGATGGCCGTGCACGTGCCTTTGAGCAATGCTGCTATTTTGGAAGCCCAATTGTTGATGTTGTCTTCTCACAACATTTTGAACCCGCAGAATGGTACGCCAATCACCCTTCCTTCTCAGGACATGGTATTGGGTCTGTATTATATGACCAAGGGTAAAAAAACAAACGAAACTGAAACCATTAAAGGTCAGGGGATGGCTTTTTACAACTTAGATGAAGTTGTAATTGCTTATAATGAAAAAGTGGTTGATCTGCACGCAAACATTCGTGTAAGAACTATGGTTCGTGAGCAAGGAAAACTAAGTTTGAAATTGATTGAAACAACCGTTGGACGTTGCTTATTTAACCAGCATGTTCCTATTGAAGTTGGTTTTGTTAATGCATTACTTACCAAGAAGAATCTTCGTGAAATTATTGGAGACATTATCAAAATCACGGACGTTCCAAAAACCGCTAAGTTCTTGGATGATATTAAAACACTTGGATTCCGTATGGCCTTCCGTGGTGGTTTGAGCTTTAGTGTGAATGACTTGATTGTTCCAGATTTGCGTGACGAATTATTGGACAACGCAAAAACAGAAGTAGAAGAGGTTTGGGAAAACTATAATATGGGTTTAATTACCAATAACGAGCGTTACAACCAAGTTATTGATATCTGGAGCCGTGTGGATACTCGTATTACAGAAACCCTGATTCGTGAAATGGCTACTGACAAACAAGGATTCAACTCGGTTTACATGATGTTGGATTCTGGAGCCCGTGGTAGTAAAACACAGGTTAAACAGCTGGTAGGTATTCGTGGATTGATGGCCAAACCAAGAAAGAGTGGTAGTTCAGGATCTGAGGTAATTGAAAACCCCATCTTGTCTAATTTTAAAGGTGGTCTAAACGTATTGGATTACTTTATCTCTACCCACGGTGCTCGTAAGGGTCTTGCGGATACAGCCTTGAAAACTGCCGATGCGGGTTATTTGACTCGTAGGTTGGTAGACGTTTCTCAAGACGTTGTTATTGCTGAAGATGATTGCGGTACTTTACGTGGTAATGCAACTTCTGCTCTAAAAGATAATGAAGACGTAATTGAGCCACTAGCAGATAGAATTGAAGGACGTACTTCTTTGCACAATGTATATCACCCAGTTACAGAAGAATTAATCATCTTGGCTGGTGAAGAAATCTCTCACGACGTTGCGCAACAAATTGAAGACAGTGGCATTGAAACTGTTGAGATTCGTTCAGTATTAACATGTGAAGCTAAGCGTGGTGTTTGTGTAAAATGCTATGGTAAAAACTTGGCTACTGGCTATATTGCTCAACGCGGTGACGCTGTTGGTATTATTGCTGCACAGTCAATTGGTGAGCCTGGTACACAGTTAACCTTGCGTACTTTCCACGTGGGTGGTGTTGCCGGATCTTCTAACATTGAATCAACCTTGAACGCTAAGTTTGATGGTACCATTCAATTTGATGGTTTAAGAACAGTTGATGCACTTAACAATGAAGGCAACAAAATACGCATTGTTATTGGGCGCACCGGTGAGGTTCGTATCATGGATGTTAAGAACGATCGTTTGATGATTACTAACAACGTTCCTTATGGCGCTACGCTGAATGTAAAAGACGGTCAGCAAGTGAAGAAAGGAGACGTTATCTGTACATGGGATCCATTCAACAACGTCATTGTTGCTGAAGTAAATGGTACTATTAAGTTCTCTGATGTAATTGACGGTGTTACTTACCGCGATGAAGCTGATGAGCAAACTGGTCACAGAGAGAAAGTGGTTATTGAAACCAAGGATAAAACAAAGATTCCTACCATTATTGTAGAAGGCGGCAAAGACGCCAAGCACTATAACTTACCGGTAGGATCACATATTGGTATTGAAGAAGGTGACAACGTTAAAGCAGGTCAGGTATTGGTGAAGATTCCTCGTATCCTAGGTAAGCTTAGGGATATCACAGGAGGTCTTCCACGTGTAACTGAACTCTTTGAAGCACGTAATCCAGGTAACCCTGCCATTGTTTGCGAAATTGATGGTGTGGTAGCTTTTGGTAACGTGAAGCGTGGTAACCGCGAAATTATAGTTGAATCTAGAGACGGAATGGTGAAGAAATACTTGGTTCCATTGACACGCCAGATTCTGGTGCAAGATGGTGACTTTGTAAAAGCGGGAACTCCAATGTCTGATGGTCAAATTGCACCTGCAGATATCCTAGCTATTAAAGGACCATTTGCGGTTCAAGAATATGTTGTAAACGAGATTCAAGAAGTATACCGTTTACAGGGTGTAAGAATTAATGACAAACACGTAGAAGTAATCGTTCGCCAGATGATGAAGAAGGTGGAGATTGTTGACGCGGGAGATACCAAATTCTTAGAGGAAGATCTGGAAGACAGGTTTGACTTTATTGAAGAGAATGACCGTATCTATGACAAAAAAGTAGTTACAGAAGCAGGCGAAAGCAGCAAGTTCAAAGCTGGTCAAATTGTTACTGTACGTGAGTTCAGGGAAGAAAATTCCATCTTGCGTAGAAGTGATAAGAAACTGGTAGAAGTTCGTGATGCAAAACCAGCCACTGCAACGCCAGTATTGTTGGGTATCACTAAAGCTTCTTTGGGTGTACAAAGCTGGATTTCAGCAGCGTCATTCCAAGAAACAACCAAAGTATTGAGCCAAGCTGCTATTCAAGGCAAGATGGACAGCATGTTAGGTTTGAAAGAGAATGTGATTACCGGTCATTTGATTCCTGCAGGTTCTGGACAAAAAGAGTTCGAGAACATGATTGTAGGTAGCAAAGAAGAATACGAGGTATTGGCCACTACTCGTGAAGCAATGAGCTTTGACGAAGAAGAATAAGCCTTATTTCTGTTAAATCATACCAATCAAAAGTAGGAAGTGTAAAAACTTCCTACTTTTATTTTGTTTAGAAAGGAATCAGCTTATAAACAGGTTCAAACAACTTCAAACAGCAACCATGAAAAATTTTACAACAGGATTGAATATTGCATTAGTACTTGCAGTAGCCGTGCTTTTCTACCTTCAGTTTTCCAACAAAAAATCTTCAGCAAGTTCAGGTTCTGCCGTAGCCGCAGCCCCAGGTAGTTTTAAAATTGCCTATTTTGAAATGGATTCTGTTGAAAACAATTATGACTATTTTAAAGAAGTACGGAATGTTTTGCGTGCTAAGGATCAAGACAATGGTAGACAATTGGGAGAAATGAAAAACACTTTTGTTGCTAAGTACCAAGAATTGCAGAAAAATGCGCAGTCTATGACTCAAGCAGAATTAGCTGCCAAGCAACAAGAATTGGGTCAAATGGAAAAAACTTTCCAAAACAAGGAACAAATGTTGAACCAAGAGTTGCAAAATGAAAGTTTCAAGCGTTTGCAAGAAGTAAAGAAACGCATTGAAGACTATTTGAAAGTATATAATAAAGACAAAGGTTTTGCTTATGTATTTACTGGTTCTCCAGACTTAATCTACCTAAAAGACACGGCGTACAATATTACCAGTGACTTGATTGTAGGTTTAAATGCCCAAGCCAAGAAGAAGTAGGAACTTCAATCAAATTTATTATCTTCAAATCCCGTTATTAAAAGCGGGATTTTTTTATGAGTACAAACAGCAGCTTCAAACCTACCCTTGGTCTTTTTGACGCCACTATGATTGTGGCAGGGGGCATGATTGGTTCAGGAATATTTATTGTAAGTGCAGATATTACCCGAAATGTAGGTAGTGCCGGCTGGTTAATAGTGGTCTGGTTGATCACAGGATTTATGACCATCACCGCTGCGGTGAGTTATGGTGAATTAAGTGCCATGTATCCCAAAGCAGGTGGGCAGTATGTCTATTTAAAAGAAGCCTATAATCCCTTAGTTGGATTTCTATTTGGATGGAGTTTCTTTTCAGTCATTCAAACAGCTACCATTGCAGCCGTAGGTGTGGCTTTTAGCCGATTTACAGCTTATTTAATACCAGCTGTTGGGGAAGGAAATATCTTACTTGATCTGGGCTTTTTAAAGGTCTCTGCGGCACAGGTATTGGCCATTGCCCTAATTGTCTTTCTTACTTATACCAATACCAGGGGCGTAAAAGGAGGTAAGATTATCCAATCTACTTTTACTGTGACCAAATTGGTTTCTTTATTTGGCCTAATAGTGTTTGGTTTCCTTTTGTCTAAGCAAAGTTTTTGGAATGAAAACTGGGCAACCGGATTAACCGCTGTGCAAGACCTAGGTGCCAAAGATGCTGCCGGTATTTTGCAACCAACCGGATGGCACCCTATTTCAGGTGCTGTTTTAATAGGCGCTATAGCGGCATCCATGGTAGGTTCTATTTTTAGTTCTGATTCATGGAACAACGTCACTTTCATTGCTGGCGAAATCAAAAATCCACAGCGTAATATTGGACTCAGTTTGTTTCTTGGAACATTGATAGTGACATTGATTTATGTAACTGCCAATTTGATGTATTTGCACGTCTTGCCCTTGCAACAGATTGCTTATGCAGAAAATGATCGCGTTGCGGTAGTGGCGGCCAATGCCATTTTTGGAAATGCAGGTACCATTGTAATTGCAGTGATGATTATGATCTCCACTTTTGGTTGTAATAATGGTCTCATCTTAGCAGGAGCTAGGGTGTATTATACCATGGCAAAAGATGGTTTGTTCTTTAAGAAAACAGGAGAACTAAATAAGAATGCGGTTCCTGAATACGCTCTATGGATTCAGTGCTTTGTAGCTAGCTTGCTTTGCTTGAGTGGAAAGTATGGAGACCTGTTAACCATGGTTTCTTTTGTGGTAGTGATCTTCTATGTTCTAACCATCATTGGTATTTTTATATTAAGGAAAAAATTGCCTAATGCAGAAAGACCCTATAAAGCATTTGGGTATCCTATTTTGCCCTTGATTTATATTGTTATGGCTACTATATTCTGCATTGGATTAGTATGGACATCGCCTACTTATTCCCTTTGGGGTTTGGGTATTACCGCCATAGGAGTACCTTTGTACTATCTGGCAGTAAACAATCAAAAAAGAGCAGAATAACATGTCTCATATAGATATCAGCGCATTATTTGAGGAATTCAAGAATTTGAAAGTAGCCATATTAGGTGACGTGATGTTGGATACTTATTGGTGGGGTAATACAGAAAGAATTTCTCCTGAAGCCCCTGTGCCCATTGTCTCTCTTCAAAAAATGGAATCAAGGGTAGGCGGAGCAGCAAATGTTGCATTGAATGTTGCTTCACTTGGCGCTTATACGAGCATTATTTCAATTATAGGCAATGATGCTGATGGTAGAACGCTAACCGCTTTATTGGCTACTCATGGTATTAGTACCAACTTATTGTTGGCTAGTAATGAAAGAATTACCACCAATAAGACAAGGGTCATGAGTCGCAACCAACAAATGATGCGTTTGGATGCTGAAATTACCAACGACATTAGTGCGGAGCTTGAAGCTGAATTATTACACAAGATGAAAGCCCAATTTGAATCTGAAAAGCCAGACTTGCTCATTTTTGAAGACTATAATAAAGGAGTACTTTCTGCCGATCTGATTAAATCTGTTATTGCACTTTGTAAAGCGCATGGTGTGGTTACAACAGTAGATCCTAAAAAGAAAAACTTTTTAGCCTATCAAGGTGTGGATATGTTTAAGCCTAATTTGAAAGAAGTAAAAGAAGGGTTGAATCTACACTTGGAACAGGTGGACTTATCAGAAATGAAGCAAGTGCATCTAGCATTACAACAACATTTAAAACATCAAATTTCTTTGATTACTTTATCAGAAAAAGGGGTGTTTTATCAACGAGACAATGTGGCTGCTATTATTGCAACCCATGTAAGAAATATAGCCGATGTAAGTGGGGCAGGAGATACCGTAATTGCTGTGGCTTCCATGGTATTTACCATTACCAAAGACATGCATTTAGCTGCTGAAATGGCCAATATAGCCGGAGGTTTGGTTTGTGAAGAAGTAGGCACAGTAGCTATTAATAGAGCATTATTATTAAGAGAATCTCAACAACTTTTGGGATAAGGAATCTGCTTCAATTAAACAGTGGAACATGCAAAAATATGCAGTAATAGTTGCGGGCGGATCCGGGTTGCGCATGGGAGCGGACAAACCCAAACAGTTTTTATTATTAAGAGGTAAACCTATTTTATACCATACCCTGCAACAATTTCTCAAAGCATTTCCAGACCTAATCATTTACTTGGTTTTGCCACATGATTTTTTGCTGGAAGGGCAGGAGCTAATACAGGAATTTGGTGCTATTGCCAACATTCAATTGGTAGTTGGCGGTGCCACTAGATTTCATTCAGTTCAAAACGGGTTACATAAAATTACAGAACCCGGTATTGTATTTGTACACGATGGTGTTCGTTGTTTGCTAACAGAAGGGTTAATCAAACATTGCTATGAACAAGCCCTTGAAAAGGGGTCTGCTATTCCTGCGGTGGCTGCAACAGACAGTATTAGAATAGTGAATGCTATGGGCAGTCATGTTGTCAACAGAGACCTGGTGAGGATTATTCAAACCCCACAAACTTTTCAAACCAATTTGTTATTGCCAGTTTTTGAAACAGACTACCAAGATTCATTTACAGATGAAGCCACGGTATTAGAGGCATCTGGGCAACAGGTTTATTTGATTGAGGGTGAATACAATAATATTAAAATTACTAGACCGGTTGATTTAGTAATTGCAGAAAACATTTTAATTCAAAGAGAGCAGGGCTCCAATTGATTTTAATATATTCCCTTTACTTATTTGAAATATTAGCTGAGCTATTGTATATTATTCAAAATAAAGCCATGAAAAAAATGATTCAACAAAAAAAGTCTAGGAGTTGTTTCTTCTTTCTTTTTTTAATAACGCTAGCATTTAATGCTGCAGCACTTGTACAAGCGGATGGTACAGCCATGCAAGGTAGGTGGGACTTGACAATAGAAAAAGACGGTAAACAATTACCTTCTTGGCTAGAGGTACAGCATTCAGGTACCCATACATTTATTGGCCGATTTGTTTATGCTTTTGGAAGTGCCAGACCAGTAGCTGAAATAAAGTTTTCAAAGAATCATTTTAGTTTCTCTATTCCTCCACAATGGGAACAGGGTAATGCTAATATGGAATTTGAAGGAGAATTTGAAGGAGACCATTTGAAAGGTACCATGGTTTATACCGATGGCAAAAACTATCCGTTTACTGGAACTAAAGCGCCTTCATTAAAAAGAGACAAAGCAGTTCAGTGGGGTAGTCCTATTAGCTTGATTGGGAATTCTGATATGAATGAATGGACTGCCATGGGCAAGAATCAATGGACGGTAACTGATGGTGTTTTAACCAGTGCCCAATCAGGTTCCAACCTCATGACTAAAAAGACTTTTGAAGATTTTAAACTACACGTAGAATTCCGTTATCCTAAGGGTAGTAATAGTGGGGTTTATCTGCGTGGACGATATGAAGTACAGATAGTTGATAGCAAGGGTATGGAACCCTGGAATGATGAGTTTAGTGCTGTGTATGGATTTTTGCCTGCTAATGAAATGGTAGCCAAAGACGCAGGCGAATGGCAGACGTATGATATTACCTTAGTGGGCAGAATGGTTACCGTAGTAGCTAATGGTAAAAACGTTATTAGTTTGGCTACTATTCCAGGAATCACAGGGGGGGCTATAGATAGCAAAGAAGGAGAACCCGGGCCAATTATGATTCAAGGGGATCATGGTCCCATAGCTTTCAGGAACATAGTAATTACCCCTGCAAAATAAAGGGATTGATGTTTTGGCTATCTGCGTTATTGAAACATTTTGCACATAGGCTTTGAATTGAAAAGTATTGGAGTTAATTCTGCTATTTTTGCCAAGGTTTTCAAAAACGGCGAATAACAGGTTTCTCCATTACGTGAATTTTATTAATTAACAGAACAGTTTATGATGGTTATTACACCCAGAATGCGTGGATTTATATGTTTAACTGCACACCCTTTGGGATGTGAGCAAAACATTATTAACCAAATCAATTATGTCAAGTCCAAAGGAGCTATAGAAGGCCCCAAAAAAGTGCTAGTAATAGGTGCGTCAACGGGTTTTGGATTGGCTTCAAGAATTACTGCCGCATTTGGCGCTAGTGCTGCTACTATTGGGGTATTTTTTGAAAAACCACCAGCAGAAGGAAAAACAGCTACTCCAGGTTGGTACAACAGTATGGCTTTTCAAGATCAGGCAGCTAAAGCCGGTATTTATGCCAAAAGCATTAATGGGGATGCATTTTCAAATGAGATCAAAGAAAAAACCATTAAAACCATCAAAGAAGACCTAGGTCAAGTTGACTTGGTGATTTATAGTTTGGCGTCGCCTGTGCGTGTTCATCCTGTAACAGGGGTGATGCATCGCTCAGTTTTAAAACCCATTGGTCAAACCTACCGTAACAAAACGGTTGATTTTCATACAGGCATTGTAACAGATATTAGTATTGAAGCTTGTAATGAGGACGATATTGCCAATACGGTTGCGGTGATGGGTGGAGAAGATTGGGAAATGTGGATGGATGCACTCAAAGAAGCAGGTGCTTTATCTGAAGGAGCTTTAACCTTAGCCTACTCTTATATTGGACCATCTTTAACAGAAGCGGTGTATAGAAAAGGTACTATTGGAAGAGCCAAAGATCATTTAGAAGCTACTGCTTTTAAAATTGCCGATAAATTAAAAGACATTCATGGACAAGCATATGTTTCGGTTAACAAAGCATTGGTAACCCAAGCTAGTTCTGCTATTCCAGTGATTCCACTGTATATATCTTTGTTGTACAAAGTCATGAAACAAGATGGCTTACACGAAGGTTGTATTGAGCAAATTCAAAGACTATTTGCAGATAGATTGTATACAGGCAAGGCTGATATTGCAACCGATGATAAAGGTAGAATTCGCATAGATGACTGGGAAATGAAAGCAGACGTTCAAGCGCAAGTGGCTGAATTATGGACGGTAGCAACCACCGAATCTTTGCCCGCAATTGGTGATTTACCTGGTTATAAGTCAGACTTTTTGAACTTATTTGGATTTGGTTTAGCAGGGGTTGACTATGAGGCTGAGGTGGAAGTAAACAGGAATATAAATGGGTTGGTTGAATAAAATAATTTGGAATAAAAGATAGAAAATGCAATAGAAATATTGCATTTTCTATTTATGGTGCGCTTTATACGTTTCATTTAATAGCCTATTTTAGAGCAACATGATTAGATAATTCTTCTAGCTGCTACTTTAGACGGAAAGCAAACCAGTAATACTCAATTAATCAATCCCTTATTTGCACAAGACTTTCCATTGTTTTAGGTAATTCCGTATTTTCGACGATTATTGATGAATTGAAACTGTATGATTTTGCTACCCCTCAGGCGTTTTTTATTGATTGGTTTAGTTTTTATTGCTTTTAGCTTTGTGTCTTTTGGACAGACAGCAGTTAAGTATCCTGTACCTACAGGAAACCCAAATCAGTTGTTTTTTTTACAGAGAGATCCCAATACCAATACCATTGTATATGAGTTAAACCTCAAGTCTAACGGAGAGTTGGATATTGAAAATCCAGTGCATCCCTATTGGATTAGGTATCATGATAAGGGGCAGAAAGAAGAGCTAAATTACATACAACGGAATTTTGCCTATGGGTTAAAATCTAAAACCCTTGCAAAAGACCAGTATGAATTACATTTTGTCTCTTATAAGACTAAACTGTTTTATTTAAAAAAAGGTACCGACAATAAATTTATTTTGTTTACAGATATTAATAAAAAGCAGGCAATAATTAAACAGATTTTTGTAAGGGTAAAAGGGGGAAGCTTCTGGCTTCCCAATGTAGAATATGTTGAACTAAAAGGTACTGATCCAGCCAATGGGGCTGATGTAGTAGAAAGAATGAAAATTTAGCAAGTTTTTCTAGTAATGATGGATGAGTAGGGTATTCAATACTTCTATCTTTATTTGGAAATATGAATAGGAAACCATTGGGAATTTATTTGCCAAAATTTATTGTAACAGCCCTGCTCTTGGTGGCTGTGTCCAGCGAAGTTTTTTCACAGAAAAAACCAGTTTTTACCAATGCGGACACTTTAATTAATCAGAAGGATATTGTTGATTATTTGAAGCCCTTCTTTATTAAAGACACGGTCAAATACAACCAACGAAGAAAGGGAATATCTGATAAGAGGGTTTATTTTTCTTTGTTACCCTCAACTACAGGAGTACCAGGTGGTGGAGCTGCATTGGTTACTTCTACCAATATTTCATTTTACATGGGAGATAGAAAAAAAACTACCCTCTCTGAATTGTATTTTACACCCTACACTAATTTTCAAGGAAAGTATGTATTTCCGCTAAGGTCTAATATCTGGCTAAATGGTAATTCTTGGAATTTATTGGGCGATTTACGGTTTCTGATTTATCCTCAAAAGTCTTGGGGTCTTGGTAGTAATACGGTAGAAGATAATGCTACGCTTATCAACTACAATTATTTTAGATTTTATGAAACGGCGCTAAAAAAAATAGCGCCAAATATTTTTGCAGGGTTTGGTATCAATTTTGACCATCATTCCTCTATAAATGCTCAGGCCAATCAAGGCTTTTTTGAATCCTTGAAACCCCATTATGATACTTTGAATGCTACCAGTTATTCAACTGGATATAATTTGACGCTCCAATTTGATTCTAGAAAATTTACGAATAATCCATTAGGGGGTATGTTTGTTTCTGCAAGTTTTAGAACCAATCCTTCTTTTTTAAATAAGACAGGTAGTTGGAATCAATGGATTTTCGACGCAAGGAAGTATTATTCTTTTTCAAAAATCAGGCAAAATGTTTTGGCTTTTTGGGCCTATCATTGGCGTGTTGGGGGGGAGTATATTCCCTATTTAGATTTGCCGAGTACGGCCTGGGATCCTTATGCTAGAACTTCTAGGGGCTTTTATCAAGGACGGTATAGGAGTGACAAGCATTGGTATTTTGAAGGGGAATATAGACGTGATATTACCAAGAATGGCTTATTGGGCTTTGTATTGTTTGCCAATATTTCTTCTTTCTCTGATTTTAAAACTAGCAATTTTGCTAGATGGAATTCTGCAGCAGGGGGCGGGATTCGCTTAAAATTGAATAAATTTTCCAGAACAAATATTGTCTTAGATTATGCTTTTAGTAAGGGGTATCAGACTTATTATCTCAATATTGGAGAAACTTTCTAAGTCCATCGGCAATTCTCTATTGCCAGTCTTACTGATTAAGTGCCATTCCTAACAAATCCCAGTTTTTTTGAATTAGCTGTAATAATATCGTTCTTTATTTTACCTATTTAGAAATCAACTAAAAACTTATGAAAAAACTATTTATCCCTATGCTATTGGTGGCTTCTTTGATTGGATCAAGTATCCGTGTTCAGGCCCAAACTGCAGACGAAATTGTAGACAAATACATTACTGCCATTGGCGGCAAGGAGAATTGGAAAAAGGTTCAGTCTATGAAAGTTGATGGAGCCATTCAAGTGCAAGGGCTTGAAATTCCTTACACTGTTAACGCCGTTCACATGAAGGGTAGTAGAATGCAAGGTGAGTTTCAAGGAAATGTTTTCATTGAAATTACTACACCTACTAAAGGTTGGAGCCAAAATCCAATGTCTGGTAAAGCAACCCTTCAGCCAATGACAGATGATGAATTGAAAACTAAGGTGGATGATTTGGATATCCAAAGTCCTTTTATTGATTACAAAGAAAAAGGCTCAACAATTGAATCCTTGGGTAAGGATGAAGAAGACGGAAATGAGTATTTTAAAATTAAGTTAACTACTAAGAATAAGAATGAGTCTACTTACTTTATTGACACCAAAACCTTTTTAGTATACAAGCAAGAAACCGTGTTAAAACAAGAGGGTCAAGAAGTTAAAATGGCAGTTAAAAGTTTGGACTATCAAACAATAGATGGTGGAATCAAAATTCCTTTTAAAGTTGATCAGGGACAAATGATCATGGCCACTAAAAAAGTAACCGTGAATCCAACTATTGACGAAAAGTTATTTTCCAATAATTAATATCATTTTTCTTGTAAGGCTTACTCGTCTAAGGATGGGTAAGCCTTTTTAATATCATATCAATGAAAAAATTAATCGCCCTAGGCTGCTCCGCTATTTTGTTTGTGTTCTCTGCCGCCGGTCAAACCAATTTAAATTCTTCTTATTTCCAAACCTTATCGGCTAGAGCCTTAGGACCTTCTACCATGAGTGGAAGGATTACGGCTATTGAGGGTATAGTAGCCAGTGAACAACTCAACCTATATGTAGGAACAGCTGGTGGTGGAATTTGGAAAAGCCAAAATGGGGGTGTCTCTTTTTCACCCGTATTTGATAAGTATAACCAAAGTATTGGTGCCATTGCCATTGATAAAACAAATCCTAGAACCGTTTACGTAGGAACTGGGGAGAGCAATATGCGGAATAGTGTTTCAATAGGCGATGGTTTGTATAAAACAACAGACGGTGGAGGTAACTGGCAAAAAATTGGGTTAGATAGCACAGAACATATTAGTAAGGTTCTATTAGACCCCACCGATAGCAAAATTCTTTATGTTGCTGCTCCCGGTCCACTTTGGAGCAGTAGTGCACACCGAGGTTTATATAAATCAATAGATGGAGGAAAGACTTGGAAGAAAGCCTTGTATATAAATGATGAAACTGGTTGTGCAGATATTGCCATTCATCCTACTAATCCCAAAATTATTCTAGCTAGCTTTTGGCAATTTAGAAGAAAGCCATTTGCGTTTGACTCTGGTGGTCCTGGAAGCGGCATGTTTAAATCAACTGATGGAGGTGAAACTTGGACTAAAATTTCTAAAGGCTTGCCAGAAGGTAATTTAGGAAGAATTGTTTTGAGTATCAATCCTTCAAAGCCTGCTGAAGTTTTGGCCATTGTAGAAGCAAAAGTTCCTGGTTTGTATTTATCAAAAGACCAAGGCGATAGCTGGGAAAAACTAGCAGCTACTGAAAATATTACAGCAAGACCTTTCTATTTTAGTTCCTTGGTTTTTGATCCCAAAGACCCCAAGCGCGTTTATAGGCCTGCTTTTGATTTTGGCTATTCAAAAGATGGTGGATTTTCTTGGTCTAATGCCATTATTGGTGGCGTGGCACCACATGCAGACCACCATGCATTGTGGATCAATCCTTCTAATACAGATCAAATGTATTTGGGAACTGATGGTGGTGTTTATATTAGTCAAAATAAAGGGGTCTCTTGGCAGTTTTTGAATAACCTACCTGTTGGACAGTTTTATCATGTAAGCACAGATAACGAACCTATTTACCATGTTTACGGAGGATTACAAGACAATGGATCTTGGATGGCGGCTAATTCATCTGCTGGCGGGGTGACTAGTGCCAATTGGTTTGATTTAAATGGGGGTGATGGATTCTGGGTACAACCAAGCCCACTGAATAGTCAAATAGTATTTGCAGAATCTCAAGGCGGAAATGCTAATAGAATTGATTTAAAAACTGGGTTGGCAAGTTCAATTAAACCGCAAAAGCAAGCGGGAGATGAGGAACACCGATTCAATTGGAATACACCAATTGTAACAGGAGCATCTGCTAAAAAAAGGGCCAATGGAAAACAAGTTTTCAATTTATATATGGCCAATCAATACCTATATCAATCTAAAGATGAGGGTAGGAGTTGGACAAAAATTTCACCAGACCTAACTACCAATGACAAGGCCAAACAAAAATCAGAGGAGAGTGGTGGAATTACCGGAGATAATACCAGTGCAGAAAACCATTGTACCATATTTACCATCACACAAAATCCAAACAATGAAATGCAGATTTGGGTGGGTACCGATGATGGTAATTTACAGTTGACAAACGATGGAGGTAAAACTTGGGTGAACAAAGCAGCGGAAGTTTGGAAGGCTGGAATTCCTAAAGGAACTTGGGTAAGTAGTATTGAAATATCTAAACTCAACCCCAAGCGCATCTATGCTAGTTTTGATAACCATATGTATGGAGACCATCAAACCTATATAGCCATGAGTTTGGACGCTGGAAATACTTGGAAGAGAATCAGCTCATCTGAATTTACTGGTTTTGCACATGTGGTCAGAGAAGATTTAAAAAATGAAAACCTTTTATTTGTAGGTACAGAAACTGGATTGTTTATTTCTTTAGATGCTGGAAAATCTTTTATGCGTAGTAAATACCAAGCCATGCCTTGGTATAATCTGGTTAGAGATATTAAAGTTCATCCCACTACTGGTGATTTAGTCATTGCAACACATGGAAGAGGTATTTATATCATTGATGATTTGCAACCTTTGAGGGATCTTGCTAAAAATGATATAGAGAAAGATCATTTGTTTTTTAAGCCAGCAGATTTTCCGTACGACTTTTCGCCCCAACTGCCATCTACTGGTGGCAATATAGCAGGATGGACAGAAGCAGGCAAAACCTTGATGCCATCTTTCAACTATTACTTGAAACAAAAAAGTAATGACATTGTCAAATTTGAAATTTATGATGCATCTGGCAAAAAAATTAAAGACCTGAATGGTACTACTAATAAGGGATTAAATAAAGTCTATTGGCCATTAACAAGCAATCCTCCTAAAGTTGCAAAAGGTGGTTTTATAGCACAGTCCATGGTGTTTTTTTCAGGTGTTTATGGCCCCAAAGTTCCAATAGGCAAGTATAAAGTTGTCATGAAAGTGGATGGCCAATCTTATGAACAGTTAATCAATATTTTGCCCAATGATGCCAAAGGCTTTTCTGCAGCTAATGTGGCTAGATTGCATAACCAAAGTACAAGAATGTTTCAATTGCATGAGCAGCTGGCTGTATTGGTTGATAGTTTAGATAAGACATTGCAAACCTGGCAAAAAATTGCCAGTCCATCTGCTGATCAAGTAAAAAAGACAGCAAAATTGGATAGTATGCGTCATGAGATTTTGGAACTGAAGCGTCAAACTATTTTCTACGACGAATTAAAGTACAGAAGAAAAGTAAGTGACTTATACATGGAAATTGCTACTTCTTTTGAGCCCATGTCTCCTGCCAAAGAAGGAGCAATAGGGTTATTAGAGAAAGAATTCCTATTGATTAAAAAACAAGTACTTGAAATGATACGCTAGCAATTGAAGTTTTTTTTAAAGAGGTTTCATGTGATAGTCATGAAACCTCTTTTTTTAGCCATCGCCAAGTTGCCAATCGGCTGATGGTGGAATGGTTATACAATCTTCCTAAAGAATTAGACTAGCGTTTTAGAAGTTTAAGGGGCCAACTTAATTGATTATGGTGAAAATGGAAATAGGGCTGACTGACTGGGTGGAAATTTTTGAAAAATTCTTGTACGCCAGAAATTTCAGATCCTTCAAAGTCTAAGACAAAATTGGTATTGGCAAATTCTCTAATAATCCGGTCTATCAAAAAGTGGTTAGATGATTGTGTTCTTCCCAGAGCTGTAATGGTATTAATTAACAAGTAAAGTCTCTTTTCATCTTTTAATAATATGGCAGATGCGAGTAATTCATTGGTAGTCTGATCAATTAGTTCTCGTATAATACATTGGTCTTTAGACTGATAGAATGCTAAAACTTGTGCTAAATGTTTAAAATCTCTTTTGTCTATCCAGTTAAATCTATTGTTATATTGATGTTGATATTCGGTTAATTTTTTTGCAATATTGTGACTAACTAGATAGACGGGTTGGAATTTTTGAGCTTTTTCTAGATTGTTCTTTAAGTCCTTTTTATAGTATTGCACAATAGCACCATAATCCTGTTTTAGGTCTAATACTAAATTCATTTTTGCAACTGATGGAACTGACTTGGCTAATGCTAGGTTACTAAAATTGAAAAATAGATCTCCATATTTAGCAAAGCCAACAATCAAATCTAGGATGATAGAAATTTGGGATGCATCTATGGTGCCAATCAGTCCTAATTGTTGAATAAAGGGAATGGCTTCGTAATATTTAATCCCCCATTTTGAATTCCAAGGGAGTGGGAGCAATGCCTCATAGTCACCAATGATGATGGCTGACCAATTGTTTGATAAGTGATTTAAATAATGGTGTTGTGCATAGATAAGCCCGTTAGTATTTTTGGCAACACAGTTGTCCCATTTTTCTGGGTCTATATCAGTGCTAGCATTTATTCTGATTTCGGGTGGCATTATACTAAAATAAGTCAAAAATATTATTTGCCCTTACCAGACAAGATAATACGAATAGTGTGCATCATGATTTTAAAATCTAGTAATAAAGAAAGATTTTCAATGTAGACTAAATCATATTTCATTCTTTCAATCATTTCAGCAACGGTTGAAGCATATCCAAACTGGACCATTCCCCAGGAACTAAGTCCAGGTTTTACTTTTAGCAGATATCTATAATACGGGGCAATCTGTAAAATTTGGTCAATATAAATTCTTCTTTCAGGTCTTGGCCCAATAAAACTCATATCTCCAATGAGGATATTCCATAGCTGTGGTAATTCATCCAATCTCCATTTTCGTAAAAATTTACCCCATTTTGTTATTCTTGGATCAAAATCTGAAGAAAGTGCTGGGCCATTTTTTTCTGCATCAGTCTCCATACTTCTAAACTTTAAAATGGGGAATGTTTTTCCTTTTAATCCAACTCTTTCTTGTGAATAGATGATGGGACCTGTTGATCCTATTTTTGTAATAAGTGCAATTAGTAAAAGTAGGGGGCTTAATATGATTAAATTTAAAAGTGCAAATATAAAATCAAATACCCGCTTTATATTTTGTTGCCAAAAAGGTAGTAAATTGGTTTGAAGATCAATTAGAGTAGCGCCAAATACATTATTAGTTTTAACAGAACCGGAAAGAATGTCAATCATGCTAGGAGCTAATTTAATAGCTACTGGTTTTTCTATTAAAAGGTTAATCAACGTTTCTGCTAATTGATATTGCTGTTTATCTAAGGTAATAATAACTTGATCAATTTTTTTGATATCAATAATTTCAAGCAAATCATTTGTAGTGCCAAGACAATCAATATATTTTCCCAATCCATTTTTGTGTTCATCAGGTGTTTGAAGAAAACCAACTGGTTTTAACCCTAAATAATGGAAGTTTTTGATTAATTCTTTATAGGTTCCAATGGCTGTTGTGTTATTTCCTATGATTAAGGTGTTGAAGTAGAATTTATGTTGAACAATGTCTTTTTTTGCTTTTGCCAATAAAATGGACCGCCCTATTAAAACGGAACAGCACTGTAGCATCATATAACTGAGCCAAACTGATAGTGTCCTGTCTAATAAATTGAAAGCCAACATGACACCAACACCAATGCCTGTTTGAACCAAGGTTTCTGTTAGTTCATTTAATCTAGATTTGCTATAGATAGATGTCTGGTAACTACCCATCAAAAGGAAAAAAAACAGCCAGCTTAGTGCTATTATGAAAATAGTTAAAGGGTTAGTAGTAATTATCATCCAAGTTGAATCAACTTTGTATGGGGTATCTACTATTAGAAATGCAAATAAGATTAATGCAATGGCACTAAACAACAAATCAGAGAATGCATATAGCAAACTGTTTCTAAACTGCATTTGCATTATTTATACCAGGATACTGGTACTATTAATTTTTTCCAAAATCTGATGGGCTACTTCCATGGCAAGGAATCCATCTAATTCACTTACTACGGTAGGGCTATTTGTTTGAATGGCATTGACAAAGGATTCCAATTCTAGTTTAATAGCATTTTGTGGTTCAATAACAGGATTGGCAATGGCAATTGTCTTTTTTCCATTATGAGTATCAATGTCAAAAGAAAAAACGTTGGTGTCTTCTGGTTGTTTAAGTTTAATAATCTCTGCCTTTTTTTCTAGAAAGTCTATGCCAATATAAGAATTGGGTTGGAAAAGTCTGATTTTGCGCATTTTTTTCATACTAATGCGGCTACTTGTTAGGTTTGCTACACAGCCGTTATTGAATTCTATGCGAACATTGGCAATGTCTGGCGTATCTGTCATTACAGCTACTCCGCTAGCAGAAATATGTTTTACATCGCTTTTTACTAGGCTTAAAATGATATCAATATCATGAATCATTAAGTCAAGAATTACACTCACTTCAGTTCCTCTGGGATTGAATTGGGCCAATCTATGTACTTCAATAAACATGGGGTTTAGGGTCATATCTTTCAAAGCTAAAAAAGCAGGATTGAATCTTTCTACGTGTCCTACCTGCATCTTAATATTAGCTTCTCTAACCATATTTACAATATCTCTTCCCTCTTGGATGGTATGTGCTAATGGTTTCTCAACAAATACATGTTTGCCTTTTCTTACGGCTTGCATACATATTTTAAAATGATGATCAGTTGGGGTTATTACATCAATAATATCACAAGCATCCATCAATTTTTCTTCATCCATATATCGCTTCAGGCCATATTGTTCTATTACTTGATTGGCATTTTCATTATTGGGGTCAAAAAATCCCACTAGTTTAACACCTTCAATTTCTTTCCAATTGTTTATATGGAATTTACCCAAATGACCCACTCCAAAAACACCCACTTTAAGCATAAAAGATACGTTTGCGTTAGGAGTAAAGGTAGTTATTTGAAATGCTGTTAGGGGGCACTGTTGTGAAGATGTGGAAACTTTACTGCATTCTTTTTAAAAGAGTATGGGTTTTGCAAAGTCAAAACCAAGCAGCCGGATCTTTTATAAAACAATGAATTTCAAATAATTATGTTTTATCCTAACCGGTGGTGTCTAAATTTGAGTATAATTCCCAATATTGGAATCTATGAAATATTGTCTAAAAAATAAAAAAATTCCAATAATGAAACAGTTGGTAATTTAGTTGTCTTGTTATTGCCATATTGATTGTTTGAACAATAATGCTTTTTTATGAAACCTGCTAATGGCTTAAAGGTATTTATTCTAGAAGACGATGGTTGGTGTGGCGCCATATTAGAGCACCCTCTTTCTATGAATCCTGATTTTCAAGTACACAAATTTGAGAATGAAAATGATTTTCTAAAAGCTATTCATGATTTGCCAGATCTGGTAATATTGGATTATGCTCTATCAGAAATGGATGGAAATCAAGTGATCAACAATATCAAGGAAATTAGTCCTGAAACAGAAATGATTATTATTTCTGGTCAAAAAGATATTGCTTCTGCTGTCAATGTATTAAAAACAGGAGCGATTGATTATATAGTCAAAGATCAAGAAGCCAATGATAGGCTTTGGAATCTTTTGGTGCGTTTGCGTGAAATTAAAGATTTAAGAAAAGAAGTTGCCTCGCTAAAAATTGAGTTGAAAAAGACGTATGATTTTTCAAATAATATCATTGGGCAAAGTGAACCTATTAAAAAAGTATTTGGTCTTATTCAAAAAGCAATACTTACTAATATAACCATTTCAATTACAGGAGAAACTGGTACGGGTAAGGAAATGGTTGCAAAGTCCATTCATTATCATTCAAATAGACAAAAACACAATTTTGTAGCCATTAATGTAGCGGGCATTCCTCGTGATTTATTAGAAGCTGAATTATTTGGATATGAAAAAGGGGCATTTACTGGAGCCGTTGAAAAACGCATTGGAAAATTGGAAGAGGCCAATAAAGGAACTATTTTTTTGGATGAAATAGGAGAAATGGATATCCTGTTGCAGGCTAAGTTGTTGCGTGTTTTACAGGAAAGAGAAATTGTAAGAATTGGAGGTAATTCAGTAATTCCAATAGATGTTAGGGTTATTATAGCAACACAGAGAAACCTTTTAGAAGAGGTAAAAGAGAAAAAATTCAGAGAAGATCTTTATTATAGATTAATGGGACTACCTATTGAAATACCCCCCTTAAGAGAGAGAGCTAATGACATACTTGTATTAGCTAAACATTTTCTCAAGGAGTTCTGCACAGACAATAAGATTGAAGTAAAACAAATAAGTCCAGCAGCATTTCAGAAACTTAGAACTTACTCTTTTCCTGGAAATGTAAGGGAATTGAAATCATTGATTGAACTTGCTACAGTTATGTCTGATGGTTCAGTCATAGAGGAGAATGACTTAAATGTTGAAATCATGGGTGGGGTTTCTTCCCTTTTGACAGAAGAGAATACATTGAGAGAATATGAACTAAAAATTATCAAGTATTTTATGGAGAAATATGATAATGATGTATTAGCGGTAGCTAAAAAATTGGATGTGGGTAAGTCAACAATATATAGGATGATTCAAAATGGAGAGCTTAAGCAAAAGTAAGTCTGAATAGATAAGGTGTTATCAATACATATATAGAAGAATTAGTCATTTAAAAATAGTTGTTTGCAGCATATTCAATTAAATATTAAACAGTGGAATAGGTTGTTCCCATTCTTTTTTCTTCTTAATGAAGCGATGCAGATAATTGCAATAGGTGATTCACTGAAAAAATTGAGAAACTTTGAATTAGGGGGAAATTTTAGTGAATATTTTTTGGAAAACAGATCAGGACTTTCAAAGCTAGGATTTGAGGTATTGAAATTATCAATGGATAAAATATTTTTCTTTGAAATAGAGACAAAAAAAGGGAAGTTGGTTTTAAGAGGGCAATTCGAATTTTTAGAGGAGGAGCAACAGTTGATTTTTGTTGGATCGCCTTGGTTTACAAAATTAGAAGAAGTTGCAGAGCAAGAAATATTGCTAAATGATTTTGCAAAACATGATGCATCAATTAATTTATTGCATGCCAAGAAAATGGCAGAGGAAGATAATATTGCTTTATTGGAACAAATTAGTAAAGAAAGAAATGAGTTTAAACATTTTGCCATTATTGCAGAAGAAACACTTAATGCAGGTATTTTATTAGATAAAGTGGGGAAAATACAATGGGTTAACCGGGCTTTTCAGCAAATGAATGGATACCCCATAATAGCTTGCATTGGAAACTCTATTAATTCTTTATTAACAGGATCAGAAACCAATCCCCAGACCCTGCAGTTTATTGAATCAAAATTAAAAGAGAATAGTTTTTTTGAATGTGAAATTCTTAACTACCAACAAAATGGAAATTCTTATTGGGCAAAGGTTAATGGTCAGCCTATTTTGAATGAAAATGGAGAAGTGCTTCATTATTTTATTGTTCAAGAAGATATTACAGATAGAAAAAGGATTGAAGATCAGGTTAGAATTAATGAAAAGCGGTATAGGGATTTATTCAACTATAGTCAAGCACTGATTTGTACTCATGATCAAAACGGTGTTTTACAAAGTGTTAATCCTTCCATTTGTGAGACATTAGGATATACTGCAGAGGAGTTAATTGGCAGGCCATTAATGTCTTTTATTCCAGAAAGGGAGAATAATAATTTTCGTGCCTATTACCTAGATATTGTTATGAAAGAGGGCAAATCAAAGGGGGTATTTAGGGCATTGCATAAAAACGGAAAAAAATTGTTCTTGTTGTATCAAAATTATTTAGTGGAAGAAGCGGGGGCTGAGTCTTATGTTATTGGTTTTTCACAAGATATAACAGATAGAATTCATGCGGAAAATGAGTTGTTGCTGGCTAACCAAATAACAGGAAATGTATCCAAGGCTAAAGAAATTTTCTTAGCTAATATGAGTCATGAAATTAGAACTCCTATGAATGGTATTCTTGGTGTAGCTAATCTACTGGCTAAAACAGAAATGGGAGATATACAAAAGAACTATCTTAAATTAATCAAAGAATCTGCTAATAGTTTATTGGTCATTGTTAATGATGTATTAGACATTGAGAAAATTACATCAGGCAAATTTGAATTTGAACACATACCTTTTAGATTTACTGACAAGTTCAATTCTTCTATGCAATCATTCCAGTATAAGGCTGAAGAAAAAGGAATTCAGTTAAATTATTTTTCTCAATTAGAAGAGCCCTTGGTATTGATTGGAGATCCATATAGACTCATTCAAATCTTAAATAATCTTTTAAATAATGCCATTAAATTTACTGCAAGAGGCAAAGTGATAGTAAATATTTTTTCTTCTTTACGAGAGACAGATAATATAGTTGTTGACTTTACAGTTCAAGATACAGGTATTGGTATTGATGCGTCTAAAATAGAAACTATTTTTGAACCTTTTGTTCAGGCGTCTTCTGATACTACGCGCAAATTTGGAGGTACGGGATTAGGACTATCTATTTGCAAGAATTTGATTGAGATGCAGGGCGGCTCAATTAGTGTAGAAAGCAAATATGGTGAAGGCACAGTTTTTCATTTTAATCTCCCCTACAAAATTGGTTCAACTGCCATGTTGGCTCAAGAAGATGTAGCACTTGAAGATTATAGTCTATTAGGGGAGAAAAGCGTTCTGATAGCAGAGGACGTAGAATTAAACCAATTTATTACTAGGCAAATTTTAGAGTCATGGGGAATGGAAGTAGCCGTAGCAGAAAATGGTAAAATTGCATTAGAAATGGTTCAAAAGCAACATTTTGATTTGATTCTAATGGACATTCAAATGCCGGAAATGGACGGTATTGAGGCTACGGAACGTATTCGAAAACTGGATAATACTAGTCTAGCAAATATTCCCATTATTGCTTTAACCGCTAATGCATTAAAAGGAGATAACCATCTTTATTTTCAGGCAGGCATGAATGATTATATTATTAAACCTTTTACAGAGGGTAAATTGTATGCTGTAATGAGTAAATTCTTGACCGCTAATCATAGTTATCTAACACCTGATGTAGAACTTGACAAACAGACACCTCAAATTTTGGTTAAAGAGAATCCATCTTTGGCTTTGAATCAGGTTCTTGATGACCTTTTATATGACTTAACTATGGTTAAGCAGATAGGAAAGGGGAATCCTGATTTTATAGGCAAAATGGTGACACTTTTTCTTGACCAAATGCCCTATGATATTATTAAATTAAAACAACAGGCAGATAAAGATGACTGGGAAGCTTTGTCAAAATTGGCGCATAGAATGAAACCTTCCATAGAAGGAATGGGTATATACTCTTTAAAGACAATTATTAGAGAATTAGAATCTAAGTCACGCAATAATGAAACAATTTGTGATACAGAAATGAAGCAACTGGTAGCCATTACTTGTGAAACCATGGAAAAGGTATTGGTTCAGCTTAGAATTGAATTTCTTAAATGATTTTTAGTGTTAGAAATAATCTAATTCTTTTAAATTAGTGAGTGTTTTGGGGTTCATTAAAGTATTTGCACAAGCATCAATATGTGGTAATTCATATTTGAAATAGAATTCCATGGTATGTATTTTGCCCGCATAAAAGTCAAGAGTCATTTTATTGGGATTGCTTGATTGAATTAATTCTTTAGCTTTTACTGCCATTTTTAACCATTGCCATCCAATAACAATTAAACCTGCCATTTCCATAAAAACAGTAGCGTCTGCAAGAAAACGATCTGGGTCAGATTTTTGAAGATAGCCCAATAAATGGTTAAGTGTATTACTTAAAGATTGTAGGTCTTTGTTTAACTGTATTCCATAGATTTTTAAATCTTCAACTTCATTGGATAGTGCAATTGTTTCCTGTATTTGTGTCAGTAATAATGAAAGGGCTTTTCCATTTTGAAGTGTGACTTTTCTGCCCAATAAGTCTAATGATTGAATGCCAGTAGTGCCTTCATAAAGAGACATGATTTTTAAATCGCGGTATAGTTGTTGTACTGGAAAATCAGTGGTGAAACCATAACCACCCAATGTTTGAATAGCCAATGCTGCAGAGCGGCTGCCCTGTTCGGAAGCATAGGTTTTTACAATTGGAGTTAAAATTTCTAAAAGTAAAAGTGCGTTTGCTTTTTCCTCTCCTTCAGTAGCGTGAACTAAATCATATAAATGGTTACATTCCATTGCTAACGATAGGGATCCTTCTGTTATGGCTTTTTGTGTCAATAACATTCTCTGTACATCGGCGTGATGAATAATTAGCGTTGGAGATTTTAAAGGGTCTTTCTCGCTAGGAACTCTTCCCTGTGGACGCTCTTTACAGTATTGTAAGGAAGCTTGATATGCAGCCATAGCTACTGAGGCAGCACACTGGCCTACACTGATTCTTGCCCCATTCATCATTTGGAACATATATTTGAGTCCCTGATGAGGTTCTCCCACCAAGTACCCTCTGCAATTTTCATTGTCACCAAAACTGAGATGCGTTGTAGCATATCCTTTTTGCCCCATTTTTTGATAATCTCCAGCACAGTAAACGTCATTATAAACCAACCTGCCATCTGATTCAGGCCTGAATTTTGGAATAATGAAAAGAGAAATTCCTTTTACACCAACGGGAGCTCCTTCAATTCTGGCGAGTGTTAAGTGCACAAAATTATCTACCCCCTCATGTTGTCCTCCTGAAATAAATATTTTTTGTCCTTTTACAAGATAATATTCTTCATTTACTGGTCTTGCACTAGTCAAAATATCTGTAAGTGAGCTCCCCGCTTGTGGTTCTGTTAGTGCCATGGTTCCCTGCCATTCCCCTTGGTAAATTTTAGGCACATAAGTGGCAATTTGTTCAGGACTACCAAAACTAGTAATGAGGTCTGCTGAACCTGTAGATAGACCAAGATATCCCTGAACACTATTATTAGCTGCTTGGAAAATATGTTGCCCCGCATTAAAAATCATTTCTGGTAATTGCATACCTCCATGTTCAAATTTGGCAGCTCCTCCAATCCAACTTTGCTCTGCTGCTAGCCGAATAATCCTTTTAATTTGAGGGTGTGTTAAAACCGCTCCTTTTCCGTCATATTGTGCCGGGCTCTGATCCATTTCTTTTAAATATGGGAACATTTCTTGGTCTGCCAATAGTTTGGCAGATTCTACAATCATCCAAGCTTGTTCTGCATCTAGATGGGCATATCTTTCATATTTGAATAAGGTTTGAACGGGATGTACTTCAAACAATAAAAAACGAAGCAGCTCCATATTGGTATAGTTTGCCATAGTCTTATTATTATAAAATTAAACTGATGATTTCTGCAACATAAGCGGGTTTGTTTTTTCCTTTAATTTCTATGTTGCAATGGATGAATAATTTTAGTGAGCCGTTTTCTTGTATTTCGGCCTGAGAAATAGTTGCATGTAATCGAATCTGATCTCCGCATTGAAGAGGGGTTATAAATCTGGCTTTATTAATGCCATAATTTAAAAATGAATTGACGCCCTCAATATGGATCATCTGATATAAAAATTGAGAAACCAATGACATACTTAAATAACCATGGGCAATGGTTTTTCCATCTGGTAAGCGTGAAGCAGCTTTTTCAGGATCAACATGTACCCATTGATTATCAAGTGTTGCATTTGCAAAATTGTTAATCATTTCTTGATCTACCATCAGCCAATTACTGGTACCAAGGGCGCTACCAATGGCCCCTGTTAATGCGGCTTTATTTAAAAACCTAACGGGTAATTCAATGGTAGATAGTTGTTGGGTCTGTATTTTTTGGGCTGTTCTTGTTTCTGTTGGGATAATATTTTCTGTATCAATTTCTTCACTTACTTGAATAATGGCTTTTCCAATTATTTTTCTATCCATCAAGTCTCTAATTGCTTGAGGAGCATCTTTTAATGCATAAATTTTGTAAATCTCTTGTTGAATATCTCCCCGCAAAATCATTTGAACCAATTCTCCTAAATTTTGTAAACTTAGGGCTGGCTCTTTCTCTGTAAAAGCGCCCCAAAATACGCCCATTATAGCGCATCCTTTTAATAAGGCCAAATTGAATGGGAGTGAGGGGATAGTTCCTGAGGCAAATCCAACCACTAAGTATCTTCCCTTCCATGACATGGATCTTAATGCTGTTTCTGCTAACGCGCCTCCCACTGGGTCATACACAAGGTCAACCCCTTTCTCTCCAGTTATTTTTTTAACGCATTCTCTAAGGTCTTCTGTGGAATAATTAATAGTATAGTCTGCGCCTTTTTTTTGGCAAGCGTCCAGTTTCTCTTGACTTGAAGCAGCAGCAATTACTATACCTCCCATTTTTTTTGCAAGCTCTACGGCAGCTAAACCAACGCCGCCACCAGCCCCAAGAATAAGTATGGTTTGACCGGGTTGAAGTTGCCCCCTGTCTTTTAATGCATGATAAGATGTACCATAATTATATAATGTGGCTGCAGCCGTTTGCCAATTGATAGCACTAGGAATTTTAAAAACCCTATTGGCATCTACAGCCACTTGTTCTGCAAAACCTCCCCATCCACACAGTGCAACAACCCTATCTCCAATTTGTAAGTGCTTTACTTCTTTGCCTAGATCTAGGATGATACCTGCCACTTCTCCTCCTGGTGCAAAGGGAACTGTTGGTTTAAATTGATATTTATTCTGGATAATTAGGGAATCAGGAAAATTAACGGCAGAAGTTATTACTTTAATTAAAACCTGTTTTGAGGTAATCATAGGAGGAGGAATCTCTTTCAGTATCAGAGACTCTGGTAACCCATATTGTTCGCATATTACCGCTTTCATAGACTAACATTCAGCTTTACTGTATTAGCTACAATTTAGTGAATCCATTTATAGGTCTGTTCTTAATTCTTGAGAGAATCCTAACATCTTTTTCAACCTCTTTATGATTCCATTAAATAGTCCCCCATCTTTTTGCATTCTTCTATCGGTAGTCCAAACCAAGGCCAATGGGTTAGTGACTTGATATAATTTCCCAAAACCTTTTTCCCTCAATTTGAGTGCAAACCATCCATCTTCCCCTGCACCGGCTGGAAAATTGAATCCATCCACTGCTAATCCATCGGCCTTTCTAAAACAAGAATTAAAGCCATAAACATTCACAGCTTCTTCCCGGAAGCTTTTGTTAAACCACCTACTAAGATCTGCCATGTATTCATAGCAGCAATAAACTATCCTTGCTGTGTTGGCAGTTGGAATATGGGCAAATATGCCATAGCAAATGGCAATATCCTTTTGGGTTTCCATAGGAGCAATCATCAGGTCTATCCAGTTTTCGGGATAGATAGTATCCGCATCCGCTGTAAGAATATATTTTCCATTTGCAGCACTCAAACCAGCGTTTCTTGCGGCAGAAATTCTTTGAACAGTTTCAAATATACAAGTTACACCAGCAGCTTCAACCAACTCCTTAGTTCTGTCTTTTGAATTGTTATTGACAACAATGATTTCAACAGACCATTTAGACTGACTATTGGACAAGGAACTTAAGGTTCGTAAAATATTATTTTCTTCATTATATGCTGGAATGACTACCGATACTTGTATGGGCCCCTTTTGTAAATGCTGATATGCTGCTTTTATAACAAGGCATGATTTTTCCGGAGTTTCAGTAAGATAGTAGTTAGAAGAAATATATCTTGGAATTGAAATGGGTCTCATGCAGCTTATTTTGAAAATGGCGGTTGTTCAAATGGCCATTGTGACGAAGTTAGAGAATATGAGGGTACAATTTGGAGGTTAACAGTCAATTTGACTTAATGAGTATTTCTTTATGATTTTATCCATAATTTGATTGGAATAGCGCTTTTCTCCCTAAGTAGGTATTAATGTTTATATGAAATGAGGTGGTTTTCAATTTTCAGGTTTATGTTGTAGCTTCATTTACTTTATATCCCTACCCCCTAATGCCTTTTAAAGGGGAAGTCTCAATGAAAGGCAACAAACTTGAGCTAATATCTATATGGCAGCATCTGAAACCAACCCCTTGAAGATGGTCATTGTAGAAGATGACAAGTTCATGCAATCCATACTTAAAAAATATTTTAGTCATTATTTTTCTGTCAATGCTTTCAGCGATGGGATGGAAGCGCTTTCCTTTTTACAAGACGGAAATGTTCCTGATTTGATTGTGACGGATTTAAATACGCCTAAATTGGGTGGCTTGGAACTCATTAAACAAATAAAAGCAAGCGATTTTTTCAAGTCAATACCTATTATGGTGGTTTCTGGTGAAGAAAGCTCTGAAATGGTTGTCAAATGTTTGGACGCTGGTGCCGATGATTTTGTGGTAAAACCCTTTAATCCAAAAGAATTAGAAGCTCGTATTCGTGTTATCTTAAGAAGAACTGGAAACTTATTCTAATATCCTATGTCTCATTTACCCAATCTGCAAATTCCTGGACAACCCATTATAGCACTGATTAATTGTGATGCAGCAGTAACAAGTATGTTACAGCATTGTCATTTAGGCGGTCATAAATTAATTTCATTTAAAAATGGTGTTGATTTAATTGTTCGTTGGGAAGAAAGCGATTGGACACTTGGCGCTATTATTTCACAGAGTGAAGTGATGGCGCCATCTGGAATTTCTCTGTTAGAAACGTTGGTTCAAAAGAAGCGTATTAAAATCCCTTTTTTCATTGTTTGTAATAATCTGAATGAAAAGACTGCCAAAATTGCCTTACAAGCTGGCGTAGCGGAAGTATTTAGAATCCCTTTTAAACTGGATAACCTAGAGACAAGGGTAAATTTTGTGATGAGTCATTGGGGGGTACTTCATAAGTCCGGTGAAAGATCTAGATCTGAGCAAATAACCTATAAAACACCGTTGGTTAAAAGGGTATTTGACATATTTTTTGCAAGCCTAGCCTTATTGTTGCTATCTCCCTTCTTATTATTGATGATGATTTTAATAAGGTTGGAATCTAGTGGCCCAATCTTTTATTATGCGCTTAGAGTGGGTACGGGTTACCATATTTTTAAGTTTTATAAATTTCGCTCTATGTATTTTGATGCGGACAAACGCTTAAAAGACCTGAAACATCTAAATCAATATGACGCTGACAAACTCAGTTCTCCAACTGACAAACAAGCTTTCAGTTATGAGTTTCTTTGTGAAGACTGTAAAAATGCTGGTACCAAATGTCAGTACCCCATTTATTCTGATACATTGCATATGTGCGAGAAAGAATATGTTTCTATGCGCAAAAACAGCGGGGAGTCTACTTTTATTAAAATTAAGAACGATCCTAGGATGACTAGGATTGGTAAGTTTATTAGAAAAACATCCTTTGATGAATTACCCCAACTGTGGAATGTAGTTATTGGAGATATGAGCATTGTAGGTAACAGACCACTGCCTTTGTATGAAGCTGAAAAACTGACAACGGACAAATACGCATTGCGATTTATGGCTCCTGCTGGAATTACGGGATTATGGCAGGTAGAGAAGCGAGGACAAGGAAAAATGTCTGAAGAAGAAAGGCTATTATTAGATAATATTTATGCCAAGAACCATAGTTTCTTCAATGATATTGTGTTGATTCTTAGAACCATACCCGCACTGTTTCAAAAGGAAAATGTGTAGTCTTGGGTTAAACCCTTTCCCAATTTTTTGTTTCAAAATTATACTGTTTTAACACTTTTGCGGGGTTGCCAGCGGCTACACTGTAAGGAGGAATGTCTTTTGTTACAATTGCCCCTGCAGCAATGACACTGTGTTTGCCAATTCTCACGCCTGCAGTTATCACCGCATTTGCAGCAATCCAACAATCGTCTTCTATTACTATTTGAGACTTTAGAATGGGCTGTGCTTGTATGGGTTGGTCTGGGTCCCGATACGCATGATTCAAAGCACTGGCTACAATGTTTTGGGCAAAGATTACATTGTTTCCAATTTGAATGGGTCCAATAATGGTATTACCCATGCCAATTAATGAGCTGTGTCCAATAATCACATCACCTACGCCATTGTTGATGGTGCTAAAGTCCTCAATAGTACTATCCTCTCCTAATTGAAACTGATTAAATGGTAGAACATCCATTCGAGTTCGCCATCTGATGGTAGATCCCGAGCCTCTTTTGTGAATAAAAGGATTAACCAACCACTTGACCCAGATTCTTGGTCTTGCCTCCCCAGCTGGAACCAACATCCAATGAACTAAGTTTTTTAAGTTAGGGTTCTTATTTATGGTATCTTTCAAGGACATGTTACGCTATTCAACACTAAAGTTAATTTTTTAGGGATTGCTAAAAAAAATAATATCCACTTAATTGATAATTAATTATTTCTGGGGGATTTGATGTTGATAAAACGGAGATAGGGAACGGGAAACCGATGTTCTTAAATGGTATCTTTAAGTAGCATAAAATAGAACCTCCAGAAAAGGAAGTAAAGATTGCTTGAAGGCTGCCACTCAGGAAAACTAACATTGTTACCAAATAGAGAAGATTATGGGAATGAATAATAGTAGCACAGAGCAGCACATACCCTACAAATGGATTGCTATATTGGTCATAATTGCATTTTGTTTATCAAAGCAAGCAGCTGCTCAAGAATCTATGATGCCCGAAGTGAATTATTCCTATCTAGAAAAACTCATTGACACAGCTAGAAAATATTATCCTCAAGTAAAAATAGCTCAGAAGAAATTGGAAATTGCCAATATTGCTGTTAAGAAATCACAGTTAGAGTGGTTCAATTTTTTCTCAGTTACCCTTAACTACAGCCCTAATGGTGGTGCTTCTTCTTTAAATCAACCAACACTTGCAGGATTCCAAGTAGGATTCTTTGTCAATATTGCAGCATTATTACAGAAGCCATATATCATCAAATCTACCAAAGTAGAATATGAAATAGCCAAACTTAGTCAAATGGATTTTGACATGTTGATGGCTGCTGATGTAAAATCAAGGTATTTGCGATATGTACAAACGGGTATTCATTTGAGAATTCAGAATAGGATTGCTTTAGAAGCCGAAAGTATTGTAAAAGAAACTAGGTACAAATTTGAAAAGGGGGAAGTGAATTTTGAAACCTTTACCAAAGGTGTTATATACGAATCTGATAACAGGAAAGGAGTAATTGATGCGGAGGCTAATTATTTGTTGGCTAAAAGCAGTTTGGAAACAATTGTTGGAAAAAAATTATCGGAGATAAAATAATGGAGCTTACCAGATTTATCAAACTATTACTCAAACGGAAGTGGGTCCTTATTGGACTACCAGTTTTCGTGGTCATACTTACTTATTTCTTGGTTAAAAATTTGCCTAATACTTATCCCTCACATGCAAGAATGGCTACTGGTTTAGTGGACCAGTCACAGCAAGTATTGGCTACTGATGCTTTTCAGGAAAGTAAGGTGAATCTTGATTTCAGCAATTTGCTAGAAATGACCAAATTGAAAAAAGTATACGATCAGGTTTCTTTCAAATTGATTTTACATGACTTAGAAGATTCGATACCTTTTAGAGAGCCTAGTAAGCTCATGAAAGAAGTTGTTACTGAAGCTAAGCGTAATGCCATCAAAGTAATAAGAAAACATTACGCAATGCGAGAACCACTTTCATCTTCTAATAAGGATGAAGCAGGAATGATTAAGTTGATTGCTTCAATGGGATATGACTATGAAGGGTTAGACAAAAACTTACGTAGTTACAGACCTAATAACAGTGATTTTATTGATATCTATTTTGAATCGGAGAATGCCAATCTTAGTGCTTTTGTTGTAAATGGCTTGGTGCAGGAATTTATTGATTATTATGCTGATTTTGTCAAAAATAATAAGTTGAAAACCGCCAATTTTCTGGATACGGTAATGAAGCAAAAAGAGGCTGAGATGCAACGTTTGAAAATGTTGTTGAAGAATTATAAAATTCAAAATCGTGTTCTAAATCTTGCGGAACAAGCTAAAAGTCTTTACGGTCAACTTGCGGATTTTGAAACTAGAAGGCAGGTGGCTGAAAAGGACGTGGTTTCTTTTGCAGGTGCTTTGCAGGGTATCAACGACAAATTTAGCCCTGTAGAACGAAAGTATGTGGAAAGTGCGATGGTTGCTATTAATCAACAAATTGCTGCAACCAAACAATATATCATTGATCTTTCCGATGACTATATTAAGAGTAATTATGATGAAAAAATAAAATTAAAACTAGATTCCGCTAGGAAAGTAGTTTCCCAGCAAATTCAAATTTCTACGGATAAATATATTACCAATCCATTAGCGGCAAAGGAAAATTTGGTAAATCAAAAAGCAAAACTTGAGTTAGATTTAGACATTGCCAAATTCAGTTTGAATAGTCTTAAGAAAGGATTGGAAAGTTTAAATCAAAAATTTGACTTACTAGTACCGCATGAAGCAGTAATTCAAAACTATGAAAGTGCTATTGATGTTGCTAGTAAAGAATACTTAGATGCCCAATCTAGATATAATAAGTCTAGTATGGAATCAAGTTTGTCTATTTCATTAAGACAAATTGAAAATGGAGTGCCTGGACTCCCAAACCCATCCAAAAAATTAATATTGGTAGCTGTTGCAGGAATGGCAACAGGAGTTTTGATTTTGTTGGTGTTATTTATTCTTTTCTATCTAGACGAATCTATTATTGCTACAAAGGAGTTGGCTAATCAAACCAATTTGCCTGTATTAGGGCTGATTCCATTATTAAGTGATTCAGTTATTGAGTTAAAGAAATTATGGAATAATCAATTTGACGATAATTTTGAATTGAGAAATTTTAAAGAAATGCTTAGATCTACCAGATTTGAGATTGAAAATGAAATGTCTGGTACTCAGGTTTTGATGTTAAATAGTCTTGGGTCAAGTGAAGGTAAAACCCTAATTTCTATGAGCCTTGCATTTGCATTTCTAATGGTTAGAAAAAGGGTTCTATTGATTGATGGAAATTTTGAAAACAATTCTATTTCTAGAATGGCAGAGCCGCAATTAAATATGGAAGCCTTTTTTAGTGGGGAACAATTGCTACCCAATTTTAGGCCACCAGGAGTAATTATGGTCATGGGTAATAATGGTGGAGACACTAGCTTATTAGAAATTAGCCTTGCAGAAAATATTCAATCAAAAATGGATCTTTTAAAAGATGCATTTGACGTTATTATTATTGACGCTCCTGGTCTTTCAAGTTTTAATAAGTCTAAAGAGTGGGTGCGTTTTTCGGAAAAAATTGTTACGGTTTATGAATCTGGTAGAACCATCAGGTTTAAAAATAAACAAGACGTACTATATTTAAAAACTTTAGAAAATAAATTCATTGGTTGGATATTGAATAAAGACGACAATGAAAAACCTGTTAAACCCTCTAAAGCTCCAAAAACCATTTTTTCAAAAAATATTGAAATGCAATGGGCTTAGATTTGATCAGCGAATCTTGGATGGCTATTCAATTATTGGTTGGGTATAATCTTGTTTTACCCTTGTTTATATATGTTATTTCATTGATTAATAAAAAGCAATTAGTTCCTATTCAAGCCTTATCAAATCCAGATTATGCAATCATTGTTACTGCTTATGAACAAACCCATACACTTGGCCCTGTAGTAGCTTCAATTCTTCAATTAAAATACAAACAATTCTTAGTTTATATAGTAGCTGATAAATGTAATGTAAGTCATTTGCAATTTGAAGATGATCGAGTAATAGTGTTAAGGCCAGAAGAAATCTTATCCAGTAATACTAGATCTCATTTCTATGCTATCCACCGGTTTAAAAGACCACATGATAGGATAACAATCATTGATTGTGATAACTTAGTTGAGTCTGATTATCTTGATCAATTGAACCCTTATTTTGATATAGGATTTAAAGCTGTTCAAGGTATTAGGGTTGCCAAAAATAGGGATACTATGTATGCTTGTCTTGATGCGGCAAGGGATATTTATTATCATTTTTATGACGGAAAAATACTGTTCCAAGCTGGTTCTTCAGCTACATTAGCTGGTTCTGGTATGGCTTTTACTACTGAGTTGTATAGGAACTGTCTTGAACACCAAGACATAACAGGGGCTGGTTTTGATAAGATCTTGCAAAAAGAAATAGTTAATAGGGGAGAGCGAATTGCTTTTTCAGAACATGCAATTGTTTTTGATGAGAAAACCTCTAAATCTGACCAATTGGTTAAGCAAAGAGCCCGATGGATCAATACTTGGTTTAGATATTTTTCATTTGGTTTTGGAATGATTGGAAATGGATTATTGCGTTTTGACTGGAATCGCTTATTGTTTGGAATAGTGCTCTTAAGGCCTCCATTATTTATTTTTTTGATTCTTTCCTTAGTATTTGCACTTGTTGATTTAATAATAGATCCAATTCAAACACTGATTTGGTTAGTTGGATGCTGTCTTTTTGTTGCTGGATTTCTATTTTCTTTAATAATGTCAAACACAGACAAGCGTATTTATAAATCTCTATGGGGTATCCCTAAGTTTATTTTTTATCAAGTGTTGGCATTGATGAAAGTGAGAAAGGCTAACGAGTTATCTGTTGCTACTCAACATTATCATGACAATGAAATTAATGAGCTTAAATAAACAATATGAGAATTGACCCTACTGAAACCTATAATGCTGATTCAAAAGCACAGCGTAATGCTAGATTGGTTGATTTAACCAGAAAAGCAGCAATTGCTTTATCCCTTATTGTTGAACTGGCTATTTTTTATCAGATGCTTGCCCCTTAATTTTGGAAGATTTTAAAATACATATTAATTCTAATGTTCCAGCTAGTGGGTATAAACTGTTTCTATACCAATGGAAGCAAAAATTGCTCATTCAAAAATTGAATGGTTGGCAAGGCTTTTTTTTCTTGTCCATAGCTGCTACAGCTATAGCAATAATGGTAGCAAATGGGGGGGTAACGCCAGGTATTGTGGCAATTGCTTTAATGATTGGAGTTCCTACAGTTTATTTTTTGATGGTGGTTCCACAGTTTGGAATCATGGTCTATTTAAACTATGCCTATATTATGATGCTATTAATTAGGTATGGAATCAATGCACCCTTGGGTACTTTTATGGATGGATTCATGGGACTCTTTATTTTAGGCATTTTCATACACATGAAAAAGAATAAAGAATGGGAGCTCCTCAAAAATCCAATTAGCACTGTTATTTTGGTATGGGTTGGCTATAATATATTTGAAGTTGTTAACCCGGCTGCAGCCTCTAGACTTTCCTGGTTAGGAGCATTAAGAACAGTGGCTTTGGTGTCACTTTATTTTTTTGTTTTTCTGTTGCATATTAGAACCCGAAAATTTCTGTTTATCATTGTAAAATGGTGGTTGATAGTTTCAGTTATCAATGCGTGTTATGCTTTTAAACAGGAGTACATTGGTTTTTTTGATTTTGAACAACGTTATCTAGATTCAGACCCAACTATTGCACAATTATTATTCTTGGCTGGACATTGGAGAAAATTTTCCATGATGTCTGACCCTGTAACCTTTGCTTACAATATGGCAATGGCTAGTTTGCTGTGTATGGGTTTAATTTCAGGCCCAATGAAATTCTATAAAAAATTGATTCTAGGTTTTATGGCCCTCTTTTTTTTAAACGCCATGTTGTTTTCCGGAACCAGAGGGGCATTTCCACTAGTGCCTATTGCGTTACTATTTTATGCCATTTTAAAGTTTAATAAGCAGGTGATGATTTTCACAGGTATGGGCTTATTATTTGTTTTATTCTTAATATTTGTACCTTCTTCTAACCAGAATATATTGCGATTTCAATCGGCCTTCAGGCCAAATGAAGACGCGTCCTATTTGGTAAGAAAAAAAAACCAAGCTAGCATCAAACCTTTTATTTATTCCCACCCCATAGGAGGTGGGTTAGGTGCTACAGAATATTTTGGTCAGAAGTATGCGCCAGCTTCTTATTTGGCACATTTTCCACCAGATAGTGGATATGTAAGGGTAACAGTTGAGTTAGGTCCAATTGGATTAGCCATATTTTGTATTATGATATTTGTCATTCTTAAAACTGGGATTAATAACTATTATAGCATACGAGATCCCACACTAAAAGCGCTAACCCTTGCACTGTTATTGGTCATATTTGCATGGAATATTGGGAATTTTCCCCAAGAGGCTTTTGTTCAATATCCCTCTAATGTCTTATTTTTCCTTACGGTAGCGCTAGTAGTGATTACTAAAAGGTTGGATGATGCGCAAAATCAAATAGCGGATGCAATATAATGAAAGGATACAAGGCCGAGATATTGTGGTGGTTGGTCAACAGCCATGGGATGTAGCTATTGGAAGTAATTGTAAAAATATTGCCATTGAGTGGAGCAAGTATAATCGTGTTATTTATGTAAATGCACCCTTAGACAGAAAAACCCTATATCAATCTAAATCAGATTCTAAAATTCAAACTAGATGGGAGGTGATTAATGGTTCAAAGGATGGATTGGTACAAATTCAAGACAATTTGTGGAATTTGTATCCCAATGTGTTAATTGAATCCATTAATTGGATACCCTTACAAGGAGTATTTGAATTCTTGAATAAACGAAACAACAAACTATTCGCTCAAAGCATTCAAGCAGCTGTTCAAAAATTAGGCTTTAACGATTTTATCTTGTTTAATGACAATGATATGTTCCGTTCTTTTAACTTGAAAGAAATGTTGCATCCATTGACTAGCATTTATTATTCTAGAGATTTTATGTTGGCGGTTGATTATTGGAAAAAACATGGTGAAAAGTTGGAGCCTGAACTAATTGCAAAATCGGATATCTGTGTTGCTAATTCAACCTATTTGGCAGATTATTGCAAGCAATACAATCCCCTTTCATTTTATGTAGGTCAAGGTTGTGAATTGGATTTGTTTATGCAAACAGAGGATCTTCCAAAACCTGCAGATATGCTTGCCATTTCATCCCCCATTGTTGGATATGTTGGCGCATTACAAAGCATCAGATTAGATATTGAAGTCTTGATGCATATTGCTATATCAAAGCCAGAATGGAATTTAGTCTTGGTAGGTCCTGAAGATGAGGTATTTAAAGCTAGCAGATTACACCAATGTAAAAATGTGTTTTTTATAGGTCAAAAAGATCCATCGGCGCTTCCTCAATATATCAATGCTTTTGATGTTTGTATTAATCCACAGATTGTAAACCAAGTTACTAATGGTAATTATCCCAGAAAAATTGATGAATATTTAGCCATTGGCAAACCTGTTGTAGCAACTAAAACAGCAGCTATGCGTTTATTTATGGAACATTGTTATCTTGCTGAAGACAAGTATTCCTTCATTGATTCTATAACTGAGGCATTGGCAACCAATAGTATTGATTTGGTTAATCAAAGGAAGGAGTTTGCGGCAGGGCATACTTGGGAAAACAGTGTAGCCTTAATTGATCACGCTATTTTAAATAAGGAAAGGCTATCCAAAAATTGAAAACTACTTATTTGCAAATTTCTCTTTTGTAAAAAAAATTGATCAAGTTGTAGGCGCAAGAATACTTGATTGGATTGACCAAAAGTTATTGTGTTGGAAGTCAGTATGAACAGTCAAATTAAAGTCATGAAACTAGTTTCCATTATTACGGTTAATTACAATCATAGTCATGTAACAGAGGATTTTTTAGATGCTTTTTATACAACCAATCAATATCCAAATTTTGAGATTATTGTGGTAGATAATGGGAGTAAAGAAAATCCTGTTCCTGCCTGGTCAATTAAATATCCAGGGGTGCATTTTATAAGATCCAATTTCAATTTAGGCTTTGCGGGTGGCAACAATCTTGGTGTTGCAGAGTCAAAAGGGGAATTGCTTTTTTTTGTAAATAATGACACCGAATTCACGGTAGGATTGATTCAAACCTTGATTGATACCATTGACTTACATCCTCAAACGGGTATGATTTCTCCCAAAATCAGGTATTTTCATCAGCCAGACACGTTACAATATGCTGGTTACACAGAAATGAATTATTTCACTGCTAGAAATGCTTGTATTGGACAATTTGAAAAAGACCTAGGCCAATTTGATCATTTAAGCGGATTTACCGAATTTGGTCATGGTGCAGCCATGATGATAACCAGAGACGCAATTAATAAAGCAGGTTTAATGGCAGAAAATTATTTCTTGTATTATGAAGAATTAGATTGGGGAGCAAGAATTAAAAAAGCTGGTTTTGAAATTAGGTTAGAAATGGGCGCATTGATTTATCACAAAGAATCAGTTTCAGTTGGTCAAAAAAGTGCTTTAAAGGAATTTTTTATGAATCGCAATCGGATTCTATTTATAAGGAGAAATGCCAATTCCTTTCAGAAATTAGTCTTTTATTTTCATTTCTTATTCTTAGTTACCCCTAGAAATAGTATTATGTATTTTAAGGAAGGTAACTATAAGTTTATTCCCCTTTTATTTCAAGCCATTTGGTGGAATTGTACCAATGAAGTGGAAAGTGCTAATTTAGGTTTTCAAGTTTCTTAGTTTTTTGGTCAATTATTATAAACGGTTATTATGATACAAACATTTTTTTGGATAAGCCTTTGCATTGTATTTTATACCTATGCTGGTTATGGAATTGTTTTGTTTGTACTGGTCAAATTTTTAAGGCTTTTTAAAAAGAAGCCAGTCATGAATCCTGATTTTGATTTTCTAACTGTTACAGTAATTGTTGCAGCCTATAACGAGGCTTATTGTATAGAAGAGAAAATTAAAAATACTTTGTCTCTAGATTATCCAAAGGACAAAGTAAAGTACTTATTTGTTACCGATGGGTCAACCGATGAAACCCCTACTATTATTTCAAATTATCCTTCTATAAGATTAATGCACCAAGAAGGTAGAAGTGGAAAGATAGTAGCAGTTCATAGGGCTATGAAAGAAGTAGATACCCAACTGGCTGTTTTTACTGATGCCAATACTATGCTGAATGAATTGGCATTGGTGAATATATGCAGGCATTATCAGTTTCCAGAAGTTGGCGCAGTTGCTGGAGAGAAAAGGGTTCAGATTGATAGTAGCGGTGATGCCACCGCGGGAGAAGGATTTTACTGGAAATATGAATCCAAGTTAAAAGCATTAGACTCAGAATTGTATTCTGTAGTGGGTGCAGCTGGAGAATTGTTCAGTGTAAAAACGGAATTATATGTTCCTGTAGCACCGGATACTATTTTAGATGATTTTATGATTTCTATGCTCATTGCAGAAAAAGGGTATAGAATTATTTATGAACCAGATGCCTATGCTACTGAGTCTGCTTCTGCCAATACAAAAGAGGAGTTAAAAAGGAAAATAAGAATTGCTGCAGGAGGTATTCAATCCTTCTTAAGACTTACAAGTTTATTGAATCCCTTCAAATTCCCTATTTTGAGTTTTCAATATTTTAGTCATCGAGTGTTGCGTTGGACTATTACACCATTTTTGCTACTACTTTCCTATATTTTAAACTGGGTGATAGTAATACATGCCCACGGGGATTGGATTTATCAAGTTTTATTGGGTTTTCAATGCCTGTTTTATGGGTTTGCCTTATTGGGTTGGTCTATACAGTCTAGGTTAATCAAGATTAAAATATTTTTTATACCTTATTATTTTTGTATGATGAATTTTGCCGTTTTGGCTGGTATTAAACGATACGTATTTTCCAATCAATCTGTGTTATGGGAAAAAGCCAAGCGTAAATAAGGTTAGTTAGATTAAAATACTATTTTAAACAGATAAAAAAGTATTAAAACTTCATTCCGCTTCTTTGGATATTTGATTACTAACTAATGTTTGCCAAGGGAAGCTTAGCTGTACTTGTATAAAACATTATCAATTGCCATTCATGAAACAGCTTTTTTTTATAATATGCTTGTTGATTTACCCCTGCCATTGCTTTTTAATGGCACAAAATGATTTGCCTGCGGATAAGAGGGCCAGCCCTGCCACAGTTAACTTGTATAACAATCTCAAAAAGCATCTTGATAAAGGTGTTCTTTTTGGACATCAAGACGATCTTGCATATGGGGTCTATTGGTTTGGAGACAAGGGGAGAAGTAATTTGAATGACCTAGTTGGCGAGTATCCTGCTGTATATGGATGGGAATTGGGGCATCTTGAAATAGACGCTACTTATAATCTAGACAGTGTGTCTTTTAGCAGGATGCGGGATTATATTATTGAAGGATACCAAAAGGGAGGTGTCATTACCATTAGTTGGCATTTAAGAAATCCTGTAAATGGCAAGACAGCATGGGATGATGCAAAGGGAGTAGTGAAAGAGATTTTACCCGGTGGATCAAAGCACGGTTTATATCTTTCTTGGATGGATAAAGTTGCTACGTTTTTAAATAGTTTAAAAACACCCAATGGGGAATTGGTGCCGGTTATTTTTAGACCCTTTCATGAGTTAACAGGTAATTGGTTTTGGTGGGGACAAGATAGATGCAGTGCAGAAGAGTTTAAACAATTGATGCGCATGACTATTACCTATTTGCGCAATACCAAACAATTACATCATTTGCTATATGCTTATAATACCGCAGGATTTAGGTCAAAAGAAGCGTTTATGGAAAGGTATCCTGGTAATGATCTTATTGATATCTTGAGTTTTGATGATTATCAATATGGAGATGCGTCTAAGGATAATAGTTTTGTCAAAAATATTGATTTGCAACTGGGGCTATTAGAATCAATGTCAGCTGAAAATAATAAAATACCTGCTTGGGCTGAAACAGGGTATGAAAAAATACCTTACTCAAAATGGTGGACAGAATGCCTTTTAAAATCCATAGGACAGCATAGGTTATCTTATGTGTTGGTTTGGCGAGATGGAGGTAATATAACGGGAAATACGCCTAGAGAATTTGCACCTTCTGGTACTCATTTTTTACCCATTCCGGCCCATGCTTCAGCACCCGATTTCTTAAAAATGTACTCTTCTGGAAAGTTTTTATTTCAAAAGGGGGCTGCAGCTTTAAAACTTTACGAAAAATAATTTCAACATCTAATATTTAATAACCTTATGAAGTTAGCACTCCTTGATATTGCCATCATTGTTGCTTATTTAATAACCATGGTTCTCATTGGTTGGTTTCTTAGAAAAAAGGCAAGACTTAATCAGCAACATTATCTAATGGGGGGTAAGTCCTTGCCTTGGTATATGTTGGGTATGAGTGATGCTTCTGATATGTTTGATATTAGTGGAACCATGTGGATGGTAGCCCTTTGTTTTGTTTATGGAATGAAAAGTATTTGGATTCCCTGGCTTTGGCCGGTATTCAATCAGGTTTTTTTAATGATGTTTCAGAGTAAGTGGTTAAGGAGGTCTAATGCTACAACAGGAGCAGAATGGTTGGGTACGCGATTTGGGGTTTCTGGAAAGTCAGTGAAAGCGGCTCACAATGTTACGGTTGTATTTGCATTGTTAGGGTGCTTTGGATTTCTTGCTTATGGGTTTGTGGGTCTTGGTAAATTCATTGAAATTTTTGTTCCATGGTCAATGGTAAGTGCTTATTTGCCCTTTAATATTCCGGCTGATTTTGTACCGCATTTTTACGGTATTGTATTTACGCTCTTTGCCATGTTTTATTCAATTCTTGGAGGGATGCATAGTATTGTTTTGGGCGATTTTATCAAATATTTGATTATGTCTGTTGCCTGTATTTGTATAGGTGTAATTGCTATGCAACACTTGCAAAAGGGAGAATTGAAAGTTCCAGAAGGTTGGTTAAATCCTTTTTTTAACTGGAAGTTGGAATTGGACTGGTCCCATTTAATGCCGGAGGCCAATAAAAAAATTGAGCAAGATGGTTTTGGTTTATTTGGAATATTTTTTATGATGATGTTGTTCAAGGGGGTATTTGCAAGTTTGGCAGGTCCAGCCCCCAATTATGATATGCAAAAAATCTTATCAACTAAATCTCCAAAAGAAGCCTCTAAAATGAGCGGCTTTGTATCCATTATTTTATTGCCCATAAGATATACTATGATTATTGGGTTAACGGTTTTGGCATTACTACATTTTCAACAATTAGATTTAAGTTCACCCAATGGAACAGATTTTGAAAAAATCTTACCTGGAGCCATCAATAGTTTTCTGCCAGTGGGTGTTTTAGGTTTGGTGTTAACCGGGCTTTTAGGTGCTTTTATGGGTACTTTTTCAGGAACATTAAATGCGGCCCAAGCTTATATCATGAACGATATCTACTTAAAATACATTAACCCCCAAGCAAATAGTAAACAACTTATTTCTTTGAATTATCTGGTTGGCCTTGTGGTAGTTACCATTGGTATTATTTTAGGTTTTTATGCAAAAAATGTAAATACAGTTTTGCAATGGATTGTTGGTGCATTGTATGGAGGATATATAGCGGCCAATGTGCTCAAATGGTATTGGTGGCGTTTTAATGCTAGCGGTTTCTTTTGGGGTATGATGAGTGGCATAGTAGCTGCATTAGTCTTCCCGTATGTGTTTGACGGATTGCCCCTTTACAATTGGCCTTGGTTGTTCTTGATTTCTATTACGGGTTCTATTATTGGTACTTTTTCTGCACCACCAACTGACACTGAAACTTTAGAATCATTTTATAAAACGGTTAGACCTTGGGGCTTTTGGAAACCTATTCAAGAGTCAGTAATGGCAAAGGATCCTAATTTTAAACCTAACAATCGGTTTGGAATAGATATGTTCAACGTAGCATTAGGAATCATTGCCCAATTGTGTTTAACTATCATTCCTATGTATTTTGTTTTGGGCATGCAACAACCATTATGGATTTGTCTTATTGTATTACTCATGATTTCTTTTATTTTGAAAAGAACATGGTGGAATAAGCTAGAAGATTAATCCCATTTCATTAAAATTATACTGTATCTGATGAGTTCAATATTCAAACAAAGAAAAGAGGCCTTAATACATCAACAAGAAGTATTACTTGCAAAGACTAACCAACCCAATGGTTTTGGAAATGGATGTTACCAACGTTACCAAAATCCAGTTCTAACTGCTGAGCATATTCCACTACAATGGAAGTATGATTTTGATGAACAATCAAATCCGTACTTTATGGAACGATTTGGCATCAACGCAGTTTTAAATGCGGGCGCTATAAAATGGAACAACAAATACATTTTAGTTCCAAGAGTAGAAGGTATTGACAGAAAATCTTTCTTTGCAGTGGCTGAAAGTGATAATGGAATTGATGGTTTTAGATTTTGGGAAAAGCCCATTATTATGCCAGAAACTAATGACCCAGATACCAATGTCTATGATATGCGTTTGGTAGAACATGAAGATGGCTGGGTTTACGGATTGTTTTGTACGGAAAGAAGAGACCCAGCTGCACTACCAGGTGATCAAAGTGCCGCAATTGCTCAATGCGGTATTGCAAGGACCAAAGATTTAATTAATTGGGAAAGACTTCCTGATTTAGTAACCAAATCTGCCCAACAAAGAAATGTGGTATTACATCCAGAATTTGTACAAGGTAAATATGCTTTTTATACAAGACCACAGGATAGTTTTATAGACGCGGGTTCGGGAGGTGGTATTGGCTTTGGTTTAAGTGAGTCTATTTCTCCTGCAATTGTTAATGAAGAAGTGATACTGGATAAAAAAGAATATCATACTGTTTACGAGGCTAAAAATGGGTCAGGGCCAGCACCTATTAAAACTGCTAAAGGGTGGTTACATTTAGCACACGGCGTTAGAAATACGGCAGCTGGCTTGCGCTATGTTTTATATCTTTTTCTAACAGATTTAGAAGACTTAACTAAAGTAATCTATAAGCCTGCGGGATATTTTATTGCGCCAGAAGGGGAAGAGCGGGTAGGGGATGTGTCAAATGTTGCCTTTAGTAATGGGTGGATATTGGACAACAATGGAACCGTATTTATTTACTATGCATCTTCAGATACTAGAGTACATGTAGCCGTTTCCTCAATTGATCAGTTGTTGGATTATGTTATCAATAATGCAGCAGATGGATTAAGGTCTAGCACTACTGTAACTACCATAATTAATATTATAAATAAAAATGCTTCAATAGGGTATCATGGAAAATAGGTTTTCTGAATTGGAATCAGCTTTATCTATTGAATTAATTAGAATTCTGGATTATTGGAAAGAACATACAGTAGACTTAGCGCAAGGAGGCTTTTTTGGAAAGATTAACCACCACGGAATTGTAGCTGATACAGCTCCTAAAGGTTTGGTTTTGAATGCTAGAATTTTGTATGCTTTTTCTGCTGGATATCAACAAACCAAACAGGCCCAATATTTGCAAATGGCACAAAGGGCTTTAAAATATCTATGTACCTATTTCTATGACAAAACTTTTGGAGGAATGTTTTGGGCTGTTGATGCAAGTGGAAAGCCGTTAGATACTAAAAAGCAAGTTTATGGTATTGCTTTTTGTATATATGCTTTAGCAGAATACCATATGGCTTTTGAATCTAAAGAAGCCTTGGTATTGGCCAAAGAACTATATGAATTGTTAGAAACAAAAACACTTGATAAAGTTCATGGAGGATATTTTGAAGCTTTTACACAAGGGTGGGCGGTTTTAGAATCCCCTCAATTGAGTAATAAAGACCAAGATTCTCCTAAAACAATGAATACGCATTTACATTTACTAGAGGCCTATTCCAATTTGTTTAAGATCTGGCCTAATAGAAAATTGAAAACTAGTATTCTTGAATTATTAAAAATTTTTAAACAATCTTTTATATCTCCCCAAGGGCATTTACATTTATTCTTTTCTGAAGATTGGATATTAGAGTCAGATAGTATTTCTTACGGTCATGATATTGAAGCCAGTTGGCTAATTTGGGAAGCTGCTAAATTAGTAGAAGATGAAAAACAACTATTGTTAACTAAGCAAGTGATATTGTTAATTGCCGATGCAGCTAGAACAGGATTGGATGCTGATGGGGGTTTGATGAATGAATCAAATACTAATCAAACAGTTTGGAATAAGGAAAGGCATTGGTGGCAACAAGCGGAAGCCATGGTTGGTTGGATGAATGCTTGGCAATTGAATGGCCATCAACAAAATGTAGAAATAGTTTTTAATAGTTGGCGTTTTATTAAAAAACATTTACTTGATTATGATAAAGGAGAATGGTTTTGGGGAGTAAATGCAGACTATTCTAAAATGGTTCAAGAGGATAAAGCGGGATTTTGGAAATGCCCTTACCACAATACTAGAATGTGTATAGAAATGTTACATCGGTTGAATTAAAAGGTTCTTCCATGTGTAGCTTCAATGACTCTTTTACTTAAACTAGGAACAAGACTCATGGTATTTAAGAAAAAGCCAGTTATACTTTCATTTCCAAACATGCGTTGAACTAGTTTACCTGTTTGAATACGCATTGAAAAATGTTGGTTCCATTGCTGTTCATAATTTGATTCCAATAGATTCCTGTTCCTGTGTACCCCAAAGTATTCATCAATGTTTTGAAAAGCTAATTTGCTACCATGCATGGCCATACTCATTCCATTGCCACAAAGAGGAGGTATCATACCAGCGGCGTCTCCAATGAATAGCAGGTGATTTTCTACCCTTTTTTTCTGTTGAAAACTTATTTGTGATATGGTCAATGGTCTTTCAGAAAGCATTTCTGCTTCTTTAAAGATGGTTTTAAGTTTAGGATTTTTCCAAAGTACAGATGCTTCTAGTTGTTCTATACTATTGCCGTTTTGTTGCAGATTTGCAGCAGTTGTCATATAACATAGACAGGATTTTCCAGCTTCAATTTGAGAAATACCACAATACCCATCTTTAAAATTATGCAAGGCAATTAGGTTTTCAGGATGTGGGTACTGAATATGGTATTTGACGCCAATAAAATTATTCCAATTACTTGGTTTGTTCCGAACAAAAGGTCTATTTAACCGAATGTCAAGATTACTTTTTTTGCCATAGCTTCCGGCTACAATTGTTGCTGTAAATTGTCTTTTATCCGTTTCTATTTCAAAATGGGTATCCTGAAATTGTAGGTTTTGAACTTTTGTATTTGTATAAATAGTGACTCCTTTTTGAACTGCTAATTGATATAATTGGTGGTCTAAAAAATGCCTGCTTACCCCAAAACCTCCCAAGGGTAAATGAAAAGAATGCAATTTTCCATTGGGAGCAGAAATGTCTAATTGATTAATAGAAGGTAGATTCCAATCTTCAAGTGGTAAACCCAAAGCGCTTAAAAATGGTTCAGACTCTTTGCTAATATATTCACCACAAACCTTGTGAAATGGGTAGCTTTCTTTTTCAAATAATATTGTTTTATATCCTGCATTGGCAGATTGAATGGATAAGCATAGCCCGGCAAGCCCTCCTCCAATAATGGCTAAATCATATTGAGATGCTTGATGAGTCATTTGCCCTGTTTATAAATAATTAAAAATCTAAAAGCCCATTTCCAATTTATGCTAATTGTTTTTAAATTGGATAAATCAAATAGATATTCCCATTCAGATTTTTTAAATCCTCTAGCCACACTTAGGGGAGCATCATTTTTAACCAATTTGGATTTGGAAAATAATTGGGTTAACCATTTAATTGCATAGTAAGCCAATTTATGACGTTGAAGATCATTAATAAAAAATCCTAATTTACTGTTTTGTTGCATCCATTGTAATTGGTTTACCAACTCCTGGTCATTAAAGTGATGACAAAATAAACTTGAAAATATAATATCTGGTTTTTCATTAAAATTTACCAAACTGTAATCACTACTTATAAATTGCGTGTAAGGCTTTAGTTTATTATTATTTTGGGAAAATTGAATACATGCTTCATTCAGGTCAATACCTATTAGTGTAACATCTATTCCTTTATTTTGGCAATAATTCAATATTACCAAGAGATTATCTCCACCACCACATCCTATTTCACAAACACTTATTTTAGTTCTATTTTTTAAAAGGACCTTGAATCCATGTAAACTAATAGCATGGCCCCCAAGTAGTGAATTAATGGTGTTGAGTTCTTGCATATTTAATGCAATTTCTTCAAAAGGTATATCCTTACCGTCTAATATTTCTTTTTCCAAACTTCTTTGGTATAGATTAGGCATGCTCTAAACGGGTTGATTTGTTATCTAGTAAAAATGTTTCCATGGTTAAACCAGGTCCAAAAGCAACCCCAAAAACCACAGCATTTTCTTTGATGCTCTTTTCCATCATAGATTTGAGTACAAATAATATGGTTGGAGCAGACATGTTACCATATTGATTTAAAATATTTCTTGCATCAGCGGTATCTGCTTGGGTTAATGCTAATTCCTTTTGAATCAGGTCTACAATTTTTTTTCCACCGGGATGTATGCACCAATTTGTAACTGCTTGACTGTCTAAGCCAATTTTGTTGAGAGCTGTTTCTAACAGTGCTTTTATGTCTGCCTCTATCAACTGAGGTACATAGCTACTTAAACGCATCAAAAATCCTTTTTTACTTATATTCCATGCCATATCAAATTTTCCTTGGCTTGCAATTTGGGAATGAAAACCCTTGATGGTTAAACTAGTTTTTTGGACTTGGTTGTTGATTAATACGGCAGCGCAACCATCTGCAAATAATAAACTACTAGACGCATTGTCAATACTATATTCTTTTTGCAAGTGAATGGTACAAAGTTCTACACATACCAATAATACTTGAGCTTCGGGTGTAGTATCACAAATAAGCTTAGCAATTTTTAAACCATGAATAGCAGCATAGCAGCCCATGAAATTAATAGATGTCCTAAATAGGTTGGGGCTTAATTTCAATGCTTCCATAATTTCTAAGTCTAAACCCGGAGCACTCATGCCTGTGCAGCTAACTGTAATCAAATGGGTGACTGCTTCATTCTTACATTGTTTGTATAAACAATTTTCTATAGCTTCTAAACAAAGCGGAATAGCTTCAGATTGATAGATAGACATTCGTTGATCTATATCTGGAAAGTCTTTTGATGGATCTGTAGGAACAAATGTCCATTGATGGGAGGGTATACCAAAATCAGGAATCACAGAATGTCTTTGTGCAATGCCACTCTGACTATATAAAAAGGATAGTTTTCTTTTCTCCACAGCGTCTAATTGATAAATTTCTTGCATGACTGCAAGAATATCTTGTTGACTATGGCAATATTTGGGAACTGCAGTACCTATAGAAATTATTTCAGCCAAAATTTTTCAATATTAAAATGGTGATAAATGCTGCACTGGTACAGCTACTTGCTAGCCAATTCATAAACATAGTTTGTTTAAAACCAGCTTCATCTGGATTCTTCCAAACTTTGTAAAACCAATACAGAAAATAAATAACAACGGGTAAAAAAAAGAGTTGTAAAACATAAAATTGATTTAAATATCCGTGCTGATTAAAATGCCAAAACAAAATGCCAAAAGCTATCATATATAAGGTCATACAAAATATAAACGTTCCTATTTTGCCTAGTAAAATAGAAATGGTTTTTACCCCATCTTCTTGGTCTTGTTTATGTTGATAAACTTGTGTAATTGGGTAAAATCCCCCAATTAAAAGGCTTGCTGCAAATAATAAATCTATTGGTACGGAGGGAGACTGATCATTACTACATACTTGGAAAACCATATAAAATACTAGTGCGCCTTGGTTTAATATTACCGTTAGATAACCAACTACGGGGTATTGTTTTAACCTGATTTTTCGCCAGGAGTATAATCTAGAAAACAGGATATAGCATAAGTATCCTAACCCAAATTTTATACTTATCAGTGAGGCAAGTAACAATCCTAGAAGATCCATGAAAACACTAGTTACATATAATTCATAGCTTGGCTCCATGGGTTTTTCTATTCCTCCAATACTTTCTTTGTCTCTATCCATATAGCTATTGTATCCATTGGATGCTGGATATAATAATAGGTGTAACAATAGGAAAACAACTATAGCATTTAACCAGTTGATACTTTGGATAAAACTTAGTGCAAACCAAAATACTGGCATTAAAAAAAAGGAAAAAGGAAATCGGAGTAATTGTATGGTAGATTTTTTGAGTAACATATGATACCTGGGTTGGTGGAGTCCAAGAGTCTTAAGTTAATCATCATTTTCCTAAAATATTTATTTTGTTATACATCTAATACGTTAAATCAACTAAATCCTGTTTTAACTTCATTGATTATTATTAACTTGTATCCAATGACCTTTTTCTCTCAATTATATACCATAGTTTCTGTTAGTTTTGTAAGTGCCTGTTTTTTCTGCCAAACGGTATCTGCTCAAACTGAATGGAATTTTAAAAAGGGTAAAGATGGAATTATAGTTTATACTGGTAAATTAGAAGATTCAAAATTTAAATCCATCAGGGTTGTTTGCGAATTTCAGGCTAATCTTTCTCAATTAGTTTCTATTTTAATGCAACCCAGTTTGCAGCCAGAGTGGGTAATTGCTACCAAACAGGCTAATTTGGTTAAACAGATTTCAACTGCTAGATTGTATTATTATGCAGAAGCGGCCCTGCCTTGGCCAATGAATAATAGGGATATGGTCATTGATCTTAGTATGATGCAACACCCAATAACCAAATTGCTCACCATTCATGCTAATACCGTTGACAACATTTTGCCCATAAAAGCCGGTAAACAAAGAGTACCCATGTCTGAAGCTATTTGGTTGGTTCAACCATTACCTGACAATAGGATTAGTATTGACTATCAAATTAAAGTTGATCCGGGAGGGGGAATCCCTCCTTGGATGGTAAACCTTTTTATAACTAAAGCACCTTTTGAATCTTTTAAAAATCTTTCCAAATTATTAGCAGACAAAAGGTTTAAGGGACAACATTTTGATTTTCTGAAAGATTAGTATATTGGATCTTGCAATTAGTCAATCCAAGTAATTCATTCTATTTGATTAAAAAATGTAATTATTTGACTAATTTATTTAATTTAGTAAAAAGATCGATGACAAATCGTTGATTTTACGGTTCTTTTTTGGTAATTCTACTACAAAAGCGGCTACTCTCTACCGCTACATTTGTTTAAAATTTTGAGAGATGCAATACTTTTCCATTCTTGTTCAAACGGAATACAAGGGTCATAAAATCACTGGACAATTAAGAGGAACTGTTGTTTACTGGGAATTTGAATCCTATTCTAGTTATTTTGTAAAATATTTCCCTAACAATATATTTAGTAGCAGAACCATTTTAAAAGATCAATCAGAAGCTACTGAATCATTGGTTGAAGCATTACTTACTGCAATTGACCGTTGTGTGGAGCCCATTTTAGTTTGACATTTTTTACCAAATACATTTTTTTATAAACGGTTTAGGCATTCTGTCAATTTTGCTGCGTATTTTTAGAAATATACGCCATATATGCTACATGCAAGAAGACAATTATTAAAGCAACTTTTGTTTGTCTCAGCCGGAGCTGCGCTATTGCCCTCCTGCTTATTATTGCCTCAGAAAAAGGGGCTTAGATTAAAACATATTTCAGTTGATGCAGATCAAGAAATGTTATTTTCTGCTTTTGCGGATACCCTAATTCCAACATCGGATACAGTTGGAGCTTTAGAGGTACACGCGGATCTTTTTGTTTGGAAAATGCTCGATGATTGCAGTTCAAAACAGGAACAAGAAATCTTCTTAAAAGGCTTGAATGCGTTTTCAGCTGCATTTCAAAAGCAAAACCAACTTTTTTTTAATAATGCCAATCCTGCACAAAGACTTGCATTTATGGAAAAATTTGAATCTGAGAAAGGTTCCAAGGAACCCTTGGTAAGTTTTTATTATGACGCCAAACAGCGATTGATACAAGCGTATAGTGGCTCAGAATTTTTCATGACAAATATTCAAGTGTATGAACAAATTCCATCAAGATTTCATGGATGTGTTAGCATTTCTAATCAATCAATTAAACAGTCTTAAATGTCAGATAATATTATTGTTTCAAAAGAAAAAAGAAGATTTGACGCCATTGTTATAGGCTCTGGTATGAGTGGTGGTTGGGCGGCTAAAGAGTTTACTGAAAAAGGTTGGAATACCTTGGTCTTAGAAAGAGGTAGAGATGTTCAGCATTTAAAAGATTATCCTACCACCAATAAAATGCCCTGGGAATTTGAGCATAGAGGACAAATGCCCCTAGCCATTACCCAAGCAAATCCTATTATTAGCCGCTGTTATGCTTTTAAGGAAGATGCAGCACATTTTTTTGTCAAAGATCAAGAACATCCCTATCAGCAGGAGCAACCCTTTGATTGGATCAGAGGTTACCAAGTAGGAGGTAAGTCAATCATGTGGGCAAGGCAAACCCAACGCTGGAGTGATTTTGATTTTGATGGTCCTGCTAGAGACGGTTTTGCAGTGGATTGGCCCATCAGGTATAAAGATTTGGCTCCATGGTATAGTTATGTAGAAAAGTTTGTGGGCATTTCTGGAAATAAAGATGGCTTACCTATTTTACCTGATGGTGAATTTTTGCCCGCTTTAGAACTGACCTGTGTGGATCATTATTTTAAAGATATTATTCAAAAGAATTATCAAAATAGACATTTAATTTATGGTAGGTGTGCTCATTTAACCGAGCCCACGGCACTACATTTAGCGCAAGGAAGGGGACAATGTCAAAATAGAAGACTTTGTCAGCGGGGATGCCCTTTTGGAGGGTATTTTAATAGTAATTCCGCCACCCTTCCTTGGGCTGCAAAAACAGGGAAAATGACCTTAAGACCATTTTCAATAGTGCATTCTATTATCTATGACAATCAAAAAGGAAAGGCAACAGGCGTTAGGGTTATTGATAGTCATACCAAGGAAATGGTGGAATATTATTCAAAAGTAATTTTTGTAAATGCAGGGGCATTAAATACTAATTTAATATTATTAAATTCTATTTCTTCAAGGTTCCCACAAGGATTAGGCAATGACAACGGCTTATTGGGTAAATTCTTGGCATTCCATAATTATAGAGCAAGGATTAGTGCCATCCATGAAGGGCATTTGGATAGCAATACAGACGGTAGGTCTCCCACAAGTGCCTACCTACCCAGATTTAGAAATGTAGAAAATCAAGAGACGGATTTTTTGAGAGGCTATGCTGCTGGATTCTCTTCTTATAGGAGCCTCAAAAAAAATACAGATGGCCTTGGCTTGGTCTTGAAAAAACATTTAGCCGAAAAAGAATTAGGTCCATGGCAAGTTGGGTCTCATATGATGGGTGAAACCATTCCTAAATCTAGCAATCTGGTAAATTTACACCCTAGTTTGAAGGATGAATGGGGAATGCCTCAATTGAATATCCGTATTGGATATGATGAAAATGATGAGAAAATGGTCAATGATTATTTAGAACAGATGACAGAAATGTTTCAAAAAGCTGGTTTTACTAATATAAAAACCTCAGATTCCAAACAGGCACCGGGTTTGGATATCCATGAAATGGGAGGGGTTAGAATGGGAAAAGATCCCAAAACATCCCTATTGAATGAGTTTAACCAACTCCACGCATGTGATAATGTTTATGTGACAGATGGGGCCTGTATGACATCTACTTCTACCCAAAATCCCTCCCTAACTTATATGGCTTTAACGGCTAGGGCAGTGGACCATGCTGTCAGAAATGGAGGAATCTCACAATAAATTGTTTTTTTCTTATTAGATTGCACCCGAATAAAGCAAACTTGTTTATGACTATCGAAAGTTTTAAAGAACTGACACACGAACAAAAATTGAAAGAATTGCGCGTTGCCGGGGATTTGTTGGGATCCTATGAACGCAATGGGGAACCAAACACACCCAAAATTCCAGGCGATATTTTTGCATTATATGATTTCTGGGTGTATTTGAGTGATGACGAGCAAACCGTGATTCCTACCCGTAGGAACCCACTGGCAACTGCTGCAGAATAATTCATTGTAGTACAAAGTTAAAACGCCCCTTTTTTGGGGCGTTTTTATTTTAATCTTATCTCATGAAACTAGTCGTTATCTGGTCTTTATGTAATAGGGGATAGGGTTGATTTGTTTTTGTTTAACAGAATGATGTATGGGAATTCTTTAATTTAGCAATGCATGAAAAAGATACTTCTAACTGTTTTCTCAGCCCTTTCAGGCTTAGTTTTCCATCTAAGTGTAAATGCCCAACAGATGGATTCATTAATGGCAGTCTATGATGAGCAATTTTCTAATGAAAAAGTGCATATACATTTTGACAGAACCATTTACAATAAAGAAGAAACAATTTTCTACAAGGTTTATTTGCAAATGGCGTCTCTTCCTAGTGAGATGAGTAAGAATATGTATGTAGCTTGGTTTGATACTAGTGGCAACTTACTTAAGCAAACTGCCGCACCCTTATTTCAATCTACGGCCAAAGGAAGTTTTGATATTCCGGCTAATTATAAAGGAGATTTTATTCATGTAAAAGCATTTACCAGGTGGATGCTAAATGATGATTCAGCCTTTGTTTTTGAAAAAAACATTTCCATTAACACTGGTAAATCAACAATCTCAACTCAAAAGATACTACTTAAAACTAGGGTAGATCTGTTTCCAGAATCAGGAAATTTAGTGCAAGGTGTGAGTAATCGTGTTGCATTTAAAGCAACCAATCAATTTGGCACACCAGTATTGATAAAGGGATTTTTAGTCAATGATAAAAACAAAGTATTAGATACTTTGAAAGCTGCACATGATGGGATGGGGGTGTTTAATATCAAGCCAATTGCAGGAGAAAAATATCAGTTGAACTGGACAGATGAATTTGGGCAAAAAAGCAATACCATTTTGCCTCAACCCAAAAGTCAGGGAGTTGTTTTGAAAGTAACCACTGATTATGAAAAAGCCTATGCCCAAATTGAAAGAACACAGGAAGTTCCGGCAGATTTCAAAAAGTTTAAATTATTGGTACACCAACACCAACAATTGATTTATACCGTTGATTTTAAAGGAGAGGAAAAATTGGTTCAAAAAGCAGCCCTGCCCATTGATGAACTACCAACCGGAATTGTACAATTTTCTCTATTTACAGAAGACTGGAAACCAGTAGCAGAAAGAATTGTCTTTGTAAATAATCGGCTCCATGAATTCAATGCCAAATTAAGTATTCCAATCATCGACTTAAAAAAACGCGGAAAGAATGTTATTGAAATTATGGTTTCAGATACCGCATCTACCAATATGTCTTTGTCTGTTACGGATGCTTCCATTGTATTACCAGAGCAACAAACCATTTATTCCGATTTATTATTGAGTTCAGATATTAAGGGGAAAGTGCATAATCCAGCATATTATTTTTCTTCTGATGCGGATAGTGTTGCCGCTCATTTAGATTTAGTTATGCTGACAAATGGATGGAGACGATTTGATTGGGAAAAATTGGTCAAAGGCAATTTTCCAAAATGGAATTATCCAAGAGAAACAGATTTCTTAAAATTGGTTGGTAAAGTTTATGGAAACCAGGCATTGGCTACTAGTAAGGATTTACAATTAAACTTAGTCATTTCAGGAAAAGATAGTAGTTCAAAATTGTTGTTTCTTCCAGTTGCTAAAGACGGGAGTTTTGAACAAACAGGGGTGCTTTTCTATGATACCGTAAGGGTATTTTATAGTTTCAATAATAACCCAAAACTCACTGAACAAACCCAAGTGAAAATTCAAAATGGGCTTTTATATCAAGAATTTAAAAAAATAGCTTTTTCTCTTAGCGGAACCCAAGCGGGTTGGAGTGATAGCATGGCTAGAGTGCAGTTGAATTATTATTTGTCTGAACAAGAGAAATTACGCAGACAAATGGAATCTGCTACTCTACAGGAAGTAATTGTAAAAGCCAAAACCAAATCTCCCATTCAACAATTAGAGGAAAAATATGCCTCGGGCTTGTTTTCCGGGGGCGATGGTTATTCTTTTGATTTAACTACAGATGTTAGTTCAATGGGAGCTATTGATGTATTAACTTATCTACAAGGAAAGGTTGCAGGATTGATGATTACGGGTTCAGGAGCTAATGCCCAAGTTAGTTGGAGAGGGGCCACTCCAGACTTGTTTTTAAATGAAATGAAAATGTCTATAGATATGGTGCAAAATCTCAATGTGCCCGATATAGCCTATATTAAAGTATTTAGACCACCTTTTTTTGGAAGCCCAGGTGGTGGTGGAGGTGGGGCAATTGCTATTTATACTAAGAAAGGAAAAACTGGTAGGGGCAACCAAGCCAATAACAAAGGAATGGAGAATACTGTACTAGGAGGCTATTCCGTATTTAAGGAGTTTTTCAATCCCAATTATGATAAGCCAACTGGAAATTTTGAAGTAGATAGTAGAACTACGTTGTTTTGGAATCCCTACTTATTAACCAATAAACGAAGTCCTAGGGTTAAAGTGGAATTTTATAACAATGATAGTAGCAAGAAATTACAGGTAGTATTAGAGGGAATGAATTCTAATGGAAAATTGACCAGAGTTGTAAAGATGATAGAGTAAAGCTAGGGCAGATAAATACTATTTCACAGTAGGTACAGTTTGTGCGCATGTTTTTGCTTTAGGCTTTTTATGTGTTTTTGATGCTTACTATAAAAATCAATCATTTAGTTGCTAGTGAAACTCCATAAAAAAAGGTTGGAACATTGGTTCCAACCTTTTTTATGGTAATTTATTTGATGTATTATTTTTTGGAGTCTGGAGGAAAATTTGCCAAAATCTTAGTAACAGCTGCTTTAATGGCTGCATCTGGATCTTTTGGTGCCTTATCTATTTCAGCGTTTCCGGTTCCTTGCCATACCATTTTCTGTGTTTTATTATCAACAACATCAATGATTAATGAGCCGTCTTTATAAGTATAAGTGCTAACTGTTGTTGAGCCAACACCCATGCCACCTCCCCAATAACCATAAGGTCTATAAATTCCGCCATAACCATAATAATTGCTAGAAGCAGAAACAGATTGTTTGTCTTTTAATAAAGTAACCGCGTTGATGATCAAATCAGGATTGCTACCAGCTTCTTGAAATCCTTTGCTGGTTAATTCTGCTTTTATAGCATTGACAATTCTATCGGCGTTCAATTGGCTTACGCTACCAGTTGTTTTTAAATTATAAACACTAAAAGTTTTGTAATTACTAAATACTGCGTTTTTGTCAAAGTCTGTATATACTTTTAATGTTGAGCCACAGGAGGCAGCAAATAAAATAATTGCCATTCCCAATGCATACTTCTGAATAATGTTTTTCATATTTTCTGATTTAAAAATGAATATTTATGTAGGATATTAATTCCTTGGGTTCAAATTTATTAAAGTTTTAATTAGAAGCATCTTTTTCAATTGTTACAACTTCATACATGTCTTTACCATCTTTTTTAATAGGTTGATAATAGACTTCTCCTAATTTCATGAATGTTTGCTCGCCAACTTTTTCTTCTTTGGCTCCTTCGGGAAGGTGTTCAATAATGGTCCCAGCCGTTGGAGGAACAACAGTATATCCTTTTTCTGATTTTTCATAATAAGTGCCTCCGTAATAATAATTGTTCACAGTTTCATTGACTACTACTGTTTGGGTATTTGCTGGAAGGGTAGTAATGGTGGCTCCAACAGGTGCTTGAACAACGGTATATCCTCCATTGGAAGCAACATAATATACTCCCTGATCATAGTGGTATTGTTGGTTTTCAATAGATATAATAATGGCTGTAGCGGCCATAGCAGTAATAAAGAAGCCCCATGGATGCCATACTGGCCCCCAATAGAATGGGCGATAAGGGTGATAAGCGTATCCAAAATGACAATAAAAACTCATTCCCCCATACCTGTAAGGTGGGCGTGTATAGGGTCGATAACTACCCCTAGGATATCCATTATTAATGTGGGTACTATTGTTGACATTGATATTGACATTGTTATTCTTGCTATTGTCAATATTTACTTTATTGCCGGTGCCAATATTGGTGTTATTACTATTATTGCCCGAACCTATATTGGTATTTTTGTTACCGGATCCAATATTGTTGGTTTTATTCCCAGCATTATTAATCTTATTGCCTTCTGTTTTTACATTGTTGCCAGTATTCAATCTACTGTTGCCATTATTGGCCCCCCTAGCATTACTGGTAGGTATGGAAGCTTTCTTAGCGCCAAATTCAGGTTTGGATTTGGAAGCAGCAGGTCTGCCTCCAGTCCTGGGTTGAGCTTTGCCAAGTTGTGCTGTTAGACTGTAATTGGTCAATGTAAAAAACAGCAGATAGAGCATACATTTTGCTGCCATTTTATTGTTTTGAAGGTTGATTCTAAACATGCATATTGTTTTTGAATGGTCATACCACAGTAATAAATTGTAGTATTTGAATAAAATTAAAACTACTGGAGTTTTTAAATTTCTACAAAAAAGGACTGTTTTATATTTTAAAAAACATCATATAAGTCAATCCAATATGGCTAAATCCCTTATTTATAAGCTTCATACCCTAATTTAGTTTTTATTACTATGTGTAATATTTAATAAAAATAGAAATTTTTAATAATTAATATGAGAAAAATAACTGTTCTGTTAATGGTCATAGTTGTTAGCAATAAGGTCATGGGTCAATCTGCGCCCGCTAGCGATAGTATCAAAGGGAACAACCATAAACTGGCCCCATGGTTTGTTGAAAGATGCAGGCTTAGTGCTGGTTATATGAGTGCTGTTAATAATACCGATATTAAAGTAGGTGCTACCATTGGTGGAGTGGGAACCGATATTGATTTTGAAAAGGACTTGGGTTTTGATAAGCAGATTGGAACCTTTATGGTTAATTTCCAATGGCGCATCTCAAGAAGGTCTAGGTTTGATTTTAGTTATTTGCAATTCAATAGGTCTTCCACCAAAACCTTAGATAGAACCATCCAATTTGGAGATAACACTTATAATGTCTCAGCAAATGTGAGTAGCTTTTTTAATACAACTATTTATCGTGCATCTTGGGGATATGCCCTTTTGGCAAAACCTAAAGCTGAATTAGGCTTTTTGATTGGTACCCATACCCTTCAAACCAGTGTAGGAATGGGCATTAAAACAGCAGCCGGATCCTTAACTTCCAACCAAAATTTTAACTTTACAGCGCCATTACCAGATCTAGGTATTTGGGGGGGAGTATCTCTTAATAATCGATTAGCCTTAAATGGAGAATTTAATTATTTGGCTATCAATACAGGAGATGTTAGTGGCCAAATTGTAGGCTATAATGCCGTTTTAATGTACCAAGCTACCAAGCATGTAGACCTTTCTCTGGGTTATACTGGATTTAATTTTAAAGTTGATGCCAATGTAAATAGCAATAAGGCCCATATTGGTTGGGGATATAACGGCCCCTCTATAACAGCAGGTTTTAGCTTTGGCAAGAAAGCTTGGGCACATTCATTCAGCTCGAAATCGTTATAGTTAATTTAGTAGGATTAAACAGTGTTTGCTCACGCAGATTCAAGACTTCTATTTAGGTTTGCAACTTTCTAAACCTGAATTAAATTTCATGAATACGCCATTCGTATATCCAGCCTTGATTCAAACCATGCGTTGGTTTGGACCCAATGATCCTGTTAGTTTACAAGATATTAAGCAGGCCGGTTGTACGGGTGTGGTTACGGCACTGCACCATTTGCCCAATGGGGCTATTTGGACCATGGATGCCATTTTAGAGCGTAAAGCAATCATTGAAGCAGCTGGATTAAAATGGGATGTTGTTGAGAGTGTGCCAGTTCATGAAGCCATTAAAACACAGACAGACAATTTTGAGCAATACATTCTAAACTATACTGCTTCTATCAAAAATTTGGGTGCATGTGGCATCAAGATAGTTACGTATAATTTTATGCCGGTTTTGGATTGGACAAGAACAGACCTTGCATTTACTGTTGCAGATGGTTCCAAAGCTTTGCGATTTGAAAAAGCGGCTTTTATGGCATTTGACCTTTGTTTGTTAAAAAGGGAGGGTGCTGAAGAGGAATATAGTACCAAAGAAAAACAAAGAGCTTTTGAGCGATTTGAACGCATGAGTTCAGATGAGCGACTATTGTTGCAAAGAAATATTATTGCAGGTTTACCCGGAAGTGAAGAAAGTTTTACAATTGACCAATTTCAAGAAACACTAGATACTTACAAAGGCATAGACGCAAATCAGTTAAGAAATAACCTGATCTATTTTTTACAGGCAATTATGCCCACTGCCGATGAGGCAGGAGTGAAAATGGTGATTCATCCAGATGATCCTCCTTATCCCATACTTGGATTGCCAAGGGTTTTAAGTACCGCTTCTGATTTTCAGGCATTGATAGATGCAGTGCCTTCTCTCAACAATGGACTTTGTTTTTGTACAGGTTCATTTGGAGTAAGACCGGATAATGATTTACCAGCCATGGTAAAGCGTTTTGCCAATAGAATCAATTTTATTCATTTACGAAGCACACGTAGCAATGAATGGGGGGATTTTTATGAAGACAATCATTTGGAAGGCGATGTAGATATGTATGCGGTAATCAAAGAATTGGTATTAGCCATGCAAGCTAGAAACTGTTCTATTCCAGTAAGACCAGATCATGGTCATCAAATGTTGGATGACTTAAAAAAGAAAACCAATCCAGGCTATTCAGCCATTGGTAGATTAAGGGGCTTGGCAGAAATACGTGGGGTAGAATTAGGCATCCGAAGAAGTTTGCAAGAACTTGCAAACGATTAATGTTTTTTAAGAACTGATTTATTTTACAGCAGTTGATTCTCGTTTGATCAATTCAGATTTTAATACAATGTTTTCATTGGTAATTAGGGTTCTTTTCTTGTCCAAATTTTTGAAAAGAATGGTGGCCGCTTGTTTTCCTATTTCAAAAGCAGGCTGGGTGATAGTAGTGAGTGAAGGGTTTAATAGGGGAGCGGTTCTAAGGTTGGCAAAGCAAATTACTTTCACATCTTTTGGAATATTTAAGTCTAATTCTTTGCAGGCATAATAAGTATTAAGCGCCAATTTTTCAATGGAGGCAAATACCCCATCAGGTCTTTTTTCTTGTTGTAACAATTGTTTGATTTTTTTGAAATTCAACTTGTCATCCGTGTTACATTGTACCATTCTATTGGGGTTAAAAGGAATATCATGCTTCATTAAAGCTTCTAAATACCCTTGTTTGCGTTTGTTGTCAATAGATAAATTTTCTGAAATGGATAGATACGCAATATCCCTACAACCATTTTCAATTAAATGGTTGGTTGCATTAAATCCACTAACAAAGTCGTCTGTGGTAATTTTGGCTGTTTCAATTTCATGGCAGATTCTATCAAAAAATACAATGGGAATGCCGGAATGAATTAGATCGTTTAGGTGTTGATAGCCCTTGGTAGTACTAGCTAAGGACATAATCACACCATCCACACGCCCATTTTGAAGGTGTTTGAGAATGCTTTCCTCTTTTTGATAATCATCATTTGTGATATAAATGAGCAAGTGGTAATCCTTTTCCTGAGCCACTGATTCAGCTCCGCTAATAGCTTGAATAAAAAAATTATTGGTCAATTCTGGGGCTATAATGGCAATAGTCTTACTCTTATGGTGCCTCAGGAATCCTGCATAGGGGTTGGGATTATACCCCATTTTTTGTGCCAATTCCAACACCCTTTTTTTGGTTTCGGCGCTAATTTCATGACTACTTTTCAAGGCTTTTGAAACCGTTGAAACGGATACTTTCAGCTCTTTGGCTAGATCCTTCAAATTAACTTTAGACATAACGGCACAATTAGTTTGTGGCCTACAATCTACGAAAATATTACTATAAAATTTTCGATGTCAGTCAAATAGTATTTTCGGAAATTTGCTAAAAATGTTGCTATAGTTGCTCTTTCAGGGATCGTAAAATGCCTAGTTCTAAACCTCGTAATTCTGCCAATCCTCTTAATCTGCCAATGGCAGAATAACCAGGATTGGTTACTTTTTTAAGATCATCCAGCATTTGGTGCCCATGATCTGGTCTAAAGGGGAGAGATACCTGATATTCCTGTTGAATTTTGAGCAATTCTTTGACAACGGCATACATATCTGAATCACCGCCTAAATGATCTGCTTCATAGAAATTACCATCCTCATCTCTTTTGGTATTGCGTAAATGCACAAAATGAATTCGGTTACCCAATTTTTTGACCATATTGGGTAAGTCGTTTTTTTCTGATGCACCTAATGAACCCGTGCAAAAACAAATGCCATTGGCTGGATTTTCTACTTTTTGTAGCACATGTTCCATGTCTTGCAGATTACTCATGATTCTAGGAAGGCCTAGAATAGGGAAGGGGGGATCATCAGGGTGAATGGCCAATTTTATCCCAGATTCTTCCGCAACAGGACTAATCTCAGAAAGAAAATGGCATAGATTCTCTTGTAAGGCGGCATGGTCAATATGGGTATAAGTAGCTAGTTTTTCTAGCATCATAGCCGTGGTAGTTCTAGCTTCTCCAGGTATACCAAACATAACCACACCTGCAATGGCATCTAACTGTTCTTGACTATAAGTTTTAAATCGCTGTTCTGCAGCCAAAACCGTTTTTTCTGGGTAACTAATCTCAGCACTGGGTCTTTTTAAAATATAGATATCAAAAACGGCCAGATCTATCCAATCAAAATATAAGGCCAATGATCCATCTGTCATAGGATAGTTCAGAGAAGTGCGTGTCCAGTCATTGACTGGCATAAAATTATAGGCAATTATAGGAATCCCAGCTTTAGCTACATTCCTAATAGAGGTCTTGTATTTTTCTATATAATCTTTATAGTTACCCGTTCTAGTTTTAATGGATTCATGTACTGTAATGCTCTCAACTACAGACCATGTTAAACCCATTTTTTCAATGATGGCTTTTCTTTCAAGTATTTCTTCTAATTCCCAAATTGCACCATGAGGAACATGATGTAAGGCCGTAACAATACCGGAAGCACCAGTTTGCTTTACGTCTTGCAAGCTTACAGGATCGTTGGGACCAAACCATCTCCAGGTTTGTTCCATAGCTATTAGTGGTTTCATTTGGTAGATTTAAAATTGTTTTTGTAATTCCTTCATTTTAGCCGCATAACGTTTTCCTAATTCATGGGCAGATGGTCCATCAAAATGCAAATGATCTCCTTTGTCTATTAAACCATTTGCAGACACTAAGCCTGTATTTTTTACTAGGGTAGGTAGCGCATTTAATGCTTGATTAAATGTTTGGTGCACCTCATTAAAATTGCCAATTTCACCTGCCACAAATGGCAAATTGGGGTTTTGGACAATGCTGCGCCATCTTTCAATTAATAGGGTCAGTTTTTCTAAATAGTCTTTTCTTTTTTCTTCAGGACTATCTGCTTCTCCTTGATGCCAAATAATCCCTTTTAAGGTTCCGGACAACAAGGCTTTTTGCAAACGTAACAATGCATCATCATAGGGATGCGTTTTGGTAGCCGAGTCATAACCACCAGGCTGCCAACTATTAATAGATGTTCCTCCAACTGCACAAGGAATTAATCCAATGGGTCTTTTCTGATGCCCTAACATTTCTATACCAAAAGCCATTCCTGGACCAACACCTACCATTTTGGGCTTGTCAAAATGCAGGGGATGTTTGGCTGGAAGCCAATCTTCATTTTTGGTGAACATGAATAACTGAGCATTTCCTTCATTGGCAGTATTGGAATCAATCAATCCCCTTCCTGCCATATTGGATTGACCAATTAGTAAATACAGATCCATTTTTTCAGGTGTTTTGTTGTTGCTTGTCTGGCTATTAGCACTTGAAATAAGGAGACCAAATAGTAAGCTGTAAAGGAACCCTGTCTTAATCATGTTATTATTCAATACTATTTCTTGGCCATAGATTTGTAACGAAGCATGGCTTCAATATAATAATAGTCTGCATAGGTTAAAGGAACGTCTACTTCTGAGTTGTTAGGCCAATGACCTACACTATGTTTGAGAATAAATCCACCATTCTCTTTAGGCTTTGCGGTATAGGTAGGAGAGGCCAATGCACTCAATATCTTTTCAGCTGTTTTGAAATAGAGGGTACTGTTTTTTTGATCTGCATATTTGCTCAATTCTAAAAATGCGGAAGCGGCAATGGATCCTGCAGAAGCGTCTCTATAAGTGGCAGGAATATCTGGTGTGTCATAGTCCCAATAAGGAATTTTGTCTGCAGGAAGTCTTGGATGGTCAATAATAAAATGCGCAATTTTATTGGCTTGAGTCAAATATTTTTTATCCTTGGTGGCCCTGTACATAACCGTATATCCATAAAGCCCCCAAGCCTGACCACGGGCCCAAGCAGAAGCATCGGCGTAGCCTTGGTGTGTTTTCTTTTCATATACTGTTCCGTTATCAGGATTATAGTCAATGACATGGAAAGAACTAAAATCATTGCGATAATGGTGTTTCATGGTAGTGTTGGCGTGTGTAACAGCTATTTTATAATAACTACTATCACCAGAATATTTGGTAGCCCAAAACAAGAGTTCCAAATTCATCATATTGTCAATGATCACCGGGAATTTCCAAGTGCCATGATCCCAAGATTTGATACAACCAACAGTGGGATTAAATCTGGTAGACAATGACTTGGCACTGTTCATTAAGATCTCATCATATTTTTTGTCATGTTGCATGCTATTGGCATTGCCAAAACTGCAAAACATCATAAATCCAAGATCATGGGTTCCTTTGTTATATTGTTCTTTTTCTAAAATTTGCAAACGAGTTTTTGCCTCATTGTATAAAGCGGTGTCTTTGGTTGCTTGATATAAATAGAGTAGGGAGCCTGGATAGAATCCACTGGTCCACCAACTGGTTTTACTGGTTTCTAATTTTTTGGTAGCATAGAATGTTTTAGGCATTACGTCAATGGGGGTAATACTTTTTAAGTATTTGTATTGACTAGCGGCACCTGATAAAGCTTTATCAAAAGTTCTAATCAATTCCGCATTGGGTTGATTACTGTTTTGAGCTTGGATGGTTCCACCTGCTAATAAAAACAAAGCAGGTACTAACATTTTTTTTGAAACTAGATTCATGGATGATGTATTTGGTCTTGCAATTTAGTGCAGAAAGGTCTTCAAAAAAAGGATGCCACACTTTTTGGTGTGGCATCCGGAATTTAACAAGCTTTATATGATTAATCTATGATTTTATCACTTGCCGGTACATTAGTGGCAGATCCACTATATCCAATATTTTGGTTAATACGACCATCAGAGTTGGCTAGAATAGCCGCCTGAGGAATAGGCCATAAAACGTGGTATTGGCTAATGCGGAACTGGTCTCCACGAATGGTTACATAATTGGTTTTATAGAAAATATTCTTTTCTAAAATCCGATCAACCATAAAGTTGGAGGTAGAGAAGTTAGCAAGGGTATAAGTTTTACCGTTGTAAGATCTACCAGTTTTTGCAAATAAATAAGCCATTCTGGTTAACTCAGTCTTACGAGGCTCTTCCCAATATAATTCTCTAGCACGCTCATTCAACAAGGTATTAAAGTTTGCTTGCGCTGCAGTGTATGGAGCACATTTTGCCCTAGTTCTAACTGCATTAATATCAGCAGCAGCACTGGCAGCGTCTCCCTTCCAAAGATAGGCTTCAGCACGCAACAAATAGGTTTCCGCTAGACGGAATACATACCAATCGGATTGACCACCTTGCATGGGGTAATTTTCTGTATCTGGAACAAATACTTTGTAAAAAGGCCAAGGGAACCATCTACGCAATGTGTCTTCACAAAGCATTTTGTTACCTTGTTTTGGATCAGTTAATCTTAGACGCAATCCATAAGCGGTATCTACCCCTTTTAAAGCTGGGTTGTTATAACGTAGGTTTTCTGGATAGAGCCAGTTGCCTGAAGTAGAGTCATGACGTAGGTCATTGGGGTCATCCCAGATTTCCCAGTACTCATAAGAGGTATTTCTAGCTCTTCCAATACCACGACCATAAATATTCATGATATCAATTTCTACACCTCCAGAAGCGGTCATCCCCGTTCTGCCAGCCGGTGTGAAAATGGTAGTGCCAATAGAAACTCCTGGAGAAGCTTGACGCATAATTCTCATGCCGGGTGTACCACCGGTACCACCATCTAGCATGGAACTAACAAATGCACTAACAGTGCCCAATCTACTTGTTACCAAAAACAAACCTTCGGTATTAGCTGCAGCAGATTTGTTATCTGGGCGATGTAAGTCCCAAGTAACGTTTTTAGTGGCTATTCCAGCATCCACACCAAAACGGCTGGTCATTAATTTGTAGGGTCCAGCATTGATAACTGCAGTAGCAGAAGCAATGGCGTCATCAAACAAACCTAGGGCCAAGTTAACCTTGGTTAATAGATGAAAACAAGCACCTCTGTTAACATCTCCCTTGTCAGTAACCATGGGAACGTATTTTACGGCAAACTCTAGATCTGATTTCATTAGGGTTAAAATCACTTCTCTTTTAACGGTAGTGAAATCTACTTTAGCGGAAGTTACTTCCTTGGTAGGACAAGGAACATCGCCAAACTGATTGGTTAAACGATAGTAATCATAGGCCCTGTAGAAATACGCTTTACCAAGCAAAATATTCTTGTCAGCTTCAGAAATGGCAGTGGCTGCAGGTAATCGAGAGATAATGGTATTAGCCATTCTTACTCCAACATATTCCTGGTTCCAATACCAACCAATACGGTTGAAATCTGGAGAGTTCAGGTTGGCGTCTGGGGTAATTTGCAAGTCCAAGTTTTGAGCCGGTCCTGTTTTGTCGTTTGTACCGTCTACAGATACTTCTGAAAATATTTGTTCTGTAATAATGGGCGCGCCATCTCCATACCATTCTGTCCTAAGATTACGGTTACATGCGGCCAATGCTGCATTGAATCCGGATACGTCTATCAAGGTATTTTCTGGAGAATAGATGGATAAGGGTTTGGGTTTGAGCCAATCCTTGTTACAGCTAGTCAGTGTTGTTGTACTGATAACAACAACCGATAGCAGAAGGGCTATTTTAAATTTAGTATAATTCATGTCTTCTGTTTTTATGTTGGTTATCTTATAAAGTCAGGTTAAGTCCAAAATTGATGGTGTATGGCGTAGGTCCTTTGTTTTCTGGATCAAAATAGTTCCATTGTGAGAATACCGCAGCATTCACCACGTTTACATAGGCTTTCAAACCATCCAGTTTCCATTTGTGAGCAATTTCAGCAGGCAGATTATAACCCAAGCTGATGTTATTAAGTCTAATAAAAGTAGACTTTCTAAATACGTTCCAAGAAACAGAGCCGCCAGCATTTGACATCATGGCTGCATAGTCATTAATTGGATTAGTTGGGGTCCAATAGGGGCGTTGGTAAAACTGTGAACGATCATAAAATAAATCCACATTTTTAGCTTCATTAAATTGGCTTAACTGTCCAATTTTAGAATACAAAGAGAATGATAAATCAAAATTCTTGTAAAGCTTGAATTCGTTTCTTAAGTTCCAAGAGAAGTCAGGGGTGGTGTTACCTTGGAATTCTTTATCATCAATAGTGTATTTACCATCACCATTGGTGTCTTGTAATCTAAAATCACCTGGTTTGTATCCATATTTTTTTGCTTCAACAGCATCTGCTTGCTGCCAAACTCCAGTAATGGTATAATCAAATACCGTATTGATATTTTTTCCAATAAACCAGCCGTTTGCTATATCGTTTTTTTCAGAGCTTCCTATTTGTTTGCCAGCTGCATCATAATCTGGGGTTGCTCCATACAATTGAACAATCTTGTTGACGTTCCACCAGAATGCAAGTGTGGTTCTCCATTCAAAGTTCTTATTCTTGATATTGGTGGTATTGAAACTAAATTCCATTCCCTTGTTTTCTACTCCACCCAAATTGGCTAGAATGCTGGTAAAACCAGTTACCGTTGGTAGGGTTCTGTTAACCAACAAATCCTTGGTTGTTCTAGTATAGTAATCAATAGAACCTGATACTTTTCCTTTGATGATGCTATAGTCTAGACCAAGGTTAATAGAAGAGTTTCTTTCCCATTTCAAACCAGGGTTAGACAAGTTACTTGCCTGAACAAAACCTACACTATAAGGAGCTCCTCCACCAGTGATATAGGTGTAGGTTCCAGAAGTTAAGTTTGACAAAGCTGCATACCTACCAATGGAACGGTTACCATTTTCACCATAAGAAAGGCGAACTTTGGCATAATCCAACCACTTAGAAGTGTTCTTCATAAAACCCTCTTCACTGATTACCCAGCTAACGGCAGCAGATGGGAAAGTAGCTCTTGGATTTTCTTGACCAAAGGCAGAATATCCGTCTCTTCTGGTAGTCAATGTTAAGAAGTAACGCTGATTGTAGTTATAGTTCAACCTAGCCATCAACGCATCACCTGTTTCATACTGGTCATCAGAAGTAGCAATAATTGGAAGCGTAGCGGACTGAATACTATTAAAGCTTAGGTTGTCATTGGGCGCAAAGTTCTCTGCACGAATATTGGTATTCCAAGATTGGAATTTTTCGGCATTGGCTAAGAAAGTAGCTTCAATACTATGTTTGCCAAATTTGCCAGACCAGTTTAACTGATTATCTAAGTTCCATGAATAAACCGTTTGATTCCTTCTGTCAACAATACCCTTTCTAGTAGCAAGGATAGGGTTATTAGCAGATTGGTGGTTGTATTCTCGTAGGGTTTCATATCTAGGAGAGAATGTTACGGAATAAGAGAATCCGTAAGGCAATTTGCCCTTGGCATAGATTTGACCAAACAGGTTATCATATTTATACATCCTGTCAGTATATTCTTTACCCAAGAAAGGGTGTGAGTTATTACCTGGGTCATCATTGGGTGAAGCTCTTAATGTTACACCATCGGCCCCATAGTAAGATCCATAAGGAGTGGTTCTAATCATATCGTCAAAGTTCACCAATACAGAACTTTGGTCTCTTTCTGCAAACTGAATACTGGTACCTACTGTCAAGTATTTAGCAATATTAGACTCTAAGCTAAAACGGGTACGGAAAGTTTTGTATAAATCTCCTACGGTAATACCCTGAGATTCAAGATAGCCTACTGAAAAGTAATAATTTAAATCTTCTTTTCTTTGTGCAATGCTAATGGTATGATCCTGTTGCATAGCAGTTTGATTGTAGATTTTCTTTTCCCAATCAATGGTATTACCTGCTTGATAGTTGGCCACTTCAGTTGGTCTTAAACTCAAACGGTTTAACCAAGCAACTGTTGGGTCTCCGCCAGAGCCGTCCAAAGCCAACCACTGCGCTACAGATATAGAGGAAGGTAGGGTGGAAGGATTCCAGAATCTATATTGAATACCTGGTTTAGAGGTACTGTCAAACCCAACCATGGACCATCTAACGTCTTGGCGCCAAGTCAAAAACTCATTGGCATCTAATAGATGTGGTTTATTAGAGAGTCTATTTAACCCCATATTACTATTTACAGCAATGATAGGTTTTCCTGTTTTACCTTTTTTGGTAGTAATCAAGATAACACCATTGGCAGATCTTGCACCAAATACGGCGGCAGAACTGGCGTCTTTTAAGATGTCAATGGTATTGATATCATTGGGGTTAATATCTTCCATACCTCCAGGGTAGATAACTCCATCCAATACAATCAAAGGAGCAGAGCTGGCGGTAAGGGTACCTTTACCACGAATTTGTAAACTGGCATTGGAACCTTTATTACTAGCGTCAAAACCTACATCCAGACCGGGAGCGTTACCACGCAACATGTCTTGCACAGATCTTGGGTTTTCGTTTTCTAATTGAGTGGCTTTTACTTGAGAAACAGCGCCAGTCAAATCCTTTTTGGTTCTAGTACCATAACCCACAACTACCACATCGTTCAAGCCTGAAACCTGTTCAGACAAAGAAACGTTGATGGTTGAATTACTTTTTACGGATACTTCTTTATTGGCAAAACCAGTAAAGCTAAATACCAATGTTCCATTGTCTGGTACATTACTCAATTTGAACACACCTTGAGCGTCAGTAGTGGCTCCACGTGTGGTTCCTTTAATTACAACTGAAACGCCTTCAAGTGGATTGTTTTTTGAATCAGTAACCTTACCGGTAACACTGATGGGCGGGAGGTTTTTGGTAAAACCCGCAATGTTGGTTGATCTTGCCTGTACTTCAGGTACTAGGGCAGACAGGGAAAGCGCTCCAATTACTGCATATCGCAGCAATCCTAGCCCCCCTGTTAGGAGTTTTGGTTTTTTTTTCATTTGGCAATTGTTGTTTGGTTAAACTAATAAGTACTACAACAGCGGTTTATAAGGCTGTATAGTTGTTATTAATGCGACGCCAATATAATTCAGAAATCTTTTGTAGGAACTTTTATTCTAAAAAAAATTAAAAAGTATTTACGAAACCGTTTTCGATAATATTTCAATCAAAAATGGGTATCAACCGTAAATTAGTCCCTCACTAAATTTGTATTCATGTTAAGAATTTCGCCAATACGCCTTTTTGGGGTGTTTCTATTAGTTTTGATATCTTTTTCGCCAGTTTTAGCGGAAATTTCTAGAAAATTGGACCCTCTAAATGGTATTCAAATTTTGGTTTATACCAAGAATGGCAAGGGGTTTGTACATGACAATATTCCTTCAGCGGTAGCTAGTATTCAAGCTATGGGGCAGGCAAACCAGTTTAAAGTGGTTGTTTCTGATGACCCAGCTGTTTTTACCGAATCAAATTTGAAAAAATACCATTTTTTAGTTTTTACCAGTACCAACAATGACGTATTTGATACAGACGACCAACGGCTTGCCTTTAGGCGATATATAGAAGCTGGTGGCGGATTTTTGGGCGTACATTCCGTAACAGGAACTGAGCGGAATTGGAAATGGTTCAAAATGATGATTGGCGAAACTTTTTCTTGGCATGCTAAATTCCAAAAATTTGCTGTTAAAAATATGGATCCCAAACACCCCTCTATGGAAGGGGTTCCTATGAGATGGGAGAGGGAGGATGAATGTTATTTTGGAAAGGAATTGTATCCAGGCATCAAAGTATTGATGGCGCATGAATTAAGTAGTTTGCAGCCAGATCAGAAAGAAACCATTGATAAAAATGCAGGTTCTTATGCCAATTATTATCCGGCAGTTTGGTACCAAGATTTTGAAGGCGGACATGTATGGATTACAACTCTTGGCCATAGTAAAGAATCTTATGCGGAACCTGTTTATCAAAACCATTTGTTGCAAGGCTTACGTTATATGGCTTCAAAATATAAAGGCTTGAATTATGCCAATGCCAAATCAATTACAAAAGATGATCCTTTAAAATAAAAAATATGTCAGAAAAAAAATCATTCAATCGTAGGGATTTCATGAAAACAGGAATCAAAAGTGGTGTTGCTACAACACTCGCTATGACAGGGTTTCCAACCATTGTTCCCGCTTCTGTATTTGGTAAAAATGCACCAAGTAATCGTTTAAATATTGCAGCCATTGGAGTTGGAAGAATTTCCAGAGACCATGATATGGCGGAAACGCTAAAATATGACAATGCTAGAATTATGGCTGTCTGTGATGTTGATAGTAAGCGCTTGGCCGATGGGAAAAAATATGTTAACGATTATTATAGTAAGAAGCAAGGTAAACCCTATGATGGTGTAACTATGTATTCCGATCATAGAGAGTTGCTATTGAATAAAGATATTGATGGAGTACTGATTAGTACACCGGACCATTCTCATGCTTATTTAGGAATACATGCTGTAGAGGCAGGTAAAGATGTGTACTTACAAAAACCAGCTTCATTAACCATTGCTGAAGGCAGGGCCTTGAGTAATGCGGTTCATAGAACAGGAAGGATCTTACAAATTGGTAGCCAGCAAAGGTCTTCTCAACAATTCCGATACGCGGCTGAACTGGTTAGAAATGGGAGAATTGGAACATTGAAAAAAGTATATGTGGGTTTGCCAGGTGATCCCGGAGGCGATGAAGAACCAGAAATGCCTATTCCCGCTACTTTAAATTATGATGCTTGGTTGGGCTCTACACCTTATGTATATTATACAGAGAAAAGGGTGCATCCACAAAATGATTATAGCCGTCCAGGCTGGTTACGTAGTGAACAATTTGGTGCGGGTATGATTACTGGATGGGGTGCCCACCATGTGGACTGTGCGCACTGGGGAATGGATACGGAATATACAGGTCCCATTGAAATTTCTGGCAAGGCCGATTTTCCAACAAAAGGATTATGGAATGTACATGGATTATTTACTACAGAAGGATTGTATGCTAATGGCGTGAGAATGATTATTAGCAATGAATTGCCAAATGGTATCAAATTTGAAGGAACCGAAGGCTGGATTTTTGTTACCCGCGGAAATTATAAAGCAAGTGCCAATGAACCAGTAGTCAATACCGCCAATGCAAAAGCGCTTTCTGCCAGCAATGATAAAATTATCACTTCTGTGATTGGTCCAAATGAAATCAATTTGTATAAAAGTGAGGAACAACATGGCAACTGGCTAGACTGTATGCGTAGTAGGTTGCAACCCATTTCTCCTGTGGAAGTTGGGCATCGTTCTTGTTCAACCTGCTTAATACATCATACAGTGATGAAAGTAAAACGCACCCTTCATTGGGATCCAATGAATGAGCGATTTATTAATGACGATGAGGCCAATTCAATGTTGAATAGAGCGCACCGTTTTCCTTATGAAGTGAAGGGGCTTGATTAAAAAAGTGAAGAGATAAAAGATTAGACTGAAGAGTGAAGAGTGAAGAGAGGAAGAAGAAAGTGAAGAGTGAAGAGAGGAGGAAGGAAGTGAAGAGTGAAGAGAGGAGGAAGGAAGTGAAGAGTGAAGAGAGGAGGAGGAAAGTGAAGAGTGAAGAGTGAAGAGAGGAGGAGGAAAGTGAAGAGTGAAGAGAGGAGGAAGGAAGTGAAGAGTGAAGAGTGAAGAGTGAAGAATGGAAGAAGAAGTTGAGTGTTAAGAGTTAAGAGTTTAAAGAGAAGCGTAAAAACTGATTTAAAGAATTGGAAGAAATATGAAAAGTAAAATTGTTAGTTGGATGGGTATGTCCTTATTTGGTTTGCAATTGCATGCGCAACAAGCTGTAAAGTTGATAACCTTGGACCCTGGGCACTTTCACGCGGCTTTGGTTCAAAAGTCTATGTATGCTCAAGTGGATCCCACGGTTTTTGTATATGCAAAAAAGGGAACCGATTTGAATCTGCATTTAGACAAAATTAAAGGGTACAATGCTGCTAGTACAGGTGCTACTTCTTGGAAAGAACAAGTGTATGAGGGAGACGATTATCTACAAAAAATGCTGTCTGAGAAAAAAGGAAATGTAGTAGTGTTAGCTGGAAATAACCAATTGAAAACAGACTATATTCTTCAGTCAATTCAATCAGGAATAAATGTTTTTGCAGATAAGCCAATGGCTATTGATGAAAAAGGATTTTTGAAATTGAAATCGGCCTTAGAATTAGCGCAAAAGAAAAAGTTGTTGCTTTATGATATCATGACAGAACGGTATGAGATTACTACCATTTTGCAAAGAGCTTTGTCAATGGATGCCGGTCTTTTTGGTAGTTTACAAAAAGGAACGCTGGAGCAACCCGCAGTCACAAAAGAAAGTGTGCACCATTTTTATAAGTATGTTTCCGGATCTGTTTTAACAAGACCAGGTTGGTTTTTTGATGTAGCTCAAGAAGGTGAAGGCATTGTAGATGTAACTACCCATTTGGTTGACTTGGTTCAATGGGAATGTTTTCCCAATAAAGTGATTGACTACAAAAAAGACATTCAATTAAAAACTGCCAAAAGTTGGGCCACAGCAATAAGTGTGGCACAGTTTAAAGAAGTGACCAAATTAGCTGAAGTACCTAGTTATCTTGGAAAATATACTGATGCCAAAAAGGATATCAATGTTTTGTGTAATGGAGAGATCAATTATACCATTAATGGGGTGCACGCAAAGGTTTCAGTGATTTGGAACTACAAAGCGCCTGAAGGTACGGGTGATACCCATTACTCCATTATGCGTGGAACCAAGGCCAACTTAATCATAAAACAAGGGGCGGAACAAATGTTTAAGCCTACACTTTATATTGAAGGAGGTACTGCGGCGGCTGCTGAACAGGCAATGGCTTCACTTGGTAAAGAGTTCAAAGGGGTGTCTTTAAAAAAGAATGATAAGGGCTGGGAGGTGATTATTCCAGAATCATATAAAGAAGGTCATGAATCGCATTTTGCTAGGGTAACTGAAAAATACTTGGGTTATTTAGCAAATAACAATATGCCCACTTGGGAGATTCCCAATATGTTGGCTAAGTATTATACCACAACTCAGGCTCAAAAAATGGCTTCCAAAAACAAGTGAGGAATCTAATATGAAAACTGCTTGTTGTTTTTTGCTGCTCTTAATAGTTGGTTACAATAATATTCATGCACAAGCAAAAGCAAATCCCGCTATACAAGGTACCTACAGAACCATTTTTGACATGCTCAGGGAGGTTCCTGGATTGGAGGTGAAAACAACCAATGATAAAACAGGTGGATCTGTAGTTATTCGCGGTATTGGTAGTTTGAATAACCAAAAACCACCTTTGTTTGTGTTAGATGGTACCATTTATTCTGGTGATATTACAAATATCAATGCCCAAGACGTAGAAAGTATTTCTGTATTAAAAGATGCGGCTTCTGCTACCTCTTTTGGCGCCCAAGGGGCAGCAGGGGTGATTCTTATTAATACCAAAAAAGATGGTGGCACTCAACGTCAAGCACAAGTAAAAACGCATGATGAAGGAGCTTATACTTTTTTCATCAACCAAAAAATGCCATTGAATGTGATTGGTTGGGATGATAAAACCATTGTTAAAGGAATTATTCAAGAACAGCGAGACAGTAGTTTGGTCTTTCTAGTTAAGAAAAAAGAACTGCTAGTGCCTATTAAAAATATTGCTAGGGTAGTATTAATCCAACAATAAGTTTTCTTACATCGTTTTCGTAAATTATTTTATTCAAAACAGGTTGGCTCTGAAACTAATCAACCAATTTTGTACAAATTTCAAGCATGAGTTCAGCTAGTCAATTCTCTCTTTCTAATAAAGTAATTGTTGTAACAGGTGGTACGGGCATTTTAGGCGGTTCCTTTGTAAAAGCCATTGCGCAAGCCGGTGGTATTCCTGTAATTCTTGGTAGGAATGCAGTTGTTGCAGAAGCAAGGGCTCAGGAAATTATTCAAAATGGAGGGCAGGCATTAGCTATAGTTGCAGATGTTTTGCAAGAAACTGATTTAATAAAGGCACGTGATTTAATTCTTGAAAAATTTGGAAAAATAGATGGCTTGGTCAATGGTGCTGGTGGTAATATGCCAGAAGGGGTAGTTCAACCTGATGCAGACATTTTTTCTATGAATTTAGAAGGGATGAGAAAAGTAATGGAGTTAAACCTTTTTGGTACCATTTTACCTACCCAAGTTTTTGGAGCGGTAATGGTCAAAAATGGAGGAGGGAGTATTGTCAATATTTCTTCAGTTAGTTCTAAACAAGTAATTACAAAAGTATTAGGATATAGTATGGGCAAAGCGGCTGTTGATTGTTATAACCAATGGTTTGCAGTAGAAATGGCCAATAGGCATGGCGATTTAATTAGAATGAACGCAATAATGCCTGGTTTCTTTTTAACCGAACAAAATAGAACCTTATTAACTGAGCCAGACGGGTCCTACACTAGTAGAGGTAAATTGGTTATTCAAAACACTCCCTTTAAAAGATTTGGTCATCCAGAGGAATTAGTTGGTGCATTAGTCTTTTTATTAAGCGATGCTTCCAAGTTTGTGACTGGTATGCAAATAGGCGTTGACGGAGGATTCACCGTATTTGGTGGCGTTTAATTTATTAAAAGACAAAAGATGAGCAGTTATTTTCTGACGGATGATTTTCTGTTGCAAGGAAAGCATGCCAAAAACTTGTATCACGATTATGTGAAAGATTTACCCATCATTGACTATCATTGCCATCTTCCACCGGATGAAATTGCTAATAACAAGCAGTTTGCCAATCTTACAGAAATTTGGTTAAAAGGGGATCATTACAAATGGCGCGCTCTGAGAACCCTTGGTGTGAATGAAGCATTTATCACGGGTTCAGCTTCTGATGAATTGAAGTTTCATCATTGGGCTAGGGTAGTTCCTCAAACAGTAAGGAATCCTCTGTTTCATTGGACCCATATGGAATTGAAAAATGTTTTTGGAATTAAGGAGTATCTCAATGAAACTTCTGGTCCAAAAATATACCAGCATTGCAATGAGTTATTGCAAACCCCAGAATTTACTACTAGGTCACTGTTAAAAAATTTCAAGGTGGAATATGTTGGTACCACAGATGAACCCTGGGATAAATTAGCCTATCACAAACAGTTGGCCGATGAACAATTCTCTATTAAAGTTGCCCCATCATTTAGACCCGACAAGATTTTATTTATACAAAAACAAACTGACTTCTTTCATTATTTGGGATTGTTAGAAGCGGCTTCTGGGATTGTTGTAAAAGACCTGCCAACATTATTAGAAGCCTTGCAAAATAGGGTGGATTATTTTCATGAACACGGTTGTAGGGTTTCTGATCATGGGTTTGAACAAATGCCTGGTTACACGCAACTTTCTCTAACCATGGAAATGGAATTTGAGGGGTTCCTTAAACAAAGATCCATTCCCTATTCTGCTCCGGAGCATTTTATGGGTTTTGTTTTATTGGAATTGTGTAAAATGTATCATCAAAAAGGCTGGGTGCAACAATTTCATCTTGGTCCCATCAGAGACAATAATAGCAGGCTCAATAAAATACTTGGGGCCAATAGCGGCTTTGATTCAATTGGTGATTTTCCACAGGCAGCCAACTTGTCTAGATTTTTAGATTGGTTAGACAAAAGCAACCAACTCTGTAAAACCATTTTGTATAATATCAATCCATCGGATAACGAAGTATTTGCTACCATGCTAGGCAATTTTAATGACGGATCCGAAAAAGGCAAAATCCAGTTTGGATCAGGTTGGTGGTTTTTGGATCAGAAAGATGGTATGGAAAAGCAAATGAATGCCCTTTCTAATATGGGCTTGATTAGTACTTTTATTGGTATGATTACGGATAGTAGAAGTTTTCTTTCTTTTCCAAGGCATGAATATTTCAGAAGAACTTTGTGCAATCTTTTTGGAGAAGAAATGGAAAAGGGCCTATTACCCAACGACGAGCAATGGATGGGGGATATTTTGAAAAATATCTGTTACTATAATGCCAAAGAATATTTTAACTTGTAGAAAATTGTACCAATTGTTTTAACAACACAAACCATTAATATGTCAAATTCAAGGAGGAATTTTCTCAAACAAACGGCAAAAGCTGCTGCTGGAACCTATATTGGAACCATGGGACTAAGTGCCAAGAGCTATGCCAATATCCTTGGTGCCAATGATCGCGTTAGAGTAGGCGTAGTTGGTTTTTCTGACAGACATAGGAGTTCTCATATACCTCCCTTCATGAAGTTCTACAAAGAAATGAATTTTGACATTGTAGGTGTTTCGGATATTTGGAAAAAACGCAGGGAGGACGGTGCCGCTTTTCTAAAAGACAAAATGGGGCATGATGTAACCGCATACAGGAACAATGAAGAAATGTACGCCAGCAAGTCAGTAGATGCCGTATTTATTAGTACTGCAGACTTTCAGCATGCATTGCATACTATTGAAGCTGTAAAAGCAGGTTGCGATGTGTATTGTGAAAAACCATTTGCTGAAACTATGGAAGACAATCGCGCAGCACTTAAAGCCGTGAAAGCCTCCAAGAGTATTGTACAAATTGGATCGCAGAGAAGGAGCGGTCCTAATTATACAGCGGCTGCTGACTATATTCAATCTGGAAAGTTTGGGCCAATTACTATGGTAGAACTTACCTGGAATGTGAATCAACCTGGAAGATGGAGGAGAGCAGATTTAGTAGCTCAGTGTAAAGAATCTGACTTGGATTGGAAAAGGTATTTGATGAATAGACCTTATGAAAATTTTGATCCAAGAAAATACCTAGAATTCAGGTTGTTCTGGCCTTATTCTTCTGGATTGCCTGGACAATGGATGAGTCATCAAATTGATACGGTGAATTGGTTTAGTGGATTGGCGCATCCTAGGTCAGTGGTGTCCAATGGTGGAATCTATCAATGGAAAGATGGCAGAAAGAACTGGGATACCATAACAGCCGTTTTTGATTATGGTCCTGTTAATGATCCTGCTACAGGATTTCAAGTAGTGTTCATGTCTAGAATGCATAATGGCGATGAGAATCCAAGTGAACTTTATTATTCCAATGGGGGTGAGTTAAATTTAATAACCAATAAAGTTTCTCCCAAAGGTGGCTTGAGAGCTGGAATGGCCGCTGCTATGAAAATGCAGCCCAATCTTCTACCTGAGCTGAGTTTGTCAGAAATGATTAAAGTAGAAACTGGAGCCAATACAGGTGGCGATGTTTTAACAACTGCTCACATTAAAAACTGGATGGAATGCATTAGAAGTAGAAAGCAACCCAATGCACCGGTGGAAGCTGGTTATAATCATAGTGTTGCTACTATTATGGCTAACGCTGCTTGTAGAACAGGCGCAAAAGTTACATTTGATGAAAAGACGCAGGAAGTAATGGCCAATGGAAAGCCATTTAAATACTAAACAATAATTAATTTTCAAAGGAGGGGAATTTCATTGGAATTCCCCTCCTTTCAATTTAAGGGTATGGGGGAACAAACTAAAGCTAGGATAGCAGTATTGTTGGGTAATTTTTTCTTTGGAACAAGTGTGATAGCGGTAAAACAGATAAGCCCTGTTCTGATACCTGCCATTGCATTAACGGCTATTCGTGTTGGATCTGTAGGTATACTTTTTTGGATCATGTATTTAATTCATCCCACCAAAACCGGATTTAAAAAAAATGATTACTGGCGTCTACTACTCTGTGGTATAGCTGGCATTACTTTAAATCAGACATTTTCAATTAAAGGAATGTCTTTGACTAGCCCTATCCATGCTTCTTTATTGGTCTTAACAACGCCAATTACTATTAGCCTTTTAGCTGCCTGGTTCTTAAAAGAAAAATGGCAAGTATTTAAAATCATGGGACTTTGTTTGGGCATAACAGGTGGAGCAGTGTTGGTATTTTCAAGAGACTTATCGGCCCATTCAAGTGAAGAACAAAACATGGGAGATCTCTTTGTGATTCTTGGAGCCATTAGTTATTCCAGCTATATTATTTTGGTAAAACCCCTGATGGCTAAATTTTCAGCTATCGCCATTTTGCAATGGGTATTTCTATTTGGGGCATGTATTAGTGTACCCTTGGGTTGGGAGGCAGTGGAAGGTATCCAATGGCATTTATTTAGTGTAACAAATTGGGTATGTTTAATGTATGTAGTCATTGGCGCTACTTTCTTGGCCTACCAATTAATGAATTTTGGAATTAAGAAACTTGGAGCAAGCGCAACAGGGTCTTTTATTTACACCCAACCTTTTTTTGCAACCATTGCTTCGGTACTGATTTTTGAAGAACAAATCAATTTTTCAAAAATATTGGCTGCAGTAATGATTGTTGCTGGGGTATACCTCACCAATTTCAAAAAAAGTATTTGATGGTTGAATTTTGTATTTAATCTGTTTTATTTGAACTAATTTGTTTTTACAATATTGGGTCATGCAACAACGGATAAGCGTTAGCAAGGTTTTTAGTAAGGGTTTGTTAAAATAAAAAGATCAGGCAGCAAATAAGGGAAGGTGTGGTATCTTCCAATAGCGTAACTGGCTTATTGATGATCAAAACTTAGAAATAAGATGCAAAGAAGAGATTTTTTAGGAACCCTTTCAGGTCCAGTTTTAGCAGCTTGTGCCGTATGCATGGGAGCCTGCAGCAAATCAGCGGATGCTAGTACTACTGCTCCAACTGGGGTGAATTTCAGTATTGACTTGAATGCTAGTTTAACAACGGTTGGGAGTTCTTTAGCCCAATCAGGTGTAATGGTAGCTAGACTTGCCACTGGCAATACCGCCGGCTCTTTTACTGCGGTGCAACAAGCTTGTACCCATGAAGGGGTAGCCATTAATTATGATGCTCAAGGAAAAAGATTTGTTTGTAATGCACATGGTTCTGTATTCAATACTTCTGGTGCGGTTACTGCGGGTCCTGCACCAAAGGCGCTAAAACAGTATAGCGTTTCCGTTACGGGAACCACTTTGACCGTTACAGGATAAGCCAATAATACGGGAATCTTAACCTGTAAATCTTATAATATTCCTGTTTAATCTTATCATAGTTCCAGTTCCGGAATGATGGAATTTAGCAACATGGCCTTTATTGACTATTATACAGTGCTTGAATTAGATAAAAGCGCTTCTGAAGCGGATATTAAAAAAGCCTATAGAAAGTTGGCTAGGAAAATGCATCCTGATTTAAATCCAACCGACAAACAAGCCCAAACAAAGTTCCAGGCTATTAATGAAGCCAATGAAGTATTGAGTGATCCGGTGAAACGGAAAAAATATGATCGTTTTGGTAAGGATTGGGAACAGGGAGAGGCGTTTGAGCAACAAAGAAAAAGTCAACAAACAAGCAGGGGGAGTCATGCGTTTACCAATGAAAATGACTCCGATTTTTCTAGTTTTTTTGATTCCATGTTTGGGGCTAGCCAAGGTAGAGGAAATGCACCCAGAAGCGGACAAGACTTGCACGCTACTATGCAATTGGGTCTAAAGGACATTCTGGAATCCCACCAAGAAACCATTACAGTCAATGGCAAACAAATTAGGGTAACCATTCCAGCAGGTATTGCCAATGACCAAATTTTAAAATTAAAAGGTCATGGCGCCAAAGGTGTTAATGGCGGTGCCGATGGAGATTTGATTATCAATTTTGAAATTAAGGGTATTCCAGGATTTGAACGAAAGGGCAATGACCTGTATTGCCAAGCCACTATTGGATTATACAAAGCCGTTTTGGGAGGCGATGCAACCATTGATACCTTAAATGGAAAAGTAAAAATGAAAATCAGGGCTGGTACCCAAAATGGAGAAAGAATTCGTTTAAAGGGCAAAGGAATCCCAGCCTATAAAAAAGAAAAGGAAATTGGAGATCTCTATGTGAATTTTCAGGTTTCCATACCCCAAAACCTTAGTCCAGAGCAGGTACAGCTATTTGAGCAATTGATGCAAATGGATTAAAGGCTGATTATCAACTAATTAGCCCCTAATTAATGAAATATTTTTAGTTTAGTGATTGGATATACTTATTTTAGTATGCATTTTATCCCTAGAAATGTTGATTCAAGTATGATTTAATAGTAATATAAGGTGAAAATACCTTACCTTATTATGCCTGCTCTATGCTCGCAACATATTTGTAAATTTCAATATCTTCCTAAAATAGTTAATACTCTAACTGTTATAGGAAGCATAACAAGTAACTGAAAATCATTAGATTAAAAGCAATAAGATTTGTAATGCGTACAATATTAGATTCGGTCAATAGCCATAGCAAGTTTAAAATGAAGCAATGCTTTTTGCTGTTTTGTCTATTTATTTTAACAAGTAATATCGCGGTAGCTCAAACAACTATTTGTAGTGGTCAAACATTTAATTATACCAATACAACTGCGGGAAAACCTGTTGATACAAAATTTACTTGGATTGTTTCAAATGTGAATCCTGTTGGTTCAATAACTGGGTTTAGTAACAACGCTATTTTATCTAGTTCCATCAGCCAAGTGCTTACCAATACAACAACCAACGTTGCTTTTGTTACTTATGATATTACTAATGATGCTGATTTTACTACTACTCAATATATTGTTACAATTAATCCTACCCCAGTTTTAACGGGAACTACAACCGGTTCAGTTTGTTCGGGTTCTCCCTTTTCTTATACTCCTACTACTTTACCAGCCGGTACAACAATTGCTTGGTCTAGGGCTACAGTTATTGGAATCACTCCTCTTATTGGTAATGGAACTGGAAATATCAATGAGACCTTAACCAATACTACTAGTTCCCCCCTTACTGCTAACTATAATTTGGTCCTAACTAGTCCAGCTGGATGTGTTAATAATACCCGAATTGTTACAGCAGTAGTAAATCCCAAACCTGTATTGACTAGTTCTGCTACACCAACTGGTATTTGTAGTGGATCTAGTTTTGCGTATACGGCAACCTCTGATCAAGACCCTTTAGTAAGCTATGCTTGGTCTAGAACTATTGTATCTGGGATAAGTAATACTGCTGCTTCAGGAACTGGCAATATTAATGAAGTATTAACCAATACAACTTCAGGAAATTTGCCCGTTGTATATAATTATGTACTGACAAATACTTCTACTGGATGTATCACCAATCAAAATGTAACCGTTGGTGTCAATGCTAAACCTGTATTGACTAGTAGCACCTCCAACAGCAGTGTTTGCAGCGGAACCCCCTATACTTATACCGCTGTTTCTTCTATTCCATCTGCTAGTATTACTTGGACCAGGGCATCAGTGACCAATATTACGCCAAATGCAGGAAGTGGTTCAACTAGTATTAATGAAACACTTACTAATGCAAGCAATGTATCTGCAGCAATTGTAACTTATGCATTTGCATTAAACAATGCGGGTTGTGCCAATGCACAAAGTTTTAATGTTACTGTTAATCCAACACCCATTTTAACTAGTACACTAACTCCTGCTGCAACTTGCACAGGTTCGGTATTTCCATACACTCCATCATCTTCCATTCCACTGAGTACTACTTTTACTTGGACTAGAGCAGTAGTTGCAGGTATTAGTAATGCTGCAGGCTCTGGATCCGGATCAATTAGTGAAACACTTGTTAATACCACTGCCGCAGCTATTCCAGTTGCTTATGTTTATACCTTAACCAATTCTGTAACACTTTGTACCAATACTCAAACGGTAGTGGTAATAGTGAATCCTATTCCTAGTATTACGGGCCAAGTTCAAACAACCTGTAGCGGTATTCCTTTTACGCTAAATCCAGCTGGTGCTCCTGTTGGAACTACCTATACTTGGTCTACACCAACAAGCTCACCAAGTGGTTTGATCAGTGGAACAAGTGGCAGCAATCAAAGTAGTATTACTCAGACATTGTCAAATACAACAACTTCTCCTGCAACTGCCACCTATTCCATTATACCAAAATTAGGGTCCTGTTCAGGTAGCAGTTTTATTTTAGTTGTTACAGTAAATCCAGCACCAATTGTAAGCAACCAAACAGCTGCAGTAGTTTGTAGTGGAACTACTTTTACTGTAGCGCCAACTGGCGTACCCGCAGGTACTACTTATTCATGGACAACAGCGCCTGCCATTACACCATTAGGAGGCTTAACGGGCGGTTCTGCACAGTCCGGCCAAGCGTCCATATCACAAACCTTAAGCAGTACCAATAATGTGCTTAATACCGCTGTATATACGGTTACTCCAACAGCAAATGGTTGTGCTGGTAGCAATTTTACAGTATCAGTTCCTGTTAATCCTATTTTGAATATTGCAGCACAGGCGGTAAGTATTTGTTCTGGAAATAGTTTCTCTATTAGTCCATCTTCGGTTTCAGGTACAACTTATACTTGGGGAACACCTGTGGTTTCACCAGCGGGTTCAGTAACGAATGTAAATTCACAACCAACACCTGCTAGTAGTATTTTCGGAACATTGGGTATTTCTTCTGGATCTTCCTCAACTGTTACTTATTCGGTTACACCAACGGTTGGGGGTTGTGCAGGTGCTGCTTTTAATGTAGTAGTTACAACATTTAATAGCTCTATTACTTTAAGTAGTTCTTCTACAGCACCTGCTATTTGCAGTAATACATTGTTTACTTATGCTCCAACAAGTACTAATTCTATTACAAGTTTTACTTGGGTTAGGGCTGCGGTTTCTGGAATAACCAATGCAGCTGCGGCAGGTACGGGTAATCCAAGTGAAATTTTGATTAATAATACCAATTCAGCTCAAACTGTTACCTACCTATATACTTTAACAAACTTGAGTGGTTGTATTAGTAATCAAACAGTTACAGTTAATGTCAATCCAAATCCGGTACTTAGTAGTTCATTAACACCTCCTGCTACTTGCAGTGGCGTAACTTTTCCTTACACCGCAGCAGCAAGTGCATTTTCAGGTGCAACTTTTACTTGGAGTAGGGTTTCCGTTCCTGGTATCAGTAATGCTACTGTAAATAGTACAGGAAATATAAGCGAGACCTTAGTAAATATTACTACGTCTCCAGTCACCGTTGGCTATGCTTATACCATTACTAGTCCTGTAACAGGGTGCTCAAACTCTCAAACAGTTTCTGTTGTTGTAAATCCAGCTCCAGCTGTGATAAATCAAACAGCTACTATTTGTAGCGGCGGATCATTTAGTATAGCTCCATCAAATGTTCCAGTTGGGACTACTTACACATGGTTGGCACCAATCAGTTTCCCAATTGGGGTATTAACTGGTGCGCCATCGGGAACAGCTCAATCAAGCATATTTGGTACTTTATCCAATACTTCCTTAAATCCGGCAACTGCTACCTATACTATTACACCTAGTGTTGGAGGTTGTAATGGTACAAATTTTACAGTTACAGTTACTGTAAGCCCAGTTGCTTCGTTAGTAAATACCAGCATTGCAGCGGTTTGTAGTGGAACAGCATTTGTTTATGCTCCCACAGGTGTTCCCGCAGGTACCACTTATTCTTGGAATAACCCAAATATTACACCTGCTTCTGGTTTAAGTGGAGGATCTGCACAGGTAGGTCAATCTGTTATTACACAAAATTTAGTTAGTACTAATAACCTATTAAATACCGCAGTATATATAATTACACCCACCGCGGGTGTTTGCCCTGGTTCGCCTTTTACGTTAACTGTACCCGTTAATCCTACACCAAATGTTAGTGCACAAACGGCTACTATTTGTTCTGGTAATACGTTTACAGTAACGCCAACACCGGTACCCACAGGAACTACTTATACATGGTCAGCGCCGGTGATTACCCCAGCGGGTGCTATTAGTGGGGCAGTAGCACAGACAACGGGAGTAACTAGTATTAGTGCTATTTTGAG
>CANHGS010000011.1 GCA_947460595.1 Bacteroidota bacterium | reverse complement strand
ATAGACAGAAAAAATCCTACGTTTGAATAACAAAAGCAACTAGTTCTTTACCATTTTTTTAGGCCTCAATTATTCCATTTTTGGAAAGGTGTTTTTAGGGGGTCACATTGCTTTGGCGCAAGGGGGTCAGTTTGTCTGGTATTTACACTCAATATCAAGCTACCTTGTTGAAAATATATATGATGCAGTCAAATACCTTAATCGTGCCATCGAACTCAACCCTACAAATATTGAGAACTATAAAAGTCTATACTTCATCAACAATATAAAAAATGATCATAAAGAAGCTATTGATAATTTGACAAAAGCAATCATTTTGAATAATCAAAATATCGAACTATATAAACTTAGAGGTCAGTCATATTTAAAACTGAAATCTTGGTCGGACGCATCGGCGGACTTAATAAAGTTTATAAACAATGGTAAAATATTGATTGCTGATGACTACATTAATCTTGCAAAATGTAAAATTGAACTAAAAGATCCTATAGCATTTTCTTACCTTAATAAGGCATTTGAAATAGCAATCTCTGACCAAACTAAAGATGAGATTAACAAGTTGAAGACAGAAAATTCAAATTTGATAAAATTGGAAAATTAATAGAATATGAAACCAAAGGACCTTATACTTAAATACATATCAGAAATGGATTCAGAGATGTTATCCATGGTGCTGAGTGATGAACGAACATACCAGGAAGCTACTAAAACGGTTTTTCTTGAAAAGCTGGAAGAATTATTTGTAGAATTTAGAGAAAATGGGGAAACCCAACTTACAACTTATAATGGAACTTGTGGATCCGAAGATTGTACAAACAGAGGATGCACAGGTTATTCATTTGTTGGAGAAGCATCAAAAGAATCAATTGATTTAATATTTGATGAATCTGAAGATATTGTCAAAGATATCTATAACTGTAATTTTATGTTATCAGAATATGGAGATCGGGATAAATGTCATAGCAAAAGTTTACATGTGGCTCCTGATGAAGAGGCAACATTTAACCCTACTCCAGATTACCTCTATAAAATACAACTATGCCAAAAAGCAATTAATGAAATATCAAGTACAGATATAACCTATTTAACTAAGGATGATTACATTTATTGGTTAGAAAAATACAAAGGACTAAAAGATAGTTTAAAAGACATTCATATAGTTTTCAATAAAACAGGAGTATTTAGTGACATCTATTTTTCGTTTTCAGAAATGGTTGAATTTCTTGAATATGAAGCTGATGCATATAATGGAAATGAAGAATTCAAATTGATAGATATATCCAATGAAACACTAATCATTCAGTTTCTATTGAAATATGAGGACTGCATTAGGAGTTTAGGCAGCTTAATCTATTCTTACTTTCCCTCTAAAGAAGAACCCTACCAAGGATTCGTGGAATTTAAAAAGAAACATAAAATTTATATTTCTGTATCAGATTTCGAAACCGTCCTAAGATTTATAAATAAATTCAATCCTATATATTGGGATGCAGTCGAAAAATATATAACAGAAAATAGTATTGAAAGGTCATTCACTGAATCTCCTAGATTAAGTGACTTTTATAAATAGACTATTGGTAAAGTTGATTGTTGTTGTTAAAAGCATATAATTTGGTATAAAACCAACTTGATTAAAAATTCTATGACCAAAGATATCGCAGAAAATTTATGCACAGAAGCAGTCAATGAAATATTGAGTGTTAAACTGTTGAGCCTAGACAGAATTGAATACTTATTTGAGAAATATATCAATTTGAATAATGAAGACATCTATTCCCCTAATGGAGTCATTGGTTGTTTTTACAATTTATTTATTGGAATAATAGATTTGTGGAGTTATAAAGAAAAAATTGAGATCGCTAAAACTGCACTTCAAGAATTCAAGGATTTAGAAAATCATAGGAAAGAGAGTATTATTAATTGGCTCATTATATATGAAGAAGTTAGGATAAACCTGAATAGGATAAAATATAAAACTACATTACTAAACTGGGATGAACTTCCCAATGGTAGCGTTTTATTACATCCTGAATTTGATGTAAGAGTTCAAGTAACGCCTTTTATTCCGATTTTAGATTTTCTATTAAAGTTCGATGACCTCTATTATACAACCATTGAAAAATATAGATCAGATTCAGACGAAGAAACCTATATCGAACAAGGGGTCGAATATTATAAATCTAATAATGTACAAAAACGATTAATAGATTTTGTTGGTCATATTATTAGTCCCCCTATTGAGGACATATTTGTAATATCGCATAAGCAGTTTGATTTTAAGGAACTCAAGAGACATATACCAGTAAAGATAGAATACCATAGTTTTTCAGCTTCTTCAGATAAATCAATTCAATCAGCTCATGACTTGTTTCATCAAGATGAATTTGAAAAAGCGAGAGAACTTTATAAAGATTTTCTTGAATCAAGAAGTGATTCTCAAGAAGCTTGGTTAGGTTTAACAATTTGTCATTTTATTTTAGGAGATTACGAAAATGCTTTCATTTCGTGTTCCAACATTTCTATATGGCGATATAGAGAATTTATTAATTATATAGAAAAATACAAAAACGATTCAGGACTAATAAATGATCAAGAATATTACATTTTAGATAAAACTTGTGAAGATGTTAATTTAGATTTTTCTAATGTGGTGGATCATGGTTACTGGCTGATTAAAAACAAATCCTTGTTCAATAGTATTTCAATTCAGCCAAAGAATTTTCCTTCTGTTGCAAATTGTAATTATGGGGGGAAGTACTATCAAAGCATATCGGAATTCCACACACTGTATAAAAGAATCGAATTTGAAGAGCATGAATTAAAGTCGCATTACGAAGCGGTTGTCTATTTTATGCGAACGATGAAATTCATAAACTCGACGAGTACCTTATAAAGGAATCTTATGGAAGTATACCTAAATATAGATTCTTTAAGGAATTAAGAGATGTATTTGAGGCATTTAAATCATCAGGCGATAGTATATTATATGAAAACCCAGGTGTCTGTGAAGGATGTCAAAATGGTTGTGGTGGATTTATTTTCGTTGGCAATAAATCGAGAAATTACATGGAATTGGTGATAAAAACCGAAAATGAAAAAGTGACAGATTTTTTTGAATGTACTCAATTTAAAAATGAGAATTTAATAAAATCAATGCTAGGTAAGCGGATTAAATTTGATTCAAATGAATACCCATTTTAACCCTTTCTTAAATTCAAAGTAATGACTTTTATATATGTCATAATATGTGTTATTTGGATTGTTAGAATTTTAAACCACTATTTCAAAACTGAGGATGAATTTCATCCTGCAAAATACTCTTGTAAAAAAGTTGCCATTAATCCCCATCTAGCTAATTCGTATAAAATATTAGAAATCGATTTAAATACTAGTATTAACCCAGTAATAATTCAAGATGCCTACTCAAAACAGCTAGTGTTTGCAACAAAGAATGATACATTAGGATACAAACAAAATTATTACCCACAGGATTTTGAAGCTGCGAAAAATTATTTAATTGACTACTATAATTATTTGGCATATTTAAATTAAAAACTAAAACTTTCATATGGAAAACCCATTTGAACTAATCCTCGAAAAACTCAACTTGATTGAGAATCTTTTAAAACATCAAAAAGGAATTGAGCAAATTATTTCTACAACTCAACTATTTAAAGAAGTTCTAACTCTAAATGAAGCGGCTGAATTTCTTTGTCAATCTAAATCGTCTTTATATAAAAGAACAATGGAATTGACCATTCCACATTACAAAGTAGGTAAGAAACTATATTTTAAAAGAACAGATTTAATTGAGTGGATTGAGAAACATAGAGTCAAAACTCGGGAAGATATAGAACAAGAAGCCCTAGCGTATATTTCAAAACGAAAGACGTATAAACGGAAGTCAAATTAATCCCCTACCCTGATAATGGGGTAAAATAGTGAGGTCATTACATTTTTTGAATCTTATCATCCTTGTCTGATCTGAGACTAGTCTAATATTTTTTCCAAACAACTCGATTAGGAAAGAATGAAATCTTTTTTGAGGAACATAGCTAGTAGAGTTTTTAATTAACACTTCAATCTTCCCTTTTAAAACTTTATCCTTACAAGTAACCTTGTTGGCTTTGAATAGAATTCTTGTTTGATTAATATTTCCATACCGTAATTTAATTCAGCTTGATTTCATATCTTATTTCTTTTTCCCGCCAAATATTTTCAATAATAAAATAAGTAATGCTACGCCTGGCTTTCAAATTCGATATAATATAAACTAGAATATACCCTTGTTGTTATTAGAATATTGACCCATAATCTGAATAGCTTTTATTGAATTCTTTTTTAAGGTCCCTAATCCATTGAGGCTCAGCATTTGCTTAACTGACATGCCTCGCTATTGTTCTATTGTATATGTCTTATGTTCCTTGTTGCTCGCGATAGGTATCTGTGAATTGTCAATGTCTGTGATTATTTTCATTTTATCTTTTCAAAAGGTTTTAAGTTAAATACCATATTGATGTGTTTTAAATAATCATCATCAACTATTTATTTTACCTTTTTTTAATACTAGAGTAGTTTGTACTAGTTTCTTGTAGATTAAAAGATATTATTTTAAAAGTTTTCCTTTCCTTGTTTTTCATGCCCTGTAATTTAAATAGCTTTTGGGGGCTTCTTTTTCAAGCTCAATAATCCATTCAATTAAAGTTTCTCTTTAATTGACATTTTGCTCAATTCGTCAAAAGAATATGTCTTTGCTTATTACCAATGGTTAGATTTTTTGGGCTTTCGTTCATATTATTCCTTTACATTAAATACTTTATAATAATATATGTAAAATTGTACAAAAGACTTTGATAATTTATAATATTTTAAGCGTTTAATTGTATTTAGCGTAATCAGGTAAAGAAAACAGTTTAGATATAACTTATATTATTTTAGCTTATGTAAAATGTATATAGTTATTTAAATATTTGTTCAAATTCGTCAAAACTTAAAATGAAATTTATATCACTTGCCTCAAAATTTTTACCACAATTCAATATTGTATCATCTTTAGAATCGAATGTAAGATAAAAAAAAGATTCAGCATAGGGTCCTATTTCCATATGCCATTCCAATTCATATATTTTAAGTATAACTTTGTTGGCATCATATAAAAATATTACATCCACTGAATGATAATTTTCTTTATTTGTATGATAGTGATTAATTATTTTTTTGAATAATTTATTTGATTTTTTAAAAGTCTGGTCTCTCGGTAAATAATTCTTGGCTATTAAAATAAATTTTTGAAACTTATCTTCAAAATTCTTAGAATCCCGTTCTGCATATTTCAATTTACTTTCTAAAGAACTATTTTCATTAATAAGTATTTGATATTCTTTTTTTAATATTTTAAGATCCACTCTTAATTCTATTATTTTATTTACTAATTCATCCTTACAATAATTTAAAGATTCCAATTGGATTGAAAAATCATCAAACGAATTAGCAAAATCTGCCTCTATCTTTCTAAACTGAGGAAATTTTTGAATAATTGTTTTAAATAAATCAGCAATTGTAGGTTCAGGCCTTATATCAACATTGTCATCAAAATCAATTTCATCACAATTAAAGTAATCATCATTGTACGTTATAACAAATGAAAATATTTGTCCATAACAATTTTTAGCGTTTTCATGAATATGATAAAATTTATCAAAAGAGTTTTCCTCTATTTTTAAAGCATAAATTATTCCTTGAAGATAATTAGAAGAATAAATTTTAGTTTCTTTATCTACTATATCTTCATTTACAAAATCAAATACTGACAAATAATCCAAAAGACTCTTAACTGTTTTAAGATTTTTCATATTGATAATGATATTGAAAATTGATTAAATAACTTTATACCTATCCTAGTGAAAAGACTAATCAATATAATCTAAGAACTGCCCCACCCAACTTTCTTTCTATTCCTGTTTTAGTGGAAAGAATTCCACTTTGTCGTGCAAATTTTTATTTGGTACTAGCAATTTATAAAGCACGTTTACAAAAAAAGAAAATCCGTAATTAGACATCGCAATATAATTAAAAAAATGTCCTTCTATTGTAAGGACATTTTTAAAGTATTTATTATTACTTAATTAGTTGACGTTTACAGTAACATTCGATGAAACAGTTGCATCAACTTGATAACTAGCAGGAATTTCTGCATTTTTTCCTTTAATTAACAAGAAAAGAATACATACAAAAATTCCAAGAGCTATAGAAAGTCCGGTTTTATCAGACCCCGACTTGTTAATACTTCCAGAAGAAAGATTTACTGTTTTGCCATCAACGGTTTGTACTGATTTAACTTGTAGTTCAACAAATCCTTCCTTGCCTAATCCCTTTGGTTGTTTAACAATTGTAACTTGCGCTTTGGCAATTGATCCACCAACTATTACTACTTTGTCACCAACTTTAATATCTGTTCTTACTTTAAGATCAATGATTTGACCTGCTGTTAAATTTTCAGAGGAAATAATACCAATTGTTTCTAATGGAATTATAGTTCCTGCATTAAGAATCACTTCACCTGTAGGGTTCATTCGAAAAGACATATTCGCGAATGAAACAATCAATAATAATACTAGAGGAAATTTAAACCATGTTTTTTTTGCGAACTTGTAGAGCATGTTGTTTTTTTTAATTGTTAATATTTATTTTTCTTTCAAAATCCTTAATCACTTGTTGTTTTTTATAGTTGTTATATCTAATTACACTTTTTCCTGCTCCTTGAATATTGCTGACATAGAAGCCAATACCAATTAGTCCTGTTAAAACACCCATTCCTTTATTATTTGATTTAAAGGAAGTATAGGTTGCGTATGCTAAAAGTGAATTAAAAATTAAAGCAGATATACCTGTTACCGTATGCCCAGCGTATATATATCCTGAGCCAGGTATAATAATTGAGGAGATAGTAGCTAATGTTGGAGATTTATATTTAATACTATTTAAATCATTTAGTGCAGTTTCAGCATTTTTTACATCTGAATTATTTAATCGATTATTATTAATATAAATTTTGGCATCAGTAAGTTTATTATCATTAATATAAGAAGTGAAAACCAAATTCAACAACTGTCTTACTCTGAAGTCGCTTTTGTCTTTCTGAATTAATACTGAATCAAGCTGGATAATATTATTATAGTTTTCTTGCTTCAAATGGCTCTTAAATAATTGGTTAAGAATAGGAGTAGAATTTTTAGATTTAGTATCCAATAATGAATAATTGTATATCACCTTATCATACATTTTCATTGCATTTAAACACATCATTTCAAATGCAATTAAATCGTCTCCAAGATCTCTTTTTTCTATCTTAATTTTATAAATCTCAATCAAAGCCTCGCTATATAAACCATCGTTAATTAGTGAGGCTAATAAATTTAAGGTGCTATCCTTATAAATGGAATTGAATGTATGAGATTGGTGCTCTACTGAGAATAATAAATTCGTTTCCTTTTCATTATTTGGTAAATCTATTTGTTTGAACCCTTTTTCTTGAAGGGTTAAATTATAGTATTTGTGTTCATGACCACACCTTAATAATCTATCAGATCCATTTATGATACCTGTAATTAACCCTTGTTCTTTTATTGTTTGCAATGCATAATTTGAACAACTTGGATACATTGGGCAAGAGCCGCTTCTTAAATCACTAATATTCTTTTGATAAAATTTTATATAGTCTTCCGATGATGATACCTTATTTAAATCTTCTGTTTGTAATGTCCTTTGGGAATTTACAAAATTTATTATAAAAAAAAAGCTGAATATAATTAGATAATATTTTTTCACTGTGTTTGATTATTTTTTTTCATTCCAAATTCGAAAGCGGTGTTCTCCATAGTTTCTCCTTTCTTATTCCAAAATTCCTAACTTTAGTTCCTAAGAAACATTGTACATACTTTTTGTCTTTAGGCATGTATTAAAGTTGAAATATTGATACTATTCTAACTAAGTCATAATTGGTACACAATGAAATTCAAAGGAATGAAAATCAAAAGATGACGCATACAATAATCACTAAAACAACAAAAAGGTCTTAACTAGATAAATTACTTGCTCAACACGAATAAAGATTATAAAATTGTCAACTAAGGTCGAATTAGAAAGTATAATAATATTCTGACCTTACTTGTCTTAAATTTATAATTAGATGCACAATCAGAATAAACTACTCAGATTATTACAATTAATATCGGTTTTACAGGTGAGTCCTGCTAAGACCATGAAGACTATTGCAAAGTTGATTGGAAGTACAGAAAGAACCGTTTATAGATACCTTGACCTACTTAAGGCTGTTGGTTTTAATGTGGAGAAAGATACCAACAATAAGATTTACATAGATAATGGAGGCCTGGATATTAAACAAATGTTCACCGCCAATGAAATTAAATTGATCCAAGAATCAATATTGGTAGTTGCAAAAAGAAGTCCTTTAAAGGATAGTATCATCCAAAAACTTTCACTTAATAATGAAGCGTTATTAGCAGGGGAGAATCTATTAAAAGTCCATCTTAGTAATTTGGTTGAGAAAATCAACTTAGGAATACAAGAAAGAAAAGTAATTGTACTAAAAAAATATTTCTCAGCAAATAGTCAAAAAATAAGTGATAGACAAGTTGAACCAATTAAGTTCACTGATAATTATACATCCCTTATTGCATATGAAATTTCCACTGGTAGCATTAAGTACTTTAACTTAGAAAGAATTACAGATGTTCAGGTTAAACATCAAAGTATGACCAATGAATCCAAACATGAAGACGTTAAACCAGATGTATTTGGATTTGGCGAAAAGGAGAAATCATACCAATTGGTAATGAGAATGAGCCTGCGAGCGTGGTTATTTCTTAAAGATGAATACCCAATGACTATTCCTTACACCAAGAAGGATAAAAATTCAGGAGATTATATCCTTAAAACTACTGTTTATAGTTTAATGCCGGCAAAGAGGTTTGCCAAAGGATTACCTGGTGAGATTGATTTTTTGTAAATCATAATCACTTTGTAACTTCAGCAATACGATTAAAAATTTCATAATAAATAATTAAAAGATGGTTTATTTTGCATATGGCTCTAATATGAGCTCTGAACAAATGAGGGAAAGGTGTCCTAATAGCAAATATTTGGGATACGGTTTTATAAAAAATTATAAAATTGATTTTACAAGAATGTCACAAATCCGCGAAGGCGGCGTTGCAGATATTATACATAGTGAGGATGATACGGTATGGGGGGTTTTTTATAATTTAACAGAAGATGACCTTGTCTCACTTGACACGAAGGAAGGCTATCCAAGAACTTACACAAGAAGCAATTTTAGCTGTAACATCATAAATAATAATGTAAAAATTAGACAGACAGAACAAGTTACCGCCATAGCATATACCGTAGTGAACAAATCGCCAATTACAATACCACCATCGATAAAATATCTTAAAATATTACAAGATGCTGCTTTTGAACATGCATTCCCAATAGAATACCAAAAGATGCTATATAAATTTGGAATAAAAAATTATAACGAAAAACTTGAAAAAGCAATAGACACTTTTTTAGAATATCAATCCATTTTAAGTGCAGGAAATTACCCTAAAACAATTAAAAATCAAAAAGAATGGGGCGGAGCAAATTTAGTAATTACAGGTAATGAAGCTAGAAAAGTGCAATTAAATAATGATTATCCACTAGACTTAGTAGTGCTTACTTCACACTTTCGTGAATTAAGTTGGTTAGTTAATGCTTTATATAATGATGACTCGGTAGCTTGGCAAGTAGATTATACTAATAAACATTACGTTTTACATGAGTTTGGATTAGCTGCTTTAGAATATTTAGAAAATAACCCAAATGATAACAATCCTAATGGTATTTGCCAAGCTGTATTATATAAAGCATACAAAATATTCACGATAGATTTTTATAAAATGTATTAATTTATACTGACCTAGAATATTCAATTGATTCTTTTGCAAACTCATAAAGTGTAGGCAATATTGATTGAATTAATTCAAGATCATTCTTATCATTATACGATTTATCACCGTGAAAAAGATTGTTTCTAATTTTATTTAAGAGTTCACCGAAATGATTTGCAAGTTCAACGTCTTTTTTATAAGTATACGTGTTTTTAAAATACATACTTAATTTTGAAAAATATCCTGTTAATTTTTGATTAGCATCAATTATCGGATCGCCATACCTAGCACCTCTTCTTTTACCTAACAATTCTAAACTAGTATAATTTGCTTCAATTGTTTGTACAACAAAGATGGAATTCATTTCACACCATAATAGTATATCTTCCCTATCAGTATTATTTGCCCTTTCGTCTACATGAATATTGTATGAAATAAAAATTCTGCAGCCTATTACCCATGAAATCCATAAGTAAATAAACGCTTCGAAAGCGTTATTGTTGTTTTTGGAAATCTCTCCTTTTTTGAACCAGTCAATCATTATTTGATCTCTCATAAATATTTATTTTCGTCCTAATTGAATTTTTAAAGCTCGATGTGATTTAAATTTGGGAAATTCTGTTTGCATTGAATCCAAAATGTTTCACCATCAATATCAGGTAGATAATCTCTAAAAAAACTTGAAATTTCAATTTGCATTGTTGGAGTAGCTTCAATTATAATTCTTTTGTAGTCAAATTTGTAATTTATAACGTCAAATAATTCATATGGTTCTAGATGGAATCTGCATCCTCCTGGACAATCACCAATAAATTTTGGATATTTTGTAAGTAATTGGAATTGCTTATAATAGGTCTTATGATGTTTATAACAGACCATATCAACCAGAATAGTAAAAAATAACGCTATTATAAAATTTTCATATTCCTGGGTACTTAAAAAATTTAAATAATCATATTTGTTAGTTAATCTTTCTCTTTGAATTGTTATTATTTCCTTTCTTAAACTATCGTCGTGATATTTACTAGCATCAGGTATTTGAATCACAAATTGATTAAAATGTGTCCTAAAAAGTGTATTATAATACTTTTCGAATTCCATATCTGTTACAAATTTAATACTAAACGTTCAATATTATAAATAGGTGAACTTTCTCATTTTTCATTCTAGTTAATTTTCAACGCTTTATAATTGAAGTGCTAAAACTGCGCTAATTAAAGTTCACCTAGGCGGCAGATTTGGTACAGACGAATATTTTAGCCCTGTACCAAAAATGTACTTGAAAAGGGAGCTAAAAATCAAAAATATCAACCTACTCAATCGACTGGGACGTTGTCATCAATTTAGAATCACGTTTATTCCGAGATTTTCAATCTCAAAAAAGTTTAACCAATTCAAGGGACCTATTAATGATATCCATTGGGTTCGTCGTGGGATGCGAGTAATCGATAACCTCAATCTTAAATGGTAGGATCTAATTGGTTTACAAGTTGGCGAATGTTTTATCCGTATTGAAAATTAAACAAACAAGGAACGTATCCTTATCATGTTTACCAAATTAAAAGAAGTACTGGATTCGGTAATTCATCAGTTCATTCCATATACATTTCATTTTATACTTTCCTCACAGAAAGGGAGAGGACTCGAACCAATGACGATACAATGTTTCAATCGAATTTTAAAGGGTATTATGAAGGTGTATGAGGTTAAGTATATTGGAAACTGTTTTAGTCAATTGCTTCGAAAATCGTGAGTAGTGGGGTCGATTAGAAAGGGATTTGAAAATGGGCAACTATTTGAGTTTAGTCAAAGTATCACGCCTTGTTGGCCATTCCATGTATCTACAACATTAAGGTGCGACAACTTTGAAACCTCTCAACCGTTCTCATTATTTGAACTGGGGTAAGTTGTATACAATTTTAGCGAGATGTCTCTCAGATATGTGCGGAACCAAATAGATATAGATACCTCTTTCGTCTGTGAATTCAATTAAATTATTACCCATTTAAATTACTTTTATATAAATTTTTATTAGGTTTTTAACTTGTATTTCAGTTAGTAAAATTTTATAACATTCAATTTTTTTCTTTTTTGAACATTATTCTTTATTAATAAATATTACAAGTTTGTATTACGGGTCATCTGTTTTTTTTAAAAAATGGATGATATTCACAAAGAGGTCGATCTCTTAAGAATTCCACAAAGACAATATTCTGGTGGGAGGTTGGTATTTCATAATACAGGAATTGGGGATAGGGAATAATGGAACAGGAATTATAGTCCACAAGCTTGTCGGAAGCCAGGTATATGAATAGAATTAAAACCTAAGATGGGTTTACGACAAAAAGTTTAACAATATAATTTTAGATGGATTCTTTAATTAAATCTAAAAGATATGATGCTCTCATGAAATATGCAGGATGTTCTTCATATTTATTTTTTAAATAAATTAATCCGCCATTTGTAAAGCATTCAAACTGATGGATGATATTTTTAATTACAACATCTTCTTCGATTTCACCTTTTTCTAATGCTATAAAATCAATTTCAGTTTTAGCGATTAATGCAGAAAATATATATTCCTGCATTTGACTGAAGTCTTTTCGTAATATTTTACCAGATTTATTACCCCAATCTTTAATTGGTACTCTAAAGTTTTCTTTTTTTGCTTTTTCAGGTATTGTAACAAATTCATTTCGGTAAAGACCAAGAAAAAAAGCATATATATAAAGTTCATACCCTGTCTCAAAGTATTTACCTCTACTATCCCTTCTTTCATCTGTACCACCTCCGTATAAAGAGAGTTTTTCGAATACATCTACTTTATAATCTGCATTAAAATTGGGTATTTTCGATCTAAATGATTCAAATAGATTTTCCATAGTATTAAATTTCAGAAACTAATGTGTTAATTGTGCTTAATTTTCCATTATCAAATGGTCTATCTAATCTAACCCAGAATGCTTTATTTCTTTTTACTAAGTCAAATTCTTTTTTTATTGTAAGTTTATTATCGTCATTTTTTGCAACAAAATCTTTCAATAAGAGTATTTTTTGATTTGTATTATTATGAAGTAAATTCAAAAATGTAGAGGTTTTAGACTCCCCAAATGAGGAAGTTGGGGCATCAAAGATTAGTGGATATTCTTCCAATTTTTTCCCTGCAGCAAGATTTGAAATTGCAAATAGAACGGCAATATGCATTGATGTTTCTAAAGATTGATTTGGTGAAATAAAAGGTGTCCCGTCAGACTGAACAAGCTCTACGTTAATTCCAGTATGATTTGTTGTAGACCTCTTTTTTATGAAGATGATTTTACCCAAAAATGCATCAACGTTAATTTTCGCTAATATTTCATTTGATTTGTCTTCTAATTTTTTCAAAAATTCATCAAATTTTCTCTCTTTAGTTTCTTTAAAAATCTTTTCTATGTCTTTTAATAAGTCTCTTTTCTTAATTAGATAGTTATTGGCAGATTGTTCGCCAATTTTGTCTCTTAGTTCTATTTTTGAAGATAAACTCTCAGAAGCTTCTTTATATTGATATTCTACGGTTACCTTACTTCTATTTGCGTTAATAATATCTGTCTGCCACTGATTATAATTTTTTATTACATCTAATAATCGATCTTCACCCAAGGATGAATCACCTAAGATCTTAGTCCTTTCAAGTTTTTCTTTATCAATTTGTTCTTGAAATCTAACTGAATCTTCTTCTCTACTTTTATTGAAATCAAATTTGTCCTGAATTTCAGGTATAACTGATCTAAACTTTAAGATGGATGTGTCATGATTAGTTGACATGTTTACTAAACTTTTCAGGTAATTATTTTTAAAAATAACTTCATCTTCTTCGATATTTTTTTCGGGTTCTAAAGATGTCAAAAATTGTTTTAAGTTATTTTCCATGTATTGATAAGCCTCGGTACCTTCCTTTGCTTCACGATTACAGACTTTACATATTTCATCTTTCAGCATCTCAACCATTACGGCTTTATTCGGTACTCCAATAGGAAGCGGACTAGAATTGTTCATCAATTTCGCCTGTAATATTCTCCTCCCTTTAGTCTCTCCCTTAGATATATCAAATTCTTGTTGTAATTGTCTTTTGGCAATTTCTGATTCTTGTATTTTTCTTGAAAACTCATTATGAATAGGTTCAAAATGCATCAAAATCCAAAAATCATCTAAAAGTGAAGTAGTATAATTTTCTTCGATTTTAGCATCATTTTTTTGTTTTCTTTCATTAAGAATATCTATGCGCTTATTTATATTTTCTAATGCGGTAGCATTTACAACAAACTTTTCGGCCTCTTTTACAAGCTCAATAGTAGTATTTGTATTCTGTTCGAGTCTATCTAATTGTTCCTCAATTTGAGATTTTTTCTGCTGAGCTAGAATAATTTGCTTTTCCAAGCTTTCAAATTCAGCTTTCTTTTTTGTATTAATACGAGTATTCTCACTTACTTCTCTCTCAGCTTCTACTCTTAAAAACTCGATTTTAGATGCATATTTGTCATAATTTTTTGCATCTGAAAATAAATTGATTAAATTCGAAAGAGAGGCATCTTCCTTTAAGATATTTAATGAACTCTCACCTTTAAACATTGAGTATCTTCTAATTTCAGGGGGGAATACAATATCTAACCATTGTTTGCCGTCAACTATATCTCTTTCCCCGGTTCGTGATTCTTTTACACCCTCCAAAATTGATTTAGTAGTCTCTACACTTTCATCTTTTAACTTACTAACTCTGAATTGACGTGTTATGTATACAATTTCATCATCATGTTCACATGTTAATTTTACTGATACCTGAAATGATTCTCTGCCTGTTACTTCAGTTAGAGCTTTTTGAGAAATTAAGGTAATTTCGTTTGAACTATAAGAGGTATTTAATAACCATTCGATAGCATCGAAAAACTTAGTTTTTCCTTCACCATTTTCACCAAGAATGATATTTAAACCCTTGGAAAATTCAAATTCTTTGATGCCATAGTAGCAAAGGAAATTCTCAATTGTGACTTTTTTAATTATCATAAAGAATATTCATTTAAATGTTGTGACACTTTTGTTTTTAAAGCTTTATCTGTAATATTTGAATCTGACTGTATCGTCTGTACAATCATTGCAATTGAATTAACAACTGAATTTTCAGATTTTAGAGCATCCTTTAAATTATTTGGCAAATCTTTTTTTTGAACCCTGTACTTATCTTGTAAAAGTTCATGATCTAAAAAACTGTTGAGTAATTCATTTGACATAAAATATCAATTTAATTGTAAAGGTTTATGTTATATTTTTCCAGTATTGGTTTTAGTATTTCATACGTATCAATCTTATTTAATGATAGGCTGGCAAAATCTATAACACGTTGTAATTCATTTTTAATCATACTTTTTTCAGCTTCAATTATCTTGTCATCATGACTCTGAAATGGAATTACAACTAAATCGTGGATTTTTGCAATTGATTTATCTATGTGATTTCTTAATACTCTTCCTCTTCGTTGAATAAATTGTCTTGGGTTTCCTGAACTGGCACAGAATATTGCTATCTCAGATCTTGGAATATCAACACCTTCGTCTAAACACTTCATTGAGGTTAAAACATCTACTTTTCCATTAGTAAAATCATCAATTACTCTATTACGTTCTATAGTTTGAGAGGTATACTGCCGAACCATTATGCTTTGATTAACCTCGCTTACAATTTTAGTATAATCATTGATTAGTTTTTTGTCATCTTCATTTTCAACATACTCCTCATAGTTGCCGTAATCGGGTTCACTTCCCTCAGGAACATACACCAAAGTGTATTTTAAATTATTTCTATTTTCGACATAAACTTGATTAATAACTTTTCTGAATGAATGTATTTTATTAGATGCTTTATTAATAACATTCTTTCTTTTTAATAATAAATCAGTAACTTCTTTTGAGTTTTTATACTTCTTAGTGTCTTGATCAAAGAAAAGCATTAACCTTTGAGTATACTTTATATATTCCTTGTTCTCTTCTTCCGTAAGTTGCACCAAATGTGGGGTATAGGTATAATTACACAATCTTCCCTCTTGTAATGCCCTTTCCATTGAAAACTCATATAAGTATGGCGGCTTGTCTCTAAAATAATTATTAAGAGTCTCATTACTTTCTTCGTCATACTTCCTATGTGGAGTAGCAGACAATCCAAGTTTTCTCTTTAATTTGATATTAGGTAAAATCTTTAACAAATTTGGAGAACCCATATTATGTACCTCATCTCCGACTAACATTGTTTCTTCTGGCAGATCATTGAAAATTGACTGAAACTTGGATTTCGAAAAGGTCACATACGTTACTATTATAATAAAAGAGGTACTGGAAAACTTATTATGTGTATTATTTTTTGAAATTTGGTTTAACCAATCCGTTTTTGATGATACTAGGATAATATTTTTAAAGTTAAAACTTTCACATTCTTTTTTCCATTGCTGTAATAAAGCAACTGTTGGAACTAAAATTACCGCTTTGTAAGTTGCGTCTTGTTTGTGAAGATTTAAAAGGCAGTTTAATGCTGTAATTGTTTTTCCTGTTCCAGTGGCCATTGCAAATATTCCTGAATAATCATTATCCACCCATTTGTTAAATGCTTCTATTTGATATGGCCTTGCTCCATCCTTGAAGCCTGCTGGAAATTTTGGTTCATTATTTATTTTCTCAATAATATCTGAAACGTTTTCAAGTGATTTTTTTAACGTTTTACTGTTAAGTAATTTTGATTTTTTTTCGATTAAAGTCTGTTCATCAATCAAAAGATTTTCTATAGATTGAACAGAAAATGTTTCTGTAATATTTTTTAAAACATCTTCTACATCTATATAATCCACAACATCAGATTTTTTATCAAATACATCTAAGAAGTAATCTTCGTAAGATTTAATTTTTGATTCTGCAATTTGCTCCCAAGATAAATTCACATCTAATTCTTCAAGATTTTCAACTAAGCCATAATATGTGAAATTGCATGAAGCTTTAAACTGTACCTTATTTCCAATTCCATCATAAAAAACACCTGACTTATAATGAGCAATCCCTCTACTATTCTTTGGTTTAATTAAAACAATTTCAATTCTATTGTTTGCAATCAACCATGAAATACAGTTAAAAAAATGATTATTGTACTCATCCAAAGATTCACGCATTGATTTAATATTCTTTAAATCTAAAAGCTTTGAATTAGAATTTATTGTTTCTGAGTTTTTTATCGCATTAGCATCATTTTCTGAAAGAACATCGTTGGCAACAATTCTCATTTTGCCCCCATTGTATAAAAATGTCGCAAAACCTAATGATAATATATTAATTGCTGACGAACTGAAATATCCCAATAATAAATCAAATTTGATACTATTACTTAATGCATACAGATAAAAGGATACGGGTTCATTAGAACTTTGTGTCCTATAAACTCCATCTTTTGCAAATTCTATTTTTCTTAAATCTGTATTCAACTATTATTGTATTAAATAAAACAACTTGCACAACCTTCCGATTCCGAATCGTCAAGTATATCAAGTAGCAAAGATGATTTTGGTTTATTTTTATGCCTATTAAGGAAATCTCGTTTAATGTTTTCTACTCTTATAGGATCTGCTAATTCTGTAAGACTTTCGCTATGGTTCCAAGTAAATCCATCTTTCTGATTTTCATAATATTTTGCTTTCTCAAATAGATCAGGGTGCTGCTCTAATAACCATACCCATTCAATTTTTTGTTGGAAAAAACAGAAATAGCAACCTGACCTACTTCTCATGTACTGTCCATGTTTACCATCTACCTCAAATGTGATTGGCTCATAATACGCAGGTACTCCAACCCCACTTTCTCTTAATATTTTGAAAATGTCTTCTCTAACCAATACCTCATCATTTTCTATTAGAGGAAAATCTTTTTCTCGGGACAAAGGATAATCTGTCACTTTCAGATACTCGAAAACAACCCTGTTAAATTCTTTTATATCTTGATCTAATAATAAATTTAGCTTTTGCTGGAGTACAAACTTTGTATTAATTGGTTGATTTATTATCTGTTTAATTCTGTCTAAATTCAGTGATTTACTTGAAAATGAATAAATCTCTTCAATTGATTTAATATTTTCATTTTTCAAAACCTTCGCAATTACATCCTCACTCCAAATATTCTTTCTAAATGGAAAAATTGATTGAATGTTAGTCTTTTTAGAGATATACCCTTCCCGATCTTCATCTCCTCTTATTCCAACATATGAAATAACAGGATCTGTACCTACAAAATCTTCAAAAGGGTCTAATTTTAATGTTTTGGTACACCATCTTGCATTAGATGATGGTAAATATCCTTTGTAATAATTGTAAAAGTGATCGAATGGATCTTTAGAACTATTCTCACCTGCTTTTAACTTTGTTATTTTTTTTCCTAAGTATGATTCAAGTTTTTCAACTAATTCATAAGTCTCAAATAATTCTTTGCCTGTATCACATGTATAGTACTCTATATCCAAGTGGGGATGCTTGTTTTTTAAATATATTGCTAATGCAGCACTATCTTTACCACCAGATATTCCCAATACGTGTCTAATTGCTTTAGTCATTCTTGATTAATTCTTGTAATAGTTTAGTTAAAATGGCAATGTTTATCTTTTTATCTTTTCCTAAAATAGAACTCACTTTTTTAACTTGTTCGTCATATTCTTTCACCTTTTCTTTAGGTATTCTTAATGTATTTTTTGTTACTCCATGAACAAAGGAGGTAATCTCGAGTTTAAAAACCTCCTCTTTACTATCATTAACTTTCTCTTTACTAATTTCAGAAAGGTTATCTAATTCAAATAGTATTTCATTAATCTTATCAAATAAGATAACCTCTTCCTCATCGGTAATAGCGGTCAAGGGTTTAGATAAAACAGTTTGAGCAATTGAACTTAACCATGCTTTCCTGTCATCAAGTTCAGATTTTATTCTATTGATAAAAGTCTTTTGGTGTGGTTGTAATAAGTGATATTTTAATCCATCAAAACGTTTGATAATTTCACCTCTATATGCTGGAAAATCTTTCTTTATAGATAAAATATCCTTTACAAAATAGGATTCAAATCTATTTATCAAGCCATCATAGCATGTTCTTAATTCCTTAATTGATTGTTGAAGTTGATTTATAAACTCTTGAACTAATTTATTCTTGTCTTGTAATTCTTGAGTATTATATCCCAATGCTAATGGAAAATCTTCGAAAAACGCTTTTTCAGGATCTTTAGCGTTTGCAATAACCTTTCTTAATGATATTGTTTTTGATTTTAATCTCGTGGTTTTTTTAGCATATTCAGGAAGATCTTTATAGAAAACTAAAAAAGGTTTGATAGTTTGTATAAATGCTTTGTTGTTAGGTTTAGAGTTTTCTGCTTGATTTAAAAAGACTCTATATCTGTTAAATAATTCCAATTTAATTCCAACAACATCAAATGCTTTAACATTAAATAAGGTTGGTCTTTTATATACAAGATCTAAAATATCAGCGTTGATTTCAGGCACATAATTACCATTCTCAAACAAAGCAAACTCATCACTTTTAGATACTAAAAACAATGGCACCCAAAAATCTAAAAAACCTTGCTTTAATTTGAAAGGTCTATTTGATAAAATAGAAAGGAATTCACCAAGATTTCTTTCTTTATATTTAGTTGAATCTAAAAATTGTTCTCCAGCTTTCCACAGTTTTTCAAAGGTCTCATCATTAGGTTTTTTTAATATTCCAACACCGTTAGTCAGTTTATGTATCCCAGTCTTTTTAAATAATGTTAGATAAATAGATTTTTCTGGTGGAAATTCTTCGCTTGAAAAGCTTAGATTATTTTCATCTAAATTGTTTAATACTTTTTCAAAAAGTTTTCTCCTCGCAACGGAAATCTGTCCTGAAACTTTTGTTTTATTTAGCAATTCATTTTTGAAATTTGGAATTGAATCATAAATAGTATCACAGATTAATGATAGTTTTTGATTGAATGACTTTCGTTCGGTAATTTTAACCTGTTTCCCTTTGAAATACCAAACAATATCATTTGAATCGGAATAGATATTATCAAGAACATAATGATTCAATAAATTGATATGATGTTGAAGGATTGAGTCTAACTCACGTACAGCAACTTTATCATCCCTATTATTCTCTTTTACCTTATTTACTTTCTGAATTTCAAATAGTGAAATCTTTATTTTAGAAGTGTTTTTATAAACACCAAATAAAATTGCTTCTTCGCATTCCTTTGAGTGTGACTTTATTGAATCATCAATATTGTTATCTTCAGAAAAAATCAAATTAATAAAGCCGTCGACCTCTCCCTCAGGTATAATATTTAATGGCTTATCCGACAATTTAAATTGAAAAAATCTTGGGGTACCATGCTCATAATATGACTGTTTGGCAGAAATGAAAGGAAACTCAAAATATTGATTCAAGTGATTTACTACGTTTGTAACTTTCTCAACAAGTCTACCTGCATCATCAATTGCAATTTCAATATCAAGATCGGTACCTTCAAATAATATATACTTTAAGCTATGTCCAACATATCTTATGATTTTCTTCTTTTCGAGATCGTTTAATAATTCTTCAACATTTTTTATTCCCAAAGAATATTTGCAATACTCCTTATAAAAATGTGGGTCTAATTTAGCAGAGGGATTAGCGAAAATATTTAGCAAACCTATAACCTTGATTATATTTTCGGCGTTTTTATGATTAACTGAATCAGTAAATAAACCTTCTATTCTCTCTATCGCTCTTCTAATTGCGTGCCACTGGTTATAATCAGGATTATATTTAGTAGTTAAAAATGAATAGTACCCATTTAACAAATAATCATACACTCTAGGAACTGAATAATAACCAAACTGTTTGTAATCAAATTCATTTATTCCTAAATGGTTTTGGGATTCTATAAAAGAAAATAAACTTCTCTCATTCTGTCCATATTTTTGCAATGATAAAGTTAAAATAGATGCAGACAGTATATCAAACGGATAAAGTTTTTTAGCGAACTCCTTTTCAAAGTAGTCTTTTAATGGAAATGCTTTTGCAGATTTTATACAGTCGAATAATTTATCAAAACTTTTATCTAATTCTTTATTGCGGAAGTTTTGCTCAATTCTCTCAGATGCCAGATACAACAATTGCTCTACAGGTTCATTGAATGGAATATCTTTTATTCTACCTTTTACTTTATCCCATTCTAACTTTTGATGCTTCGAAAGATTTAATGCATATGCATTAAAATCTTGATGAAGAGTTGTAATAAATAAAGTTTCGTCGTCAGAATTATTAGTCCATTCGGCTAATTGTTGAATGAAATATAGTTCTGATTCGGGATTATTTTTCGCAGAGTATTCAAGATACTTTCCAAATTCATCAACAACTATTGCAAATCCCTTTTTACTTTTCTTATATAATGAAACTTGTTCATCTAATTCTTTAAATAAATCAGCAGTACTTGATTTGCTATTTAATCCCAATTTTTTTAAAAGTTGCGACTCAAAAGAATTATAAGAACCAACAAGATTTATAAATTCATATTTTTTATCTGTAAACTTGAAATGATTTTTTTTACCGTTCAAAGTTTGTTCAAATGCTAATAAAAATGAAGATTTACCAGTTCCATAAGAACCAATTATTAAATGAGATTTTACCCCTGTTTTCGAATCATTCAATATTGAATTAAATGCATGTATTGCATTTCTTGTTGGAATATAATTTTCAAGTACTGAGTCATCCCTTATTATATTAACCGACGGCGTATATTTAGTTTTTGTAGTACTCATGTAAAATATCCCACTTCTTAAATGTTGATTTAATTTGCAATTCCCTAACACCAGCTGATTCACTCAAAGTAATACCCTGCCCCTTATATTTAGTTACTATATATTCTAACTTTTTATAAAGACCCTCTTCGTTTAGTGCAAAAATTACTCCTGGCGAATTGTAGCCATTTAGCAATTCTTGGAAAGAAATTGATTTCCCATATTTTTCATTATCAAGTATTGCAAAAAATACAACTTCAGGTGGAAGATCGATTTGTAATTTATTCTCGACTTGATACCATTCAACTATCTTACCCTCAGCATTTTCAGATTTATATGATCTCATTAGATCCAAGTCAATCATTAAACTTAAAAAATCTTCCTCAATTTCAATTTTTGTGTCTTTATAAGATGGTTTTAAATAACTTCTTATGAATACACTTATGTCATTGTTGATAGTGTTCTCATTTGCAGATTTAGCTTCGTCTTCTATTTGTCTTTTTAAAAAAGATAGAAATTGCTCTTTTGTAAAATCGGTACGCCCTTTTCTAAAGTCATTAAAGAAAATACTATAAACACTTGCTCTATTAGTTTTAATTAGTGAGAAGTGGAGTAGCCATATTGTAGCTAAGCTTTCAATGTAGGAATCATAGCCACCTCTTGGATTAAAGACTTTTTTTGCAAAATCTGTTATATTGTTTGACTTATCCAGTAACCCATATGATTTCATCCAATGTTCAATAGAATTAACCATATTCTTACCAACTCCAAGATCCATTACTGCGGTTTCGTACTTAAAATCCCCATTTGCAACAATAAAATCATACCCCTTTTTTAACCAAAAGTGTTTACATATAAATGATTCGTGTCCAGAAAACAGATACTTCATATTATATTTTAATTACAAGATTTGTTCAACTTTAGTGAAAGCTTTTGACAATTAGGGACAAAGCTAGATAAATTAGTGTTTAACGCTAATTCAACTATAAATTAACGAAAAAAGACTCACTTTAAATAATATAATTCTATACTATTTAAATACAGAGTGATTTGATAATTCAAAAATGAACTTTTTATTATCCATAAAACATTTGTAATTAAGTTAACTTCATTTTACATCTTGAATCATTAAATGGATACCAACCAGAGACAAAACTCAAAGGTGGCAAAGTAATGCGGACTTTCAGTCTAATAAAATGAAAACTCCGGTATTCTTCTTGATGTGTTTTTTAACCGTAAAACACATGTTATGTTTAAGAAAATAAATGACAATTTGGGTCAAACTCAACCTTCAAAGGATCAATTCGATGTAAATTATCACAAAAGCAGTACTGTAGAATTCTGGATAAGTCATGGAATCCCATCCAAAAATACCACACATGAGAAACTAGATGAAACTTCTCTTATGTTAACTAACTAGACTAATGCACCCCATTAGGATGATTCATTAGAAGCATCAATTACGATTCTAAAAATCAAGAGATTTAACCCTTAAAAAAATCTAAAATGAAAATAATTACTGATAAAGAGAATTCTCAGAAACCTTTGGAAAACCAGAAAAATTATAGGACATATACAATGGAGGAATTGAGTAAAATGTCAATAAAGCAGATGCTAAATCTTAATGGATTAGGGACCTTAAAAAAGGGTTCAACAAAAGCAGTGCAGATTACGGGACAGGAGAGACCCAAAGAGTAAAATTCTAAAATACCGATTTTAAAGAATTGATCAAATCGTAATTAATATGTCAACACTATTCAAGGCAATTGAGGTTGCAACCCAAGCCCACGGGGGAGCTACAGACAAATACGGGGTGCCATATATCAACCACGTAACAAGGGTTATGAATATGGGTGAAACCGATAATGAGAAAATAGTCGGTATACTACATGACGTGATTGAAGATACCCATTGGACATTTGAAGATTTAGAAAAAGAGGGTTTCTCCATAGAAGTGATTGAAGCATTAAAATGTGTTACAAAAACATCAGAGGAAGAGGACTTTGCTGAATTCATCACCAGGGTTAAAATAAACCCCTTGGCGGTCAAAGTAAAACTAAATGACCTAGCTGACAACCTGGATATTAAAAGGATGTCAGAGGTCTTAGAATCAGATTTGAAACGATTAAACAAATATTTGAAGGCGTATAATGAATTAAAAAATAGTCAAAATCCGAATTCTACCCCAAAGAAAAGAATGATGTATTCTGATGCTATAGCATTAGTCAATAAAGCGTTTAAATCCAATAATTTGATTAGTACGGATAACCCAAAACCTCGACCTGATATAGATAACACTATATCAATTTCATTCTTCAAACGTAATAAATAAAGATTATGGGGAAATACGGTGACATTCAATATCTAATAGAAAAAGGCTTCCTATCTAATACAGAGGATGAGGTGCTTCAGGTGGAAATGAGCGAGTTGACCTATAAGTTGATTGAGAAGCTGAGTAAAGAACTAGCCGACGCACCTGTAAAATTGATGTCAAAAATACACCAACTTTTCTCGGGGACTATTAAGTTTGAGAACGGTAACTCAATGGTGATAGACCTTAGCAAGGCTCAGTTCATCCAGAAGCACTTTAGTGGTCGTAAGATAGGAATATTCTATAAGTTCAAGGAAGAGTTGAACGCACTAAAACAAGTGTTTAAAGATAACCTGACCACAGAGTTAAGTGTCTTCGAAGACACCAACAAGAACATAGCACTACAGATTGTATCAGACAGGGAGAGAATATTGCTGAAGCAGGCAGACTTCCTAGTATACTACAACATAGACTTCAGTGCAACAAGTTATTGGCAGTCCAAGGACAGGATGACTACAAAGGAACGGCTCGAGAATAAGGTGTATTGGATATTTTCTAAGGGTGGCATTGAATATAAAATCTATCAGGCTGTTACAAAGAAGAAAGACTATACTATTAACCACTTCAAAAAAGATTTTTATTTATGACGCACGAATAATTGGAAAGGTATTGAATGGAAATTCCTATATGATAAAATAATGAACCCTCTAATCGAAGCATATAAAAACACAAAATACAAGGTATTTGAACCAAATCTAATTATAGAAATTGGCAAGTTGAATCAAGAATTAGATGATTTACTACTAAAGCATGATTCCAAAGAGTGGGCATTTGTCACAGCTTATAATCCATATTCAATGGTCTTAACTAATGATGAGAATAAAATGCGCCACTATGAATTAAAAGAGTTGACCACAAATTATGTGACATTTAATGGACATGGTGTTGGGGAAGATCCTGAATGGGAACCAGAGCTAAGTTTATTTATAATTGGAATATCTAAAGAAGAGGCTTCCTTAATTGGTAAAAAATTTGAACAAAATGCGATTGTGTATGGAGAGCTTAATAATTCACCAGAATTATTAATACTGAACGAAGAGTTAAATTAATTCAATGGTCAAATATCTCCTCTTATTAGGGTTTATTTTCTTAATTGGATGTTCTGATACCCAAGAGGAAAAACGTCCTTTAAAATCAACCTATGTTCCACCATCCATTAACTACAAGGGACAGTTCAGGAAAGGATATGTAAGAAAATCTATTAGTACTAGTCCTAATGCAATTAGAAACCAATCTAAATCCAAATATTACTACAAGACCAAAGGTAAATACATCAGGCGTAGTTCCAAGAACCGTATTAAATGATAAATTAGAATATTATAAAAGCTAAGTTCAACTGATAAGTGCAATTTTTACCATTGTGTCAAATTGAGTTGTGTGTAATTTTTTGACATAAGTAATCCAAAGATTGCACTACTCGGGTTTTTAACGTTAATAAACGTTTTTAAACGGATTACTATAATGAGTTTAATATGGTTTTATTACTAACATTAGGAATAGCAAGGGTTTTATAATTAGTAGTATTAATAAGATGATGAGAATCGAAATATTCAATAAGACTTGCTATCCCAAAATACTAAGGACTATCACAATCTTCAACAATTAGTTTATTAAGAACTACTCTTCCGGCTTTTCCATATTATGCCTAATCCGGTTTATAAACGGTTAGTTTAATGTTGTAGCAAAACAATTTCCTTATCTCATCTCAAATTAATTGGAATAAGGCTTCTTAACTGATGTTTAAGACTTCTTATTTATCCCCTAGAAGGACCTACAAAAAACTTCCCTTTAACTTTTCCATCTCACCCTTCACTTTCGAGTTTACAATCTTCGCATAAACCTGTGTATGCTTTAGTGTAGTATGCCCAAGCATTTTACTGACCGACTCAATAGAAATTCCTTGCGATAGGGTAACGGTGGTGGCAAATGTGTGACGGCCAAGATGCATAAATAAGTTTCTATGTATTCCAGCTAGCTTGGCAATTTCTTTCAGCGATTTATTAAGCTTTTGGTTGCAAGGGACCTTCCACTGAAAATCGCGGCAGTCTTTTGTTGGCGAATATTTTAATAGAATATTTTCGGCTGCGTTTAGTAGTGGAATATAACTCATCACCATGGACTTGGTTCTATATCGTTCAATATGCTTCGATCCATCTGGCTCCACTATTATATTTAATGCATGTAGTGCTTTAATATCAGAATATGCAAGTCCTGTAAAACAAGCCAGTAAAAACAGGTCGCGATTTCGGTCTAGGCTTGGGATTAAGTTATCTAGTTTTTGCATGGCCAATATTTCATCGCTAGTTAAGTATTCTCTATTAACCGGTTTGCGGGTTAGTAGTATTTCTTTAAATGGATTAAACCGAATGATTCCCGCTTTTTCTGCATCGTCTAAAATCGAGTTTAAACAGTTCATTAAAGCAGAGGAGGAGTTGTGGGAGTTCTTTTTCTCTTTTCGGAGATATTTAAAAAAGTCTTCGAGCAGCAGTTTATTAATTCTAGTTACGGCCAAGTTCTTTTGCCCTAGTTTATCAAATAGAAAATCCTGGAAGTAGGTAGCGGTTCTTCGGTACTTATAAAACGTTGTTTGGGCCAAATCAATCCCTATTCTACTTTGGTAATCGTCTATTTTAATTTTTAGGTACTCCACTATTGTTTGTGGTGCATTTGACTTGCCCTTCAATCTTTCTATTAATTCACCCAAAGAAAAATCACCAATCGTTCTGCGCATCTCTATAAAACGCTCGTCTATATCATTTTGGATTCTTGCAAGGTCTTTGTTGATTGCCATTGCTTTTTTATTGTTGGCCGATACACAGCCTTCCTTGGCGTCCCAGTCTAGGGCTTTAGCCGATAGCCCGGTATTAATTTCCTTTCTTTCTCCTTGGTATTGAATTTTTACTACAATGGGGGATTCGCCATTTTTTAGCCGATAGGCATTTCTTAATAAATAGCTAATAGAGATTTCTTTAAAGCCATGATTGCTATTTTTCATTTTAATTTATTTTAGTTGTAAAGGTGAAACAGACAACCTTTTGGGGATTCTGCTAAACTCAGCATACAACTGCATATAAATCTTCTGAAACGCTTGTTGAAAATTGGCTTAAAAAATGTCGTTGAATTGTCGTTGAACTGGTGCATTTCTATGCACTCATATTCATTTCTAGACATATAAAAAGGCCTGATATTCAATGTAATTCATTGATTATCAAGCCTTTATGTGGTGTGGGCCGGGATCGAACCGGCGACACAAGGATTTTCAGTCCTTTGCTCTACCGACTGAGCTACCGCACCAATTTGTCGATATTCTATGTTTGTCGGTACTTTAACCCGATTCATCGGGTGACTGAGCTACCGCACCAATTTGTCGATATTCTTTCTTTGTCACCCGATTCATCGGGTGACTGAGCTACCGCACCATTTCAGTCTAGGAACGCTTCCATTCCCTAAAGGGTTGCAAATATAAGGGCATCGGGCAATATTCAGAAATTATCCACAGTTTTTTTTAAGTTTTTTGGAAAGGGCCTATTAGCAACAATTTATAGGGGCCAAACCGGGCGGGCGGAGCACAGGGGAAATCTAGGGTATTTCTGATTATCCACCGGAAAATAGGAGCGGGGATATCCGCACCTTCTCAATGGTTAGTTGGTTTACTGCCTAAATAGATTATATAAGCTCAAGAATACTATCCCAGAGTTGGATTCTTTTTTCCAAACTTTTTTTGGCTGCCATACCCGCTTCAAACCATTTGGCATCATCGTCTTCACAAAGTTCAGCAACCATTTCCATGGCCAAATGTCCATGGTGTCCGCCATCTACTTCTATATGTCTTTCTAAATAATAAATGAGCCCGTCTAATTTTTCCGGATGAATCTTGGCCACTTCATGTAAGAGTCCCAAAAACATATCTGGAATCAAGTCTTCTCTGCCAAAACTAAACACGGCCGCTTGCACGTGGAGTGGTAATTCCAAGACCTCAAAAGTAAAACCCACAAATGATTTTACACCGTTTGGCAAATGACTCTTGGTCAATGACTCTTGTACGGTTTTACCATTGCCCAACTGTTTAATCAGCAATTGAATATCTGTTTGACTGGCACCCATTTGTTCCATGGCCGCCAAATACAATTCAAAATGACTGGTCCTATTTCCTTGCGCATCAACGTCTGACTCTTCTCCCGTTACAATTTCATTGATTAAATAACGGGTATTGGCAGATCCTTTGGGGAACCAAGGAAGACTGGTACAAGTAAGACCAATTTGTAATGATTTTAGCAGACTCATAAAATCCCAAACAGCAAATACATGGTATTGTGAAAACACCTGTAACTGGTCTAGTTGTTTAATTTCTGCGTACAGTGGATGTGCCAATAATTTTTCTCTTACTGGACCAATCAGACTTTTTAATTCCTCAATTCTTTGCACAACAATTTCTTTAGCCATAAAACAGTATAAAATAAAAATGGTTGAGCATTGCCCAACCATTTACACTTTTTGATGCAATTATTTTAAAATTCACAATTCTTAGGCGTTCTTGCAAATGCAATCACGTCTCTAATATTGGTCATGCCGGTTACAAATTGTACCATTCTTTCAAAACCCAAACCAAAGCCTGCGTGTGGCACGGTTCCAAAACGGCGGGTATCTAAATACCAGCTCATTTCTGCTGCAGGAATATGCATCTCGGCCATGCGTTTTTCTAATTTGTCTAAGCGTTCTTCTCTCTGTGAGCCACCCACAATTTCTCCAATGCCCGGTGCTAGAATATCCATAGCAGCAACAGTTTGGCGGCCTGGTTCACAACCATCATTTAAACGCATATAAAACGCTTTAATAGCAGCAGGATAACCAGTTACAATCACGGGTTTTTTAAAATGTTTTTCTACCAAATATCTTTCGTGCTCGCTCTGCATATCTATGCCCCAGCTTACATCGTACTTGAATTTCTTTTTCTTATAGTGTGGTGAATCCAACAAAATTTGAATGGCTTCTGTATAAGTAATTCTTTCAAATTGATTGTCTACAACAAAGCGTAATTTTTCTAGCAAGCCAAATTCTGCGCGCTCGTTTTGTGGCTTCTGTTTTTCTTCTTCTGCCAATCGTGCATCCAAGAATTCTAGGTCTTCCATATTGTGTTCCATCGCGTAGCGAATGAGGTATTGAATAAACTCTTCCGCCAAATTTTGGTTGTCTTCAATATCATGAAAAGCCATCTCTGGTTCAATCATCCAGAACTCTGCTAAGTGTCTTGCCGTATTAGAATTTTCTGCACGGAAAGTGGGTCCAAAAGTATAGATCTCACTAAAAGCCATGGCGCCAAGCTCACCTTCTAATTGTCCACTTACCGTTAGGTTGGTGCTCTTACCAAAAAAGTCTTCTTTAAAATTCACACTACCATCTTCATTGCGTGGTGCATTGTCAAATGGAAGGGTAGTTACTCTAAACATTTCTCCTGCACCTTCTGCATCACTTGATGTAATGATGGGTGTATGCAAATAAATAAATCCTTTTTCATTAAAGAATTGGTGTACCGCAAATGCCAGTGAATGACGCAGTCTAAACACTGATCCAAATGTGTTGGTGCGGAAACGCAGGTGCGCAATTTCTCGCAAGAATTCCAGCGAATGTTTCTTGGGTTGTAAAGGAAATTTTTCTGCATCGCTATCGCCCAAAATTTCTAGGTGCTTGGCTTTGATTTCTACTTTTTGTCCCTTACCCAAAGAAGCAATTAACTCACCGGTTACTTTTAAGGAAGCTCCTGTAGTGATGCGCTTTAGGGTAGCATCGTCTAGCAGACCCAGTTCTACCACTACTTGTATATTATTATTGGTACTGCCATCGTTCAGGGCTATAAACTGATTGTTGCGAAAGCTTCGCACCCAACCCATGACAATCACTTCTTGGTTTTGTGGCTCGGTAGCCAGCAAAGCCTTGATCTTGGTTCTTTTGTTAAACATCTTAATGGTTGCTTTATTCCGGAAAGCACCAAAGATAACCAAACCTCCGCCTGTTGCCATACCAAAGCCCTAAACTTGGTTAAAAACAGGGAAAAAATTCGTTTTTTCAGAAAATCTCACTTAACATTGCATTGGAAATATCACTGAACAGGTCTAAAACTCAACTCCAGACGATTCAGTTTTCCTCTTCCAATCAAATTTTTTACGCCGATCTGAGTTTTTATTCCCTTAGACTGGATTTATTTATTCATTGACAAATCCCTTTTTTCATCAACCGATTTTATGTACGACATTCTGCAATTGAACGACATGCTTTTGCCTGAGCTACAAGACATTGCTGAGCAACTCTCCCTCCCCGGTACCAAGAAGCTCAACAAACAAGAACTGATTTACAAAATACTAGACGGCCAGGCGGTAAAAGCAAGCGAAGCAAAAGACGAACCCAAGAAAAAACCTGGGCGCCCTCGCAAACCCATTACTATCAAGACTTCTACGGCCAATGGCACGGAAGAAGCGGAAGTAATGGAATCTTCTAAAGAAACAGAAGCGGTTTCAGCCCCTGTTGAGAAATCGGCTCCCATAGTTGCTGAAAAACCAGCACTTGCTCCAAGACCCAATCCTAGACCTATTTCTCCTGCTCCTATTAGAGCAGCGGCTCCTGCTAGGGAACAACAAGGAACCACAGAAGGACAAGGTCAAGCCCCAGCTCCAACCAGGGCTCCCGGCGCACCAGCCCTTCCTGCCGAGAGACAACAAAGACCTTTGCTTAATAAAAAAGGAATGCCTCCTCGCGGGCCGCGTCCTGACCAAATTGACAACAGACCAGCTGATCCTGCGGATGCACAGCCTACCACGGACCAGCCAACTGATACACTTGCTACCGCTGTAACGGGTGAGCAACACCAACAGGGTGAGAATGAAACAACTAGTAGTGATCCTGCTCCACAACAACGTTACCCACAACCGCGCAAAGAACCCGCATTCAATATTGAATTTGAAGGCGTGATCAATGGCGAGGGTGTGTTAGAAATGATGCCCGATGGTTATGGCTTTTTACGCTCTAGTGATTATAACTACCTCTCTTCTCCCGATGACGTTTACGTTTCTCCATCTCAGATTAAATTGTTTGGTTTAAAAACCGGCGATACCGTCTTGGGTTCTGTGCGTCCTCCCAAAGAAGGTGAAAAATATTTTGCCCTGTTAAAAGTTGACTTAATCAACGGAAAGCGTCCGGACGAAGTGCGTGACAGGATTCCTTTTGATTACCTGACTCCTTTGTTCCCTTTTGAAAAACTGAATCTCTTTACAACCAGCAATAACTATAGCACTAGAATCATGGACATCTTTACCCCAATAGGTAAGGGTCAACGTGGTCTCATTGTGGCCCAACCCAAAGTGGGTAAAACCATGTTGCTCAAAGAGGTGGCCAACGCCATTGCAGCCAATCACCCAGAATGTTATTTGATGGTGGTGCTCATTGACGAACGCCCTGAAGAGGTAACCGATATGGAGCGCAGCGTAAGAGCAGAAGTAATTGCTTCTACTTTTGACGAGCCTGCTGAAAAACACGTAAAGGTTTCTGCCATTGCTTTGCAAAAAGCAAAACGATTGGTTGAGTGCGGTCACGATGTAGTGATCCTCTTGGATTCTATTACACGATTGGCTCGTGCACACAATACGGTTGCTCCTTCTTCTGGTAAAGTATTATCCGGTGGTGTGGAAGCAAATGCCTTATTGAAACCAAAACAATTCTTTGGTGCTGCTCGTAAAATTGAAAACGGAGGATCACTGACTATTCTTGCAACAGCGCTAATTGAAACCGGTTCTAAAATGGACGAAGTAATCTTTGAAGAATTCAAGGGTACTGGTAATATGGAATTGCAGTTGGATAGAAAATTGGCTAACAAACGTATCTATCCTGCAATTGACTTGGTTGGTTCTTCTACGCGCCGCGACGATTTGTTGTTAGACAAAGAAGTACTGGGCCGCATGAATATTCTGCGTTTGTTCTTAAACGATATGAACGCCGAAGAAGCCATGAATGAATTATTAAAACGCATGCGCGGAACCAAGAGCAACGAAGAGTTCTTGATGAGCATGAACAGATAAATTTTCCCAAAAATTCCCCTACCGTTTACGGGAGGGGTGCCCGCAGGGCGGGGTGGGTAAAAAGAAAACCTCCAGTATAAAAATACTGGAGGTTTTTTTATGCCGTTCCTTAAAACTTATTTCAAATAAGTCTCAAACAGTTTCAAAATTCTTTTATACTCATCGGCCCAACTACTAGGCTCAACAAATCCGTGATCTTCTACCGGATAAACAGCCATCTCCCAATTCTCTTTTCCCAATTCAATCAGGCGTTGATTCAAACGAACCGCGTCTTGAAAATGCACGTTCACGTCTACCATTCCATGACAGATGAGCAAATGATTTTTCAAACCCGCCGCAAAATTAATGGGTGACGATTTTGCATAAGCAATGCTATCATTTACTGGTTCATTTAAAATGTTAGCCGTGTATCCATGATTATAATGCGCCCAATCAGTCACCGGCCTCAAAGCCGCTCCAGCCTTGATGATATTGGGTTGTGTAAACATGGCCATGAGTGTCATAAAGCCACCATAAGATCCACCATACATCCCAATTCTGTTACTATCAATGCCCATGGTGGTGCTCAACCATTTTGCTGCGTCCACTTCATCATCCAAATCTTTACCACCCATAAAACGGTAGATACCCGTTCTCCAATCGCGGCCATATCCGCTGCTGGCGCGATAGTCAATATCAATCACCGTATAGCCTTTGTCTGCTAATAAATTGTTGAACATTTGCTCGCGGAAATAACTGCTCCATCCATAGTGTACGTTTTGTAAATAACCTGCACCATGAACAAAAATTACGGCTGCACCATTCTTGGTTCCGGGCTTTGGATCATAGACCCTGGTATAAATGGGTTGCCCATCGCGCGCGGTGATAGTAGTAATTTTTGTATCGCGCCAAGCGTAAGATTTAAAGGCATCGCTCTGCGCTTTATTGGTTACTTGAATGGGGGTTTTTCCAGGCGCATTTTCTTGAATGTATAATTCCCAGGGCTTATTAATATAAGAGTATCTATACGCAATCCATTTTTCATCGGGTGATAAACTCACTTCATAACCACCATCCATTTGGGTAATCTGTTCTTTTTTAGAACCATCGGTTTTGAGTCTGTACCAGTGTTGTTTACCAGGATGCTTTTCATTGGTCAGCACATAGAAATATTGTTTGTTCTTGCTCAACACTAAATTTTGTACTTCATATTTACCCTCGGTCAAAGCCTTGCGAGTTCCAGTTTTTATGTCATGGGTATACAAATGTGAGTAGCCTGTTTTTTCACTTTGAAAATAGAGTAGGTCATTATTGACCCAACCAACCGTGGGACCAAATGCGCTGATGCCGGGTCCGCCAATCCAAGCTTCGTCACGCTGTCTGTCTATCAAACTTAGTTTGCCTGTTTCAGGATTGAGTTGCATGATCCAACGGTCTTTGTTGTCTTGAGAACGAATGTCAACTACGGCAGCGGTTCCCGCATCATTCCAAAAAGGTCCGGCAATTTGAACCGGTCTTGGTCTTGGTGCGGTTTTTCTTTGCGGATAGTCTTTCACATAATCGGGTTGATCTGTGATGCCAGGCAAACTATCTGTTGCAATTTGGTAGACCGCTTCTTTTTGTTTGTCATAGACATAAGACTCATATCGTGGAAGCGCATTGCCTACCTTGGTTCTTCCGTTAATATCAGAAGTATATCCACTCTCCGCCAAATAATCTGGAACAATGGTATTCTTTGATGCTTGCGCAGGAGCGGTCATTAATCTATAAGTCACAAACCTTCCGTCTGGGCTAATCAAAATATTTTGCACAGACTTGTCTCCGGTGCTAATGGTTTTGAGGGTATCGTTGTCTTTATTAGATTTTAGGAACAAATCACGCAATTCTCTTTTTTGTTTGCGCTCTTGTAAAATGGTAGAAAGGGCCAATTGGTTTTTTTGCAACCAAGCGTCCTGGGTTTGTCCTGCTTGAGCTATACCCGCACCTTGGGTAGGAGCTCCGCCAACGGGTCTGCCACCGGCACCTCCTCCAAAACCTTGACCGCCACCACCTTGTCTTCCGCCACCAGCTCCACCTGCAAATCCACCAAAAGCAGGAGCATCGGCGCCAGCCCTAAAACTGGTTAACTGTGCGGTGATTCCGGTTTTGGTATTCCATCCATAGAGGTTCTGATTTTTATTATAGACCACCCACTCGTTGTTGCCAACAAATTTTGGGTTGGATTCAACATCATCGGTTTGGGTAATGCGGGTAGTGGCTCCGGTTTTCAGATCTACCAAAAACAAATCAGCCCGATGGGTATAGACCATCTGTGTGTTGGTATTATTATAGATGCCGTTTGCCATGGCTCCTGCTTTTACGGTTTCCTGATAACCCGCTTTTACCGGCTCGGTTGAACCCTGTACAAAACGATAGTTACTATCTGCAACCTGAGCAGTGGGGTTCCACCCAAAGAAAACCGATTTACTGTCCTGAGACCAGAAGGGACTTGTTGGGGATGTACCAATCCATTTAGGATCCTTCATAATATAATCCACCGTCAGTTGGGCCTGTGCCACAGCCGATAGCAACAGAAAAGCAGCTAGGAATAGTTTGCGCATAGTGTTGATTTGTTTCTAAAACTATTTCATTGAGATAGAATCACCAAAGATTTTGGATGGATGATTTGGGTGGGCTTTGAAAACCGGTGGTGGATTTTCTAATTAAAAAATCATGATATAATAAATAGTTGTTATATAATTTATTGGTGTTCAAATGGGAGTCTTACACTTATTTTGAATAAAAGCTATTCCTATTATTTGTAATAACCGTTTCTTTCAATTTCTTCTCTAACCGGATCAGACAAGAGATAGCGCGTTGTGGTACCAGCTTTAATGGCTGCGCGAATATTGGTGGCAGAGATTTCTAGCAACGGTGCTTCTAGGATTTGAATTTTTGCTGCATAACTTTCTGTAACAGGAAAGCCAGGGCGCTGGTAAATCAAGAAACGATAGTGCTTCAGTAGGAGGTCAAAATTTTTCCAGCGGGGAAGATTTTGAAAACTGTCTGATCCCATGATTATGGAAAACTCGTGCTGCGGATATTTTTCTTTTAGATAGGTAAGGGTGTCAATGGTATAAGAGGGTCGGGGTAATTTGAACTCCACATCAGATGCGCGGAGTTGGGCATTTCCCTCAACAGCCAACTGCACCAGGTGCAAGCGGTGATATTCGTTTAATAAAACGGAGCTTGGTTTGAGTGGATTTTGCGGAGATACCACCAACCATACCTGTTGTACGTCTGAATGATTAGCCACATGACTGGCAATAATCAAGTGTCCAATATGGATGGGGTTAAATGAGCCAAAATAGAGTCCTATTTTCATCTATATAATTGACTATCAATGAATTATGCTGATTCCAAGGGTTTCACAAAAATGCTATCGGCCTCGTTGATGCGTAAGCTCAAATGATAACCTGCCACTGAGATAGAAATAGGGTCTCCCAGGGGTGCTCGCTGTTCTACTTTTACAATTTCGCCCGGCACACAACCCATCTCCATTAACTTGATAAAGATCTCGTCTTTTTCAAATGATAGAATCTCTGCCTTTTGACCAATTGCTAACTCCGACAATCGTTTCATTTACTGCTATATTTAACAAAGGTAAGTGAGGTTAGCAAGCAATTTGTTACGAATTTTGGAGTAAGACAAAAGCCTATGAAATCCGTTTATTTTCACAACGCAGATAAGGTTTTCCAGTTCCCTCGTAAAACTGCCCTGAAAAAATTCATTGCCAATTTATTCAAAAGGGAATTCCATGTACTCTATGAACTGAACTATATTTTTTGTTCAGACGAGTACCTCTTGCAAATTAATAAGGACCATTTGCGGCACGACTATTATACCGATATTATCACCTTTGACCTCTCTGAAGAGAAGAACAAAATTATTGGTGAAATCTATATTAGTCTTGACCGCATTAGGGACAATGCACAGACCCTGGGCACCAGCATCAAAGAAGAAAGCTTGAGGGTAATTTTCCATGGTGCCCTACACCTTTGTGGTTTTAAAGACAAGACGCCAGCACATGAAAAGATCATGCGCCGCAAAGAAGACGAATACATTGCGCTTTACACCAATGCTAAATAAGCCAACCCTTGAAACAGTTCTTGCTTGTTTTCTTGATCTTGCCCCTAATACCCCTTGCCCAAACTCAAATTGGATCAGTAGAAATTAGCAATATCAAAGCAATACCTATTCCTAGGGGTTTTCAAAAACAGATAGATAGTTTCAACAGGACCAATACTTATTTCAACCTCTTGAACAGTGCGGAAAAGGAACTTTTCTACTGGATGAACTATAGCAGGAGCAATCCCAAACAGTTTTGGGATAGTTGCGTACTACCCATAATCAAACAATTCCCTAACCTAAACGGGTCTAACGCCAAGAGTTTGGAGAAGGATTTGGCCGCTGCCGGAACTTTGCCGCTCTATTCCTTGAACAAAAGCCTGATTGGAGCTGCCCAAAAACACGCGATAGACAATGTGAACCAAGGCAGGATCAACCACCAATCGGCCGATGGCAAGCAGTTTGACCAGCGTATGCGAGAGATTTTAATCAAAAGATGTGCTTCAGAGAACTTGGCCAGTGGTCCATCCAACATGCTTTTTGCCCTTGTTTTATTGTATTTAGATATTGGTGTGGCCGATACTGGTCATAGGAAATGCTTGTTAACTCCTTCTTTTACCGAATTGGGCCTTGGCGCCCGCTCCAAAACCGGTGAAACCTTCTATATCTGCCAGGACTTTGCCTGCTACCAGCAATAAAAAACCTCTGTTCCACGTGGAACAAATATTCAGATTAGGCCCTATAAGTTGCAGAATGTCAGGGATTAGGATGGTTCCACGTGGAACACCTAAGCGCCAAATAAGACAAGCCCTTACTTTTTCAAGAATCCCCCTAGTCAATTGGACCTAACCATTAAACCAATGACGGCAAAACGGTGGTATGATAAAAAGAAAGGCGCTAGTTAACCGGTGTAACGTAGATGGATTCTTAGATTTTTTGTGTGTAATCAATCAAACAGGGTTTAATCATCGTACGCCTAAAGTCAATTTCCCCCTAACGGCAGGGTAAAGCAATAGATTGCAGTGGAATTGGTCTGAATTGGATATTGGATGTGTGGTAATAATTGGCTTAGAATACCAGGCGGCAAAGGAACTTGTTTAAACCACGGGGGCGTAAAACAAAGGGTTCCACGTGAAACATAAATGAAATAGTTGTTGGATTGGGGGTCTAAATTATGTTGGGGGTACTGGAAAAGGCGCGGAACCGTCAATATACACAACCCTCCTGGGCAAACTAAAAAGTTCCACGTGGAACATTATACTAGTCTACTAGTTATTTCGTTTAATAGGAACAGAATTGAATGGGGGTTATCTTTGCCAACTTAAATAAAAACAATGTTTCCAGATTACGATGTGATAGTAGTGGGTGCGGGGCACGCGGGTTGTGAGGCGGCTGCGGCTGCGGCAAACCTGGGTTCCAAAGTATTATTGGTAACTATGAACATGCAGACCATTGCTCAAATGAGTTGTAATCCTGCTATGGGTGGGATTGCCAAGGGCCAGATTGTTCGCGAGATTGATGCTTTGGGTGGATATAGTGGAATAGTGACAGACCTGTCTACCATTCAGTTTAGAATGTTGAATAGGAGTAAGGGTCCAGCTATGTGGAGTCCAAGGGCTCAATCTGACCGAATGCTCTTTGCTGCTAAGTGGCGCGAGATGTTGGAGAATACACCCAATGTAGATTTTTACCAAGACATGGTTCAATCCATCATCATCAAAGATGGTAGAGCAGCCGGTGTGGTTACGGGTATGGGGCATCATATTAATAGTAAATCTGTAGTAGTTACCAGTGGTACCTTCTTAAATGGAGTCATTCATATTGGTGAGAAAAGGTTTGGCGGTGGCCGTGTGGCGGAGAAAGCGGCTACTGGAATTACCGAGCAACTAGTGGCATTGGGTTTTGAAAGTGATAGACTTAAGACTGGAACACCTCCAAGAGTAGACGGTAGAAGTTTGGATTATTCCAATATGGAAGAGCAAAAGGGTGATGAAGAGGTGGTTGGTTTTTCTTATTTAGACGTACCACGTGTTAAACCGGAAGACCAGAGATCTTGTTGGATCAGCTATACCAACAACACGGTTCACGATATTTTAAAAACGGGCTTTGACCGAAGTCCCATGTACCAAGGTAGAATAGAGGGTGTGGGCCCCAGGTATTGCCCAAGTATAGAAGACAAGATCAATCGATTTGCAGACAGGGATCGTCATCAAATTTTTGTTGAACCCGAGGGATGGAATACGGTGGAGATTTATGTAAATGGATTTTCTACCAGTTTACCGGAGGAAGTACAGCACCAGGCTTTGCGCATGATTCCTGGTTTTGAAAACTGTAGAATCTTCCGTCCGGGGTATGCCATTGAGTATGATTTTTTTCCACCTACTCAATTAACTTATTCACTGGAAACCAAGCAAATACCCAACTTGTTTTTTGCAGGTCAAATTAATGGCACCACGGGTTATGAAGAAGCCGCTTGTCAAGGTTTAATGGCGGGAATAAATGCTCACCAAAAAGCTAAGAACTTAGAACCCTTTATTCTCAAAAGGAGCGAGGCTTATATTGGTGTTTTGATTGATGACTTAATAAGCAAGGGAACGGACGAGCCCTATAGAATGTTTACCAGCCGTGCTGAATTCAGAACACTCTTGCGTCAAGACAACGCTGACCTTAGACTAACCGAGAGAAGTTTTAATCTGGGATTGGCATCGGAAGAAAGAAAGCAGAAGGTTCAGGCCAAGACTAGTAATGTAGATAAGATTAAACATATATTAAATAATTATAATATTGAACCGGCGGGTATGAATCCTTTTTTTGAAACAATTGGATCAGCCAGCCTAACAGAAAAACAGCGCGCAGCTAAAATACTTTTAAGACCCAGTGTAGATCTAACATCAATGATGGCACATGACACTGGTTTAGCTGAGGCACTTTCTTGGTGCAATGTGGATTCTCTAGAACAATCAGAAATACAAATCAAGTACGAACGATACATTGAAAAGGAAAATGAGATTGCTACTAAAATGAGTGCTTTAGAAGATTTGATAATTCCTGACAGTTTTAATTATGATTCTATAACAGCCATCTCTAATGAAGCTTTACAGAAATTCAAAAAAATTAAACCCAGGACACTTGGACAGGCTAGTCGCATAAGTGGCGTAAATCCAAGCGATGTTCAGATCCTGATGGTATACATGGGAAGGTAAATTATAATACTTAGTTTATTAACTTAGAGCAAACTTGCTGATTTGAATAAATATATAAAATGGACTCTTGGGGTAATAGGGGGATTATTCGCTCTTCTGATTATATTGTTATTAGTACTTAAGATTTATGTAGGTAACAATAAAGCAAAACTCATTGCAGATGCTACTGCAAAAATCAGTGAAAAGATTGCTGGAAAAATAGAAATCAAAAAAGTGGGTGTATCCATGTTTAAAAACTTTCCCTATTTAACTATCTCCTTAGAAGAATTAAAAATAACCGATTCCCTTTATCAAAAACACCAACACCCATTGGTACAAGCAGAAGGAATTTACTTAAGAGTAAATCCTTTAAAATTAATGCTGCTCAAGGTATCATTGAATAAATTAAGAATTGAAAAGGGTGGGTTTTATATATTCACTGATACTAGTGGTTATAGTAATGCCTATTTATTAAAGGGGGATGGTAAAAAGAAAACTGCCAAAAAAGAATCTGAATTCAATAATATTTTGGACAATATAGCCATCCATGATTTTAACGTAATCATTAATGATCAGAAGAATTTAAAATTATTTAATTTTCAGATCAATGAATTCTTGGTTAAAAATAAACAAATAGATACCATTTTATATTTAAAAACAAATTCAAACATTCTAATTAAGTCATTTAGTTTTAAAACAACCAAAGGGTCTTTTGTACAAAATCATTTATTTGAAGGAGAATGGGATTTAAAATTCAATACCAAGACACCGGCACTATTATTTGATAGCATGATTATCAATATTTCAAAACAACCCTTTGTATTTAAAGGTGGTTTTCATTTTGGTAAGCAACAAACATTTGATCTTGACATCACTACCAAAGAAATCAAGCTTGATTTTGCAAAAACCTTATTGACCAAAAAAATTGCTAAAAGTATAGGACTTGCTGATGTTGGTGCCCCACTAAATGTTCATACTGTAATCAAAGGTTCTTTGGTTGGTGGTGGTGATCCATATATTAAAGCGGCTTTTGAAACCAAGAATGCTTCACTTAAGACACCAGTAATGTCATTTGACTCTGCCAGTTTTAATGGATACTATTTAAACGAAGTAGTTGTTGGATCAGAAAGAACAGACGAAAACTCTGAAGTAGTTGTACAAAATTTAGATGCAAAGTATTTAGGACTGCCCATTCATTCAGATGATATCTTAATTATCAATTTAAACCACCCTCATATAAGCGCAGACCTTCGGTCAAAATTTTCTTTATATGGATTGGATGAGTTTTTGCAAACAGATGCTTTTACACTATCTAATGGTGAGGGTTTATTGGATTTGATGTATGAGGGCCCAATAGAAAACATTAATAGGAACAATGCAAGTGTAAAAGGATTAATCACTTTGAAAAATGGAACCATCAACTTGAGTGGATCAAATGCCAGATTAACCAATTGTGCCACAAAAATAAAAATAGACAATACCGATATTTATTTAGACACGCTCCAATGTAATGTAGCAGGTAATCCAATTACCGTACAAGCAAGAGCAAAAAATGTAGTGGCACTAGTTGGTGATAATCCAAACGGGGTGGAATTAGATTTAAAAATTTCAGCTCCGGTAATTAATATCAATCAGTTGAGTAGTGTGGTTTCTAGAAAGTTTCCTGTTACAAAGAAAAAAACCAAAAGGCAGTCTGGTGGTTTCAGTAAAACCATTCAGAGAATGGAACACCTATTGTCTAACGGCAAAATGTCTATTAAAATAAATGCGGGTAAAATCAAATACAAAGATTTTGAAGCAAATAATTTAAAAGCAGAAATGTTGGTAGATGATGTATCCTGGAATTTGAAGAAAACATCCTTGGTTCATGGAAAAGGAAATATTAGTGTTAGTGCAACAGTAAGAGAAACCAGACCTAATGTATTTACGCTTAATTCAAACATAGAAATGAATAACGTAGAAGCCGATAGAGTATGGAGAGAGTTTGACAATTTTGGTATGTCAACACCAACTCATAAAAACCTAAAGGGCTTGTTGAGTTTAAAAAGCAATCTGTCTTTGAACATGAAACCCAATGGACAATTTGATATGAATACCTTGAATGGAAAAGCCAACTTTTCTATTAAAGATGGTGCATTAATTAATTTTGAACCGCTGGTCAATATCAAAACTTTTCTGTTCAAAAATAGAGACATGACAGATGTCCGTTTTGCAGAAATTAAAGACGATATTAATTTTCAAAAGGGGTTGATTACCATTAACAGAATGGAAATTAATTCCTCTGTCCTGTCCTTATACGTAGAGGGTACGCACTCCAAAAAAGAAACCGACATTAGCATTCAGGTTCCTTTGAATAATTTAAAAAATAGGAATAAGGAATATAAACCCGAAAATACGGGTACAGGAAAAAGTGGAGGCATGAGTGTTTTTATCAGAGCAAAGACAGATGAAACAGGAAAAATCAAAATCAAATATGATCCATTCAAACGGTTTAGAAAATCAGATAAAGAACCAGAAAAAACAAAGAAATCTTAAACAATGGAAAACTTTGCTGGCATTGTTCCTGATAGTAGGTGGTGTTGGTTACTTAAGTTCTTGCAAGGAAAATCAGCCATCGGCCAACAGCGGGTATTTTGATCCGGTGGACACAGGTGTTCAATATGCGGGAATTAAAATGATACCTATAGAAACACCTATTGGTAAATTTAAAGTGTGGACCAAAAGAATTGGTAACAACCCAACCACCAAAATATTGCTTTTACACGGTGGCCCAGCCATGACCCATGAGTACATGGAATGTTTTGAAAGCTTCTTTCCAAAAGAGGGTTTTGAAATGATAGAATATGATCAATTGGGTTCTTATTATAGTGACCAACCAACAGACAGTAGTTTATGGGTTACCGAACGATTTGTAGAAGAAGTGGAACAAGTAAGAAAAGCGCTGAAACTAGACAAGGATAATTTCTACTTACTAGGCAATTCATGGGGCGGTATACTGGCCATGGAATATGCACTCAAGTACCAAAAAAATTTGAAGGGATTAATGATTTGTAATATGATGGCTAGTATTCCTGACTATGCCGCATATAATGCCGTTTTGAGAAAACAAATGCGACTTACCCTGATTGATAGTTTAGAAGCATTTGAGAATAAGGGTCAATTCAAAGACCCTGTTTATGTACAGTTAGTAAATGACGAATATTACAACAAACATTTGTGTCGTCTTCCCGAATTGCCAGACCCTGTTGCCCGCGCATTTAAACACGTGAACGAAACCATTTATGTGATGATGCAGGGTCCTAGTGAATTTAAGGTAGGGGGAAGATTATTGAATTGGGATATCAAAAAAGACCTCCCAAAAATTACCGTGCCAACCTTGATGGTAGGAGCCAAGCATGACACCATGGATCCTGAACATATGGAATGGATGAGCAAGCAAGTCAAAAACGGCTCTTATTTGTATTGTCCAAATGGTTCACACTTATCAATGTGGGATGATCAAAAGATATATATGAACGGAGTAATTGATTTTATCAAGAAAACAAATGCGTTGGTAACTAAATAGAGGCGTACAAACGCGTTTCAACCATTCATCATTATTTAAAACCCTGTTTAGCCTTCTAACACATTAATTACTACATTTAAGAAGTTCCAAAACCAAACAAACATGAGAAAACTAAAACTATTGTTTTCTGGGTTACTGTTTGCATCATTGCTACAGGCTCAGGAAAGCTTTCCGGTTAACGGCGTAGCCGACAAACGGGACGGCTGTTATGCATTTACCAATGCAACTATTGTAAAAGACGCCCAAACAACTATATCCAATGCAGTATTGGTCATTAGAGATGGGAAGATAATAGCACTAGGTGCTGGGGTGACTATACCAAAAGACGCCATTGTGGTTGATTGTAAAAATAAATATATCTATCCCTCCTTTATAGATATCTATAGTGATTATGGAATTGCTGCTGCACAAAGAACGGCAGGTGGATTCAACTTTGGAGGTCCTGCTCAGTTAACCAGTAATACCAAGGGTGCTTATGGTTGGAACCAAGCGGTTCACCCAGAAGTAGATGCGGTAAGACAATTTGTAGTAGACGATAGTAAAGCCAAAGGTTTAAGAGACCTTGGTTTTGGTGCAGTTTTGACGCACGTGAAAGACGGGATTGCCCGTGGAACGGGTGCCGTAGTTTCTTTGGCTAATGAAAAAGAAAATATGGTGATCCTAAAAGAAAAAGCATCGGCTCACTATTCTTTGAGTAAGGGAACTTCTAGCCAATCTTATCCAGGTAGCATCATGGGTTCTATCGCGCTATTGCGACAAACCTATTTAGACGCACAGTGGTATAAAAACAAACCAAGCAAAGAAGGACTGAACTTGAGTTTACAAGCCTGGAACGATAACCAAGCTTTACCTCAGTTTTTTGAGGCCGATGACAAATGGAACGATGTTCGTGCCGATAGAATTGGTGACGAATTTGGAGTACAATATATTATCAAAGGTGGTGGTAATGAATACCAACGAATCAAAGAAATTGCTGCAACAAAAGCAACTTACGTAATTGGTTTGAATTTTCCCCAAGCCATGGACGTAGAAGACCCTAATGATGCACGTGCGGTTTCTTTAGGTGATATGAAGCACTGGGAATTAGCTCCAAGCAATCCAGCGGCTTTTGAAAAAGCTAATATTCCTTTTTGTTTAACCGTATCAGATTTGCGTGACCAAAAATCATTTTTGGCAAATTTGCGTAAAGCAATTGAAATGGGTTTATCTGAAACAAAAGCTTTAGATGCTTTAACCAAAACTCCTGCAACTATATTAGGTGTGTATGACAAAGTAGGTAGTTTAGAAATGGGGAAACAAGCCAATTTCATTATTACTTCTGGACCCGTTTTTGCTGCTACTACAAACCTGTTGCACAATTGGATTGCTGGTGAAAAATATGCAGTAAAAGAGGACGCTTGGTCTGAGGTAAAAGGCAATTATACTTTGACCATTAACACAGTGGCTGGTCCAATTAAATATGCATTGGATGTAAAAAATGCAAGCACTGCTAACGTCATTGGAAAAGATACCTTAACTGGTAAATTCACGCATGACGGCAAAATGGTGAAACTAAGTTTCTCACCTGTAGCTGCTAGAAGACCACAAGCTCCTGCTGCTGGTGGGGCACCCGGTGCTGGCGGATTTGGTGGTGGCCGCGGTGGATTTGGTGGCGGCGCTGCTACAACACAATATAGATTGAGTGGTGTTTCTAATGGCAACTACTGGAGTGGTACTGGTGAAGATACTGCTGGTAATAAACTAACCTGGTCTGCTAAATTAGACAGTGTTTATTTGGCTGCTAATACAGATTCTGCTCAAAGAAGAAGGGCTGGTAACCAGCGCTTGGCCAAAGTGACTTTTCCTTTTGATGGATATGGTTGGGAAGAAGCTCCAAAACAAGAAACTATCTTGATTAAAAATGCTACTGTTTGGACCAATGAAAAAGAAGGCAGATTAGAAAACACAGACGTCTTGTTAAAAGATGGTAAGATAGCTAAGGTAGGTAAAAGCATTTCTGCTGATGGTGCTACAATAATTGATGGTACTGGTAAGCATGTTACCGCAGGTATCATTGATGAACACTCACATATTGCAGCTGCTTCTATTAATGAAGGTGGTCAGTCTGTTACTTCTGAAGCGCGTATTGCTGATAACTTAAATCCTGAAGACATTAATATCTATAGGCAATTAAGTGGTGGTGTTACCTCTTCTCATATCCTTCACGGTTCCGCCAATACCATTGGTGGTCAAACACAATTAATCAAATTGCGTTGGGGTGCAAATGATGAAGATTTAAAATTCAAAGGCGCTGATGGTTTTATCAAATTTGCCTTGGGAGAAAATGTAAAACGTACAACCGCCACTCAAGGTAATAATCGTTTCCCTGACACCAGGATGGGAGTGGCTGAAGTTTTGAACGACGCATTTGCTCGTGCAAAAGATTATGAAAAAGCCATTAAACTAGATCCTAAAACTAGAAGAGATTTAGAGTTGGATGCCTTAGTAGAAATTCTAAATAAAAAGCGTTTTATTACTTGTCACTCTTATGTGCAAAGTGAAATTACGGCCGCTATGCGTGTTGGAGATAAATATGGTGTAACCTTTAATACGTTCACGCATATCTTAGAAGGATATAAAGTTGCCGATAAAATGAAATTACATGGAGCTACAGCTTCTACATTCTCTGATTGGTTCTATTATAAAGTAGAAGTAACCGACGCCATTGCATACAACGCTGCTATTATGCAGAAAGTTGGTTTGAATGTTTGTATCAATTCTGATGACGCAGAAATGGCGCGTAGATTGAATCAGGAAGCTGGTAAGATTGTACGCTATGGTGGTGTTACAGAAGAAGAAGCTTTGAAGATGGTAACATTGAATCCTGCAAAAGCCTTACACGTTGCTGATAAAGTAGGTAGCATTAAAGTGGGTAAAGATGCAGACATAGTTGTGTGGAGCAACAATCCTTTGAGCATCTATGCCAAGTCTGAAAAAACCATTGTTGATGGGATTGTTTATTGGGATCGTGTAAAGGACTTAGAACAACGCAAGAAAATTCAAGCAGAAAGATTCCGCTTGACGCAGAAAATGATTGGTGAAAAAAGAACAGGTGGACCCGGTGCAGTTAGGCCAGCAGAACCAAGCTGGCAGATTCTGTTAAGCTGTGGTGATCATGAACACGAAGAAGGTATGTACACTATTGAATTGCACGAAGGTGAATCTAAGGACAAATAAAAACTACCAACATGAAAAGATTATTCTATACCATATCAAGCTTACTCCTACTATGCGCTAGCGCTCAGGCTCAGGAGTCGGTTTACCCCGCAAAAGAATACAAGGGTAAACTATATATTACCAATGGAACGGTGCACGTAGGTAACGGAACCGTATTGGAAAACGCCACAGTTGAAGTAAACAATGGCAAAATTGTAAAAGTAGGAACGGGTATTGCCATACCAGCAGATGACGTGAAAGTCTTTGATGCTAGGGGCAAGCACGTATATCCCGGCTTAATCTTACCAAACTCTGATTTGGGTCTAACTGAAATTGGATCCGGTGTTAGAGCAAGTAATGACAATGTAGAAATTGGAGACTTTAATACCAATGTACGTTCTATCACGGCTTATAATACCGATTCTAGAGTAATCAATGTACTCAAAGGAAACGGTATTTTATTAACCAGCGTTGCACCTGAGGGTGGTATTATCTCTGGTTCATCTTCTGTAGTGCAACTAGATGCTTGGAACTGGGAAGACGCGGCTTATAAAATGGATGCAGGTATTCACTTAACCATGCCAAGTTTTATCCAACGCTTTGGAAGAAGAGGCGGTGGTGGTTTCCCTGGAGGTTTTCCAGGTTTAGGCGGCGCTCCAGTTGATCCAGCAAAACAAGCTTTGGACAGAGTGGATGCAATTAAAAACTTCTTCCGTGAGGCAAAAGCATACTTACAAGAAAGCAGCCATACCAGTACCAATTTGAAATTGGAGGCAACAAAAGGTTTGTTTGATAAAAAACAAAAGCTCTTTATTCATGGAGATCAAGTAAAACAAATGTTGATTGCGGTTGACTTTGTAAAAGAATTTGGCTTTGACGTGGTAGTTGTTGGCGGAAGTGAGAGCTATCAAATTGCTGATCTCTTAAAAGCCAATAACATAGCGGTAATTTTGGGTGAGGAACACGCGCTTCCAGCTACAGAAGACGATGATATTGACCAACCATTTAAAACTCCTGCAGCTTTACAAAAAGCAGGTGTTTTATTTGCTTTAAATGACAATTCAGCCAATACCCGTTATAGAAATCTTTCTTACAATGCAGGCACAGCAGCTACTTATGGTTTAACCAAAGAAGAAGCTTTGTCTGCCATTACTTTAAATGCGGCCAAAATTCTGGGTGTTGATGACAGAACTGGTTCATTAGAAGTTGGTAAAGACGCCAATATCATAGTAAGTGAAGGAGATATCTTAGACATGAAGAGCAGCACTATTATCATGGCTTTTATTCAGGGAAGAAAAGTAAGCTTAGAAAATAAACAAACACAGCTCTATGATAGGTATAAAAGTAAATACGGCATTAAATAGTAAAAAAGGAATAAGACGGCCCAAACCCAGAGACCGGTTTTTGAAAAACCCCACAATTTGTGGGGTTTTTTATTTTGGTTGCTAAATTCTCTAACTTAGCCAAATGTCTAAAAAACTTTTTCTGCTAGACGCGTTTGCGTTAATCTTTCGTGCTTACTATGCATTGATTAGGAACCCTAGAATTACGTCAAAGGGTCATAATACCAACGCCCAATTTGGGTTTACCAGCACCCTCTTTGATTTGATCAACAAAGAGAAGCCAACCCACTTAGCCGTATGTTTTGATACCAAAGCTCCCACAGAACGTCATACTGATTTTGCAGACTATAAAGCCAACCGCCAAGAAACACCAGAAGATCTATTGTTGTCTATTCCTGATATAAAAAGAATAATACGTGGTTTTAATATTCCCGTTGTAGAAATGGATGGATACGAAGCAGATGACGTGATTGGAACCCTTGCATGGGCTGCCGCTGATGCGGGATATGAAGTCTATATGGTTACACCAGATAAAGACTATGGCCAGTTATTAATTCATCCCAATGTCTTTATCTATAAACCGCCTTTTATGGGCAATCCCCATGAGATTTTAACGGCTGCTAAAATCTGTGCCAGATGGGATATTCAAAGAGTAGAACAGGTGATTGATATGTTGGGGATGATGGGAGATGCAGTAGATAATATTCCAGGTATACCAGGCGTAGGAGAAAAAACGGCAGCCAAATTATTAAAGGAATATGATACCCTAGAAAATGTATTGGCTAATGCCGATCAGCTAAAAGGAGCATTGGGCGAGAAAGTGAGAAAAGGTGCTGAAATGGCCATCATGAGTAAAAAACTGGCTACCATTATTACCAATGTACCCGTAGAATTTCATGAAGAAAATTTTAGACTAAAAGAATGGAACAATGAAGAGTTGGTACAAGTATTTACTGAATTAGAATTTAAAACACTAGGTAAACGCATCTTGGGTGATAGCTTTAATGCCTTTCAATCTGTGCCACAAGCGGGTCAAATGGATTTGTTTGGTAACCCTGTTGCAACAACTGAGAAAAAAGAAAAACCTAGTGAATTTAGAGAGGCCTTACAAGAAGACGCAGGCAATACTGGCATGCAAGCCGATAAAAATATCAACAATACGGCTCATGACTATCAATTGATTCAGGGCAAAGATGCCATTGAAGCATTGATCAGAAGGTTGATGCCTGAGCGTGAAATTTGTTTTGATACAGAGACTACCAATATTGACGCTAATGAAGCAGAAATAGTAGGCATGAGTTTTAGTATTAAAGCGGGTGAAGGTTATTATGTTCCATGTTCGGATAATAGAGATGAGGTATTAGAAATGCTACAACAATTTCATCCGCTCTTTAACAAAACGGATGTTACATGGATTGGACAAAACCTCAAATATGATTTGCTCTTATTAAAATGGTATGGCGTAGAACCCAAGGGTAAATTATTTGATACCATGTTGGCGCATTACCTCATTGAGCCAGAAGGTAGGCGTAGTATGGATTTGCTGAGCGCACAATACCTTGGATACGAACCCGTACATATTGATGAACTAATTGGTAAGAAGGGAAAAAATCAAGGGAATATGCGGGATGTGGATCCAGAAAAAGTAAAAGAATACGCGGCGGAAGACGCAGACATTACCCTACAATTAAAGCGCGTTTTTGAACCCATGCTGGAAGAGAAAAAAGTACAACGCGTTTTTGATGAAGTAGAAAACCCCCTGGTACGTGTACTAACCGATATGGAATTTGAAGGCGTAAAAGTGGATGTTGATTTTCTAAACGCTTATAGCAAAGAATTAGAAAAAGACGCAAAAACTTTTGAAGAATCTGTTTATGCACAAGCGGGTGTAAGATTCAATCTAGCATCGCCCAAGCAATTGGGAGAAGTCTTGTTTGATAAATTAAAGATTGACCCTAAGGCTAAGAAAACAAAAACTGGTCAATACGCTACTGGTGAAGACGTATTGCAAAAACTCTCTAATAACAATCCTATTGTGGCAGACATTTTGGGATTTAGAGAATTGACAAAACTCAAGAGTACTTATGTAGACGCATTACCAGAAATCATTAATAGTAAAACGGGAAGGGTACATACATCTTATGCGCAAGCGGTTGCTGTAACAGGAAGATTGAGTAGCAATAATCCCAACCTACAAAACATACCAGTTAGAAGCGATAGGGGTAAAGAAATTAGAAAAGCATTTATTCCAAGAGATGCTAATCATGTATTAGTCAGTGCGGATTATTCTCAGATTGAATTGAGAATTGTGGCCGCCATGAGTGGTGACCCAAATATGTGTGAGGCCTTTAAACAAGGTAAAGACATTCACACTGCTACTGCAGCAAAAGTCTATGGGATTGAAGAATCGGATGTTACCAAAGAACAACGATATAAAGCCAAGAGTGTCAACTTTGGGATTATCTATGGTCAGGGCGCCTTTGGTTTAGCAGAGAACCTGGGGATTCCTAGAGCAGAAGCCAAAGAGATCATTGACAACTATAAAAAAGAGTTCTCGGGCATTACTGCCTATATGGATAATACCATTCATTTTGCGCAAGAGAACGGTTATGTAGAAACCCTGATGGGTAGAAAGCGTTGGCTAAAAGATATTGGTTCTGCTAATTTTACCGTGCGTGGATTTGCAGAAAGAAACGCTGTAAATTCTCCTATCCAGGGAACGGCAGCAGATATGATTAAACTGGCCATGATTCGGATTCATAAAGCCATTAAAGAAGCGGGTCTAAAGTCAAAGATGATTTTGCAAGTACACGATGAATTAATCTTTGATGCGCTTCCAGAAGAAATGGACAGACTAAAACCCATAATCCTTGACAATATGCGCGCTGCATTAACGCTTCCTAACGGGGTTCCGGTGGAAGCAGAAATGGGTGTTGGCGAAAACTGGTTATTGGCACACTAATAATAAATTAAAATTAGTAGAAGTAGAAAAAAAGTAGAAGTAGAAGTAAAAAATCAAAAATGTTTACATGAATCAAAACGAAGCAACCATACATAAATTCTATACCGCTTTTCAGAACAAGGACTATACTACTATGCAATCCTGTTATGCAGATGATACAGTTTTTAATGATCCGGCCTTTGGTTTGATTGACGCAGAACACGCAAGAGCCATGTGGGAAATGCATTGTAAAAAGGCCAAAAAACTTTCTTTAACATTTGGGAACATTCAATTGTTAGATGATGAGTACGCAACCTGTGATTGGTGTGCACAATACCAGTTTGGTAAAAATGGTAGAAGGGTAAACAATAAAATTAGAGCACATCTTAGGTTGAAAGATGGTTTAATTGTTGAACACACGGATGCATTTGATTTTTACAAATGGACCAGAATGGCACTGGGATTGAACGGTTTCTTATTCGGTTGGAGTAATTTTATGCAAGGCAGGATTCAAAAAAAAGCAAGAAAAACGTTGGTTGAATATATTGATAAAAACAAATAAACTATGCAGATAAATTGGGATTTATATTGGAACATCATTTATAAAATTGGCAGCAGGTATTATATGGTTGCCGGTTTAATATTCTTTCTATTTTATGTGTTGCTCAAAAAATCTTGGGCCTATAAAAAACTACAAACCAAAGACGCTAAGACCAAAGATTTTATTAGGGAGATCTTTTACTCAAGTACAACGATTATGATTTTTGGTTTATTTGTTTATATCCTACATCATCCTGCTGTAGCGCCTTACACTACAAGGTATCTAGAAATTGCAGACCGTGGTTGGGTCTACTATTTTGCTGTTTTCCCTGTTTTATTTTTTATGCACGATACCTACTTTTATTTTACGCATCGAGCCATGCACCACCCTGCTTTATTTAAATGGTTTCATTTAGTGCACCATCAATCAACCAATCCATCGCCCTGGGCAGCTTATGCTTTTCATCCCTTAGAAGCTGTAGTTGAACAAGGGATTGTTTTCATTTTCTATTTTACATTGCCCATTCATATTACCCACTTGGCTTTGTTCTTCTTATTCTCCATTGTGTATAATATCTATGGTCACTTGGGTTATGAGTTATATCCTAGGTCTTTTGCAAAGTCTAGCATAGGCAGGTGGGTTAACACGTCTACCAGCCATAACCAACACCACCAATATTTTAAAGGGAACTATGGTTTATACCTTTTGGTTTGGGACCGTGTGTTTGGAACCATCAGAGAAGACTATGATCAACGTTTTGAAGAAGTAACTACTAGAGAAAAAACAACGGTATAATACAGAAAAGCACTGTAAGCAAGCAGATAAAATCAACTGTTTGAATTGCCATTGAGAGAGCGGTTCTAGGAACCAACTACTTATTCTGCTTTAGCTGGATTGGGCTTTTTAAAAATGGGTACGGTGCTGCAGGGTTCTCCGTACATAATGCTTTTTACAAAAGGTCTTAGCTTGTTGGTAATACTTACATAAGCTGTTTCTGGAATGGGAGTATCGCCACAACCTTTTACTACAACACGCTTATCTGCGTATTCAGCAGCATTAAATTGCTCCAGGCTTTTAAGCATTAAATTATTAATCAACTCTTTCTCTGTTCCAAATACAATTTCTGCTGCTACTGGTTGTAGATAACTAGCAATGAGCATATAAGCCCACATAGGTATAATAGCATCTGCGGAACAGGTAATGGCAACGGCGGCCCCTTGGTAGATGGTCCAATCCGTTGTTTGCAAAGCCGCCCTAAAATCCTTTTCTTTTAAAATCAGTTCCATAAACAAATAACCCTTTAGGTCAAAAACCTGAATCGGTGATTTTGGGTAAAACTGTTCTAGATCAAGGGTAATTAATCCGCTTTCTTGAACCTTATTGACAAATAAATCTGCTGCCATGGTATAATTAATTGGGTAAAATTAGGCAATCGTTTCAAACAAAACTTTCGTTATCAGTAAAACAAAAGCCCGGACCAAGGCCCGGGCTTCATAAAATATAATTAATCTATTAATAGAACTTAGAGCGGTTGTCTTCAATAGTAGCTGATTTACGCAGGGCATCGGCTCCACGATAAGCGGCCATACGTGCAGCTTGAATCAGGTTTTGCTTTAGGGCTGCTGCATCCGCAGTAGCTGGTTTAGCGCTATTGTTTTCTACCCTTACAGCAAACACGCCGCTGGTTCCAGCAATGGGTTCGCTTATTTTACCTTGTAAAGCTTTATTAAATGCTGCACCAATAACTTTTGGTTCACTTCCTAGATTTGGAATAAACGGCGTACTAAAACTAATACTATCGGCTCTTTGTACGGCGGTTCCAACCGATCCGGCTAAGGCTTCCAAAGTGGTTCCTTTAAACTTAGTATCAATAATCATCTTGGCTTTCTTTGTGCTTCTTACTAAAGCTTCAACCAACGGTCTTGCTTCAGTAGCAGACATGGTACCCGCCTTATTCACAGAAGTTAAAATAGCTACTACGTATCTATCTCCAATTTCAGTTGGTTCAGAAACCGTTCCTACTGAATTGTCATAAGCCCAACGTACCATTGTGCGGCTTGCACCAATACCAACAATTTGATTATCGTTTGCTTTAATTTCAGCAGCAGTCATTAATTGCAGATTTGATTTCAGAGCATTCTCATCAAACGCTCTTTTGTTTTTGCTAGTAGAAGCAAATTGTGCGGCTGCTGTATTTGCGGCACTTACCGTTTCATTACTGGGTACAATTGGTTTAGCCAAGTAACCAATCTTATAGGCTGGTCCAAAGTTTTTCTGCCCTAAGATTTCAATATAGTGGTAACCAAATTCGGTTTTTACAACAGATTTAGATCCTACAGGATTGTTGAATGCATAATCGTTGAATGCCATCACCATTTTTCCTTGTTCAAAATATGGATAAACACCACCCTTGTCTTTACTTCCGGCGTCATCAGAGTACATCATACAAAGTGCGGCAAAATCGGCCCCGCCTTTTATTGCTGCAGCAATACTATCAGCTTGTTTCTTTCCAACGCTATCTGGTTTAATTTGTTGACCAGTTTGTGGATTAGCAGTACCAATTAAAATATGTCTTACAGTTACACTATCCGGCCAGTTTTTAGTACTTACCATTTTAGCCATCACATAAGAACCGCCATCCAAATAAGGTCCGTAAATATTACCTACTGCCAAACTTGTCAAGCTATCTTTCATAGCCATTTGCAATTTGCTTTTACCAAAATAGCTATCATAAAAAGGTAGATCAGATCCAACCTTATTTATGAACCCTTTGGTATCTGAAGTAGTGGCAAATTCACTGCGATAAGATAAAAGTTGATTTAATACAGTTGTAGAATCTACGGATGAAGCTGCTGCGTTAAAACTTACATATGCAATACCCCTGGTTTCTTCTTCCTTCTTAAATTCTGATGCATGTTTTGAAACATAAGCAGCAATTTCATCATCAGTCACTTTTACAGTACTATCTGCAATGCTATTATAGGGCGCAAAAGCATAAGATATATTAGCAATAGCATTATTATCAGCCATTTGCTTTTCAACCATCCATTTTGGTACATAGGCAGACTGTTGTAACAAAGCTTGGTATTTAGTACGCAAGGCTTGTTCAATAGTTGGCTCTATATACGCTGAGTTAATCATATTCACCTGCTCTGCATTCTTACTCTTTTTAATTTGAGCAAAAGCTTGTTTTGCTTCAGCTACTTTAAAAACACCAGTAGCGGGATCAGTGAACTCATTCTTTAATGGAGAGTTATCACCAAAAAGAATATCTGTTAGTTCTTTAGAAGTTACTTGAAGACCTAGCTTCTCGTATTCTTGTTGCAAAACAATCCTTTCCACTTCTTGATTCCAAACAGAACCAATCAATTGTTCTCTTTGAGCACCTTGCGCACCATACATACGTTCTTGCATGGCTAGTTTTTCTTCAAATGCTAGGCGTTCAATTTTAACACCATTCACTTTTCCCATATCGGTATTGTTATTGGCTGAGCGGCCACGTCCAACACCATCCTGCAGGATAAATGCAATTAAAGCTAGGGCGATGATGCCAAAAATAACCCAAGCTCCTTTGTCACGAATACTTTGAATGACAGACATAATAAACTATTGTTAGATTTTAAGGATGGCAAAAATAGGGGAAAAAACATTAGGATAAGTTGTGGAAAACCATCTAAAAACGCCAATGGGTAAGATTTTCAGAAACTAGCAAGAATTGGAGTCTGAATAGCAGGGCTCTTACAAGAAAAATAGCATTATTGCAGCTAAATTCTATTCACATAGCCCCGTGGATAAATGGGTTATACGGTGGAAAACAGCCATTTTTTCAAATTTAAAAGTGGATACTGGTGGAATAACTTTAACTAAAAACCCAAATATGCAGTAAACGAAAAATTTAGAAGCATTCTACCCGCTCTTAATTAACAGTGCGGGAATAGTGGATAGTGAAAAAAAATGTCTGTGAATACTGAAATACACTAATGTGGAAATACTATCAAAATTGCTGATAATACAGAGATTCTATAGCGTGTATAAGCTGTGAATAGTAGTTAATAAGACAGAGATAATTAACTTTGTGCTTTGGGGATAACAAACTTATCCCGAAATCCACACCCGTAATAGTAGTAGTTTAGTTTTATAAATAAATAATATTAAATACTATTACCGTAATTATCAACATAGAAAATTTGAAATATTGGAAAAAGGATTTGTAGACAAAGAGATTGATCCAAGTCTGGATTTATTTGCCGAGATTGAGCAACTAAAGAAAGAAAAAAATGCCATTATCCTTGCACATTATTACCAAGAGCCTGATATCCAGGACGTGGCGGATTATATTGGGGATAGTTTGGGTCTTGCTCAACAAGCAGAACAGACCAATGCAGATTTAATTGTTTTTGCAGGAGTCCATTTTATGGCTGAGACCGCAAAGATTCTAAATCCCAGCAAAAAAGTATTGTTACCAGATCTAAACGCAGGATGTTCTTTGGCAGATAGCGCTCCAGCAGGACCTTTCAGGGCTTTTAAAGAAAAACATCCTGACCATTTAGTGGTTTCTTATATCAACTGCACAGCTGAAATTAAAGCCTTGAGCGATATTATTTGCACTTCTGGAAATGCCATAAAAATCATTGAAAGTATTCCTAAAGAACAGCCCATTTTATTTGCACCAGATAAAAACTTAGGGGCTTATTTGAATAAAATTTCTGGTAGAGAAATGCTTCTATGGAATGGTGCTTGTATGGTTCATGAAATATTTAGTTTGGAAAAAATTACCAAATTAAAAATCAGACATCCACAAGCAAAATTAATTGCGCATCCTGAGTGTGAAGAAGCAATTTTGAGGATGGCAGATTATATTGGTAGTACTACACAATTATTAAAATATACCAAGACTGATCATGCAACTGAATATATTGTTGCTACTGAAACTGGCATCTTACACCAGATGCAACAAGATAATCCACAAAAAACCTTTATACCAGCACCACCCAACAATAACTGCGCTTGTAATGATTGTCCTCATATGAAGCTCAATACACTAGAGAAACTGTATTTGTGCATGAAATATGAGGCTCCTGAAATTACCATGGATGAAACCCTAAGACTGGCTGCAAAAAAACCCATGGATCGTATGTTGGCCATTAGTAGGGCCGCTGGATTATTAGGTTAAAGCACTGAAATGGTTTTAGCGGGCTATAAAATGGGTGTTTTTTAAAGAAGACCATCCTAGAATTAACCTAGTTTGGACTAGGAATAAAAAAACTAATAGGGTTAGTAAAATAAATACTAAAAAAATTAGTTTATATTAAAGAAACCATTATTTTTACAAACCAATAGATAAAATACCCGTTATGAGTAATGCAGATAAACTGAAAGCACTGAAATTGACAATCGATAAGATTGATAAGGATTATGGCAAGGGTTCTGTCATGATGATGAATGAAAAAAGTCAGGATCCTATGGAAGTTATTTCCACCGGTTCAATTGGTTTAGACGCGGCGCTAGGCGTAGGTGGGTTACCAAAAGGAAGGATTATTGAAATCTACGGACCAGAATCTTCTGGTAAAACCACATTGGCTATTCATGTAATTGCAGAAGCCCAGAAAAAAGGTGGTATGTGTGCCATTATAGATGCGGAACACGCTTTTGATAGCGCTTACGCTAAAAACCTAGGGGTTGATGTAGATAACCTACTCATTTCTCAACCTGATTATGGTGAACAAGCCCTAGAAATTGCAGACCGTTTAATTTTATCAGGCGCTTTGGATGTTGTGGTTATTGACTCTGTTGCTGCCTTAGTTCCCAAAAGCGAATTAGAAGGTGAAATGGGTGATTCTAAAATGGGTTTACACGCTCGTTTAATGAGTCAGGCCTTGAGAAAACTCACTGCAACTATTAATAAAACAAACACTATCTGCATATTTATCAACCAGTTACGTGAAAAAATTGGGGTAATGTTTGGGAATCCAGAAACTACCACTGGTGGTAATGCCTTGAAATTCTATGCATCGGTTCGTTTGGATATTAGAAGAATGACCCAGATCAAAGACGGAGACGCAGCAATTGGTAACCACGTAAAAGTTAAAGTGGTTAAAAACAAAGTAGCACCACCATTCCGTGCCGCTGAATTTGACATCATTTTTGGAGAAGGTGTGAGTAAACTGGGTGAAATCATAGATATGGGTGTAGAACTGGGAATTGTAAACAAAAGCGGTTCTTGGTTTAGTTATGAAGCCAATAAACTAGGTCAGGGTAGAGATTCTGTGAAAGGACTATTGAGGGATAATCCTGAGTTGGCCAATGAGATTGAAGCAAAAATCAGGGCAAAAATCAACGAAGCAAAAGCTACTGCTGAAGCATAAAATTGTTTTTTAGACGGGTTAGTAAGTATCAAGAGGCCACCAATTGGTGGCTTTTTGGTGTATAGAGATCCCGAAAAATACTTTTCGTCCAATTTCTACGTTCTAAAGACAATAGAAAAAAGTATTTTTTTATATACGCCCCTAATCCACGCCCCTAACCTTTAATGAAAGCCAACTCCTACATACCTGCCCTAACAGGCGTGAGAGCCATTGCGGCATTTTTGGTCTTTTTTCATCATTTTAATCAAGCAGACTTTATTTATCCAATTCGTAGAACCCTAAATGAATTGCATATGGGGGTAACTATGTTCTTTGTGTTGAGTGGTTTCTTGATCTGTATGCGTTATTATGATACCTGTGAATTGAGTAGTGATTGGTTTAGAAAATACATCAAGAACAGGATAGCCCGCATTTATCCCATGTATGCCTTATTGACCCTCTTTACCTTTTTGATGGCTTTTATTTTTGGAGCAGAATCAGGCGTGATGGCTGGATTTGAATCACCCATCTTATTGATTTTTCTCAATATTTTCTTTCTCCGCGGTTTCTTTGACAACCTAAAATTTACCGGTGTAGGTCAGGGATGGTCCTTAACCGTTGAGGAATCCTTCTATTTTCTAGCCCCCCTCTTCTTTGTGAAAATGAAGAAGCATATGCGCAATATTGTACTACTTCCCCTGCTATTATTAGGAACCGGTTGCCTCTTAGTACTCGTCTTTAGTCAATTCAATTTCTATGGCTTTTTTGGTAATTTCTCCTTCATGTTCCTTTACACTTTCCTGGGAAGATGTGTGGAATTCTTCATAGGTATGGGTCTTGCCCTAATCATTCTCAAAGCCAGTGAAGCAGATAGAAAAACACCCCTATTCACTATTTTAGGTATTCTTGGTATTACTAGTAGCATTGCCATTTTGGCTAGTATTCCCCTAAACGGAATAGAATATGGTCTGTATCATCCATTTGGCATTTTTACAAACAATTTGGTATTGCCCATTGGAATAGCCTTGTTTTACTTTGGGCTGATTAAAGAAAAATCTATTGTCAGGAGATTTCTTTCAACCAATACCATGCAATTGCTGGGTAAAAGCTCTTATATCTTCTATCTCTTGCACATTGGTGTGATTGCCAATTTTACCAAGGAATGGACCTGGGTTGGTATTGATAAAACGTTCAACTGGATGTATGAAAATGGACTGGACTGGATCCCGGAACACGTAAATGACACATTGGTTTATATTGGTATAGTATTTATTGTATTGAATCTAATTTCTATTGCGCTATACAAGGGTATTGAAGAACCGGTTAATCTGGCTATTAGAAAATCTAGGTTATTGGAGAAGGGGTAATAAAAAATATGAAAAGATTTTTTTGTTTTATGCTGTTTTTACTATTGCTGGCCACAAAAGGCATGGCTAAAAATGCCGAAGCCCTAGGGCAAGTAGCAATTGGCATCTCGCCAACAGAAAAATCGGGCATTTTTAATAATAAGAAAAGAATCAAATACAGGCTTGATATTAAAAACAGTACCAAAGTTGATCAGATGGGTGCGCTGTATTATGAACTCAAGAGCCTTGATGGAGAAAGCCTTTTAGAAAGAACCTTTGACATAAATATTCCTTCTAAGAAAGCCATTAACAACGACTTTGAAATACCTTTTGAAACACCAGGAGCGTATCTAATAACATTCACTGTGGTTTTAAACAAGGAAAAAAGAACGTTTAATTTCAGTTTTGATTTTGTAACTAGAGAAAAAACAGACAAAGCCGTTGAAAGAAGCAATAGTAAAAGCAGTAAGGATTTTTTTGATGCAGAGAAAGATGGTGAGATGGAGGGAGAGATCAAGATTACCATGAAGCCATCCAATATTGATGGCATATTTGTGGGAAAGTCTAATATTCGCTACAATGTAAACTTACAAAACACCTATAAACTAGCTCAGACAGGAACCATTGGTTATCAAATCAAAGACGCTATAAACGGCAAGTTGGTATCTCAAAAAGTCTTTGATATTAAGCTGGCCAAAAGAAGCAGCAAAAAACTCAACTTTAGTATATCGCCACCAGTTTACCCCGGTATTTATAATATTGAAATAGCTATTAACACCAGCACTTACGACGACACCACGCACTATTCTTTTGGCTATGAAATAGGACAGATAAGTACTCCTTTTCATAGACCCAATGATTTTGATGATTTCTGGAAAGAGGCTATGGAAGAATTAGCCGCTGTAAATCCTGCCTACAAGATGACAGAAGACTTTGAAAAAAGTACTGCCAAACACAAAGTGTATAGGGTAGAAATGTCTTCTTTAGCCGATACGCGCATTTATGGATGGTTGAGTATACCCACCACTTTATTGGGAAGTAAATTTCCTGTGTTGGTGGGTTATGGGGGTTATCATATAGTATTGGAACCAATTTACTTTGATGAATTTGCCAGTTTTATGCTCAATGCCCGAGGTGCGGATAAAGCAGCCTTTAAATTATTGGATCCAGAGGATATTGAGATGATTGTTTACAATGTAGAGGACCCCAAGAAATATATTTTTAGGTCCATGTATATGGATTGTATTAGAGCGGTAGATTTCATTTTTGCCAATGAAGACCTAGGCTTTGATTTAAAACGCGTGGCTGTTTTTGGTGGTAGCCAGGGGGGATCTTTGTCTTTAATGGTTGCGGGCTTATTGGGTTCCAAGATTCAGACCTGTATGGCAGATAACCCCACCTATTGTGATTTTCATTTGAACCTAGCAATGCAGGATAATATTAGAGAAGAATCTTTTATCCTTAAAGGCTTTAATAGTTATCTGGAAGAGAATAGGAACACTATGTCTCAGGGGGTTTTATTAAACAACCTCAGCTATTTTGAGATTCAAAATTTTGTGCCCAAGATTAAGTGTTCTGTGTTATTGGGAATTGGTTTATTGGATCCACTAGCCCCAGCCGTTACCACCATTGGAATGTATAATAAACTGAATCCAGAAGTGATTAAAATGAGTGAAATATATACCTTTCCCCAACTAGCCCACGAGGTACCCGATAGACACAATACCTTCAAGAGTATTTGGTTTTATGAAAAACTAGCAAAAGGAAAAAAATAAAATGGCATCATGAATAAATTATTGCTTTCCTTATGGATGTTTCTAATCCTTGGGTTTACTCAAGTGGCAAAAGCCGACTGGCCCGTAGGTAAGCACAGAATGATTTTAACACCTTCCTATACTTATTCACGGGCTACCAAATATTTTAATGCTGATAAACGGATTGAAAACAATCCCTTTGGAGGAAAATTCGCTTCAAATACCATGAGTTTATATGGCGTTGTTGGCCTTGGAAGAAAAACAGACCTGGTATTCAACGTACCATTTACTTCAGTTTCTTCTCAAAATATTTTAGATAAACAGACCCATGCGGGAGTTGGTGATTCCTATATTGGCTTGTCATTTCACACCCCCGCAAAGGATTTGAAAAAATACTTTACGGTAAAACTGGGTGCCATAATCCCCTTGTACAGCAATACCAAGGAGCCTTACTTGGGCTTGGGTTCCAAGGGATTCTTTATTGGTGCTAACTATTCCTTTAATGTGAAAAAGAAAACATTTGCCATTATAGAAGGAATTTTTACGAGTTTTATTGACCAACCAGACGGACCCAATAAACTAAACCTAAATTTGATTTACGGTATTGAGCTACCCAAATCAAACCTGTTAATTTTTACCTTGAACCACGAAAACTCATATAGCGCAGATAAAACCTTTACTGCTAACCTAAATGCCAACAAAGATTTTATGTTTGGTTCTGCAGGCGTAACTTATGGCAAGAAAATCAGTAGAACGATTATGCCTAGCGTCAAAGCCTTTTATACCATCTATGGAAGAAATGCGGGACAGGGTATAGGTGTTGCGTTTTCTATGGCCATTAAAATACCATAAACACTTGTTTTGATTTATTTTTTGCTTAAACCAATCATCAGGCTTGCGCTTAGGATTTTTTGTCCGGGAATAATAGTTCCCTCAAAAAAAGCCACGGCCATTAAAGGCCCCGTATTGATCTGTGCCAACCATCCCAATTCTTTTCTAGATGCCATTATTGTGGCCGCAATTTTTAAAGAGCCCATTCATTTTTTAGCCAGGGGCGACGCCTTCAATAAACCGTGGCATGCAGGCTTGTTAAAGCGCTTACACATGTTTCCCATCTATCGCTTAAGCGAGGGAAAAGAAAACCTGGGTTTGAATGAAACAGCTTTTGAAAACAGTAGAAAGGTCTTGCGCAAAAATGGGATTGTCTTAATTTTTATTGAGGGGATTTGTTTAAATAAAAACAATTTGCAGCCCCTTAAAAAAGGCGCTGCCCGCATAGCTTTTAGTAGTTGGAAAGAGGGTATTCCGCTGCGCATTTTACCAATGGGAATTGCCTATGATAGTTTTAGCCGCTTTGGAAAAAAAGTGGCCATACAAACGGGTAAACCCATTGACCAAAAAGAATTGCAATGCTTTGATGAAGATGCACTGAACTACAATCATTTTAACAAAGAACTTTTCAAAGCCATTGAACCCCTAATTATCGGCCCCAAAATTGCTTTGCAATTTCCACCGTGGTTACAATCCGCAGCAAGTTTGGGCACCCTGATTCACCTGCCCATTTATAAACTTGTTGCAGCCTTTGTTGCCAATAAAACAAAGGGAACCGTGTTTTATGATTCTGTTCTTTTTGGTGTTTTGTTTTTTGGATATGGCATTTTTCTAATTTGGGTGGCTTGGGTTATTTGGATGATTACCTCCCACTGGATCCTAGCAATCTGCTGGCCCTTGCTACTCCCAGTTTTAGCCTATGCTGCAGTATTGAAGAAAATTAATGAACGGGCCCAAAAGGGTTAGTTAACTTTATTTTTGGAACTATAAAAGAGGATATGGCAAATTTTAAAAAACCGGGTAAGCATAAAAGAGTTGCACTTGTTGCACAAGACTAAGCAAATGGAACTAAGACCTTGGCGCAAACAGGACGCGCAAGCCCTTGCCGTTATTGCCAACAATAGAAATATTTGGAACAATGTAAGAGATAGGCTCCCCAATCCTTATACTGTAATGGATGCCCTGGAATGGATTGGTCATATTGGCCAACAAAAACCCATACAAAATTTTGCTATTCTAGTAAATGGAATAGTGGTAGGTAATATTGGTGCTGTATTATATGATGATGTTTATAAAAAAACAGTGGAGATTGGTTATTTTGTGGGTGAATCGCACTGGGGAAAGGGTATTGCCACTAAAGCGGTAGCGCTTTTTCTTGCTTATGTGGAACAACAGTTTAACCCCATAAGGATTTATGCGGGCGTTTTTGATCACAACAAAGCCAGTATGGAGGTCTTGAGAAAAAACGGGTTTCATTTAGAATCCGTAAAAAGAAAAGCCGTGATTAAAAACGGTCAAGTGTTGGATGAACAGGTTTGGGTTAGACTGGTAAACATAACAACAGCAATAAAATCATAATCAATGCAGATGGATAATCCAATTCAAAATAATAGCAAACAGTTAATAGAGCTTATTATCCGCCTTGCTGCCCTTTTTCTTTTGGTCTTTTATTCCTTTCAAATTTTGGCCCCCTTTATTATGCCTGTTTTGTGGGCAGCCATTATTGCCGTGGCTAATTATCCTATTCACCAATTTCTAGAACGGAAAATGGGTGGTAGAAGAACATTGGCCTCTGTGATATTAACACTGGCTATTTTGGCGTTTATTTTTATTCCTGCTGGAATGTTTTTGGCTTCTATTACAGATACCATTATTGACTTTAAACAAAAAATTGAATCAGGAACAATTCATTTAGATAAGCCAAGCGAAACCATTAAGACCTGGCCATTCATTGGTGAGCAACTCTATAATTTATTGCACAACCTTTCAGACCAAATGATGACCTTGTTTCAAAAATATCAAATCCAGGTATTAAGTGTGGCCAAAACCGTTTTGATGGCTATTATTGGAACGGGCATGAGTTTTTTACAAGTAGTTTTTTCCATCATCATTGCTGGGGTCTTATTAGCCACCAACGGAACAGAAGCTGCCATGGAAACCATTTTTAATAGAATGGTTGGTACACAGGGTTCCGAGTATTTAAAACTAACCACTTCTACTATTCGCTCTGTGGTAAAGGGGGTGCTTGGGGTAGCTGTGATTCAAACACTATTGGCCGGACTTGGTTTCTTTTTGGCCGGTATTCCCCATGCGGGCATTTGGGCGGTATGCGCACTAGTGCTCTCAATTATTCAGGTGGGCCCCGGCTTGGTTATTATAGGCGTCATTGGATATTTGTATACCCAAGAGAACCATTTTTTTGCCACCGCCTGGACTATCTATTTTGTGTTGGTCATGTTTTCTGACAATATTCTAAAACCCATTTTATTGGGTAAGGGAGCGCAGGTTCCCATGTTGGTGATTTTTCTGGGAGTAATTGGCGGCTTTCTATTACAAGGTTTTATTGGTTTGTTTACCGGTGCTATTGTGTTATCCATTGGCTATAAACTATTCCTCTTGTGGATGCATGACCATAAAATAGTATCTTAGAAACTATGCAGAAAATTTTTCTTTGCCTAGGCTTGATTGGTTTTAATGTTTCCATGGCCCAGGACAGTATCCGTATTGCCGACCTTAGATCGGCCGCAAAAATCATTGATATCTCCTATACCCAAAAAGAATTGGACACCATGTACAGTGGTGTGATGGAGAATTTTGAAAACTATCGACTCATGCACAAGCAGCAGTTAGACAACACTGTTCCCATGAGTCTTTGGCAGAACCCGGTTCTACCAGGAATGAAGTTTGCCAGCAAACAGGAACCCATTGTGTGGAATCTATCCACAGCGGTTTTTCTCCCCGCCAACAAACAAGAACTGGCTTTTTATTCTGTGGAGCAATTAGCCTCACTGATTAAAAACAAAAAAATCAGCGCCGTTCAGCTGACCCAATTTTTTATAGATCGTTTAAAAAAATACAGCGACACCTTGCAATGTGTGGTAAGCTTAACAGAGGAATTGGCCATGCAACAGGCCAGGGCCGCTGACGCAGAAATTGCCAAGGGAAAATATCGCGGACCGCTACACGGAATTCCCTATGGTCTCAAAGACCTGTTTGCCGTAAAGGGAACCAAAACCACCTGGGGTGCTGCACCTTATAAGGATCAAGTAATTGAAGAAGACGCTTTTGTCTATACCAAACTAAAAGAAGCGGGTGCCATATTGGTGGCCAAATTTACCATGGGCGCCCTAGCCATGGGCGATTATTGGTTTGGCGGACGCACCAAGAATCCTTGGAATTTGAAAAGCGGATCTTCGGGTTCTTCTGCAGGTTCTGCATCGGCCACCGCCGCCGGATTAATCCCCTTTGCTATTGGAACAGAAACCTGGGGATCTATCACCTCTCCTTCAAGCACTTGTGGCGCAACAGGTCTTAGACCCACATTTGGTAGCATTAGCCGCTCTGGCGCCATGACCCTTAGTTGGAGTTTGGACAAAGTTGGTCCTATTTGCCGTAGCGCCCAAGACGCCGCCATGGTATTTGCCGCTATTCACGGAACGGATGGCAAGGACCAGTCGGCAGTAAATAGGCCTTTTAATTACCAACCCAATGCCGGTTTAAAGGGCAAAAAAATTGCCTACGCCAAAAACTATTTTGACAAAATCACCGATACTTCTAGGAACGAATGGAAGGTCCTGGATACCTATAGAAAGCTTGGTGTAGAATTGATTCCGGTTATTTTCCCCGATAGTGGGGTTTATAATTATAATATCATGGACGTGGTGATTAGCGCCGAATGTGCCGCCGCTTTTGACGAGCTTACCCGCAACGGCATTGACGACCAATTGACCCGCCAAACCAAATTTGACTGGCCAAATAGTTTTAGAATTGCACGGCTCATGCCAGCGGTGGAATATATCAACGCCAACCGTCAACGCTACCTGCTCATGCAGGCGGTTAATAAACTGGTGGAGCAATATGATGCCATTGTTTGTCCCAATAATTTGGGTAATCAATCAGCTATTACCAACCTGACCGGTCATCCAGTAATTTGTTTTCCCACAGGTTTCAATCGCAATCAATTGCCCAGTAGTATTACCTTGGTAGGCAAATTATATGACGAAGCCAACTTGTTGAGCATCGCCAAAGCCTATCAAAATGCCACTCAATGGAACAAAGAGCACCCAAGTCTTTTTAAATAATAGAACCAGATGAACATGTCTTACAAAAACCTTAGCCCGATTTTGAGCGGCGTATTGCTCAGTATTTCTGCTTTTGCGCAACAAAACATTACCGGTTTTAGTGGAGCAGCGGCAGCCAAACAAAAACAAATTGAACAACAGTTTGACGCCGGACTAAGCGCGGAGCGAATTGGCAAGAATATCAAAGACCTGTCTTCCAGACCCCACCATTTGGGATCACCCGGTAGTAAGGCAGTGGCTGAAAACATCTTGGCACATTTTAAACAATATGGATGGGACGCCCAGATTGAAACCTACCAAGTCTTGTTTCCCACACCCAAAACCAGGGTCTTGGAAATGACAGCTCCTGGACTTTATCAAGCGCTTTTAAAAGAGCCCGCTCTCAAAGAAGACGCCACTTCTAACCAAGAAGGTCAATTACCTACTTATAATTGTTGGAGCGCCGATGGCGATGTTACCGCCGAACTGGTCTTTGTAAACTACGGCGTTCCAGCCGACTATGAAACCCTTGAAAAATTAGGCATTAACGTAAAGGGAAAGATTGTGATTGCTAAATATGGCCGCTCTTGGAGGGGAATTAAACCCAAGATTGCCCAAGAACACGGGGCCTTGGGTTGTATTATTTATTCTGACCCCATGGATGATGGTTATGGCGCGGGTGATGTATATCCAAAAGGGGCATTCAAAAATGAATATGGGGTACAACGTGGATCTATTATGGATATGGTTATCTATCCCGGAGACCCGCTGACGCCTAATATTGGTTCTACTGCAAACGCAAAAAGACTGGACCGTTTGTCTGCTCCTAATTTGCTAAAAATTCCTGTTTTACCCATTAGCTATCATGACGCAAAACCTTTGCTAGAAGCTTTGGAGGGTCCGGTTGCTCCGCCAGATTGGAGGGGCGGTTTGCCCTTTACCTATCATGTGGGTCCTGGTAAAACCAAGGTTCACTTAAAAGTAGACTTTAACTGGAACACCGTTCCTGCCTATAATGTCATTGCAAAAATCAAGGGATCTACCTACCCTGACCAATGGGTTTTGCGTGGCAACCACCACGATGCCTGGGTAAATGGCGCCAATGATCCCGTGAGTGGGATGGCGGCTGAACTAGAAGAAGCCCGTGCCATTGGTGAGCTCTTAAAAACCGGTTGGAAACCCAAACGCACCCTGGTGTATTGTGCTTGGGACGGGGAAGAGCAGGGTCTAATGGGTTCTACCGAGTGGGTAGAAGACCATGCTGCAGAGCTGCAACAAAAATGTGTTGTTTATTTAAATTCTGATAGTAATGGAAGGGGTTTCTTGGGTGCGGAAGGATCCCATGCTTTGGAGTCTTTGGTTTTTGAAGCAGCCAAAGATGTGATGGACCCACAAACCGATGTTAGCGTTTTTGACAGAAAAAGAGCAGCAGATGTGGCTGGCGCCGCTAGTCCCAAGGCCAAGCAGACAGCTATGATGGAAAAAGACCTGCACTTGGGTGCCATGGGTTCTGGTTCTGACTATTCTTCCTTTATCCAACATCTAGGTATACCAGCCTTGAATATTGGTTTTGGTGGTGAAGACCCCGGCGGAGAATACCATAGCATTTATGATAGCTATGACCACTATAGCCGTTTCAAAGATCCTGGTTTCAAATATGGAGTGGCATTGGGCAAGGTAAATGGGAGGGCTGTTTTACGCATGGCCGATGCGGAACAGCTGCCCTTTAATTTTGCCACCCTACAGAAAACCATTGCGGGTTATGTAAAGGAACTTGTTAACTCAACGGATCAGCTGCGTGAGAATACCCAGATTGAAAACGAAGTCATCAATAGTAAAGCTTATTCATTGGCCGCTGACCCTACAGAAAAAGAGCAATTACCCCAACCTAAGCCCGCTGTTCCCTTTATTGATTTCTCTCCTGTTCAAAATGCCTTGACGGAATTAGAAAGCGCTTCTAGGACCCTGAATCAATGGCTGGCCAAAACAGGAACCTTGAGTGAGAAAGCCAATGCTAGCCTATATAGAGCAGAGCAACAACTCTTGGCTGGAACAGGGTTACCTAGGAGGCCCTGGTTTAAACACACTATTTATGCCCCTGGCTTTTATACCGGTTATGGCGTAAAAACCATGCCTGGTATTAGGGAAGCCATTGAGCAGAGAGACTGGAAAGAGGCCCAAGAACAAATTCAAATTGCTGCTTCTCAAATCAAGCAATTGGCGGCTCATTTGTTGACCATTGCCCAATAGGATTGTATGAAAAAAATAGCCCTTGGTTTATTGGCCCTTGTCTTGTTGGTATCCTGTGCCACCAGAAAAGCGGTTGTTCCGGTTGATTCCAGCATTGGCCAATTGAAACTATTGGGTCATTATGATGTGGAACACAATAAACCCTTTATGGGAACCACCATTGGGGGGCTATCGGGCATTGACTATGACGCCAAAAATGACCGCTATTTTCTAATCTGTGACGATAGGTCCGCGATTAACCCCGCCCGATTTTATACCGTTAAACTAGCTTTGGGTAAGTCTGGCATTGACTCGGTTCAATGGTTGGGCGTGCAGTCTTTGTTGCAAGCCAATGGCAAGCCCTACCCCTCTTCCAAAGAAGACCCCGCTAAAACACCGGACCCAGAATCCATTAGATACGACGCTTCCAAGAATCAATTGGTTTGGACAAGCGAGGGTGAAAGAATTATCAGGGACAAAGAAACCATATTAGCCAATCCAGCCATAACCCGAATCAGCCTAAATGGTCAGTATCTAGATACCCTGCCCCTGCCGGAAAATTTGCAGATGCGCGCAACAGAAAAAGGTCCCAGACAAAACGGGGTCTTGGAGGGCGCGACATTTGACAAAGGCTTCAAAACCTTGTATGTAAATGTAGAAGAGCCCTTGTATGAAGACGGGCCAAGGGCCGACCTGACCCCCAATAAGGCTTGGATTAGGATTTACCAATATGACCTCAAGTCAAACAAGAATACCGCACAGTATGCGTATTTGTTGGATCCAGTGGCTTATCCTGCCACACCTGTTTCAGCTTTTAAAGTTAACGGGGTACCCGAAATCTATGCCATTGGCAATAACAAACTCTTGGTGATGGAACGTTCTTTTTCTACAGGCAGACTACCCTGCACCATCAAGATTTTTGAAGTAGATCTTACTGGTGCAGAAGATATTAGCAAGAATGCTTCTCTAATAGCATCGCCACCGGCAAAGCCCTTGACCAAGAAATTATTATTAAACATGGATACCCTGGGAATTTATGTAGACAATGTAGAGGGAATGACATTTGGCCCCCTTTTACCTAACGGACACAAAACCTTGGTCATGGTGGCAGATAATAACTTTCAATTTTTTGAAACCACCCAATTTTTCCTGTTTGAAATCATTCCTTAATCATGCGCTATTCCATTATAATAATCTTCTTCTTTGGCTTGCTGGCTTGCAAACCCAAGCCCGTGTATGAGAACCCGCACGTATTGATTCAAACCAAGTATGGTGAGATTGAGTTGGAGCTCTACCCTAAAAAAGCACCCAAAACAGTGGCGGCTTTCCTGTCTTATGTAGATTCTGGCTTTTATTTCAATAGTGGTTTTTATAGAGCCCTCAATATGGAAAACCAGCCTTCCAATGCCCCAAAAACCGAGTTGATTCAGGGCGGTATCTGGAAAACCAACTATAAAAAAGCGATTGCTATTAAGGGAATCCCTCACGAAAGCACCAAGGAAACGGCCATTTTACATACAGAAGGGGTCATTTCTCTTGCCCGTGCTGCTCCGGGAACCGCCGGCACCGAATTCTTTATAGTCATTGGCAACCAACCCGGATTGGATTTTGGCGGCGAAAATTGTGAAGACCGCCAAGGATATGCGGCTTTTGGCAAAGTAGTCAAGGGTTTAAACCTAGTCTTTAAAATCTCTGGACAAAAGCTCAATGGCCAGTATCTTTCTCCACAGGTTGATATTTTCAACATTGTAAGACCCTGATAAACCCTTCCTTATCCCCGAGGTTTAAAAAAAGCGGCTGCCGGCTAATCACTGGTAGACCTTTCTTTTATGGGCGGTTCTTAAAATAAAATATTAAGTAGCCAACAGGACGCAACAGGATAGATGTAAAACTGACAATTGTTAATTTGGGCTTAAATACAACTTAAAAGGTTGTACTAGCTGCTTGTCGATTGCCAAAAAGTCCATATCTGCCCCGCTAAATCTTTCATGCAATTCCCCATCCGGCCGGAACTCCCCAAAGTTGTTATTTAAAAAAATTGGACGGTGTTTTACCCAAGACACCGGTAAGATAAACACAAACGACAGCTACTGTTATGAGAAGAGTTCTAAGTTCCGTTCTTGTCATCGTGATCCTTTTGTCCATTGTTGGTACTGGATGTAAGAAAAAGGCATTTGATGAATTTTATGGTAGACCAGATACCCTGGCCCAACCCATTTACCAAGTTTTGCAACAAAAAGGAAATTTCAACACCTTACTTGCTTGTATAGACAAGGCGGGATACCGCAATATCCTTGGTGCTGCGGGTTACTGGACTTTATTTGCACCCAACGATGCGGCCTTCCAGAAATTTTTTGCAGAACAAGGGATCTCAGGCATTGACAAAATTGACTCTGCCACTGCGCAGGGTATTGTCACTTATGCTTTGGTTTATAATGCCTTTACAAAAGCAAGGTTAAATGATTACCAAGCCAACACGGGATGGATTCCCAATAATAGTTTCCGCAGAAGAACCGCTAACTACAATAGTTTTTATGATGACACCACCAAGACTGGAGAGAAAGTGAAAGCCTTGGGTTCAAATAGAAACAACAGTTTTGTAAACGGAGACAATAATAATAAGCACATCAGTTATTTTACCGATGTTTATTTTACTGCAAAAGGTCTTCCTGGTTCAGATTATACCTACTTCTTTCCTAATAGCAGTTTCTCTGGTTTTAATGTAATGGATGCCGCTGTTTTGAAATCTGATTATGTTGCAGAAAATGGATATATCCATGAGATTGATAAAGTAATCTTACCTGCAAAGAATATTGATCAACACCTGAAAACAAACGCACAATATACCGAGTTCAAAAAATTATTGGACAAATACATTGTATCATTTGTTAGTAATGCAGACGCCACCAACCGTTATAAATTATTGACTGGTAAAAACGACCCGGTTTATATTAAACAGTTTGCGCCTACAACAGGATTCTCTCCCAACAACGAAAACTTTTTAAAGGCTCAGGACAATGATGGTCAGTCAAATTCATTTACCATGATTGCACCTAATAATACTGCTACCTTAAATTATATTCAAAAAGTATTGTTAGAAAGTTATAGTTCTTTGGATGCCCTGCCTACACAAATTATTCAAGACTTTGTGAATGCACACATGTGGCAAACAGCTATGTGGCCCAGTAAATTTGCGGTGACCAATAACGCACAAGGTGAAGCACCAACAATCAATTCAACCTCTGACATTGTAGAAAAGAAAGTATTGAGTAATGGCTTCTTCTATGGTTCTAATAAAGTACAAGAACCCAATGTATTTAGAACGGTTTATGGTAGGGCTTATTTAGATCCGGCTAACTTGTTAATGACAAGGGCGCTTGATCAAAACTACCGATTCTCCGTAACCATTCCTACCATCAAATACGTGATGGTCATGATGAGCGATGTGGTTATGAAAAAAAGAGGTTATGATTTTAATACCGTTGCCAATGCTTGGGCTTATACCACACCAGGTACTAGCACCACCACTACTGGTAACGTTCCAAGAGATAATCTCCAAAGAATCTTGGGTACACATATTATTCCTATTACTACTGGAGAGCTAGATAATATTACTGGAACCGGAATTATTGAAACCGCATCTGGTGACTATATTAAATGGAATAATGGTAAGTTTTCTTCTGCTGGTTCTGAAGACAGCGCATATACCGTTAACACCAGTTCTACTAAAACCTCTTTTAACGGTAGGGTGTATTATGCAGACAACCTACTCACATTTAGCGTAAGAAATTTTGGTTTGAATTTGGTAACGCTAGGTGGTGCTTCTGCAGCAACTTCTCAGTTTTTCAATTTTGTTTCTTACTTGAAAAACGCTACTATTTTTACTGCGGCTTCTGGTGCTATCCTGGGTGTGCAACCCGGTGTGTTCTATACTTCTTTTGTACCCAATAACGCGGCCATTGTGCAAGCGGTAAAAGATGGTCTGTTGCCCGGTACCGTTGCAACGGGTGTTCCCAACTTTGCTCCAACACTTCAGTCTGATAAAGACCTTGTTAACAACTTTATCCTGAACCATATTTTGAATAAAGTAACCGTTGTGCCAGATGGTAAAAAAATTGGAACATATGAAACCCTGTTCAAAAATGTGAGCGGTGATGCTGGTCAGCTAAGTATTACTAGCGCTTTAAACAGCATGCAAATCAAGGATAACTATAATAGAACATCCAATGTTGTGATTGCCAACAGCAATAACCTGGCTGATCGATGTGTGATTCACTTGATTGATGGATACCTTAAATACAATCCTAACTAGACCAAGCGAACAGTTACCCAAAACCTAATTCCCATTTACACAAAGTCATATGAAAAAATTAGTTTGTTACTTGTTCCTACCCTTGCTAGCAGCCTGCTTTCAACCGGTATTTGCACAGGATGCACCCGCTGCCCAAAACGTTTTAAGGGGAAAGATCACAGACAAAAAAGACAAGTCTCCTATTGCCAATGTTTCTGTGGCAGAAGTAGATAAGGACGGAAGAATTGTTAGGGGTGTTACTACTGATATAGAAGGTAACTACGCCCTCAAAATTTCTAACCCCAACCACAAAGTATCTATCTCTTATATTGGTTATAAAACAGAAGAAGTAGACCTAAAAGGGAGAACCAGTTTGAATATGGCTATTGAAGCCAATACAGCTAATTCTTTGAATGACGTGGTGGTAGTTGGAGGTAGGAGAACAGACAATGGTAACCTTTCTATAGCTGATAAAAACCTGACCATTGCCACTGTAAAAATTCAGGCAAAAGATTTAGAAGAATTAGGAGCAGCCTCCATTGACCAAGCATTACAAGGACGTTTGTCTGGTGTGGATATTACTTCTACTTCTGGAGATCCTGGAGCTGGTATGAGTATCCGTATCCGCGGTACTTCTTCTATTAATGCTGGTACCAACCCATTGATTGTAGTAGATGGTATGCCTTATGAAACAGCCATTCCTTCTGACTTTAACTTTGGTACGGCAGATGACCAAGGATATGCACAGTTGTTAAACATTGCGCCAGCAGATATTAAAGAGATTACCGTTTTAAAAGATGCCGCCGCTACCGCTATGTGGGGTTCAAGAGCTGCAAATGGCGTTTTATTAATCAGTACCAAACGTGGTATCGTAGGTAAACCAACTCTGAACTACTCTTTTAAAGGCATCCGTTCTCAACAGCCCGCTACCATTCCTATGTTGAATGGTAATCAGTATTCCAACCTGATTCCAGAAGAAGTGATGAACAGAACCGGTACCCCTTTGAATACCCAAACAGTAAAAGAATTTGCCTACGATCCAAACGATCCTTACAACTTTAATAACTACGGTCAGAACACGGATTGGATTGGTGCCATTACTCAAATAGGTTACGCACAAGACCATAACTTATCTATTACGGGCGGTGGTCAAAAAGCAAGATACTTTGCATCGTTGGGATATTTTAACCAAACAGGCACCACCATTGGTACAAGTTTAACTAGGATCAATACGCGTATTAACTTAGACTATATTGTTTCCGAAAGAATCAAATTCCGTACAGACATTGCTTATACTTTTACGGACAATCCAAAAGGTTATAGTCCTGGTTCTACTGCCAATGAAATTAGAAACGTAGCGTTGAACAAAATGCCCAATATGAGCATTTATGAATACAATGAACAAGGTATACTAACGCCTAACTATTTTTCTCCTTCACAAAATATTCAAGGTCAATATCCTGCTACCTATAATCCGGTAGCCATGGCCAATGCCGCCAAGAACCGTGTATATGGTAATAGGATTACGCCACACTTTAACCTCTCTTACGAGATTATTCCAAGAACCTTGATTTTAACTGGTGACATTCAGTTTGACATCAACAGTACCAAGAACAATACTTTCTTACCACAGATTGCTACCGGAAGACCTGTTACTGAAACCGTGGTAAACAGGGCTTATAATGGCGACTTTGACGGATTCAACGTTCAGTCAAAAACCAATTTGGTGTTCACCCCTCAATTAAAAGGTGACCACAGTCTAACTTCTTTGTTGTCTTTCCAAACCTATGACAACAAGACCATTTCTAACCAGTCTCTTACTTCTAACTCAGCTTCTTCACTCTTGCAAGATCCTGCATCTGCTGCTAGAACACAGAACCAAGACTTGAGTATTGCCGCTGGTTTTGCTCAAACCAGAACCATTGGTTTGTTGTGGAATGCACAGTATGATTACAAGGGCAAATACATAGTGAACGCGGGTGTTCGTATGGATGCTAGTTCTAGGTTTGGTCCCGCTCAGCGCTATGGTTTTTTCCCTTCTATTTCTACCAAATGGAGGGTAAGTGCAGAAAACTTTATGAAAGATGTAAGGTTTGTGAACGACCTGAGTTTGCGTGCTAGCTATGGTCAGTCTGGTAACTCTCCTAAATACGATTATAGTTTTTACAACAACTACGCCAGCAATGGCTGGTCTTATCAAGGCCAAGGTGGAGTATACCCCTCTTCTATGGAATTGAGTAACCTGAAATGGGAGGTTATCCATGGCTTGAACTTTGGTATGAACTTTATTGGATTTAAAAACAGGGTGAATATTGACTTAGAAGTCTATAGAAATCGCACACAGGATTTGTTATTCTATGGTTTACAGATTCCAACATTTATGGGATACGGTGCGGTGGATATGAATGTGGGTGTTTTAGACAACCAAGGATGGGAATTGAATATCATGACTACTCCAGTTAAAACAAAAGATTGGGTGGTTGATTTCAATTTCAACATTTCACAGAACCAAAATATTATTCGTGAAATGAGCCCTTACTATCCTAAGCAAAACGTAACTGCTTTAACCGCCAATGGTCAATACCAAGCATTCTTACAAATCAATAATCCATTCGGTTCTATTTATGGATACCGCTACCAAGGTGTTTATGCTGACAAAGCAAGCACCATTGCTACTGATGCCAAAGGCGCACCCATTGTTGGACCAAATGGTCAAGCGGTTTACATGCGCTTTAACTATCCTCAAACGGATTATATTTTCCAACCTGGTGATGCCAAATATGAAGACATTAACAAAGATGGTAGCATTGACTACAAAGACGTTGTTTACTTAGGCAATAGCAACCCCAAACTCTCTGGTGGTTTTGGTCCAAGTATCACTTATAAGAAAAACCTGAAAATCACCGCCTTCTTTAATTTCCGTTATGGATATGATGTAGTGAATGGTACGCAAATGACCACTACCAATATGTATGGTTTCAACAACCAGAGTACGGCTGTTTTAAGAAGATGGAAAAATCCGGGTGATCAAACAGATATTCCTAGGGCTTTGTGGAATGCTGGTTTTAACTGGTTGGGTAGTGACCGCTATGTACAAGACGCATCTTTCTTGCGCTTCCGCAGCATTACTGCACGCTACACTTTTAACCAAAAGGTTTTGAAAAAAATTGGGATGAAGAGCTTGAGTGGTTATCTAACTGCCGAGAATCTGATCACATTTACCAAATACACCGGTCAGGATCCGGAAGTGGCACCAAGAGGCATCACCGGTCCGTTCACCATTGTTACGGATAATAGCACCACGCCTCCTGTAATGATGTTGACTATTGGATTAACCACTTCATTTTAAACTATTTGAAAACGCTAGAAATGACCAAGAGAAAATTAATATTGGGTGTTGTTGTACTGATGGTGTTTTCCATACTCTCCAGCTCCTGCAAAAAATGGCTGACCCTTCAACCGCAGGATGGAATTACCCGTCAAGAGTTTTGGAAAACAAAGGAACAAATCCAGTCTGCCGTTATTGGCGCCTATGCTTCTTTATTGGGTGATCCTAACGGTGGAGACAAACCCTTAAGTGAATATCTCTTTCTTTGGGGCGAACTCAAAGGAGACATGATTACCAATGGAATTGGCGTAACCAATGATGAGTTAGACGTGATGTATGTGAATACACTTCCCACCAATAGTATCACCAAATGGTCGGCCGTTTACAAAACCATTAACTACTGCAATACTGTTATAGATTTTGCACCTGGGGTCATTGAAAACGATAACACATTAACACAAACACAACTAAAAGCCTATTTAGCAGAAGTAAGAGCCTTAAGAGGATTGATGTATTTCTATTTGGCCAGAAGTTTCCGTGATGTGCCACTAAAATTAAAATCTACTTCTAGCGACGTTGATTTAGAACTCTTAACTAAGTCTACAGGTGGGCAAGTGATGGCACAGGTGGTGGCCGATTTAAAATACGCAGACAGTAATGCTGTATTCACTTATGGTAACGCTGCACTTGATAAGGGAAGAATTACCAAGTATACCGTCAAAGCCATGTTGGCCGATGTGTATCTCTGGCAAGACAAATACCAGGAAGCGGCGGATGCTTGTGACTTTATTATCAACTCTGGTCAATTTGGTTTGGTAAGGGGTGACGATGGTTGGTTCAATACACTTTATTACAAAGGCAATTCTGCTGAATCCATTTTTGAATTCCAATATGACCAACAAAAATTGAATAGTTTTTATGGCATGTTTACTACTAGTAGGGCAAGATTTTTTGCAAGCCCCTATGTAATGGAACAGGTTTACACCATTGATTTTATAGATGATACCAAGAAAGATATTAGGGGAGAATGGGGTTCTGTGAGAACCAGCGATAATGCATTGTGGAAATACTTAGGTGTGAACCCTGGTTCTATTCGTTCCGCAGATGCCTCTTGGGCACATTGGATGGTTTACCGTTATGCCGATATTTTATTAATGAAAGCAGAGGCGCTAAATCAAATTGGTGGTAGGGGAGCAGAAGCCATTCAATTAATTAACACTGTTCGTAAAAGGGCAGCAGCGCTGGATGCTACCAATACCAATCCAGACCCAACTAATAAAAATGATATGACTGATTATATCTTGGCAGAAAGGGCTCGCGAATTATCTTTTGAAGGCAAGCGTTGGTATGATGTGTTGCGTAACGCAAAGCGCAATAATTATCAACGCAAAGACATTTTGTTAAACATGGTAGCCAGGTCTGTTCCTGGAGCCAGACAGCAAAGCGCCATTAATAAATACCAAAACCCAGACGCCCACTATTTTCCAATTTATTTTAATGAAATTTTGCTTGATCCTAACTTAGTTCAAAACCCCTTTTATAAATAATAGTCAAAAAATCACTCATGAAATTATTACAACAATTAAAATGGTCTCTCTGCGCCGGTTTGCTGGTGATGGGTCTGTTTGCTTGCAAAAAGCAACAGTTTGACTTGTTGACTACAACGGATGTGAATATTGTTGACTACTTGCGTAAAAGCCCAGAACAGTATTCAGAATTAGTAAAGGCATTGGATAAAACCAATATTAGTCCATTCCTGAACGCTTATGGTACCTATACCTTATTTGCTCCCACCAATGATGCTTTCAAAATCTATTTAAAAGAGATTGGAAAAACTTCTGTGGATGAGGTAGACGTTAACGTTTTAAAAGACTTATTACGTTTGCATATTATTGGCGATACCGTACGTTCCACTTCTTTTACTGACGGTAAATTATACGCTCCTACTATGCAGGGTCAATTTCTGACAACGGGGGTTGTTCCTGAAACTGGCGCTACTGTGGTAAATAGACAAGCATTGGCTATTCAATTAAATATGCTTACTGGTAATGGTTATGTACATACGGTTGATCGTGTATTACAACCTGCCACACTTACCTTAGCCAAACAAATTGAAGGAAATGCCAAGTATAGCATTATCTCTCAGGCATTAAAAGAAACCGGCTGGTACGATAGTTTGAATACCATTGTCACTGCAGATACTACCCGAAGGTGGAGAACATTCTTATTAGAATCAGACTCGGTATTAAAAATAGCAGGCTTTCCAAACTATGCTTCTTTCAAAGCTAAGTACAGTAATACGGGTAATCCTAAATTGGCCACTGATAGTTTGAACCTATACATTGCTTATCACCTATTATTCGATATCAAGTACATTGCTGATATTGTTTCCTTTACTTCTCATAATACCTACGCGCCACAACAAGTTGTTACCCAATTGTTAGATGGTCAAAAAGTATTGCTCAACCAAGCCACATTCAACAATGTGTTTGAAAGTGGTATTCTTATAAATAGGGCAACCAGCGATATTCCTGCAACCAATGGTGTGTTGCACAATTTGAATGGACAACTCTTGCTCAAGAAAAGAGACCCTTTTCGTGTAGACTTTGACATTGCGGCCCAACCAGAAATCATTAAACTTACTTCTATTTATAGAAAAGTTGGTAAGTCTCAAACTTTTGCCTTGGGTCAGTTAAAAGACGTGACTTGGCAAAACGTGAATAGTACACCGCAGTATACTTCAGAACCAGCTACAACGGGTAACTTCTATTGGTGGGATGACCATTTTGACTTTAACATGCGTTTTGGTAATGCAGCAGCAAACAACTGGATAGAGTTCAAAACACCATTAATAGTAAAAGGAAAATACAAGGTTTGGGTATGCTTTAGAAGGGCCAGTGTGGGTCAATTCATTCAACTGTCTTTTGACGGAACCCCAACTTCTAAATTAATTGACTTAACAACAGCCCTAAATGGCGCATTGGCAGGAGCAGCATTAGAAGCAACCGGATACAAACGTTATACCGTTGTAACCACCAGTAACAACTATGCCATGTTTGCGGGTATTGTTGATGTAGCTACTACAGATAGGCATTTACTCCGTTTCACTTGCGTAAAAGACCAAGGATCGGGAGCAGCCAATACCAGTACGGTAGATTTTGTTCAATTTATACCAGTAGACCAAGACCAACAAAGACCATTGTATGGTAGGGACGGTACCATTTTACCATAATCGCCAAAGAGATTTTAAACATAAAAGATGTTGCTTGTGAAAAATAGTAGATTATCAATTGTCATTGCCCTGGGTCTTGTTCTGGCTTTTGCGGCCTGCAAGAAAGGATGGAAAGACCATAATGACAGTACGGACCCCAATTTGGGTATGAACCTGATCACCGCCATCAAGGCAGATCCGGAAGCGGCTCAATTTGTAACGCTGTTAACAAAGACTGGATATGATAAAGTGTTAGAGGGCTCCAAGTCATATACCGTTTGGGTTCCCAATAACAGTGCCATTGCGTCCCTGCCCGCCAATGTGTTAGCAGATACCAATTTGTTGAAGTCTTTTGTTGGTAACCATATTACCAATGGTAGCATCACTTCTGGTATTGCCGGTATTCAACGTGTTCCCATGTTGAATGGAAAATTTACCAACCTAAATAATCTGCAATTGGACTCTGCTTCTATAGTGAAGTCTAATAAGTATTGCAGCAATGGTTTGTACAATTTGATGGACAAGTTTGTTCCCGTAAAAGACAATTGCTGGCAGTGGTTGCTCAATAGCACAGGTTTTACAAGCAGCAAGAACTTTTTCCTTTCTTTAAACTATACCTATTTTGATTCTGCTTCTGCTACTCAAACAGGCGTTGATCCAAATACAGGTCAACCCGTTTATAAACCAGGTACAGGTCTTAGCACTAGGAATCGTTTTCTGGATAACGTGATGAATGTGTCAGACGAAAGCGGTGAATACACTTTCATTATTTTGAATGACGCATCTTTTGCAGCAGAAAATTCCAAACTAACTCCATGGTTTAAAACCACATCCGTTGACACTACCAATAATTTGGCTGGTAGCTGGTTGGTAAAAGACCTGGCGGTTAAAGGTTCTTATGCCGCCGCTCAATTACCCGATACCCTGGTTTCTCAATATGGCGTAAAAGTGCCTGTTGATAAAACAAAAATTTTGAGTTCAATAAAAACCAGCAATGGTTGGGTACATACCATGAGTCAAGTAAATTTTACTTTGGCTAATAAGTTTCCACCCATTATTATTGAAGGGGAAAACCCAAATGGTTTTGCTGCAGACAGAACAGCGCAGTTATTATTTAGAAATAGGTTGAATCCTGGAACTGGTCAAAACTTTAAAGATATCCTAATGCAGAACTACAGTTTTGCCAGTTATTGGGTGCGCTATTTGGCTAGAAATGTAAATAGCATGCGCTACAACGCTTTCTGGGTAGCCGTGAACGACGTGCAAACCACACCGCTTTGGACCCAACGTTTGGCAGTTGATAGTACCAATACCGTAGGAAACTTTGCTTATATAACCGTGCCTTATCAAAACTATACGGAAGTTTCTTTGGGTCAGTTCACTGTTCCTAGGTATAAGAATTTGGATTTGTATTTAATTGGTGCCAACACTTCTTCTAGTTCAGGAGGTAGTGTATCCATTGCATTAGATTATATCAAATTGGTTCCGGCTTTCTAACAATCCTATAAACGTATAGCATAATAGACCATCATGCGAGTATCCATTAACATAGTAACCTGCTTTCTTTTGGCTACGGCTGGTTTAACCAATAACCAGTTGTTGGCTCAAAAAGCAAACAATGCTCCAACAAAAAAGACAGCAGAAGCCCAAACGGTTAGCGGTTTGGTAAAGGACGCTGCCACAGGCAAGCCCCTTAGTGCCATTAGCGTTTCTGTGGAAGGTTTTTCTGCAGCACTAACCGATGATAAGGGCAAGTTTAAAATTAGAGTACCGGGTAAATCTGCTACCATCATATTCAGTGGAGAAGGTTTTCAAACCAAGGAAACGGCATTAAGAGGTAGAACAGATATAACTGTTGCACTCTTTGAAGAAAGTTTTAACTCTATCTACGACCAAGTTAAATTGCCTGCAGGTGATAAACGTGGAACTCAAACAGGTTTGGCGGTTAATAGTATTAACGCTAACGGCAACTGGGGTAGAACCAATGAGACCACAGACGGATATTTACAAGGCAGGGCTGCAGGTTTAAATGGAACCATGCGTTCTGGTACACCCAATGCAGGTGCTTATTTGAATATCAGGGGGTTGAATTCCATGTATACCAATAACCAACCGCTGGTGGTAGTGGATGGAGCCATTTATGATATTGGTGATTATGGTAGTTCTGTGATTGGTAATCACTATACCAATGCATTGGCCATGATTGATCCCAAAGACATAGAGAATGTAACCATCATCAAGGACGGATCTTCTACTTACGGAACAAAGGGTGCCAATGGGGTTATAAATATTACTACTATTCACGCTAAAGACCAGGCCACTAAAATTGACTTTGGTGTTTTTGGCGGGGTTAACCAAGCGCCTAAAAATCTACCCGTGATGGAGGCTGCTGACTATCGCGTTTACATAAATGATTTATTGCGCACAAGGGGCATGACCACTGCTCAGATTCAGGCCCAGCCTTTTATGAATGATAATATCAGCAACCCTGATTATTATCGTTACCACAATCAAACCAATTGGCAGGATCAAGTATTGTCCAATAGCGCTTCTACCAATTATTATTTGAAAGTATCGGGTGGAGATAATATTGCCAAATACGCCCTTTCACTGGGTTATGGTAATAACAATGGTGTAACCGATAATACAAAAATGACCAAGTACAATGTGCGCTTTAATGGTGATTTGAATATTAGCAGTAGATTAACCGCAGCTACTAATTTCTCTTTTACTTATTATGACCATTTGATTAAAGATCAGGGGCTCGCTGCTAAAACTAATCCTTTGTATTTGGCACAGACAAAAGCCCCTTTTCTAAATACCAATGAAGTGGATAATGTTGGAAATATTTCTCCCAACAGAGCAGACACAGACATATTTGGAATTAGTAATCCGGTTGCTGTTATTGAAAACATGTTTAACAGCAGCAAAGCCTATCGCTTTTTTGGAACCATTGGTTTTAATTATAAATTATCTAGTACGGTAAATCTGGGTACTATTATAGGAATCACTTTTGACAAAGCACGTGAACAACGTTTTGTTCCTAGAAAAGGGGTTGCCAACGATAGTTTGCCCAATGCAGTAGCAGATAGCAGATTGGCTGGTAATGTAAAACGCATTAGCAATCTCTACAACGAAACCTTTTTGGAATACAATAAAAAATTCAATCCTTTTCATCAGTTCCAACTAAAAACCGGTCTGCGTTATATGAATGCTACTAATGAGCAGGATCTACAAATTGGATATAACTCTGCCACAGATGATTTTATCAGTGTGGGAACCGGTGTGAATACCTTGCGTAAAGTAGGTGGAGATATTGGTAAGTCTGCATGGGTAAACTATTACTTGAGTGCTAACTATACTTATAACAACAAATGGTTCCTTTCTTATAATATGGCGGTTGACGGATCTTCTAGGTTTGGTCAAGACGCACAAGAAGGGATTAAATTAGGTGGTAATAGTTTTGCAGTACTTCCTTCTGTTTCTACAGGATGGTTGGTGTCTTCTGAAAAATTCTTGGCAGGTGCTAAAAACCTAGACCTGTTGAAATTGCGCGCTAGCTTTGGAAAAACCGGTAACGATGATTTGGGTAACTATACTTCCAAACAAGCTTATGTTTCTCAAAACCTATTGGGTATGCAGGGTTTGGTTAGGGGTAATGTTGCCAATCCACAATTGCAATGGGAAACAGGCACTCGCTTTAATATTGGTGCAGACCTTTCATTGTTCAATGAGCGCTTGACTTTCTCATTTGACTATTTCAGTAATAAGACCAACAAGATGTTGTCTTATGAGAACCTACCAACCGCCTCTGGTTATTTATATGCTATTTCTAATACCGGTGCTATGAAAAACACGGGATTTGATTTTAGCGTAAACGCTAGGCTTATTAACCAACGTCAATTCAAATGGGATCTTGGTCTAGTATTGATGAAGTACAAAGGAACGCTTACAGCATTGCCACAGGATATCATTACCAATTATGGTGGTGCTAGCTTATTATCAAGAGTGGGTGGTGTTGGTCCAGCAGTATTCTATGGTCTAAAATCAAATGGGGTGTTTTCTACTGATGCGGAAGCAACGGCCGCTAACTTATTCAAACTATTACCCAACGGTACTTATGCTCCCTACCAAGCAGGTGATCTGCGATATATAGATACCAATGGAGACAGGATTATTGATGACCGCGACAGACAAAATATTGGTAACCCCAATCCAGATTATACTGGAGCGGTGACTTCTAAAATTAGCTGGAAGTCATTTACCCTTGATTTCTTATTCACTTTCAGTTCTGGCAACCAAGTTTTCAACGGTGTTAGAGAAGCTTTGGAATCTCAGTCAGGTATGGAAAATCAATTATTGAGCGTGAACAACCGTTGGAGGGCACAGGGTCAAATGACCAATATGCCCAAAGCAACTTGGGGAGACCCCATGGGCAATGCTGCTTTCTCTGACAGATGGATTGAAGACGGTTCTTTCTTCCGTATGAAAGCGGTAACACTGAACTATCATTTACCACTGAAAGCAACCAATTTGATCAAATACATTAGCTTTTATGCAACGGGTAATAACTTACTCACTTTCACTAAGTACCTAGGATATGATCCTGAGTTCTATAGCGCTGAGTCGGTATTTGCAAGAGGTGTTGACATGGGCTTAGAACCCATTTCTAAATCAATTGTTGGCGGAATCAGGATTGGACTTTAATCAAGTATTTAAAAGGGATTTTCAATTATGAAATCAATTAGTATAAAAAAGAAATTCTTTGTATCGGCAATGGTCCTGGTAGGCCTAGGTCTGGGAATCAGCTCTTGCAAAAAGGTTTTGGATAAACAACCTGAAACGTTTTTGACTACCGGTCAAGTGTATCGCGACATTTATGACGCGGATGCAGCCATCATTGGGGTTTATGGAAAGTTCATGGGTCTTGCCAAACAATACATTGTTCTCAATGAATTGCGCGCAGACTTGATGCAGGTGACGGATAATGCAGATGCTTTTATGCGCGAGATTAACCAACATACCGTAACTGCCAACAATCCTTATGCGGACCCAACGCCTTTTTATACGGTCATCAATAGTTGTAATGACGTGTTGAAAAACCTAAAAATCATGTTGGCCGACAACAAGATTAAGCAAGGTGAATTTGACCAGCGTTATTCCGATATTGGAGCACTCCGTTCTTGGATCTATTTACAATTAGGCATTCACTGGGGAGACCAAGTGCGTTATGTAACCAATTCTTTAGAAACCCTGGCTTCTGCCAAAGACGTAGCCAATTATCCCGTTGTTACATTTGACCAATTGCTAGACAGCTTGGTTAATTTTACCAGCACCCTGCCTTATACTAGACCCTATCCCATGGGTGCATCCATCAATACTGGTTTGGTAACCAATGTGGACGGTTCCAATACTCGTAGGTTCTTCATTGACAAATTTGCCCTGCTGGGTGATTTGAATTTGTGGAAGGGCAATTACAATAAAGCAGCCACTTATTATAGAAGCATTATGGAACCCGTATTAAATGGTTATGATGCAGACAATGCCAATGGTTTGTACACCATTGGTGGCGACCAATACTACCAGCAATCTAGACAGGCATTTGCTTCTGTAGCCGATAATAGAGATTTATGTGTGGGTTATATTCGTTTTAAAGAAGCTGACCAAGGTTCTCTGATTGATAACAATACACAGGGATGGCGTTCTATGTTTGCGCGTGGTCAAGACAATTTGTGGATGCAACAGTGGTTATGGGTATTGCCCTTCAACAGCAATTTTGCTCCAGAGAATCCCTTTGTCAATATGTTCTCTAATTCTGGTGGATCTTATTTACTAAAGCCATCTAAAGAAGCCATGGATAAATGGAATAGCCAAACCCAAGCCAATGGATTTCCTTTTGACGCACGTGGTAATTTTACATACAGAACCTTGAATGGTCAACCCGTGATTGTGAAATACCTCTACAATTATTTAGACGCAAGCAGTTTTATTCCAACAAACCCTTTACAAAAACCCGGACAGTGGTTCTTGAATAGGGTGTCTAATGTACACCTGCATTTTGCAGAAGCGGCTAATAGAGATGGTAAAAGAAAATTAGCAGCGGCATTGTTAAACCAAGGTATCAGCACCACCTATGATCCAACACCAGGCGTTACCGGTAGAGATGTGACAACTATCATGAACACATTGAGTGAACCCTATCCTTATAATTTTGACGCAAGGAATGGTGAAACGCCAAGATATCGTGGAGACTGGCATAGAAACGCAGGGATTCGTGGTTGTGCTAGGGTGAATCCGGCAGCCATTGTTGGAGATAGTACTTTGTCTATTGAAAGTGCTCTCTTAAATGAAAGTGCATTGGAACTGGCTTATGAAGGTCACCGTTGGGCTGATCTGGTTCGTATCTCTATTAGGAGAAATGACCCAGCTATTTTGGCTAATGCGGTTTTTAATAAATTAAGCAAAGACGGTAATCCTGGTGCAGCGGCAGCAAGAACAAAATTGCTGGATAGGAAAAACTGGTATTTACCTTTCAAATAATTCTATAAGCAAGCGTAGGATATTCAAATAAAGGTGATCTTAGGATTGCCTTTATTTTTTTCAAAATTTCTCGGCAGTAAGACTAGAAAATTTAAAAGCAAATTATTTCTAAATACTATTCATGAAAAAGCATTATCAAATTTTATCCGTTCTATTCATTAGCTGCTTCTTAATGGCATTTACTATTTTGAAAGATGATAGACCCACGCTCTATATTATTGGCGATAGCACCGTGCGCAATAGCATGACCAATGGTCAATGGGGATGGGGTACTTCCATTAGTGAGTTTTTAGATAGCAGTAAAATTGCGGTGAGTAATCAAGCCATGGCCGGAAGAAGCACCCGTACTTTTATAAAAGAACAACGTTGGGAAAAGGTTTTGTCTACTTTGAAAAAAGGAGATTACGTGATGATGCAGTTTGGACATAACGAGGGCTCTAAACCAGATACTTCCAAAGCGGGTTATCGTGGGGTATTAAAGGGTGTAACAGAAGATTCTGTATTGCTTACTTGGGCCGATGGTAGCATTGAAGTGGTGCATAGCTATGGTTGGTATTTGAAGAAATTTATTAAAGACGCAAAAGCAAAAGGCGCCATTCCCATTGTTTGTTCCATGATTCCTAGAAATGAATTTAGAGAAGGCAAAGTGTTGCGTAGCGATAAGGATTTTGGCAAATGGGCCAAGCAAGCAGCACAAGAAGCAGGCGCATATTTTGTAGACCTCAATAGTATCACCGCAGATAAATATGATGCCATGGGCGATGTGGCCGTTAAGAAATATTTTCCTGGAGACCATACCCATACCAATGAAGCAGGAGCAAGAGTGAATGCACAATCGGTGATTAGTGGGTTGCGCGCATTACCCAATTGTCCCCTGTACAATTTTATCCAATTCAACCTACCCGTTTCCTTTTCAAGCAATATGATTTTGCAGCGTGAAAAACCCGTTCTGATTTGGGGGTCCGCCCCCGCTGCAAAATCAGTGACCATTGCTTTTGCCAACCTACGCAAAACCGTGCAAGCCGATAATAGCGGTGCTTGGAAAATGGAACTGGATCCTATGAAAGCTTCTACTACTAATAGAAACTTGGTCATTTATGCAGATAACAAAGACAGTATTGTCTTGAAGAATATTTTAGTAGGTGATGTTTGGCTTTGTTCTGGTCAGTCCAATATGGAATATACTTTTGACCGTAAACTCAAAAAATACGCAACGCCCAAAAGAGGAGAAGACTTGCAGGAACTAGAAAAAGCCAATACCAATAAGTCAAACAATATTCGCTATCTCTATGTAGAAAGACTCCATACCAGACAGCCTTATTTGCCATCTGTGGGTTGGGTAGACGCTAGCGATACGGTTTTGAATTATGTATCGGCCATTGGTTATTTTTTTGCCAAAGAGATTGAAGCCAAAACAGGCGTGCCCATTGGCATCATCAGTAGTTCTTGGGGCGGCACCCGCATTGAACCATGGATTCCAGATTGGGCTTACCAAAATTCGCCAACCTTAAAAGACTCGGTTAACGGACCCAATTTTAAAGTTGATGGGGTTCATCCAGGTCAAATGTTTAATAGCATGATCAAACCCATGTTGCCCAGCACCATCAAGGGGATGCTATGGTATCAGGGAGAATCTGATTTGAATATTCATGACCACGCAACCTACCCAGCCAAGTTTGAACTATTGGTCAACACCTATAGAGACTTATATGCAGACAAAAAAATGCCTGTCTATTATGTACAGATAGCACCGCATTTATATAGCAAACGCAAGGACCCGTTACCACATGATGTGTACAAGCTCCCTGAATTTTGGGAAGCACAATCGGCGTCTTTGAACCTATCAAAAGTAGGCATGGTAGTTACCACAGACTTGGTAGACAACCTAGCCGATATTCACCCACCCTATAAATGGGAAGTAGGTCACAGACTAGCTTTGCAGGCATTGGCCAAGGATTATGGATTTAAGAAAACGGTGTTTAGTGGTCCAGTTTATCAGTCCATGCGCATCAAGGAAGACAAAATTGTCTTGAGTTTTAAAACAGAAGCCGCCCTCAAAACCACCGACGGTAAAGCACCCAATTGGTTTAGTCTGGCTGGCGCCGATGGTCAATTTGTAGAAGCCAATGCCACCATTGAAGGAAAGAAAATTGTCTTGCAAGCAGCAACGGTAAAACAACCAACGCAAGTAAGATTCGGCTGGAACGAAACTGCCCAACCCAATTTGGTGAATGAAGCAGGTTTACCAGCCTTACCTTTTAGAACAGGAAATTAGGGTTAACTTAGCAGACCAATCAAGGTTATGCCCTTTAATCTGCACGCACCATACCAACCAGCTGGAGACCAACCATCTGCCATTCAACAGTTGACAGACAATGTAAATGATGGAGAGCAGTTTCAAACTTTGTTGGGTGTAACAGGTAGTGGTAAAACATTTACCATTGCCAACCTGATTCAGAATACCCAGCGACCAACTTTGGTGCTTACGCACAACAAAACCTTGGTGGCACAGCTCTATGGAGAGTTTAAACAATTCTTCCCAGATAATGCGGTGGGTTATTTTGTAAGCTATTATGACTACTATCAGCCCGAAGCCTATATGCCCGTGCGCGATGTCTATATAGAAAAAGACCTCAGCATCAATGAAGAACTAGACAAGCTGCGCTTGCAAGCCACGTCTCAATTATTGAGTGGAAGAAGAGATATTATTGTAGTAGCCAGTGTGAGTTGTATTTATGGTATGGGTAATCCAACAGAATACGAGAATGGGATTATCCGCATTCACAAAGGACAAGTAATATCCAGACAGGGATTCTTGCACGCTTTGGTCAACGCTTTGTACAATCGCTCACAGGGTGAGTTTGGAAGAGGAACATTTAGGGTAAAAGGAGATACCGTAGATATTAACCTGCCCTATGTAGACTTTGGTTATAGGGTTACTTTTTTTGGAGACGAGATTGAAGAAATAGAAAGTATTGATACGGCCAATAGCAAACGCATTGGGGTCATGGATACCGCCGCCATTTTTCCTGCCACGCTCTATTTGGCACCCAAAGAAATGATCTTGCAAGTGATGCACGAGATCCAAGATGAGATGATGGCCCAGGTAGAATATTTTAAAAGTACGGGCAAGTTTATAGAAGCGCAAAGACTCAAAGAGCGCGTGGAATATGATATTGAAATGATTCGTGAACTGGGTTATTGCAATGGTATTGAAAACTATTCTCGTTTTTTTGATCGGCGTAAACCAGGTACCCGACCCTTCTGTTTGTTGGATTATTTTCCCAAAGACTTTTTGTTGGTGGTTGATGAAAGTCACCAAACCATTCCGCAAGTAGCGGGTATGTATGGTGGAGATAGAAGCAGAAAATTGGTGCTGGTAGAATATGGATTTAGACTTCCATCTGCCATGGACAACAGACCCCTCAACTTTAACGAGTTTGAAGCCCTCACGGGACAAACCATTTTTGTGAGTGCCACGCCGGGTGATTATGAATTAGAAAAAACAGGTGGTGTAGTAGTAGAACAAGTAGTAAGACCTACCGGTCTCTTGGATCCCCCAATTCAAATTAGACCTAGTGCTAATCAGATTGATGACTTGTTGGATGAAATTGACAAGACCGTAAAAAAAGGAGATCGAATTTTGGTGACCACACTCACCAAACGCATGGCGGAAGAAATGGACAAATACCTAGCCCGAATCAATATCAAGTCTAAGTATATTCATAGTGATGTAGACACATTGGAGCGCGTAGAAATCTTGAGACAACTACGCTTGGGAGAGATTGACGTATTGGTGGGTGTGAACTTATTGCGTGAAGGCTTGGATCTTCCCGAAGTTTCTTTGGTGGCCATTTTAGATGCAGACAAAGAAGGCTTCTTACGCAATGAAAAATCGCTCACACAAACCGCTGGACGCGCCGCGCGTAACGTAGATGGTTTTGTCATTTTCTATGCAGACAAGATGACCGAGTCTATGCAGCGAACCATTGACGAGACCAATCGCCGCAGAGAAAAACAGATTGCGCATAACTTGGCAAATGGTATTACACCAACCACCATTATTAAAAGTAGGGAGCAGGTTTTTGCGCAAGGTTCTGTCTTAGATATCAAGGGTTATGACCCATCCAATCCATATGCCTTGCAGCAAGATGCGCAGCTGGTTCCTTCTAAAGTAGCGGATGAACAAGAAGTTTATCAAACCATTCCGCAATTGGAAAAAGCCATTAAGCAAACCAAAAAAGAAATGGAGAAAGCCGCGCGCGATCTGGACTTTATTGAAGCGGCTCGATTGCGCGACCAAATGTTCCGCTTACAAAAGGACTTGGAGCAAATGAAATAGGCGCTACAAATGCAGCGCCCATTTCTATAAAAATCTATAGCACTATTTAGTACTTACTCAACTTGCTCAACAAGGCACTGGTTTTTGTTTTCAATGCATTTAGTTGTTCTTGCACCTGTTTTACTGCCGCAGCCGTTTGTGTAGTAGGTGTCATTTCGGTTTCATGAAAAACGCCAAACAATCCTGCAAAACTAGACTCTACACTAGTAGTGGTAGGAGAAGCTTGTGAGCCACCGCCCCTTCTACTTGCTCTGCCAGAACCTTCCATGGCCGCTAGTTCTTGGTCAATGGCATTCAAGCTGTCTTTGTTAGCGGCGCTAGTTTTTGTTTTAATCATCTCCCTTGCAGCAGTAATGCTTTCTCCAAGCTTGCGCGATGCTAATCTACCTTCATAGCAGGCCAATGACAAACTATGCTGTTGTTGTAAATCAAGGGCGCTGGCTTTTACACGGGGGTCCAATTTTACCGTAAGGGTTTGGGTTTCTGTTTTACCATCAACGGTTAATTTCACTGTGTAGACACCCGGTAATACCCAGGGTGAGTTGGCTACTTTAGGTGTATTTTGATAAATAGCCGTCATAGGAAATTCTGCTGGATCTTCAATGGGAGTGTAGTGCATGTCCCAAAGAAAACGGTGCGCACCTGCAGCAGCACTCAAGATCTGTTGTGGGCGAATCCAGTATAAAGGAATATTCACGTCTGGTATGGCGTAAGGCTTATCCTTGCTGCTATACTTGCGAATGGATTTTCCAGTTGGGTCTAAAATTTCTAGGCTTAGCTCAGCAGCAGATTGAGACAAATGATAATTGATAATAGCACCATCGGGAGGGTTCTCACCACCGGGTTCTTCTTGTGGCAATGGTGTATCGGTATTCATATTCCAACGCACGCGAATGGCTTGTTGGGGTTTGTACAAAACGGTTTTTGCGTCTAGGGTTTTTGTGGTCAATTGACGCAAAGGGCTAATATCGTCCAAGATCCAAAAACCGCGTCCATGGGTTCCCAATACCAAATCATCGTCTTTGATTACAAGGTCACGAATAGAAGTGGCCGGCATGTTTAAACGCAGAGACTGCCAGTGTTCTCCATCGTCAAAAGACACATAGACCGCGTTTTCTGAACCAGCAAACAACAATCCTTTTCTAATAGGGTCTTCACGTACCACGTTAATGGGTTCATTATCGGGCAGGCCATTGGTGATTTTTTTCCAGGTCTTTCCTCCGTCATTGGTTTTATAAGCATAAGGATGCATGTCGTCACAACGAATCCTATTCACCGCAGCATAAACGGTGTTGGCATCAAAATGACTAGCGTCCATTAAAGAAACTTTACTCCAAGAAGTAATTTCTGGAGGCGTCACATTTTTCCAATTCTTGCCTCCGTCACGTGTAACTTGAATATAGCCATCATCGGTGCCAGCCCAAATGGTATTGATGTCTTTGTATGAAGGAGCAACGGTATAAATTACGCCGCGTCTGGGCATGGTTTTCATGTCTTCAGTAGTATAGACACCTACACTGGCAGGAATATCCCAGGACTCACGTGTTAAGTCGGGACTAATGGTCTGCCAACTATTGCCACCATTGGTGGTTTTGAACAAGACATTTCCAGCAAAGTATAAGGTCTTTGGATCAATGGGAGAAAACAAGACCGGTGCTGTTCTAACCCAACGGTATTTGCCCGAGCGAATTCCTTCTGGTCCAATATGCTGTACCTGTCCTGTACGTTTGTCAAATTTGGTAATCTTACCACCATAAATAATATTGGGGTCCAAAGGATCTGGTGCTATATAGCCATATTCTTCTACGCCTACTGGATGCCACTCACGGAATGTAATCTGACCATCGTTTCCTCTAGAAGAAATACCCACAGATCCACTTTCTTGTTGACCACCATAGACATTATAAGGAAAACTATTGTCGGTATTCACGTGGTAGAACTGTGCTGTTGGTTGGTTGTACCAAGAGGAAAAAGTTTCCCCTCCATTCACCGTTACAATACCACCCTGATCCAAAGCTATCAACATGATCTTTGGATTGGTTGGGTTGATCCAGATTCGGTGGTAGTCATCGCCCCCCGGCGCACCGCGGAAACCGCTCCAATTTTTGCCCCCATCTGTAGATTTCCAAACTACTACATTGGCACTATACACAATATCTGCATTGGTGGGGTCCACTTTTACTTCTGCAAAATCACTTCCCCTTCCCCAAAACCGGCCGTCTGCATTCATCATCTGCCAAGACTCACCGGCGTCATCACTTCTATAAATACCGCCATATTTTCCAGCATCCACGGTTGCGTACAAACGATTGCTGTTAGTGGGTGCTATGCCAAAACCAATCCTACCCAAACCCTGTTCAGGGGTAGGTAAACCTTTGGTGAGTTTTTTCCAAGTATTGCCCCCGTCGGTGGATTTGAACATGCCACTTTCTGGTCCATTCCACTGTCCGTTTTCCCAAGGACCCTGTCTGCCTGCCCAGAGGTCAGCGTACAAAATATTGGCGTTATTGGGATCAAAGTTTACCTGAACCGCGCCTGTATTTTCATCCTTGTACAACACCCGCTCCCAGGTTTTGCCGCCGTTCAAACTTCTATATACCCCACGCTCAGTATTGGGTCCATAAGGATGGCCCAAGACAGCTACGAATATGCGGTTCTCGTCTTTTGGGTCAATGATAATGTCTCCAATCTGTTGACCATCATTCAAACCCATATTCTTCCAGGTCTTTCCCCCATCGGTTGATTTGTAAACCCCATCACCCACAGAAAGGTCTGGTCTTTGAATGCCTTCTCCGCAGCCCACATAGATGACGTTTGGATTGGATTCTGACACAGCAATATCGCCCACGGAACCCGTGCGCATTTGGTCAAAAATGGGTTTCCAGGTACGGCCATAGTCATTTGACTTCCATACCCCACCATTGTTTACACCTATATAGAAAACAGATGGTTGGCTGGGAACACCTACCGCACCAACCGTTCGGCCTCCCCTATGCGGGCCAATCATTCGGTACTTCATGCCCGTTAAATAGGCATCAGAAAAAGGTTGTGCCATTAATTGCCAACTGCAGCAAATTGCCATGGCTAATAGGCCGATGAAACGGCGATTGTTTGGTTTTGGTTGAATCATACAAAAAGAATCTGGTGATTGATTCTCTAAGATACAACTTCCCAATAGGAATAATTTCTATATACAAAACGAAAATTTTCATTAAATTTGAATAAGAATATTAATCATGACAGTATTTCAAACCAATAATCGGAAAATGGTCAAAGCCAAGTTCAAGGATTTGGATTATTTGAACAACTTGCAATTGGTTCAAACCGCAAGAAAAGGGGTTAAAACAAAATGGTTTTATGAATTAGCAGAAACCATCAAAATGTCAGAAAAAGAATTGGCAACCCTCATTAATCTTTCTGCTAGAACCATCAGCAACTATAAATTACAGAAAAAAAATCTGGAACCAATTTATAGCGAGCACTTGTTGAAAATTGTTGCGCTCTTTGAAAAAGGAGAAGAAGTATTTGGGAGTATTGATGAGTTTAATTATTGGTTGAACAAACCATTTTGGAGCAGTCAACAAACACCATTGGGTTGGTTAAAGACCTCAGGTGGCGTTGACTTAGTAACCGATGAGTTGGATAAAATGTCTCAAGGTTATCCGGTATAATCATGCTAGCTTATAGAATTGTACATAAGCAGTTTAGTGAATCATTGAATTGTTCAGGAATGGCGGGAAGGTGGAATCTAGCTGGACAAAGGGTTTTGTATGCAGCAGATAGTATACCACTGGCATTTTTAGAAAACATGATTCGAAGACAAGGGGTTGGATTCAATGAAGACTTCAAAATTATGATTGTAGAAATTCCAGACAATCTTAGCATAGAAACCATTGAAGCAAGCAATTTGAAAGCAGGTTGGCGTTCTATGAATCAATATGCACAAACACAATTATTGGGAACTGCTTGGTTTGTTTCAGCAGCTACCCTTATTTTAAAAGTACCATCCGCCGTATTACCTAGTTCTTATAACTTGGTAATAAATAGTACCCATCCTGGTTTTTCAAAAATCAAATTAATAGCTGTTACTGATTTGGTTCCCGATGAAAGAATTGAGGCAATACTTAAACAACAAAAGCGTAAATAATTAGTGTAATTCTCTTCCTATAAAGGAAAACAAGCCTACTAGGTGGTTCATTAAATAGAAACCTTCTGAAGTAACTTAGAATGTGTTGTATAAGCTTTGTCTGGGCTATAGACAAATAAGCAACTACCATTACGGATGGTTTCAATAATGGGTTTTTTCAAGGCTTCTGGAATGGCTGGGCAACCTTGGCTACGGCCGATATATCCCATTTGGTGAATAGTACGCTCGTTTACATAGTTGGCACTATGTATTACAATGCCCCTTTCAAAAGCATTGTCATTGATACCCGCTTCTTGTCCTTGAAGTCTCAGGCTATAACCGTGTTTGCCCGAATAAGGACTACCGGTGGTATAGAAACCCAAACTGCTTTTAAAACTATTAAAAGCATTGGAGAATTTGGTAGCTAGCGCTGTTCCGGAATTTCTTCCGTGAGATACAAAGGTGTTGAACAACAAAGCACCCGTTTCTAAATTGATCACAAAAAGCCTTTTTTGACTAGAGGGCAGACTAAAATCTATGATTGTGAGAATATTGTCTTTTTGAACCTTTCCTGCTGCAACTAGGCACTGATAACCGGTTAAAGCCAAATTAAATGCTTCTTTAGAAAGACCTAGGCCATCTAAGTCCAGCGAATCATATAAAAAGGCCCGATTGTTTTCAACAGCATGGGTGGCTGTTGAGTCTTTATAGGCTGGAACCTTGGTTTTTGAGGGTCCATATTTTCCGGTACCAAATACCAAACCACCCATTAATAAGACAAAGGGGATTAAGAAGAACCGTATTTTTTTGAACCTCAAAAAACGCATAAGCTATTGATTTTCAATATTGACCTCCAAATTCGGGGGAACGGCAAAGGTAGCCCCAAAGCCCTTGCCAGCAAGTCCAAATGGGAATCTTAGCCTCGATTTAACGAATTGATTTCCACAAACGGTTTTTCAAGCGGGCATCTATTTATCTTGCAGTCATGCAAGAGTATCTCAAGGGGTTGAATGAACCGCAATATGAAGCAGTGACGCATGTAAAGGGTCCCATCATGATTGTTGCGGGTGCTGGATCTGGTAAAACCAAGGTTTTAACCACCAGAATTGCCCACTTAATGGCTAGTGGAGTAGACGCATTTAATATTTTGGCGCTGACATTTACCAATAAGGCTGCGGCGGAAATGAAGGAAAGGATTGAGAAAATCCTAGGCAATTCAGAGGCGCGCAACCTCTATATTGGTACTTTCCACAGCGTTTTTGCCCGTATTTTGAGGGGTGAAGCCTATAGAATGGGCTATCCCAGCAATTTTACCATCTATGATACAGACGATAGCCGTTCAGTAATTAAGGCTGTGGTCAACGAGCTGAATCTTGATGACAAACACTATAAAGCCAATGTGGTGGGCAACCGGATTTCTCAGGCCAAGAATGCCTTGGTGGGTCCAGCAGAATACGCCAATGACTATTATATACAACAAGAAGACATGCGGGCCAACCGTCAAGCCATTGCCCAAATCTATATGGCTTATGCCAATAGATGCGCCAAAAACGGAGCCATGGACTTTGATGACCTTTTGCTAAAAATGCACGAGCTCTTGCATAATTTTCCAGATGCCCTGCACAAATACCAACATAAGTTCAAGTATATTTTGATTGATGAGTATCAGGATACTAACGCGGTTCAGTATCAGATTACCAAGTTATTGGCCGCAGCCCATGAGAATATTTGCGTAGTAGGTGATGATGCACAGAGTATTTATAGTTTCCGTGGCGCCACCATAGAAAACATTCTTCAGTTTCAAAAAGACTATGACGATGTAAAAGTGGTGAAGCTGGAACAGAACTATAGAAGCAGCAAGAATATTATTCATGTGGCCAATGAAGTGATCAAGGTAAACCAAGGACAGATACCTAAGAATCTCTGGACCGACAATGTGGAGGGAGAAAAGATTCGCTTGGTGCGCACCATGACGGATAATGACGAGGGCAAATTTGTGGCCGATACCATACAAGAACAAAAGCTGCGCAACCATTTTTATAACCAAGATTTTGCTATTCTCTATAGAACTAATGCGCAGAGCCGGGCTTATGAAGAAAGTCTGAGACGCATGGGCATTGCTTATAGAATCTATGGTGGCACCAGTTTCTATCAGCGCAAAGAGATCAAGGATTTCTTGGCCTACCTGCGTATTATGGTGAATACCCGTGATGAGGAAGCGCTGAAAAGAATCATCAATTATCCAGCTCGTGGCGTTGGTAAAACCAGTATTGAAAAACTGATTACGGCTGCCAATGAAAACGAGATCAGCATGTATGATGTGGTTTCTAGAGCCGGAGAGTTTGGATTCAAAGGTGGTACATTAGAATCGCTGCAGAATTTTGTAACTATGATCCGCTATTTCCAAAGCCTGCTCACGGATAAGAATGCTTATGACGTGGCAGTGCAAGTGGGCAAGCATACCAATTTGGTCAAGGAATTATTTGCAGACAAAACCACGGAAGGGCTGGCGCGATATGAAAACGTGCAAGAGTTGTTGAACTCCATTAAAGAATGGACCGAGAGCCCAGATAATGAAGATGGTGAAGTGGGAAGCAAGAGCATGGGCGCTTACTTGCAACAGATTACCTTGGTTACCGATGCTGATGATAATAAACAAGAAACCGATGTGGTGAAATTGATGACCATTCACGCGGCAAAGGGTTTGGAATTTAGTTGTGTTTTTGTGGGTGGCATTGAAGAGACACTCTTCCCCAATGCCATGGCCATTAATACCCGCGAAGAATTGGAAGAAGAACGCAGGTTGTTCTATGTAGCCATTACCAGGGCCAAACAACATCTTTGGTTAACCTATGCCAATTCAAGGTATCGCTTTGGTCAGTTGGTGCAAAATGAGCCCAGCCGATTTATAGAAGAAATGCCAGAAGCTTATATAGACAAGAGCTATGCAGGTGGTGGTGCTAGAAATAATTCTTCCAGTCAATGGGGTGGTGGCTTTGAAAGAATGCAACGCGGTTTTGGCAATAGCAATGCTGCCGCCAGTGCCGAGAAAAAATATGGCGCACCACCAGCCAGAAAACCAGACGCACCCAAGGGCAAACCCGAATATTTGCCCGTAGTTCCTCCGGTGAGTAAGGTAGTAGAACACCAGCCATCGGGCGATTTTATTGCCAGCGATACCAGTGGTTTACAAGCCGGTCAAAAAGTGGAGCATTTAAAATTTGGATTTGGGGTAGTAGCCAAGGTTGAAGGCTCTGCGCACAATCCTATTGCCACCATCAACTTTGCTACTAATGGTGAAAAGAAAATCATGCTTAACTATGCCAAGCTGCGCATAGTGTTGGAATAAAAGAAATTTTTTTTAGAAAATATCGCCGCAGGCTAGTTCTTCGCTTTGATCTTGCTTTCTACCGAAGCTGGTGCAAAAACACCACCCTTGTCTTTGGGTAAGAGGGTTGAATTGGGTAAGAACAAATAGGTTTCTGGCAAGAGAAAATCAAAGGAGGATTTGGGAACTGGGGAGGTTCTTTTATACCGTAACAAGACTTCCATCTGTGGCCGTTCTTCTTGCACAAAAGGTTGTACAGAAAGTGGATATTTGTTCCACCTAGAACCCGCAGCCCAGTAGCATCCGTTTACATTGTTCTCGCTTAGGTATATCAAAAAATTATCTAGGACAGTTAACCATCGTAAATCATTATCTGGCACACCATATTCACCTACATAGCCGCGTTTATTATGGTCTTTGAGCCAGCGTATAAAGGGCATGATTCTTCTAACGCCCGTATACTGATCCGCCCCACTACTATCATAACTTTCTACATATCTCCCTGAATAGTTCTTGTCAAAATAACAGTGCGCGTCATACATCAGGTTATCATTGGGGTCTACCAAGTCTTTGAGCTTGTCACTGTACCTGCGCCATAGTTCCGCATTGGCATAATTATCACCCGAGATAATGACGACGTTTTTTTTGTCTACCTGACGCAATATATTGATGGTGGTTTGGGCCGTGGTAAACCAATCGTATTCACCCATATCATGTGGTTCAGTCATAATCTCATAACCAAAAACGTTGGTTAGGTCAATAAACTCCAAAGCTAGTTTTGACCAAAAATCACCCAACAAATTGCGCGGAATACTGGGGCTACCTACAATATGTTCCGTATTCCCAATCACATATCTGCCAAAATTATGCATGCTCAGGACCACGCGAATGTTCCGGTCGGAGCAATATTGAATTACCCGGCGCATTTCACCTACATTGGCAGGATCTAGTGTACCACCCGGTGTGGGTTGCACTCGCTCCCATTTAAAAGGAACGGTTAAGAGTTGCAGGCCTTGTTGGTAGAAATATTCAATATCCGCATCGGCTGGGTAGATATAGTCCTTACCCAAGACACCAGGAATGGTTTTTTCTTCAAATTCAGCCCCACAAATATTGATACCAAAGGGCTTCACAACTGTTTGCGCAGAAAGGGTATTGGTCATTAGTAGGACCAAGAATATAAAGGGGATGCGCATTTGTCTCATGTACTGCTATAGAACGGAAAATCCGTCCAAATATTGACTTTAGCCCCAATATGGGGTAAAATGGGCTACAAAAGGTTTTCGATATCCGAAAAAAAGGCGGTTCCTCCTCGCTTGACCCACTGAAGTGAACCTTCCCAGCCCGCTTTTGTTTAAATTTGCAGTCAACACCCGCATAAAATCTTTCTTATGATTAAAACAGGCAATCCAGTGATTAGCATCTATACAGAAATGACGCCCAATCCAGAGACCATGAAATTTGTGGCAAACAAATTATTGTATCCTGGCAAAAGCATTGATTTTGCAGATGAAACATTAGCAGGTCCATCGCCTTTGGCAAAAGAACTGTTTGGATTTCCCTTTATCAAATCCGTGTTCATAGCCAGCAACTTCATTACCCTCACCAAGACCCCAGATACGGATGACTGGCAAGACGTAATTCCTTCTATCAAGACTTTCTTGAAAGAGTATTTGGAAAATGGTGGCGTTGTGGTGAATGAAGAAGAGGTTTCAAAGACCAAACAAGAAGCTACCAATACCGTAAGTGCGGATGACGATGATATTGTTAAACGAGTAAAAGAATTGTTGGAGAACTATGTAAAACCTGCTGTTGAAATGGATGGCGGTGCTATTCAGTTCCGCAGTTATAAAGATGGGGTTGTGAATTTGATGTTGCAAGGATCTTGCAGTGGTTGCCCTTCTTCCATGGTTACCCTAAAAGCGGGTATTGAAGGCATGATGAAACGCATGATTCCTGAAGTAACAGAAGTAATGGCAGAAGCCGAATAATTGAATTAATTATTTTGAGTGATACTAGCGCCCTTGGAATGTTCCGGGGCGTTTTTGTTTTCTGAAGATTTCTAAACATACCTGATTGCGTTTTTCTAATATCTCATTTGATTTTCCCAACCGCATAAAAAAGCCCGGCTCTGTGAACCGGGCTCTTAAAGTCTTTCACCTTAACGTGCTTTTTTCTTAGGATCCGCTTTCTTTTGAGCGGAGCTTTTCTTTTTGGTAGGCTTATTTTTCCTAGGTTCAGCTGTTTTTTTTGACATGATTTAAGTTTAAGATAAGTGAATAATTTACTCTTGGCTACAGCGTATTTCCTTCTTTTCTTATAGGTTGACCATTTAAAAGCGGCAACTCAACAGCCTGAGTGTAAGTAAAGATATGCCTATAAGCTTAAATTGAAATTAAATCAAGCTATCTGCATCATAAGACTAGAGGAATAGGAATGTTGTATTTTTAATCTGTGATTCAAAAGATGCAATCATATTGTGCTAGACATTGGGATGCTTTATTGGCAGCACTAGCGGCTTGCATGAGCATTTACTATCTTACAGCCCATAGCGGTATTGGTCTATCCCCGGATTCTATTGCCTATAGTTCAGCTGCCATTAACTTGAAAAACGGAGCAGGACTCTTAGATTATAATGCCCTGCCCTTGGTAGAATTTCCTGCAGGATATCCCTTGTTTTTGGCGGGTCTTTCTTTGATAAGCGGATTAACCCCTATTGCATTGGCGCCTGTGTTGAATGCGGGATTGTATTCAGTCTTGATCCTGCTCACGAGTGAGATTTTGCATGGGATGGAAGGGATTACCAGAATCTATCGCGCAGCTATATTTTTAGTGCTAGCATGCAGCCCCTGTTTGTGGGAAGTTTATGGCATGCTCTGGTCCGAGACCTTGTTCTTGGTCTGGGTATTGGTTTTTATACTGCAATGGAAGCGCTACGTAAAAGCACATGACCATAAAAATCTTTTTGTCTTAGCTATAATAGTTGGTCTTGCTTTTTTAACTAGGATTGCAGGCATTAGTTTATTAGCCACTGGTTTTGCATTGATGCTGTTTGATGGTCAAATCAATGGGATTAAAAAAATCAAACAACTCTCCCTGTTTACTTTGATTGGTATTGCACCACTGGCCATTAATTTGTGTCGGAATCATTTGGTAACGGGCACGGCAGCCGGTGTAAGAGAAAAAGCATTAAGATCGCAAGGTCAAAACCTAATTGATAGTGGTTGGGTGCTTGGAACCTGGTTACCCTTTATTGGAGAAAATGGTTTTGCTGGCGCGATGGTGCTTGTTGCAATGCTACTCTTGGTGATTGCCTTATTACTGTTTAGCGTTTTTCAACAACAATATTATCATAGAACCAGCACGGCAGTGATGGCTTGCTTCTTGGTCTATGCCATTTTTATATTGGGCATTTCATCGGTTTCCAGATTTGAAACACTGAGTAGTAGGTTATTGTCTCCCATGTACCTGCCCTTGCTCTTGACCATCTTATATTTTTTAGCGGCATTGATCAGCAAGACCAAAAAGATCTTCAAATATGGGACCATCGGCGCAGCCTTATTGATCTTGGGTTTTGGACTAAGGAATCAATACGTTTTAAATGCAGCCAATTGGGAGGGAATCAAGTATGCGGGTATTCCTGGATATTCAGAAACGCAGTGGACTGGATCTCCTATGGTTGCCTATATTAACCAACACAAAGACTCATTAACTGGTTCCATTTATGCGGATGCACCTGGAGGCTTGTATCACTTAACTGGTATTAAATCTTTACCGCTTCCTCATAAAGAAATTCATAAAGAGCAGGATGAAATGTTCTCACACAAAGACTTGATAGTAGTATGGTTTTATGATGGCGTGAACAATGACCTCATAGATATTCTCTTTATTAAAGATCATGCCCAACTCATGGAGCAAAAGGAATTTGAAGACGGAATCATTTATTACTTTAAAACAGGCATGACCGGCCAATGACAAGTCAATAGCTTTCTGTATTTTGTGCCCCATGCAAATTGACCAATTAGTAGAACAGTTTATCACCGGTCTTAAACAGACGGGACCGCTAGAATTTGTTGCGGTGTTTGCAGGAATTGCCAGTGTTTGGTTTAGCAGAAAAGAGCATATTCTTGTTTATCCCATTGGACTCATCAACACTACTATTTTCATCTATTTGAGTTTGAAAGGGCAGTTGTTGGGTGAAGCCAGTGTGAACTTTTATTATACAGTGATGAGTATTTATGGATGGGTATTATGGACCAAGAAAGACGCACATAAACAGGAACTAGTTTTACACGTGCGTTTTAGCAGTGTAAGGGAATGGGTGCAACAATTAGCCTTTTTTGCCGTCTTTTATCTGGGTATTTTTGCGGCACTTACTTGGGCCAAACAGGGGTTTGCACCCGAAGCCATTCCTTGGGCCGATGCTTTTGCCAGTGCAACTGCTTTTACGGGTATGTGGCTCATGGCCAGAAAAAAAGTAGAGAGTTGGGTTTGGTGGATTGCAACAAATATGGCTTCTATTCCGTTGTACTTTATCAAAGGATATGTCTTTACCAGTGTTCAGTTTACAGTGTTATTGGTATTGGCTATTGCAGGTTTGATTACCTGGCAACAAAAAGCAAAGCAAGCATGAGTTTGATAAAAGTAGTAGTGATTGGTCCAGAGTCAACGGGTAAAAGTAGTTTGTGCGCAGAATTGGCGGAACATTTTTCAGCCCAATGGTGCCCTGAATATGCTAGAGAACACCTAACCGTTCATGGTAAAGCTTATGGCTATGATGACTTGCTCACCATTGCCCAAAAGCAATTGGCGCTGGAAGACAAGTATACCAATGAAGCATTGAACAATGACCAATCCTTGCTTTTTATAGATACCGATATGTATGTGATGAAGGTTTGGTGCGAATACGTGTTTCAAAAATGTCACCATTATATTCTGGAGCAAATTACACAGCGTCAATATGACCTTTACTTGCTCTGCGATACGGATCTGCCTTGGGTACAAGATGAACTAAGAGAATATCCTGCCGATGGCCCAAGAAAAGAACTGTTCCAGATTTACAAAGACTTGTTGATTAATCAGTCTACCCCCTTTGTCATCATCAATGGCAATTACCAAGAACGTTTACAAGAAGCTATTGAAGCGGTGGAGCAATTACAAGGCGCACTAGTGTGATTTGATAATCTCTAACACATCTGGATCGTCTTCAATATTGTGCATCTCACGCAAGATTTGCGGGTAGCGCCAACTCACCCTTCTGCTCTGTGGTTTTACCGTAAAGATTTTTGGATTGGGCAAACAAGCAATAATCATGGCAGCTTCTGCGCGGCTTAATTGTTTGGCGGGTTTGTCAAAATAGGCTTGGGCTGCGGCTTCCATGCCAAAAATGCCCGGTCCCATTTCAATGACGTTTAGGTATACATCTAGGATTCTTTCTTTTCCCCAGATCAATTCTATGAGTAAGGTAAAATAGGCTTCTGGAACTTTACGGATGTATTTGAAGATTCCACCACCCTGCCAGAGAAATACATTTTTGGCCACTTGTTGGGTAATGGTACTGGTTCCTGCACCCAAGGGGAGTTTGCGTTTTTTTCCTTTCTTTTTGGGTTTCAAACTTTTCTCTATAGCATCCCAGTCAAAGCCAGTATGATCTGGAAAAGCCTGGTCCTCACTGGCAATGGCCGCCAGCTTGGCATTATAAGAAAGCTCAGATTCAGACACATAATCTCTTTTCAAACCATAGCCAAATGCATTACTAATCTGGGTAATGGTAACAGGAGGCATCACCCACTTGCAAATAATCACATACAATAAGGATGAGACAAACATCCAAAGCATTGCTTTCTTGGTAAAACGCCAGATTTTTTTCAGCATGTGTTATCTATTGGTGCCCAGTTGAATGGTGATCATTTTATACCGGCTTCCCATTTTTAAATAAGTCTTGTGTGTAGATTGTAAAACCTTGCCTAAGATAAAAAATCCTCCGGCAATCCCAAGACCTGTTAGATTTGGTACACCAAAAATGGCTTCTCCCTTGATCAGGCTATTGGTGATATTGAGTAAGATATAGGCCCCACTTCCTAACTGAAATAAGGCACCGTTGCTTATAATATTTCCGCCAGATCCACGCTTGGGCATACCATAAATTTCGTTCACGTGTAATTTGAGCAGGCCAAAATGTACGGTATCGGTATTGGCAAATCCAAATTGATTGCCCACTAGCCTCACTTGAATTTGATCAATGGTCAAGGAATCATTTCTAACCATTTTCACAATGCCTTCTATCCATTGTTTGCTACTAAACTGGAATTGAATATAGGAACCATTGGTCCAGGTTTGTAGGGTCCGTGTTTTGTCTTTGAGTAAGAGGAGGTCGTTTTGTGCAAACAGCTTTGCCGATAAACAACAACAAAAAAGGAGGCAGCTGAGTTTCATTAGCGGTAAGATACTGGGAATATGGATTGACCTACCCAAAAAAATAGTTAAACCTATTTTAAACGGTCTCCAAATTGGAGTACCCCCCAACAAAGGGCAATGCCAAAACCAATGAGGATTAAGCCGGACAATTGGTTAATATGGTGCAGGTTTCTGGGTGTCATCTTAGGCCTCAAACGCCCTGCCAGCATTACTTTTAAAATATCGGTGAATAAGACAAAGACCAAACAAGTTCCAAAAACAACCGCCCTGTATTGAATGGGATTGGCATGAGAAACCGAATCAGCTAAGATGGCTGCCGACCAAACAAACCAGAAAATAAAGACACCTGGGTTCAACATATTCATAAAGAAACCAGAGAGATAAATGGCTACCCAATCCCGCTTTCTAAAGACTTTTTCTTTGAGATTATTGTCATCCCCTACCGCCACTTTTTTAAAGAAGAAAGTATAAATACCAACCCCAATTAAGAAGATGCTTCCAGAAACAGCAATCAGGGTTTGGTGGGCCAAGGCCGATTGAAATAGCGAGGTAAATAAATTACAAATGAGTAACAAAGCAATATCGCTAGAAGAAACACCAGCCACAAAAATATAACCAGCTTTGTGTCCGTTGTTGATGCTTTGTTTGAGAATGGCAAATATCACGGGCCCTACTGAAATTGCCAGTAGCACACCCAAACCCAGTCCCTTGATAATTGCTGCAATCATGCGCTTAATTGAAAATTCAAACCTTAGGGTTCAATGTGTTCGCCTTTCAGAAACCGTTGCCAGTCTTGCAACAACCCTCCCTTGAGCACCCTTGGAAATTTGTGTTGACCACCAATCTTTCCCTTGGCTGTCATAAAATTCATGAAATCCTTTTCTGTTAACACGTCTAGTATTACGTCTTTCAGCGCGCTTCTGCGTTCTACGGCATAGTCATCATTGAGTTCGCAAAGGTGTTGGTCAATTCTTTTTGCCAGGTCCTTGGCGTCTACCTTGTCATTGCAGGCAACATACCAATGGTGCGCAAAGAAATTGCCAAATGGCACACCCGCTACCGTAAATTCTGGAATGCTAATATTCAATTCCTCACTAGCCAATTGAATGGCTTTGTTCATATTGTCTACGCTCAAGTGCTCTCCTACCAGACTCAAGAAATGCTTGGTACGTCCAGTGATAATGATTTCACACCTGTCTTTGTCTACAAAACGAACGGTGTCTCCAATCAGGTATCGCCAGGTTCCGGCCGTGGTACTAATCAAGAGGGCGTAATCCTTACCTTCTTCCACTTCATGAATCATGAGTGCTTCAGGAAATTCTATCATATCTCCATTGGCATCAAAATTCAGGTCATCAAACGGCACAAATTCAAAGAAGATATGTTCACTGGTGACCAGTTTCATGCCTTGAGCATACTGACGGTCTTGGTAAGCAATAAAACCTTCGCTAGCCAAATAGGTTTCTATATAAGTGATGGGCTTACCCAACAATTTCTCAAACCCCTTTTTATAAGGCTCAAAGCTTACCCCTCCGTGTACAAAGAATGCCAAATTGGGCCACATCTCATGGATATTATTGAGCTTGTAGCGCTCAATCACCATTTCTATACACATCTGAATCCAAGCAGGAACTCCTACCAAGAACGCTATATCCCATTCTGGTGCTTTGTCTACAATATCTTCTAATTTCTTATTCCAGTCTTTTTCCTTGGCTATTTTCTTTCCCGGTTTGTAAAAGGGTTGGAACCAAAAAGGAGCTTTCATTTGGGTAATACCACTGAGGTCACCAGAATAATAGCCAGGTCCTTTCTGTAAATCGGTACTACCACCTAAGGTTAACCAACCGCGTCCCAATGCGCCCAATGGAATGTCTTCATAGTTACGCAAAGTGAGCAAGTGTTTAATCATGGCCAACTTATTACCACGAAGCAGGTCATTGGTAATGGGTAGGAACTTACTAGCAGATTCACTGGTACCACTACTCAGTGCATAATATTTGATTTTACCTGGCCAGCAAACATCAGACTTGCCTTCTAGGGTCTTATGCCACCATTCCTTGTAAATCTTATTATAATTATAAGTTGGAACCAGTTCTTGAAATTTCTTACCTGGGTGCTTGCTCAACAAAATCTCGTCAAATCGGAAGGTTTGGCCAAATTCTGTAAACCTTGCTTTCCGCAGCATTTTCCTCAACACCTTTAATTGCTGCCGCCTAGGATTATTCTGGGGCAGGCGCAGGGCCTTGAGTATAGAATTTGGGAGCTTGATATCAAGAATAGCCATCGTTAGGAACCGTTTTGCTAAAGAATTACGAAGCTAAAGCAATTGCATTAAAAAACAGGATTGACAACTCATTAAGCGGAGATTTGGGCGGCTAAGTGGTGGCTGACTCATTTGGCGATACGGCCCTTCCACTGGTTTCCTTAGAATCACTGCCAACAATAGAACCGCTTTCAGCTGCATGAAACCAAAATTCACCCTTATAATCTATAAAATCCTCAGTTATAGCAATGATTTGTTTCCAAGTCAGACTGCCTCCCTCAGCAAATAAAATGGCCTGATAATCCGCTTTGTTCTTTAAGACTTGCTTGTCTTCGGGTGAGTAAGTTAGGCTATTGCTAGTGCCAAGCCCGGTATTGTTTAAGATCTCACCCGCTTTCTGACCCAGACCTTCCGCAGCCAAAACGGCTGTCCGCCTTAATTCCTTCTTTCGGTTATATGCCATTACCGTAACTAATGGACCCAGTATTAATCTATGGACCAAGCTAAAAGCCCCCCTCATCAAGATGGCTAATTGAATAAAAAAGGCAAAAACACCGGCACGGCCCCCACTATAATTCTTTTGTACAAATAGGCGCATGGCATTGTAGAACAGTAAGACATAGTTCAAACTGCCCTTGCGGGTACTCTCTCCTTTAAAGTGAATAATGGAGCTACCTGCAAAATAATAGTTCTGAAAACCCGCTTTCTGCACCCGGTAACTTAGGTCAATATCTTCTCCGTACATAAAAAATCGCTCGTCAAAACTGCCAACTTGGTCCAGCACAGACTTGGGCAAGAGCATAAAAGCCCCCGCCAATACATCTACTTGGTGGTTTTGGTCTTGACTCAAATGCCCCAAGGAATAATGGTTAAAAACAGCCGAACGGGGAAAAAGCGCTGACAAACCCGTGAGTTTGTATAGTGCCGATACCGGCGAAGGGAAGGCCCTTTTGCTTTCTGGTAAAAATTTGCCCGAGCCATCCAGCATTCGAATGCCCATAGCTCCGGGTGATGGCTGGGCCCCAATAAAGTCTAAAGAAAGTCTAAAACAGTCTTCTGCTACCAAGGTATCTGGGTTCAAAAACAAAATATATTGGCCCCGGCAATGGGTCAATGCCTGATTATTAGCCTTGGCGTATCCAATATTTTCTGGGTTGGGTAGAAAATGCACCCATGGAAACAGGGGTTGCAGGTAGTCCATACTGCCATCTGTACTGGCATTATCTACCACCCAAACCTCGGCATCCAAACCAGCAATAGCTTTGGATACACTGTGCAGGCACTGTTCCAAAAAGAACCGCACATTGTAATTGACTATGATAATGGATAATTCCAAGGCAGAATATGAACCACGAATTAAACTAAAAACTACCGTAATGCAATTGAATACCCCGTGAAATCATTTCTGAATCAAATAAAACGGGGGTACTTTTGTCCCATGATGAAACAGACCCTGATTAAAGCGGCCGAAGCTGGAGCCGCGGTAATGCAAAGTTATTTTAACGGCAGTTTTCAAATTTCCAATAAGGAAGGCATGAACAATCTGGTAACAGAAGCAGACCATGCTTCTGAAAAAGCCATCTTTGATGTGATCAAAGCCGACTTTCCAGACCATTATCTTTTGAGCGAAGAAGCGGGAGAAATTATTCAAGACAGTACTTTTAAATGGATCATTGACCCCATTGATGGCACGGTCAATTTTGCCAATGGCATTCCAATATGTTGTGTAAGTATTGGGGTGGAACAAGAAGGCAAGATGATTATGGGTGCGGTATACAACCCCTTTATGAACGAATTCTTTTTTGCTCAAAAGGGATTTGGCGCCACGTTGAACAATCAACTGATTCATGTAAGCAACAAATCTGAAATAATCAAGAGTAGCATGGTTACTGGTTTTCCATATACTTATTTAGACAGTCCCAATGGACCCTTACAGGTTTTTGAAAAACTGATTAGAAAAGGTATTCCTGTTAGAAGACTGGGTAGTGCTGCTATAGATCTTTGTTGGGTGGCCGCTGGCCGATTTGACGGATTTTATGAGCACAAACTAAACGCTTGGGATAGCGCTGCCGGATACCTAATGGTAGAAGAAGCCGGGGGAAAGGTTACCGATTTTAAAGGCGAACATTATTCACCTTATCAACCACATATCATTGCTACCAATGGATTGATACACGATGAATTAGTAGCTATAGTAAATGGAGGTCCCGTAAACGGATAGTCACAAACAAAAACAAGTACATGGAAGAAAGAACAGAAATAGCCGAGTTAGGCGAGTTTGGATTGATAGAACATTTGACCAAGAATTTTGAGATTCAAAATGTGAGCACGGTCTTGGGCGTAGGCGATGACGCTGCCGTGATTAATCATTTTGGAAAACAAACGGTGGTTACCACGGACCTTTTATTAGAAGGGATTCATTTTGATTTGATGTATACCCCCCTCAAACATTTGGGATACAAATCTGTGATGGTAAACCTGAGCGATATCTATGCCATGAATGCGCAGCCCACCCAAATTACGGTGAGCATTGGGATTAGTAATAGGGTCAGTTTAGAAGCTTTAAATGAATTCTATGAAGGCATTTACTTGGCTTGTGAAAAACATGGTGTTGATTTAATTGGCGGAGATACTTCTACTTCACAAAAAGGATTTATCATCAGCATCACGGCTATTGGAGAAGTGGCTCCCGATAAATTTGTCAAAAGAAGTACGGCCCAGAAGGGCGATCTGATATGCGTTTCAGGCGATTTGGGTGGTGCTTTTTTAGGACTCACACTCATGGAGCGCGAAAAGAAAATCTATTTAGAGAATCCAAAAATACAACCTGATTTAGAAAATGAATCTTATATAGTAGGCAGGTTATTAAAACCAGAAGCGCGTAAAGAGATTATTGAATTCTTTGAAAAAAATGATATCACACCTACATCTATGATGGATGTAAGTGATGGTGTTAGTAGTGAAGTGATGCACCTTTGTAAACAGAGCAACCTAGGTTGTAGAATCTATGAAGAGAAATTACCTATCAACGATGAGAGCCGAAAAGCAGCTTATAAATTTGGACTAGATCCAACAGTTTGCGCATTGAATGGTGGTGAAGATTACGAACTCATTTTTACCCTCAAGCAAGAAGACCACGATAAGATCACTTTTAATGAAGAGATCAGCGTGATTGGTTATATGACAGATCTAGAAGAGGGTTGCAAACTCTTGACCAAGGGGGGTAACACATTTAATATTACCGCACAGGGCTGGAATGCCTTTCAACAATAATTGTTAAGCATGCAAAACAGAAGAATCCTTTCACTGTTTTGCGTGCTGGTTTTTTTTATTTCATGTGGGCCAACGCGCCAGGGCGCTTATTCTCCGCTCAACAAAATGGCGTCTGAAATTTTGCAGGAAGACGTAGCGCTCTTGCAAAAAATTTTGGAAGCCAATCATCCCAGCCTCTATTGGTATACGCCCAAAGACAGCATGGACTTCTTTTTTAAACAGGCGCGAGAAAGCATTACCGATTCTTTAAACGAGATTCAATTCAAAAATCATTTGGCCTTGCTGATAGCCAAGATTCATTGTGGTCATACCACAGTGCGTTTTTCAAAAGACTATAGAAAAACTGCTACGCAATTTCAGTTTCCTGTTTTTCCATTGTCTATTAAAACTTGGGGAGATAGTATGGTGGTCTTGGGTGGATCCTTTGCACAAAAAGCCGTGAGTAAAAGAGGCACCATCATCACTGGCATCAATGGTAAAACCAATAAAGAAATCTTAGACAGCATCTTCCCTTATATCAGCATTGATGGTTACGCCAACAATTATAGAAGTCAATTGGTGAGCAACCAATTTGGGGCTTGGTATAAAACCATTTTTGGACTAGACAGTCAATACATAGTGCATTATATAGACAGCATGGGATTGGCTGCTGTAGATACTTTGCGCAATTTTAATCCTGGTCTTAGGCCGGGTAGAAGACCCTTACCAAATGATAGTTTGGCTCCTGCCGTTGTAAGACCTAGCCGCAAGCAAATTAGGGCAGCCAACAAGTTCAACCAACGCAGTTTGCAAATTGATACCAGTATCAATACGGCTTATCTGCGCATCACTAGTTTCTCAGCTCCAGGTTTGCGCAAATTTTTCAAACAGTCTTTTAAAACCATTCAAGAAAAAAAGATTCCGCACTTGGTCATTGACCTTCGCGAGAATGGGGGAGGTCAAATTATCAATAGTATTCGCCTAACAGCATACCTGGCCAAACAACCATTTAAAGTGGCGGATTCTGTAGTAGCCATTAGTAGAAAATTTGAATACGGTTCACATATTAAACAGTCATGGCTCTATTGGTTTCCCATGAATGTTGGAGCCCATAAAATGAGTGATGGACAAATTCATTATAGGCGTTATGAGACCAAGTATTATGAGCCCAACAAACACTTAAGATTTGACGGAGACATTTATATTGTTCAAGGTGGGTTGAGCTTTAGCGCAGCCACCATGTTTGCTGGAAACCTAAAGGGTCAGTCCAATGTAACCATAGTTGGAGAAGAATCAGGCGGTGGTTATTATGGAAATTCGGCAGTACATCTTCCAACCATTGTTTTGCCAAACACGGGATTGCAAATTAGCCTACCCATGTATCGGATAGTGCTAGCAGGTAATAGACCCAAAGGCGCGGGCGTACAACCAGATCTTCCTGTTGGACCTAGTTCAGAAGCTATTCGCAAGGGACAGGATCTTAAATTATTACAGATTAGAAAGCTGATTCAGACTTCCAAAAATCCTAACTAGGCGTTATCACAGCTTCTATTGCTAAGGACTCGTTCAAGCAAACCAAATGAGCAGGTAATCCATTTTCAATCAGCCCCAAACTATGATTACCAATGGCTTTTGCAGGCGTGGTACTTACCATGCGCAATGCATCTTCTAATGGAACACCCACGTCTTTGACTAGGTTTTGTAAGCACTTCAGCATGGTGAGTGCGGAACCAGAAAGAATGCCATTGGATTCGTATTTATCTCCTACCAAATGGTGCGGATAAGGTCCGGTAGCGGTTTCAGCAACGGCATCAGTTATGGCAAAAAGTCTGGATCCCATTTGTTTCCAAGCTATTTTGATGGCGGCAAAATCTACATGGTATCCATCGGGCACTACACTTGACAATACTGATGGATGATTAAACACAGCACCCACCAAACCTGGTGCACGGTGTTGCAGGGGACTCATGGCATTGAACAAATGCGTGACGGTTCCAATACCCTTGTCAAAAGCAGTGGTGGCTTCTTCATAAGTGGCATTGCTATGACCAGCAGAAATAGTTACACCCGCTGCTTGAATTAGGTTAACAATACCTGATTCCAAGACTTCCGGTGCCACAGTAATAATTTTGATGACGCCCTTTCCGTATTCCAGTAAATCAAGTACTTCTTGTTTGGAAGGCGAGTGAATAAAGGATTCAAGATGCGCCCCTTTTTTGAGTGGGTTTAACCAAGGACCTTCTACGTGCAAACCCAAACATCCTTTTCCGCCTTTTGCCCAATAATCTCTAATGGCATCAATGCACTGGTGAAACACTTTGGTATCATTGGTGGCAACGGTAGCAATAAAATTAGGTGCCCCTCCCTTGCTGCAATATTCATACAACCTATCTAATGCGTCTGCATTAGGATACACTGACAATAATTTACTATCGGCCCCATAAATCTGAATGTCTAAAAATGCTGGCGCAATGATATCGTAAATGGGTCCTGCATTCTCAGGCAATCCTTCATTGGGTAAAATAGCAATGACTTTACCCGCTTCTACTTGTATCGCATGGTTCATCAGACATTCATGACCCGTAAATAGTTGTTTGGCCAAATAGGTTTTAGGCATCTAGATTGTTTTGTAAAAGTTGAAAGGAATCAGCGTCTTTCCAGAAAGGAAATTTGCTGCGTACTTCTTCTAGCTGTGCTTTATTCAAAGCAATGGTATGGCTGCAAGTTTCCTGCGCTTTGCTAAACAAGACTTCTCCCAATGGGTCTATGACCATACTGTCTCCACTATGGTTAATCCCCTTACCGTCTTCACCTACACGGTTTACCCCAATCACATAGCACTGGTTTTCTATGGCTCGGGCAATGAGCAAAGACTTCCAGGCATGGCTTCTGCGCTCAGGCCAATTGGCTACATAAATTAATACATCATATTCTGGTTGATCCGTTGCTTGTTGTCTGGCCCAAACCGGAAATCTTAGGTCATAGCAAATTTGTAGATTGACTTT
>CANHGS010000010.1 GCA_947460595.1 Bacteroidota bacterium | reverse complement strand
GCCACCAAAATGTGCTTGAAGTCTTCTAATGATCTGAGAGGTCAGGGCAATCTCTGGCAATAAGTACAAAACTTGCTGGCCCTTTTGCATGTATTGTTCAATCAGATGAATATAGATCTGTGTTTTACCACTTGCCGTGATTCCATGTAAAAGACAAACAGATTTTTCTTGAAAGGATGTTTCAATTTCACCTAATGCTTTTGACTGCGCAGTAGAAAGGGTAAAATTGAGATGATGTAGTGCACTTAATTGAGGAATTCTATCAACTGTTTTTTTATCTAACAATAGTATTCCTTTTTCTACCAATCCCTTTAACTGTGCAGCCGAAGCGTTTGATTTTTTTAGTAGCGCAGGTTGGGTAACTTCTCCTTCTGTTTTCATCAAGTGCAGGTAAGAAAGTAAGAGCTCCATTTGTTTTGGCGCTTTTCCCCAGTTGTTTAGTAAATCTGATAATTTTTCTTCTAGAATATAATCGGGATGAAGCATTACAAAAGTTTGCTTCTTGGTTTGATATTTTTCTCTTAATTCCTCCCAAATATGACAAATCTGTTTTTCAATTAATTTTTTAATTACAGGATATACTTTTGAGCCATCTAGTATTTGCTGCACTTCTTGTAGTCTCAATTCTTTTTTCATTTCTAGTGCTTCTGTCACAAGAAATTCTTCGTCTGTAAGTTGAGTTAGATCATAATCTTGTTGTTCATTCCAAATAAGGATTGATTCACTAGATAGCTTTAAATTTGCAGGGATGGCTGCTTGCATAACTTCCCCCTCACTGCACATATAATAGGATGCAATCCATTGCCACAAGCGCAATTGTTGTTCATATACTAGCGGCTCATCATCTAGTACATTCAAAATTGGTTTTGGTTTGAATGCAGTTGGTCCTATAGTAGATAGCGACTTGATGATGCCTGCATATTTTTTATGTTTTCCCAATATTACTTCAACACGTATTCCTGGTTTAACCAAATCTGTCATTTCAAAAGGAATAGACCAAGTGTAGTTTTTGGGTAATGCAAGTGGAATCACCACTTCTGCAAAAATGGTAGGGGCCCTTTCAGGCTCGGTAAATAGGGAAAGGTCTTGTTGGTCTAACATCTAATAAAAGGACTAAGATAAGTTGCTTCAAGTGAAAATTAAGGATAGTTACGGTAACGTCTAAGCCCTTCGTCCATTAAGTCAAAAACTTTTTGTTTTAAAATGGCAATGTCCTTCATCCCAAGACCCTCTACGGATACTTCCTCTAAGTAAACAACCCTATTTTTTCCTGGGGTTAAAGCAAAAACAGAACGATAATGGAGTCTTTCAAGCGTGTCTATTAATAAAACAGGTTTTATGGGGGTACCAGTTTCAATAGCAATTCTAAAAGCGCCATCAAAAAAAGATTTTAAGGGCTCATTTGTCTCATTAAATGTGCCTTCGGGGAAGATGAAAATAGATATGCCATTTTTAATGGCGGCTTTTAACGCTCTGACACTTTTGGCCCTTGTCTGTGCATTTCTGCGGTCTACTAGAATAACAGCAGCCCTATAAATCCAACCAAAGATGGGGACTTTAACCATTTCATATTTCCCTAGAATACGCAAGGGCTGCCCCAGTTCGGCTAACATTAAAATTTGTGGGATATCCATATAAGAAATATGGTTGGCAACAAAAATGTATTGTTTTTTAGCATTAACTGGAACTTCCCAAACTGGTTGATAGTTGATTCTAATTAAAAAATACCAGATAAGGCCCCAGGTTTTACAAATTTGATAGATCAAATTGCCGCCTTTCACCTTGCCAAAACAAAGGGAAAGCATCACTAATGGAAACGATAAGAGCATCAATATCAAGAACCAAATAAATGCCCAAATACAATAAATGAAACGTAAAAATCCTAACATCAGCTTCATGGTCTAACTTAAGGAGAATTTTGGATATTACGCATAAAAAAAGCACCCGATTGGGCGCTTTTTGGTATTTCTTAGGTTTGTTTAGTATTATTTCAAAGTGCGGCTTAGAATTTATAAATAGCAGCAATCAAGAAACCACTAGTGCTTTTTGTTGCAGCACCTCCGCTTTTAAAGAAAATTTTATTGCTTCCATTATCTATTCTGATTTCAGGGATAAAAGTTAAAGGACCAACTTTTAGGTTGGCCGATAGGGTAGTGGCAAATACACTAGATTCAAATGCGCCAGCTGAAGCCGATTTTTTGTCGTCAAAATATTCACCACGTAAACTGAATCCTAATTTGCTGCTTGGATCAAAGTTTACATAAACCGCATTACTTGACCAGCTACTGGTAGCTCCAGCTATTTTAACATTGGCAATGGTGCCATCGTAATTGATGGCAAATTTGCTGTTGATGCTACCCAATAATACCAGGTCAAATTGGTTAAATCCACTATTGCTACCTGTTTTACCTCCTTGGTAGTTTAAGTATGCTTTCAGTTTGTCATTCTTGTTTCCTGTACTAAATTGCGCAATAAATACTTTGTTGGGAGAGGTGGTAGTTGTAAAGTCTGTTGGACTAGCCATACCTACCATCAAGGCTGATTTCCCCCCCAATAAGATGTCTGCTTTGACACCGGTATGAAAGAAGGGGCCATAAGAGAATCCATAAGACATGCTATAGTTTCTATTACCCGAAGCGTCCACTAATTCATAACCAACATGGGTGGCCCATTTACCTGCAGTTAATTTGAATTTGTCAGAAACAGCCCAACTTAAATAGGCTTGTTTAATAGAAAACACTGTGTTGGCATCATTGTAGGAAAACTCCTGTGCCCTTCTTCCAAATCCAAGATCTACTGTAGCAGCAACTTTGCCAATACTGTGATCCACTTTTAAAGAAGCCATACCTAGTTCAAAACTGTTTTGAGAATTGGTGAAGCTGGTATAATTATTTAATTTACCAGAAGGGTCAGCAAAATTGTAACGATAATAAGCATCTAAGGAACCTGTCATTACAGGACTTGATTTTGTACTGTCTCTTTGGGCATTTGTGTTTAAAAAGCCAGAAAAACAAAGGGAAACTGCAAGAATTTTCTTTAACATTGCTATTGGTTTTATGATTAAGAATAGGTACAGCCTTTAAACTTGGTCAGAAGTTTATCAAATGGCTGTACCTTATTTTTTAAGATTGCAATCTGTGAGAACGGTCAATAAACTTGGTCAGAAGTTTATTGACCGTTTTTTTATGTATTCAGTTGTCTAGAGGGAACAACTATAGAAATTAGTACTGATTACGAAAGCATTATGCCAATTCAGGCCTTCTACCGTATTTCTCATTATGTTGTGTAGCATCCAAGCCAAGGGCCTCGTCTTCAGTTGAAACGCGCATAGGCAATACTAGGTTGATGAATTTGAAGATCAAGAACGATACTATAAAACTGTACGAAACCACAATGAATAAGGCTTTTACCTGGATAAAAAAGAAAGAAGCATTGCCATACAATAAACCATCGGCGCCAGCACCATTTACGGTTTTGGTGGCAAAAATACCAGTCATTAACATACCTACCATACCACCAACACCATGGCAAGGGAAAACATCTAAGGTATCATCCAAAGAAGATTTGCTTTTATAGTGTACTGCAAGGTTAGAGATAATGGCAGCTGTAAAACCAATAAAGATACTCTGGGGGATAGCTACAAAACCTGCAGCAGGTGTAATAGCAACTAGTCCAACAACAGCACCAATACAGAATCCTAAGACAGAAGGTTTTTTAGCACGTAATACGTCAAAGAACATCCAAGATAAACCAGCAGCGGCTGCAGCCGTATTAGTTGTTGCAAACGAAGAAACGGCTAATCCTCCAGCACCTAGAGCAGATCCAGCATTAAAGCCAAACCAACCAAACCAGAGCAATCCAGTTCCAATTAAAACATAAGGAATATTTGCGGGTGGAACTTCTTGTTGTTCAATATGTGATTGGCGGCGCTTTAACACCAAAGCACCGGCCAATGCAGCACAACCAGCAGAAATATGTACTACAGTACCGCCAGCAAAATCCAAGGCGCCCATTTTGAACAAGAATCCTTCTGGATGCCAGGTCCAATGCGCAATTGGAGCATATACTAACAAGCTAAATAAAATGATAAACAAAGTGTATGAAGAAAAGCGAATACGTTCGGCAACGGCACCCACCACTAATCCTGGGGTAATAATCGCAAACATTAATTGAAATAATGCAAAAAGAGATAATGGAATGGTGGGCGCAAGACTCCAAGGTGCCCCTGAAATAACTCCTTTAAACATAAAGTGAGTAGTTGGATTGCCAATAAAACCTCCAATGCTATCACCAAAGCAAAGGCTATAACCTACCACTACCCAAACAACAGAAACCATTCCAGTTGCTACCATGCTTTTCATCATGGTAGAAAGAATGTTTTTACGGTGAACCATGCCTCCGTAAAAGAAGGCAAGAGCGGGAGTCATTAAAAACACTAATGCAGTAGATACTAACATCCAAGTAATATCAGCCGCACTGTATTTGCCGGCATCGTCAAAAGCTGGTAGCGAAGGCACAAATATTGCAGCAATGGCAACTACCAATAGCAGGAAAAATGGAATGGTGTTTTGTAATGTCAGTTTTTTCATGGAGGTTTCTTTAAAAATATAAATAAAACATAATAATTACTTTATTACGCTAATATATAAATATAATAGTTCAAAATGAAAATAATATAAATATATAATTAAATGCAATATGAAAAATTGGGTTGGTGATGGTAATAAATCATGCGACTTTCTGATATTTTAGTAAATATTAAAAAAAAATAACCCGTTTGATTGTTTATCAAACGGGTTAAAACTGATAGAATATATAGGTATATAATTTTATCTATTTACAACATAGCTATGGTCTTTTGTTTCAAGTTGTGATTGCCCCATCAAATATTCATCTACTTTTCTAGCAGCTTCTCTTCCCTCACTAATGGCCCAAACTACCAGAGACTGGCCCCTGCGCATATCACCAGCGGTAAAAATTTTCTGAATATTGGTTTGAAAACCTTTTTCGTCTGCTTTTACATTGCCCCTATCGTCTATTTCAACACCTAACTGCTTAATTAAACCGTTATGTTGGGGGTGTAAGAATCCCATGGCTAATAAAGCTAATTGGCAAGGGATCTCTCTTTCACTATCGGCTCTTTCTGTGAATATGGAAGGACTTCCATCTGTGCTGCTACTCCATTCTAGGTCAACAATCCTTAATGCTTTTAAATTTCCGTTCTCGTCTCCAATAAATGCTTTAGTAGCAACTGCCCACTGTCTATTAGCACCTTCATCATGAGAAGAAGACGTTTTCAATGTCATGGGGTAAGTGGGCCAGGGCATTTCTAAAGTTCTTGTTTCTGGGGGCTTGGGTAAAAGTTCAAATTGAGTTACTGATGTAGCGCTTTGTCTATTAGAAGTGCCAACACAATCACTTCCAGTATCGCCACCTCCAATAACCACTACGTGTTTGTTAGAGGCTAATAAAGGATCAGCTTCAACCGGGCTGTTAGCAACCCGCTTATTTTGTTGTTTTAAAAAGTCCATAGCAAAGTGAACCCCATTTAATTCCCTTCCAGGAATCTTGAGGTTTCTAGGGACAGTACTTCCCCCAGCTAATACAATGGCATGGTTCTCTCTTAGTAAGTCATTGATACTTGTATTGACACCTACATTGGCATTGCATTTAAATACTACTCCCTCTTCTTCCATAAGCTTAATCCTGCGGTCAATTACCCATTTTTCTAATTTAAAATCTGGGATACCATAGCGCAATAATCCTCCAGGTGCATCATCGCGTTCGTAAACGGTAATTTGGTGGCCAGCATAATTTAGTTGAGCAGCAGCAGCTAATCCGGAAGGTCCAGATCCAATAACCGCCACTTTTTTTCCAGAACGTAGATTTGGTTTTCTAGCTTTTACAAAACCTTTGTCAAATGCTATTTCAATAATATGTTTTTCAATTTCCTCAATAGTAACTGCAGGCTGGTTTATCCCAAGTACGCAAGCGGTTTCACATGGTGCAGGGCAAATTCTTCCGGTGAACTCAGGAAAATTATTGGTAGAGATTAAAATGTCATAAGCTTCTGCCCAGCTTTTTTTATACACTGCATCATTGAATTCAGGAATCACATTTCCCAGAGGGCATCCATTATGGCAGAAAGGTACCCCACAGTTCATGCAGCGTCCAGACTGTTGGTTTAGTTTTTCATCGGGAAATCTTTCTACAAATTCATTGTAGTCTTTTAATCTCTCTGAAACGGCTCTTTTGTTTGGGAGTTCTCTAGTGAATTCTATAAATCCGGTTGGTTTGCCCATAATAATAGGTTTTCGCTTTGTTTATTTACCTGTTGTTACGCCGTTTTTCTTTTTTTCTAAAACAACTTTCTTGTAATCCTTAGGAAATACTTTGATGAAATGTTTTAATTGATTGTCAAAATCGTCTAAGACAAATTTGGCCACTGTACTTGCGGTATATGCATAATGTTTGGTGATAAGGTCATTCAATGAGTTAGCATCATCCCCATCTAATGGATCTAGGTCTACCATTTCCATATTACATTTGCTGGCAAAGCTGTTATCAAGATTATAGATATAAGCAACACCGCCACTCATTCCGGCAGCAAAGTTTCTACCCGTACTCCCAAGTATCACCGCCACTCCACCTGTCATGTATTCGCAACCGTGGTCACCAACGCCCTCTACTACAACCTGTGCCCCGGAGTTTCTTACGCAGAAACGCTCGCCAGCTTTACCTCTAATATATGCTTCCCCTGTTGTGGCGCCATAAAATGCCACATTCCCAATGATGATGTTTTCTTCTGGTACATAAGTAGCGGTTCTATCTGGATATACAATAAGTTTGGCGCCACTTAATCCCTTTCCAAAATAGTCATTGGCATCACCTTCTAATTCATGCGTAATTCCTTTTGCATTAAAGGCCCCAAAGCTTTGTCCTGCAGTACCTCTGAAATTAAAATGAATGGTATCGTCTGGAAGACCTGCTGCTTTGTATTTTTTAGTGATCTCGTTAGATACAATGGTGCCAACGGTTCTGTCCGTATTCTTGATCTCAAAGCTTCCCTGAACCCTTTGCTTATTGTCAATGGCAGGTTGAGCAATTTTGAGTAATTGCCAGTCTAATACTTCACCAATACCATGGTCTTGTATTTCCTGATTATATAAGCTGGTTTCTTCAGATGCTGGCTCTTTGTACAATACAGGAGAGAGGTCAAGTTTGCTGTATTTCCAATGGGTAATATCTTCCCGCATTTCTAGATTCTCTACTTGTCCAATCATTTCATTTACCGTACGATAGCCCAATTCTGCCATAATCTCACGCAATTCTTGCGTGATAAAGCGGAAGAAATTCACAATATGGTCAGGGTCTCCCTTAAAGCGTTTACGCAGTTCGGGATTTTGGGTTGCTACACCCACTGGGCAGGTATTCAAATGGCATTTGCGCATCATGATACATCCCTCAACAATCAAGGCAGCTGTTGCAACGCCCCATTCTTCGGCACCCAATAAAGCGGCAATGGCAATATCCCTTCCGGTCTTCATTTGACCATCGGCTTGAACCACCACGCGGCCACGCAACTTATTCTTTACCAATGTTTGATGGGCTTCTGCTAAACCTAATTCCCAAGGTAAGCCTGCGTGTTTTATAGAACTAATAGGAGAGGCGCCAGTGCCACCGTCAAAGCCGGAAATTAATACCACATCGGCCTTGGCCTTGGCAACTCCTGCTGCAATGGTACCAACACCGGCTTTTGAAACCAGTTTCACGTTAATCCTTGCCGCGCGATTGGCATTTTTCAGATCAAAGATTAATTGGGCCAAATCTTCAATAGAATAAATATCATGGTGGGGTGGAGGAGAAATTAATCCTACTCCAGGTGTGCTATGGCGTGTTTTTCCAATCCAATCGTCCACTTTATGACCTGGTAATTGACCACCTTCACCAGGTTTGGCTCCTTGTGCCATTTTGATTTGTAATTCGTCAGCCTCCGTTAAATAATAACTGGTAACACCAAAACGTGCCGATGCTACTTGTTTAATGGCTGAGCGCATGCTATCGCCATTGGCCATTTTCTCAAATCGAATTTCGTCTTCCCCACCTTCCCCCGTATTGCTTTTTCCGCCAAGCCTATTCATAGCGATAGCTAATGTGGTATGCGCTTCCCAAGAGATGGATCCAAAAGACATGGCGCCAGATGCAAAGCGCTTGTAGATACTTTCTGCTGGTTCAACCTCATCAATAGAAATAGAAACTCTATTGGGTTTGAATTGAAACTGACTACGAATGGTACAAGCCCTTACAGATTGATCATTGACCAGCTTGCTATATTTCTTAAAAGTCTCGTAGTCATTCATCTTGGTACTATGTTGCAACAAGTGAATGGTTTGAGGATTGAATAAGTGGAATTCTCCTTTGCGTTTCCACTGATAGATACCACCAACGGTTAGTCTATCTACAGGAATCTCTTTTTTGCTAAAGGCAAAGAAATGTTTGGACAAGGTTTCTTTGGCAATTTCATCAAGCCCCATGCCTTGAATCCTTGAAGTAGCTCCTGTAAAATACAAGTCTACTACCTCTCTATTGAGTCCAATGATTTCAAAAATCTGAGCTCCTTGATAAGATTGCAAAGTGGAGATACCCATTTTAGAGAACACTTTCAATAGCCCTTCATTAACGGCTTTAATATAATTCTTCTTTAAATATTCTGGATCCAAATCAGAATTGATTTTGCCAGAAATTTTCATGTCTCTAATGGTAGACAATGCTAAATAAGGATTGATAGCCGTAGCACCAAACCCAATCAAGCAAGCAAAATGGTGTACTTCCCAAACGTCTCCTGCTTCAACAATAATACCTACTTGGCCTCTATAACCTTTTCTGATTAAGTGATGGTGTACTGCGGCGGTAGCCAATAAAGAAGGAATGGGAGCGTGGTCAGAATCAATGGCCCTATCGGTTAAGATAATTACTTCAAAACCATCTTCTACAGCGTCTACAGCGTATCTGCACAAACGGTCCAAGGCTTTTTTCAAAGAACCTGGTTTACCATCTGCCCTGAAATAGGTTTGCAAAGTTTTGGCTTGGAAGATGCCCGTATCAATACTTCTGATTTTTTCTAAGTCATGGTTATTTAAAACAGGGTGCTGTAAAGCCACTACGTGACAAGCCAGTGGGTCCTCCACTAGTAGGTTGCCTGTACTTCCTGCAAATGTTGCCAAAGACATGACCATCCTTTCTCTGATTGGATCAATAGGAGGGTTGGTTACCTGTGCAAATAGTTGTTTAAAATAACTACTCAAATGTTGTGGTTCATCGCTTAACACAGCTAATGGTGTGTCAGTGCCCATGGATCCAATAGGTTCTTTGCCATCCAAAGCCATTGGGGCAATAATATTGTCAAGGTCTTCTGTGCTATAACCAAACCCTTTTTGGTATTTAAAAACCTGATCGTGTTCCAGATGGGTAAACATAACCCTTGGTTCTGGTAATTCTTCCAGGCGGATCTTGTATTTGTTTAACCACTCTGTATATGGTTTGTGAGAACAGATTTCTTGTTTTAATTCTTCGTCACTGATGATGCGTCCCTGTTCCATGTCTACCACAAACATCTTACCCGGTTGTAAGCGTCCTTTTTCAATAATGGTAGACGGGTCAATAGGAAGAACGCCCGTTTCTGATGCCATGATCACACGGTCATCCGTTGTAACGCAGTAGCGCGATGGTCTTAGGCCATTACGATCTAAAGTTGCTCCAATAATTTTTCCATCAGTAAAGGAAATAGAAGCAGGGCCATCCCAGGGTTCCATCATACAGGCATGGAATTCATAAAATGCTTTCTTGATGGGGTCCATGTCATGATTGCCATCCCATGCTTCCGGAATGAGCATCATCATCACATGTGGAAGAGACCTGCCTGTAAGGGTTAAGAGCTCAATCATATTATCCAAGCTAGCGCTATCTGATTGGCCTGCTGTAACAATGGGTAACAACATGTCCATTTCTTCCTTGCTGAAGAATGGAGAAGTGAATCCTTTTTCACTGGTACGAAGCCAGTTTAAATTTCCTTGTAGGGTATTGATCTCTCCATTGTGGGCAATATAGCGGAAAGGTTGGGCTAATTTCCAAGAAGGAAAAGTATTGGTGGCAAAACGACTATGTACCAATCCAAAAGCAGAAACCACGCGTTTGTCACTTAGGTCAGGGAAATAGCCCCTAACTTGACCGCTTGTTAGCTGTCCCTTATAAACGATGGTTTTGTAAGAAAGCGAAGAAAGGTAAAACCCAATCCCGTCTTTTTTAACCGTATTCTGAATGGTATGAGTAGCATAATTGCGTAAGACAAACAATTTGCGTTCCAATACCTCAGGGTCATTGATATGATCAGGGCAACCAATAAACACTTGTTCCATGCAGGGCTCCACAGAAAGAGCGGTAGGTCCAATATCGGTTCTGTTTACAGGTACTTTTCTATAGCCAAGAATTTCTAATCCAAGCTTTTCTGCTGCGCGATTGAAAATGTCTCTGCATGCTTCTCTTAGCCTAATTTCTTTGGGAAAGAACAGAAATCCAACACCATATTTACCATAAGAGGGTAGGTGAATTCCCAAGCTAATACACTCGTCAAAGAAGAATTCATGGGGCATTTGCAACATGATTCCAGCTCCATCACCGGTATTGTTCTCGCATCCGCATGCGCCACGGTGTTCCATGTTTTCCAGCACGGTCAAAGCATCAGAAATATGCTGATGCGATTTGTTGCCCTTGATATTCGCTACAAAACCTATACCACAGGCGTCATGTTCAAACGAAGGATCGTATAATCCTTGTTGGGTTGTTGTGTCATGCATACGCAACCGAATTATTAATATTCAGGAAATATAATGGTGGGCAATCGATAGTGGCAAATTACAAAATAAATAGGAATTTAACAAACAGTTTAATAAAACTAACAGGTAATAGTTTGTTTTGTCTAATAAAATAACATAAATGTTAGAAATTATCTAATCTACTAGGGTAGTCATGTAATGACTAGGAAAGGAAACCTTAGGTGTAAAGCCTTTTTTAAAAATACCATATAGGGTGCTACCACTTCCCGACATAGAAGCATAAATAGCACCTGCATCATATAATGCCTGTTTAATCTGAGCTATTTCTGGATAGGAAGCCATTACAGGTGCTTCAAAATCATTACTCAAACAATCCTTCCAAGTTTCAATAGGCTGGTTGATGATGGCATTCAGAGAAATTGACACTGCTTTGGGTGTAATATGAGAGAACGCCCATCCAGTACCAATATGTATTCCTGGATTGACAATCATAAATTGGTATTGGCTCAAATCCAACGTAATTTTTTCTAGCAGTTCGCCTCTGCCTTTTCCAATACAAGCCTGATTAATGATAAAAAAAGGACAGTCACTTCCTAGCTCAAGTGCGTATTGAATTAGCTGATTTTCTGAAATGCCAAGATGGAATAGTTGATGTAAAAGCTTTAAAGCAAATGCACCATCGGCACTGCCACCACCCAATCCAGCACCCATGGGTATTAGTTTGTGTAAATGCATTTGAATGGCAGGAAGTTGTGGGAAGTCTTTTTTTAAAAGATGATAAGCTTTTACACAAAGATTATCTGTTGAGTTGCCTTGAATGGCAAGACCTGAACTACTAAAAGAGCAGGCTTCATTTGGATCTTTGGAATGGATTATTTCTAATACATCTTTGATGCCAATTGGATAAAACACTGTTTCTAAATCATGGTATCCGTCTTCCCTTTTACGGGTAATATGCAAGCCTAGGTTGATTTTGCAATTGGGAAATAAAACCATGTTGAAGGATTACTATTTTCTTTTATTAATCTCATCCCTGATAGCAATGGCGCGGATATAATCTTCTTGTTCTAATACTTTATTTAGTAAAACCTGTAATTCTTCAATGCCTAATCCGCTAAGGTCTTCTCTGTCAGAAGCTGACTCCTCAGCTCCAACAGATTCTGATTTGCCTTTTTTAGCGCCATTGTCTTCCATTAAAATACCAGCATTGTCTAAAATATGCTCATAAGTGTAAACGGGACAACCAAATCTCACTGCTAGGGCTAAAGCATCACTGGTTCTACTATCTATTTCTACCGTGTCATTGTCTGTGTAACAAACCAGTTTGGAGTAAAAAATACCTTCTTGTAAATCGCTAATAATGACTTCTTGAAGTTCCACTGCAAAAGCATTCATGAAATTTTTCATCAAATCATGTGTCAAAGGGCGGCTGGGTTGCATATGTTCCAAAGCCACGGCAATGGCCTGTGCCTCAAAACCACCAATCACAATGGGTAATCGTCTCAAACCATTTAATTCTCCCAACACAACGGCATAGGAATGGGTTTGTGTGATACTGTGCGATAGCGCCACTATTTCCAGTTCAATCTTCTTCATAATTGTTTGCGAAAGTAACGATTTTTAAGCTGCAAAATGGCTTAGGCTATCAAAATCAAGCGGTTCTATTTGAAAGACTAGGATTTTTTTATTCCAAATCCATTGTTAACTTTCCGGTTCACAAAACCTAGTCCATGCCCAAAATTAACCTTGCTGCTATTCCTGTCAAAGAAATTGTAAAAGGATATCCTGCTCGTTTTGTACATACAGACAGTATGACCCTTTCTTTTCTAGAAGTAAAAAAAGGAGAAAGTTTACCAACGCATCACCATATTCATGAACAGGTCTCGCTTGTTTTAGAAGGAAGGTTTCAATTGACATTGGATGGAGATCCAGTGGAATTTGGAGCGGGTGAAATGGTGGTCATCCCTTCTAATGTTCCTCATTCGGGATTAGCCATTACAGATTGTAAGTTAATGGATGTATTTAATCCTGTTAGAGAGGATTATCGCAATTTGTAAAAAGCATTCTTATGAATCTAAATCTTACAGGAAGAACAGCCTTGGTTTGTGGAGGATCACAAGGCCTAGGAGCAGCCATAGCCACTGAACTGGCCTTATTGGGTGCCAATATTATAGTTTTGGCTAGGAGGGAAGCTGTTTTAAATTTTTTTGTTGCCTCCTTACCTCAAGTTCAAGGGCAAAACCATGAATGGATAGCAGCTGATACACATGAGCCAGAATTGTTGGTTTCAAAAATCAAAGAAAGGCTCCAAAAGGGTGCCATAGAAATATTGGTTAATAATACAGGAGGTCCAGCTGCAGGACCTTTGTTAGCAACACCTATACAGGATTTGGAAAAAGCGTTTCAAGCACATCTTTCAGTAAGCCATTTATTAACCCAAGCCTTGGTTCCCGGAATGAAAGCTGCTGGTTTTGGTAGAATTATCAATGTCTTGTCTACATCCGTAAAACAGCCCATTGATGGATTAGGTATTTCAAATACAGTAAGGTCAGCCGTTGCCAATTGGGCCAAGACCATGGCCAATGAATTGGGCGGTTTTGGTATTACGGTTAACAATGTTTTGCCGGGTTATACCAATACCCAACGATTGCAATATTTGTTTACCAACCAAGCGGAGAAATCAGGATTATTGCCAGAGGATATTCTCAAGAAAACAGTGTCTTTAATTCCTGCGGGTAGATTGGGTGAGCCAGAAGAATTTGGCGCAGCTGTTGCCTTTCTTTGCAGTCCAGCAGCTGCATATATTAATGGAATTAATTTGCCAGTGGATGGGGGAAGATTGAGTGGACTTTAATCAGGACTTTAAGCTTCATAAGTGATGGTACTATTGCCAAAAGGGACATTAAAGACTATTGGAATAGTGTTTTTTTTGTTGGATTAGTGTAGCTGCATTTTGGAAAATAAAATGCCCCCCATTCGGGAGGCACTTATACAATATCCAAACAAAGTTTTGAATTACTTATACAATCCCTTTTATTTTTTTAATCTCGGCGGTCATTTGTGGAACAATGTCAAATAAGTCACCCACTATTCCATAATCAGCAGCTTTGAAGAAAGGGGCTTCAGGATCTTTATTTATGACTACCATTATCTTGCTTCTATTCACACCCGCTAAGTGCTGAATGGCTCCAGAAATGCCCAAGGCAATATATAAGTTAGGAGCTACTTGAACACCGGTTTGTCCAACGTGTTCATGGTGTGGACGCCAATGCGCATCGCCAACAGGCCTACTACAGGCAGTTCCAGCGCCAAGTGCTTTTGCTAAGTCTAATAATACGCCCCAGTTCTCAGGTCCTTTTAATCCTCTTCCGCCACTTACTACAATGTCAGCTTCGGTTAAAGGAATCTCTCCTGTGATTTTATTAACAGCAGTGATGGTTACTTTTGGTGCATCTACTGCAGCGTTTAATGCTGAAACAGTGGCTGTTCCTTCACCAGCAACAGCGGAAATGCTATTGGGGTTTAAAGCAATTACTTTAATAGCAGTGTTGATACTTACGTTAGCAAAAGCTTTGCCAGAGAAAACAGTTTTTTTGACCACAAATCCATTGCTGGTATCGGGTAAGCTGGCAGCGCCTGCTACCAAACCTGCTTTAAGTCTTGCAGCAACCCTTGAAGCAATTGCTTTACCGCTATGGTTCTGAGAAAATACCAAAACAGTTGCTCCTGTGGCTTGTGCAGCATCTGCAATGATTTTTGCGGCTACTTGGGTATCTAATTGGTTCAAACTTTCTTGGCTGGCTTGATGGATGGTAGTAACACCGTATTTTCCTAAATCAGCTAAATTGTCATTGACTTTTCCCAAGATAATACCCGCAGCTGATACACCCATTTGAGCAGCTAATTTGGCTCCATAAGTAAGTATTTCATAGGCTGATTTTTTAACCTGGTTATCAGACTGGTCTATATAAACTAAAACGGACATGATTGAAAATTAAAAAGTAAAAATTAAAAATTCAAAAACCAATTGGTTATTTCAAAATCACTAGAATGCCTTAGCTTCTTCGTGTAATAGTCTTATAAGTTCTGCAACATTGTCCGCAGCTACCATTTTACAACCTGCTTTTGCGGGTGGTAATTCATAGCCTACAATATTTGTTAAACTATCTACTGCAGCGGGTTCCAAGACTTGTAAAGGTTTAGTTCTTGCCGCCATAATGCCGCGCATATTTGGAATGCGTTGTTCTGCCATGCCTTTTTGACAACTAACAACTATGGGAAGATTAACAGTAGCTACTTCTTCACCACCTTCTATTTCTCTAGTAATGGTTGCCGTTTGACCATTCAGTTCAAAAATAGTAGCCAAAGAAATATAGGGAGTACCTACTAATTCTGCCACCATGCCCCCAATGGCAGCGCTATTATAATCAATGGCTTCTTTGCCAGTAAAAATCAAATCATAGCCATTTTTATTAGCTAGTTCTGCAATTTGCGCAGCAATAAAATAACTGTCTGAGCTATCAGCATTTATTCTAAATGCTTCGTCACCGCCCAGTGCCAGTGCTTTGCGAATAATGGGGTCACAATCAGCTCCACCAACCGTTACAAGATGTATGATAGCGGAGGGGTCTTTTTCTTTCAATTCAATGGCTCTTACTAATGAGTACCATTCATCATAGGGATTGATAATCCATTGTACCCCATTATCGTCTAATTGGGTGTTGCCATCTTTAAATGCAATCTTAGTAGTTGTGTCCGGAGTCTTACTAATACAAACAAGTATTTTCATATGCAATTCGTTTAAGCTTGAGACAGATAGTTGTTTATGCAACTATCGCAAAGATACAAACGAATTTGAACCCGCAAAGGACCTCTGACTATTTTATGATTATTTTTTAAAATTCAGATTTTATAAACAGATTTCTATTCCTGATTAATAATCCAAGCCATCCATTAACTTTGAAAGATGGATCGAATTGCAAAAATTAACGCCTTTTTGGAAACCAATCCAAAAGATAATTTTTTAAGGCATGCATTGGCATTGGAATACATTAAAGTTGGTGATGATTTGCCAGCCAAAGCGCTATTTGAAGCTATATTGATTGAATCACCTGATTATATTGGTTCCTATTATCACCTTGCCAAATTGTTAGAAAAAATGGAACAAACTAATTTGGCCATTCAGTGGTATGAAAAAGGAATGGAAGCGGCAAAATTGGCCAAGGACAACCATGCTTACAACGAATTGCAAGCGGCTTATGAAGATCTTGTATACTAGTGACCTTATAAATCCCTAACAAATGTTACCTACTAACAGCAAATATGACCCTATCAAATATGCTACGCCAACTGGCACTACTTTAAATTGTAAGGGTTGGGTTCAGGAAGCTGCATTGCGGATGTTGTTAAACAATTTAGATCCTGCGGTAGCAGAAAGACCTGATGACCTGATTGTTTATGGGGGTAGGGGAAAAGCTGCTAGGAATTTTGAAAGTCTGGATTTAATCATCAAAGCGCTAAAGGATTTAGAGGATGATGAAACATTATTGGTGCAAAGTGGTAAGCCCGTAGGAATGCTTAAAACGCATCCAGATGCACCAAGGGTATTAATTTCTAATTCTCAATTAGTACCCAAGTGGGCAACCTGGGAGCATTTTACTGAATTGGAGAAAAAGGGTTTGATGATGTATGGTCAAATGACGGCTGGTTCCTGGATTTACATTGGTTCTCAAGGAATTGTACAGGGTACTTATGAAACATTTGCGGCTGTTGCCAACAAGCATTTTCAAGGTAGTTTAAAAGGAACACTAACCGTTACCGCCGGTTTGGGTGGCATGGGTGGTGCGCAACCCTTATCTGTAACCATGAATGATGGAGTTTGTTTGGTTGCTGAAGTAGAGGAATGGCGCATTGACAAACGTTTAGAAACCCGTTATTTAGATATAAAATTTACCGATATAGACCTTGCAATTGACCGTGCCGTTGGGGCAAAATTAGCTGGTGAATCTATTAGTATTGGTGTGCGCTGTAATGCGGTTCAACTTTTAGAAAGATTGATTGAAAGAAAGATTACAGTGGATGTATTAACAGACCAAACATCGGCACACGACCCATTAATTGGTTATGTGCCCCATAGTTTGGATAATGATGCTGCCAATGCCTTAAGAAAATCTGATCCAACTGCTTATATAGCGTTGAGTTATGATAGCATGAAAAAGCACGTTGAACTTATGCTGGAACTCCAAGCTTTAGGCGCTATTACTTTTGATTATGGCAATAATCTAAGAGCCAGAGCTCAAGAACATGGGTTAACCAATGCATTTGATTTTCCTGGATTTGTACCAGCTTATATTCGTCCCTTGTTTTGTGAAGGAAAAGGTCCTTTTAGGTGGGCTGCCTTAAGTGGAGATCCAGCAGATATTGCCGTTACAGATGAATTGATTTGTAACCTATTCCCTGAAAATAAGGGATTGTTGCGTTGGATGAAAATGGCCAAAGAAAGAATAGCTTTTCAGGGTCTACCTGCAAGAATCTGTTGGCTGGGTCAAGGTGAAAGAGAAAAAGCGGGATTGGCATTTAATGAATTAGTGAGAACGGGTAAAGTAAAAGCCCCAATTGTCATTGGAAGAGATCATTTAGATACGGGTTCTGTTGCATCACCCAATAGAGAAACGGAAGCCATGCTTGATGGATCTGATGCTGTAGCCGATTGGCCTATTTTAAATGCTTTGATTAATACCGCTGGGGGAGCTTCTTGGGTAAGCTTGCACCATGGTGGTGGAGTAGGTATGGGCTATAGTATCCATGCTGGGATGGTCATTCTAGCAGATGGGACCGATGCGGCCGAACAAAGATTAGCGCGTGTTTTAAGAAACGATCCTGGTATGGGAATTATTAGACACGCTGATGCTGGTTATGATATTGCCAAAGATCATTTACGCAAACACAAACTGGGATTAGAAGAAAGGCTGGCATAGCTCAAATTTTCACAATTGAAATAACAAAAAAGGCTGTTCGGTTAGGAACAGCCTTTCAATTAGTGAAAACAAGTTAACTTCCTCTAGATCCCCCAGTTTTAATGGGTTTCTTTGTGGTGCCTACTGCTTTTGCGCCAGGCTTAGCAATAAATTTAGAACCTGCAGCACTGGCTTTAGGACCCTTGCTTCCAGGTTTTCCGCTGTTTTTATTGTTTACGGGTAGTGACATTTCTGATAATTTTATGGGTTAAATATAAGGCCTTTTCTTAATCCAGTCTTTTCTGCTGTATTTCATCCATTTTTTTATACAAATGATAAGGTTTGAAAACCCTCCAATCAGGCAGATCCATTAGTTCTATATAATAATGTAACTTTTTTTTGCGAAAATCCTGTTGGGTGGCTTCTGACATATTTAAAGCCACAATCCAGCCCTCTGCTTCTGTAATTTCATCATACCATTCTTGGTAGTATTCCTTATCGCTACTGTGAAAATTGAGCACATTTTCTGTGATTAAAATGTATTTATAAATTCCTTGATGATAAAGAATATCTAAGATTTCTCTTTTCAATTCCATGATATCGTTTTCTATAGCATCATTCCATTCTCCTATTAATTCAATCACTGCAAAATGTAATTCATAGTCAACATAAATGATTTTTAAGTACAAGGTCTTACTGCCAAAATCATCCCATTGTGGATGGATATAGTAATTGTAAACAGTTTGGGAAAATTCAAACTCGCTATAGGTTCTCCCAAAAAAAGGAGATTTTGGATCTTCTTCAGCCACATAGATATGTCGCCAATTAAAAAATGGTTCTATTTCATGCATAGGTTAAGACACTACTGCTTCAACTGCTTTTTTAACACTGCCATGTTTTAACAACAGGTCTTTGGCTGTTTCATAATCCTGTAATTTCAAGGATTCCATCAACATTTTTACGCCTCGGTCTACTAGCTTCACATTGCTCAATTGCATGTTCACCATTTTATTGTCTTCAACCCTTCCCAATTGAATCATAATGGATGTAGAAATCATGTTCAACACCAATTTTTGAGCAGTTCCGCTCTTCATTCTAGTAGATCCAGTAACAAATTCAGGACCAACTACTACTTCAACTGGAAAATCGGCTTCAGCAGAAACGGGTGAATTAGGGTTACAACTAATACTTCCCGTAATAATGCCCCTTTTTCTACATTCTTTTAATGCACCAATCACATAGGGGGTAGTGCCGCTTGCAGCTAGCCCAACCACAACGTCTTTATCACTTACAAAATGCTTTACTAAATCTGTCCATCCACCTTCAGCACTATCTTCTGCAAATTCTACTGCTTGGGTAATGGCTTTATCCCCACCGGCAATCAGACCTATCACCAATCCATAAGGAACCCCAAAAGTTGGTGGGCATTCACTGGCATCTACAATACCCAATCGGCCACTAGTACCAGCACCAATATAAAACAATCGGCCACCGGCCAACATTTTATCACTAATGGCCAAGCACAATTGCTCAATTTGTGGAATGGCTTTCTCTACTGCTATTGGTACGGTTTTATCTTCCTGATTTATATTTACCAGTAAGTCTTTAATGCTCATTTGTTCTAAATGCCTATAGGTGGACGTCTGTTCGGTAACCTTAATAAATTCTGACATGGATGCTATTTAGCTGTGAAACTCAATTAAACCTTTCATTGGGGTTTTCATTACTTTTCCTAATTCTAATTCATAGGTATTGCAAAGTTCCTGTAAAACATCTTTGAATCCAAATGCAACACTTCCTATAAAATTGATGGGTAGGATCCAGCTTTCTCTGTATTTGTAAATATGGGTGAAAAAGAAATCGTTTAACCCGTCTTCAATAATATTTTCAATCATATAATGACCTCTATTCTCAGCTAAAAAAATGGCAAAAGACGCCAGATATCTATTGGCCAATGGTTTTTTATAAACGTTTTCTAAAATCTCAATGGTATTGGTTAGGAATCTTTTTTCAAATCTTGCTTGCAATTCCTCGTCAAAAGTACCATATAGAAAATGTTGTATTACTTTTTTACCCAAGTAAGCGCCACTTCCCTCGTCGCCCAGTATATAACCAATACCGGGACTATTTTTGCTCATTTTTTTGCCATCAAAATAGCAGGAATTAGAACCTGTTCCTAAAATACAAGCAATGCCTTTGTTCTTACCACACAAAGCTCTTGCCGCCGCAGTAAGGTCTGTTTCTACCTTGATTTTGGCTTTTTTAAAGCATTTCTTTAAAACAGCTTTTAAAATTGTTACGTTGAGTGGATTACTCAAGCCGGTACCATAAAAATGTACTTCTGTAACAATTGCCCCTTTTAGTTTGGGCAATAAAGCCTTTTCTAATAAAGCCAAAATTTGCTGTTCGTTTAAAAAATAAGGACTAATTCCTTGGGTATGGATGGTTTTTTTCTTGCCATCTACTAGCAAACACCACTCACATTTGGTGGCACCGCTGTCTGCAATCAATTTTACGGACATAGCTCTGTTTTTTACCTGGGGCTGGTTTAAAACCAACAGGTTATGAAAACTTTTGCGCAACTTATATCATTCATCCGAAAGAACAAACCTTTATCTAGTGATTAGCACATTAATTCGGATATTTGATGCTTATTCAAGTTACAAAGAAGCTCCATTATGGGAAATAAAAAATTGCAAGTTTGGTTACCTATTTTGTTTTCAATGACCATGGTTTTGGGAATGCTGATTGGTTACCAATTAAAGGAAAGAACTGGTGGTAGTAGATTTTTTAGCCTTTCAGGAAAGACTTCTTTGCAAGAAGTGGTAGACCTAATCAAGGGTAAATATGTAGACAAAATTGCGGCGGATAGCGTGAATCAACTGGCTGTAAGTCAATTATTATCCCATTTAGACCCCCATTCCTCTCTCATACCTAAAGAAGATCTGAGTGAAAACAATGAACAATTAATGGGTAATTTTCAAGGAATTGGCATTGAATTTCAATTATTTAATGATACGGTCAACGTGATGAATGTAATTAAAGGAGGTCCTTCAGAAAAAGCGGGCCTTCTTGTGGGAGACAAATTAGTGATGGTCAATGATAGTTTATCTATTACGGGTAAAAATGCGGGAGCAGAAAGGATACGGAAATTATTAAAAGGAGCAAAGGGGAGTTCTGTAAAAATAAAGGTAGTCAGAGATGGCAAAATATTGAAAATCAATCTTGTACGTGATGTTATTCCTATGCCCTCTGTGGATGTTGCATATATGTTGGATACGCAAACAGGTTTTTTGAAAATCAATCGTTTTGCAGACAGAACTTATGAAGAATTCATGGAAAATATGGGTCGTTTGCAAAAACAGGGTATGAAGCAATTGATTTTAGATCTAAGAGGTAATGGGGGAGGATTAATGAAGGAAGCAACTGCTATTGCAGACGAATTTTTAAGTGATGACAAATTAATTGTTTATACAGAAGGAGATAAGGTTAGCAGAACGGATTTTAGGGCCCAGAGGGATGGGATTTTTGAAAAAGGTAAACTAGTGGTATTGATTGATGAAACTTCAGCCTCGGCTAGTGAAGTTCTTTGCGGAGCGTTACAAGATTGGGATAGGGCAACCATTGTGGGGAGAAGGAGTTTTGGTAAGGGGTTGGTTCAAACACAATTTCAACTTTCTGATGGAAGTGCCGTGAGATTAACTGTTGCTAGATACTATAGTCCCTTGGGTAGGAATATTCAAAAACCTTATGGAAAAGATAAGGAAGCCTACAATGAGGAATTGTTAGAAAGGTATCATAATGGTTCTCTTTTAAAGGCGGATACCATTGCCCCCAAGGGTAAAGCGTTTAAAACCCCAGGAGGAAGACTTGTCTATGGAGGGGGAGGTATTACACCTGATGTATTTGTAGCACTAGATACAAGTAGGGTTAGTAATGTGCTACTCAAATTATATTATAGAAATAGCTTGAATAATTTTGTCTATAAGTACTATGTACAAAACAGGTCTAGGTTTAGTGGGTTTCAAAGCCCCAAAGAGCTTGTGCAAGGCTTCCAGCCAGGCAAGTCTGAATTGGATGCTTTACGCAATTTTGCCTTAACGGCCGATAGTATTGCTCTGAACAATTTCAGTGAAATAGAAGCCCAACAATTGTCCCAAAGAATGCAAATTTTGATGTCTAGACAAATTTGGCGTACCCAAGGTTATTATGAAGTTGCTAACCAGTATGATCCAGCTGTTCAAAAAGCCATTTCACTGCTCAAATAAGTCAGAAAGCCAGCATATAGCTTTTTTAGCTTCATTTTTAGGAATCTTTCTGAAAACTGTATGTCTATGTTTTAAAGAATAAAATTCAATTTGCACAACCGTTTGCACGAGGCTAATTGAATAAATATTATTAGGTTTATAGATGATGCAATTAGTTCAAAGAATTGGTTATTGTTTGGTTTTCACTTCTCTTCTTGGGGTATTGCCGTCTCAAGGTCAATCAAGTTCCAAACCCAATATTATTTATATATATGCTGATGACCTTGGTTATGGTGAATTAGGCGTTTATGGCCAACAAAAAATCAAGACACCGCATCTTGATAAAATGGCCCATGAAGGGATTAGGTTTACCGATCATTATACTAGTACTCCTGTATGTGCACCAGCCCGTTGTATGTTGCTGACTGGCAAACACGGTGGTCATACTTATATACATGGCAATTATGAAATGGGAGGTTTTGCAGATAGTTTAGAAGGCGGTCAAATGCCGCTACCTGCCAATACATTTACCATTGGAAAATTAATGCAGCAAGCAGGATATAAAACCGCCGTTATTGGAAAATGGGGTTTGGGAATGAATAACAGTAGCGGAGACCCTTTAAAACAAGGGTTTGATTATTACTATGGATACCTTGACCAAAAACAAGCACATAATTATTACCCCACACATCTTTGGGAAAATGGGAAATGGGATAGTCTTCAAAACAAACCCATGAATGTCCATTTGAAACAAGACCCATCAAAAGGCATGTCTGCTGATTTTGCATACTATCAAGGAAAAGAATATGCACCTGCAAAAATGACTGAAAAAGCATTGGCTTTCATAAAGCAAAATGCCCGTGAACCTTTCTTTCTTTATTTACCATATACACTACCACATGTCTCTTTGCAAGCACCTATTGAATGGGTAAATCGTTATGTTGGTCAGTTTGCAGAGCAACCTTATTTTGGTGGGCAAGGATATGCGGCAACTCCTTACCCTTTGTCTACCTATGCGGCAATGATCAGTTATTTGGATGCCCAAGTAGGTATTATTTTAGACCAACTCAAGAAGCTGGGTTTAGATAATAATACCTTGGTACTTTTTTCTAGTGACAATGGAGCCACGTTTAATGGTGGTGTAGATAGACATTTTTTTAATAGCAATGGAGGATTGAGGGGGCAGAAAATGGATCTCTATGAAGGTGGTATTCGAGAACCATTTATTGCTAGATGGCCAGGTAAAATTCCTGCAGGAAGCATTTCAAATCATATTTCTGCACAGTATGATCTCATGGCTACTTTAGCAGAAATTACCGGTCAAAAACTCTCTGAAACAGATGGTATCTCTTTGTTGCCATCATTGATGGGCAAGAAAAATCAGCAAAAACAACACGAATGGCTGTATTTTGAATATCCAGAAAATGGGGGACAAATTGCAGTTAGAATGGGAAATTGGAAAGCCGTTAAAACATCAGTACGCTTGCACCCAGAAAATCCATGGCAATTATTTGATTTAAGTAATGATATTGCTGAAATCAATGACCTTGCCAGTAAAAATCCCAAACTTATTAAAAAAGTAAAGGAAATTGTAGAAATTGAGCACCAACAAGCACATATTCAGGAATGGGAATTTATACATCCAAAATTCCCCGTAAAATTGATTAAGGATTAAACAATTATCATAGATTCACCAATATTTTCAAAATAAATATCATGCAAAGAAAAGAATTCATTCGCAATGCAAGTTTAGCAGCAGCTTCTGTTGCATTTGCACCCAGCAGTCAATTGTTTGCCAGAAAGGCCGATCAGAAAGTGAAAATGGGAATTATTGGGGTTGGGCAGAGGGGCTTAAACCATTTGGATTTGTTATTGCGCAGGTCAGATGTAGAATTGGTAAGTATTTGTGATGTAGATGCAAGAACCTTGAATGAAGCAAAGGGAATAATTCAAAAGTCTGGTAAAAAAATGCCAGAAATTTATACGGGTGACAACTACGCGTGGAAACGCATGTTAGAGAAAAAACAACTTGATGGGGTAGTCATTGCTACTCCTTGGGAATGGCATAAAGACATGATTCTTGGTTCCTTAGAATCAGGGATTAAATATGTTGGATCAGAAGTAATGATTGGTACTAGTTTGGAAGATCATTGGGAAGTGGTACACGCTGCGGAGAAATACAAAGCCAATGTAATGATGTTGGAAAATGTATGTTATAGAAGAGACGTGATGGCCATTTTAAATATGGTTCGCCAAGGTCTTTTTGGAGAAATGATTCATTTGCAAGGAGGGTATCAACATGATTTAAGAGAAGTGAAATTCAATGATGGTGTCAACGTGTATGGTCATGGTGTTGAATTTGGAGAGAAGGGTTATTCAGAAGCAAAATGGAGAACCGAACACTCTGTTCATAGGAATGGTGATTTGTATCCTACTCATGGTGTTGGCCCAATTGCACATTATATCAATATCAATAGAGGCAACAGATTTAATTCACTTTGTTCCTTCTCCTCAAAAGCTAGGGGGTTACATAACCATATAGTTAAAAAAGGTGGCGAAAATCATCCCAATGCCAAAGTGAATTTTCGCTTGGGCGATGTGGTAACAACTTCTATCAATTGTGTCAATGGAGAGACCGTTTTGCTACAACATGATACCAATTTGCCTAGACCTTATTCTTTAGGTTTTAGGGTACAAGGAACCGAAGGTTTGTGGATGGATGTGAACAAGAGCTTGTATATTGAAGGTAAGACAGCAAAATCTCACCAATGGGAAGATGCAAAAGCGTGGTTAGAAAAATATGACCATCCTTTATGGCAACGTTGGAGTAAAGAAACAGAAGGTGCTGGACACGGTGGAATGGACTTTTTTGTCATTCATGCCTTGATTGAAAGTATCAAAAATAGTAGGGCAACCCCAATGGATGTATACGATGCAGCCACTTGGAGTGCTATTACGCCATTGAGTGAAAAATCAATTGATCTTGGAAGTCAAACCGTTGAGTTCCCTGATTTTACTGGTGGACAATGGATGTACAGAAAACCGGTGTTTTCCTTAACTGACGCTTATTAGCATAGACTTTACATGGATATGAAAATACCAGAAATCATCTGGAAGGAATATGGCATGGATCAAGCATCTGTGCTTCCTTCCGTATTTGGAAATGGTTTAATCAATCATACTTGGAAATTGCTATATGGCTCAGAAGCCTATATTTTGCAAACCATCAACCTGCTTGTATTTCCAGATCCTTGGGCTATTGCCTCAAATATTGATGCAATAGCTCATTACCTCTTAGAACAACATCCTGACTATTTGTTTGTAACGCCTAAAAAAACAAAGTCAGGTGCTTCTATGTTAGTGGTAAATGATGTCTATTATAGAATCTTTCCTTTTGTAAAAGATTCGCATGCAAAACTTGTTTTAGAAACGCCCGAGCAAGCTTTTGAAGCCGCTAAGCAATTTGGTTTATTCACCAAAAAACTTGCTGGATTTGATTGTAATCAATTAAAAACTACGCTTCCAAAATTTCATGACCTTGTATTGCGTGATCAACAATTTTTAAATGCGCTTGATCATGGAAACCAAGAAAGAAAAAACCTTGCTAAAGATTTAATAGAAAAACTAATTGCTTATCGTTTTATCACACATCGCTTTGAGCAAATTATTAAAAACCCTAATTTTAAATTAAGGCCCACACATCACGATACTAAGATTAGTAATGTATTATTTGATAGTCAAGACAAAGCCCTTTGTGTTATTGACTTAGATACACTCATGCCCGGTTATTTTATTTCAGACTTGGGTGATATGATGCGCACTTATTTGTGTCCCATAAGTGAGGAAGAAGCTGATTTTTCTAAAATTATTATTAGAAAAGAATTCTATCAATCAGTAATTGATGGTTATTGTTCAGAAATGGGTGCTGAATTATCAAAGGATGAGCTGGATGCAATTCCTTATGCAGGTCAATTTATGGTGTATATGCAAGCCATTCGTTTTTTAACGGATTACCTCAATATGGATGTTTATTATGGATCAAAATATCCCAATCAAAATTTAATACGCGCTGGTAATCAGTTAGTCCTACTTGGAAAACTGCTTGAATTGTCTATTTAATCAAATAGTTAATTTATCAAATTAGTTTGGAATTATTTTTTAGCCTAATTAAACTTGTATTTTAATTGCTAAGTTTTCATGAAATATCTATTTATTCTACTGTCAATTCCTGTTTTTGCATTCTCCCAATCAAATAATATTTCAGGCGATAGTGTCTTTTTAAAAGAAGTGATTGTTACGGCAACTAGACAAAAAACCAATGCCATTAATCTGCCATTTTCAGTTAACCGAATTACAGCCAATGAGATTCAGTCAGCTGGATCTAGAACAGCACCAGAGTCATTAATAGGCGCTACTGGAGTATTTGTACAAAAAACCAACCATGGCGGAGGTTCCCCATTTGTACGAGCATTAACTGGTAATCAAAATTTATTATTGTTAGATGGAATTAGGGTCAATAATAGTACTTACCGTTATGGCCCCAATCAATATTTTAATACCATTGATGTTTATTCTATAGCTAGTATAGAAGTTGTTAGGGGAACAGGTTCTGTTCAATATGGATCTGACGCCATGGGAGGGGTTATGCAAGTTTTTTCAAAAGGGGCAAATTTTAACACCAAGAATTCCTGGTCAGGGTCTGTCTTGGGTAAAATGGTTTCTGGAAATATGGAATATTCTAGCAGGGCGGAGTTAGCCTATGAATCTAAGAACTTTGGGTTTCATATGGGGGGCAGTAGCAGAAATTTTGGTGATCTGATTGGAGGAGATACTTCTGGTGTTCAGCGTCCGTCGGGCTACAAGGAACAGGCCTATGATTTTCAAGCCAAATGGAAATTGAAAAATGAATCCATCATCACCATTACAAGTCAACAGTTGATTCAAAAAGAAGTTCCACTATACCATCGTGTGAAACTGGAAAATTTTGCCTATTACAATTTTGCCCCCCAATTAAGGGGGTTGCATTATGCAAAAATTGAAATTCCTGGTAAATCACAATTTTTCTTAAAAACAACTGTTACTGCTTCTATTCAGCATACTAAGGAGATTAGGACCTATCTAAAAAATGGGAATGCTAATAAATTTGAGGAAACAGATCAAGTGAAAACCCTTGGTCTTACCGCGCAGATTGATTCAAAATTTAGCAATCATTGGACAGCTATTTCTGGAGTAGAATGGTACCATGATCAGGTGAATAGTAACAAACAACAAATAGCGGTAACAACTGGAACGGTAATAATGCAAAGAGGCTTATATCCTGATAACGCTTCAAGTGCCAACTTCTCTTTGTTTTCCTTACACCAATTTACTTTGCAGAAATTCCAAATAAATGCAGGTCTGCGTTACAATAGTTTTGCCTTAAAAATCAAGGATACGGCGGCAGGAGCCAATCAATTAGGTGAAGTAATCCTTAAGCCATCTTCTTTAGTAGCAAATATTTCATTGCTCTATCATTTGGCTATTAACCAATCTTTATATGCTTCATTCAGCACCGGTTATCGGGCTCCTAATATTGATGATATGGGAACTTTGGGATTGGTAGACTTTAGATATGAAGTTCCAGCCTATGGTTTGAAACCGGAGAAGTCTTATAATACTGAATTGGGATACCGATTACAGGGCAAGCGTTTTCAGTCTTCTATTGCTTTATTTTATATGCAATTAAAAGATTTGGTAACAAGGGTTCAGGTTCCTGGTCAACAAATAGGGGGGTACAATGTCTATACAAAAGAAAATAGTCAGGAATCTTTTATTAGAGGAGTTGAATTAGATTTTGCCTATCAATTATCAAAATCTTGGATGTTGAAAGCAGGATATAGTCAAGCATATGGGCAAAACACTTCTAAAAATGAACCCATGCGTAGGGTACCACCAATGAATGGTCAAATACAGTTGAAATACTATCATAAAACTTTTACAGCCTCCATAGAACATCTATTTGCCTCAAAGCAAGACAGATTGGCCCAAGGCGATAAAGATGACAATCGGATTCCTAGGGGAGGTACTCCTGGTTGGAACTTATTGAATATATATGCGGGCTATGGCATAGGAAAAGTTCAAATAAATGCTGCATTGATTAATATATTCAATGTAGACTACAGAATGCATGGCTCAGGAATAAATGGAGCGGGTAGAAATATTAGTCTAAGTTTGAACTACCAATTTTAATCATAAAAAACAGGATTTTACCCGTTTTTTAGTTTGTTAAAACCATTTCATTATTTAGCAATAATCTAAAGGATGCTTGTTTGAAATTCTTTTTCTAGTATTTCAACAGCTTCTTGGTCCTTGAATTGTTTGGCCAGTTCAAGTAGCTCCTTTTTTAGTTTTTGTAAAGTTTTTTGACTTGATTTTTGTGCAAAAATATTATTCATTTCTGTAGGGTCGTTTTGTAAATCAAACAATTCCCAAGAGTTATCTTTCCCATAAAATCTAATTAACTTAAACCGCTCACCTCTGATGCCAAAATGGGGTGCAACTCTATGTGGTTCAGGAAATTCATAATAATGATAATACATGGATGAGCGCCAAGGTTTAATTAAGGGTTCTTTTTTGAGTAGGGGAACCAGGTTAAGACCTTGCATGGTTGCTGGTACCTGTAGTCCTGCCATTCCTAAAATACTTGGAGCAAAATCAATATTGACTACCATATTAGGAATTGTGGTGCCGGGCTTTATGACACCTGGATACCTCATCACAAATGGGGTTCTCAAGCTTTCTTCATACATAAACCTTTTGTCAAACCAACCATGTTCACCCATATAGAATCCCTGATCAGAAGCATAAATGACTATGGTGTTTTCTGCTAAATGTGCTTTGTCTAAATAGTCTAGGATTCTTCCAATATTTCTATCCAAAGATTTAGCTGTTGATAAATAATCTTTTAAATAGCGTTGGTATTTCCATTTGACCACTGCTAAACTGTCTCCTTTAATCAAGTCATATTCAGCTTTTATTTTTTTATAATAGCCCTCATATAGCTTTTTCTCAGCAGCATTCATCCGCCCAAACATGCCAGGTTTGGTATAGTCAATGCCAAGTTTTAAGTCATTGCCTAAGACCATGGTTTGACTAATGGTCATGTCTTGGTTTGCTGCTGCTTTTCTATTTTTATAATCATCAAAAAAATTAGCTGGATAGGGAAATTCTTGGTTGTCAAATGCACCAAGGTCTGCCGTGTCTGGCATCCAATTCCGATGAGTTGCTTTTTCGCCAACCACTAAGAAAAATGGTTTGCTACTATCCCGTTTATTCAGCCAGTCTATAGAGAAATCACTAATGATATTGGTTGCATATCCTTTGTAACGAACAGTATCATTGGGCATGCCAATAAAGTCTGGTTGAAAATAGTTCCCTTGTTCGGGCAATATTTTCCAAAAATCAAATCCTTTGGGTATTGATTGTAAATGCCATTTTCCAATCCAAGCGGTTTGATAATTTGCTTGTTGTAGTATTTTTTGAACTTGATCCTGTTCACCATTAAAATATCGACCAGGGGCGTTGTCTTTTAGACCATTGAGATGGCCGTATTTTCCAGTTAACAGTACCGCTCTTGCGGGAGCACAAATACTATTAGTTACAAATGTATTGGTGAAAATGGCTCCTTCTTTGGCAATTCTGTCTATTCCGGGAGTTTGCATTAATTTGCTGCCATAAGCACTGATGGTTTGTTGCGCATGGTCGTCAGAAAAGATGACCAAAATATTGGGTTGTTTATTTTGTGCAACTACCAATTGAAAGATTAACAAAAAGAGCAATAGAAGCGGAGTTTGTTTTGACAGATTCATGGCAGGCATTCACTTTTAATTCTCATCAATTTAGTAAGAGTTTTGGTAATTTCCATTTAAATACAATTATGAAATATAGAAACTTAGGAAATACAGGGGTAAAATTGTCCGCTATTGGTTTAGGTTGTATGGGAATGAATCATGCATATGGTCTACCAGACGATACTGCTTCTATTGCTACTTTAGAAGCCTCTATTGAATTAGGGATTAATTTTTGGGATACTGCAGATATGTATGCTGCAGGTAGAAATGAGGAATTGATTGCTAAGGTCTTAAAGCCCAATAGACAAAAAATTTTTATTGCTACCAAGTTTGGGTTTTATAATGATGCTTCGGGAAAATTATGTTTTGATGGTTCTCCCACTTATATTAAAAAAGCCGTAGAGGCAAGTTTAAAAAGACTTCAAACAGATGTGATTGATCTTTATTATGCACATCGTATTGACCAATCCATTCCTGTGGAAGAGATGGTAGGAGCTATGGCTGATTTGGTTAAAGAAGGCAAGGTGAAATATTTGGGCTTGTCTGAAGCATCGGCCAATTCTATCAAAAGAGCCGTTGCTGTTCACCCAATTGCAGCTATTCAAAGTGAGTATTCCATTTTAAGTAGAGAGATTGAATCAGAGGTATTACCGCTTTGTGAAAATTTGGGAATTAGTTTAGTGGCTTTTAGTCCCCTTTCTAGGGGCTTAATGTCTAGCTCCATAGATCCAAGCAAGTTTACCGAAAACGATTTCCGAAGAAAATTACCTAGGTATCAAGGTGCATATGCTCAGAATAATCAACATTTAGCAGAAGGTTTTGCCCAAATTGCAGCAGCCAAAAAATGCACTCCATCACAATTGGCCATTGCTTGGGTCTTGTCTAAATCACCTAATATCATTCCAATTCCTGGAACAAAAAGACCCCAATACTTAATAGAAAATGCAGGGGCAATTCAGGTCCATTTATCTGAACTTGATCTTGAACAAATAGAAACCTTGATTCAAACTTATCCAAATATTGGAGATAGATACAACGACACTTTTAATCAGTTTGTAGATAAATATTAGGACTGCAAAAAGCTGTCAATTTTAACTATATTCATAAAAAAAACATGCATATCAAAAGACTAGTTCCATTTTTTGTATTCCTTTTAAGTACTTGTTTTTATCATGCAATGGCACAAGACGGGAGCCCCAAAATGCATAAAGTAGTAGTGCAAATGAATACAGCAGATACGGCTGCCTGGTCTGCTACTATTGGAAATATTAGGAATCTACAGAAAGTATGGCCCAATAATATTCAAGTAGAATTAGTGGTTCATGGCAAAGCCCTTGATTTTTTGGTTAAAGACAAAACACATTTGGCTGCTGATATTGTGGCTATGGCAAAAGAGGGAATTGTCTTTGCTGCTTGTGAAAACTCTATGAGAAAACATCATATTGAAAAATCTCAACTATTAATACAGGCCATTACGGTTCCTTCTGGCGTGGCAGAATTGGTTGTAAAGCAGGAAGAGGGTTGGAGTTATCTGAAATCTGGGGTTAATTAATGTGGTATAAAAGCAAATATTTTAAGCTAACCCTATTAGTTTGCTTGCTGATGATTATGGGTAAATTTTTGATAAACAAAGATTTATTCAATAAAAATCAAATAGAAGTTAGCAAGAAAGAACAAGATAGTTTGTGGACAGGTAAGACACCTAACTTGCTTCCTGTAGATTCTAGTAATGCAAGTAAAATGATTAGGTATGGTTATGAATTGGTAGCTCATACTTCTAAATATTTAGGACCTAAGGGACAAATAAGTCATATTACCAATGGCATGAATTGCCAGAATTGTCATTTGCAAGCAGGTACCAAAACTTGGGGATTGAATTATGGTTCTGTTGCAGCCAATTATCCCAAATTTAGAGCTAGGTCAGGCACTATTGAATCTATCTATAAAAGAATTAATGACTGCTTAGAGCGAAGTCTCGATGGACATGCCCTAGACAGCAACTCATCTGAAATGCAGGCTTTTGCAAGTTATATTCTTTGGCTTGGAGCCGATATTCCTAAGGGTACCATTGCAAAAGGGTCTGGAATAACCAATTTATCATTTTTAGACAGAGCAGCTAATCCTGAAATTGGGAAAGCGCTTTATAATATAAATTGTAGTAAATGTCATGGTAATAATGGTGAGGGAATGAGAGACAGTAGTGATAATGGAAATTATTTTTTAAATCCACCATTATGGGGTAAAAATAGTTTTAACCATGCTGCAGGAATGAATCAATTATCTAAATTGGCTGGATTTATTATGTATAATATGCCCAATGGTATAAGTCACCAGCAACCTTTTCTTTCTGATCAAGAAGCTTGGGATCTTGCTGCCTATATTAATACTCAATCAAGACCCACCAAAGACGTTTCAAAAGATTGGCCTGATAAGTCAACCAAGCCATTTGACTATCCTTACGGACCTTATCTAGATAGTTTTTCTGAACGTCAGCACCAACTAGGGCCTTTTGGACCTATTAAAGCTTATTGGCAAAAAAAACAAGGAAAATAAAATACCACCCAATTGCTTGAAGTGGCATTCTTTTAGTATATCCTATATAGTGATGTCGGCTGCGCCGATATCACTGCGCATTGAGGTGGGTTTGTAAAAAGAGAGTGTTCTTACTTGTGATGTCGGCTTCGCCGATATCACTGCGCATTGACTCATTTTTTAAAAAAAAAGGAGGATGTTCTCGCTGGGATTGTCGGCTGCGCCGACTTCCCTTACGCATTGAGCTAGCGCAAAGCTCCAATTGATGTAAGTAGTTTTTTTATTATTGAGGATTAGAAGTACTCACAATAAAGTGTATTATTCAAGATTCGCAATTGGCTTTCTTCAAAAGCCCTCGCTGCGCTCGTGTAAGACCTTCGCTACTGCGCAATCAAGCGAGCTTGTTGCGCATGCGCTCTGGTCTTACTGTGGCTTTTGAAGAAAGCCTTAGGGTGCGCTTTTATTTGAGTGATTGGCATTGGGCATAAAAAAACTCCTCAATTTCTTGAGGAGCTTTGTGATCCCGCTGGGACTCGAACCCAGGGCCCATACATTAAAAGTGTATTGCTCTACCAACTGAGCTACGGAATCTACTAGTCAGAATTGCTTCTGTTTTCGTATTTGGGAGTGCAAAAATAGGCGTTTTATAAAACCAGCCAAATTTTTAAGCATCTATTTTATATTAATTACACACAGGAATTTCCACATTCCTAATATAACTGCTTATTTTTGAGAATTATACAGCTATCCTTATGTCTTATTTTGCAAATAAAGTAATTGTTATCACCGGTGGATCTGATGGAATTGGTAAAGCATTGGTAGAATCTTTTCTGAATTTGGGAGCCAAAGTGGCAACCTGTGGTAGGAATTTTGATAAATTCTATGCTATTCAGAGTAAATATGCGGGTAAACCATTATTGGTGCATACGGCCGATGTAAGTAAAGAACAAGATTGCCGCCAATTTATTGATATGGTCATCCAAACTTTTGGAACCATTGACATCTTGATCAATAATGCAGGAATTAGTATGCGATCTGAAGTAGAAGAGGTGGAGTTGGAGACCATTAGAAAAGTAATGGATATTAATTTTTGGGGTACGGTGGCTTGCACCAAATTTGCTTTACCCCATATTCTTCAAAATAATGGAACTGTTGTTGGTGTTTCATCTATTGCTGGTTATAGAGGATTGCCAGGAAGAAGCGGTTATTCTGCTAGCAAGTTTGCAGTAAATGGTTTTTTAGAGGCGCTCAGAACAGAGTTATTGCATACAGGTACCAATGTATTGTGGGTTTGCCCTGGATTTACTACCTCTAATATTCGCAATGTTGCTTTGAATAAATCTGGTAAATCTCAAGGAGAATCTCCTATGAATGAAGGGGCTATGATGAGTGCCGAAACCTGTGCGCAGCATATTATAGAGGCTATTGCAAAAAGAAAAAGAACTATTGTCTTAACCTTTACAGGAAAGCGAACCGTATTTCTAAATAGATTTTTTCCATTCTTGGCAGATAAGTTGGTCAATAAATTTTTCTATAAAGACGGGGTCTTGGTAAAATAAATACTTAGCGCTTACGTTATGTTAGATGAATGCCCATTTTAACGCTGACAACTGATATTGGTCAACGCGATTACCTCGTTGGAGCCATTAAAGGACAATTCTTATCTGTAGATCCGAGTTTTCTTATTAATGATATTACGCATTATTTGTCGCAAACCAATTTTCCGCAAGCGGCTTATATTTGCTCTAATGCGTTTAAGTATTATCCCCCGGGAAGTTTGCACTTGGTTATAGTCAACTTTTTTGAAGCGGCACCCAAACAGTTATTGGTTGCCCAATATCGCCAACAGGTAATTATTTGTCCTGATAATGGTATTCTAACAATGATCACAGGTGAAATTCCCAAGGAATTAATGGCTATTCCTGTTAAGGGGCAAAAAACCTTACTTGAATTAACGCAGTTGGTGGCAGATAGCATTATTCCAGGAACTGGAGGCAAACCACTTAGTTTTAAAGGTGCTGTTGCCAAACCCATTGTAGAAAGATATCCACTCAAACCAACTATTGGACCAGATTGGATGGAGGGGCAAATTCTGTTTATTGACAGTTTTGAAAATGTAGTCATCAATATTACTAAGGCAGATTTTGAACAGCATGGTAGAGGAAGAAAATTCAAGATTTACTTTAGAAGAGATGAGGCATTTGACACAATATCAACTAATTACACAGATGTTCCAGGCACTGAAAAATTAGCTTGGTTCAATTCTGCTGGTTATTTAGAACTCTCTTTAAGAAATGGGAATATGGCGGGACTTTTTGGATTTCAAGTATTCAATGAACAGCTGCAACAAAACCGCGCCAACGTAGAAAACAAGTGGTTCTATCAATCTATTAGGGTCATGTTTGATTAAGTTACAGCTTTAACAACTCTCTTTTTACAATTTGCAGTTTTGACAGTAATTTTACCACCTTAAGAAGACCCAAAGACTTCTTTTATTCACTAAAAAAATAGTTTATCAGCCATGGCATATGACGTAATTGTTCTAGGAAGCGGACCGGGTGGATACCCTGCGGCTATTCGTGCATCACAATTGGGTTTTAAAGTAGCGATCATTGAGAAGGAAAGTCTTGGTGGCGTATGTTTGAATTGGGGTTGTATTCCCACTAAAGCTTTGTTGAAAAGTGCTCAAGTTTATGATTACTTGAAACATAGTAAAGCTTATGGAATTTCTGCAGACAATATTAGCCATGATTTTGGTGGTGTGATTGGAAGAAGTAGGGGCGTAGCCGATAAAATGAGCAAGGGCGTTCAATTCTTAATGAAAAAGAACAAGATTGACGTTGTTATGGGCTATGGTAAAATCAAAGCCAAGGGTCAAATTGAAGTAACGGCAGCGGATGGCGCAAAACAAATTGTTGAAGCCAAACATATTATTATTGCAACAGGTGGTAGGGCCAAACAATTACCCAATCTTCCTATAGATGGTAAAAAAATTATTGCTTATCGCGAGGCAATGGTATTACCTACCCAACCTAAAAGCATGATTGTAGTGGGTAGTGGTGCAATTGGAGTTGAATTTGCCTATTTCTACAACAGCATGGGTACAAAAGTTACCATTGTTGAATTCCTGCCTAGAATTGTTCCAGTGGAAGACGAAGACATTTCTAAAGAACTAGAAAAGCAATACAAGAAACAAGGAATTACTATCATGACCAATGCGTCTGTAGAAGCAGTTGATACCAGCGGTGCAGGAGTTAAGGCCAAGGTGAAAACACAATCTGGTGAAATTTTCTTAGAGGCCGATATTGTTTTAAGTGCCGTAGGCGTGGTGGCTAATATTGAAAATATTGGATTAGAGGAATTGGGTATCAAAACTGAAAAAGGAAAGATTGTAGTTGATAAGTACAATCAAACTTCTGTTTCAGGTATTTATGCCATTGGCGATTGTACACCAGGTCAAGCATTAGCACACGTGGCAAGCAAAGAAGGCATCAATACGGCTGAATTTATTGGTTACAATGAAAAGAAATTGCATCATTTGCCCGAGGCCATGGACTATGGAAATATTCCAGGTTGTACCTATTGTACCCCAGAAATTGCCAGCGTAGGTATGACAGAGAAGGCAGCTAAAGAAGCCGGCTATGAATTGAAAGTGGGTAAATTCCCCTTCATGGCAAGTGGCAAAGCTAGCGCAAGCGGTGCTTCAGAAGGTTTTGTAAAAGTAATTTATGATGCTAAATATGGTGAATTCTTAGGATGTCATATGATTGGATCTAATGTTACCGAAATCATTGCAGAAGCAGTAGTTGCACGTAAATTAGAAACCACCGCACATGAAATTTTAAATGCCGTTCACCCTCACCCAACCATGAGTGAAGCTTTAAAAGAAGCAACTGCCATGGCTTATGGAGAAGCAATTGATATTTAAGCTTTCTATACACCTATTTCAAAAGGGGCTGATTTCAGCCCCTTTTTTTTATACCAACTAATTTGTATTTTATAAAATTAAAATGTGTTTCTGGGATTAAGCTCCTTTAAATCGCTACTTTACGTATCAGAATATGTTGTCAATGTCAACACGAGGACTTGGATTTGATTAATCCGCCATTTTCCTGTCTGTTACTATTTTCTTCATGTTTATTAATCCCTAACACCCTACCCGTAATGAATCAACTGAAAGTAGATCAACTACTTCCGCAACAGCTGTTACATTCTCGTGTTTTTTCCGTAGTAATTACGGATTTGAGCGGAGGGTATTTGTATATAAATCCACTCTTCCAGGAGAAATTTTCCTTTGTTACAGATTGCTTATTAGGAACCCATTTTAGCAATACCGTATTTGCTCATGACGTATCCTTATGTAATGCTGCGGCCAAAGCCTGTATTAAATCACCTGGAAAATCTGTAGGGATTACCCTTAGAAAAGCTACTGATGAAACCGACTATAATTGGACCCAGTGGGAACTTTCCTCTGCTAGGAATGAATCTGGTATTGCTTTTGCCATTGTCTGTGTAGGCCATGATGTAACCAAAAAAGAACCTTATAATAGTTGCTTGGATGACCATCAAAGGGTTCATGCTAACCCAACAATTGGGAATACCATGAATGATGAACAGTTCATCTCATTGGTCAATAATATTCCCGGTGTTATTTATAGGTGTTTGGGCAACGAAGATTTTTCATTGGTATTTATCAGTAAGGAAATTGAAAATTTAACTGGTTTTCCTGCATCGCATTTCATGAATAATAAAGATGGCTATACTGCTTTAATCTATTCAGACGATAATCCCTTTGTTAAAAAGGCCATTTTAGAAGCGATACACAAAAAGCAACAATACGCTATTGAATATAGAGTAATTCACAAAGAAGGAGACCTGCGTTGGGTTTTTGAAAGAGGTCAAGCTGTCTATGATCAAAACCAAGTGCTATCTTATTTAGACGGTTGCATATTTGATATTACGGATCAGAAACACGTAGAACAAGCTTTAGCATATAGTCAGGACGAAGTTAAACGATTGGCCATGGTGGCCCACAGTACTACTAATTCGGTAATGATTACTGATGCCGATGAAAACATTATTTGGGTTAACCAAGGGTTTACTAGAATCAGTGGTTACAGTTTGGATGAGATGAAAGGAAAGAAAATAGGCTTTTCTTTAGAATGGCCTGACGCTGATGAGGATTCCAAAAAACGACTCCGATATGCACTGGATAATAAACTGCCATTCAAAGATGAATTCCACAGTTTTGTAAAAAGTGGAGAACAAGTTTGGTTAGAAGTTGATTCGCAACCATTGTTTGATGAGAAGGGAAAGCACCTTGGTTTCATGACCATTGAAAATGATATAACTAGGCGCAAACAGGCGCAGCAACAACAAGAAGAATTGTTACAACGTCTAACACTTGCTACCGATTCAGCTAAGATTGGTATCTGGGAAATTGAGATTAATAATAATAACAATATAATTTGGGATGATACCATGTTTGATATTTATGGTTATTCCAAAGACGGGGAACTGTCACCGTATAATATTTGGCAAAATCTCATGCACCCTGATGATTTGAATAGGATGAATGAGATTATTGGGGAACTTGTTACAGGCAAGAAAGACATGGATTCTGCCCTATATAGAATCATTACAACCAATGGAATGATTCGTTTTATTGAATCTCATGCTATTGTAAAGAAAGCGGAAAACGGAAAAGTGATTCGTTTAATAGGAACCAATAGAAATGTCACTGAAGATGTATTGGTGCAGGAGAAACTCAAATCTCAGAATAAAGCACTACGAGATATTGCCTTTATTCAATCGCACGAAGTGCGAAGGCCTTTGGCCAATATATTGGGTGTCATTGAGGTATTGAATTATAACAATACGGTCAACAATAAAGATATATTGGAGCACTTGATTCAAAGTGCCAATGAACTAGATACCCAAATTAGAAGTATTGTTCAAAAAACCAATTCTATTGACGGATTGATTGGTGTATTGTAATTAGGTCTTAGTTTGATTTTCCAAAAACCTTTTTGAGCAAATCACTAGACCTAGCCAAAGGATCTTTTCTAATTTGCTGTTCCTCTTGCGCAATTTGTGTGAAAATACCTGCTAGTGATTTTTCTGTAACATATCCAGCCAAATCAGGATTGATTTTTTTAAAAGTAAATTTATTGTATTGGGTAACAATACTATTCCATTGTTTGGTAGCCCCTGTTTTTTCTAATGATTGTTCAATGCTGGGGCGGAAGGCAGTTGTAAGAGCCGTGTTTGTTTTGCCTTGTAAATAAGTAGTGGCGGCTTTATCATCGCCTCTAAGAATACCCATAGCGTCTTCCAAGCTAATATCTTGAATGGCTTTAATAAACAGTGGGGCGGCTTGTTTTGCCGCGTCCTCTGCTGCTCTATTCATAGAAAGGATGGCTTCATCAACCTGTTTGTTAAAACCCAAGTTTCTCAATGATTTTTCAATTTTTTCAGCCTCTGGGGGCATTATAATTTTAATGGCAGCATTACCAAAAAAACCATCTGTTTTGGTTAATTGTTGAATGGTTTTTTCAGTGCCAATTTGAAGGGCTTCTTTGAGGCCCTTGGCTATCTCATCTTGTTGTAATCCTGCAATTCCAGTACCAGTTTTATTAGGTTTTAATAGGTCTGATAAGGATTGTGCTTGACTAGTGCACAAACAAATACTCAAAATCATGGTTAATAAGGCTCTCATAGAAAGGTAAATTTGTCTATTTTTAAAAAGGACTATTAAATTCCCAATGATACGTATGAAAAAACCGTGCCAAATCCTGCTTTTAATTTTTGTTTATCTAGCAAGTTTTACTTTAACAGTAGCTGCTCAAAAAGACAGTAGTACCACTATTATTCTAGTGAGACACGCAGAAAAAGATACTTCTGTAGCAGGTTCTACTACCATGCAGGCAGATCCTCCACTTTTAGCAGCAGGTAAAATAAGGGCAGAGAAATTGGTTGAACTATTAAAGTCTTATCCCATTCAAAGCATTTTTTCAACAAAATATAACAGAACTCGTTCCACAGCTATACCCATTGCTGCCAAATTGGGTGTTGACATTCAAATATATGACCCAAGTAAACAGGCCGATTTGGCATCCCTTTTAAAATCCTGGAAGGGAAAAACCATTTTGATAGTTGGGCATTCCAACACCATTCCTGGATTGGTTAATCTATTGACAGGTAGTTCCAATTATCCCAATTTAAGCGATAATGAATACGATAAAATCTTCTTGGTGCGCTTAGATGGTGTAAAATCAAGCTATCAGCAGATCAGCTACTAAAAACCGTTGCCAAACCTTACCTTTGCGGCCTTGAAAAGCAACCTGTGTTGGCAAGAAGTCTAACAGGTAGAATGTCTAGTTATGAAATACGAGAAAGAAATTAGCAGAAGAAAAACTTTTGCCATTATATCCCACCCGGATGCGGGTAAAACTACCTTAACTGAGAAGTTCTTGTTATTTGGTGGTGCTATACAAGTGGCGGGTGCTGTAAAAAGCAATAAGATAAAGAAACACGCCACCAGTGATTTTATGGAAATTGAACGTCAGCGTGGTATCTCGGTAGCTACTTCTGTCATGACTTTTGAATACCAAGGCATTTCTATAAATCTTTTAGATACGCCTGGGCACAAAGATTTTGCTGAAGATACTTATAGAACCCTCACTGCAGTGGATAGCGTTATTTTGGTCATTGACTCAGTGAATGGGGTGGAGGCGCAAACGAGAAGGTTAATGGAAGTTTGCCGCATGCGCGACACGCCCGTAATTGTATTCATCAACAAAATGGACCGAGACGGAAAAAATAGATTTGATCTATTAGAAGAAATAGAAAATGAGTTGAAAATTTCTTTGCATCCAATGACCTGGCCCATTAACAGTGGAAAGGAATTCAAAGGGGTATATAATTTACACGACAAGAATCTTAGGTTGTTTACTGCTAGTACCAAGGCAGATGATGAAGACGTGATTGCTATTAGTAATTTGGCAGATAAAGAATTAGATGCCAAAGTAGGAGATAGAGATGCAGAACAATTAAGAGAAGATGTAGAATTAATTGATGGAGTTTATGGAGAATTAAAAGCCGTAGATTATTTAGATGGAAAAATTGCACCTGTATTTTTTGGATCAGCCGTTAATAATTTTGGTGTGAAAGAAATGTTGGACACATTTATTCGCATTGCACCTGTACCAAAAAGCAGAGAAACATCCGTAAGAACAGTGGCGGCAGAAGAAGATAAATTCAGTGGATTTATTTTTAAAATACACGCCAATCTAGATCCCAAACACCGAGATAGAATTGCCTTTATGCGGGTTTGTAGTGGCAAGTTTGAACGTAACAAATATTTTCACCATGTACGCCTAGATAAGGACATGCGTTTTAGTAATCCCTATTCATTTATGGCCAGAAGCAAAGACGTGATTGAAGACGCATTTGCTGGTGACGTGGTAGGTTTGTTTGATACAGGAAATTTTAAAATAGGAGATACACTTACGGAAGGAGAAGATTTTTATTTTGTTGGAATTCCTACTTTTTCACCTGAGATTTTTAAAGAGTTGGTTAATAAAGACCCTATGAAAACCAAGCAGTTAGAAAAAGGTGTTAGTCAGTTAACAGATGAAGGGGTTGCCCAGTTATTTACCCAGTTTGGAGGGAATAAAAAAATCATTGGTTGTGTGGGTGAGCTTCAATTTGAAGTGATTCAATATCGTTTGTTACAAGAGTATGGTGCAGCCTGTGAATTCAGGACCCTTCCTTATTATAAAGCTTGTTGGTTAACCAGTAAAGACCAAAAAAAATTGGATGATTTCTTACGTTTTAAACAACAGAATTCTGCAGAAGACAAAGATGGTCATCCGGTTTATTTGGCTCAAAGTGAATGGTTCTTAAATACAGAAATCACCAATAATCCAGATATTCAATTCCATTTCTCAAGTGAGATTCACAAATAGTTTATGGAACCCTTTGAAACTGAACGCTTATTGGTTAGACAGTTTTGCTCTTCAGATGGGGATGATTGTTTTGCGTTTAATGGTAATGAAGCGGTAGTAAAATATATACGTCCTGTAAAAACTAGAACTGAAAGTGACACTTTTTTGTTAGAGAATCTAGACCTCTATTTAGAGGGCTTTCCCTACGGGAGAATGCATGTTTCTGAAAAAATATCCGGTAATTTTGTTGGTATATTTTCGCTGTTGTATTTAGACGGGGAAGCTGATTACCATATTGGCTATGGTCTAATTCCCCAAGCATGGGGAAAGGGATATGGCGCCGAATTGGTAAAATTTGGAACCACTATTTTTTTTGAAAGAACCAAACATTTAACTCTTTTTGCTATTACTGATCCAGCTAATAAAGCTTCTGAATACCTACTCTATAACTTTGGTTATCAATTAGATGGAACTTATCAGTATCAAGAAAAATCCTTAAACTTATTTAAGATGTCTAGAGTGGCATTCTTAGAAAAATGAGGACTTGCATCTGCCTTGGCAGCTTATTCGTAGTTTTGCCACTTTATGAAATCAAAGACATTAAAAAAAGACAAGGTGAATATAATCACCCTTGGTTGCAGCAAGAACTTAGTAGATAGTGAAGTGTTGAGTGGTCAGTTAATGGCCAATGATATTTCTGTGGTTCATGAGAACAAGAAACTAGACCATAACATAGTAGTGGTAAACACCTGTGGTTTTATAGATAAAGCCAAGGAAGAAAGTGTGAACACTATTTTGGATCAATTAGAATTGAAAAGAAGGGGTAAGCTAGATAAAGTCTATGTAACGGGTTGTTTGAGCGAACGCTATAGGGCAGATTTGGAAACAGAAATGCCAGAGGTGGATGCTTGGTTTGGTACATTAGAATTACCCTTAATGTTAAAGCAATTTGATGTTGATTATAAGGCAGAATTGTTAGGAGAGCGACTATTGAGTACGCCTAAGCACTATGCGTATTTAAAAATTAGTGAAGGCTGTAATAGAACCTGTTCTTTTTGTGCCATTCCACTCATGCGCGGAAAACACGTAAGTAGAACCATTGAAGACTTAGTAGCAGAAGCCACGTCCTTGGTTAAAAAAGGCGTAAAAGAAATCATGCTGATTGCGCAGGAGTTAACTTATTATGGTTTAGATATTTACAAACAAAGAGAACTGCCTAAATTATTGCATGCCTTGGCAGACATAAAAGGATTGGAATGGATTCGATTGCACTATGCATATCCAAGTAAATTTCCTTTAGAGATCTTAGACGTAATGGCTCAGCGCGACAATATTTGTAAGTACCTAGATATGCCATTACAACATGCTAGTAATAATATGCTCAAAGCCATGAAGCGCAATATTACTAGGGAAGAAATGACAGAACTCATCCGCACCATTCGTGAAAAGGTTCCTGGCATTTGTTTGCGCACTACTTTAATTGCTGGATTTCCTGGTGAAACAGAAGAAGATATTGAAGAACTGAAGGCGTTTTTGCAAGAACACCGTTTTGACAGGGTAGGAATCTTCAATTATAGCCACGAAGAAAATACCAGTGCCTATGATTTAGTAGATAATGTACCTGATGAGACCAAACAATTGCGTGCGCAAGAAGTAATGGAAGTGCAACAGGAAATCTCTTATGAGAAAAACCAAGAAAAAATTGGACAGGTATTTAAGGTTTTAATTGATAAAAAAGAAGCTGGCAGGTATTTGGGTAGAACCGAATTTGATTCTGTTGAAGTAGATAATGAAGTGGTAGTTCATTCGTCAAAGAAATTGACCATTGGTGAATTTGTTCAGGTAAAAATCACCAAGGCCTATGACTACGATTTGGAAGGAGAAGTAGTAGAAGCTTAATTGATAGATCTATAAGCTTTAGGAGTTGTTCCTGTAATAGATTTGAATATTCTATTGAAATTTGACAGGTTATTAAAACCTGTTTGGTAACCAATATTAGCAATGGGTTCATCCGATTCTAATAGGGCTTTGCAGGCATTGTTCACTCGGATGCCATTTATAAAAGCACTATAAGTTTTTCCCGTTCTTGTTTTAAAATATTTGCAAAAGGCCGTCATGGTCATATTGGCTTTTGAAGCCACTTCTTCTAATGGAATAGCCCTATGGCTTTCCTTAAAACTAAATTCAAGCACCAGGTTTAACCTGCTACCATCTAGCGCATTAATGGCTCTTTGACTAGTAATAGCAGACAGGGCTTTTAAATCTTTTTTTCCTGAAAGGGCTTGAATGAGTTTTACAAAAACCAGTATTTTATGAATGCCATCACTACTAGCTATTTCAAGCAATAGCTCCCTTACTAAAGTAGCTTTGTTGCCAGTTACTTGAAAACCACCTTGGCTCATGGAAAAAAAAGGTAGAAAATTGACCAATTCGGGTGAATTCCAAAAGCCGGTGCCCAAGGTAGTTTCATCAAAAAAAATAGTGATGGTACTAGCTTTTTTTCTACCCTTAAAATAGATGGGATCATTTCTAAAAACATGAGGTTGATTAGAGCCAATTACATAAATATCATCTTTTTGAAATCTACCAATATAGTCCCCAGCCACCAAAGTGCCTTCACTGGCCACCACTAAGGTTACTTGAATCTCGGGGTGTTGGTGTAAGTGATTATACAAATGGTTAATTTGTTCAACCTGCACACGTATAGCGTCTTTGCCCGTTTTGGGAATCTGAAATGGTATTACTTTCATTGGTGTTAAATTAATCAATTAATGCCACATTTAATTTTAATTAGGATAAAATAGTATTAGTAGTGACTAATTTTGGTCAATGTATCCATGGCTATCTTGACTAGTTTTGTTTGATTAAATCAACAAAAAATACAGATATGGCTATTGATTGGAAAGGGGTTTTTCCCGCATTGACAACAAAGTTCACCAGTGATGACCAATTGGATCTTCCTTTGTTTGAATTGAATTTACAGGCCCAGATGGATGCTGGTGTAAATGGGATTATTCTGGGTGGTACCTTGGGTGAAGCTAGTGTGTTAGAAACAGCTGAAAAAGAAACCTTGATTAAGTTTGCAGTAGAAAAAGTTGCTGGAAAAGTTCCTGTGGTATTGAATATTGCAGAAGGTTCCACCAAAGAAGCATTGAAACAAGCGGCTTATGCTAAAGCTTGGGGAGCCTCCGGTTTGATGATTTTACCTCCCATGCGTTATAAATCTGATCATCGTGAAACCGTAACCTATTTTAAAACCATTGCGGATTCCACTGATTTGCCCATGATGATTTACAATAATCCTGTAGATTATAAAGTTGACGTAACTATTGAAATGTTTGAAGACTTAGCAGCCACTAAGAACATACAAGCCATTAAAGAATCTACCAGGGATATTACAAATGTCACCCGCTTGAAAAATAGATTTGGAGACCGTTACAAAATTCTTGGAGGGGTAGATACCCTGGCCATGGAATGTTTGGTTATGGGTGGTGATGGTTGGGTTGCAGGTTTGGTTTGTGCTTTTCCAAGAGAAACCGTAGCCATTTATCGTTTGGTAAAAGCAGGTCATATTGAAGAAGCAAGAGCCATCTACCGCTGGTTTATGCCTTTATTAGAATTAGATATTCATGCTAAATTGGTGCAATATATTAAGTTGGCCGAGCAACAAGCTGGTATTGGCTCAGAAGCTGTTCGTGCGCCAAGACTAATACTTGCTGGAGAAGAAAGAGCGCGTATCTTGTCTGTGATAGACAAAGGAATTGCTGCAAGACCTGAATTACCCGTATACCTGCATTTAAGTAACTAATATGAATCAAGAAAATAGTTCAACTAATTTACCAGAAACGGCCTTGTTGATGAACAATGCCAAACTGGCTTTTCAAAAATTTCAAGCAGTGCCAGACGGTATTAAAGCTGATTTTTTAGAAAGAATTGCATTTGAAATAGAAGCACTGGGTGAGGAATTATTGCACATAACCATGCAAGAAACCAATCTACCACTGGCTAGACTTACAGGAGAAAGAGGAAGGACTACTATGCAATTACGCATGTTTGCTCAAATGCTGCGTGATGGACATTGGGTGGAAGCAACCATTGATCATGCTATTGCGGACAAAACCCCGCCTAAACCAGATATTCGTAAAATGTTGGTAGGTATTGGACCTGTAGTGGTATTTGGTGCTAGTAATTTTCCATATGCCTATTCAACTGCTGGTGGCGATACCGCTAGTGCGCTGGCTGCAGGATGTCCGGTAGTAGTAAAAGCACATCCAGCCCATTTGAAAACATCTCAACTTGTAGCATCTGCTGTTTTAAAAGCAGCAGCGTTCTGTCAAATGCCAGAACATGTTTTTCAGCATACGGCTAGTGATTCTTTTGAAACAGGCAAGGCCTTGGTTCAAGATCCAAACACTGCTGCGGTAGGATTTACTGGTTCCTATTCTGGTGGTAGGGCATTAGTTGACTATGCAGCTGCAAGGAAAAATCCTATTCCGGTATTCTCAGAAATGGGCAGTACCAATCCGGTTTTATTATTACCGGATACTTTATCAAAAAATGCAGCAACTATTGCTAAGCAATATGCAGGATCTATTAATCTGGGAGTTGGTCAGTTTTGTACCAATCCAGGTATTTTATTAGGAATTGCATCAGATAGTTTGAATGAATTTATCAATCAGCTTGGCACAGAAATGAATGCTATTGCACCGGCTTCTATGTTGCACAAGGGCATTTTAGTAGCGTATGAAAACAAAGCTGCAAATGCTTTGTCTCATCAAAGTGTGGAACAAAAAACTACTAATACAAGTGCTACTATCAATAGCCAAGCAATTCCTATTCTAGCAACGGTTTCTGGAGCATCATTCTTAGAGAACCCATTGTTGCATGAAGAAGTGTTTGGTCCCTATGCATTGATGGTTCAGTGTAAAGACCTTAAAGAATTGAAAACCGCTTGGCAGGCTATTGCTGGTCAGCTTACCACCACATTAATGGGTACGGATCAAGATTTTGAACAATATTCAGAATTGATACAGCTTGCCCCTTATTTAGCTGGAAGGGTTTTGTTTAATGGAGTACCTACCGGTGTAGAAGTTTGCCCCAGTATGGTACATGGAGGTCCTTTTCCAGCTTCCACAGATGGAAGGTTTACTGCGGTAGGAATTAATGCAGTAAAAAGATGGGTAAGACCGGTAAGTTTTCAAAATTGTCCAGCAAATCTATTACCCGCGGCCTTGAAGGAAGAAAATCCATTGGGCATATTGCGTATGGTAGATGGCAGGTATCAGTTGTAAATTTAAATAGCTCTTTGAAACTATACGGAAACTTTGCTGACAAGCTGTTTGCCTTCTTTAACACTAAAATACCAACAGGCAATACTAGCGCAAATCAAATAAATGCCAATGATAAAGGGTGTTTGAGGCAAAATTGACTTTGCTCCAAACCAATCACCTGTTTGTAATAAAATGGTAAAACCAATGATGGTCTTGAGTAAATCCCAAATCCATGCATGTTTTGATTGATCCATTTGTTCAGTAAAACTATAAACAAATAGATAAATAAAAGCTCCATAGATAAAGATTCCGGGGCTTCCAATACTAGCAATATTGCCAAAGAGATAGGAGACAAGGGCAAGTAGTACTAATAATTGAAACCAGATCCATACATTAAAAGCACTACTGTTTTTAGTAGCGTACTTTTCAAAATGGTATGGGTCTTCAATTTTAAAAACGGGATATTTTTCAACCACATCACTAGGACGCCAACCTGTTGGCATAAGCCATATTCTAAATTTGTCTTTCCAATTTTGGGTTCTCCATGCGTCTTTGATTAAAAGTGTTACGTGCATGAAATTAATCTTGATGGGATTCCAAGTATTGACTGGTCTGGTTATACCATAAACAGCTGGAATATGGGGTAATTCTTCTTGAAAAGTACCAAATAATTTGTCCCAGAAGATGAAGATTTGACCATAGTTCTTGTCTAGATATTCAGGATTAATGGCGTGGTGTACTCGATGGTGAGATGGGGTAACAATGATTTTTTCTAAAAATCCCATTTTAGTAATATGGCGTGTATGATACCAGAATTGAGCAAATAAATGCAAGGGAGCCACTATTCCAATGACGGTTGCAGGAACGCCCAAAAGCGCTGCAGGTAAAAGAAAAATGGTGAAAACCCTAAAAAAAGAAGAGATACTCTGTCTTAAGGCACAGGCTAAATTATATTCTTCACTACTATGGTGAATGATATGCGCGTTCCAGAAAAAATTGTATTCATGGTCAATTCTGTGTACCAAATACCCTGTTAAATCCAAGGCAATAAAAGCAATAAGATAAGACCCATATCCAAATGATACATGAACAAGGGCTAAGTGATCTACCATCCATCTGTAACTGATAATGGTAATGCTCAAGCCTAATACATCTTTGGTAACATTGGTAACGCCTGAACTAAGAGAAGCAATCATGTCCATATTGCGAACAGTGTCCTGTCCTTTTGACCACCCCCACCATTTTTCAAATAAAACTAAAAGTAGGAAAACAGGCATGGCAATTAGCAATATCTTTCCGTATTGTTCCATAAAGCAATCGTTTATTTGACTAAAGACAAATGTAAGTAGGTTCTATTGTAAATTCAATAATATTCAACATGGCTCAATTACCCATTACCATTCCCTATCATCCTTATAAAACCAAACCAGGTCATAACTTTTTTTGTATTGACGCGCATACTTGTGGCAATCCCGTAAGGGTAGTAGCTGCCGGTGGGCCAGCTTTAGAAGGCGCTAATATGAGTGAGAAAAGACAGCATTTTTTAAAGGAATATGACTGGATAAGAAAGGGCCTGATGTTTGAACCCCGCGGGCATGATATGATGAGCGGAAGCATCTTGTATCCTCCACATGATCCTGCTAATGATGTAGCTGTTTTGTTTATTGAAACCAGTGGTTGTTTACCCATGTGCGGTCATGGTACTATTGGTACCATTACTATTGCCATTGAAGAAGGGTTGGTTAAACCCCATGAACCCGGAAAAGTACGCATGGAAACCCCAGCTGGGTTGGTCTTGGTTTCTTACGAGCAAGAAGATGGGAAGGTCAAATTGGTAAAATTGACCAATGTGCCAGCTTATTTAGCAGCTAGCCAAATCAAGGCCCATTGTGAAGGCTTGGGAGAGTTGACTATTGATGTGGCTTATGGTGGAAATTTCTACGCTATTGTAGACGTACAAGACAATTTTAAAGGGTTGGAACACCATACTGCATCACAATTAATTGGTTGGGCAGCTACTTTGAGAAATAATATTAATGCGCATTATCAGTTTGTTCATCCGGAAAATCCAACCATTAATGGATGTTCGCATATTTTATGGACTGGATCGGTGATTGACCCTAGCTCAACGGCAAGAAATGCGGTATTTTACGGAGACAAAGCCATTGATAGATCGCCCTGCGGAACGGGTACATCGGCCAGAATGGCCCAATGGTATACCAAGGGATTATTGAAGAAGGGTGAGGTATTTGTTCACGAGAGTATTATTGGTTCAAAATTCAATGGCAGAATAGAAGAGGAAACTTTTGTTGATGGAAAACCAGCCATGCGCCCAAGTATTGAAGGCTGGGCAAGAATCTATGGATACAACCAAATTAATATAGATAGTCAGGATGATCCTTATGCATTTGGATTTCAAGTGATTTAGTCCATTTTAAGTAGGAATTACGACATTTGCATTTTAAAATACAGAACATGAAAGTGGTTATTATTGGAGGAGGAATTATTGGCTTAAGTAGTGCTTATTATCTTCAACAAAGTGGACATCAGGTAACAGTGATTGACAAAACGGATATCAGTGACAACTGTTCTTATGGCAATGCAGGTTATGTTTGTCCTAGTCATTTTATTCCTTTGGCAACACCGGGTATTGTGGTTCAAGGATTGAAGTGGATGTGGAATTCAAAAAGTCCTTTTTATGTACAACCTAGATTAGACCTTGGACTTATAGATTGGGGATTAAAATTCATGCGTTCTGCTACAGAAGAACACGTTGAAAAAGCGGCAGTACCATTAAGAGATGTTGCCATCTTGAGTAAAAAAATGTATGAAGACATGTCAAGTCTTCCGCAATTCAATTTTGCATTTGAACAAAAAGGTCTCTTAGAAATTTTTCAAACAGATAAAGGAGCTGAGCACGCGCATCATACCGTAGCTAAAGCGCAGGAACTTGGTCTATTAGATACAGCGCTTCTGAACTTTGATCAATTGCAGGCTTTGGAGCCACAGGCAAGGATTATAGCTAAAGGTGCTATTCATTTTAAATGTGATGCACACTTGTATCCCAATAAATTAATGCAACAATTATTGGCACATTTACAACAGGTAGGCGTGCAGATTATTAAAAATACAGAGGTCACTGGTTTTGAACATGCAGCTGGAAAAATCACCAAGGTTATGGCAGGTGCCACAGCTTTTGATTCAGATGCGGTTGTAATGGCTACAGGTTCTTGGTCAAGAGAATTGGCAGCAACATTAAAAGTGAAAATACCATTAATGCCAGGAAGGGGTTATTCCGTAACACTGGAGGATTCGCCCTATAAAATCAATCACCCAGCCGTACTCTTAGAAGGTAGGGCGGCCCTAACCCCCATGGATGGAAACAAGATCCGTTTTGGAGGAACCATGGAAATTACTAGCACCAAAACCCCTCCAAGATTGGAAAGGGTAGAAGGTTTATTGGCAGCAGTAAAACGCTTTTATCCAGAATTTGATGTAGCCATGCCTAGTATGGATAAGATTTGGTGGGGCTACCGTCCTTGCTCTGCAGATGGTCTTCCTTATCTGGGTAAAACTCGCCAATGGAAGAACCTAGTTATGGCAACTGGGCACTCCATGTTAGGTTTAAGTTTGGGTGCAGGAACCGGTAAATTAGTAGATGAAATTATCAATGAGCAAAGCTTAAGCATGGATATTGGTCCATTTGATCCCAATAGGTTTGATTAATGGTTGAATGGCAGATACAGATAATGAGGCCATTTAGGTTCTTGGCCCATAGTTTGATGTAATAAACCATCCTATTTAGAAATTGTAAGAATGAAAGGTTTTGTTTACTGTAAATTGTATTTTTATTCCCTATGAGCAATTTTGACCAATTAAGTTTGTCTTACCAAAGCACAGGATATTTTTCCAAAATTGTCTCAGACTATCTTTCAGGTGCTGAAACCCTAAAGCCATTTTACCAGCATCCTCCTAATTTGGAAGGAATTAAGCATGCTATTACAGCTAGGCAGCAATTTGCAACTCCTAGATCACTATTGGTAGCTCAACTAAAAGAACAATACACTGGATTGGAATTATCAACCAAAACCAGTAAGCATCTAGATGCATTATTAGCGGAAAATACCTTTACTATTACCACCGCACACCAACCCAATATTTTTACAGGGCCACTCTATTTTATCTATAAAATTTTACACGCAGTTAAATTGGCGGAATACTTGTCCGTTGAAATGCCGGAAAATAATTTTGTTCCAGTGTATTATATGGGTAGTGAAGACGCTGATCTGGATGAAATTGGATCTCTCAATGTAGGTGGTTCCCCTTTAAAATGGAAGACCCAACAAACAGGTGCGGTAGGAAGAATGAAAGTGGATAAAGCCTTTTTGCAATTGATTCATGCCATTGAAGGGCAGATTGGGGTTCTAGAACATGGGATTCAATTAGTTCAGTTATTCAAGAAGTGCTATCAAGAAGGAAGAACTATTCAATTAGCTACATTGGAATTGGTGAATCATTTATTTGCTGATTTTGGGGTATTGGTTTTTATTCCAGATAATGCAGCATTGAAAAAAAACTACCATGCTGTTGTAAAAAAAGAATTAATAGAAGGTTTTTCTCAGAAAGCGGTTACTATTACTGCTAAAGCATTAGAAGAACATTATAAGGTTCAAGCCGGCGGTAGAGATCTTAACCTTTTTTATTTAATAGAAGACAAGAGAGAACGATTAGAATTACAGTGCGATATCTATGAGGTAAAAGCATTAGGCCTTAAATTTACCCAAGAACAGATCTTATTGGAATTAGACACTCATCCTGATAGATTTAGTGCCAATGTTATTTTGAGAGGAGGTTTTCAAGAAACTGTTTTACCCAATGTGGCATTTATTGGAGGTGGGGGAGAGTTGGCTTATTGGTTAGAATTAAAATCGGTCTTTGAAACCGTAGGTATTCCTTATCCCGTATTGATTCTAAGAAATTCATTCTTGCAAGTTTCTGCAAAACAATTCCAACAAATGCATCAGCTAAATATAAGTGTGGAAGCCTTGTTTCAGCATGATTTAAACTTGTTGAATCAGTACGTAAAAAAACATACCCAACACCAATTGGAAATTGAAGCTGAAATGACAGGAATTTGGTCTGTATACGAACAGCTTAAATTGGTAGTTACAAAAGTGGATAGCACATTAGTGGCTCATGTTGAGACTTTACAAACCAAATCAGCAAAGCGATTGAAGGAATTGGAGAAAAAAATACTCCGAGCAGAACGATTACAACATGAGGTAGCAGCAAGACAAATTGAAAATTTGAAAACTGGATTATTTCCAGGCAATTCATTGCAAGAAAGAGTATACAACTTTTCTACTGAGTATAGTAAATATGGTCAATCTTGGATGCAAACCATTTTTGATGCATCTCCTGCGTTAGACATGCAGTTTACCATTGTGGTTCAAGACTAGTCGTTCTTGTCAAATCCATTGGGCCAATCTTGTTGCAAGTTTTTTATTTTGAGTTCAACTTCACTTAGCATTTCTGCTTTGTAAGTAATCATTGCATCTCCTGTTTTTTGGTCAAAAGCCCCAATCATTTGTGCGGCAAGAATACCAGCATTCTTAGCGGCGTTAAGTGCAACTGTTGCAACAGGAACTCCATTTGGCATTTGTAAAATAGATAGAATGGAATCCCAACCATCAATGGAATTGGAAGATTTTACAGGAACTCCAATTACCGGTAAACTGGTAATTGCAGCAATCATACCTGGTAAATGTGCCGCACCACCGGCTCCAGCAATGATGATTTTTAGTCCCCTGTCACGGGCAGTTTGGGCATATTCAACCATTCTTAATGGAGTACGGTGCGCAGAAACTACGGTTAATTCAAAGGGTATGGAAAAATGCTCCAGAATTTTGGCAGCGTCTTGCATAATCTTTAAATCACTGTCACTTCCCATGACAATTCCTACCAGTGCTTTGTTTTTCTCCATGTTAATTGCTTGTTATTGCAAGATACAAAAAATGTTATAGTCTCATTTTAGTGAAATACCTATCATTATCTCAAACGTATATTAATAAAAAAATCATTAAGCAGATTCCAGTTCTACTAATTTTTCAAATGCTTTTTCATATTCCGCATTATGATTATTATATTCAGTTTGCACTTTTTTGTAATCGGCTTCTAATTGTACAAATTTATTTCTGTCTGCATAGTTGGCAGGATCCCCCATAGCGGCTTCAATACGTAATTTCTCGGTCTTGATTTTATTTAAGTTGGATTCAATTTGTTGCAATAATTTTTGCTGTTTCTGTATCTCTTTTTGGAAGTCTTTATTAATGGGACCTGTAGGTTGTTGTTTCTTGGGCTCCGGTTTAGGTTCAGTTTTTTCTATCTTGGCTTCATTACGGGCATTTTCTTGTTCTTTCTTTGCCATGCGTTCATTCCATTCTACCCATTCCTGATAAGTGCCTTTAAACTCTTTTATCTGATTGTCTATAATCTCCCAGATTTTGTTGGCGGTTTTAGAGATAAAATAACGGTCGTGACTTACCAATACAATACTTCCCTCATATTTATTTAGAGCATCTGCTAAAAGTTCCACTGAGTGCATGTCTAAGTGGTTGGTAGGTTCATCTAGAATCAGAAAATTGGCTTTGCTAACAATGGTCTTTGCAAGTGCTACGCGCGCTTTCTCTCCTCCACTCAAGACCCTGATTTTTTTGTCAATATCGTCACCGCCAAATAAGAAGGCACCCATTAAACTTCTGAGTTCCACATCTGACTTTTTGCTACCACAGGATTGCATTTCTTCCAGAATAGTATTGGTCATTGTCAATGCTTCTAATTGGTGCTGTGCATAAAAGCTTTCTTCTACATTATGCCCCCAAACTCGCTCACCTGTAAATGATTCCGTTCCAGCTACCATGCGCAATACGGTTGATTTACCCTTACCATTGGCTCCAATTAAGGCAATCTTATCTCCACGGTCAATTTCCGCACTAGTATGGTCAACGATATTGATTCTGCCAAAATTTTTACTAACCTCTTTCAGGGTTACAAGTGTTTTGCCGGGAACTTTGTCTAATTGAAAATTGATTCTCAAATCTGGTCGTTCCAATTGTACGTCCTCAATTTTTTCAATTTTATCCAGTCTTTTTTGTACGCTCTGAGCTTGAGCAGCTTTACTAGCTTTTGCCTTAAATCTTTCAATAAATCTTTCCTGTTGACGAATATAATCCTGTTGATTCTCGAATGCCTTTTGTTGCATGTCTATGCGGATCATTTTCTCCTGCTCATAGAATTCATAGTCTCCAGTATAGATATGTAATTGTTGTTGGTAGACCTCAACAATCTTATTGACCATCCTATTTAGGAAGAATTTATCGTGGCTAACAATGACCACACTTCCCTTATAATGTAATAAGTATTTTTCTAACCATTCAATAGACGGTAAGTCTAAGTGGTTGGTAGGTTCATCCATTAACAAGACGTCTGGTTGTTGTAAGATCATTTTGGCTAGCAAAACGCGCATTCTCCAACCCCCACTAAATTCTTTGTAGGGTCTTGCCAAGTCATCGTTACTAAACCCAAGGCCGTGCAACACTTCTTCTGCTTTGTGGTGAATATTATATCCATCCAAAACATCCAATTCATGAAGCGCATCGGTATATTTTATCAGTAATGATTCGTTCTCAGAATCTTTCTCTAATTCCAGACCAAGGGTTTCAATTTCTTTTTCCAACTGACGCACTCTTTCAAAAGCACTTAAAGCCACTTCTGTGATATTGTCATTGGTGTCAAAACTCAACAGGTCTTGGTGTAGGTATCCAATGGATGTATCCTTGCCTTTTTCTACGGTTCCTTTAGACGGGGTATATTCTCCTACCAATACTTTTAGAAGGGTTGATTTTCCAGTTCCATTATAACCAATCAAACCAATTCTATCACCGGGTTGAATATGCCAGGTGGCGTCTTCCACTATAACCCTTGCACCAAATTCAAACGTAACATTTTGCAGACCTATCAACATCTTGTAACAATTATTTAAGGGCGCAAAGGTAATCCCAATCTGCTGCCAATACAATTTGGATTAATTTTACTGGGTAATTTCTTATAGTTTTTTTGAAAAACCCAATCAAAATACATGAAAATCAACCTATTTTGCCTGTTTTTGCTATTTAGCTTGGCTTGTAATCAACCCTCTCAAAAAAATGGGATGACAGGCAATAATGGGGACAAAATGCTGCAACCATCGGCCAATTCTAGTCTTTTTAACCAGTCTTTTGATAGTTTATTAATGGCGTACTTGCAATTGAAAAACCAATTGGTGGCAGAGAAAGACAGTGGCATTGCGCAAGCGGCAAGAGCGCTTATATTGGCTAGTGATAGTCTAAAAATCAGTGAATTAAAGGCGGATATTGATTTGGTGCAAACGACGTTTAGTTATTCCGATGGTATTTCTTCTGAAGCCCAAGGTTTGTTAGGAGAGAACAATATTTTATCTAAAAGAAGGTCTTTTCAAATGATTAGTGACCAATTGTTTGATTTAATTAGAACAGTTCAATACAATCAGACAATTTTATACCGATTTTATTGCGATAAAGCTTTTGAAGACCAAGGGGCTTTTTGGATTAGTGATCAAACTAGTTTGAATAATCCCTATCAGTCAATGAGTAAAGCTCCCTGTGGTGAAATCAAGGATACCCTACCCTTTACAGTTAAATAATTCCTGTTTCTTGCAACATTGCCTTCATTCATTTGTTTATTCCATATGCTTCGGACTCTTTTTTTAATACTAATTGGTACTTGTTTTAGTTTACTGGGGTTAGCCCAAGATAAATTCACCCTAAATGGATATATCAGGGACAGTGTTTCTGGGGAGTCACTGATTGGAGCCAATGTATCTATTAGATCAGAAGGAAAGGGTGTTAATAGTAATCAATATGGGTTCTATAGCATCACTTTGAAAAATGGAAGCTATCAATTGGCGGCGTCTTTTGTGGGCTATCAACCCAAGGTTTGGACTATTAATCTGACAGAAAACAAATCATTCAATATTCTATTGGTGCCTAATACTAATGCCATCAATAATGTTACTGTAGTTTCTAGAAGAAGGGATAATCAAGTAAAAACGGCCCAAATGGGCAAGTTTGAATTAAATATCAATACGGCTAAAGCTATTCCCGCTTTTATGGGAGAAGTTGACATCATGAAAACATTACAATTAATGCCAGGGGTTAGAAATGCTGGTGAGGGTAATGCAGGGTTCTATGTTAGGGGTGGGGGAGCTGATCAAAACCTGATTCTGCTAGATGATGCGGTAGTATATAATACCGGACATTTATTTGGATTCTTTTCAATCTTCAATAGTGATGCCGTTAAGAATGTTAGTTTGATAAAGGGAGGTATGCCTGCGCAATATGGTGGAAGGTTATCTTCTGTTGTAGATGTAGCCATGAAAGAAGGTAATACCAACAAAACTCAGGTAGATCTTGGCATAGGATTAATTGCTTCGCGATTTGCTATACAAGGCCCCATCAAGAAAAATAAAGCCTCCTATATGATTTCTGCTAGGCGTACCTATGCCGATGCCCTAGCAAAACCTTTGATAAAAAAGAGTAGCGATTATTATGGATCAGGTTATTATTTCTATGACTTGAATGCCAAAGTGAATTATGAAATTTCTGAAAAGGATCATCTTTATTTAAGCGGTTATTTTGGAAGAGATAAATTCAATTTTAATAACGCTAAGCGATCGTTTAAAACGGAAATCCCTTGGGGTAATTCTACAGCAACTTTAAGGTGGAATCATGTTTTCAACAAGAAATTATTTTCCAATACTACTTTGGTCTACAATGATTATCAATTTGCATTGAATGGCAAACAAAATGATTTTAATATCAATTTGTCTTCTGGTATTAGGGATTTGAATGCCAAAACGGATTTTGATTATTACCTATCGCCAGAACACAAAATCAAATTTGGGGCGCAATACACCTTTCATACTTTTTTACCCAATGTGCTGAGTGGCAATCAGGATTCAGTGGTATTTACTCCACAGAATGCCACCAAGAAATTTGCCAATGAATATGGATTGTATATTCAAGATGATTGGGAGATTAACAGTAAACTAAAACTAAATATTGGACTGCGTTATAGCCAATTTCAACAGGTGGGAAGATATACCCATTATATTAGGGACGCCAATGGAAATAAGGTGGATAGTGTGGTTTATGGTAAGGGACAAAGCGTACAAAATTATGGTGGATTTGAACCCAGGGCTACCTTTAGATATACGCTCAATGATAATGCATCTTTGAAAGCTTCTCTCACCAATAACTTACAATATATTCACTTAGTTACCAATGCTGGAACTACATTGCCAACTGATCTTTGGGTACCTAGTACACTAAGGGTGCAGCCTCAATTAAGTTGGCAATATGCTATAGGTTATTTTCAAAACCTAAAAGATGGCATGTTTGAAACATCTGTGGAAGCCTATTACAAAACCATGGAAAATCAAATTGAATATAGAGAAGGATATACCCCATCTTTAAAAGACCCAGAAGAAGAATTTGTATTTGGAAAAGGTTGGAGTTATGGGGCAGAATTTTTCATCAACAAAGTAAAAGGTAGACTAACTGGATGGGTGGGATATACCCTTAGTTGGACTTGGCGACAATTTAAGCAGCTTAATGATGGTTTAAAATATCCCAGTAGAAATGATAGGCGTCATGACCTTTCAGTGGTAGCTAGTTATGAACTAAATAATAAGTGGAAATTATCCTCTGTATTTGTATATGGAACTGGTGCTGCTATTTCTGTACCTGAAAGATTCTATTTGGTGAGTGGCGTATTAACCCAAGAATATAGTAGGATTAACGCTTATAGAATGGCTGCCTATCATAGAATTGATATTGCAGCTACTTATACACCTAAAAGAAAAGAAAATAGTAAATTCAATAGTAATTGGGTTTTTAGTATCTACAATTTGTATAGTAGGCAGAATCCTTACTTTATTTACTATGACCAAGAAGGAAGTGCTGCAACAGGCGACTTAAAAGTTGCTGCCAAACAGGTTTCACTTTTTCCTATTATTCCTTCTGTTACTTGGAATGTGAAATTCTAATTTTTGGGTGTGTATTCAATGACTACTTTGGCATTTTTTAATTCGGTAGAAGTTAGAAAAACTTCATAGCGTTTTTTGCCAGCGGTAATTACCATCAAAGCGGTATTGGGTGGAATCTCACCAAGGTTTTCAGCCACCATAATTAGTTCGTGTCTGAAGTCTTCTTTTGAACATTTGATCTTAAGACTAATAGGGGTGTAGCTCAATCCTCCGTTTTTTATGACTTCTTTATTGTTGTGGAAAACAGAAATACTATCATGGTCAATAGTGCCATTGTCATACATGTCAATCTGAATTAATTCTTCATCTGTTTGAATGGTTTTGACCAGGTTGTTCTCCCGCTCTAGTAATACTTTAGGAACCGGAGTTTTATTGACTATAGGTTCTTTTGCTTTTGGAGGAAAACTGTCTTTAGGAGTAATTGGCGCCGCAGTAATATTGGACTTTTTATCAATAGATACAGTTGGTGCTACTGCATTTTTAGTTACCAAATTGTTTTCTGCACCTGGTTTGGTTTTGGCAACTGGTGCAGCTTGTTTTGTAGCCGGAGGAATGGTTACAGGGGCTTTGGTAACTGGAACTTTGTTTGCATTAGTTGTAGTATTAGGCTTTGCTGTTGTAGTTGGAGTTCTGGTTTTAGGAAGTGGCTTTTCACTTGGACTGGCTGCGTTGGCAGATTTAGTTGCTGACTTAGATTCAGACAACTTTGATTCCGGCTGAACGGGTTTTGGCGATTCCTCTGTTAAACTTTTTTTCTTAGTAGTGTCAACCGCTTTCTTTTGTTTTAAGAAATCTTCTGCTTGAAAATCTGAAACAGGCACTTTTTCTAAATAAACTTTACCCGCGCCACAATCTCCTTTGTCCTTAATATTTACAGAAATGAATTCTCCTTGTAGCACTTCCAATTTTCCAATTTTGGAATAATCTAAGTAACAAGTCATTAAACAGGGTTGGCTCTTGTCTCCAATTTTCAATTCCATTAACCCTGTTTCTTTCAGGGTAAGGGATTTGGCTTGTGGGGAATAAATTCCCTGGGAATTAGCTTTGCCGTAAAAGACGGTAGTTTGATAGGAATAAGTGACCCCGTCTACGGAATTGTCCTGGTTTAACCTAATCTGAACCTCGTATTTGTACATTTCTTCCTTTACGCCACCTCGGTATAAACCATTTGAGGCACTAAAATACCCCCTCCAGATCCCTGTCAATTTTTGGGACTGGGCGCTAAAAGAGAGCAATAAAAAGAAAAGAAAGGTAAAATTCAATCTCATTGGAACAAAACTACGGCTACAAGATAAGGCAACTTACTAAAGAAGCGTTAAAGCTTTGGTAGAGATAATGGTATTGAGCTGTGTTAGTCTGACTGCAATTTTGTAACTTCGTCTCCCTATTAATAAAGCTCTATTTTAAATACATGATACAGATTTCTTTTCCAGATGGCGCCGTAAGGGAATACCAGTCAGGTATTTCTGCAATGGATGTGGCCAAATCAATCAGTGAAGGCTTGGCCAGAAAGGTTTTGGCCGCAAAAGTTAATGGACAGGTTTGGGATGCTTCTCGTGAAATCACGGCAGATGCTAGTTTGCAATTACTCACTTGGGATGATGCAGATGGTAAAAATACATTTTGGCACTCATCTGCCCACTTGATGGCAGAAGCAGTTGAATCATTGTTTCCAGGGGTGAAATTTTGGGTAGGACCTGCATTAGACCGTGGCTTTTATTATGATATGGATTTGGGTGACCGTCAAATGACGGAAGAAGACCTTCGCCAGATTGAGAACAAGATGAATGAATTAGCCAAGCAGAACAATCCTTATATCCGCAAAGCCATAACCAAGCAAGACGCTATTCAGTATTTTGCTGATAAGGGTGATGAGTATAAATTGGATTTGTTACAGGGCTTGCAAGACGGTGAGATTAGTTTTTATACGCAGGGGCAATTTACAGACCTCTGTAGAGGACCACATATTCCAGGAACAGGCGCCATCAAAGCAATTAAGCTAACCAGTATATCTGGGGCTTATTGGAAGGGGGATGAGAAAAATAAGATGTTGACCAGGGTGTATGGCGTTACTTTTCCCAATAAAGCGGAATTGGATGCCTATCTACTCATGATGGAAGAAGCCAAGAAGCGTGATCACCGCAAATTGGGTAAGGAATTGGGTATTTATACCATGAACGACGATATTGGTCAAGGCTTAATTCTCTGGATGCCAAACGGAACAGTGATCATTGAAGAGTTGGAAAAATTAGCCAAAGAAACAGAATCGGATGGTGGCTACAAGCGTGTGGTAACCCCACATATAGCCAAAGAGAATTTATATATCACAAGTGGCCACTTGCCTTATTATGCGGATAGTATGTTCCCGCCCATGGATATGGATGGAGAAAAATACTATCTCAAGGCTATGAACTGTCCACACCACCACAAAATATTTGATGCTGAGCCCAAAAGCTATCGCGATATGCCTTATCGCATTGCGGAATATGGTACTTGCTATCGCTATGAGCAAAGTGGAGAATTATTCGGACTTATGCGTGTGCGTTGCTTACACATGAATGACGCGCATATTTATTGTTCCAAAGAGCAGTTCATGCAAGAGTTCAAGGCCGTAAACGATATGTACATCAAGTATTTTAAAATATTTGGCATTGAGAAATACGTGATGCGTCTTAGTTTGCACGATCCTGAAAAATTAGGTCAGAAATATGTCAACGAACCAGAACTCTGGTTGGAAACTGAGGAATTGGTAAGAAATGTGTTGATTGAAACAGGCGTTCCTTTTGTAGAAGTAAAAGGAGAAGGTGCATTCTACGGCCCAAAAATTGACGTGCAAATCTGGAGTGCCATTGGAAGAGAATTTACTTTGGCTACCAATCAGGTAGATTTTGCTCAACCTAGAAGCTTTAATCTTTCCTTTACCAATAAAGAGAACGAAGCAGAAATTCCGTTGATCATTCACCGCGCTCCTTTGGGAACCCATGAACGATTTATTGGATTCTTGTTAGAACACTATGCAGGTAAATTTCCTGTTTGGTTGTCACCACTGCAAGTTAAGGTCTTGCCTATTAGTGATAAGTTCATGGATTATGCCAAATCTGTGGAGACTAGACTTAGAAAAGCGGGAGTAAGGGTAGAATTAGACGATAGGAACGAGAAAATTGGAAAAAAAATCCGCGATACAGAATTGATGCGCGTACCTTACATGCTGGTAATAGGAGAGAAGGAAGTGGCAGAAAATCAATTGTCCGTTAGACGTCAGGGAAAGGGAGATACGGGTGTACAATCCGTTGATGCCTTTGTTGAGATGATCAAGGATGAAATAGAAAATCGGAAATCAGCAGAATAGTCTACTTTATTTATATCTTTAACACCAAATCAATTATTCACAAAACAAGTTTTAATGGCATTACCACCAAGAGGCGGAGGAAGATTTAACCCCAGGTTTAACAGGCAGCCGGAGCCTGAACATCGTATCAATGAAAGAATTCGCGTTTTGCAAGTTCGTTTGGTAGGCGACAATGTAACAGTTGGCGTTTATCCAACTTCAGAGGCTTTGAAGATTGCCCAGGAGCAAGAGTTAGACCTGGTAGAAATATCCCCAACGGCTGATCCGCCGGTTTGTAAGGTGATTGATTACAAGAAATTCCTCTACGAAAAGAAGAAGAAGGAAAAAGAAATGAAGGCCAACTCCAAGCAAAGTGAGGTGAAGGAAATTCGCTTTACGCCTGGTACAGATGACCATGATTTCAATTTCAAGGCCAAACATGCCGAAAACTTCTTGAAAGATGGGAATAAGGTAAAAGCCTATGTTCAGTTTAAAGGACGTGCCATCATGTTCCAAGACCGAGGACAGTTATTGTTGTTGAAATTTGCAGAAAGACTGGCTGAAGCAGGAACTTTAGAAAGCATGCCTAAATTAGAAGGAAAAAGAATGTTTGCCATTTTTACGCCTAAAACAGGCAAAAAGAAGGCATAATCTAGATAATTACTTTGATCAAGAAAGCGTCCTTAAAGGCCGCTTTCTTGCTTTTAAGACTTAATAATCAATTAGTTAGCTTTAGTCTCACACTTCATTCTTCATTCTTCACTCTTCACTCTTAACTTTTTTCCTTTAATTTTCACTCTTCACTTTTCATTTATTTCCTACATTTTTCACTCTTCACTCTTCACTCTTCACTTTTTTTCTTACCTTTGCCATCCGAAAAAATCGGACATTTCCCGTAGGGCTCAACAAGTTTCCAACCCGTGTTGGAACGCCAGCAGGGTGTAATCTCAATAAGATTATTTAACATGCCAAAGGTAAAAACCAACAGCAGCGCTAAAAAACGCTTTAAGGTGACAGGTACCGGAGAGATCACTTTCCAAAAAGCTTTCAAACGTCATATCTTGACTAAGAAATCTAAAAAACGTAAAAGAGCATTGAACAAGAAAGGTTTGGTAAGTGCTCCAAACAAAGACTTTGTTCTACGTTTATTGCGTTTGAAAGGATAGTCTTTTACAGATTTCCAGTAACCATCATTTTAAAACACAGCTTGTAATCATTTAAAGGCAAGCTTCAAAACAAAATACTATGCCACGTTCAAAAAATGCAGTAGCATCTAGGGCTAGAAGGAAAAAAATCCTTGACCAAGCAAAAGGTTTTTATGGTAAACGTAAAAACGTTTATACCGTAGCCAAAAATATTGTTGAAAAAGGTTTGACTTATAGTTATGTAGGTCGTAAATTAAAGAAGCGTGAATACCGCCAGTTGTGGATTGCGCGTATTAATGCTGCCGTAAGAGAAGAAGGTATGACTTATAGCCAGTTTATTAATAAATTAAGTGTAAAGGGAATTGATTTGAACCGTAAGGTTTTGGCTGATTTAGCCATGAATCAGCCAGAAAGCTTTAAAGCTTTGGTTGCTCAAGTAAAATAATTCCACTTGAAAAATAGATTAAGCCGGAAGGATCCAATCCTTCCGGCTTTTTTTTGAGCAACCATGCGTTAAAACTGTTAGTTTTGCTCAGCAAAAATTGTTCTGCCAACAGTATAACTCTAACCTAGCTAATGAACAACACTTACACCTCGCTTGTGAAACAAACCTTCCATTTTCCCCAGGAAGGATTTGATCAAAATGATGACGGTTATCTAGAATTTAATGGATTAGACTTGATCTCGCTAATCAACAAGCATGGAACGCCTTTGAAGCTTACCTATCTTCCCAAAATTGGGATGCAGATTAATAAGGCAAAATCGTTGTTTGCCAATGCCTTCAAGAAGCACAAGTATGAGGGACAATATTTTTATTGTTACTGCACTAAGAGTTCCCATTTCTCTTTTATAGTGGAAGAGGCTTTGAAGCATGGCATTCATTTAGAGACCTCGCATGCTTATGACTTGGATATTATCAATAGACTCTACGAGAGAAGGAAGATTAATAAAGACGTATATATAGTCTGTAATGGATATAAGCAAAAAACGTATACTTCTAGGATTGCTAAGATGATCAATAATGGATTTAAGAATGTGATTCCTATTTTAGACAATAAAGAGGAGTTACAAGCTTATCGCAAATCTGTAAAACAGCCATTTAGATTAGGTATTCGAGTAGCAGCTGAAGAAGAACCCAATTTTCCTTTTTATACTTCAAGATTGGGTATACGCGCAAAGGATATTTTGGAATTTTATGTAGATGAGATTGAAGGATTTGAAGACAAGTTCCAACTAAAGATGCTGCATATCTTTTTGAATAAAGGCGTAAAAGATGATATTTATTATTGGAGTGAATTGAATAAAATCATCAACTTATATTGCCAGTTAAAGAAAATTTGTCCCGAATTAGATAGTATTAATATTGGCGGAGGTTTTCCTATTAAGCATTCATTGGGATTTGAATATGATTACCAATTCATGATCAATGAAATTGTAGGTAATATTAAGAAAGCTTGTAACAAGGCTAAAGTTCCCATGCCCAATATCTACACAGAATTTGGATCCTTTACAGTAGGAGAGAGCATGGCACATATTTACAGTGTGCTTGGCCAAAAGATTCAGAATGACCGTGAGTGCTGGTACATGATTGATTCTTCATTTATTACTACATTGCCAGACACATGGGGAATTGGAGAGAAATTTTTGATGTTGCCTATTAATAAATGGGATAACGAATATCATCGGGTAGTGCTTGGGGGTATCACTTGTGATAGTCATGATTATTATGATTCGGAAGAGCATATCAATGAGGTATTCCTTCCCAAGTTGGCCGCCGATGGTAAAAAAGAAGCAGAGTCTAATAAAGAGCCTTTATACGTAGGGTTCTTTCATACTGGTGCATACCAAGATCAAATAAGTGGATATGGAGGAATCAAGCACTGCATGGTGCCATCTCCCAAACACGTGATTGTGGAACATGATAAAAATGGAAAATTGATAGATTGGGTTTATGCCAAGGAACAAACTTCGGCAAGTATGCTCAAAATTCTGGGTTACCTAAGATAATGTTCTAATTAAGATATAAATCCGCTCAAATAATTGGGCGGATTTTTTTGTACTAGGAAATTTATATTTAATGCAAAAATCAACCTAATGAGAAAACCGTCCATTTTAATTGTATTGGCATTTTTAGTCATTGTGGCGTAAATTCATTTCAATTGGTACGCCAAACAAATGGATGGAAAATCCAATATTTAATTGATACTAGAAGAAAAAATATTTGTGAGTAAGGATTAGTTTTCCTGTAAGTCTTTAATGCAATTCTTCAGTTCCAATACATATTTGCCATAAATTTTGTGCAAATACCATTTGGTAAAATAGTAGATACCAATACTGAATGAGATTAAATAAATAATAGAAATTGTCAAAACAAGTTTAAAGCCTAATTGTCCAACATCAATGATTTTGTCCAATTCGGGAATTGGCTTTTTCTCATGATATCCTAGATAGCCAGCAAAAAATAAACAAATAGGTATCATGGCCATAGTAAACTGAAAATACCGTTTCATGTATTCTTCAATTAATAAAACATAATTGGTCAGATTGCTAATGACTGGGCGCTGAACTTGATTTAGTTTGATAGTTTTTTTGAGTAAGTAATTCAATAAGAACAGAAATAAAAATATGAAAACTGCAGCAACGCCAAAATAGGTTCTTATAGATTGGTATTTGGTTGAAAAAGCTAGAATGGCAAAAAGTATCATGCCAATCAATCCAAAAAGGATTTCATATTGAATACTTCTTTTTAGTTTTTCAATGATTGAAAAAGTTTTCTTGCCGAGCATTTGTGCAATCTCTTCTCCCGATCTGCCATTATGGTCAGTGGAGAGCTTTTCATTGAGTTGTTGTTTAAATTGATCTAAATCCATAATAATTATATGTAGGATTGCTCCAATTGTTTTTTTGCTTCATCTTTTAATTTGGTCTTTATCCGATTCATTTTTACCGCTACATTATTTGCAGTAATTCCCATCATCTCGCCTATATCTTGGTATGCATAATCCTCTAAATAAAGCATGACGATGGCTTTATCAATCTTACTGAGTTCACCTATAGCAGCATACATGGCTTTCAATTGTATTTCAATAGGATCAAGGCCGTCTTCTGATGCCGATTCAGGAAGTATATCATACATATAAATCTGAGGACTTCTTTTTTCTTTTCTATAAAATGTAATTGCTGTATTTAAGGCAACACGATAAAGCCAGGTAGAAAACTTGGCATCTCCTCTAAAACTTGGAAATGCTTTCCAGGCCTGTAGTGTGATTTCCTGAAAAAGATCTTCCCGTTCACTATGTCTATCCATATATAGATTACACACTTTGTGAACTATGTTCTGGTGTGTTTTTAATAAGGATACAAAATGGTCTTGGGAGTTCATCTGACCCATTTAATATTGAATAGGTTCTACGAGGTAGCCATTTTTACGTAATAATGCCAAGACCCCAGATTTACCACCAAGATGTCCAGCTCCAACTGCAAAAAAGCTTGGATTTTCATTCATGGATTTCTTCATTTTAGGAATCCATTCTTTATTCCTATTAATTAGCATGGTTGATTCAAAATTATCATTGACCCCTTTTTCCTTCATATATTGGTATAAGGCTTCTACGTCTTTTTTCAAATAAACTTGAATCATTTCACGCATCACTTGCTTGCTACTATCAAAATTGTTAACCATTTTGCGCATAGATATTAATTGGGAATCTATAGGTTCTTGATTTAGAAGGTTCATTTGTTGTTCAATGGTCTCTAGGCCAAGAATCTCTAATTGTTTTTGTTGCGCCAAATGCATTAATTCAGTTTCTGGTTGAACAGTGGCTGTGCATGGAACTGTTTTTAATATAAGAAAACTCATTCCAAAAAAGGGTTTATACTGTTTGAACATCATTAAAGACATGCCTGTTGCAGATTGATATTTTTTGTCAAAAGCGGCAAATTCTTTGGGTTCCATATAGCTATCAATGGTTTTGCTATCTTTTATTTTGGCAAATTCCATCATGGTTGCCGACATATTTGGATCATCCATATCTAACTCGCCATAGTATTTCTTACAAGAAGATAGGGCCAGTTCCATGGGTTGAGATATCTGAAATTGATCCTTGCACATCATATGAAAAGTTCCAAAAATATATGACGGCTCTTTTAAGCCCTTGCCGCTGATTCTCCAAAGAAGTGATGGTTCGGCTTTTTGAGAGAAACTAATATTTGCTAATAATAGAAAAAGGATTAAAAGCTTCTTTTGCAACATCATCGTAATTTTTATAAGTCATAGGTAGTTTATTTTTTTTGATTATTACATTTTCTAAGAAAAAAATACCCCCCTGTAGAGACAGGAGGGTAAACCAAAACCAACTGCTGTGAATCATCACAGTTTGTCAATTTATAAAATGCTAATTTCTTTTGGGGAATACACCGCTTTTTCAATTCTTGGTAAAAATAATTTCAGGATTCCATTTTCATATTTGGCATGAATACCATCAAGTTGAATCTGGTCATCTAAACTGAAACTTCTTTTAAATCCTTTTAATTGAAACTCTCTACGAATGGTATGGAAGTTTTTCTCTACTGTAGCTTCCTTTGGATTGTAAGCAATAGTTAAGAGGTCTTTTTCCAATTTTACTTTAAAATCTTCTTTGTTTCTTCCCGGGGCAATCAATTCAAGGTCGAATCCTTCACCAGATTCATGAATGTTTACTGGAGGCGCCCCAAGACTTACAGGAACATCCCTTTCCCATGAACTTGGAAGAGCATTAAATAATTCATGTAACATACTGTTTACTTGTCCGGGTTGTTGTTTTGCAAATGTCATAGTATTAATTTTTAGGATTTAGACTTATAAAACAGTTTCAAAGGGTATACCAAGTCAGTTTTATCCCTTTTTTACTGCAAATCTGACCATTTAATTTTTCCGTAAATGACATAATGGCGTATTTGAAAAATAAATAGCGCCAAAATGACAAAATAATTTTAAGATTTGATGTTTCCACTTTTACCTAATTTTGTGATCCACAATTAAAAATCAAGTTTATGTATCCAGCCGAGATAGTATTACCAATGAAAGCAGAGTTAACAGAAAGTGGTTTTGAAGAGATGCTTACCGCTGCAGAGGTTGATAGCGTATTGGGACAAGAAGGAACTACCTTAGTAGTGATTAATAGTGTATGTGGTTGTGCAGCAGGCACTTGTAGGCCAGGTGTGGTAATGGCAGTAGAAAATTCTACTATACGCCCAGACCGTTTGACTACCAGTTTTGCCGGATTTGACGTAGAAGCTATTAACCAGGTTCGTAAGCATATGTTGCCTTATCCTCCATCGTCTCCTGCAATTGCGCTGTTTAAAGACGGACAATTAGTAAGTATGGTAGAGCGTCATCAAATTGAGGGTAGACCAGCCCAAGTTATTGCTCAGCACCTGATTTCTGTATTTAACGAGCATTGTAATTAAGATTTTTTTGTAAATTTGTTTTTAGATGGGTTAGTAAGTATGGGCCTCACGCAAGTGGGGCCTTATTTTTTCCAGTAAATAGGCCCGTTTTAGTATCAATTTTTCTGATTAACATTGTGCTTTTACAGACCATTCTTTATCAGCAATCAAATAGTTGTTCATGTATCCCAATCTTTACTACGCATTCAAGGATCTTTTTGGAATAGAATTGTCAGGTTTAAAATTGATCAATTCTTTTGGATTTTTTGTAGCACTCTGTTTTATTATTAGTGCATGGGCTTTAACCTTGGAATTAAGAAGAAAACAGCAGCAAGGATTGTTTAGCTATACAGAGGAGAAGCTTGTTATTGGAGCACCAGCGTCGATGGTTGATTTGGTTTTAAATTTTTTGTTGGGTTTTGTGTTTGGATATAAGATTATTGGCGCTTTTACTATTCCGGATGCTTTGAATGATCCACAAGCTTTTATACTTTCTTCCAGCGGGAATCTTTGGTTGGGTGTCTTAGTTGGGTTGTTTTTTGCTGGGCTAAAATGGTATGAGAAGCACAAACAACAATTGGATGAGCCTGAAGAAAGAGTTATCAGAATTTGGCCTCATGATAGGGTGGGAGACCTGTTGATTTATGCAGCCGGTTTTGGTTTTTTAGGTGCCAAGATTTTTCATAACCTAGAAAATTGGAATGATTTTGCAAAAGATCCTATAGGGGCATTGCTTTCTTTTAGTGGTCTTACTTTTTATGGGGGATTAATTTGTGCAGGTGCAGCCATCATGATCTATGCACGTAGAATTAAATTGCCCATTATTCATTTGGTAGATGCATTTGCGCCTATATTGATGTTGGGTTATGCAATAGGTAGAATTGGTTGTCAAGTAAGCGGAGATGGAGATTGGGGTATTGCCAATTTGAATCCCAAGCCCTTTAGTTGGATGCCCGACTGGCTTTGGGCCTACCAATATCCTCATAATGTAGTGGGGGATGGAATGCCCATACCGGGTTGCACTGGACCTTATTGCAACCAATTAGTACCAGCCGTTTATCCAACTGCGTTATATGAAGTGATTCTTTGCTCTTTGATTTTTGTTGTATTATGGTCAATTCGTAAGAAAATCAAAATCCCAGGTCAATTATTTGGAATCTATTTAATGTTTAATGGAATGGAGCGGTTTTTAATTGAAAGTATTAGAGTGAATACCAAATATGAATCCCTACCATTTCAGCCAACACAAGCACAAATAATATCCGTAGTCCTTTTTATAGTTGGTTTATTACTAACTTTTAATGCCAAAAAATTGATAAGTAAGTAATCTTGGACTTTTTATAAATACCCATTTTCCTAATTATCTTTACAAAAAAAATACAATGCCTTCATTTGACATTTCTAGCAAGGTAGACTTGCAAACGCTGGACAACGCCATTAACACGGTTAAAAAAGAAATAAGTACGCGTTTTGATTTTAAGAATTCACCGGTAGAAATAGAATTGAATAAAAAAGACTTCATTCTTAAGCTAGAAGTGGAGTCTGATATGAAAATGAAACAAGTGATAGATGTGATAATCAGCAGGTCTATGAAACAAGGAATTGAAGCAGCTGCTTTTGATTTTGAAAAAGACGCTTATCCTAGTGGAAAAACCATCAAAAAGGATGTTCCTGTAAGAAATGGTCTCAAACAGGATGATGCCAAGAAAATAGTGAAACTGATTAAGGATAGTGGTTTAAAAGTGCAAGCAGCCATTATGGATGACATCATTAGAGTAACGGCTAAAAAGATTGACGATTTACAAGATGTTATTGGCCTTTGTAGGAATTCTAATCTTGGAATTCCGCTACAATACATCAATATGAAGAGCTAAATTGGCATTTTTGGTCCAATTTGTCCTGATAATCCGCTTTTTCATTTGGAATTCCATCCAGAACTGGTTAGTTTTGCATTCCTAAAAATAACAGTACGGCAAAATCCGTACTACCTAAATCAAATAAAATGAAACAAGGTATCCATCCAGAAAATTACCGCTTTGTAGTGTTCAAAGACATGAGTAACGGTGATTCATTTTTGAGCAAGTCTACTGCTAACTCTAAAGAAACCATTCAGTGGGAAGACGGTAAAGAATATCCAGTAATCAAATTGGAGATTTCTAATACTTCACATCCTTTCTATACTGGTAAATCTATGTTGGTTGACACTGCAGGACGTATTGATAAGTTCAAAAAGCGTTACGCCAAGAAAGACTAATCTTCTTGAAAATAACAAAAATCCCGTCCCGAGTAATTGGTACGGGATTTTTAATGGGTTCTCCCCAGTAACTTTACATTCTAAATCTTGAACATGAAATTGCAAATACTGGCTATTGGGGTGCATCCGGATGATGTGGAATTGGGTTGTGCCGGAACCTTGCTAGCTGCCATTGAAGAGGGTAAGAAGGTAGGTATCTTAGACCTGACCAGGGGTGAATTAGGTACCAGGGGTACTCCTGAAACAAGAAAGGTAGAAGCAAGGAATGCAGCAGACATTTTGGGTATTCAGGTTAGGGAGAATTTAGGCATGGCCGATGGCTTTTTTCAAAATGACGAAGCACATCAAAGATTATTGATTGCTGCTATTCGTAAATACCAACCAGATATTATTTTAGCTAATGCACCTGAAGACAGGCATCCTGATCATGGCAGAAGCGCTAAGTTAATTTCAGACGCCGCCTTTCTTTCAGGCTTACGTAAAATTGAAACCCATATAGAGGGTCTAGTTCAAGAAGCATGGCGCCCGGCTTATGTATTCCATTATATACAAGATAGATTTATCCAACCCAGTTTTGTAATTGATATCTCAAAATACATGGATAAAAAAATTGAATCAGTATTGGCCTATACTACCCAGTTTTACAATCCAGACCTACAGGAACCTCAAACCTATATTTCATCCCCCCAGTTTATTGAGTCCGTAAAAGCTAGGGCCATGATGTTAGGCAAACGGATTGGGGTAGAATATGCTGAGGGCTATATTTCTGAAAAAATGATTGGCATTAAAAGCCTGGATAATATTATACAGTTAGCCACCTAATTATTTTAATAATAGAATCATATGTCAAAAGTTGCCATTGGATTGGTTCAAATGACTTGCTTGGCTTCAAAGGAAGCTAATATGGCCAAAACCATCCTTAAAATCAGAGATGCTGCTGCAAAAGGAGCACAAATTATTTGTTTACAAGAGTTGTTTACTTCTTTGTATTTCTGTGACGTTGAAGCGTATGAAAATTTCTTGTTGGCAGAAGCTGTTCCAGGACTATCTACAGAAACCTTAAGTCAATTAGCAGCTGAATTAAAAGTGGTTATTATAGCTTCCTTGTTTGAAAAAAGAACAGAAGGTTTGTATCATAATACTACTGCCGTCTTGGATGCTGATGGTGCTTATTTGGGTAAATATCGCAAAATGCATATACCGGATGATCCTGCTTATTATGAGAAATTCTATTTTACGCCAGGCGATTTGGGTTATAAAGTTTTTCAAACAAAGTATGCCAAATTAGGGGTCTTGATTTGCTGGGACCAATGGTATCCAGAAGCTTCTAGAATTACTGCATTAATGGGAGCAGAAGTTTTGTTCTATCCTACAGCCATTGGGTGGGCCACTTCTCAAGATGAGGCAACAAATACAGAACAATACAATGCTTGGCAGACTATTCAAAGAAGCCATGCAGTGGCCAATGGGGTTCACGTGGTAAGTGTGAATAGGGTGGGATTAGAACAAGATGGGGCCATGCAATTCTGGGGAGGCTCTTTTGTGAGTAATCCCTTTGGGGCTTTAATTTACAAAGCATCTCACGATCAAGAGGAAGTTGCAGTAGTTACTATTGATACTAAAGAAACAGATAGGTATAGAACTCATTGGCCGTTTTTACGTGATAGGAGAATTGATTCTTATCAACCTATTACCAAACGTTTTATAGACGAAGTTTAAATGAAACACATGTCATTGAAAGATACTAACGGCATACTTCCTGCTTCCTTAGGATACAAATTCCCAGCAGAGTTTGCGCCACATGTAGCAACTTGGTTGAGTTGGCCACACAAAGAAGCTAGCTGGCCAGGTAAGATTGATAGCATTTATCCCAATTATGCTTTGTTTATCAAGTATTTATCTCTAGGTGAAGAAGTGCGTATTAATGTTGTAGATGAAGCAATGAAAGCATTTGCTATAGGGCATTTGAATAGTGCAGGTGTGGATTTAAACAAAGTGTCTTTTTATTTGCATCCAACTAATGACGCTTGGTGTAGGGACCATGGCCCCGCATTTCTGATTAATGATTCTGCCGCAGATAGAAAAGTAATTGTAGATTGGAATTACAATGCTTGGGGAAATAAGTATCCGCCCTTTGATTTAGATGATGTAATCCCAACATTGATTGGCAAGCATTTTAGTATGCCTGTTTTTCATCCTGGCATTGTTATGGAAGGTGGTTCTGTAGAATTTAATGGTAAGGGAGCTCTAATGACTTCAAAAGCTTGTTTGCTGAATGAAAATAGAAACCCTCATTTAAATCAGTCAGAGATAGAAAACTATCTTTCTAATTATTATGGTGTTGATCAAATACTCTGGGTGGATGATGGTATAGTTGGTGACGATACGGATGGTCATATTGACGATACGGTTAGGTTTGTAAATGAAGACACGGTCATCACTGTTGTGGAATCAGATAAACAAGATGAAAATTATGAGCTCTTGCAAACCAATTTAAATCAGTTAAAAGCCATGCGGCTCCTAAACGGAAAACAATTAAATATTGTTGAACTTCCAATGCCTGACGCAGTTATCTATGAAGATCAACGTCTTCCAGCATCCTATGCCAATTTTTATATTAGCAACAAACACGTAATTGTTCCTACGTTCCGATCTGCAAAGGATGACAAAGCCTTACAAATCATTGCTCAATGTTTTCCTAATAGAGAAACGGTAGGAATTGACTCAACCGATATTATTTGGGGATTAGGTAGCTTTCATTGTTTGAGTCAACAGGAGCCATTATAGTGAAAAGTGAAGAGTGAAGAGTGAAAAGTGAAAAGTGAATAGCGAAGAGTGAAGAAATGAAAAGTGAAAAAGCAAGCAGTTTAAAAATCTGCTTGCTTTTTTGTTGCAATGATAAAACATTCATTCCCCATTCTTTGGGGAATGCTGTTATAACAGGGAGCTAATTTTTTGAAATTAAAATGGGTAGAAAAAAGGTCTTGATATTCTTGCTTATTTCCGCCAAATGGTGGACCCACTGGAAATTGCGCATCAAATAAAAGCCCAGATAGTCTTCCATTGTTTGATAATAGTGCAGCCATTTTTTCTACATAAGCTTGTCTCAAACTAGGATCCAATGCACAGAAAAAAGTTTGTTCAATAATCAAGTCATATTGACCTAGGTGGTCAAAAAAATCTCCCAGAATTAAATGTAATGTTTTACCAATTTGCCCTTCAAATCTAACTTCTAATGCTGCTATAGCTTTTGGTGCAATATCTAAAATACTAATATTGGTAAAACCTAATGATAATAAGTATTCCGCTTCATGTCCATTCCCGCCTCCAGGAATTAAAATGCTAAGATTTTTATGTGTTAATTGATCAAAATAGGATTTTAATGGCGTAGAAACAGTTCCAATATTCCATCCAGTATTACCCTGCTCATATTGCTGATTCCAATATGCTTGATTGAGTGATTCCATTATTAATTAGTTGCCAATAGTGCTATTTTGACGAGGGATAAGCAACAACTCTTTTTGTCTTCCACCAATAAAACGGAACCCTTTCTCATTAAAAAAACCATCTTCTTCAAGCATGATCCGGATAGTTTTTTTCCAATCAGGTATTTCTGTAGCTGCGTTCAATTCAATGCTGTAAGCGGTGTTATAATGCAATGGAAAATCGCCACTTCCAGCCACGCCATTTTGTTGATCCCAAAGACCAATAGTTGGTCCAGCTGCGTGTCCGTGATAGCCAATGGGATGGGTATAAATACTTGCTTCAATGCCTTCTTTTTTGGCTTGATCAAGGGATGCTTTGAGAATTTGATTTCCAGATCTCCCAATTACATATTGGCTGGTCAAAATATCTTGTAATCTGTTGGCTTTTATAAAAGCTTTTTGCAAAGCCATAGGAGCGGAGGTCTCTCCGGGCTGTAATACATACGCGTGTTCTTGAACGTCAGTATTTAAACGAAGGTAGCTGATACCAATATCAACGTGTAACAAATCGCCTGGTTGAATCAGTTCTGCTTTTGGTCTATTAGAAAATGCGCGTAAGTGCTCAAAGTTTTCTGGATCATTTCTTTGAATGGCTACAGAAGGATGGAACCAAGTGTCTAAACCTAGGTTTCTAATTCGTTGACGGAACCACCATACCAAATCATCTGTAGTGGTAACACCTGGTTGAATGGTTTTTTCAGAAAATCCTTCTGCAATAATTTGGTGAGTAATTTGAATCAATTGGGGATAGAGTTGCATCTCGCGTTCTGTTCTTGATTCTAACCAAGCAACCCCCAATTTTTCCGCACTAACAACTTTTGATTTGAAATTAGCTGGTAGCTTGTCTAGAAAGATTTTTTGTTCTGTAAAGGTTAATCCGTCTGCATGGGCAAAATCATTGGAATAATTCAACCCAATCTTCTTAGGATTTCTTTTTACAATCAAGTCAATTAAAGCATCCCATTGATCCGGAAATTGTTTCATGTCCCAAGCGGCTTTGATTTGTTCTCCCACATTGTATCGGGCAATAGCCAATTGGTCATTGATTTTTTTAGTACTATCATGATAAAAAACAATCATAGTACGTCTTCTAGCTGATAACCATTCTGCGGGAAGCATGGTTTTTAATATGGGGTCTTCATTGTATTCTCTGCTAATCAATACCCACATGTCAATACCCTCTCTTTCCATTAATTTGGGCAACAATACGTTAAAACGCTCTGCATTAATTTCATCAATGAGACTTGCTTGTGAGCGTAGATTTAATATCTCTTGTGCTTTTATCTGAACAGAAGCAAGTAATAATATGCCAAAAATTATTTTTTTCATGTTGATGTATGCTTGTTATAATGTTAGAATTAGTTGGTTATAATTATATTGAATCAGTACTTGTAACGGCAGCTTGCCTTGGAATAATGAAAGCAATCAAATCTTCTAATAAAATACCTGCTCTATTAGCTGCGTCTTGGATTTCTTCTCTAGATACATTTGCTGCAAAAGATTTTTCTTTGAGTCTTTTTTTAACGCCTTTTACATCCATTCCTTCATAACCACCTGGTCTGAGAATAGAATACGCATGAATTAATCCTGATAATTCGTCAAAAGCAAACAGCATTTTGTCCATACTATTTTCCGGCTCAACCCCAAAATGAGCAGGTCCATGTGATGCAATGGCGTGAATGACTTCTGGGTCAATTTCTAAAGATTCTAAGTGCTCAATGATTTTTTTACAGTGTTGATCTGGCCATTGATCCCAATCGGCATCGTGCAACAAACCTGCTTGTTCCCATTTCCAAATACCCTGTTCATCCAGACCTTCTTTCTCTTTTGCCCAGCAATGCATCAAGTGTGCAACCTGTAACATATGTACCTGCAATTTGGGATTTAATACCCATTCCTGGAACAAAGATATTGCGGCTTCTCTGCTCATGAGTTTGCCCGAATTGGCCGGGTTTCCAAAACTGTTTCTGTTCAATAATAATGACATCTGATTCCTTTTATCAATTTATCTTTTCAGGGACTATGATTTTCATTACTTTAGTCCTGTTCTTCCACCATAAATGTAATTGAACTATGCTTAAAAATCGCTTATTGTTTACCGGAATTTTATTAACCGGTCTTTTACAAGGAACCGCTCAAACGGCTAGTCCTACGGCTGCAACTGAAACAAGGTCAAAATATGACCAACATGATTTGTTTGGCCCTTTGTTTTATCCATCGGCAGGGAATGAATACAGAACGGCAACGGGAGAACCTGGACATGCCTATTGGCAAAATAAGGCAGACTATAAAATTGCAGCAACCTTGGATGATGCTAGCAATAAAGTATCGGGTTCCGTAACCATTAGCTATAAAAATAATAGTCCCATTGAATTGCCCTATATCTGGTTGCAAATGGACCAGAACCTATATAATTTGGAATCTAGGGGACAAGCTAAAATGCCGGCAACGGGCAGAAGCCGATATGGTGATGCAAAAAGTACCTTTAGCGGAGGTTATCAAGTGACCAATGTTGCGTTGATTGTTGCAGGCAAATCAGAGAAAGTACCCTATCTAATCAATGACACTAGAATGCAATTGCGATTGAATAAAGCATTGGCTGCTAAGTCTGGTGCTGTTTCCATTAAAATTGATTACAATTATGTAATTCCTGAATATGGATCGGATAGAACAGGAATTCTAAAAACAAAAAATGGTAATATCTATGCGGTTGCGCAGTGGTATCCCAGACTCTGTGTGTTTGATGACGTGCAAGGTTGGAATACCCTTCCTTATTTAGGCGCCAGTGAATTTTACTTAGAGTATGGCGATTTTGAAGTGAGTTTAACAGTGCCTGCTTCACATATTGTGGTAGCCTCTGGTGAATTGTTAAATCCACAAGAAGTTTTAACCGCTACTCAATTAAAAAGATTTAATCAAGCCAAAACCAGTGATAGTACTATTATCATTCGCAGTGCTGCAGAAGTGTTGGATCCAGCATCAAGACCAACTAAGGCTACTTGCACCTGGAAGTATGCTTTGAGCAGTGCAAGGGATTTTGCTTGGGCTAGCTCAAAAAGTTTTATTTGGGATGCAGCCAAGATTAACCTACCCAGTGGTAAGAAATGTATGGCTACCAGTGTTTATCCTGAAGAATCGGATGGCTTAAAAGCATGGGGTAGAGCTACTGAATATACCAAAGGAAGTATTGAAAACTATAGCAAAAGATGGTTTGAATTCCCTTATCCTGTAGCTTCAAATGTTGCCAGTAATATTGGGGGCATGGAATATCCGGGGATTGTTTTCTGTGGGTCTACCGCAAAAACAGAAGGTTTATTTGGTGTTACTGACCACGAGTTTGGACATACTTGGTTCCCTATGATTGTGGGTAGTAATGAGCGTAAATATGGTTGGATGGATGAAGGTTTTAATACATTTATCAATTCACTTGCAGGAGATGATTTTAATAAGGGTGAATATAAAGCAGGAAAAACGGATTGGCACCAGTATGCTCGTTTCTTGTTTGGACCTACTTCAGAAACTATGATGAATACGCCGGATGTTTTGCAGGAGAGAAATATTGGTATTGAACTATATATGAAACCTGGTTATGCTTTAACCTTATTGCGTACACAAATCTTAGGTGAAGACCGATTTGATTATGCTTTTAAAAAGTATATCCACGATTGGAAATTAAAACATCCTACACCTTGGGACTTCTTTAGAAGTATGGAGAATGGGGCAGGAGAAGACCTGTCTTGGTTCTGGAAAGGAATGTTCTTGGAGAACTATAAATTAGACCAAGCTGTAAGTAAAGTTGATTATATCAACAATGACGCTAAAAATGGTGCATTGGTGACCATTGATAACCTTGACCAATTAGCAATGCCGGTGATTATAGAGTATACTACAGCCTCAGGTAAAACTGAAAGGAAAAAACTACCTGTAGAAATTTGGCAGAACAATACTAGTTGGAAGGTGAAATTGAATACCACAGAAACCATTCAGAAAGTAGTGATTGATCCTGATCACAATTTCCCTGATATGAATTCTGCTAACAATACTTGGAAAGCTAATTAAATCTAACACTAATGCCGATGCCTATTGGTACCGGCATTTTTATTTTTCTCTATGAAACCTGTCTTTATATTTGGAGTATTCCTCTTCTTGATTTTTGGTATATGGTCTTGTTCTCGCAATCCCTACGCTACCACCAATAAAGCCTATAAAAAGCAATCCAGGGCGCTTGCAAAGACTATTAGTACTTTACCAGAAAATCAATGGAATACGGATTCAATTAAACAGGCAACTTACTGGGTAGGAACTACTAATTTTAATTTGCGAAAGCCAAATTTTGTGATTATCCATCATACCGCACAAAATGCCTGTGAACAAACCTTGAAAACATTCACCATGACTAAGTCTTCAGTGAGTGCACACTATGTGATTTGTAAGGATGGAACCATCCACCATATGTTGAATGATTATATGCGCGCTTGGCATGGGGGCATTGCCAAATGGGGTAATATGGTTGATATTAATTCTGCATCAATTGGCATTGAATTAGACAATAATGGGTTTGAACCTTTTGATAGTTTACAAATCAATAGTCTGATTAGCTTACTTGGTAAATTGAAAATGAATTATGGCATTCCTACGGCTAATTTTATTGGCCACGGAGATATAGCACCCACTAGAAAAAATGATCCCAATTTTAGATTCCCTTGGAAAACTTTGTCGGATAAAGGTTTTGGGTTGTGGTACGATAGTAATTTAGATACGGTGCCAACAGGATTTAATCCCATTATTGCACTAAGGATTATTGGTTATGATGTAAAAGACAACAGGGCTGCCATTCAATCATTTAAAAGACATTTTTTACAAGACACCACCAAAAAGTTGAATGCCATGGATTCTCTGGTATTATTTAACCTTCAGAAGAAATACCTCTAGTCGGTTTCTTTTTTTAAAATTTCTATATCTTCTATTATCCTTTCCATCTCTAAGGGTAAAGTGCCATTATAAATGCCTCTAATTCTTCTATGCTTGTCTAGGAGCATGCAGTTTTCTGTGTGTAGAAAGTCTTTTTGATTGCCATAATAACCAATCCTTTCACCTGCATAGTATTCTTTTTTAGCCATTTTATAAATACTGTCAATATTGCCAGTTAGTAAGAACCATTTGCCTGAAACAATCCCTTTTAAATTGGCATAATTTTTTAAAACAGGAACACTGTCTCTATCAGGCATAACAGAATGTGACAAGATTAAAACCTCTTTGTCTTGAAGGTATTTTTTTTGAACAATGGCCATATTCTCTGTCATCCTTGGGCAGATACTACCACAGCTAGTGAAGATAAAATTGGCAACATATATTTTTCCTGAAACCGTTTGCTCAGTGATAAACTGGCCGTCTTGGTCTTGAAATCTAAAACTTGGAATTTGATGAATACTATCATATCTGGGATCTGTTTTTGCAATCCACTCTGGGGTAAAGTCTGGCTTAGAGATAAAGGGTAAGCCAAGTGGTTCTTTAGCAGGTTGGCAACCAATTACCAATAGCAATATTAGAAGGTATGGTATGTTTTTATTTGACTGAATCATAAGGGTTCTTACAAAGTTTAATACCTATTAATCCATATTTTTTTCCATCTCTGATTTCATAGTTGGCCCTAACAGTACTATCGTCCCACCAAAGCCGTTGGTTACCAACTTCTTGACCTTTTTGATAGTGGAATTGTTTGATTAGTAATCCCTTGTTATTCCATTCTTTCAATTCTCCTTCATAAGCATCTTCATGAACTTGAAACTCAAATTGAAGTTTACCATCTGGCCACCAAGCCCTATGTCTGCCTTCTTTTTTTCCAACAATATAGAAACGATCTTCTGCTAATTGTTTGTTTGGGTGCCATCTTTTGGTAATGCCTTCTTGTAGTCCATTCCAAAATTCCTTGTAAACAGCCGTATCGCCATTGCCAAATAAACTATATGCCTTTCCGGAAAAGGGTTTGCCTTGATAGAATAAACTGTCTTGCCGCCAAATAGTTGAATTATCTTCTAGTGCTAAGTACTTATTAGGAATTTGATGTGCCTCAATTGCATGGGCTTGGGTCTTTTGATCATTGCAAGCCATTACCATTGTGATACAACAATAGAAAAATACAGACTTTAGTTTCATTTTATTGAGTTACAGTTCCAGCCGTACCATAAAATCCAGATCCATTGATATAGGGATCTGCATCTGTAATATGGTAATGATAAATGCCATTTGGATAATCAGTTGTTACAGTTGTATGTCCATGATATGCATCTAACATGGCATTGGTTACTGAAGCGCCATTTTCCATAGGACCATATACTGGAAAACCATCTAGTAAGAATCCTAAAAGAGAAGACTTGGTAACTTTTACAGTTGTCAAATAAATTGGTTCTACATGATAATGGTATTGACCACTTTGTTGAGGATGTCCATAATACTGGTCAAAGCTATTGGCTTCATTGGTTAATGGGATATTTGGACCAGCATATTGGTTGAAAAAAGGTACTCCATTTATTGAAATGCCAATAGGCCCCAATGGTGTATTAGCATGCGTACTTGAAACAGCAGGGTTTAAAGGAATTTTAAATGTCAAAGTTTGTGACGCAATGCTATTGGGATTTTTCATAAATGTTCTACCACCAAAAGTGGTACCTGAGAAATTTTCATATAAAGCATTGCTGGTGGCGTAATAGATAGACTTGTGGTCAGGTGTGCCAGTGGTTTTAATGGTAAGATAAGTGCCATCGGAGCTGATACTGGTAGCACCATAGATCTTTTTATAAACATCAGGAACAATGGTAGTTCCTGTGCTTGTAGTTGTACCCGTTGCTGATTTCTTGCAGGCAAAGCTGATTAATAAGACTGCTAGGGATAAAATACTTAATTTAATGATTTTCATATTTATGGGTTTTCCTATCTGACGAAAGTTAAAAGTATAACCTTTGGTCTTTGTAAAAGTTTAACATATTTTCATAACTAGACATAAATACGAAATCGATATAGGAATCTTTTAATCAAGGAATGAAAAGACAATTCTTTTTGTTTTACATTGGTATAAATAAATTGATTAAATATGAAACAAGGGGTCTCAAATAGAAGAGATTTTTTAAAAACCAGTGCCGCTGCATCTGGTATTGCTTTGCTAACGGGCATTCAAGCCAAGGCCAATAGTTCTACTTTAAAAGCAGCTACCAGAATTAGGTTTGGTGTCATTAATATCAATCATAACCATATCTATGGCATGACAGAAGCAGTGAAAAGGGGTGGGGGTGAATTGGTTTGGATCTATGCCAAAGAACCTGAATTGGTTGCCGCTTTTATGAAACAATTTCCTGAAGCAAAATTGGCGAGGTCTGAACAGGAAGTTTTAGAAGATAATAGTATTCAATTAATCTTGAGTTCTGGGATTCCTGATGAGCGTGCCCCATTGGGTGTTCGGGTGATGCAACATGGGAAAGACTATTTGGTAGACAAACCTGGCATTATCACATTGGACCAATTGGCACAGGTTAGAAAAGTACAAAAAGCTACAAACAGAATTTATTCGATCATGTATAGTGAGCGCTTTGAAAACAGGGCTACTGTAAAAGCTGGGGAATTGGTTAAAGCTGGGGCAATTGGCAATGTGATTCAGACCATTGGTTTGGGACCGCATAGAATGAGCATTAAATCTAGACCTGAATGGTTTTTTGATAAAGCCCGATATGGTGGAATTATCACCGATATTGGTTCTCATCAGTTTGATCAATACTTGTTTTTTACCGGAACTACTGAAGCTGAAGTAGTAGCTTCTCAGGTTGCCAATACCCATTATCCTCAGTATCCCCAATTTCAAGACTTTGGAGACGTGATGCTAAGGGGTAATGGAGGTATGGGATATATTAGGGTAGATTGGTTTACTCCTGATGGTTTAGCTAGCTGGGGCGATGGAAGACTCACTATTTTAGGAACGGAAGGTTTTATAGAGATTAGAAAGAATGTAGATATTGCAAGTGGCCATAATGGTGGTAATCATTTGTATTTGGTGAATCAAAAAGAAACCAAATACATAGATTGTAATAAAGAACCCTTGCCATTTGGTCAATTACTGGTAGACGATGTACTCAACAGAACCGAAACGGCTATGCCTCAAGCACATTGTCTTTTGGCAACCGAATTAGCGCTTAAAGCCCAAAAAAATGCCAAAACGATTCAATTGGTAAAGTAAAAATTAAAAAAAGGACTTAACTAACATTTGTTAGGTATTCAAACCTTTCCTATTTTTGCCAAAATCCAATGACATGCATTTTGAATTGACGGAAGAGCATTTAATGATACAGAAAGCCGCACGTGATTTTGCACAGAATCAGTGCAAGCCAGGTGTTATTGAAAGGGACGAGCTGCAAAAATTTCCCAAAGAACAGGTAATGCAATTAGCTGATTTGGGATTTATGGGAATGATGACCAATCCTGATTATGGTGGAAGCGGCATGGATACCATTAGTTATGTGCTGGCCATGGAAGAAATTAGTAAGGTAGATGCTAGTACTTCCGTTTGTATGAGTGTGAACAATAGTTTGGTTTGTTGGGGATTAGAAAAATTTGGCAATGATGCCCAAAAGAATCAATACTTAACACCAATTGCTCAAGGTAAAAAAGATGGTGAATTATATATTGGCGCCTTTTTATTGAGTGAACCCGAAGCTGGAAGCGATGCAACCTCTCAGCAAACTACTGCAGAAGACATGGGAGATCATTACTTGATTAATGGCACCAAAAACTGGATAACCAATGGCTCTTCAGCATCCGTTTATTTGGTAATTGCACAAACAGATGTAACCAAAGGTAGTGGTGGTATCAATGCGTTTATTGTAGAAAAAAACTGGCCAGGTGTTACTGTTGCTGCCAAAGAAAATAAATTGGGTATTCGCGGAAGTGATACACATACCATTATGTTTACTGATGTGAAAGTGCCTAAAGAGAATAGGATAGGAGAAGACGGTTTTGGTTTCAAATTTGCCATGAAAACATTGGCAGGTGGTAGAATAGGAATAGCTTCTCAGGCATTGGGTATTGCCAGTGGCGCTTATGAATTGGCGTTAGCATACAGCAAACAACGTAAGGCATTCGGTAAAGAAATTATGCACCACCAAGCCATTCAATTTAAACTGGCTGATATGGCCACTAGAATTGAAGCGGCCCGTTTACTTTGCTTAAAAGCTGCTTGGGAAAAGGATAATGGAATGGATTATACCTTAAGTTCTTCTATGGCTAAAGTGTATGCTTCTGAAACAGCCATGTGGACTACTACGGAAGCTGTTCAAATTCATGGTGGATATGGTTTTGTAAAAGAGTATCATGTTGAGCGCTTGATGCGCGATGCTAAAATTACCCAAATTTATGAGGGTACAAGTGAAGTGCAAAGAATTGTGATTAGCCGCTCTATTTTAAAATAATCCATTAGGTAATATGCCTGTAGCAATTGATAAATACCAAGAGATTAGGACCCATCTAGATGCCTGTAAGGTTAGTCTAATTGCAGTTAGCAAAACCAAACCCAAGGAAGATATTCAGGAATTATATGCCTTGGGCCAAAGGGATTTTGGCGAGAATTATGTACAAGAATTAGTAGAAAAAGAAGCCGTTTTAGCAAAAGATATTCAATGGCATTTTATAGGTCATTTGCAATCCAATAAAGTAAAATACATAGCCCCATTTATTTACTTGATTCATGGCGTTGATAGTTTTAAATTATTGGTAGAAATTAATAAACAGGCTACTAAAAATAATAGGGTTATCTCCGTTTTATTACAAGTGCATATTGCCAAAGAAGAAACCAAGTTTGGAATGGATGCGGAAGAATTAAATGCCGCACTGGAAGGGGCTAGTAGCTTGTCCAATATAAAAATTATAGGATTAATGGGAATGGCTTCTTTTAGTGATGACCCATTGGTTGTTCAGCCAGAATTTACCTATCTAAATGGTTTATTCCAAACTCATGGAAAACGCAAAACAGACAATATTGATTTTGCAGTTTTATCCATGGGTATGAGTGGAGACTATCAACTAGCCATTGAAAATGGAAGTAATATGGTGAGAATTGGGAGTTTGCTTTTTGGTGCTAGAAATTACAACAAATAAAAAAGCGTACCGTGTTGCCACGATACGCTTGAGGTTTTATAAGCTACTATTTCAAAGTTTCATCCAACCATTTATAAAATTCATGGTGCCAAACCAAAGCATTTTGTGCTTTTAGAACCCAGTGGTTTTCATCTGGGAAATACAAAAATTTAGACTTGATGCCTTTAAGTTGTGCGGCTTGAAATGCTTGTTGGCTTTGCTCAATGGATACGCGATAATCTTTTCCACCTTGAACAATCATAATGGGCGTATTCCATTTAGCCACCATTTCACTGGGTGATTGTTTGTAGCTGCGCTGTGCTACTGCGTTATTTTTATCCCAGTAGTTGCCGCCTTTTTCAAAGTTTTCAAAAAATAATTCATCGGTGGTGCCATACATGCTTCTAAAGTCAAATATACCATCGTGCGAGATAAAGGTTTTGAACCTATTGCCGTGTAAAGCTTCTAATGCAAAAATTGAAAATCCACCAAAACTGGCGCCTACGCATCCCAGGCGTTGTTTGTCTACATACGTCTCTTTAGAAACAGCATCAATGGCACTGAGATAATCATTGATCACTTGTCCCCCCCAGTCCTTACTTACGCCTTCTGTCCATTTAGTGCCATTGCCAAATACACCCCTTCTATCTGGAGCAACAATAATATAACCTTGAGAAGCCATTAATTGAAAATTCCATCTAAAGGAATAATGGGGCATGGTTCCCTGTGGACCACCCAAACAGAAAAGTAGGGTGGGATATTTTTTAGAAGGGTCAAAATTAGGAGGATAGATGACCCAGGTAGGCATTTGTTGATTATCTGTTGTGGTTACCATGCGATACTTGGCAGACACTTGGGCAATTTGCTTGTACTGAGCGTCATTTACATGCGTTAATTGTTTGAGTTGTCCATTGGTAAGGTCAAGGGTATACAATTCAGATGCATGGTTAAAATCAACTTTTGAAATTACCAATTGATTACCTGATTGACCCACTATGGCATTTACTTCAAATTCGCCCTTGGTCAATTGTTTGATTACAGGAAGCATCTTGGATTTACCAGGATAGCTTACTTGAAACAAATGCACCATCCCTTTTTGTGGAGCAATAAAGAAAAGGCTCTTACCATCTTCACTCCATTTAAAAGATTCTACGTGAATATCATCTCTGGGTGCTGTTAAATTTTGTTTGGCAACTCCATCCCATACAATCAGGTCTTGTTTGTCCGCTTCAAACCCATCTCTTTTCATTTGTAACCAGGCCAGTTCAGCTTTGTCATTATAGGAAGGTGCAATATCATAGCCCTTGTTTGACGCTGTTAAATTCTTTGTAGTTCCAGATGCTATATCATACTCATACAAATCTGTATTGGTGCTAATAGCATAAGCAGTACCATAAGACTTCTTGGTCACATAGACCAACTGTTTTCCATTGGGATTCCAAACATAATCATCGTCTCCCCCAAAAGGTTTGGTAGGGCAATCAAAGGGTTCGCCTTTCATTACATCTAATCCCTGTCCAGGTTTTCCATCTACCAGATTATTTAAAAAAACATGGTCAAATTTTCCGTCTTCCCATGTGTCCCAGTGTCTATAATTTAAGGATTCATAAATCTGCACATTTGACTTAGTGAGACTAGGGTAGAAGTCTATTCCATAAACAGGTTTAATTTTTACTGCATCGGAACTTAAGAGCCATTTGCCATCTGGTGATATTTTGGTATTGGGTAAGAAAATATCAGGATTGGTGACCAATTCTGCGTTACCTCCATTAATACCAATTCTAAAGGTTTGTACATTGCCTTTATTGGCTTCTACATCAGGAAAATTTACTGAGAAAAGCACTTGTTGTTTGTCTTTAGATATACCAATACCACTCACTTTTCCTAGACTCCATAAGGTTTCAGGACTCAAAGGTGTTTGTGCGTTCAATTGCAAGGCAAAAAAGGCTGATAGAATGAACACTACTTGTTTCATAAAGCGTATTTTAAAACTTATTTGGCTTTTAACTGGGCATAATCCATCACTAGGTTTAGATAGGCTTTTACACCAACATCCAACCTACTATCATCTATATAAAAGTCTGGTGTGTGGTGCGGAACAGCTTTTTTAGGATCCATTCCTTTGGGCATACCTCCAAGGAAAAAGAAAAAAGCAGGTGCTTTTTGGCCATAGAAAGAAAAGTCTTCTGCGCCTGTTGTCCAGTCTTGTTCTATTAAATTTCCTTTACCGGTGGCTGCTTCCAGAGAAGGCAACATCATTTTTACCAGTGCGGGATCATTATAAGTAACCAGGGTCTTGGTATCTATCATTACTTCTGCAGTTGCACCAGAAGCTTCGGCAATTTTTTGGGCAGTATTTCTAATTCTCTCATGTACGTCTTTTTGCATATTGCCATCCAAGGTTCTGATAGTTCCTTCCATGAACAATTCTTCAGGAATAATATTGGCGCGTACACCAGAATTAATTCTTCCAACGGTTATTACTACGGGGGCCTTGGTCAATTCAGACTGGCGGCTTACAATGGTTTGTAATCCAGTAATGATTTGTGTTGCAACAACTATTGGATCAATACCGCTCCAAGGTTGTGAACCATGAGATTGTTTGCCTTTTACTTTAATAGTAAACCAATCAGAGCTGGCCATCACAGAACCAGATTTGTATTTAATGGTTCCAATTTCTGTTTGTGAGTTGATATGGATTCCAAAAATGGCATCCACTTTGGGATTGGTCATTACCCCTTCTTTTATCATGAGTGGTGCACCGCCTTCTTCATTTTCTGGTGCGCCTTCTTCTGCTGGTTGAAACACAAATACCACCGTTCCTGGAATGTCTTTCCTAATCTTACTCATGGCATTGGCGGTACCTAAAAGAATGGCCGTATGCGTATCATGACCGCATGCGTGCATGATGCCAACTTTCTGACCACCATATTCAGTGGTTTGAATGGATTTATAGGGAAGATTGGCTCTTTCAATGACGGGTAATGCATCAATATCTGCCCTAAGTGCAACTACGGGACCTGGCTTACCACCTTTTAAAATAGCTACAACACCTGTTTTGGCTACACCAGATTTTATTTCTAACCCAAGACCTTGTAGCTTTTCTACAATGTATTTCATGGTATTGGTTTCCCTATTAGACAGTTCGGGAAATTGGTGCAAATGTCTGCGCCAGGCAATCACAGAATCATTGACTTCTTTGGCAGACTGTTCAATTTTGGCGGGTGTGATTTGTGCTCCAGCAAAAAAGGGTAGGGCCAATAGACCCAGAAAAAACTGCTTTCTCATGTATTTGTTTTGATGCTTGAAAGAATGGCTTCAAGTTAGTTAGAAATCCAATTCAACCCTATCAAAAACAGTCAAAATCAAGCAATTAGTTCCTAATTACCGGTGTTCTCCAAAGACCTTTCTCAAACTATCGGCAATTTCACCCAAAGTGCATAGGTTCTCAACTGCTTCAATGACTATGGGCATCAGATTTTCATTAGTAGTAGCAGTAAGGGCAATTTTTTCCAAAACAGTTGTCACTTTTAGCTGGTCTCTTTTTGCGCGTAGCTTTAGCAATTTCTCTGTTTGAATCTGTTGAATACTATCGTCAATCTTAAACGGCGGAACTTTATTGGTTTCTGCTATCTGAAACTTGTTTACACCAACAATAATTTTTTGGCCACTTTCTATATTGCGTTGGTAGGTATAGGCACTTCTAGCAATTTCGTCTTGCATAAAACCTTGTTCAATGGCTTCTACCGCGCCCCCCATGGCCTCAATTTTCTCCATTAAAGCACTGGCTTCTTGAATCATATTGGCCGTTAGGCTTTCAACAAAATAACTACCTGCCAATGGGTCTACGGTATCTGGTGCGCCACTTTCAAATGCCAGAATTTGTTGGGTTCGTAATGCAATTCTTGCCGCTTCCTCGGTGGGTAAACTCAATGCCTCGTCATAGCCATTGGTATGCAAACTTTGGGTGCCACCTAATACTGAAGCCAAACTTTGAATGGTTACTCGAGCAATATTGTTTAATGGTTGTTGGGCGGTTAGCGTTGCTCCACCAGTTTGGGTGTGAAAACGCAGCATCATGGCTTTTTCATCCGTTGCTCCCATGCTTTTCATGAGCTGCGCCCACATTTTTCTAGCAGCTCTAAATTTGGCCACTTCTTCAAACAAATGGTTATGGGCATTGAAGAAGAAAGAAAGTCTTTTGCCAAATACATTAATGTCTAAACCTTTTGCTAAGGCTGCTGCTACATAGGCTTTGCCATTTGCTAGTGTAAATGCCACTTCCTGCACTGCGGTACTTCCAGCTTCTCGTATATGATAACCACTAATGCTAATGGTATTCCATTTGGGTAATGCTTGAGAACACCATTCAAAAATATCGGTAATGATACGCATGGATGGTTTGGGAGGGTAAATATAAGTTCCTCTAGCGGCGTATTCTTTGAGGATATCGTTTTGAATGGTACCCGTGATCTTTGTTAAATCTGCACCTTGCTTTTTTGCCAAAGCCACATAGAATGCCAATAAGATAAAACCAGTTGCATTAATGGTCATAGAAGTAGACACTTTTTCTAGTTCAATCCCTTGAAAAAGTATTTCCATGTCTTCCAAACTATCAATAGCCACACCCACTTTTCCAACTTCACCTTCTGATAATGCATGGTCAGAATCATAACCAATTTGGGTGGGAAGGTCAAATGCTACACTTAGCCCCATTACACCTTGGGATAACAAATAATGGTATCTTTTATTGCTTTCTTCTGCGGTTGAGAATCCGGCATACTGGCGCATAGTCCAAAGCTTGCCGCGATACATATCTGACTGTACACCCCTGGTATAAGGGAATTGACCAGGCATTTCAATTACATCTGTGGTGGGTAGGGGATAGTAGACTTTCTTAATTTCTATGCCACTATCGGTACAAACTAGTTTTTCATTCATAGGTCAATCTTTAAATGACTAGAGACATTTTTTTGCTTCATAACTCAATACCTCTGCCACCAATTCCTGTAATTTTCCACGATTATCATTCATTAGAAAATTGAGAATATTCCTATTCAAATCTGTGCTACTGGCGGTATGTTCCATTTGTTGTGCCACTTGATTTACTATCAACAAATTTTGATCATGTAGGTTTTTGAGCGCATTCCATGCAGCAGGGCTTACATAAATTTGTTGACTAATATTATATTCAAACTCTTCCCGAATATTCTTAGTTAACAATTCTTGCATATCCCTTGCGGTGGCTCCAGGCACATTTAAACGGCTAATCAAATTGGGTAGGGCAATTCTATTGGCCAATACAATCAAACGCTCATAAGCCTGTAATTGTAAGCCCGTATTTTGGGTAGATACTGCTTTTTCGGCAGTTTGATTTTTCCGCTGCAAATAAATCAAAAATCCAGCCAATCCTGCAATTAATACGGCAATGACCATGGTCAAAAAACTAGTAGTGTCCAACATGGAATTATTTTGGACAAAAATAGGTGAAACCACCGGCTAAGCATGAAATTCCAGTTATCGAAAACTGGTTTTGTAGCTATCCAGCTAATAGGTTGTAAATTTGAATATTAATTTTAACAAATGGAAACAGCAACTATTACAGCAGTGAAATTGACAAGTGGGGCCATCAGTGAATTAAAACGCCTAATGAATGAGCCTGATTTTGACCATTCCCAACGTTTAAGGATAGGTGTGAAGGGGGGGGGATGTAGTGGGATGACCTATGTATTAGGTTTTGACCAACCAACTGAAGAGGATGAAAACTTTGAAATAGAAGGCATTTCCTGCGTGATGAACAAAAGCCATCAAATATATCTTTATGGTATGGAGGTTGACTGGCAAGGTGGTTTGAATAGTAGAGGATTTACTTTTAGCAATCCTAATGCCAGCAGTACCTGTGGTTGTGGTACCTCCTTTGCGGTATAAAAAAACTAACCTCATCTAGAAAAGGGCAATGGTATATCAGTTGCCCTTTTTTATTTCTATAAACTATGATTTCAAGAAATCGATTTCGCAGTTTTTTGTTCCATTCTGAAAGAATAAAACTTGCATTAAGTAAGTTTAAGGATGAAGCAAAAAAATATCCGAAGAGATTTTTTGAAAACCTGCTTGATGGTGCCTTTGTTTCCCTCCTTTAAGGAACAGACTATTACCTCAGGAACAGGCCAAGTAAAGCACTTGAAATTGAGTTTAAATGCCTATTCCTTCAATGATATGCTTAAGTCTCAAGCCATCTCTATTGAAGCGCTAATTGATTTTTGTGCCCAAACTGGATTTGAAGGCATTGACTTAACTGGCTATTATTTTCCGGGATATCCAAATGTACCTTCGGATGAGTTTTTATTCAGGATTAAAAGAAAGGCACATTTGTCTGGACTATCCATTAGCGGTACTGGCATCAAGAATGATTTTGCCCAATTAGACCCAGAGAAAAGAAAAAAAGACATTCAATTAGTCAAAGATTGGATAGTTGTAGCTTCCAAATTAGGGGCACCAGTAATACGAATTTTTTCAGGTGTTGATATACCAAAAGGATATTCTTGGGAAGCCATTGCAACCTGGATGGCTAAGGACATTCAAGAATGTGTAGACTTTGGTCAAACACATGGGGTGATTGTAGCGCTTCAAAACCACAACGATTTTATTAAAAATTCTCAGCAGGTAAAAGACTTATTTAAAATGGTCAATAGGGATTGGTTTGGATTGGTTTTGGATATTGGTAGTTACCAACAAGGAGACCCATTTCCGCAAATTCAAGAAACTATTCCATTGGCAGTGAACTGGCAATTAAAGGAAGATATGTACCTAGATGGAAAAGCGGTAAAGACAGATGTGGCAAAAGTTTTGAAAATGATTTTAGCTTCTAATTATAGGGGGTTTATTCCCATTGAAACCCTAGGGAAAGGAGATCCTAAGCAAAAAGTGGCTCTATTTATAAAAGAGATCAAGGAGGCTTTAAACAATCTATCATGAGTCATAAAATGAATTTTAGCGTTCTGCTGTTTTCTTGTTCTGTTTCTTTACAAGCACAAAAAAATCCTGTAATACTGAATGCTACAGGAAAAGAAATACAGCCAGTATTAGCCAAAGAGATTCTTCAAAATGCTAGTCATTCATTACAGCAAAGACCCATTACCGTAACAAGTTATTTTGCAGAAAGATCTGCCGGTAATAAACATGATTTTTTTTCTGAAGGGGATTATTGGTGGCCAGATTCCAGCAACCCGCAAGGCCCTTATATTCAAAAAGATGGTCAAACCAATCCAAATAATTTTGTTCAGCACAGATTGGCAATGATCCAGTTTAGCCAATTGATGGGGAATTTGGTATCGGCCTATTTGATTTCTGGAGATAATAAATATGCAAAAGCAAGTATTAAGCATTTGAAAGCATGGTTTATAGATACAGCAACCAGCATGAATCCTTCTCTATTATATGCACAGGCTATTAAGGGAAAAGTAACAGGCAGGGGTGTGGGTATTATTGATATGATTCAAATGATGGAAGTAGCTCAATCTGTAAGGGTCTTAGAAAAAGCAGGGTTAATTCCTCTACAAGATTTATCTAAAATCAAACAATGGTTTAGTGATTATCTATTTTGGGTAACCAACCATTCCTATGGAAAAGACGAAAGAGATTCCAAAAACAATCATGCTACTTGTTGGGTGATGCAAGTGTTGTCTTTTGCTAAATTGACTAAGAATGATTCACTTATTAGAGACTGTTCCAAAAGGTTTCAGCAAATATTATTACCCAATCAATTGGCAATTGACGGATCATTTCCTTTAGAATTAAAAAGAACCAAACCCTATGGTTATTCTTTATTCAATTTAGATGCTATGACTATGGTGGCGCATCTACTAAAAAAAGAAAACCCTTATATTTTCAAATACCAATTGGTTAACGGAACTTCTATGTTCAACGCCATCCAATTTATGGCGCCTAATGTAAATAATAAATCTAGGTGGCCCTTTTCAAAAGATGTGATGTTTTGGGAGCAATGGCCTGTTGCGCAGCCGTTCTTAATTTTCGGATATCATGAATTTAAGGAAGCAGCCTGGTTGGAGACTTGGAATAAACTAGAACATTTTCCAGATAACCAAGAAGTCATTAGAAACCTACCCATTAGAAATCCATTGATTTGGTTAACAAATCTAGATTAGTACAAAAAAAGCCCCGTCAATTGACGGGGCTTTTACTTAATTATATAGTGTAATTATTTCTTAGAATCAGAATTGCCTAATGGTTTATTCTTTGCAAAGTCAACCAATACAGGTGCTGCTACAAAGATAGAAGAGTAAGTACCTGTAATAACTCCAATCAACATGGCAAATGCAAAACCACGAGTTACTTCCCCACCAAAGATGAAGAGAATCAAGATAGTTAAGAATACGGTTAATGAAGTCATGATAGTACGGCTCAATGTCTCGTTAATAGCTCTGTTAATGATGGTTGCATTGGACTCACCTTTCATCAATTTGCTGTCTTCACGAATCCTATCGTAAACAATTACGGTATCGTTCATAGAGAAACCAATTACGGTTAATACCGCAGCAATAAAGTGCTGGTCAATCTCTAATGGGAAGGGAACAAAATCTCTTAAGAAACTAAATACAATCAGTGTTACAAATACGTCATGCAATAGGGAGAAAATGGTTCCCAAAGAATAACGCCAGTCACGGAATCGGATAAAGATGTACAAACAAATAATGATCATACCAAAGATTACCGCTTTAGCCGCACCCGCTTTTAGGTCGTCTGAAATGGTAGGTAGAACCGTCTGAGAGCTTTGTTTATACTTGTTTTCAAATTCAGAGAAAGTAACGGTTGAAGGAATAAATGGTTTCAATCCGGTATACAACATATTTTCTACCAATGAATCTACGTTGTTACCACTTTCTTTGATTTTGTATGCGGTAGTAATATTGATTTGCTTATTAGAACCAACAGTCTTAGTGATTACGTCCTCACCAAATGTTGTTTTCAAAGAAGAACGAATTTCTTCTTCCTTGACAGGTTTATCAAATTTAATGGTATAGCTTCTACCACCTTCAAATTCAACACCTTCTTTAAATCCGTGGAAGAAAGAGGCTACACCCAATACAAATACCACTACAGATATACCGTAAGCAAATTTTCTGTATTCAATGAATTTGAATGAAGCGTGTTTGAAAATGCGCTTAGAAATGCCAGTGAAATATTCAAAGTGGCGATTCTTACCCATGTACCAGTCTGTGATCAAACGAGAAACTAGGATACCGCAGAACAAACTCAATAGAATACCAATAATCTGGGTGGTAGCAAAGCCTAATACAGGACCTAAACCAAAATAAGCCAAGATTAAAGCAGTTAATAATGTGGTTACGTGCGCATCTAAAACAGGAGCCAAAGAACGTTGGTAACCATCATTCACAGCGTTTTGATAGCTCTTACCTTTGGTTAATTCTTCTTTGATACGCTCAAAGATGATAACGTTGGTATCCACGGCCAAACCAATGGTTAACACCAAACCGGCAATACCAGGTGCGGTAAGCGTAAAGCCTAAGGCACTTAGAATACCAATGGTGAACAATAAGTTTAAGATCAAGGCAATATTTGCTACCCATCCACCTGTATTAAAGTAGAGGAGCATTAAAGCAAAAATGACAATGAAAGAAATCAAGAAAGACATGGCACCACCTTTAATGGATTCTGCACCCAATGTTGGACCAACTTGTTGTTCTGCCACAATACGCGCAGGAGCAGTTAGTTTACCACTGGTTAATAATTCAGAAAGGTCTTGTGCTTCTTTAATTGTATAGCTACCACTGATTTGAGAATTACCAGTAGTGATTGGGTCATTTACATTTGGAGCAGAGTAGACAAAATTATCCAGAACAATGGCAATGGGTTTGTCTACGTTTCTAGTAGTCATCTTGGCCCAGATATTGGCACCAATCTTGTCCATATTCATTTTAATAGCAATACGGCCTCTCTCATCATAATCCTGACCAGCATTGGTGATATGATCACCTTCTAGTTCAGCTTGGCCATTGTCTAAGGTCTTGATAGCATACAACATCAAGACATCTTGGGTCTTTGGATCAGAGCCATCTACTTTACCATACATGAATACTAGATTAGAAGGGAATTTGTTTTTCACAATATCCATTCTCAGGTAATCATTTAAAGCACCAGTATCTTTAGTTGAAATATATCCAATATTAGAAGGGAACAATGTTTTACCACCGCGACCTTGGTAAGGTTGTGTGAATTGGATTAAACGTACCAATGGAGACTCATTTAATTTAGCCTTAGTGGTATCCGTTTTAGCAATAGCTGATTTGTTGGTATCCTTAGCAACAGCAGAAATAGAAGCAGCTTTTGTAGTATCTGCTTTTGCAGTGGCTACAGTTGTTGCAGTATCTTTTTTGGCTTTTACAGTATCGGTAGGTTTTACGCCGTTCAAATATTCTTGAACTGATTTATCAGCTGCAACAATACCACTTTGTACATCCTTACTTTCTAAAGTATACATTTCAAAGAATTGCAGGTTGGCAGTTGCTTGAAGGTATTTACGAACACGTTCTTTATCATTAATACCCGCCAATTCAATATTGATAATACTCTTAGAGGGGTCAGGATTGATATTGGGAGAGGATACGCCAAATTGGTCAATACGTGTGCGCAAAATGCGATAGGTATTGTCAAATGCTGCTTTGGCTTGCTCACGCAAATAGGTTAAAACGGCATCGTCTGAAGCGTCAAATTTTACTTTACCATTACTTCTGGTAGCAAAATAGGGGGCCAACTTAGCTGTAGGATTTACTTTTTTGAATTCTTCAGAAAACAAAGAAATCAAATCGGCACCACTATTGGCTTTTCTGGCATTGGCATTTTCCAAAGCTTTCAAGAAAAGAGGATCCTTGGTATAGTTGGCCAAAGACTTAATCAAGTCTCCAAGACCTACTTCCATAGTCACACTCATTCCACCTTGTAGGTCAAGACCCAACAAAAGTTCCTTTTCTTTGGCACTTCTGTAAGTGGTTAACCCAAAAGCCAGTTTATTGTCTTTGGTACTGTCTAACAAACGCTGTAGGCGTTGTTTTTTTACTTCTTTTAAACTATCGGCGTAAGCTGATTGAAGTTCCTTGTTACCCGGATATTGTTGCTCAGGGGTTGGGAATCTTTTCATCCACGTATCGGCTTTGGTTTCCATTTCTCCTTCATGGTTGCGAACAAACCAAGTAAAGGACAATTGATACAAGCAGATCAAAATAAGAGCAATCGCAAAGAAGCGCACTAAACCTTTCAGTTGCATATTAGTAACGGTTTACAAAATTTTTTAGAGCGGCAAAGATAGGGGAATGGAAATGAATTAAGTATACCCCTGAATAGTTTGCTGGTAGAAAGCGATAACTGGGCATAAAAAAGCCCCAGAAATAGAAAAATTACCATTTTTTGGGGCTTTTTATTAATGCTTTTTTAACCGCTAATTTTGGTATAACTTATTGAACGTCAACCAAACTGATTTCAAAATACAGGGGGGAATTGGAAGGGATACTACCACTACCTGAACAACCATACGCTAAAGAAGAAGGAATGACCATTTTGATTTTTCCCCCTTTTTTAAGCAAAGGAAGGGCAATTTTCCAGCCGTCAATCAGTTGATTCAGGGTCCAGCCTGTCAAAGATGGATTGGTGCCTTTGTCAAATTCAGTTCCATTTAACAATTTTCCAGAATAAGTTACATAGACTTTATTAGTAAGCGTTGGAGCTATACCTGTTCCTTGTGGAGAAATTTCATATAAAATACCAGAACTATGTTCCGTATAATTAATAGCATTTGCCGTACAATATGCTACCATGGTAGCTTTTTCAGCCGCAACTGTGGCAGGTTGACATCCAGAGGTTTCGGTTTTTCCACAGGACAAAGCCGCAAAAATGAACAGGCTACTAGCTAGAATCAGTTTTTTCATTAGTCTATTTTATGTTTTGAATTGCTATAAAGACGCAAATTAATGCCCTAAGGCTGCATTGGACAAGTTTTTTTCTTCTCTTATTTTTTTGGCACTGATAATTTGGAATCGTTGTTCTTGTTGCTCCCATTGATAGTTGCGGTAAATAAACGCCATAAAAAAAGCAACAATAGATATTGCCAGTAAAAATAAAAAAGGATTTAAGGTAGTATTGGCTTGCATATTTGCCCTTGTATACCATCCTTGATAGATGGTCAAAAGTATGCCTACCCCAATGGCAAATCCTATAGATAGCCCTTTTAAATAAGGACGTAAACTTGTTTTATAAGATTTTCTGGTTTCTGACCAATATTGGTAGAATTTCTCTTCTTCGTCCGTAATCATCCTGCAAAACTAGCAAAAGCCGTCTTTCTTTTATAAGATTTAACATCCTAAAAAGGTTTGTTCAAAGTGGATGAAGAAGCACTGTATGTTTGGCAAAAAAAATCCCCTCGAAAAGTTCGAGGGGATGATATTTAGACTTTCCGTTTTAGATTAGTAGCCCATTCCACCCATGTCAGGTGCACCACCGTGTCCAGCTGGAGCTTCAGGCTTTGGCCTGTCAGCAATAACACACTCGGTAGTCAACAACATAGCAGCAATTGAAGCGGCATTTTCCAATGCAACGCGGCTCACTTTAGTTGGATCAATTACACCAGCTTTGAACATATTTTCATACACTTCAGTGCGGGCATTGAATCCAAAATCAGCTTTACCTTCTTTGATTTTCTGAACCACAATAGAACCTTCAATTCCACTGTTGATTACAATCTGACGCAAAGGCTCTTCAATAGCGCGTTTGATGATTTGAATACCTGTAGTTTCATCTGGGTTGGCACCTTTTAGTTTTTCCAAAGATTCAACAGCACGGATATATGCTACACCACCACCAGGTACAATACCTTCTTCAACCGCAGCGCGGGTTGCATGAAGCGCATCGTCTACGCGGTCTTTCTTTTCTTTCATTTCAACTTCGGTAGCAGCACCTACGTACAAAACTGCAACTCCACCACTTAATTTAGCCAAACGCTCTTGTAATTTTTCACGATCGTAGTCAGAAGTAGTGTTTTCTACTTGCGCTTTGATTTGGTTAACACGAGCAACAATATCAGCTTTCTTGCCTTTACCGCCTACTACAGTGGTATTGTCTTTGTCAATGGTAATAGAAGCAGCTTGACCCAAATAAGAAAGGTCAGCGTTCTCTAATTTGAAACCCTGTTCTTCACTGATAACAGTACCAGCAGTTAGGATAGCAATATCGGTTAGCATTTCTTTTCTACGGTCACCAAAGCCAGGAGCTTTAACGGCAGCTACTTTTAAAGTGCCACGCAATTTATTTACAACCAAGGTAGCCAATGCTTCACCTTCTAGGTCTTCAGCAATGATCACCAATGGACGACCGCTTTGTGCAACTTTCTCCAAAATATGAAGAATGTCTTTCATAGCGCTGATCTTCTTGTCGTAGATCAAGATATATGGATTCTGTAATTCAGCTTCCATTTTCTCGCTATTAGTAACAAAGTAGGGGGAGATATAGCCACGATCAAATTGCATGCCTTCTACCACATCTACAGTAGTGTCAGTACCTTTTGCTTCTTCAACGGTGATCACACCTTCCTTACCAACTTTAGACATTGCCATGGCAATTAGCTTGCCAATTTCGCTATCGCTATTTGCAGAGATAGTAGCAACTTGTTCAATTTTTTTACTATCGTTACCAACAGTTTGAGATTGAGCTCTTAAGCTTTCAATTACTTTGGTAACAGCTTTGTCAATACCACGCTTTAAATCCATTGGATTTGCACCAGCAGCAACGTTTTTCAAACCTTCGCTGATAATAGCTTGAGCCAATACTGTAGCAGTAGTAGTTCCATCACCAGCAATATCTGCAGTTTTAGAAGCTACTTCTTTTACCATTTGAGCACCCATGTTCTCAATTGGATCTTCTAGTTCAATTTCTTTAGCTACAGTAACACCATCTTTGGTTACCTGTGGAGCGCCAAATTTCTTTTCAATGACCACATTGCGACCTTTGGGTCCAAGGGTAACTTTAACAGCGTTGGCTAAAGTGTCAACGCCTTTTTTCATTTTGTTTCTTGCTTCGATATCGAAGAAAATCTGTTTAGCCATGCTATTTTGATTTTAGAATGTTTATAATAATGGGCAGTTGATTAAACAATCGCCAGAATGTCACTTTCTCTCATGATCAGCAAATCTTGACCTTCAATGCTGATTTCAGTACCGGCATACTTGCCATACAGTACATTGTCACCTACTTTCACAGTCATCGGTTCGTCTAGCTTACCGGTTCCAGCAGCAACAATAGTTCCGCGTTGTGGTTTTTCCTTTGCGGTATCAGGGATGATGATGCCACCGGCAGTTTTTTCTTCTGCAGCAGCAGGCTTAACGATTACCCTGTCATGTAATGGGGTAACATGCAATTTTTTAGCCATAACGTTATTGTTTTTAAATAGTTGGTTAAAGAATAACTACCTCCCATTCAGCCATTTCCATGCCATAGGAGCAGAGTAAGTCAATTTTTCATAAAAAACCTGATTAAACCCCGTTTTAGGTTCAAGTCTGTCATAAATGGTGGCAAACATACAGGGTTAAGCAGAAATAATGTCAATATTGCACCCTGAATTTTGCCTTGATTAGTAAAATGGCTTTGCCTACGCCAATTTATTTGGTAACTTTGCGGTCCCAATCAAGTTCTTATCTAATGATCAGTAGAAGAAATATCCGCGTAAAAGTAATGCAGTTACTATACATGACAGTGTCTGCCAGTAGCCCTAATCTGTTTAAATCACCCGTATCACAGCTACGCAAGCACTTAGACCAAACCAGTGAATTGTTTGTTTATTTGGTATATTTTTTGACAGAAGTAGCCCGATTTGCGGAAACTAGTTCAAAGTTGAGGGCTTCTAAAAATCTTCCATCAGAAGCTGATTTAAATGTAAACACCAAAATTGCTGGGAATGACCTGCTTTGGCAAATATTAGAGTCAGCCAGTTTTCAAAAAGCAGTAGAAGAGGGTATGCTTGCTTCTAAAATTGATAAAGAACTGGTAAAGAAGATTTACCAAGAACTGACTCAAACAGAAAAATACCAAGAATATATTACTGCTCAAAGCCGGGATAAGGGTAAAGAAAAGGAAATCATAAAAATGATTTTCACCCAATTGATGTTGCCCAATGAAGACTTTATTAGCCATTTAGAAGAATTGTATTCCAATTGGGATGATGACGCAGAAATGATGGATCAGTTGGTGTTGAATTATCTTCAAAAGCCCTCTAGTTTTGATTTAGATGAATTAGTAGGACAAGAAAAATGGGATTTTGCACAAACGCTTTTAACAACGGCTATAGATAAAGAGGAATATACCATGGAGCTCATTAAACCCAAGCTGAAAAACTGGGACTCTGAGCGGATAGCTTTGCTAGATATGATTTTGATGCGTTTGGGTGTTTGCGAATTACTCTATTTTGAAACCATTCCAACCAAGGTAACCATCAACGAATACATAGACCTTGCCAAAGAATATTCTACCCCTCAAAGTGGCCAGTTTGTCAATGGGATCTTGGATAATATTCACAAGGAATTATTAGCCAATGGTGATATTCATAAGGTTCAATTCAAAAACAAGCACGCTTAATATGAAACGGATTAGCCAAGTGTCTGTATTGCTTTTTGCCTTTCATTTCATGGCTTGTCATGAGCAGCCTGGTAATAAAGTAACTATTGGTGCATTCACAGCTGCTGATTCTGCCAATTTTACCAAGGTTCAATGGTTGGATTCAGTGGTCAATTTTGGCGTCATGCAAATGGGGGAGACCAAAACCATCAGTTTTAGAATGAAAAATATAGGCAATAAGCCTTTATTTTTAACCAATGTAAAAGCTGGTTGCGGTTGTACGGTAGCCGATTTTACAAAAGGTGCCATTGCACCTGGAGCGGAAGCTGTGGTTACAGGTGAATTTGATTCTAACAAGTCACAAACTGGAGAAGTACATAAAAGTATCTTTGTTACTACAAATACGCCCAATGGGATGAATCAAACACTGGTTTTTATGGGTAAAATAGAAGGCCACAAAGCTTTGCCAGTAGAAAAAAAATAGTTTCTTTGTAAGAGTCATTATAAAATTAAAATTTACACGATGTTCTATTTGAATGCAATTTTCCTGGCAGGTAACCCACAACAAGGTGGCGGAGGTATGGTTCAATTGGTGATGATGGGTGCCATCATCTTGGTATTCTGGTTGTTTATGATTCGCCCTCAGGCAAAAAAAGCAAAAGAGCAAAAATCCTTTGTTGACAATATGCAAAAAGGTGATAAAGTGGTAACCATTGCAGGTATTCATGGAACTATCAACAAAATCAATGAAGACAATACACTTCAATTGGAAGTAAGTCCAGGATCTTACTTGAAAATTGAGAAGTCTACCATTAGTATGGAATGGACTACTGCTTTGAATAAGCCAGTAGCAGAAAAGAAATAATTTTTTTGGGACTGCTTTAATCCGAAATTCGAGAAATTGAATTTCGGATTTTTTATGCTCAAAATTGGAATAACAGGAGGAATTGGAAGTGGCAAAAGCACGGTAGCCAACATTTTTAAAGTGTTGGGTATTCCTGTTTTTGATGCAGATACTGTGGCCAAGGAGGTCATGGAAAACGATTTGCAATTACGTGAGCAATTGATTACACAATTTGGTGCAACAAGTTTTCAAGATGGCAAACTCAATAGGGCTTATTTGGCTTCGATTGTATTTAAAGATTCCTTTCAATTAGCCCTTCTCAATGCCATGGTACATCCCATTACATTGAAAGCAGCCGATGACTGGATGAAATTACAATCTGCACCTTATGCTATTAAAGAAGCAGCCTTGATTTTTGAAGCAGGGGCTGGAGCAGGACTAGATTTGATTATTGGTGTAACAGCTCCAACTGCCATGCGCATTCAAAGAGTGATGCAAAGAGACGGCATAAGCAGAGAAGCCGTTTTAGAAAGAATGGACAAGCAAATTGAGGAGTCTATTAAAATGAAGCTTTGTGATTTTGTGATTCAAAATGACAACCTTCATTTATTAACTACGCAAGTGCTTGATTTACATTATCAATTCATAGGTCAACGCTAATTCATATTCAAAGAGTTCTTTTGCCAAGTATTAAAAATAAAAAAGGTTACAATAAAAGATTGCAACCTTTTTTTCTGATGATGTATCAGCTAAAGCTATTAGCTCAATTTTGCCAAAGCTTCTTTGATTCTAGCCCATGCTTTTTCAATATTGGGCATGCTGTTGGCAAAAGAAAAACGTACACAATTGGGTTCACCAAAGGCGTCTCCCATTACAGATGATACGTGGGCTGTATTCAACAAATACATGCTAAAATCAGCTGCATTGCTAATGGTTTCTGTACCATTAGATTTGCCATAATAATAGCTCACATCGGGGAATACATAGAATGCACCCTGTGGTTCAAAACATTTAAATCCTGGCATGTCTTTAACCAATTCCAAAGTCTTGGTTCTTCTTTTTGTAAACTCTTCAGTCATTTCCAAAGAAGGTCTTAAATCGCCCGTGAGGGCTGCCACGCCTGCTTTTTGTGCAATAGAACAAGTACCACTGGTAAATTGACCTTGTAATTTTTCACAAGCTTTTGCAATGGTGGTGTTGGCGGCTATATAACCCAAACGCCATCCCGTCATGGCAAAACCTTTACTAAGGCCATTGATCACAACTACTCTGTCTTTGATATCTGCAAACTGCGCAATGCTTTCGTGTGCACCTTCAAAATTGATATACTCATAAATCTCATCTGATAAGATGGTGATTTGAGGGTGCTTGCGGAATACTTCTACCAATGCTTCCAATTCAGCCTTGCTATAAACGGCACCTGAAGGGTTGCAAGGAGAGGAGAACATAAACACTTTTGATTTGGGTGTAATGGCTACTTCTAGCTCTGCTACGGTTGGTTTAAATCCGTTTTCAACAGAAGTGCGGATTTCTACCACTTTGCCTCTAGCAATTTTTACCAATTCTGAATAGGTAACCCAATATGGAGTAGGAATGATTACCTCATCACCTTCGTCTACCAAGGCCAAAATGGCGTTAGCTAAACTTTGTTTGGCTCCCGTAGAAGTAACAATATTTTCTGGAGCATAATCCAGGTTATTATCGCGCTTCAGTTTGGTACATACGGCTTCTCTCAAGTCCAAGAATCCAGAAACGGGGGTATAATGACTCCAGTTATCATTGATGGCTTTAATGGCAGCATCTTTAATATGTTGGGGAGTATCAAAATCGGGTTCACCCAGACTTAAGTCAATTACGTCAATTCCTTTGGCTCTGAGTTCACGGCCCAATTTGGCCATCTTTAAGGTTTCTGGTTCACTGAATCTGTTCAGGAGAGAAGATAATTCCGTCATCTTTGATTGTTTTTGCGCTGATTAATTTTGGAATGGCAAGTTCGTAAAAACTATCCAAACACTTGTAAGTTTTGGAATCACCCAAACCAAGTTTGGGGAAATGTGGGAAAATTAATTATCGGTTTATCTAATAAACTGAAACCTACCTAGGTCTGGTGCAAACTTACGATCCCTTGTTTTTTCATAGTCCAAAATTAGTTGCCCTAGGTTTTTAAGAAAGGGATAGCCAACTTGCTCATAATCGTATTTGTCATCATTGTAAATACCGTCTGAGTTGCATGAAATGGTAGCACTTAATAGGAATTCTACCTTGTTGTCAAAATCTACTACGTAAGCAATATCTGTAAGGAATCCATAGGCATCACCTACTTTATTGAATATCCGAATTCCTGATGGAAGTTGGCCTTTTTCAGACCCATACAAAAGAAATTTGCAATAAGCATCCCAATAATTTGAACTGTCATAATTAGGGAAACTGCTTTCTCTTGGATAGGAGCTCATCCATCTTAAAACAAAGCTATCCACGCCAACTTGCCAGTGAAAACGGCGTTTTTTCTCTACATACTCAGGAAATAACACTGATTGAATAATATGATGTTGGTCAATTAAGGGCACTGAATTTTTTTCAGAAAAGTCAAAAGGGGAATTGATTAATTGTCCATTTTTATAATAGCCCTTTCCCATTGGAATGGATTTTTTTGGAAAAAGGGCTTTACTATAGCTGGCAGGTTGTTGATAGATTTTTTGAGATGCTGTATCATAAAAAACTATGGGATTACCCGCTCTATTTTGGTCAGCCGTCATAGAAACATCTAGGCGATGCCGTATGACCATTTCTGGATACCCTTTTGCGGTTAATTTTTCTTGGATAGTTTCCTGACCTACAAATTCATACAATCTATTAAATGCGTCATTGTCACTAACCAAAAAAATCTGTTTGATATAGTTTTCAATAGTTGCCCTTCCATCTTTAGCATTGGGTTGGTTATAGACCATTGTTTGCGCAGCATAAGCACTATCCGTAATCATGGTTGTATTTCTGTCCAATCCCCTGATATCAAGGTCTTTTAGCTTTTCTAATGCCAAAAAGGCAATGGGCATTTTAACCGTACTGGCAGGATAAAAATATTGCTTTCCCAATTGGTAAGTAAATTCTTTGAAGCTAGGTTTATTCTTAGCATCACGGTTAATTTGAGTATAAACAATCTGAACTTGAAAACTGTCTGGATAGGCAAGGATATGCTTGAACAATTCCGGCTTGGTTTGCATCAATTTTTCCAAAAAAACGGTATCCCTCTTATTGGATCCATTGCCCTTGGAAGACTGTGACCAACTGGTCAAACAAGAAAGTAAAAACAGACAAAAAAATAGGCCTTTTTTCATATCCCAATATAAATGTAGAAACCATTAAAAATGTAATTTCTTGTGCAGATAGCCCTAGCTTGAATTACATTTGAATTACAAACGACCCTATGCCACACGAATCAATATCGGTATTTGACATGTTCAAAATAGGAGTGGGGCCTTCCAGTTCCCATACACTTGGCCCTTGGAGAGCAGCTTTAGCATGTATCAACCGTATTCAATTAGAGGCAAGTATTGATCAGGTTCAGCATATTACGGTATTGCTTTATGGATCCTTGGCCAAAACTGGAAAAGGTCACGGAACGGATATTGCCGTGTTATTGGGTTTATGTGGTGAAGATCCTGTAACCATGGATGTAAACTCAATTGTTCCTAAAATCAAAGCAATTGAAGAAAGTCAGGAACTTAATCTGAATGGCACTAGTCCTATTCATTTTGAAATGGGGCATGATCTTCAATTTCTACACCAAGATTCTCTGCCTTTTCATCCCAATGCGTTATCTTTTTTGGTAGCATTAAAAAATGGGCATAGTTGGTGTGATACCTATTTTTCTATTGGGGGTGGATTTATTGTTCAAGAAAATTCAGATACCAGTAAGAAGCAAAACATTGACCTGCCCTTTCCAATAAATACAGCCGACGATTTGTTACACTGGTGTATGCAGGGTTTAACCATCAGTGATGTGGTATTAGAAAATGAATCGGCTTGGAGACCAGAAGAACAAACTAGGGCTGCTGTTTTGCAGATTTGGAAAACCATGCAGGAATGCATTTTAAGGGGTTGCCATGCTGAGGGAGAATTGCCTGGTGGTTTAATGGTCAGAAGAAGGGCGGCTGCTTTGAATAAAAAATTGACAAAGGATAAAACCTATCAAGATTTTTCTGAATGGTTAAATTGTATCAAGCAAGGTGGGCATGAGTTTAGTTATATCCTAGATTGGGTTAGTTGTTTTGCCTTAGCTGTAAATGAAGAGAATGCATCTTTTGGAAGGGTAGTAACTGCACCCACTAATGGTGCAGCTGGGGTAATCCCTGCGGTCTTATTGTATTTTATTGCTTTTTGCAATGGGAATGATGAAGAGAAAATTATTAGGTTTTTATTAACTGCATCTGAGGTAGGAAGTATCTTCAAAAAGGGTGCTACCATTTCTGCGGCCATGGGTGGTTGTCAGGCAGAAATTGGGGTGTCCTCTGCCATGGCCGCCGCAGCATTAACTGAATCCATGGGAGGTACTCAAAGACAGGCTTTAATGGCGGCAGAAATTGCCATGGAACATCACCTTGGTCTGACTTGCGATCCCATTGGGGGATTGGTGCAGGTTCCATGCATTGAGCGAAATACCATGGGAGCCATCAAAGCCATTACAGCTTCACAATTGGCTTTGCAAAGTTCTCCTGATTTTGCCAAAGTAAGTCTTGACAAAGTTATCAAAACCATGTGGGACACAGCTTTAGACATGAATAGTAAATACAAGGAAACAGCAGATGGCGGTTTGGCCATCAATATTCCACTGAGTTTGCCCGAATGTTAATTCAATAATGGATTTGATTCAATCTCGGTGATAGCAATATGGCTATAGTCACGGATTTCATTATACAAAGTGCCTCTTTCAACGGGTTGTCTATTTACCTGCTTGATTAAAGTAACAAGATCAGCTGTGCTCATAGATGGGCTTTGCTCTTCTGATCCGGCCATGGAATAAATCTTAGTGGTATCATCAATGGTTCCGTCAATATCATTCACGCCAAAATTTAAAGTTAATTGAGCACTTTGCCTGCCAAGCATGGGCCAATATGCTTTTATATGCGGAAAATTGTCTAGATATAATCTAGATACAGCATACATTTTTAGGTCTTCGATGATAGAGGATTCAGCAACATGACTCATGTCATTGTCTTTATTGCGGAATTTTAATGGAATAAAAGTATTAAAGCCACCAGTCTTGTCTTGTAATTGGCGCAGTCTTTCCATATGGTCAACCCTATGCCAATATTGTTCAACATGGCCATACAAAAGGGTTGCATTACTATGCATACCCAATTCATGAGCTGCTTGGTGAATAGCTAACCATCCGTCTGCATCAACTTTATCCTCGCAAATTTGTGTGCGAATGTCTGGATGAAAAATTTCAGCCCCACCGCCAGGTAAACTATCCAAGCCAGCTTCATGTGCCAGACGCATACCCTCTGTAATGCTTAGTTTGGCTTTGCGGAACATATAATCCAATTCAACTGGGGTAAATGCTTTGATATGCAATTCTGGTCTATGTGCTTTAATACTACGCAAGAGATTGGTAAAGAAATCCATGTCCATTTTGGGGTGAACACCGCCTACAATATGAACTTCTGTAACGGGTTTTCCGTCATAGCTTTTGACAATATGCATCATTTGATCAATGCTCAATTCCCATCCCTCTTCACGATTAGCATAAAGTTTTGAATAAGCACAAAATTTGCAGCTGAACACACAAACATTGGTTGGTTCAATATGAAAGTTTCTATTAAAATAGGTTTTGTCTCCGTGCTTATCTTCTCTTACCCAATTAGCCAAGGCGCCTAAAAAAGAGAGTGAACCCTGTTCAAATAATAATACCCCATCTTCAAAAGAGATACGCTCTTTGTTCAAGATTTTTTCTCCAATTCTTTTCAATCCAGCATTTTTTTCCAATGCTACCAGTCTTGAGATCCCTGTTTCTTTCATGTAACGGAAATTTTAGCAAAATTAAACCAAATTCATTGCCGCCAAATGATATTTGTCAATTGTTATCCTAATTCGAAACAAAAAACCCGGTGGGACTCACCGGGTTTTGCTATAATATAATAGCTTTATTAAGACATTAAAATGCCAGCAATACTGGCTGAGAGATAAGAAGCCAATGTGCCACAGAGCAGGGCTTTTAAACCTAGTTTGGCTAAATCCGCCCTTCGGGTAGGAGCTAATTCTCCAATGCCACCAATTTGCATGCCTACACTACTAAAATTAGCAAAACCGCAAATGGCAATACTTACAATTAATAGTCCTTTTTCAGAAACTATGGGAACCGCATTAGTGGTTAGATTATTAAACGCTACAAATTCATTAATGGTAATTTTTTGACCCAATAATGTGGCCGCATTGGCTACGTCTACTGCGGGTACACCCATGGCCCAAGTCATGGGATAGAAGATTTTACTAAAGATCAAATCAAGGGTTAATCCTGGAACTACTTTACCAAAACCCCAATTAATAAAAGCAATTAGCGCAATAAAACCAATCAACATGGCAATCACATTCACCGATATTTTCATACCGTCGCTGGCACCATGAGAAATAGCATCAATGATATTGCTATAAGGGCTTTTTACTTCTAGTTTTACCTTACCCATTGTTTGGGATTCTTCGGTTTCAGGAAATACAATTTTAGAAATCACTAAAGCTCCAGGAGCCGCCATTAATGAAGCGGTTAATAGGTATTCTGCTTTGGCACCCATATTCGCATACACAATTAAGATACCACCAGCAATACATGCCAAACTACCACTCATACTGGCCAATATTTCACTCTTGGTCATGCTGCTCAAATAAGGACGAATCATCACCTGTGCTTCTACCTGCCCAACAAAGGCACTAGCCACATTGCTCAAGGCTTCAGCGCCACTTACGCGCATAATAAAATTCATTGCTTTTGCAATTACAGAAACAATGATTTGCATTACACCAAAATGATAGAGAATAGCTACTAATACACAAACCAAGATAATGGTAGCAGTTACACTAAAAGCAAAAACAAAACCACCTTGGGCAAAATTCTGCACATTAGTTGGAGCGGGCCCAGAGACCATAATTCCACCATACACAAAGGAAACCCCTTGTCTAGCAAACTGTTCAATCTTTTCCATGCCATGCCCCAATTTCTGGAAGAACCAGGTAACAGGAGGTACTTTCAATACCAATACAGCAATGGCTACTTGAAGCATCATACCACTAATGACCAATCTATAGTTAATGCGTTTCTTATTATTTGAAAATAAAAAGGCAATCGCCAGAATCAAGATAATGCCCAATATTCCGTGAAATCTTTCCATAAACAGTAGTTGGCTAATTGAATAAGGCGGTAAGATAATAAAATATTAATCACGATCATCCAATAACAAAAGAGACCCCATTTGGGGCCTCTTTTGTATAGTTTTTTCAAGTTTACAAATGCGCTTGAATCTTCTTGTCCAAGACACTTTTTGGAACTGCTCCAATTTGTTTGTCTACAATTTGACCACCTTTGATAAACAGGATAGCAGGAATTGAAGTAATACCATAGTTGACACTTAGGTTAGGATTGTGGTCTACGTTTACTTTGCCCACATTAATCTTTCCATCATATTCTTTGGACAATTCTTCAATAACGGGTCCAATTGCACGGCAAGGGCCACACCATTCGGCCCAAAAATCCACTACGGTTAATTTATCGCTGTCGAGCACGGTGCTCTGGAAGTTTGCGTCTGTTAATTCTAAAGCCATTTTTATTGTTTTAATGTTGATGATAGAAGATGAATATCAAATATAAATCCAAAGCACTGTTTCTGCTGATTTGACTTTTCCACCAATGTGATTAATGGATTTACAACCGAAAACCTGACACGGGGTCAGTTTATGCACTGACAACACCCACATTTACTTCAAAATCGGGGTTGTTCATCAGGAATCCAGCCATATCCTCATTCATCAAAAAACTTTTGTCTAAACTATACAAACTCACTTTTAGGTTCTCTTTGGGTTCGAACATATTGAATCTAAGGGAAGTCTTACCAGGATGCTGTTTAATATTGCTGTCTACAAAGTCAACCAATGCTGCAGTAACCGATGCTGGATGCATGCTAATTTCTATACTTCTTGTGAGGGTTTGTTTCACCGTTTCTAACAAGGACATACTATTGATTTTAAAATCAAATTCATCGGGTCTACCATACCTGGGTCGGAAAAATCCAGTACACATAATATTGGTTCCTTTTTCTAAGTAGTTCTGAAAACGTATATAGTCTTCACTCCAGAGCAGGAATTCCGTTTTTCCACTTAAGTCTTCAAAAGCAAAGGATCCAAAATTCTTACCTGTTTTGGTAACCCTATGTTGCACATCAATGATTAACCCCGCAACACGCAATACTTTTCCGGGATTGGGTTGTAAGTGCAGGGTTTCTTTAATCTCATTAAAGTCACTGATTTTGGATATGCCATAATACTTGAGTTCAAATTTAAAATGATCCAAAGGGTGCCCACTCATGTACATGCCTGTAACCTCTTTTTCATGGTCTAACAATTCTGTTAAAGTCCAAGGTTCACAAACGGCAATTTTGGGTTGAGGAACATCCATGGCTGCAGAGAGATTGCCAAATAAAGTATTGGTGGTTCCAATGGCATGTGCCTGTTTGGCCTGACCATAGCTAACTATTTTTTCTAGACCAGTTTGTTTTTCACCATCAGGAACATTAAAATATTGTGCTCGATGATAAGCTGCAAAACAATCAAATGCACCAGAATAAGCCAAGCATTCTAATGACTTTTTATTAACGCTTTTTTGTAGCACCCTTGCAATAAAATCAAAGATGTCTGAATAGTGACCATTTTTTTCTCGCTCTGCAATAATGTTTTCAACAGCAGCTTCTCCCACACCTTTAATGCCACCCATGCCAAATCGGATTTCTCCCTTCTTGTTTACCGCAAATCCTTTGAGTGATTCATTGATATCGGGTCCTAATACTTTAATCCCCATTCGCTTACATTCTTCCATAAAAAAGGTGATCTTTTCAATACCTCCAGCGTGGTTAAGAACAGCAGACATATATTCTCCTGGATAATGCGCTTTTAAATAGGCCGTTTGATACGCCACAAAAGCATAACAAGTACTATGCGATTTATTGAAAGCATATTGGGCAAAAGCTTCCCAGTCAGTCCAAATTTTTTCTAAGGTTTCTGCGGCATGACCTTTGGTAGTGGCACCTTCCACAAATTTACCCTTCATTTTATCAAGGGTCTTTCTGTCTTTTTTACCCATCGCCTTGCGCAAGACATCTGCGTCTCCCTTACTAAAGCCTCCAATTTTTTGGGATAATAACATAACCTGTTCTTGATACACAGTAATACCATAAGTATCCGCCAAATATTCCTCCATGTCTGCTAAGTCATAGCTAATGGCTTCTTTTCCGTGCTTTCTATCAATAAAGTTGGGGATATAAGCAATAGGACCAGGCCTGTAGAGGGCGTTCATGGCAATCAAGTCTGCAAACTTATCCGGCTTTAATTCGCGCAGGTATTTTTGCATGCCAATACTTTCAAATTGAAATGTGGCATTGGTTTCTCCTTTTTGATACAATTGAAAAGTCTTTTCATCGTCCAAGGGAATGGTATCTAAATCAATAGTCACTTGGTGATTTTGAAAAATCAATTCCAACGCAGTTTTTAAAATGGATAGGGTTTTTAAACCCAAGAAGTCCATCTTAATGACACCGGCTTCTTCAATGGTACTTCCTTCAATCTGTGTTACCCAAAGTGGGGAGTCTTTAGAAATGGCTACCGGAATGAGGTCTGTTAAATCGCGCGGAGCGATGATAATTCCCGCCGCATGGATGCCCGTATTTCTTACTGACCCCTCTAGTCTTTCAGCTTCTTTTAAAACCTGTGACCGAATGTCGTTACCGTTATAGAGTTCTCGGAGTTTTTTAATATTATCTAGGTCTTCTTGTTGGTAGCCCTCTTTTTCTTCAAAAGATTTTTCGCCAATTTTTTCCCCTTCTTTAATGGTGAATGGTGCGTGTAATACTCGGCGTAATTCTGTGCCAGGTTTGTCTGGTACCAATTTGGCCAACATATTACTTTCACTTAAGGGAAGGTCAAGCACCCGAGCTACGTCTTTGATACTCATTTTGGCGGCCATGGTACCATAAGTAATAATCTGGGCCACCTGATTCTTACCATATTTGTTTACTACATAGTCAATAACTCGCTGCCTTCCTTCATCATCAAAGTCTGTATCTATATCTGGCATGCTCTTACGGTCAGGATTCAAGAAACGCTCAAATAGTAGGTTGTATTTAATGGGGTCAATATTGGTAATGCCAATACAATAAGCCACCACAGAGCCCGCGGCTGAACCCCTTCCAGGTCCCACAAATACACCCATTTCACGACCAGCTTTAATAAAGTCACTTACAATTAAAAAGTAACCCGCAAATCCCATGGTTCTAATGGTAAACAATTCAAAGTCCAATCTTTCTTGAATCTCAGGCGTAATATCGGTATAGCGCATTTTGGCGCCTTCCATGGTCAAGTGTTTCAGAAATTCCCATTGATTCAAATTACTATCCTGGTGTACCTGAAAGGAGGGAGGTATAGGAAATGCTGGTAAGAGAATATCCTTTTTTAAATTCAAGACCTCAATCTTGTCAACAATGGCGTTGGTATTATCAATGGACTCAGGAATATCATGAAAGAGACGTTTCATCTCTTCCGTGGTCTTGAAATAGAATTGGTCGTTGGGGAATTTGAACCTTCTATTCTTGATCTGCACATCATCATTGGCAAAATCGTCAAAACCAGGTGTGGCTTGTTTTTCACCGGTATTGATACAGAGCAAAATATCGTGGGCATTATAATCGTCCCTTTCCGTATAATGGCTATCATTGGTAGCAATGACTGGGACATTGTATTTCTTGGCAAATTTGAGCAGGGTATTATTGATCAATTCCTGTTCTTTAATTTGATGTCTTTGAATTTCTATATAATAGTCTTCTCCAAATAAGTCTAACCACCATTTGAATTCATTCTCAGCTTCCTGTTCTGTACCGTTTAAAATGGTCTGTGGCACATAAGCACCAATACAACAAGTAGTGGCAATGATTCCTTCATGGTATTTTTCAATTAATGCTTTGTCTACCCTAGGATATTTGCTATACATGCCCTCTATAAAACCCATTGAAGTGAGCTTTACAAGGTTCTGATAGCCAGTAGCATTTTTGGCTAATAAGACCTGATGGTATCGTTTGTCTTTAACTTCTTTGGTAAAAGTTTTTAAGAACCGATCAGCTACAACATAGAACTCACAACCCACAATAGGTTTAACCGTTGGAGTTAGAATGTCTTTTCCATTTTCATCCTTGCCAATCACCTTAGTGTTTTTCCAGGCCTGCGCAACAAATTCAAATGCACCAAACATATTTCCGTGATCGGTAATAGCCAAGGCTGGCATATTATCTTTAGCGGCTTTTTTATACAAACTGCCTATGTTGGCGGCACCATCCAACAAGGAATATTGGGTATGAACGTGTAAATGAGAAAACTGACACATGAGTAACTGGATTCGTTCAAATATCGTAACAAAGCAGCCTGATGGACAGGATAAATTTTCCACAATGCTTCTAATTTGACGGTTAGGCGTTTCAAACCTAAATTGCAGACCTAGTTTATGAAACAATTTCAAATTTTACTATATATAGGAATGCTACTTGGCTTTAGTAGTTGCCGATCATTTAGACAATTAACTGCCAAAGACCATACCAGCATGTCTGTTTCAAATAAACAGCTGAAATCTAATAAAGATCCGCATTTCATTGAGGGAATAGAAGTTACGCCAGGCTCTACCATGAGTTCCAAGCACAAAACCAGTACAGCAAATACCAAAAAAAGCAATAACAGCCAACCCAATAATCCGGTTAGTGCTGGTATATTCAATACTGAGAATGCCAGTTATTTACAGTTAAAGTTTTCCGTGCTGGTTGGAGTTCCTATTACTCAGTTGGATAATATTCCTTTATTAGAGCAAATGGATAAATGGTGGGGCACCCGGTACTGTATGGGAGGAACCACTGAGAATTGTTTGGACTGTTCCGCTTTTACACAGATTCTCTATAAAGCTGTTTATACTATTTCTCTGCCAAGAACTGCGCAAGAGCAATATCAGGCCGCTGATATTATTGGAATGGATGATTTACAAGAAGGTGATTTGGTCTTTTTTCACACATCCGGTAGAAGCAGGAAATCTATTACCCATGTTGGGGTTTACCTGCAAAACAACAAGTTTGTGCACGCTGCAACTAGCGGGGGTGTTATGATCAGTGATCTAAAAGAAACCTATTGGAGCCCCAAATTTAGAGGTGGTGGTAGAATGAAGCAATAATGCTTATTTAATACCCCATTTGGTTTTGAATTGAACAATCAATTGTGCAGCGTCTGGGGTTAATTTCCCTTGGATAATACCCAAAATCATTAGGCTAGAAAATAGGGCAGATCTAAGAATAATGCCAGACCATCCAGATAATTGCCCTAGTAAAACGGATACCAGACCAAAAGCAATAATTCCTAATAACAAGGCTTTAAAGTTGTTTTGATTAAAGGGTTGCATGCCAAATTTTCGTCTTAAAAATTCAAACCGAATTAGGTTATAGAAGGCAAATGCGCCAAGTTCTGCAAAAGCGGAACCAATGATACCATAGTTTTTAATTAGATAATAGGTTAATGGTAATCTACATGCCAATAAAAATACACCACTTAAAAAATCAAAACGCCAGTAAGTAGAAGTGCCAATGACAATATTATTCAATCCTGTTCCGGCATCAATAATTCTAACTATGCCTAAAATAAATACAACTGCAAGTCCTGATTCATATGTTTTTTGAATATTTAATTCTACCAAAGCAGGATGAATGTTCAACCAAATATTGCCAAATAGGAAAAGGGAGATGAGTAATAAATTAATACAGGAGCGTTGATAGATGCGTTTAATTTCGGGTAGATTCTTGTCTTTCCATGCTCTTGATAAAACCCCTGCAGATACCGATTGAATACTTCTTTGTGGTACTTGAATTAAATTAGCCGCATATTGGGCAACGCCAAATACAGCAACAACGGCCAAGCCTTGAAACTTTGCAATAATAAAACTGTCAACTGTTGCAGCTAAAGAGGCAACGCATGTGCCTCCAAAAATCAATGCCTGCATGGAAAACATTTTCCATTTAAATTTTTTGGTAACCCTGCTAATTTTAAGTGGAAAATGTAATTTTTTTGTTTGATAAAGTACCCATGCAACAATGCCAAATATAGCCAAATATAAAAATGCAAATAGATGAATGAATTCTGAAAAGCTGATATATCTAAAATAATACAATAAGACAATAATTAATGTGAGGATTCTCAATCCAGTCTCTTTTAAAAAATTAGACATAACCGTTTTCTGTACAGCCCAACAAAATCCTTCCATTACAGAAAATAAAAGCATTCCCATGGCAAAGGGAAACATCCAATAATAGTAATCAACAATGAGCTTTGAGCCTTTTGAAAAATGTTGTACAAAAAATGGTTGGAACCAATAACCGGCCATTAATACTAATAGAAAACCTATTAGTGAAACGGCCAATGCCCAAGTCATTAAATCAATTTCATGAGCTTCTAAATTGTCTTTGTAATAAGGATAGAATTTGTAAATCACCGGAATGATACCCAAACTACCAAAGGCATACATGTTTTGAGAAAAATCAAAAAAGATCCTGGTTAGACCAAATTGTTCGGGGGTAAAAGCGCCATTCCCTATTCTGGTATAATAATATAGATTAACAGCACCGATTAAAAAACCGATATAAACCAGAATACTAGACTGGATGGTTTGTCTTCTAATACTTCCCATGATTAGTTGGTAGGGAGTTCTCTTACTTTAATATAGTATTTGAATTCAATAGCAGCTGGATTTAGAAAAGCTTTGTGTGCGTCTAAAATTTGTAAGGTTTTCCAGGTGCCAACTATGGGTTCCATTTTCAAATCTGCTTCATTGGTTTTTACAAAAATGGGGAGATTGAATTCAGGTATGCAATTAGCCCATCTATATTTGACTTGTTTATTGTCTTGGCTATATTGTAATTCCAAAATAGGGATCTCTGTTTTGCGTAAGTATTGATCAAAAATTGGTTTTAGAGGATACCCCGCAAATTTTTCCATCACAGATTGAATATCTAATGTGGTTACCGTTTGATGATAAAATTCTTTATTGAGCGCTCTTAGCATCCATCTGAATTGTTCATCATTATTCATACTATTTCTAATAGTTTGAATCATGTTAGCACCCTTGTAATACATGTCATTGCCACCTTGGTTTTGAACATTGTAAATACCAATGATGGGTTCTCTATTGCTGATGTTTTTTCTGATACCATAATTGTATTCGTAAGCAGCTTGTTTGCCACTGATCCATTGCGTAAATAAGGTTTCTGTATAGTTTGTGAATCCTTCGTGTACCCACATGTCGGCAATGTCTTTGCTAGTAATATTATTACCAAACCACTCGTGTCCGCTTTCATGAATAATGATAAAATCCCACTTGAGCCCCCAACCCGTACCTGATAGGTCTCTGCCTAAATAACCATTCTTAAATTTATTGCCATAGGTTACGGCACTTTGGTGTTCCATACCCAAATAAGGTACTTCTAATAATTTGTACCCATCTTCATAGAAGGGGTATTTACCCAACCAATATTCAAAGCAACGAATCATGGGTTTTACTTGCTGAAATTGAATCTTAGCTTCAGTTACATGACAACTTAAAGGATAGAAATTTAAATCTAACACGCCAGATTCTCCTTGCAATGTATCAGAGAAATGCTCGTATTTACCAATATTCATGGAGAGGCTATAATTGTTGATAGGGTTTTTAACCATCCATTTCCAAGTTTTTGTATGTGCTTGTACATTAGCATAAACTCCTTCAAGTCTTCCATTAGAAACATCCATTAAAGTATCTGGTGTGGTAACAGAAACGGTGACGCCCTGTTCAGGTTCATCATATTGATGGTCTTTACAAGGCCACCAAACAGAAGCTCCTAGTCCTTGACAACTGGTACTAACAAAAACATTTCCAACAGCATCTTTGGTCCAGGTAACACCTCCATCCCATGGTGGATTTCTGGCTTCCCTTGGTTTGCCATGATAATACATAACAATTTGCTGCTGACTTCCTTTTTTCAAATCCTTTTTAAAAACCAGGAAATAGGCATTTCCATCTCTTATGAATGAAAGCTGTTTATTATTGCAGATAACGCTATCTAACACCAAAGGTTCCTGCAAGTCAATTTGCATTCTTTTACCCTTTTGTAATACTTGAAATTGCATAGTAACCTGACCTGAAATGGTTTTGGTATTTATGTCTGGGGTTACCTGTAAGTCATAGTGTAATAAGTTCCACCAGGCACGCTCTGCTGTAATTGATCCACGCAAAGTATCTGCATGGCTAAATTGCTTTGGCTTTTTGTCAACTTGGGCATTAATGAATAGCGTACTCAAGCAAAGGAGTACAAAAATTATTGTCTTCAGGTTCATTGCATAAAAATACGGATTGCCCCTACCTGTTTCTAATGTTTTTTCAGCTTGTCTTTGAAGACTTTTTCAAATTTTTCTAATTTGGGTTGAATCACAAATCGGCAATAACCCTGATTTTGATTGTCATTGTAGTAATTCTGATGATAGTTTTCGGCGGGGTAGAAGTTTTTAAAGGCTTCAATTTCAGTTACAATAGGACTTGACCAAGCACCGGATTTATCCAAGGCTTTTTTGTAAGATGCTGCCTTTTCTTTTTCGGCAGCCGTATGGTAAAATATAACAGATCTGTATTGAGGGCCAGCGTCATTTCCCTGACGATCAATGGTTGTTGGGTCATGGGTTTTCCAAAAAACTTCTAATAACTCGTCATAACTAATGACAGCTGGATCATAAATTATTTGACAAAGTTCTACGTGACCCGTATTCTTATCGCAAACTTGTTCATAAGTTGGGTTTTCTACAAATCCACCACCATAACCAGAGATTACTTTGTAAACCCCATTGAGTCTTTGAAAAAATGCTTCGGTGCACCAAAAACAGCCTTCTCCAAAAGTTGCTGTATCTGTTTTGACGTTTGGTGGAATGGGCGTTTGATTCATTTTGGTCAATTTAGAAGGGTTTTGAGCACAAGAAACCAAAAATATACCGGTTAAGGCCAGGGTTAACATGCTAATTTTGAACATATTTTGAATTTTGTAGGGATAGTTGAATGATAACTAACAGATGTTTGCAAGTAAAGTTTTAACAATGCTGCTATTTTTTATAATTATCAACCTTTATGCTAAAACGCTAATTTAAAGAATAGACCTTTTTTCCTGTGTAAACCTTTACCTGTTAATTCCATTTTATGCACCTATTGTTGACCTTAATGAACCTTTCATATCCGCTTCAGTT
>CANHGS010000009.1 GCA_947460595.1 Bacteroidota bacterium | reverse complement strand
GAACCAATTCTAGGCCGCCACTTAGCTCTAAGCTTACAAATGTCGTCCCATCTTTTTTTTGAACTTCATAGAAGTTTGTTACTTGTACCATGTTTTATATTTTTTGTGATTAATAAAAGCTTCAGTTACTATAGTTTTATATTATTCTAGCGTGTGCACTCACTAGAAATTCTACTGTATAGATTTTTACATCTTATAGAAGAGCAGTAGCTGTTTTATAAAAACATCTAACTGATTCTTTAAGAACACTAATACAGTAAGTCTAACAATAATAAACCGGGGGTAACTGTTGCCGTCGGAACAGAGTGGGAGATTTGTATAGTAGGTATACAGATGCTAATGTCTGTTTAGAATGTATAGGTTTAACTTTTTAAAGTTTAAACTTATAGCCATCTAATGCCCCCCTTTTATCTTTTAATTATAATTATTAGTTAACATTATTTATACACCAATGTTGATAATCATACATATTAACGTCTGTTCAAAAAGTCTTAATTAATTAAGAAATAGTTGTCATTATTTTGTTTACAATCACCCAAGAAATGAAAAAGAAAAAAGCAGCTTCAGGAGTGTTACCAGTTTTTATTCCCACTATATTTAATGCAGAAAAAATATTAGACTTAAATGTAGTTGTTCGTTCTGATGTTAGAGTAAACAACAAAGCTGCCATGTTTTACATACTTGACACTCTTTACAAAATGTCTCAAAATAGATACTATCGTGACTACTTTGATAAATATGGAGGTTATCCATTACAAGCAAAATTTCTTAACAAGGTCATTGGTAAAAAATATAGTAGTGTTCTAACGCTCTTAGAAAAATCAGGTGTAATTAAAAGAACAAGTGGCTATAAGGTAGGCACACAAAGTAAACTTGTCACTCTAACTAGTAAATATGCTACCGCTGAAGTTAAAGTACTATCAATCCCTAAGGATGCAAGTATCTTTAGGCGTTTGCAACAGCAGCGTGAAGAGTACTATCTTCAAAATGAAGCTGCATTAGCTAATATACCCTACATAACTAAGTGGTTTGATAACACACGCATACAGATAGACCCTAAAAAAGCACACGGGTTAATTGAGTTCTACGGCATTGAAATGAACTCTTTGATTCCAGTTCCTCTTCCAAAAGGAAGAACTGAAGAAGAAATAAGTTCAAGGATAAACCACAGGGTTAATGCTATGACAGAAACCATAAGGAACTTGGCGTCGGGGTACTTTAACTTAAAAAAAACAGGAGCTGATAATAGGTTACACTCATTAGTAAGTAGTACCAAAAAAGAACTACGCGGATTATACACTTATGATGGTAGCCCAATGGTGTCAGTAGACTTAAAAGCTAGCCAACCATTCTTACTAACTCTACTACTTAACCCAAAGAACTGGGAACCAGAAGGACTAATATCCAAGGTGTCTCCAGAACTCTACTCCAAGATATCTAAAGTAAAGTATCAGAAGTTACTAAAACCTATCCTTATGTTTGGTACTTCTTCTGAAACCCTTACTGTAAAAGGTTTAGAGAAGACGGGATTTCAAACTTTTTCTTGGGGGAATGACTTCTATCAGAATATTGTAGTTAAAGCTAAAGCAGAAGGGGGAGAAAAAACATTCCCAAATAGGGCTGCTGTAAAACAGAAAATGATGATGATTCTGTTTGATGACGCTGATTACATTGATAAGGATAAAGGGTTTGCTTTATTTAGTAAATGGTACCCAGAAGAGGCGGCTCTCATTTCTGTAATAAAACAGGTTAGTAGAGATGCAAAAACTAAAGACTTAGATGTAACTGGATTGAACTTCCTACCTATTACTTTACAAAGGATAGAAAGCTATCTTATGCTTGAAAAAGTATGTAAGCAAGTAGCCAATTTGTTACCTGATGCTCCTATTATACCAGTTCACGACTGTATTATGACTACAGAAAAGTATGCATTACAAGTTGCAGATATTGCTAAGTTGGTACTTCAAAAAGAAACTGGGATTATGCCAGGTTTAAGTATAGAACCAAACAACCCTAAGCTTAATAAAAAGAAAATTATAGAGCTGGCTGCAAATGACATGTCAGAAATACTAAATAAGAAACCAAAGGGTAAACATATAATACTTGGTCTTAAGGCTCCAATACTAGCAGAACCGCCAGATATTGAGGGGGACTGGTTAATACATTCTCGTTATTATGAAGGTGGAGATAAGAGTGATTTTACAGGTAAAGTAATTCACCTCATTGATGATATTACTAAATCGTCGTTTTACTCTTTTTAAACTTATATCTTAGAGATACTTATTTATAATGGTCCTTATCTGTTCTTTTCGTACTAAAGTGTTCTCAGTTTCAGTTCCATTTATTTCTATATCTGATTCTAAATAGTTCATAAAATGTTTCCTAATGCTGGTATTTAGTTGTTCCCAGAATATCTTCTGTACATCATTAATGCCGTATACACTTTTAAATATTTTGTACTTGCCGGCTGACATTTCAATTATATTATTAGATATCACAATCTCGGAGATAATCTCAGTCCAAAACCAAACATAGGTTTCAGAATTTTTGTCAGCAACTGCTTGCCCTCCTTTACTTTTAATGTTAAATATTTCATTTACTTTAACAGAACGCTGATTAGCTATTGTTAATAGAAAACTTTTTCTGTTTGAGACAAATGCAGCTGTTGCTATCAACATTGATATTATTGATATAGTAGTAGAAGTATATTCCATATTTTTATTATTTTCCTAACCAATGTTCCCAGCTTATCCAACCTTTATCCTTATAGTGATCCTCAGGAATTGAAGGAATATTAGATGGTTTTTTACCAGACTTTAAAAAAGTACGCCATTCTGATTTACTTTTTAATTTTAGTGATGCAGCATATTTACTTGCATTTTTATAGTTTGTAAATGATTTAAATTGATTTGCTATTCTACCTGTGTCAAGCCAGTCACCCATACTAATCCAACCTTTATTCTTATAAACACTTTCCGGATGAGTAGGAATATTGTTTGGTAGTTTATTTACTTTATGATACTTTAACCACTCCACTCCACTTTTAAGGTTTAATGACCTTGCAAATGTTCTAGCTTCTTTAAAAGGCAAAAAGTTTAAGCTTCTTTTGCTATCAGCTACAGTAAATGTACCAAGCCAGTCACCCCACCCTTTCCATACTTTTTCTTTTTGATAAGCTCTAAATGGATCTGAAGGAACATCATACGGCCTTTTACCTGATTTTGAATACTTCTGCCATTCTCTTTGACTCGTTATTTTAAGCCCATGTACAAAGAATCTAGCATCATTAAATTCTCTGTATGTTTTTAATTGGGGTGCAATTGTATCAGTACCTAACCAATCACCTAGACTTAACCATCCTTGATGTGCATATGTTCTATCAGGATGAAAAGGGATATCACAAGGCATACTATCCGTATTTGAAAAGCTTCTCCACTCTTGTCTACTTTTTAGGTTTAGTGATTTCACAAAAGTCCGTGCTTCATTAAAAGGCATCCAGTTTGCTTTAGCTATCCTTTCCCAAATCTTTGTACTAATTTTTAATGAAAAATTGGTAAGGTCCAAATTTATGGACTTACTTACTGAGCCAATAATTTGAATTTTACCAGAGCCAGCTTTTAGTTTACCAGCATCAATTAACTTCAACTCCTCTGCAATCGTTTCATCCTGTGTTGATAAGCTTGTTACAATTCTTGTTACTGTTTTAAACCTGCTAGACTCCGTTAAGTCATCTAAGCTTTCACCTTCCTTTAGTACTACAGGTATGATAATGTATCCAAAATCTTTTTTAATACCGGTATTTTTGTCTGTATATTGACGTAAGGCCCTTCCAGATGCCTGTACTATGTCAACTACACTTTGTTTTTGGTCTGCAAAAAGTACACAATCAATTGCTGGTACGTCAACACCTTCAGTTAAGCATCGTGCATTTGTAATGATTGCTTTACTTGTATTCTTAAAGTCTTTTAATAATTCAGCCCTGGCCCCAGCATTTAGCTTACTGGATATATGGAATACAGTTGGACTATTTGCAGCACTATCAATTTTTTGATACAAGGATTGAAACTCTTTAGATGCATTGATACTTTTGTGGAAGCTAACTGTATGTTTAAGGTTGTATTCTTTAATGGCTTTTTTTAATGCAATAGCTGTAGTTAGCATTTGTGCTTCAGCTTCATCAACTTTTTTACTTTGGTCAGTTAAATACTTATTCTTTTTAATTAAATCCTGTATTTCGGTGTCATTCACTAATACAGTTACTATTTTATAATCAGTAATAATACCACCCTCAATTGCTTTTTTAAAGGATAGTTTGTAAAATACGCTACCATACACCTTATCATCATCCATACTTAGCACCTCGTCATCTGCACCCTTTACTATTCTCTCGGTAGCAGTCATAAACAGACGCTTACTAATATTAATTTTATCCTCTTGTAGTAATATTGAAAACGCTTTATCCTTTGCTCCAACAGTCTTGTGAGCCTCATCAAGTATAGCTAAGTCAAATTTAAATTTAAGCCTTTTGCTAACTTGTGCCAACTTATCAGCACTTTGGTAAGTAGTAAATATTATTTTACCACCAGGGGTTTTTCTTTTTAAGAAGCTAGTTATTTCATCCTCATTTGTAGTAGTTGGTATTCCTAATGAATAAGTATCTGTAACGAAATCATCAGTAAGCTGCCCTGTACTTTCATCACTACATATACAACACCAATCTGGTAACACAGTAGTTTTTGATAACAGCATTTCCTTAGTCCAATCTTCTAAGGATTGTTTTATAAGTGCCAAGCTTGGTACAGCAATAATAGTTGCTCTAGAAGCAAGTGTTTGTGTAATCCAGTATGCAGTCAAACTTTTACCTGTACCACAAGGCATGATTAACTTACCTCTGTTGTTTTTATCATTTAAAAAGTATTGTTTAGAAGCTGCAATTGCTTCTTGTTGGTGTGGTCTAGGGTTTCTTTTTACACTAGGTACCTTTTTCCCTTTTACCAAAAGCTGTATTGCTAACCAATCTTCTTCTGTAAGTTGACTCCAAAAGTCTAATCCTATTTGTGTGAAGCTGTCTGGTAGTAATGCAGTTTTTTTAATGCCGTTTGTACCAGTATGTACTAATATTTGCTCTGTAATATTTTTACAATGATTCCTGGATAGGTCTAAAAAAGTTGCTATGTCTTTCCTGGTTGGGGATTCATTAGCTCCTTTAAATTTACACTGTATTGAACAGTAACTTCCGTTATATGCTTCAGCTATTAAATCAATCCCTTCATCTACATTTGGTAGGTTTAATTTTGCTCTTAGTTTTGAGTCTATGCCGTCTCTTAATAACCATACTTTTTTGTATCTGGTTTTGTAAGCCGGTTTAGTTAGCAATACTAACTCAGTTAGTTTTTCAAACAGCTCACCTTTTTCATGTTTTGTTAACGCATTTGCATGACTAAAGAAAGTACTCCAGTCATTAGTTGTGGATAGTATTTTGTAAAGTGGTTTCAGAATTAAAAAGTTATTACAAATTTATGATATGTAATTCTAGTATTAGATCTATTTTGGTAACTTTACAATAGTTCTTTCCTATGGTTAACAGAATTCCAACAATGGTTAACAGATTAGCTACCTGTCAGGGGTAACAAAAAAGCCTATAAATATCTCTATTTACAGGCTTCTCTAATATACAGTCCTTTCGGCTGTGGGCCCAGTAGGGCATGATCCTACGACCCCCTGATTATGAGTCAGGTGCTCTAACCAACTGAGCTATAGGCCCGAAAACAACGGGGTTGTTTTCAAAATTGTCTATGTCAAATCCCGTTTAACTATCTAAACGGTTCCATTTCTTAATAGATGGGCGGCAAAAATAGCCATTTTGAGCGTTTTTCCAAACCGGATCTTGGGATAAACCTAATTTGTTGGGTTTGGCGCGTCGGATGCCGATTCACCTGATCCGCCCTGTCCGTTGGGTTCAGCTGGCCCACTTGGACGGGGCCGCTCTGCCCTGGGTATACTGGGCGTAATGGGTCTGTTTGGTCCGCCGCCTTCTGGACGCGCTGGTCTTTCTGGTCTTGGACCGCCAGATCTTGGTCCGCTTGCGCGATTTGCATCGCCGCTAGGCCTAGGCCCTCCAGATCTACCCCCGTTAGCGCCATTTCCACCCTGACCATCTGGTCTTCCACCACCTGAACGTCCGCCACCATTTCCACCTCGGCCACCACCGCCTCTTCCACCGCTGCCGCGATGGGCGCGTGGATTGTACTCAGGTGCTGGACCAAATTGCGCTGGTACGGGTGACTTGGTTACAGGTTTGCCCAAGAGTTCTTCAATACGCGCAAATTTTTGTTGTTCCTGTTCACTGATAAAGGTATACGCCGTTCCCTCGCTAGAAGCACGGGCCGTACGTCCAATGCGATGCACATAGTCTTCTCCGTCATTGGGCACGTCATAGTTAATAACTAGGTCAATGTCTTCAATATCAATACCACGGCTTAGGATATCGGTAGCAACCAAGATCTTGAGTTTCTTATTTCTAAAGTCTTGTAATACTTGCTCCCGCTGGGTTTGCTCTAGGTCTGAGTGTATTTCTTCAATAGAAAATCTAGCACGCTTGAGTTCATTGCTCAAAGCCTTAACGTTCTGTTTTTTGGAGCAGAACACTATTACACTTTGAAAATCTTTTTGACTCAATACATATTTTACCAACGGAATCTTTTGCCCCTCATACACCACAAATGCTTCCTGTACAATTTTCTCTGGTGGTTTAGAAATGGAAATATTAATTTCTAGGGGATCAACTAAAATCTTGCGAGCCATCTCACGCATTTTCATGGGCATAGTAGCCGAGAATAACAGGTTCTGTCTTTGCTTGGGCAAGAAAGAAATGATCTTCATGATATCGTCATTAAAACCCATATCTAACATGCGGTCTGCCTCGTCTAAGATCAGGTATTTTAGGCCCTGCAATTTTACATAACCCATGTTTAAGTGGGCAATCATGCGGCCGGGCGTACAAATCACAACATCAGCACCTGAGCTCAGGGCCTTTTTTTCAATGGCAAAAGAATTGCCATCGCCACCGCCATAAACGGCAATAGAACTAACCGATGTAAAATAAGAGATCCCCTCCATGGCTTGAGCAATCTGCACCGCCAGTTCACGCGTGGGAACTATGACCATAGCATTAATATGATGGTCGTCGTGTGGGGTGGTAATCAATTTATTCATCAGGGGCAGGAGAAAAGCAGCAGTTTTTCCGGTTCCTGTTTGTGCAGATACAATCAAATCTTTTCCATCCAAAATGGGTTGCATCACTTGCTCTTGCACCGGGGTTGCCGTGGTATAACCCATGGCGTCAATCCCATCCATTAATCTTTCGTCCAAACCAAATTCACTAAAATTCAAAATAGTTATCTTTTAGGTACAGTTGTAAAAGTAAACGATTTTCTACAGAGGAACAGTATCTTTAAAAGGTATATACAGGTCTTATGCAGCAAGCAAGAAGCATCTTTAGCATTTTATTCTTATTGATTCTTTGTTTTGGAACTTTAAAAGCACAGGAAATAGAAGCAAAACCACAAATGGACACAACCAGTTCAGATGGTCTGTTTCAGGCAGCCAGAACTGCGGCATTTGATCACAAAGACTATCCACTAGCCAAACGCTATTGTTTAAAGGCCTTGGAGCGCAGCCCCAATTATGCCGATATCAGCATCTTTCTGGGTCGTTTATATACTTGGACTGATCAGGTAGACAGCGCCAAAACCTGTTTTGAAACCGTGCTTCAACGTGAGCCAGACAATGAAGACGCTTCCATTGCTTACGCCGATTTACAATATTGGAATGACCACTACAAAGAAACCATTGCCATTTGTGATGCAGGTTTAAAAGCCAATCCAACTTCAAAAGACTTATTAATTAGAAAAGCTAAAGCATTGGCTGCACTAAAAGATTATGCTGGTGCCATGGCCATTACCAGTGCCATACTCAAAACGGATAATAGCAATGCGGCTGCCAGGTCTTTAGAAACCAGCATCAAGGACAATGCTGCCAAGAACAAAATTGGCATTACTTATGATTATACTTATTTTGACAAACAGTTTGATGCACCCTGGCATTTGGTGAGTGTTGATTATGGGCGTTCAACCCAAATGGGATCTATCATTGGTAGGATCAATTACGCTAACAGATTCTCTGCTGCAGCTACGCAGTTTGAATTAGATGCCTACCCAAGAATTAGTAAGACATTTTATAGTTATGCCAATATTGGTTTTGGAGACCAATCAAATATTTTTCCAAAGTTCAAAGCAGGATTCTCTTTGATTGCCAATCTGCCTAAGAGTTTTGAAGCAGAACTAGGATTTAGATACCTGAAATTTAGTGGAGACCCTACTTGGATTTATACGGCCTATTTGGGTAAATATGCTGGCAGTTGGCTATTGGGTGCTAGAACCTATATTACCCCAAGCAACTATGTGCAGCAGGTTTCTGTTACTTATAATTTGCTAGCGCGATACTATTTTGGAGGAGCGGATGACTATTTTGGATTTGTAGGTGGCTATGGTATTTCACCAGATGACCGTTACAATAATATTCAGTTAAATGGCACGCCATTAGATACCTATAAATTGGGTGTAGCCTTCAAGAAAAAGTTGAACATACATAATATACTTACCACCGATTTTACTTGGTTTAACCAAGAATACCTGCCCGGTTCCAAGGGCAATCAATATACTATTAGCATTGGATGGCTGTTCCGGTTCTAAGTGCTTTAGGTTAGCTCAATGCCTTAAGATTGATTCATTTCTGCCTCTAGAATGGTAACCACTTTGGCATATTGTTCTTTCAGCTGTTTGACCATGCCTTCTAGTTGGTCCAGGTGCTCTAATTTTTTGGCATACATTTCCATTTTTCCCACCAATAAGCGTAGACTTACTACATTGATTACAGAGAGAGAAGATTTTGCATAGTGTGCTGCTTTGGAAAAAGCATCCCAGTTCTCATTGGCAAATTCCCGATCAATCTGTTGAATGGTTTCTGGCATGGTTTCCAAAAACATATTAATGATGGTCTTCTTGTATTCATTATCACTTTCTGACAATTCATTCAACATGGACAAATCTACCATGGGCATGTCATCCTCCTCTTCATCATGCATAAGGCTTTGAACAGGAGCGGGCGTTGGTTCAGGTTCAGATGGGGTAATAACCGGAACAGCAATTTTTGCTATTAAAATATCGTCCAAAGTTTTATAGAGTGCGTCTAACCCAAAAGGTTTGGGAAGAGCCCCATTCATACCTACGCTTTCAAATTTATTATTGTCTTCTTTGCTGCTCCAACCCGTCATGGCAATGATGGGAATATCCATCTTCAAAGTCTTACGAATATACTCCGTAGCTTCAAATCCATCCATCTCGGGCATATTAATATCCATCAGGATCAAGTCAAAATCGGCTTCTAACAAACGTTCAATGGCTTCGGCCCCATTACCGGCAATGGTAAATTGCGCGCCGGTTACTTGCATAGAATGCATGATTAGTTTCTGGTTTACAAAATCGTCCTCAGCTATCAAAATCCGCTTGCCCTTTAAGAAATCATTCTTCATTCCGCCCATTTTTGCTCTTGGTTCCCTTCTAAATTAAAGAATAAAGCCGCATTTATGGCTTTATAGTGTAATAAATTGCCAAATGAATGCGATTTACCTAATTTTTAACCAGTCCTTGCAGGCTTTTCTATTATTTTTGCGCACTAAGTGCGGAAACGCGTCATTAACTCAGATACATGAAACAGACTTTATTATTGCTTTTGGGAATTAGTATTGCCGTTTTTTCTCAGGCCCAAAGCCTCAATCCTACCAAACCAAAGAAAGATTGGTCAAAAATTGACCTTTCTAGCAGACCAGCTGACCATTTTATGATACAATACGGGATGGATGCTTGGTCCGGACGTCCGGATAGTGTTAGAACAGGTGGATTTAGTAGGCATTTCAACTTCTATTTTATGTTGGATAAGCCTTTTAAAACCAATCCTAAATATAGCGTTGGCTTAGGACTTGGTATTGGAAGCAGCAATATGTTTTTCAAGAATACTTATGTGAATTTGAAAGCCAATAGCGCCAAACTGCCATTTACCAACGTAGACAGTGTGGATCATTTTAATAAATTCAAACTCACAACCCTTTATCTAGAATTACCTGTAGAATTAAGGTATTTTTCAAATCCAGAACATCCTGGTAGTTCTTGGAAAGCAGCTTTGGGCGTAAAAGTGGGTACTTTACTTAAGTCTTATACCAAGGGAAAAAATTATGTAAACAAGAAGGAACAATCCATTTATGGTAATACCTACATACAAAAAGAAAGCAACAAACGCTTTTTGAATGGAACCAGTTTAGCCTTAACGGGTAGATTTGGATATGGTATTATTTCCTTAGATGCAAGTTATCATATACTGGGTGTTTTAAAAGATGGAACGGGTCCAGTAATGAACCGTTATACATTCGGATTGACTATCAGCGGATTGTAGTTATTTCTGTCAAATATTTGGAGCCCTCGTTAAAATCTAACGGGGGCTTTCTTTTATCCCCCCACTAGGGCTACCTTTGTCAAAATAGTTTTAGCGTTGATTGAGAAAAAACAAGGATTAAAAGTAGAACAGAATGCCGTTCTGGTAGGTTTGATTCAAAAAGACAATACCCCAGAACAGGTTACTGAATATTTAGACGAGTTGGAATTTCTGGCAGAAACTGCCGGGGCCACCACCGTAAAAAGATTTACCCAACGTTTGCCCCATCCAGACAGCCGCACATTTGTGGGCAAGGGTAAGCTAGAAGAAATCAAGGACTATATTAATGGCCGTAATATTACACTAGTCATTTTTGACGATGAACTCTCCGGTTCCCAATTATTGAATATTGAAAAAGAACTCAAGGTTAAAACCATTGACCGGAGTGATTTGATCTTAGACATTTTTGCCAATCGTGCCCGCACGGCGCAATCCAAAGTACAAGTAGAATTGGCCCAATACCAATATTTGCTACCGCGATTAAAAGGTATGTGGACCCACTTAGAACGTCAAGGAGGAGGTATTGGATCCAGAGGCCCCGGTGAAACCGAGATTGAAACCGATAGACGTATAGTAAAGGATAAGATATCGCTTCTGCGCAAACGCTTGGGCGAGATAGACAAACAGGCATTTACCCAACGTAAAGAGCGAGGCGAGTTTATTCGCGTAGCCTTAGTGGGTTATACCAACGTGGGTAAGAGCACGCTGATGAATCTATTGAGCAAGAGCGATGTGTTTGCCGAGAACAAACTCTTTGCCACCCTTGACACCACCACACGCAAAATAGTATTTGAAAACACCCCTTTTTTGCTGAGCGATACGGTAGGGTTTATTCGCAAACTGCCTCACCACTTGGTAGAGAGCTTTAAGAGCACCCTTGACGAGGTTCGCGAGGCTGATATTCTCTTACACGTGGTAGACGTTTCTCACCCCCAGTATGAAGACCAGATTGGCGTGGTGAACAAGACCTTACAGGAATTAAACGCTTTTGAAAAACCTATTTTAACCATCTTCAATAAGATGGATCTCTATGCAGAGCGCACATTTGACGAGTGGTTGGAAGACAGCGTAAAAGAAGAGATTCTACAAGACTTGAAGGACAAGTGGGACCAAATTACCAATAACAATTGTGTGTTTGTTTCTGCGGTGGAGAAGAACAATATTGAAGCCCTTAGAGGTCAGATCTTAGAGAAGGTTCGCAACCAGTATCAAGTGCGCTATCCTTATAGAACCCAATTGTATTAATGCATGGCTGAGAAAAGCTATCAATGGCATTTATTGGCCTTAACGGCAACTGGTATTGCCTGGAAACCCAACCAGTTAGCCCAGGTAGAAGTGGCCGGCAAGACCATTACTTTAAGCCTATTTGAGGGACAGGTAAGCGCTTGTGCCCACAAGTGCCCCCATTCCGGCGGGATTATGTCAGAAGGCTTCTTAGACGCCACAGGAAAGATAGTCTGCCCCTTGCACCGGTTCAAGTTTGACACCCGAAACGGCCGCAACACCAGTGGCGAGGGTTATTATTTAAAAACCTACCCCGTGGAACAGCGTGAAGAAGGATTATTTATAGGTATTCCTGAATCCAGCCTCTTTAATTGGTAATTTTTTTGAGTGGAAATTTTGTTGCTAACCATTTTTCCCTATTTTTGCTGCCCATTAACGAGAAATCGTGAAGGGAACACTCCTCAATAGCTCAGTTGGTTAGAGCATCTGACTGTTAATCAGAGGGTCTCAGGTTCAAGTCCTGATTGGGGAGCAGAGAAGCAGTCAGAAATGGCTGCTTTTTTCATTTATGGCTTTTATAACTTAAATTGAGCATACAATGAACCATTTAAAACTAAATTCGAAACAAGACCTATTGGTTGCACTTGCAAATAATCGTGAGATTATAAAATCGTATGGCGTTAACAGTCTCGGAATTTTTGGTTCGTTTTCAAGAGGTTCATTTAATGATGCTAGCGATGTTGATCTTTTAGTAAATTTTACCCCTGAAAAAAAGAGCTTCGACAACTTTATGGATTTATCATTTTTCTTAGAAGATTTACTCGGAAGAAAAGTAGAAATATTAACTCCACAGTCATTAAGTAAATATATTGGTCCACACATACTAAAAGAGCTACAAATTGTTAGCCTCGAATCTTGAACTGGTTCAACATATATTGGTTGAAACAAATTTCATATTAAATCATATTGGAAATAAATCAAAGGTTGAAGTCATTAATGATGAAGTACTTTGCCGTGCGGCAGTAAGAAGTATTGAAATAATTGGCGAAGCATCAAAGAAACTTGATGATGAGTTCAAATCAATCCATCATTATATTGAATGGAAAAAAATCGCTGGAACAAGAGATAAATTAATACATGATTATTTAGGCATTGACTATGATATTGTGTGGGATATTATTGAAAACAAAATACCTGATCTTGATCATTTCTTAAGACAGATCATTTAATTAGTCGCCCTTTTCCAAATTAAAAATATCTTCAACTTTTTTCTTAAAGGTTTTGGCAATTTTCAACACAAGAATAGCTGAGGGTATATATTTCCCTGTTTCGATGGCAAAAATTGTTTGACGCGACACAGCAATTTCATCAGCCAGTTCTTGCTGGGTCATATTAATTTTTAGCCTTTTCTCTTTAACGCTGTTCTTCATTTGCTTTCTTTTTTATTAAAAACAATGAGATATTAAAATAAAGAACATAAAATAACCAAAAGGAAAGTATTGATAGGATTAGGAACATTTCTAATCCTGCATCTCCAGATGGCTCTTTCTTAAATATTAACATATAGATAAAGGCAAAAAGGAAATATACAAATTGCAAGAATGTAGCTCTTTGAAAAGATAGTAGTCGAATATGGGCAATAAATTCATCTTCCTGTTTTTCTTTAACAAAGACTAAAAAATAAAGCCCGATCAAGAAACTAAAAAAAGAAATAATGAGTACTGCTGAATAGAGGTTAGTAGTATTACCTATTTGATTTTTAAGAATGTTATTAAAATAACCCAATTGCGTTAGACACCAAATAATTAACCCAAAGGGGATTAATATCATTCCAATTTTTTTAAAATAGTATGGAAGTAGTATCGCAGTTTTCATTTTTTTTTATAAATGTAAGTAGATATTCTTTATGTAAAGTTAACTTTACATATAAATTATAATTTTCCGAAGGGGAATTTAAAAAAACATTCTTGTCTGATTTATAAATCATTAGTCACTTTAATTGTGCCTAACCTACAGATTAATTAAAATCAGCCCCAATAGCTTGATACACTATATCCCCGTTAACCATCGTCATACCAATCTGAATATTTTTATCGAAGATCAAAATATCTGCGTCCCTCCCTATTTGCAAAGAACCTTTCTGGTTTTGTATACCCATAATTCTTGCCGGCGTTTCTGAAATCATCTGTATGGTATCCAACAGAGAAATGCCTGCAATATTTATCATGGTTCTAACCAAACGGTCTGCCGTTGCTACACTTCCGGCAAAAGAAGTTTTATCGGGTAATTTGGCTACACCATCTTCCACAATAACCTTGATTCCATTTTTCAAACTACCCAGAACGCTTTCTTCTTCTGGCATACCTGCCGCACGCATAGCATCGGTAATCAGAGCTGTTCTTCCCGGTCCTTTGATCTTGTGAACCAATTGCAATAATGGAGCAGGAAGGTGCACACCATCAGCAATGATTTCAACATCCATTTCATCTATCAGATACGCCGCTTCTATGATGCCTGCATAGCGAAAAGCATTCCTTCTTGTTACCCCTGACATAGCTGAATAAAAATGCGTAGCCAAACTATATCCATTGGCAAAGCCTTCTAACGCTTCTTCATAAATAGCATCAGAATGAGCAATAGCCAACAGAATATTTTTTGAACGAACCTTTTTTCCAAAAGCGATTGCACCGGGTAGTTCAGGGGCGGCACTCCACCTTTTGATAAAAGTATATTTTTCAAGGATCTCATTATACTCAATAGGATCAGGGTTTCTTATATATTTTGGATCCTGTGCCCCGCGCTGACTGATAGCAAAATAGGGGCCCTCAATATGCATTCCAATAAATGCGGCGCCTTTTGTATTTATTTGATTCGCTTGTTCATAGGCATCCAGCGTTAGCAATAAATCTTCTTTCTCACAACTAAGTGTTGTGGGTAACATAGCAGTAGTGCCATGTTGTGCATGTAGCTCAGCAATTTTCAGAAACGCTTCTGTGGTTCCATCCATAAAATCATAACCACCGCCACCATGAATATGAATATCTATAAACCCAGGTGAAATATACTGTCCTTTTGCATCAATCAAAACCGCATCTTGAAACTCAAGGTTACCTTCCCCTACTGCAATGATTTTTCCTGCTTCAATCAATACCGACCCATTCAAAATAATACTTGCAGGCAGAATGATTTGACCATTGAATATTTTGTAACGTGTTGTCATAACTGATCAAGCTTTCCATCTTCTGATGCGGTATCCATAAATAGCGTAAAATACAAGATACAAATAACAGGGTAACAATACCCAATAGGCCATTCGCACAGAAAACTGATCTGCAAAGTAGCCGTATAACAACGGTAATATGGCATTACCGCAAAGTCCCATGATCATGATTGAAGCACCTAGTTTGGTAAACTTTCCCAATCCATCCAACGCCAGTGGCCAGATACCGGCCCATACCAATGAATTGGCAAAGCCGAGTAATACTACAAACCAGATAGAAATATCAGCGGTATGATTTAAAAAACTTACTTCGCCTTTGCTAAACACAATTAATAACGTTAATACGGTTCCCAGTAAAGTACAAAAACGGAGCGCCGTTATCTGGCTAATGTATTTTGGTATGGTAATGATACCCAGAATATATCCGCAAATGGTGGCTGCCAGCGTATAGGAGGGAAATATTTTCGCTTCCATTAAAGGAATCTTCATGGAATTTGCATAACCAATGATGGTATCAATTGCAATGACCTGTGTACCCACGTGCAGAAATATTCCAATAGCACCTAATACCAAATGTGGAAATGCAAGAATATTTTTCTTGCCCATATTGGCTGTAGCCAGTTCTTCGCTTTCGTGTTCCGTATCAATCTCGGGTAAGGGGGAATAACGCACTAAAAATCCAAGCGCAATCAATACCGTTCCTACACACACATAAGGAAGGATCACACGTCTTACTAGTTCATCCAACGCTTTTGCTTTTTCGCTCAGCCCCATACTAGATAATTGTGCAAAGAGGTCTGTATCTGTAGCTTTCAATATCACCGCAGCAAAAACCAATGGTGCAAGAATACCAGCCCCCTTATTAAAAATACCCATGATACTGATTCGTTGTGCAGCACTTTCTTTAGGGCCCAACACCGTAATATAAGGATTGGCGGCTGTTTGAAGTACGGCTAATCCTGCACCAATGGTAAACAAACCAATCAGAAAGATCTCATAGGTTCTGGTTAATGCAGCAGGCACAAAAATAAAAGCACCCAATGCCATGATCCAGAAACCCATCATCATCCCTTTTTTAAACCCTGTTCTATTTAATAAATAGGAAGCAGGCACGGACATCACAAAATAAGAAATGTAAAAAGCGAAGGTTACCAGATATGCTTTAAAATGCGTTAGCTCACAGGCAATTTTAAAATAAGGAATGAGTATGGCATTCACCCAGGATACAAATCCAAAAATAAAAAACAACATGCCAATGATTCCGATAGAGATCATGGTTTGTTTTTTTGATAAGGAACTTACTTGAATAAGCTCTGTTTTTGATTCGCTCATGCGTTTTTTTTACTTACTGTTTCCTAAAAGTGAGGCTGCTTTTTTGTCAAGATAAAGAGAACAATCCGCATGTTTTCTAAGTATACTTGCCGGATATAAATTGCTGATTGGTTCTTCCAAACAGTTTCGCACGGCTTCTGCTTTTCTGCCATCGGGTACGGAACAAATAATTGCTTTAGCTTTCATGATCTGTTGTATAGACATACTAATAGCCTGTTTGGGCACTTGCTCCATAGAAGTAAACCAGCCTTCATTAAATTGCTGCTTTCTACAGGCCTCATCCAATTGTACAATGATATAAGCATCTAGCGTTTCAAAATCTGCAGGTGGGTCGTTGAAGGCAAGGTGCCCATTCTCTCCTATACCCACCAAGGCAACATCAATCAGATGTTTGGCTAGTGCAGCACTCAGCATCTTGCATTCTTCCACAGGATCATTCTCCCCATTTATCAAATGCACCTTTTGTAAAGCAGGAACTTTATCAAGCACCCGTTCTTTTAAATATTTTCGGAAGCTTGCTTTGGCGGTTATGGACAGGCCAATATATTCATCCAAATGAAACATCGTAACCTTAGTCCAATCAATATCAGGTTCAGCTATTAATCGATTCAATGTTTCAAACTGACTGGTACCAGTAGCTAGAATAATGCTGGCTGTACCCTGTTTTGCAATTGCCTGTTTAATTACAGCTGCTGCTTGTTCACCAGCCATCCGGCCCAGCGAAACAGGATCATCTGTATAATGTATTTTGAAGCCCGCATTTGTGTTCATACTCTTAAAAATATTTTTTTCTGATAAAGAAGATAGAGGAAGATCCATTTCACTAAAATCATGCATAAACTAAGCACGATTAGGTTATAAGGATCACCGACCCAATCAATCAACCATTGAAAAAATCCATTGGTGGTATATTTCCAGTTAATAAATTTTCCGGAAATATAGATGAGGATTGAATTCATTCCAATCACTTTAAAAAAGAAAGCCCAACGTTGGAAACCCAAAACATCAATGATATAATAGAACATTGCCATCAGTAATAAACTCAATCCTGTTGTATGCATCACAAATGAACTGGACCACATATTTTTATTAATCGGAAAATCAAGGTTCCATAACTGGGCTATCACCAATGATCCCATACCCATAATGGCCATTGTCAATGCTTTTTTTTGCTTCTCGATATCTGTTCGCTTCAAATAAATTCCTGTGATGATGCCTGCTAGGGCTGTACTGATGGCAGGAATATTATTAAAAAATCCTACGGTATCATGTATTCCCAACGAAAGTTTTCCGGGCAGAATAGTTCTATCCACATATGAAGCAAAATTGCCTTCCATTGTTAGATCACCCATTGGAAAACCGGGTGCGGATGTGAACTTCAATATCAACCAATATCCAATCAATAAACCTGCAAACCATATGGTTTGCCATTTTTCTTTTCCATAGAGATAAATAATATTGGCCATCATATAGGCAATCCCAATTCTGCCTAACACACTCGAAAAGCGTATATCTGCCAGTGGGCGCAATTGCAATCCGTTATTGTACACTAACCCAAGCAAAACAAGAATCAGACCGCGTTTTATTACGCGCAGCAGTAGCTGCTGTTTACTTTTGCCATCCGATAATGAGCTACCAATAGAATACGGTGTGGATACGCCCGCAAGAAATATAAATAAAGGAAAAATTAGGTCATAAAAATGAAATCCGTTCCAGGAAGGATGTGTGAATTGCGTTGATACCGACTCCCAAAAAGAACTACCTGTTGCTTTTCCTATTTGGTGAAAAAATTCATCTGCACCCAGGATCCAAAACATATCAAAGCCTCTTAAGGCATCTAATGAATAGAGGCGTTGACTGATGAATTTTTCTTTGGTATCGGTCATTGTCATAATGATATTTTTAATCAAGCAAATGAGTCATAGGTTCCCATCCCGGTTCATAAGTTCTGCTCCAGTAGGTCATCGCTTCCTGATCATTCAGAATATGTCCATTAGTAGGATTGGTTTGTAAAGTACGGCCTGTTCTATATGCAATATTACCCAGCTGAACCAGTAAGGTACTCTGGTGCCCACCCACGATATCTGAATTCAGTGCTGTACCTTTTTTAATGGCATCAAAAAAATTCTGAAGATGGTATGCGTCCAGTTCTTGAGCAGGATCTGACAAATTTGTGGCATCTACACGTTCCGTATTTTTTACTTCTTTGATGAGCTTGTTTTTAAGGTCGTGAATCTTGTACGAGTTTCCGCTTTCAATGGTCATTGACCCATTATCACCATAAAATATCACTCCAACACTGTTACCTTCTACGTGTTTACTGTTACAACTGCGGCCTTCCCAACTAATCATGCCTTTGCTACCAAAGTTGAGATTGATTACCTGGGTGTCGGGTGTTTCCCAATCGTCCTGAAAACGAAAACGGCCGCCCGAAGAGCTTACGCTGGTAGGATATTCAACCTGTAATCCCCAACGGGCAAGGTCTACCATATGTGTACCATTATTCAAGGCTTCTCCCGTTCCCCAATGCCAGAACCAATGCCAGTTATAATGGATCAGGTTATCATGAAAAGCCTTCCTTGGGGCAGGACCTTGCCAAAGATCATAATTTAACCAGGCAGGTACTGCTGTTTCTTTACCCTTACCAATGGTGGGGCGATTATTGGTATACCATGTTTTTGCAAAATAAGGCCGGCCAATTACTCCGGCATGTAATTCAGCAATGGCGGCACTTACATTGGGCCATGATCTGCGCTGGTTACCCATTTGCATTACCCGTTTGTATTTGGCGGCAGCTTTCACAAGCATTTCACCTTCATTGGGATTATGGCTGCAAGGTTTTTCCAGATACACATGCTTACCTGCTGCACAGGCCAATAACGCTGCAGGTGCATGCCAATGATCGGGAGCTGTTACTACAAGTACATCAACATTTTTATCTTCTAATGCATTTCTAAAATCGGGTGTATCAATCGGTTTTTTTTGTTGTAGTTTTTCTGCTGCGGCAATACAATTAGCCGTTGCCCTGCTGTCAACATCGCAGATATGCAACACTTCGCTATTTTTTTGTGCTGCAAAATTTCTGGCCACTGCTAAACCACGGCTATTCACGCCCATATGTGCCGAAAGAATTTTTTCATTGGCACCCACTATATTTCGGTAACTACGGGCGCTGAAACCAGGCAATATACCGCCTAATGAAAATGCCACTGCGCCAGTAGACGCTTTCCTAATAAAATCTCTTCTTGAACGATTCATAGTTTTAGATTTTTATTCGCATCATCTTTTCTTGGCAGTTAAGGATTAACCGTAAAGGCGTTAGGGTTTGATAAGTTTTATTACAATCTGTTTTGTGCTATGTTATTGTGTTTTGCATATACATCTGCCAGCTGAACTGCTTTACCACCATTGCGCTTACTTTCATCAGCGGCTTCCATAAATGTATATAGCTCTAGTGTTTCTTCTGCACTTACCGGTGGTATACCTGATTTGAAAAAGGCAATGATCTGGTCCAACAAATTATCATATCCTTTAAAAGGTCCTAACACCAGATTGCCTTTTTCACCATAAGCCGTTCCGCCATAGTCATGCTTGCCGGTTCTTGTTCCTCTGAAAGTGCCAGTGCGCCCATCGGCCCAGGTGCCTACTACTATTTCTGTATCTGGTGTACTTACACGAATGAGTTCTTTACAACCCTTACCCATAACGGTATAGAGAATTTCTACGCCATGAATGCCATACCAGAAAAGATCAGGATGTGTTTTTTCCAATGTTGCCGGACTATAAGTATCTGCCCCAAAAACTTGACCAATTTTCCCATTGGCCACTTCCTGTGCAGTTTCCATATAGCGAAGAGAAGAAGAAGAGAATATAGGCACTTTATATTTTTGTGCCAATCCATAAATTGAGATTACATCTGATAGTGTGGCTGCAACAGGTTTATCAATAAAAACTGGTTTGCCTGCTTTAATCACTTCTTTGGCTTGTGCCAGATGTGGTCGACCATCATTTGTTTCTAATAAAATAAAATCCGACTTCAATAAGAGTTCATCAATAGAGCCAACAATTTCAATCCCTAGTTTTTTAACTTCTTCTGTATAGCCTGCTATCCGTTTTACAGACGACTCAATATCTGCACTACCTCTGGGGTAAGCTGCACTGACACTGAATCCAGCATAAGCTGCTGAAGGATTGGGACCATTGAGGGCTTTAGCAAAAGCAATGCTATGTGAAGTATCTAGGCCAATGATTCCAATACGTTTGGGCACTTGCTTAAATGTTCCTGCATAAGAAGCAGTTATTTTTCCAAATAACCCTAATGTAACAGCTGATTGGGTAGCATAACTTATAAAGGATCGGCGTGGCAGCAGTTTAGGCATGTAAATCAGGGCAGTTAATGAAATTTAAAATACGAAGAAACATTGAACTTCTGTTCAGCTTTTACAGAAAAGAAACGCAAACGATTTCGTAATCACTTCGCTGTTTAAACTATCCCAGTTCAAATAATCTTATATAATCACTAATGGTAAATTTTCTTAATTCCCTCATATAAAGGAGTTAATTCTGGACTAGTAAGGGGAGCCAAATAAGTCAAGCCTCGCATTTTTGCGGAGCTTTTTCTTTTTAATTCCTTTTATGAGTGCTAATGAAGCGTCTTACCATCATTGGATGCAAGATGGTATGGAATTTCCTGATTGGCAGATTGCAGCAGAAAAATTATTTACTGAAGGAAAATTAAGCAAGGTTAGAAAGCTATCAAAAGCGCAAGCTGCCAATGAATTTCCATCCATCAAATGGACAAAATCAGAAAGGGTATTAAAGTGATTCAATCATAAAATCTTTTCCAAGCGATTGACAGCTACAGTCAATTATTATTTACCTTAATAAAATGGTCATGAGAGGCAGTTTCATTTTATCTGTAATGCTTTGCTTTAGCGTTTGTTTTGGGCAAACAGCTAAAGAGATAAATACCCCCAAGGAACTAGTTGCAGATAATGGAAAACTGACCGTGAAATTTGACCTGACTAGGGGTGGTGCTATTTCTTGGATCTCCAACTCCGGATCACAACGTAGTTTGGTAAATATTGCTGATGAAGGCAGATATATTCAACAGTCATATTACGCGGGTAAAAGCCTTGATAGAAAAGCAGATGGTCAGTCACCCAATTGGTCACCTTGGGCATGGAACCGCATTCAAGTTGGCGATGCGTTTCGCAATCGCGCCTTTTACAAACGCGCCTTATAAAAAGGTAGAAGTCAAGAATCTATCAAGTGGATTTTGGGGCAGATATAAAGAAGTGACTGAGAACTGGATGGCATTTGTAGATGATACTAATATTATATTTTGATTGGTTCTTTGGTTCAGATGAGAGAACAGATTTATGCTATCAATAAAAAATTGGCAAGGCAATAAAATATTGAGGTATCCATTTATCAGCTATTATCATCCTTTCAAATAATGAACATCACAAAAATTGAGTAATCAACATAAATTAGAGGAAAGAAAAATCATGAAAACACCCTATAACAAATTTTTATACTTTGGATTTGTCGTGTTAGGTTTCTATCAAGCCATCATCAATAAGGATTATATGTCAGCAGCTGCGTCTTTGGGCATTTCCATGGCATTTGACCCATTTAACCCAGAACAAAAATGGAAGGATCGGCCCATTTGGCAAAGGGCAATATTAATTGTTCAAATTGCAATTGTAGCTGCTTTGTTTGGATTGGGAATAGGGTTAAATGATAAAAAATAGAAGTCATCATAGATCATTGCCATTTAAAATAGAAACTTTTGATCCTTGTAACTATGCGTGGGCTTTAAAAATTACAAATTGACCCTTATCTGTTAAGATTGATTACATTGATAGCTTTTGTTTTAACTTTGCACAAAAATTAATCGTGCACGGAAAGAATAGCTTAAATCCAGTGAAAGTATCCGTGTTAATGACGGTTTTTAATACCGATTTTTCATATACGAAAAGAGCCATTGACTCAGTCTTAAAGCAGGATTTTCAAGATTTTGAGCTGATTATTATTGACGATGGCAGCAAGGAAAATAACCGGGAATCGCTAATGGATTATGTAGAAAAATACGAGGACAAAATCAGCTATATCAGACACAGTAATCGCGGTCAATCCGAATCCATCAACCGCGGCGTTGTATATAGTTCAGGAGAATATATAACAATTATTGATAGTGACGACGAGTACAAACCCAATCATTTGAGCACTTGCTTAATGGAAATAAATGAGTTGGACTTAATTTGCTCAACCTCAGAAACTATAGTAGATACAGACAACGATTATTATGTGTCCGATAAAAACGACCTAACTAAGCTCATTCACTTAGATGAAGTTATCTTGTTTGGAACGCTATTTGGACGGAAAAATGTATTTGCCAGCATTAATTTTAAAACAGGGTTTGCAGCTGATTCCGATTTTTACGAGCGAGCTACCAGACTGTTTCGTGTAAAAAAATTAGACTTGCGTACCTATATTTATCACCGAAATATTCCAAATAGTATTTGTGCAACAATCAAAAAAGCTAATTTAATTAGCTATTAAATATGGCTTTTGTAGCACCGCTTTTTCCGCCAAATACAGATTTAGTAATGGCCTGCCACATAACAGGTGTTCATGATGTGAACCGCAATACAACACTTGCCAATGACAGCTATGAATTGATTAAGGATTGGGCGAAATCCATTACAACTGCAAATTTACAAGCTGTTATTTTCCATAATAATTTCTCTGAAGAAACCTGTAAAAAATTCGGAAATAAAAAAATTAGGTTCATTAGAATCAATTACGATCCCCAATTTAATCCCAATGTATTTCGTTATTTTGCTTACAGGGATTTTTTACGGCAGCAGATTCAACATATCAACGGAGTTTTTATCACCGATATTACCGATGTTGTGCTTGTTAATAACCCATTTACGCATCCGCTTTTTTTTGAAAACCCCAATACCCTTTTTTGTGGCGACGAACCCAAAATTTTGCACAACGATTGGATGATGGCTCATGCTGAAAATTTACGGAAAAACATACCTGACTATGCCGCTTATGAAACTGGTTTTGGAAATGAAACCTTGCTAAATTGCGGAATCATTGGAGGTTCTGCTTCCTTGTTTTTTGATTTTTTACAACAACTTTGTGCCATTCACCAACACGCAAACCGCCTTAACAAGACCGCCTACACCGGCGATATGGGTGCATTCAATTATTTGGCACGCACAAAGTTCAACAAGCAACTAATCCATGGCGCACCAGTAAATACGGTGTTTAAAGCCTATGAAAACAATCGAAGCGATTGCTGGTTCAGGCACAAATAACTGGGTTTCAAAAAAACTTCATGACTTATATTGTTTTGGTAGTAGATGTCTCTTAAAAACAATTATGTCATTTGCTCCACAAAAGGCATTTTCCTAATGCGCTTTCCTGTTGCCGCAAATATGGCACTGGATAATGCTGCGGCAATAGGTGGCAATGCTGGTTCTCCCAAACCTGTTGGGGCTTCTTCAGATGGCACAAATTGCACGGCAACATCTAGTGGTGCGTCTTTGATTTTAAGCATATTGTAGCTATAGAAATTTTTCTCTACTACGGCACCATTTACAAATGTTACTTTGGGGAACATGGCGTGACAAATACCATCCACTACCGCACCTTGAATTTGATTTTCGGCGCCACTCAAATTAATCACTCTTCCGCAGTTAACCGCACAATAGACTTTTACAATTTTGGGTTTGCCTTTTTCTAGTTTAATATCTACCACTTGTGCCACATAGGTATTAAAAGAGAACCAGGTAGCAAAGCCGCGGAAAACGCCAGGTGTTTTGGTTCCCCAATTAGACATTTTTGCCACTAATTCTACTACGCTCTTGTATTTGTCTGGATTGTAATCCAGTTTTCCTACAGGCTTTTGTTTTGCTTGCTCAAACAATTGTAACCTATAAGCAACAGGATCAACTTTAAGTTCTGTACAAACTTCATCCATAAAACTTTCTGCCACAAAAGCCAATGTGTTAGCACCCGGAGCGCGCCAAAAACCCGTTGGGGTATTACTTTTCAGCGCCTGTCCTTCTGCTTTATAATTTTCAATAGCACCTGCTACATAGCTGTCTCCTCTAATACCCCTACCAATGCCTACACCCGATTGGTGCCAGGCCAATAATTTATCTGCAGATAGTGCTGCTTTATAACGGTACATTTCTGCCGGACGATAAAAATCATTTTGCATATCGTCTTCCCTAGTCCACTGAACCTGTACCGGACATTTTGCAGCAGCTGATATCAGCGCAGCTTCCACTCCATTATCGGTCATGAGTTTTCTACCAAAGCCACCACCTTGTCTGGGTGTGCTGATGGAAATTTTATCTTCTGCTATTTTTAATTGTTCTGCTACTTGCTTTCTAACGGAGTCTGGCACCTGTGTTGGTCCAAAGAGTTCTACTTTATCTTCCCGTACATCGGCATAAAAATTCAAGGGTTCCATCTGACCATGAGAAAGCGTAGGCAGTTCAAAGACTGCTTCTATTGTTTTGCTAGCTTGTTTTTTGGCTGCTTCCCAATCTCCATCGTTTCTAGAAGGGTTGGTGCCCTTGTCTATCATTTCTTTGAACATGGCAAAATGTTCGGTAGAATTTTCTAATTTTTCTTTGGCCTCCCATTGTATCACCAAGACTTCTCTTCCTTTTTTGGCTGCCCAGGTAGAGGTTGCCAAAACAGCCACGGAGTTTTTAAGTTTAACTACTTGTTTAACCCCATTTACTTTTAGGGCGGCTGTATCATCTACAGAAACAAGGGTTTTCCCATAGGCCGGTGGTCTAGCCACCATAGCGTATAACATGCCTTCTTTTCTGGTATCAATCCCATACAAGGGTTGTCCGGTGACTATTTTATGGGCATCCACGTCTTTAACACGGGTACCAATATATTTGAAATCCTTGCTTTCTTTTAAGGTTGGATTTTTAGGAACTTCTAGGGTTGCTGCTTTTGCAGCCAAATCGCCATAGGCTAATTTCTTGCCACTGGATTTGTGTAAGACCATACCATCTTCCGCCACACATTCTGCCACGGGAACATTCCAAGTTTGTGCGGCAGCGGCAACTAACATTTCTCTAGCGGTAGCACCTGCTTTGCGTAAGTCTGTAAATCTACCTCTTACTGATCCGCTACCTCCTGCTGTTTGTCTACCAAATCCTGCTTGTAAAGGCGCTAATTCAACTTGTACTTTTTTCCAATCCACGCAAAGCTCCTCGGCCACAATCATGGGCAAAGAAGTTTTTACACCCTGACCAATTTCAGGATTGGGTGCTAGGATTAAAATGCTACCATCGGTACCAATTTTAATATAGATATTGGGTGCAAATGCTGTATCAGCAACAGTTTCTGCGTTAGCGGTATTATTTAAAAAAGAAAGACTGAGCATCATTCCACCGCCAGTAATGGCAGATACCCTCAGAAAATTTCTTCTGGTTAATTCTTGCTTCATTTTACTTGTTTTTTAGCGGCTACATGAATGGCTTTTCTAATACGCACTTGTGTACCACAACGGCAGATATTGCTGATATTATCGTCAATGTCTTTGTCTGTTGGGTTGGGTATTTTCTTTAACAATGCGGCAGCTGCCATAATCTGACCTGCTTGGCAATAACCACACTGCGCCACGTCTAATTCTTCCCAAGCTTTTTGCAATGGATGATCTCCTTTAGCACTCAAAGCTTCAATGGTCACAATTTTATTCTGCCCTACTGCAGAAACTGGCAGAGAGCAAGAACGCATTGCAACATCATTCATATGCACCGTGCAGGCACCACATTGGGCCACGCCGCATCCAAATTTGGTTCCAACCAAATTCAAATTATCGCGTAGCACCCATAGTAAGGGGGTATCCGCATCTGCTTCTACCGTCATGGATTGACCATTAACGAAAAGGGTATACTTAGGCATGTGCTTGTTTTATTTGTTGAATTTACTAAACAAGGATTCTATTCCGTCTTGTAAATTAGTTTTTATCAGGGTAAAAATGCAAAACTGTTTAAACAATTTTGGGTTCTACTTGGTTCAATGATAGAAGTAAGTTTACTTAACCGTAATTAAGGAAAGAATTCTGTTTTGGAATTTAAGGATTCCGGTATCAATTTTCCATCTGATATCAATGGTTTCTCCAGCGCCTACTGTAGCAATAGCGGTTAATAAAATATCTGCCGAATTTAAGGTACTTAGTCTGGTTCTGGTTGAAAAAGGAATTAGAATGCCATTTTGAAAAACACTAAAACTTGCCGTAGTACTTGGCGGTGGCGCACTAGGTGAAAAACTATTACCATTGATCACTGTGGGTGCTTCAAAACCTGTTATGGCACCAACATTGGTGCCAATATCTCCGGTAATGGTGGTAGTTCCTGTATTGGTCAATGCGCCTGTATTGGTAAATGCTGCATAATTATTGACCATACCATAGTCAGTGGCAGAAGTACAACCTATTGGCAAGGATAAAGTAGTTGCATCAAAACCAATAGCTCCGGCCGTTGAATACAATCTTCCAATAATGGTGCTTCCACTTGCCGTTGTAATTGCCCCATTATTTGCTAGCATGGTACCCTTCATGCTGGTAGCTGCTCCTAAAGCAATAGCACCTTCTGCTATCCAGTAAACATTACATGCCAAAGCACCATTAGTCAGTACAATATTGGTTGAGGCGCCCGTACCAAAGGCTCCCCCTATTTTAAAAACAAATTCTGAGCTGGAAATATTTTGGGCGTCTAGCGTAATAGTTCCTCCTGCTGTTGATGCCGCGTTTGTAAAATAAACCCCTGGGGTAAGAATTTCTCCACCTGCAAAAGTTACCCCATGTGCCGTGGTATTGGCTTTGGCCATCAAACTAGTGTAAACCGTATTTAAATCTGTTACACTGGTAGTTAAGTTGGCAAAAATCATAGAATACTGACTATTAAATGATACCTGATATTTTCCTGCACCTGGTGTTAAAGTCATATCGCCTGCAGTTACATCGGTTGTGGAACTAGTACTAATTTCATTTCCTGCTGTAATGGAAAATTGGGTTGGGGCACTGTTTTGCATGACAAATTCCGTGGTAGCAATTTGGGTAGTATTGGTTCCCAATGACGCTGTTGCAGCGGTGGGGGTTCCTGTAAATACGGGTGAGCTAGCAAAGACTGTATTGCCTGTTCCCGTTTTGTCTGATAAAGAATTTAATAACTGGGCAGAACTAATGCTTGAAGTGGCGGTTCCATAAAGGGTTCCACTAGTTGGAAGCGTTATAGAAGTACTTCCTGTATTTGTGATTGTCATGGGGTTTGAACCAACAATACTAAGGGTAGACAGGATATTGTTGGCAATTCCTGATCCGCCATTGGCAGGTGACAAAATAGTAAGTGGGTCAAACCCACCTGCAGCTCCTGTAGCACCAGTTAATCCTTGCGAGCCAGTTAACCCTGTTGGTCCCGTATTTCCAATATTACCTTGAGGGCCGTCTGGCCCTGTTAGGCCTGTTGGGCCTGTATTTCCTTGAAGACCTGTTGGGCCTGTATTTCCAGTATTGCCCTGGAGGCCTGTTGGGCCTGTATTTCCTGTATTTCCTTGGAGACCTATTGGGCCTGTTGAACCGGTATTTCCCTGGATACCTGAAGGTCCGGTTGAACCAGTAAATCCTATTAACCCCTGCGCTCCAGTCAATCCTGTACTACCCATATTTCCTTGTGGTCCTATGGCTCCTGCTGCACCATCAATTCCATTATTACCATTTGCTCCTGTAAGACCTTGTATGCCTTGCAGACCTGTTGACCCTGTTAATCCTATTAAACCTGTTAATCCTATTAAACCTTGTGCCCCGGTTGCACCAGTTGCGCCGCTTGCACCATCAATTCCATTATTACCATTTGCTCCTGTAAGACCTTGTATGCCTTGATTTCCAGCTAAGCCCTGTAATCCTTGAGATCCTGTAGCTCCATTTGTACCCGCTATTCCTTGCAGACCTGTTGACCCCGTTAATCCAGTTAACCCCTGTATACCTGCAGCTCCATTTATACCCGCTATTCCTTGCAGACCCGTTGACCCTGTTAATCCTATTAAACCTTGTGCACCGGTAGCGCCAGTTGCGCCGCTTGCGCCATCAATCCCATTGATTCCGTTTGCGCCAATTAATCCCTGCAATCCTGTGGCTCCATTTGTACCAGCTATTCCTTGTAAACCCTGAGCTCCAGTTAAACCAATTAATCCCTGCAATCCTGTGGCTCCATTTGTACCAGCTATTCCTTGAAGACCCGTTGATCCTGTTGATCCTGTTGACCCTGTTGACCCTGTTAATCCTATTAAACCTTGTGCACCGGTAGCACCCGTTGCGCCATCAATACCATTGATTCCATTTACACCAGCCAACCCTTTGGCTCCTTGATTGCCTTGAATCCCAGGAAGGCCTTGCAAACCCTGTGCTCCATCAGCACCCGTTGAACCAGTAATACCCTGCAATCCTGTTGCACCTGTTAAACCCATACTACCTTGAGTTCCAGCTGCACCTGTTAAACCCTGTGCACCGGTTGCACCTGTAAGTCCATACAAACCTTGCGGTCCTGGCGCACCTGCTAATCCCTGTGGCCCTTCATTTCCATTTGCGCCAACAGCGCCAGTAAATCCTTGAATACCTCTAGCACCGGTTAATCCAGTTTGTCCTTGAATTCCGGTAGCACCAATATTACCTGGTATGCCTTGCGGTCCTGGAGCACCCGTTAACCCCGGGGGGCCTTGTAATCCCACTGAATTCAAAGCAAAAAGTGCATAGGGAACGCTAAGTAATTCACTAACACCAACAATAGTATAATCAACACCACAAAAAGGGTCTGTTTCAGTTTTAATAAAGAATGGACCATTCCCCCAACTAATATTTGCAAAAACTCCTGTAGTAATCACACCTGTTCCAATCTCAAGTGTAACAAGTCCATTACTATTGGTGATGGGTTTATGCGTTTCTTGATAAACAATGGTTCCGTTTGAATTGCCCTGAATAATGCTGATACGCATTGTTACGGGTTGCATCATTATCAAGCCATTATTGCTTTTACGGATGACCGCTTGAAAAGTCATTTTTTGTGGCGCTTGGGCAACGCTTGCTAACATCAGTAAGATGAAAGGAATTAATAAGAGTAGCTTTTTCACATTTCCTAGTTTTTAATGATTTTAAACTTGAGTGTTTTCTTATTTGCATATTGCACCATTAACACATAGGTTGCTTGTGCATAGTTCATTACATTAATAGATGTTCTATTATCTGAAGATTGCTTACTTAATAATAGTTTTCCGTCAATAGTATACAACTGATAGAGAAACCCAAGATTTTTAATGCTTTTAACTTCAATATTTAGTGTGGTAGAAACAGGGTTTGGCCAAATAGAAATATCGGTGGTCTCGTCAACCGATACCATATAGGGATCATACACTTGTTGAACACCTAAATACAGCACTACAAATAAACCCGGGATACTTGTATATTCAATCTGACCAATGGTATAACTAACAGAACCCGAACTAGTTAAAATATTGCCTCCTCCCGAAACCACTGAAACTTGAGCAGAGCCAGTGAAATAGATTGATCCCAAAATAAGAGACAAACCAAGTTTAAGAATACTGTTTTTGATAATACATTTTGAAATTCAAAGGTAGTAGTCATTGATTGGGAACTCTTACATACTTAGGCTTAATACATACATATTTATTGTTGTCAGAATTAACAAGAATAATCTTTAAGCAGGAATCCGCTTAAAGATTTTACAAGTATTACAAATTGTATATTTGAAAATGATCACTACCAAAAAAATAATATGCTGTATAGCACTTTTTATTTGCCAGTATACATTGGCCCAACTACCCAAGGCTGTGATGACTCCTACTCAATTAACTCAAGTAGAACGGGGATATGGCATGTTTATCCATTTTGGCTTAAACACATTTAATGAAACGGAATGGTCTGATGGAACCCTGCCCGTTAATTCCTATCAACCAACCAATTTAGACTGTGATCAATGGGTAAAATTTGCCAAGGATGCAGGGTTTAGGTATGTGATATTGGTAACCAAACACCATGATGGATTCTGTTTATGGAATAGTAAATATACAGACTATGATGTAGCTGCAAGTAGTGTAACAACAGATGTAGTAGGAGAAGTTTCCAAGGCATGTAAGAAATATGGTTTAAAACTGGGCTTGTATTATTCGCTATGGGATAGACATGAACCAAGCTATAAAAACACCCCTGCCTATTTAGACTATATGAAAAAGCAATTAGCAGAACTCTTGACCCAATATGGAGAGATCTGTGAACTTTGGTTTGATGGTGGATGGAATAAAAAAGACGCGGAATGGGATTTGCCCGGGGTGTATCAGCACGTAAAATCCTTGCAAAAAAATATCTTACTCACGGTGAATCATTCCATTGGTAAACCTGAGAATCATAGTGCTATTCGTCAGCCAAAAGATTATTCTAAGGGCGATCCTATCAGGTACTATCCCATTGACTTTAGAATCAAGGACCCAAACTTTGCGCGCTGGGATGACCCCAAATATTATGACTGGAAGGGACAGTTACACTACCTTTCATTTGAGCATACCATTTGCTTATCTGATAGATGGAATTGGTTTCAGAAAAAACAGGTGCTGGCTGCAAGACCCTTGGATGAATTAGAAGATTTGTTTTATTGGGGAACTGCCAATGACAATATTTTAATTGTGAATGTTCCGCCAGATCTAACCGGACAAATTAGAACCAACGAGCAAATCAGGATGTTGGAATTGGCAGACAGACTGGGCATTAGAGGTGGGGCTAGCAAACTACCATCGGGACCCAAAAATCTAGCATTCAATTTGCCTATTAAAGCTAGTTCAGAAACCCTGAAAGAGCCAGCACATCAAGCTATTGATTTTAGTTTAGAAACTGCATGGACAGCAAAGGATACGCTTGCCAATTTGGAAATTAGTTTTTCCAAATCTGCTAGTTTCAATCGCGTTAGCATTATGGAAAATGCTTTTATGAAAGACCTTGGTGATGGATTTTCTAGCATCCGCATATTCAATATTCAAGAATTTGAATTGCAATCTTATGCTAATGGCCATTGGAGTAGTTTCTATACCGGAGAAACTATTGGTGCTTGCAAAATTATTCAACTACCAATTAAAATCAATGCCGATAAAATTAGATTGGTCATTCGTAAAGCATCGGGCCCACCATCTATTAGTCATATTGCTGTTGCAGACAATGCAAGTAAAGGAATACGAATGGTCAAAAACAATTGGTAATGATCTTATCCTGAATTTAGATTGACTCTTTGCTTATCTTAGTACAAAGCACCCATATGAAGAAAGCGCTGTTCCTACTTGTCTTGTTTATAGCCCAAAGTTCTTTTGCTCCAAAACCAATCACATGGGTTGCCATTGGCGATAGTATTACGTATTTGAATGACCATCAGAATGAAACGGGCAATAGGGTTACAAAGGGCTATATGACTAGGGTGCAAGAGAAAATGCCGCAGATTCAATTTACGAATAAAGGCTATAATGGTTGGACAGCTATTCGCATTGCCACTGACATTGAAAAACTTGGTTTACAAAAAGCGGACCTTTATTCCGTGTTCCTAGGAACCAATGACTGGTGGGGTTCTAAGCCATTGGGTAGCTTTTCGGACTATGAAAAAAATGCAGGTCCTACTACGGTCTATGGTGCGTTTAGGGTCATCATCAACAAGATCCGCAGTCTCAATGACCAAGCCAAAATTGTGTTGATGACACCAATGCAACGCGTAGACTTTGTGTATATTAATAATCCTAAGAACAATGCCTATGGATCTTACAAGCCAAAGAATGGTCAGCAATTAGAAGATTTTGCAAATGCTATTGTTGCCATTGCAGCTTATGAAAAAATTCCGGTGCTAGACCTCTATCACCAAAAGGGCATGGGCCATAAAAACCTGGTTCAGTTCAAACGCTTAAGGGATTCCACTACGGGCAACTATGTGAATTATCCTTATCCTGATTTTATTGATAAACCCTTTCATCCTGGCATAGACGAATATCCTTATCCAGAATCAGCACAGAATATAACTTTTGATGGTTTGCATCCGTCTGACAAAGGCTATGAACAAATAGCCAAAGCAATGCTGAAGATTTTTAAAAAATTAGATTAACCCATTTTTGGCTGCATCGGCTTAATCTAAAGCATTTGCAAAACAAAGCAATAAAGTTCCCTAGGGCTAAAAGGCTGTTATCGTTTTGATAACAGCCCTTTTTTATTAGCTTTTCCGTAACTTGTTATCTATTAGTAACTTAGAACAGTTCAAGCAATATGAGCAACCTCAACACCAATATGCGCGTTTACCACCGTTACCTAGGATTTTTTCTTGCCGGTATCATGGCAGTCTATTCCATCAGTGGCATCATTTTAATTTTCAGAGAAACCGATTTTCTCAAATCAGAAAAAATAAAAACGCAAACCGTTGCTCCTAATCTTGACGCAGTTGACTTAGGTAAAGCCATTAAAATTAAAGAACTGAAAGTCTTAAGTGATACCAATAATATAGTCAGCTTTAAACAAGGCAGTTACAACAAACTAACTGGTGTAGCTGAGTTTAAAGTAAAAGAGCTTCCCTTTGTTGTGAGTAAGATGACCAATTTTCACAAAGCAACCACCAAGCAACCACTGTTTTATTTGAATATCTTTTTTGGACTATCCCTGTTCTTTTTTGTAGTCTCCTCCTTCTGGATGTTTATGCCTCAAACTTCCATTTTTAGAAAGGGACTCATCTTTACGGTTGTTGGGGTAATACTGACTTTGGCATTGTTGTTTATTTAAAATCAGCACCTTCACTTACATCGGCCCAGGTTTCAAAATCATTGCGCAACTCTTCCAATTTGAGTCTGGCTCCTTTTAATGCAGCAGCACCAAGTAACAATCTCAGTGGCGGGTTTTCTGTTTCTGTAACCTGAATCATGGCTTTGGCAGCTTTAACTGGATCTCCGGCTTGGTTACCGCTAATAGCCCTGATATCACCCATATTTTTTTGTGCGGTGGTTGCATAGTCGGCAATACTGATGGCTGTGTTTTTAGCTGATCTTCCTGCCCAATCCGTACGGAATCCACTAGGACAGATAACCGTTACTTTAATGCCCAAGGGCGATACTTCTTTGTACAAGGCTTCACTCAAACCATCTACTGCATATTTGGTAGCATTGTAAAATCCTACGCCAGGAAAAGAACGCAATCCACCAATTGAAGCCACATTCAAAATATGACCGCTTCTTTGTTTGCGCATAAAGGGCAATACTTCCTGTGTTAATCTAGCTAGACCAAAAACATTGATCTCAAACATTCTGCGTACTTCTGCTTCTTCGCTTTCTTCTACCGCTCCAAAATAACCAATGCCTGCATTATTCACCAACACATCAATTCTTCCAAAATGAGCAATGGCGGCCTGCACGGCGGTAGTAACTTGTTCGGGAACCGTAACATCTAATGCCAATCCCAAGGTATTGGCTTCATTAATAGCCAATATATCTGCTATGTCTGCCACTTTACGCGCAGTAACCACTACTTGATAACCTTGAGCTAATAACTCTAAAGAAAGGGCTCTGCCAAATCCGGTAGAACAACCTGAAATAAACCAAACTTTTTTCATCGTATTTGTTTTAATATATATCGCAACAGCGAAATGTTTTTTAAAATTTTAATTACAAACTCCGTCAATACTGCAAGTACCTTCTGTAGTTCCAAGACTAACCAAGGGCTGTTCTTCCTGCCATACTTTTTCCAATACCTCTGTAAATACAGAACTAGGTTGTGCTCCAGATACGGCGTATTTATTATTGAATACAAAAAAAGGAACACCTTGCACCCCAATCTGTGAAGCGTGGTATTGGTCTATTTTTACTTCGTTGATAAAGGCATCACTTTCTAGCATTTCTCTAACGGCTGCGGAATCTAAGCCAATCTCTTGGGCAATTAAACCAAGGGTATCAAGATCACCCAAATCTCTACCCATGGTATAGTAAGAAGCAAACAACCGCTCTTTAGCTTCCTGTTGCAAACCCATTGTCTTGGCAAAATGTAATAGTCTATGGGCATCCAGGGTATTGCTGATAACAGCTTTTTCAAAATCATATTCCAGACCAACTTCCTTGGCTATTCCGGTCATATAATCATTCATCTCCTTTCCTTTTTCTAAAGAGACCCCTTTTCTATCGGCCAAGTATTGGTGTACAGAAATACCTTTGGCTGGGGCCATTTCTGGATCCAATTGAAAACTCTTCCATTCAATTTCAACCTGCTCTTTTTGATCAAAGCCGTCCAAAGCTTTCTCCAATTTTCGTTTGCCAATATAACAGAATGGACAAACTACATCGGACCAAATTTCTATTTTCATTTTGTTCAAGTATTAAGGATTAGTAGACCATATAGAAGCCGATTTTACATAACAATGACCATTTACCTTGTAATGATTCCATATGATGGATTTAATGTAATTGCAAATAGAGTGCAAAAATACATCAATGTGTCTCGGCTAAAATCAAGAAATTATCATTTTGCTAGGAAAGCGTTGTATAAACAGTTCACGCTATTTCGAATTACGGAATTAAATCCGTTGTTATAACTTGGGTCACAGCCGTTGCTAATGACTACTATGCCAAATTTTTCCTCAGGTTGAAAAAACATGGCACTAAATAAACCATAAGCAACGCCCGTATGCCCCTTCAAAGTTTTACCAGCAATTAAATTATCTGTGGTCATGATGGCCAAACCGTATCCTTCCTCTGCAGACCTAGCTGTTTGCATGGAAGCGGCACTTTTTCTAGAGATGATTCGAGCGCCATTTGCCTTCCCTTGCCGGCTATGCATGATCATGTATTTTGCAAGATCTGTGGCACTGATTTTCATACCTCCTGTTGGAGAAAAAATAGGGGTGGTATAACCCATAGTGTAATTGGCAATCTCGGCAGATCTTGGCGCATATGCCATGGGCGATGGAATAAATTTTGCGGAGTCTTTGTTGTATTCGTAGATACTGGCAAATCTTGTTCTATCAAGAGAGTCTACACAGTAACCGCCATAAAGACCAAGTGGATCTAGTACATGGTGCTTGACATATTGGTCAAATCTTTCGCCAGACAATTTTTCAATAATAGTACCCACCATATTAAAATTCAAATTGCAATACTGGTATTGAGAACCTGGTTCATAGGCATTGTAACAATTGGCCCAATTGGGATTCTTGGCTGGGTTAATGGCATCTAGTGTAAAATATCCTTGGCTATCATTGATAGAGGAAAGATGAGACAGTGCCATCTCTAAAGTGATGACTGTTTCTGGATATTTTGGATTGCGAATCTTGAATCCAACTAGTTCACTTAAGTCTGTTTGTAAGGATAGTTTCTTCTGTTGCACCAATTGCATCACCGAGGTAGCAGAGAAAGATTTTGAAATAGAAGCAATTCTAAACAAACAATCGTCTGTGAGCGGCTCTTTGGTTTCAAAATTTTTATAGCCAAAGGAATGGGTATAAATAACCTGATTGTTTTTAACCACCGCCACGGATAACCCCATTACCTTAGACTGTTCCATGATGGCTTTAATACCTGCTTCTGCTTGATCCGCTTGTGCAGAACTATAAAAACTAAGCAACATCAAGCAACAAATGGAAAATAGAATTCCTGTTTTGATTTTCATGGGTTCTAATTTAACTATTTTAATTAGCGTTTCACCAACATCATGATGCAGCCAATCAGTGTAAGCGCCATGACCAATTTTCTATAGTGTTGATCTTTGATTTTTCCTACCAAGGCCTTACCCTCCCAAAAACCCAATGCTAATGTGGGAATAAGAACGGCATCAATTTTCAAACTATCCACCGTAATGTTTTTCCAATAGAAAACCTGAAAGGGTAATTTGAATAAGTTCATGAAAAGAAAAATCCATGCGGCAGTACCAATAAAGTCATTCTTTGACAAGCGCATGGCTAAGAAATAAAGATTTGAAAATGCACCAGCTAGATTCCCCAACATGGTAGTAAATCCCGCAGCCAAACCCGTAGATGCTGCAAATAAGGGATGTTCTGGTACTTTATCTGATTTTCTATATTCCATGTACAAGACTATTACAATGGTAATCATAATAATTACTGCCATGATTTTACGGAATACTGTTTCATCCATATCTTTCCCCAAATACACTCCCAACAAAATTCCAACAATCATCCACGGCACTATTTTCCAGAAATGCTTCCATTGCGCGTGGCGATTATAATAAGCAACAGCAGCTATATCGGCTAAACATAAAAGTGGGAGTACAATGCCAGTAGAAGACTTGCTGCCAAAAACAAATGCCATTAGGGTTACACTTAGCATGTCTACCCCTTTTAATCCGGCTTTACCCATTCCAATGATAAATGAGGCTAGTAAAATCATCAACCACTGAGAGAAACTAAAAACCGAAATAAAATCCATCTTATTTAAATTTTCTAATGCTGCTGATCAATAGCATGGCCAAAACAGCTCCAATAAATGCAATACCCATGTCTTTTTGTGCGTCCCAAATATCGCCTTGTGTACCAAGATAAGCTACTCCTTCTGCAGGAAAAAATATATCGGCCACCAGCCATTCAATTAGTTCATAGAGGGCAGAGAAGGAAAGAGTGATTTCTACAGGCAAAACCCAACAAACCCAATTAGGCCATTCAAAATGATTTTTAAAATAATCCCGCATGGGGTAGGTTAACAAAAAACCAAAACTAAAATGTACTATGCGATCATAATAATTGCGGTTCAAATGCAGGCTATCTTTTAGCCAGTAGCCAAAAGGGTTTTCCGCATAAGTATATTCAGCTCCATAAATATGCAACAAAAGATACAAGGTAATCATGGTATAACTCAGGTCACTAAACTTAAATTTTGCATAACTAATACTGAGGCCAATCAAAAACAAAAAACTAAGTACATTCTCTGTATACCAATTGGCCATATTTGGCGTAGAGACAAATGTACCTATCCAAAATAGAGCAAATGCAATGGCAAGCACTTGCAGTAAGCGATTCTGTTTAAAGTCCACTCTTTCTAGGGAAGATGCGGTGGTTAATGACATGGCTTATATTTTCCTTTTGAAGATAGCATAATAAATCTCCGTTCTAACCTCAAAACCAAATTTTTTATAGACGTGAAGTGCTGATGGATTGTCTTGTCTAACATGTAAAAAAGGCTGTTCTCCTTTTGCAAAAATGCGTTCGCAAGCATGTTGCAATAAGATAGACGCATATCCCTTTCCCATTTGATCTGGTTGGGTACAAATAGCACTGACTTCTGTAAAACCCTTTGTCTTCATCCGCTCTCCAGTCATGGCCAATATACGAGAGCCGTCCATGATACCATAGTAATTTCCAAAATCCATAGTATGTTCATAAAATGGACCAGGCTTGGTTAATGCTGTTAAATCTAATATTTGTTGCAAATGCTTCTTATCAAGTTTTTGCAAATGCATGGTAGGCAATGATTTTCTATTCAAACTAGAACAAACCATTTGATACAATGGAATTTCAAATAAAAATTCAAAACAGTCAGGAATGCTTATTGCTTTAGAAAGTGGAACAGAAAAGGTTCTTCCACTAGGCAACTGCTCTTCCAATATGCGCAGATCCTTAGTATCCCAGTTTTCTAATCCCACAAAAGAAGCCACATCTGCCCGGAAATATTTGAGTTGATGATCTCCAATATTAAAACGCTTCTGCCTTCCGCTCAAAGCAGACCAAACCGAATTGTCTAGTGGATGTACCATTTGGCAAATCTATTAAAGAAGCCATTAAAAATTAGGATTCAATGAATTATAATGTAAGGCTTATAGGTAGATTCATTTTTAGTTACATATTTGCATCGGTATTTTTGAGTTTACAGACTCAAAATAAAAACTACTCTTATTCGTAACATACAGTTGATAGATGGCATGGGTCTACCTGCTAGACATACCGATGTAAGAATCAAGGGCAATCAATTTACTATGCATTATAAATGCTTCTCGGTTAGAGAGTGATAATTTACGCAAGTCTGCAAAAGCTGTTTTATCAATGATCTTTTTTTGAAATGCGGAGTTATGATTAATAAGAAAAGAATCATCAATAGTCATTCTTACATCAAATTCTGAACCGGTACAACCCAATCTAATGGGTTCTTTGAGGAATGCAATAGAATTTTTCAGAAACTTGTTTTTCAAAAATGCACCACTATGTGCCACTACAGAATTGAATATAAAACTTGCGGCGTTATTTTGCTTGTTTGGAACTGCACAAGCAAAAACAAAGCTTGCTGTTATGAGCAGATCCGAACAGTACTTGATTGTTTGTATGGAAAATATATTAAGGTATTTGGGGACTTTGAAAACCTAATTTTTTCAAACCTGTTTTAATTTCTGGGCAACTCATGAATAATTTCCAAAGAAGACCGCTTCTGTAATTTTCCATCATTACTACTATGGGTCCTTGGTCAATAGCTAGATAATGAGGCAAATACCAATTATCTGTTTCACTAAATGCATCATAGAATCCATATTCCCCAAAGAGCTTTTCTTTTTTAGTGCCATACCAATGCATCATGGCAGCCATGGATTGTTTGGGAGTATAGGGAAAAGCAGACAAAGCAGCCGTTGGCGATATAACTCCTAGGTCATTTTTTATAGATGGCGCATGCCCTGCATAACCTTTAACGGAGTAACTAGCAGTAAGCCCCCAATTATTTTGAGCATATCCTTTAAACTTGTTTGGATTATCTACACACCATTGGTAGTTGATCAATGACTGATTGGTGTTCTCTTTCCAATAGTCCGCATAATCGTCTTTCAAACCTCTGGGGTCCAACCCTAAATAGGAATACTGAGACCAAAATAAGGGTCCGCCATTAACTGCATTGCCTTGATGATGCAACTGCAAGGATAACCCAGCATAACGTACACTGTCTGCTTTGATTTTGCCATTATTTGCCCATCCTTGGTGATAGACTTCTACAGGCACACCATGAGTTGGAGATGCAGCTGCCAAGACATACATGATCAAACATTCATTATAACCACGAACTGGAAAATTCATCTGCCATGCATAGTCTGGACTCCAATGCCAGTATAACACATTTTGACCATTTCTATACCAATCAAAATCCACTTCTTTCCAAAGTTTATCGGCCTTAGCTGCCAAGGCTTTTTCTGCTACAGTTCCATTTTGAAAATATTGCCTCATGCAAAGCAAACCTTGCAACATATAGGATGTCTCAACCAAGTCTCCACCATTGTCTTTTCTACTAAAGGGTTTTACTTTACCTGTTTCTCCATTCCACCAATGTGGCCAAGCCCCTTTAAAGCGTTCTGCGGTTTCTAAAAAATGTAGAATTTTTGACAATTGGTCTATTCCTTCCTGTCTACTAATGTATTTTCTTTCCATTCCAACAATCAAGGCCATTACCCCAAAACCGGATCCTCCACTGGTAACTACTGTTTGATCTTTTGAAGGATAGTTTCCGTCTAGGTGAATTCTTTCTCTACCCATACCACTGATGGGTTCTGCACCTTTTCTAAAATATTCAAAACTGGCTTGTTGTACTTGATTAAAAACCTTTTCTTCTTCTTTGGTATTAAATAATTGCTTTTTCCCACTTGCACTAGGCGATTGGGCAAATACTGCAAAATAGCTAATCAACATTAGCAATAAGATCTGATTTCTCATGATAAGTTTTTTGACAAACAATAGTTGAATGTAATAAAAAAATAGCTGCACAGGTTTTCCCATGCAGCTATCTGAATCTGAAAATTCTACTTATTAGCCATGCCCAAATTGTATAACGCTTTCACGTGTGCATCAGGGAATGTTTTGTTATAAATCCGTAGTTCGTCTATCTGGCCTGTCATAGCTGCAAAAGTTACATCTGTGCTTACTGACTTTCCAGGAATACTGTTGTAATTGGCGCCAATGATGATTTCACTAGGCTCCCAAGATTTGTATAAATTATTACCAACACCTCTATTGGAGAATGCACCAACTTTCACAGCATCGGCCCAAATATTGAATACCCCAGTAGTACCATCATAGGTTAATACCAAATGCGTCCATTTGTCCATGCCAATAGTTGGAGACAATGTACTATTCAAATTGTCTTGAGTGCCTCCCCCTATAGTAGTGAACGTTGGTTGAATACGCAAAGTATTAGTAGTGGCTGCAGGAAAGGACTGAGTATTTAAAGCAAAATTGATATTGCCATTAAAGATACCTGGTCTAGCCAGTTGAAACAACATGGTGCGTTTGCTACCATTGTTCAATATTTTTACCCAAGTACTAATGGTCCAACTCTTCAAAGAGTCCACTTTGAATTTTTGAAACTGCACTGGAAAGTACAAATATCCAGCAGCAAGACTTAGTGCTTTTCCTCTTACACCTCCTGTTACATAACTGTCATTGGCGGATGTTGTGGGTGCTGTTCCAGTAACCAATTCACTCTTGGTATCATCAAAACTCCAGTAGGCAATTAGGTTTTCTGGGAATACTTCATTGGAACTGGTATAGCCATCAATCTTGCCTTCATAGCTAGCGGTACTAACGCTGGGCAGATTGTTGGGATTTCCATCTTTTTTACAGGAAACGCCCATGATGGCAAATACTGCCAAGATAAGCAAGTGTTGTATGTTAATATGATTAGATAGTTTCATTGCTGAATTTTTTGTTGTAATGGAATCAATAACCAGGGTTTTGTGTTAACACGCCTGCGCTCAAGTCAATTTGAGTTTGTGGGATAGGTAATAAACCGTCTCTGCTACTAGAGAAATTGGTCTTGCCAGCAGCTCCCATGGCGGCCTGTGCAATACCCCAACGAACTATATCAAAAAACCTTTCGTGTTCCATGGCCAATTCAACGCGTCTTTCCTTTCTAATAGCATCTCTCAGGCTTACTTGATCCGCGGCAGTAATGTCTGGCAAAATACCAGCAACACCGTTTCTTGCACGCAAGCGAACACTGTTTAAAGCATTCCTTGCATTGGTCAAATTGGTTGCACCTCCTACTTCATTGGCTGCTTCTGCATACATTAAAACAACGTCTGCATAACGCAGTACTCGAATATTCATCCAATATCCAAAACGATTACCAATTGAATTACGCAGTACTGGATTGGTATATACTTTATTGTTGTAGCGAGGATTAGGTAAGGCCAACGGCAATACTTCTCCATACAAGGATTGGTAGGTTGTGGTAGCTGTGCTAGTGTATAAAATGGTTCTATTCTTTCTTGGATCGTTGGTTTCATAAGCTGCTTCTAACATGGTACTGGGAGAATTCCAACCCCATCCAAGGTCAAAAGCTCCTGAACCACGAACACCTTGAATCTGCGCATATTGTACACCATTGCTAGTAGGAAAAGATGCTGAGGCTGTAGCTTGAACTTCAAAAACAGATTCCCTACTATTCTCTCCTTCTTCTCTAAAGATTTTGTCAAACGAAGTAGATAGATCATACTGACCAGAGTTCATTACCGTATTGGCTGCATCCATGGCTTGTTGCCATTTTTGCTGATACAAATATACTTTGGCCAACATGCCTGTAGCTGCACCTCTTGTAGCCCTTCCTGCAAAATTAGCATCCCAACTCAGTGGCAGATTATTGGATGCAAAACTTAAATCACCTTCAATGAAAGCATATAATTGAGCAGTACTGCTTTGTGGTACATTGTTTTGCAAAGCAGGATTTGTAAACAATGAATCAATTAATGGAACTCTTCCAAATAATCTAACCATATTAAAATAAGCATAGGCCCTTAAGAATCTAGCTTCTCCAATGGTTTGTTGTTTAACAGCATCCGTTGCAACAATCAAGGTATTGGTATTTACTTCCTTAATGGTTGAATTGCATTTGTTGATCAAAGAAAAATAGCCCAACCATAACGTGTTAGCAAAACTATTGCTTGGCGTTACTGGAAAATTGTCCATATCAATTGCGGCAGCTCCACCATCGGCTGGGGTGCTACCCTTGTCTGCATCATCACTTCTAATACTTGTTGCGGTAATAAAGGCTTGACTATGCACGTTAAAACTTCTCAATTCATTATACGCTCCAAAGATGAATTGATCATAAGGACCAGAGCCTCCAGGATAAGGATAATTGTCGGCGTCATAACCACCCTGACGCTGTGTGTCTAGAAAGCCCTTTTTGCATCCGCTTGCAAAACAGCCCATCATGATAATGGAAACCGTGATGACAATTGTTGTGGGGAATTTGAATATTTTTTTCATGTTGAATGGATTGTTCAATTAAAAACTAAGGTTGATACCAAATGTATAAATAGCAGGAACTGGGTAAGAACCATTGTCAGCTCCTCCACCTAAAATACTTCCAATCAAAGGTTCAGGAGAATAACCAGTTACCTTACTCCAAGTTTTCAGGTTCTGTCCATTCAAATAAACCCTTGCTTGTTTAATCCCTGCTTTGGTTAATAGATTTTTCTTGAAAGTGTATCCTATTTGTAGGTTACGTATTCTTAAGTAATCTCCTGGCTCTAAGTAATAAGTACTCATCAAGAAATTATTACCCCTAGTATTATCTAGTATAGGCTCTATATTAGAAGTTCCCGGTGTAGTATAAGCATTCAACCTATTGGCTTCATAGTTTAATACTGCAAATGTGGCCGTTCTTCGTTGGGTATAAATTTTATGCCCTGCCATTCCTTGAACATCTAATTCAAAGTCAAATCCTTTGTAAGCCAAAGTGAAATTACCTCCAAAGCTATAAGGAGGGAATGGTGTACCAATATAGCCCCTATCTGCTGGCGTAATCACTCCGTCTCCATTGGTATCGGCATAAGAAATATCGCCAGGTAAGGAATTGCTAAATGCTGCTTGCTTACTCAAATCAGCAGTAGATTGATAAATCCCTGTTTGTGTATAGCCGTAAAAATATCCAATGGATTGACCAGTGGTTGTTAAGTTAGTACCACCGTTTCCAATAATGGAGAAATTGAAATTGTTTCCAATTGATTTTACTTCATTGGTGTTATGACTAAAGTTGGCAGAAATACCATAACTCCAATCTTTGTTGATTACATCATTCCAACCAAGTGATAGTTCAATCCCTTTGTTGCTAATTTCTCCTAGATTGGTAAAATAGCTTCTGGTTTCATTAGGAAGACTTACTGCTGTAAGAATATCTGTAGTGGTTCTATTATAATAAGTAAACTCTGCGTTCAATTTATTATTCAAGGTTCTGAGGTCAAATCCAATGTCAATACCACGAACAGTTTCCCAATGCAAATTGGGATCAGGAATATAAGCAGCTTGAATAGAGCTATAGATATTGTCTCCAAAAATAGCCGTGCTGGCATTGGAAACACCCGGTCTATACAAATTATCTGCAAATCCATTGGCGTTTCCAGTTAAGCCCCAAGCACCCCTGATTTTTAAGTAATCAATGGCTTTTATTTTTTTGAAGAAGGTTTCATCACTAGCTACCCATCCTAAACCAACACTTCCAAATGTTCCCCATCTGTTTTGAGGAGCAAATTTGGAGCTTCCATCTCTTCTAAGGGTTGCATTCAAAAGGTATTTACCCAAATAGGAATAGCTTACTCTACCAAATGCACCAGCAATAGCACTCTCTCCGCCACCGCCATCAAAATTGCCTGGATTGTTAGCATTAGAAACACCAATATACCAGAAATCAGGACTGTTGTTGATATTCACAGAAGTATCTCTGCGTGTACCATTCACATAACTATTGTAGCTATAAATGGAACTATAACCCGCCATAGCAGTTACAGCATGTCCACCTGTAAAAGATTTGTTGAATGTTAGGGTATGGTCTTGCTGATACCTTTTTGATTCACTCTGACTTTGTGAAACAGAAGTTCTTACAGTATTGTCATAAGTGGTTGTGGTTGGCGCTGCTCCTTCTCCTAGGTTCACAAAACTAAATGGCAGTCTATTAAAGCTTCTAGAATTGTTGAAAGAGAAATCGCCATAGACTACTGATTTCCAAGTAAAGTATTTGGCAAATTTAATTTCAGCAAAAGCCGATCCAATAAATCTATATCCTTTGTCAATAGAATTGCCATCATTACGGTTTAAAGCAGCAATGGGGTTTCCCACCTGAGCTCTTTGGAAGGAAGGCATGCTATAATAAGTGTTATCGTCTTTCTTAATGTCTACAATGGGTGCGGCCCATAATGCATTGGTGATTGAAGCTGCAGGAGGATTACTATTCCAGTGATATCCTGTAATATCTGCTCCCACTTTAATTTTATCTGTGAACCTAATTTCTTCATTTAAACGAAGTAAGTAACGCTGATAACTATCATTGCGCAATACACCTTCTTGATTGGTGTACCCTACATTTAAATAAGTGCTGCTTTTTTCTGAACTATTAGACACACTTAAATTGCCTGTTGCAATCATCGCATCGCGCAGCACCAAATCCTGCCAATTGGTATTGGCTGTATAATTGGTATAATCAAATGGTGCAGCATTTAAATTTTTCAACTGTGCTGTATACAAGGTTTTAAAACCAGCGGCATCTGCCAATTGAATTTTGTCATTTACTTTTTGCATACCATAAGCAGACTGGAAGTTGATTTTGGTTTCTCCTTTGGCTGCTTTTTTAGAAGTGATTGCAATTACACCATTAGCACCTCTTAAACCATAAATGGCAATACTTGAAGGGTCTCTTAAGATATCAATAGATTCAATATCTGCAGGATTCAAAAAGTCTACGTTATCTTGTAAAATTCCATCAACTACATAGACAGGGCTGGCACTGTTGGTACTATTGATACCACGAATTCGAACTACAGGACTTGATCCCGCACGTCCTGAATTGGATACAGTTAAACCAGCCACTTTACCTTGCAAGGATCCAATAGGATTGGTACCTGGCATTTTAGCAACCGTCTCACCTTTTACAGTAGAAATTGAACCCGTTAAGTCTTTTCTTCTTTGAGTACCATAACCTACTACTACTACTTGTTCAATGACTGAAACGGTTAGTTTTAATTTAGCTATGATTGTTGATCTTCCGTTAACAGTAATTTCTACGGATTCATATCCTACATAAGAAACAACTAAAACAGCATTGGGTGCAACCTCAATTTGGAAATTACCATCGGCATCTGTTTTAACTCCATTGCTAGTGCCTTTTACCATAATGGATGCTCCATTTAAACCTTGGCCTTTTTCATCCGTGACAGATCCGCTTACTTTTGCAAATGCGGGTTCCTGCACCGCAACTGCAACTGTATTTACCGAAACAGGCACAATGTTTTTGGGTGTAATGGTAATGGTTTTATTTACAATGGAATAGCTCAAGGGTTGGTCATCAAAAACCTGTGCTAAGGTTGTTTCTAGGGGTTGACGCTTCACATTTAATGTTACTGGTTTACCCTGTTGCAACAAATTAGCATCGTAAAAAAATACGAAGCCCGTTTGGCTTTTAATGGATTCAAATACTTTGAGCAAGGGCATGTCCTTTCCTGAAAGAGAAACCTGTTGTGCGGTTCCTTTAGCGGAAACTTGGAGAAATGCTAGTGTTAGCAGGATGAAGGTTAGTCTCATTGCCAATAAGATTGATTTGTTTTTGGTAATCAGGCATTCTAAGTAATCCTGGAAGCTTGCAGTTACATGCCGCATTCCGGATGCCGGCTTGCCATACCGGCCATCAATAGATAAATTCATACTTTTGCAATGTTTGGGTTAATTAAGATGATTCTTCAAGAGTTTGTTTTTTTCAATCCAACTATGGCCGTTCCAATTGCCGTTGGAGCGGTTTTTTATGGATAAGTTTCCCTATCAAAGGGCTTTTATTTATGGCATAACAATTAGTTTATCTGTTTCTATTTTAAAGTGAACATTGTTCTTCTCTAGAATTTTTAGCACTTCTGATAGGTTCAGGTCTCTTTGCATTTCTCCACCAAATACCCTTTTGGGAATATTTCCTTGGTACACTACTTCTACATTGTACCAACGAGATAGTTGGCGCAAAACTGATTTTAAATCGGCATTGTCAAAATTGAAAAAACCATTTTTCCAAGCTACCACAGCAGATAAGTCTATATCATTCTTAACCTGAATGGCTGTTTGTTTTTGTTGATCAGAAAGATATAATGCTTGCTGACCTGGTTTAATAGCAATAGCTTGGGAAGCATCAATGGTTTGCAAGTAGACTTTTACACTACCTTCTAGTAAAGTCACTCTTGTGTAAGTTTCATCTTGATAACTATTGATATTAAAATGCGTACCCAATACTTCAACAATTCCCTTACCTGCAACAGCAACTTTAAAGGGTTGGGCTTGTTTAGCAATTTCAAAATAAGCCTCCCCAGTAATTTCAACCTGTCTTTCAGCAGCTCCAAATGCAACGGGATACCTGAGAGAACTTTCACTGTTGAGCCAAACCTTGCTACCATCACTTAACATCAATATAATGGGTTTACTACCTCTTGGATTATTCAGGGTATTGACCAAGTATTTGTCTGAAGATCCTTGGTAGACAATAGAACCATCGGCCTTTTTAGTCAGCTGTACATTTCCTTCCATAGCCAAAAGTCCCTTTCCAGCGCTGTCTAAAATAATTTGTTGGCCATTCCCTAAAGTGATAATGGCTGTATTGGAACTAGGGGGAGCAATATCTTGTTTGAGGGTAGTCTTTGAAACTGGAATTGGTTGAACCTGCTTGGAACGCAGATATATCAATGTTGCAGCAGCCATCATGATTAACATCGCGGCAGCAGCCAACCATTTTTTCCAATAAAGCTTTGGTGCCGGAACTGGTGTGGCATTGATTTGCTCATGAATTAGAGCAAGTAAGCGTTCAGAAATAGGTAAAGGGAGGTTGGTAGGTTGTGTTTGGTCTTGTTCAAATTTCTCTTGCATCAACTGACGCAAAGCGTGTTGGTCAGTTTCCTGCAGGTATTCCAACATCCAAGCCTGTTCTTCAGAAGTCCAGACTGATTTGGTCAAAAGCCTTTCTAATATCTCATGGGATGGCTCCACTAGCAATCGTTTGTACTATAAATACAAACAGATGCTTCATTCGGGGGGAGAATTGGAAATATTTATTGAGAGATGACCCATAAAACAGGCAGCGCCAGTTTGTATTCAGGGTGAGCAAGGGCGTATTCTTTAATATAAGCCATAGCACCAGCTAGGTATTCCTTTACAGTATGGGCAGAAATATTTAATTCCTTCGCGGTTTCTGAATAGGTTTTGCCTTGCAATTTGCACAGTTCAAATACTTTTCTTTTCTGGGGAGATAACTGACTAATGGCTTTTTCCAATAATTGCATTTGCTGCTCATAAAAATCAGGAACCGATTCTTCTAAAAGTTTATCCGCAATAATGCGATTCATTTTGGCTTCTAGGAGTTTTTTCTTCTGCCAATTCACCGATTTGTGGTAGCAGTTAACAAAAAGCCATCCTGACACAGAGCTGTCTGCTTTGAGCAAATGCTTTTTTTGCCAAAGGCTAATAAAGGTTTCTTGAACAATATCTTCAGTAACACCCTGGTCTTTAACCAACTTAAACACATTGGCATACAGGGATTTGTGGTATTTCCAATACAAACTATCAAAAGCCATGAGATTGCCCTTTTGCAAAAGCATCACTAGCGAAGCATCGTTATTGGAATCTAGTTTGGGCATGGTTTGGGTAACAATTACCAATTCAAATGTAGGTAAAAATGCCAACCGCAAATAGGAAGTATTGTTGAATTAAAGGCTATCAAACTTAAAATAGCCCAAATGTAATTCATCGCTGTGTGCTTCTTTGATTGGATGCAATTCAATGGCATATTGCTCTTTGGTAGCCGCAGGTAAAATTTCATCTATGGTATATAGATCATCCACGTCTACCCCATATTTATCATCCACGTGTGAGCTGGCACCTTCAAAATGGGTATGCTTAAAAAAAGCCGTTTGTTTGGCCTGTTTTATGGCGTTTGCTTTGTCTGTAGCTGCAATTACCATTTTATAATGAAACTCTTCCAATTCGTCTTTTTTGTATCCACCAAGGTTAATGAAAAATAATTGATGGTTGGCCTGGGATTTTACATCGCCCCTTGGCACAATCGTAATTTGCTGCCCATCTACTTGATTGACCTCTCTAAAACCATCAACATGCATTCTACCCTTGGCTTCAGGCCAAAAATGGTTGAACTGAGGAATCAATTCCTTTAAGGATTCGGCAATACCAAAAAAGATATCGTGCTGTTCCGTATGTCTACCCTTGGGTTTGCCACCCAATAATACCATATATAATTTCAAAGCCATAAGATTTAATTATACATGAAATTATGGCTTATCTTTTTATATAGCAGACGCTAGTTTATATAAAAATTATTTTTATTTTCAATGATGCAATTAAAACTAGCTTACTCTTTTTTCTTATTCTTATTGCTTATTAAAAATGTATCTGCGCAACAGATTGTTCAATATAGAAATGTTGTTGGGGAACTAAGTAATGAAAAAGAAGCTTTATTCATATCTGTGAATGAGCTTCAAAATGGACTATGGCATAGGTCAGATTATTATATACAAACTAAGAAACTAGAAAAAGATGGTTATTATAAAGATTCAGCCAATACTATTAAGCACGGAAAATTTACTTATTTCTACCCTAACAATATTTTAGAATCAACAGTGCATTACCAGGATAATCAAAAAGAAGGAGGCTATTTGAGTTTTTATCCCAACGGTATGATAAAAGACTCTTTCCACTTTAAGCAAGACATACCAATGGGAATCTGTAGCAGTTGGTATCCCAATGGTTCTATTAGGGCGGAGATGCAAATGGATTCAACAGGAACGGGCAAAGGAGTAGCTATTGGTTTCTTTGAAAATGGCAATACCTCTTTTAAAGGCTTATTGAATGAAGGACTCAGAAAAGCTGGCAATTGGTTTTATTATTATGAAAATGGGAATAAGTCTTCCGTACTACAATATCCAAAAACAGATTCCTTTGCAATGAGAAAACCACAGATTAAATATGATCCGTTTGAAACCATTTACTATGACAGTACTGTTAAAATTTACAACGCTTTCTGCTATAATCAAGATGGTATTCAGCAGGATAGTTGCAGCTTAATCAATAAAATGCCTGAATATAAAAATGGTGTACCCGGATGGAGCAATTATTTAGAAACAAAAATGTTTGATATAACCAGAACCGTAACCGGCGAACCTGGAGTAACGAATATTAGATATAAAGTATATTTTATGATTGATTCAAAAGGAGCTATTTCAAATGTAATGATAGATAATGCTGTAGAGAATAAAATGGATTTGAAAGTTGGCGATGTACTCCGCGATTCCAAATTTTGGACCCCTGCCAAACACAATAATAGAATTATTCCATTTCTTCATACACAATCCTTAACTTTTTTGTTAAACGCTAATTGATGCAATACAACCATCTTTCAATAGCTTGTATATCTATTTGTCTTTTTTATTGAAGCCGCTGATTTGTTACAACATATATTACCAACTATGAAAAAGACAATTGCACTCTTATTCTGCCTCTTCAATCTGGCAAATTTTGTAATTGCTCAAAGCATGGTAAAATCCACGCAGGATTTTATTGCCCTGCTGGGCGATGGTCAAAAGAACAATACGCTCTTTGCTTTTGATAATCCAGAGCGCTTTAATTTTCATTTTGTACCCATGGCTAGAAAGGGAATCACTTTTAATGAGATGAACCCCGCCCAACAAGCTGCTGCTTTAAAAATGCTATCGCTCTGCGCTAGTGATAAAGCTTATCAACTATCACAGGAGATTATGCAATTAGAAATTGTACTCAAGGCATTGGAAAAAAGAACTGAAGCAGACCAGTATCGCGATCCGGGTAATTATCATATCTCCATCTTTGGTGTTCCAACCAATCATAGCATTTGGGGTTGGCGTTTTGAAGGTCATCACCAATCTTTCAATTTTAGTTTTAATGAAGCCCAAAAAGGTGTGGGTGCTCCCATCTTTTTGGGTTCTAATCCTGCTATTATTTTAGAAGGCCCTTCAAAGGGTAAGCAACTCTTGAAAGTAGAAACTGATGCTGGCTTTAGTTTATTACACGCTTTGAATCAGGAACAATTAAAAAAAGCCATCATTGACAGCATGGCTTTTAAAGACATTTTGAGCTTTGACAAACGCAATGCCTTGATTGGAAACCCTGTTGGTATCAGTTATGCAGATTTGACTTCGCCACAGCAAAAATTACTACTAGACCTCCTACAAGTATATGTAAACAGAAATACCAAGCTCTTTGCAAAAGATCAAATGGAACAAGTTAAAAAAGACAACTTGAACTTATTGTATTTTGCTTGGGCTGGGGCTACCACTGAAGCTTTGGGAAAAGGAACTTATTACCGCATTCAAGGGCCCAGCATTCTTATTGAATATGATAATACACAGAACAATGCCAATCACGTTCATTCTGTGTTACGTGATTTAAAAAATGATTTTGGCGGTGATTTACTATTGGAACATTATAGAAATAGTCACCAATAATTTTATTTTTTCTTTTTGTATTCCAATCCTTCTTTGAATTTAAATAAGCCATAACCTGGTACTTCTAAATTTCCAGGCACATCAGATAATTGTTTATCAACAGCAGCTTCAGAAATGGGGGTAGTAAAAGGCATTTTTCCAGTAGGATGGAATCTACCAGAAACAATGTCTAACAAGGCATCACTGGTAGTGCCAAAACTTGCTAAAACCCCTTTGATATTTGCTTTTGTGGTATCATTATAAATTTCATCAATCACCCATGGGTTGGTATAATTAATGGCTAGAATGGTTGGCTTTTTAGCTATCAACCCTTTTACATAATTAATATCAATGGAATTTTTGGATAGCGATAAATACAAGGGCGATCCATCTGAACCAAATAAAGACTTACCACCTGGGTGCAACCATAACAAAATCATATCGGCCTCTTCTGGTGTTTTTACAAATTCCAAATTAGGATCAGCACTTGTTGGTTGATATACCGTAGTTGCAGAACCGCCACGTTTTTGCAGATAAGTTTCATAATAAACCTTGGTCTTTGCTTTTAGTGGAAGGGTTTCAGATTCATTACGCAACAAGACAATTGACTTACGCATGGCCAAATTGGCCTTGGCTTGAAATTCTTTATTTCCTACAAATTCATCAGCCTTGGTTTCGTCTACATAAGGATTTTCAAAAAGACCTAGTGCAAATTTTTCTAGGAGTAGCTTGTACACAGAACTATCTACCATTTGTAAATACTGAGGACCTGACTTTACTGCTTCCATGAGTTTAGCAGGATCGGCAGTGCCAGAATAAATATTTACACCAGCTTCTAGGGTTCTTTTATATCGTTCCACGATAGTCAGATTTTCAGCACCCCATGGCATCATTTCAATAGGACCAGTATCGGAATTGATAATGCCTTTGAATCCAAGACTGTCTCTCAACAAATCTTTGATAATGGCCTTATTATAGGCATAGGCAATTTTTTCATATTTGGTATCCAGTGGTTCTGAATAATAAGGCATGATGGCCGATGTTCCAGCTTTAATGGCTGCATGAAAAGGAATCAAGTTATTTTTAAACATCCCCCCTGGAAAATGCTCCCATTTACCCCAGTCAAAATGGGGGTCTTGACCACCTACTCCTGCCCCACCGCCTGGAAAATGCTTGGTGGTAAGTGCAATAGAACTATTGGAGAGTTTGTTTCCTTGAAATCCAAGTACCACTTCTGTAATCATTTTAGCCACCCAATTGGCGTCTTCACCAAAAGTTCCCTCAATTCTTTGCCAACGAGGCTCTGTACTCAAATCGGCCATATACATGTAGCCTTTACGTAAGCCTACCGCAGCCCATTCTTGACGGGCAATATTGGCAAAGGTTCTTACCAAGGATAAATCATTCATGGCAGAAAGGCCAAGTTCACCTGGCCATGTAGAAAAAACGGTCTTCCCTACACTTAATCCAACAGAAGCGTCTCTGGTAATATGGTTTCTAGGATTAGAGGCAATGATAGCGGGAATGCCCAATCTTTCTGTTTCACAAAGAGCTTGTAATTTATTGGTCCATTCAGCAATTAATTTAGCAGAGACATTGGCCCTAAAAATAAAATGACGCAAATGAAAATCTTTGACTCCCTTGCTTGTTCCAGCAGACATCATCATTTCTACTGGTAATGGTTTGCGGGTGAACATATTGTTTTTCTGTATCTGGTCTTCCTCGTTAAAGTCACTAGTAATGGGGGTAGGGACTGCACCGGGCTCAGTACCCCGATCATTTTTCATTCTGGCCGTACTAATCAGCATAAACCCTACTTTTTCTTCTAGGGTCATTTGATTCAAGAGGTCTTTGACACGCCTGTCCGTGGGCAAACGCCAGTCTTCATAGGCGTCCAATTTTCCATTTTTGTTCAGGTCTTTAAAGTTTAGACCTTGAGATTGTATTAGGGCAGCAGTCCTAGTTCCTAGTTGGGGTTGCTTGGCTTGCTGGGCAGATAGTAAGAAACTCGTAGAGAGTAGCATCCCGGTAAACAGGAGTTGGATTTTCATCATGGCAGTTCTTTATGTAAAGTATTTACAATTTTAGACATGAATTGGGAGAGTGGTAATAGAAAATCGGTGAACCCGATAGTCTATTTAAGAAATCGTTTTCGTTATTTAAACATCTTTTTCATCAAAAGAAATTTCTAAGTTTTTGATATCCGTAACTACTTGTCTGCATTGAACTCCTGCATTTTCTAACATACGTTTAGAAGCCCTGGCAGAATCAGTAGCTTCATATTTATCGGAGAGGTACACCACTTCAGAAATACCAGATTGAATAATGGCTTTGCTGCATTCATTACACGGAAAAAGAGCAGTATAAATTCTGCAACCGGCTAAATCCATGCCAATATTATTTAGAATAGCATTCAATTCTGCATGACATACATAGGGATATTTGGTCTCCAAAAAATCGCCTTGCTTGTTCCAGGGAAAATCATCATCGCTACAACCTGATGGTAGCCCATTATAGCCTGTACCAACAATCCGGTTTTTTTTATTGACAATACAAGCACCCACTTGCGTATTAGGATCCTTGCTTCTTTTGGCAGATAGAATGGCTACTCCCATAAAATACTCATCCCAAGAAATGTAGTCGTTTCGCTTTTTCACTTATCCGGTTTTTGGTACTGTGATAATCACGAATTTATGCTATTTTGCTACCATAACATTGCAAAAGTAACCATGAAAAAAATCACCCTAAGCTTGTTGGCAGTCTCCACCTGCATATTGGTCATTAGTTGTAAAAATGGCCCACAAAAAGAAACTGTCAAAGACACTAGTACCACAGGTCCAGTAGAAAATAGGCCGTCTAAATCTGGATACAAACCGGCATTTGAGGGTCAAACTAGAATTAACCGCGTAAAAACAACTACAGCTTACCAAGTAGAAAGAATTGCAGAAAAAATTGGTAATCCCTGGGCCATCATTAGCATGCCAGACGGCAGATTGCTCATTTCTGATAGATCTGGATTTATTAGTTTATTTGGAGCAGATGGAAAACTGATTAAAAAAATCACGGGTTTGCCAGCAGTTGAATTCAAAGGCCAAGGTGGCTTATTAGACCTAGCATTGGACCCAGACTTTGCAAAAAACAAAACCATTTATTGGAGTTTTGCCCAGAAATTTGGACAGGGTAATCTAACTGCAGTTGCTAAAGGCGTTCTCTCTGCCGATGATAGCAAGATTGAAAATCCCATGGTTATATTCCAAGCAACGCCAGATTTAAATAGTGAATTACATTTTGGTTCAAGATTGCTATTTGACAAAGATGGTAATCTATTTGTAAGTGCCGGAGAGCGATCTATTCTTGATGGTAGAAAACAAGCCCAATGGCTCAATTCTGGATTGGGTAAGATTTTCAAAATTACCAAAGACGGTAAACCAGCAGCTGGAAATCCATTTATTGGCAAGGCCGATGCCAAACCCGAAATTTATTCTTATGGACATCGCAATCCGCAGAGCTTAGACATTCATCCTGTAACCGGAGAACTATGGGAAGCCGAATTTGGTCCACAGGGTGGCGATGAGCTCAATCGCATCCTGCCTGGCAAAAACTATGGATGGCCTACCATTACTTATGGTTTGGAATATGATGATAGAAAAATAGGGGATGGCATTCAACAAAAAGAGGGTTTAGAACAACCTGTTTATTATTGGGAACCGGTACTATCGCCAAGCGGCATGGTTTTTTATACCGGCGATGCTATTCCTGAGTGGAAGAACAACCTATTTATTGGGGGTTTGAGTAGCACCCATATAGCTCGCTTAGTAATTGAAAATAACAAAGTAGTAGGAGAAGAAAAATTATTGGATGACCAGCACGAACGTATTAGAGATATTACCCAATTCAATGGAATCTTATATGCGGTATCTGATGGAGGGATCCTGTTTAAAATAAGCAAAAAATAAGTTAAGAAAGCAAAAGCATTAAACCTGCGGATCAACTGTTTCATAGTTAAAATTTAAAACTATGAAACAGTTGATAGATGCCAAGGACCAATCCATGAAAGAAATCCTAACTGAACAGCAGTATACAGACTATTTAAAACTCATGGAAGAACAAAAAGAAAAACGTGGTGGTCAAGCAACTAGGAAATAATCTATTATTTTCTCCAATCCCATAGCACAATATCCCATCCTATACCACCATAACTAAGCGTATCAATCACCTGGTAGCCGGTATTTTTGTGGGCTTTTAAGGAGCGGGCATTGGCTTGGGCAACATCTGTAATACAAAAATGATATTCGGTTTCTAAGGACTCCCTAAAATGACCATAAAGTTGTTGCACCAATCCCTGACCGCGATAATCTTTTGAAACACAGAGTTGGCCAACCACTACATAGGCAGCACCCATAAGTGTCTTTCCTTCAAACTGGGTTTTGTCAATGGTATTAAACAAATCGGCCAATAAATCATGTTCCTCCCTAACTGCTTGAGTAGCCACTAGCGCATAACCAACTACTTTCTCACCGTCTTTAGCAATAATACTGGGGGAAGCTTGGTGCATGGATTGTAGAAATTCCAAACTATACTCCGCCATTAAAAACCCTTGACTATCCGCCTCTTGAGCATCAATAAATTTGCGCAGGTTCTCTGTTTGTAGTTGTTGAATGCCCATTAATTCAGCATCTGATGTCACTCTTGTAATGTTGACCGTTTTCATTATTTTCTGAAATGATTTATTTGCTGCCAATAAGATGATTACCTAAAAATAAGGAAAGCCATTTTAAAAAATCATGGCCCTAAAAAATCAATGCAATGGTTGTAGTTTTGAATACCTGACTTTAATGAGTCAAGTCATTGTTTAACTAAATACCTTTCTATTTTGACATCCTTACTCTTTCAGCCTTATCAACTTAAATCTATCCAACTAAAAAATAGGATAGTGGTTTCTCCCATGTGTCAGTATTCTGCCATTGATGGTGTTGCCAATGATTGGCACTTAGTACATCTGGGAAGCCGCGCAGTTGGTGGAGCTGGATTAATTATTGCAGAAGCCTGTGCTGTAGCTCCAGAAGGCAGAATCACCCCCAACGACCTTGGCCTTTGGAAGGAAGAACAAATTCCTGCACTAAAAAGGATTACTGATTTTATTAAGGAACAAGGTAGCGTTGCAGGTATTCAATTGGCGCACGCTGGAAGAAAAGCCAGTTTTCCCAAACCATGGGTAGGTGCCGAACTGCTATCAGAAGACCAGGGCGGTTGGGAACCAGTAGCGCCATCGGCTAAACCTTTTAATGATAAATATGCCCTGCCACATGAATTAACAACGGTTGAAATTATGCAATTGATTAACCAGTTTGCTGAAGCAGGAAGTAGGGCTTATCAAGCAGGATTTCAATTGATAGAACTTCATGCAGCCCATGGATATTTGATCAATGAATTTTTATCACCACTAAGTAATCATAGAACGGATGATTGGGGAGGAAGTTTTGAAAACAGGTGCCGATTTTTGATTGAAATTGTAAAAGCTGTTAAAAAATCTTGGCCTGATAATCTCCCCATCTTTGTTCGCATCTCAGCTACAGAATGGGTAGATGGTGGATGGAGCATCTCAGATAGTATTGCTTTGAGTAAAGAATTAAAAACGCTAGGTATAGACTTAATAGATTGTTCCTCTGGAGGCAATGCCGCCAATGCAAAAATTGCTTTAACACCAGGCTACCAAGTATCGTTAGCAAAAGCGGTTCGTGATGGAGCAGCTATTGCTACTGGCGCAGTTGGTTTAATTACCAATGCCATACAAGCTCAAACTATTTTGGAACAAGGAGAAGCAGACCTCATTTTCTTAGGCAGGAAATTGCTGCGCGATCCCTATTTTCCTCTTCACGCAGCCAAAGAGTTGGGCGTAAATCTAGTATTACCCGGCCAATATCAACGCGCCGCTTTTTAGTAGTTGTCTAAGGGCATAAACTTGATCCATAAAACCATCCATTCTTCCATTAGGATTGGCGCTATCATTATGATGGCAAATATATTTCCCCAACAAACCTGAAGCATTACCCAATCCATTGGGAATTGCTCACCATTAGAGTGATTAGGTTAGCTATTTTTTCTACTACTAGAAAAGTATTGTCTACTACTAGAAAAGTATTGTTACCATTTTTAAACTAAAATTAATTTTGTTTCATTGGTTATAAAATAAACCTTCCTACCTTCGAATAGTCAAATGACTGCTAGTAGAATAGCAGTTCCCACCAGAATTGTTTCCCGCAAATTAGACCTCGAATCCATATTTGCATTTTCAAAGCACACGCCTTCCTCCATTAGATGGTTGGTTGGTTTTAACTCCTGAATTAACAACGCTATATTTCATTGACTGCCTATGCGCAGCTATGACTTAATATAATAATGTATTGAGTGATTTATATAAAAAGGATTTCGTTTTATGAAAAATTATAAGGTTATGACAGTTAGTGTTTTTGAAAAAATTTTGGTTAGTGTATTAGTTGTTTCTTTATTCAATATGTATAACAGTTCTCTTTTTGCACAAATGGTTCATCCAATTGCTGCAGGTGAGCACGCTAAGTTCACAGTGGCCATTGTACCCCATGAATCTTATGCAGATCTAAAAGTATATAGAGCAGATTCTACGGATGAGCACCTAAAGAAAAACATAGGATATTGGTTTATTACAGCATCAAAAGACCCTAATGCCATTCCTATTAACTGGATTTCTGACCCCATTACCGCAGATTTAAAAATTGTTTTGGTATCCTATCCAGAAAGAGCGGGCTGGATTAATAAATCTAAAAAATACCTTTTGAAGCAATAAAATAGGCCTTAACTGCCTAGTTTTATGAACCCTTTTAACCAAGGGTTGTTCCACCAATATGCAAAATAGCCTCTTTCCTAGACCTGCTAATTTATTGCCCTTTCAGGGCGATGTGCTTTATAAGGAGGCTTTTCTCAGTAGGGAAGATGCAGACAATTTCTTGCAACAGCTACAAACAGAAATCCACTGGAAGCAGGAACCCATTTTCCTTTTTGGCAAAAAAATCATGCAACCAAGACTAACTGCCTGGTTGGGGGATAAGCCCTATACCTATTCTGGTATTACCATGCAACCCCATGCTTTTGGCCCAGCTATGATGGTTATTAAAAATAAAGTAGAAGCTTTTACCCAATCTAGTTTTAATACGGCATTGCTGAATCTGTACAGAAATGGAACAGATAGTATGGGATGGCATAGGGATAATGAAAAAGAACTTGGGCCAACTCCCATTATTGCCTCTATTAGTCTGGGGGCAGAACGGGAATTCCAATTAAGACATTACCAGACAAAGGAGCATGTACAAAAAATACCTTTGCAACACGGCAGTTTACTGATCATGCGGGAACAAACCAATACCTATTGGGAGCACCGGATTCCTAAGACAAGTAAGCCTTTGTCTGCCAGGATCAATATCACTTTTAGGCAAATACAATAAGCTAATCAACTACATTTCTAGAAAGTTTTTTAGTTGGGATGAAAGCAGCATCCATTGCCATTGAAGGATAAATAGTCTAGAACCAGCCCCGCTTCTTAAAAGTATAGAGCATGTATGCTGGTATCAAAATCATAAATGATACCGCTAGGAAAAAACCATATTGATTGTGCAGCGTAGGTATGCGATCAAAGTTCATTCCAAAGATGCCGCCAATTACAGTAGCTGGCGCTAGTAAACAAGTTACAATAGCCATTACTTTCATCACTTCATTCATTTTCAGGTTCACATTACTCAAGTAAAGGTCTTGTAAGTTGATCATCATGTCTCTATAGTTCTCAGACAAATCCGTTGCTTGAATAATATGATCATGTACGTCTTTAAAATACTTGGTAGTTCGTTCTTCTAACAAATCACTATCGCTTCTAATAAAACCGTTAACCAAATCTCTAACAGGTACCACATTGCGTTTGAGCACAATCATTTCTTTGCGCAGGTTATTGATATCTGGTAAGGAACCTGTATTGGAAAACCGAATAATTTCTTCTTCTAAGTTTTCAATGCGTTCACCCAGTTGCTCCATGACCACATAATAATGATCCACAATGGTATCTAGTAAGGAATAGCAGAGATAATCAGGTTTAGATTGACGCAGTTTGCTATTTGGCATTCTCAGCTTCTCTCTCAAGTTATCAAAGAGGTCTCTTTCTGCATCGTCTTGAAAAGAGATTACATAATCCTTTCCCAGCAAGATGCTTATCTGCTCTGTTTCTACCGTACCTGTTGCTTCATTAAAGTAGAGCATGTTTAACAAACAGAACAGTACATTGTCCATCTCATCCATCTTGGGGCGTTGCCCTACACTCAAGATGTCTTCAACAATTAAATAGTGAATATTAAAGTGGCTACAAATAGTTTCCACTTCTTCTTTGCGAATACCCCCTACATTGATCCAGGTAAAATGACCATTGTCTTTGTAAGAAAAACAAGCATCAATGGCTGGGTGTTCTAATTCTGTGAAATGATCTGTTGCATAGTCAAAGACATGGATATGAGGAGCTGCAACCGAGTCTCGCTGAAAAGGAACTACTGGGTTTACATGAAATAACTCCCTTGTTCTAGTTAGGTTATGACCTTCCTTGGTTTGTGCAATCTTTCTTTGTCTTTTGCTTGCCATTACCTAAAGTTAAATTAAAGGGGCAATGTTGCCAAGACCATTCTAATACTAGCGTAGCTGATTCTATCAGGCAAATTGTCTTTTAATTGCTTCAAACTATTGCGCCCATAAGTATCAATAGCCGCCTTGATCAGGGCCTGGTGTTGACCAGTTACAAATGCGTCTAAGTTTAAAGAACCCCGATTAATATAAAAAGATAGATGGTCTGCAATGGTATTGGTAGATAGGCTTCTAGCTTCTGCAATTTCTTCCATGGATAAGCCTTTCTGATAATACTCATAACTCAGTTTTTTGGTGTCCGTTTCCTTTTCCTTAACTGGTTTAATTTTCTTCTCTTTCAATGGTCCTTTCAAATGCATACGGGTTGGCATTTGTGCTGCAATACAATAATCTTGTACCGTTTCTAAAAACGCATTGCCGTATTTCTCAATTTTAAAGGCACCCAATCCAGAAATATGTTGCAAATCACTGTGTTTGAGGGGTAGATAAGTAGCTAGTTCCATGAGCGTACTATCACTCAGAATAATATAGGGGGGTACATTTTCCTCTTGCGCAAATCGGGTCCTGAGTTTTTTAAGGTCTTCAAACAATTCCTTCTCATGACTGGCTTTTTCATAAACTTTTACCGGTTCTTTAACCAGTACAAATTGATTAGGCGCAGGAAGCATTACCTGTTCTCCATTATATAAGACTGCCTTACTTTTTTGGGTGAGTTGCAAAATGGGATATTCACCACTGCTTTGTTGTAAGTATCCATCTTGCACTAATTCACGCAAATAGTGTTGCCAGATTTCTTTACTCAAATCCTTACCCTTACCAAATACGCTTAACGCCTTGTGTTCGGATCTAATTTTTTCTGCCATACTACCCCGCAACACTTCAATCACATAATTACCACCAAATCGCTCATTCAATCTAGCTACTGCACTGAGCAGTTTTTGTGCCGCCACTGTAGCGTCAACTAATACTGCCTTGTTCAAACAAGTATCACAATTGTTACAGTGTTCCACCGTTTTCTCTCCAAAATAATTGAGTAGGTATTTTCTTCGGCAGCGTCTGGTTTCGCAGAATTGGACCATCAAGGCTAGTTTCTGCATGAGTATGGCTGTCTGTTCTTCATTACCCTCCACTTGGGCAAAACTGCGGAGCTTCATTACATCGCCTTGGCCATAAAACAAAATGGCTTCACTATCCAAACCATCTCTACCAGCCCTTCCTGTTTCTTGGTAATAGCCTTCCAGATTTTTGGGTAGGTCTGCATGCACAACAAAACGCACATTGCTTTTATTAATTCCCATGCCAAAAGCAATGGTGGCCACCATAATTTTAATCTCATCTCGCAGAAATTGCTCCTGTCTTTTTTCTCTGGTTTCTCTTTCTAATCCTGCATGATAGGCTGCTGCTTCAAAACCATCGTCACAGAGATCTTGGGCTAATTTCTCTGTTGCCGCACGGCTTAAACAATAAATAATACCCGCATCTTCTTGGTGTTCCTGCAAATAAGCCACCAGCTCTCTATAGTAGCCCTGCTTGGGTTTTACGGTATAACGAATATTGGGTCTATTAAAACTATTTTCAAAAACTGGACAATCTTCTAAGTGTAACTGCGCAATAATATCATCACGGGTTAATGCATCGGCTGTAGCGGTAAGCGCAATTAAGGGAGTTGCAGGAAAATATTTTTTTAAATCACTCAAGATTCTATACTCTGGCCTAAAATCATGCCCCCATTGACTAATACAATGCGCTTCATCAATAGCAAATAAGGAGACTTCAACGCTTTGCAAAAATTTGAGAAACTGTTTATCGGCACCCACTAATCGTTCTGGTGCAACATAAAGCAGTTTAAGTTCATTGTTCCAAACCTGTTGACTAATGGCAGCTTGTTCCAAAGCAGAAAGGGTGCTATTTAAGAAAGCAGCTCTAACGCCACTCACCACAAGGGCATCTACTTGATCCTTCATTAAAGCAATCAGTGGACTCACCACCACGGTAAGACCAGGCAAACAAAGTGCCGGCACTTGGTAGCATAGACTTTTTCCCCCGCCTGTTGGCATGAGTACCATGGCGTCGCCACCTTCCAATACTTGATTGATGATGGCTTCTTGGTTGTTCCTGAAACTATTGTATCCAAAAACCTTTGCGAGTACCTGTTCAGGCGAAGCTATTAATTGCATGTTTTATTGTAATTCCCTGATCCAGATATTGCGGTAGCTCATGGGATTGCCACCATCTTTTCCATGGTCTTGTAAGACGAGTGTTTCTTTTTCTTTGTGCGCTGTGTATTTGGGTTGACCAATCCATTCAGTACCGCCTTTAATAGCAACATGGTTCTGCACCAAGATGCCATTATGGAATACGGTGATATAGGCTGGTGTTTGCAAGTTACCATCGGCATAAAATTGTGGTGCAGTAAATACCACATCATAGACCTGCCATTCTCCTGGTTTGCGGCTAGCGTTTACCAAGGGAATATGCTGCTTATACATACTACCTGCCTGACCATTTACATAGGTTGGATTATCATAGGAGTCTAATACTTGTAATTCATATCTACCCATAAAGAAGATTCCGCTATTACCCCTGCTCTGACTAGATCCTGCAATAGCTGTTGGTTCACGCCATTCAATATGCAATTGAATAGAACCAAAAGCTTGTTTGGTTTCTAGATTTCCAGTTCCTTTTACAACAGTAGTTGCGCCGTCTTTGTCAATTTTCCAAGTGGGCGCACCACCATTTTCTTTTTGCCAGGCATTGAGGTCTTTCCCATTCATGAGCACAATGGCATCAGAAGGCGCTTCTCCAGCTAATTTACCGGGAGTCACTTTGGCGGGAATGGGTTCCCAAATCTCAGTTTTAGCAGCTTCTTTTTCCCTGGCAGACTGAATAGCTTTTTTCTCAGCATCAGTTTTGGCTTGGGCCAATGACATGGTTGCAAAAGACGTAATGGCAATAATGGTCAGGAGGATTTTCTTGTCTAGCATAACTTAAATTGTGCCAAAAATTAAGAAGATTTTCCCATATGGGCTCATCAAACTATTTGAGTAGTTCAGGATGGAATTTCTTTTCTCCTGTTTTGAGTGCCATGGGTAAGATGTTTTGTTTGGGTGGCAATGGACAAGTTGCATGCACCGTAAAAGCACAAGGTGGATTAAAAGCCTTATTAAAATCTATAACGGTATGCCCTGTAGCGTCTGGTTTTGGCACATACATAAAACGCCCCGTTGGGTAAGTTTCTTTTTCATTAGTAGCGTCTCCAAAAATCACAAACAGTTCTTCCCCTCCTTCATCCAATGCATCTAATTGGTAGGTAACACCATCAATTTGAAAAACCAATCTGCCTGGTGTTTCCTGTGCAGTTGTTTGACCCAGCACATTGGTGATCATTAATTTGTTGGAAGCTGGTTTCTCCAAAACTGCATCTACTCTATATTTCACATTAATAGGATAATAAGGAACCGATGTGAATTTTTTCAAAGCAGGTGTATTCAAATCGCGCAAGCGTATGCCTATTTTTTCTTCTCTTTTTATTAAGTTCCAACGCAAACTACCCAATGCAATTTGTGGCGCTTGTTTCTCAGTGGCTGAAAACAAGATGGCTTCCTGAATCAGGCTATCATTGATCTTGGTAGCAATGCCTTTTTGAGAAACCCAATTGACAGTTCCATTCTCCCAGTTAAAAGAACCCGCTTGATTGGGCATGTCTTTGTGTTGAAAAATAAGTTCATTGCTAAAAGCAGATCCAAATTTATTTTTACCCGGACTCAACCATAGCAGACCCACTAAATTCACCCACCCATTTGGTGCTTTTAAATCCTGAATTCTTTTTTGATGCCAAGCCACCATGCTATCCTGATAAGTGCTGGGCTTTTGGGCAAGCAAACTCATTGGCATCAACAACAGCAACAAAAAACGATAGATCATCAAGCGTTTCATAAGATCAAGTTGAGCGGCAAAATAAGTGAAAAATAATTAGTACACCAATTCAATAGGATAAAGACCTTACATGAAAGGAACCAAGGACCTACTCAATTGTTCAAAGCGTTGAAAAGCTTGTTGGTATTCTTCTGCCACCACTGCAATGGGTTGCAAAACTTGGTTAACTGGTGGTTCCCATTGGATGTTTGGAAATGCCGCTTGCATACCCAACAAAAGCGCACCACGTGCCGATGCGTCTCCATCATCATTTACTTCCACAGGTAACTGAAACAAATTGGCCAGCATTTGCATCCAAGTTTGGTTCTGACTACATCCACCGCTGGCCATGATTTTTTTGGGATGCTGTTTTAAGGGCAATAATTGAGCAATAGCATAGAGATTGTACAAAACGGCTTCCATTCCCGCTCTAACCAAATGAGCCTGACCATGCTGGGGACCCATGCCAAAAAAAACCGCTTTTGCCCCTTCTTTCCAAATTGGTGCCCGCTCCCCGCAGAGATAGGGCAAGACCGTTAGACCAGCAGACCCAATGGGAATTGGATTGGCTTGTTCAAAAAAATCCTTAGTGGCACCCGAGTATTCAAAGAGTTTGGTTTGCATCCATTCTAGTAATTGCGCGCCATTATTAGAAGCCCCACCAACAAGGTATTGACCCTGAGTAATGGGATAACAAAAACTGCGCATAGATGCATCCAAATGAATTTGGTCTTGTATGATTCTCACCGCAGCACTGGTACCAATAGTAATAGCAAGGGTAGTTGCATCCACTGCATGAGAGCCCAGATTGGCCATGGCGCCATCGCTAGAACCCAAGACAATCTTAGTAGCAATTAGTGAAAATGAATTCCCTTCTAGTGCTGGTAAAATGGTTTGGGCATCCCTGATCTCAGGCAATTGCTGGCGCGATATGCCTGCCATAGCAAGCGCTTCCTCATTCCAATCAAGTGTGTGAATGTTTAAAAGACCCATGGCAGCAGCAACTGCATGATCCACCACCCAACTGCCCGTTAACTGGAATAAAATATATTCTTTGATACCCACAAACTTGCAGGCAGTTGCAAAAACTTGCGGTTGATTTTCTTGTAGCCATTTGATTTTACAAAGGGGAAGCATGGCGTGCATGGGTACCCCGGATTGTTGGTACCAATTTTGAATGTTTGCACCTTCTCTAAATGCTTGGGCAATTGCCGCTGCGCGATTATCAGACCAAATAATGGATGCGGTAAGTGGTTTTCCATCAGCGCCTACAACCAATAAACTATGCATGGCCGTACTAAAACTAATCAGTTCTGGCAAGGCATTCAAGGTTTTTATAAGTGATGCCAAACAAGCTTTCACGGCTGCTAACACTATGTTTGGGTCTTGCTCAGCCCATACATTTTTGGTTTGACTGGTAGCATAACTTATTTGCTCCTTGGCCAATAACTGACCAGTAGCGTCAAATGCAAGGGCCTTGGTAGAACCTGTGCCAATATCAATCCCTACATAATATTGCATGGTAGAGAATTAGTCGTTTGCTTTTACCACGGCGTGACCACCAAATTCATTTCTTAAGGCCGCTACTACTTTGCCAGAAAAAGTATTTTCCATTTGAGATCGGTAACGCATCATCAAGGATAGTGCTATCACTGGTGTTGGAACACCCAGATCCAAAGCCGTATCCAAGGTCCATTTACCTTCTCCAGAACTATGCATCACTCCTTTAATGGCGTCTAAGCCCGGGTCTTTTTTAAATGCATTTTCAGTGAGCTCCATCAACCAACCCCTGATCACGGAACCATTATTGAACAAATGTGACAATGCGGCAAAATCATATTCGTAATCAGAACGCTGCAAAACTTCAAAGCCTTCGGCAATGGATTGCATCATTCCATATTCTATGCCATTATGAATCATTTTGGCAAAATGACCACTACCAGATGGGCCAGTATACAAAGTGCCTCCTTCAACGGAAATGGCGTCTAGCAAGGGTTTTACTATTTGATAGGCCGCTGGGTCGCCACCAATCATGGTGCAAGCGCCTTGCAATGCACCACTGGTACCGCCACTGGTACCGCAGTCTAAATAATCAATTCCAAGTGCAGCCAGTGCTCCATTTCTGCGAATACTGTCTTTGTAAAAAGAATTACCTCCATCAATTAAGATGGCCCCTTTTTGCAAGTGTGGGTTTAGGTTTTCCAAGACCTGGTCTACAATGGGACCAGCGGGCACCATTAGCCAAATAATCTGTTTTCCGGAAAAGCCCTTACACAATGCTTCTAAGTTGGCGGCCGGAATCATACCAGCATCTCCTGCGTTTTGAACTGCATGATTGTCTTGGTCAAAAGCAATGACTTCATGACCTTTTGATAATAGGTTTAATCCAAGGTTGAATCCCATTTTTCCCAATCCTATAACGGCAATTTGCATTTGTAATGGTTGAATTTGATCAAAGACAATTAAAACTTAAAACTAATAAAAATAAAGGGCATTCCTTTTGGGGGGTTCAGGGGCAGATGTTTTAATTTTATTGCATCATGAAAGCGGCCAGCATACAGGAGATTAAAGCAGAACTACAAGCAACCAGTCTAGTTAGACTCAGAGAACTTTGTTTGCAATTGGCCAAGTTTAAAAAAGAGAACAAGGAATTGCTCACTTATTTGTTGTTTGAATCTCATGATCAAGAAAGCTATATAGCAGAGGTGAAGGAAGAAATTAACGAAGGATTTTTGGAACTACCCAAGGCCAATATTTATCTGAACAAGAAAAGCTTACGCAAGATTTTACGCATTGCCGGAAAGCATATCAAGTATATGGCCAGCAAACAGGGAGAGGCACAAGTACTCTTACATTTCTGTCAAAAACTAAAAGCATCAGGCATTGCTTATCACAAGTATCCAGTGCTCAATAACCTCTACCAAATGCAGTTGAAAAAAGTAAACAAAGCCATTGATGGCATGCACGAGGATGAGCAGTATGATTATGTGAAAGAAATGGCAGCCCTTTAATTAATGGCCATCGCGCCAGCTATTATGACTCCTCGTCAAAATATAATTTGTAAAAATGCTTGCCGCTAAACTCGTCAAACCCCTTTTCTATCAGGTCTTTGCGGCCATGGATATAAACATGAAAGTTCTTGTCTAGTTTCAAGATGCTCTTGAACACGCGCTCCTGTTTTTTCACGGCTTTTAAATGAATATCAAACTCGTCATCAATATTTACCTGACGTGCTATTTCATAAGTCTGCTTATACTGGGTAAAAGTTTCAATCATCTCTGGATGGTGTAAAACCTCTTCTGCAAACTCCTCCATTTTAAAAGACTCTTTATTTTTAAAATAATCCATGCTCCTATTGAGTAAGTCTATCTGGTCTGATTTGTTTACTTCAAATTTTTCTTGGAGCTCATTACTGATAAAGAGTTTACACATGCCCATGGCGGCATCGGTATGATAATAACTATTGGCACTGGGGGCTACCTGCAAAAAGTCCTTGATCCAATACTGGGCGTCTTGTTGTTTATTGGTATTGTCTACCACACAAACCACGTATCCCTCCGCCTGGTTTTTCCTAAAAATCAGACAACCCTTGTCCAGTTTATTAATATTCACCCCGTCTTCGGCAATCACCTCCCAACTCTGCCCGTGGGGGAAGACTTTTAGAAAGGTTTCCTTGGTTTCACTCTTGAAAATACCAATGGCGTCTACATATTCGGTACCAAAAGGAACATTGCTAAAATGGGCCAAATACATTTCACCTTCCTTCACTTTGCTATGGGTACTCTTGCTATAAAGGAACTGCGCCAACTGCACAGATTGCTTAGAAAACTGCTTATTGTCTTCAAACAATGATTTTACATATTGGTACACTTCATTGAGATCCAAACTACTAATATGGGTAAAATGGTACTGTTCTTGCTCATTAAATGCTCCCAAAAAGTATTTTGTGAGCAGGCCCTGAACAATGGGATCATTGAGGGTCAAGGGGTTGGTAGAAAGGCCCAAAGCCTCGCCCCTGCTTGGATTTCCCACTTTGTGGACTATTACCTGATTCAATTGAACGCTGTCTATTCCTGTCATGATGCAGCGAAGATATTTAAAGGAAATTCGTTTTTCGGCCATAAATAGCGCACCTTTACAATATTATTGACTGGCTAACCCAAATTGGGACTGCTTTCTACTTCATTAAACCATTATTCGATTATGTACACCCAGATTTGGAGCAAATACCTGCCGATTATCAAAATTTTGTTGAAGCGTTCTGCCAATGGCAACCAAACCCTTGATTTGAACCGTATTGATTTTGAGCGTGCTGGTAGCGGACGCAAAGCAGGTTATAAGTTTCTAATTGAATTAGTAGGTGGTAGAACCCTGAATGTATTGAGCGGGATTCCCCTGGCCAAAGACTTGGCCGATGTACTATTAGCAGACGCTGGTATCCGTGAAATCTTGAACAAGGGTAACTATGAAGTGGCCCTGAATACCCGTTTCCAACTCAGCATTAAGAATGTGACGCCAGCGGACCATGTTCCTGCTGAACCTAAAGAAGATTAATCTCTAGATTTAATTATACAAAAAGTCCCGATTTATTGAATCGGGACTTTTTTAATGTAGTAACTGATTTTAATAAACATTTTTCACTTCTCCTTCCTCCTCTCTTCACTTTTATCTCTTCACTTTCTTCCTCCTCTCTTCACTCTTCACTTTCTTCCTCCTTTCTTCACTCTTATCTCTTCACTTTCTTCCTCCCATTCTTCACTCTTCACTCTTCACTTTCTTCCTCCTTTCTTCACTCTTCACTCTTCACTTTCTTCCTCTTCACTTAAAGTGTGGCCAGATCAATCACAAAACGATATTTCACATCGCTTTTGATCACGCGCTCGTATGCGGCATTAATGTCTTTCATATCCACCATTTCAATATCGGAAACAATATTGTGCTCGGCGCAATAGTCCAACATTTCTTGGGTTTCTTTAATACCCCCAATCATAGAACCAATAATGCCTCTGCGTTTGCCTACTAATTGAAAAGCAGAAATTTTGCTATCCTCAGGAGGCAGACCCACTACCAACATTTTACCGTTGACACTTAACAGATTTAAATACATGTTCACATCATGAGGAGCTGCCACGGTATTGAGGATAAAGTCAAAACTATTAGCAGCCTTTTCCATGGCTTCTTTATCTGTAGACAATAAGAAATGAGTGGCACCCAACGCTTTTGCATCTACTTCTTTAGAGGGGCTAGTGCTAATCATGGTTACTTCAGCACCAAAGCTGGCGGCAAATTTTACCCCCATATGGCCTAAACCACCAAGGCCTAATACGGCTACTTTATGACCCTTGCCCACACCTGCATAACGTAAGGGTGACCAAGTAGTTATACCTGCGCAAAGCAAGGGCGCTACTGCAGCCAATTGCTCCGCCTTAAATTTACCTACGTGTAGGGTATAGTGCTCGTCTACCACAATCTTATTGGAATACCCTCCATAAGTGGGGGTTTTTCCATCGCGCTCGTAACCATTATAGGTTCCAGTCATGCCTTCATCGCAGTATTGCTCTAAGTCATCTTTGCAACAAGCGCATTTTCTGCAGGAGTCTACAAACACACCCACACCTACTAGGTCGCCCACCTTGAATTTAGTAACACCTGCGCCTACTTCTGAAACCTTACCCACAATTTCGTGACCCGGAACAATAGGATAAATAGAGGGACCCCATTCGCTACGGGCCATATGAATGTCTGAGTGACAAACACCACAGTACATAATATCTACTAAAACGTCTTTTTCACCCACGGCCCTTCTGCTAATGTCTAAAGGAGCAAGGGGGGAGGCTTTGTCTAATGCGGCATAAGATTTTACTGCTATCATATTGTTATTTTGAATAATTGAAATTAGGTTATTAAAAATCAATTTTGTAAAAGGGTAGCAAATAACAAATTCTGCATGGGAATGTTGTAAGAATTTACGAAATCGTTTTTGCTTGGTGTTGTTTTTTTTAGCAGGGAAGTCACCTGTTTAAAAAAACAATAATAACTTTAAGCTACGCGTCTCAAGCAATTCCAAGGAATTTGTGATCAAGAATGGAGACCCCAATGACCCATAGCATAGTAAATGATTGCTTTATAATAAACCACCCTGCCAACATGAGAAAGTTCTCTTTACTTTTTGCTGCACTGCAGCTACTGATTCTTTGCGTACAAGCCCAAGTTCAAACTGACGCCCTTCTAACTGAAAACAAGGTCAGTCCCATTGGTTTGGGTACTGCAGCACCTAGGTTTAGTTGGAAAATGATTTCTGACAAACGTGGTACGGTTCAAACGGCTTATGAAATTAAACTCAGTGCTGAGAAGGATAAAAGTTCCATTTGGAATACGGGCAAGGTAAATTCTAATCAAACTGTTCAAGTAGTTTATAGTGGCCCTGCGCTTAAAAGCAATACTCGTTATAGTTGGCAGGTCCGCAGTTGGGACCAAACTGGAACCCCATCGGCTTGGAGCAGCCCGGCTAGTTTTCAAACAGGTTTATTAGCCTTTTCTGATTGGACGGCACAGTGGATCAAAGCTGGATTTCAAGAAGATACCATTCAAAGACCCAGTCAATTATTTAGAACAGCCTTCAATTTGAAAAAAGCGGTACAATCGGCCACAGCCTATATTACCGTGCATGGCATGTATGAAGCAAGCATTAATGGAAAGCGCATGGGCGATGCTTATCTAACACCTGGCTGGACTTCTTATAATAAAAGATTACAGTACCAAGCTTATGATATAACTAGTTTGTTGGCCAAGGGCGATAATGCCATTGGGGTAACCATTGGTAATGGATGGTTCCGCGGCAACCTAGCTTGGAGTAATCACTTTAATATTTATGGCAAAGAATTAGCATTATTAATGCAGGTAAATATTGTCTACGCTGATGGAAGTAAAGAAACCATTGGCACCAATCCCAACTGGAAATCCAATACCGGTGCCATTCAATCTGTTGAAATCTACCATGGTGAAACTTACGATGCTAGAAAAGAACCCATGGGTTGGACCAAGGCTGGTTATGAAGACAAAGATTGGAAACCTGTTGTAGTTGCCAATCTTTCATTAAAGGAAATCATTGCAACTGAAAATGAACCCGTGAAAAAACAAGAGACTTTTTCTGCTTTGAAAATTTTTACAACGCCCAAGGGTGAACAAGTAGTAGATTTTGGACAGAACTTGGTGGGTTGGGTAGTAATCAAGGCTCGCGGAAAAGCTGGAGATCAAATCAGGGTGTCGCACGCAGAAGTGTTGGATAAATATGGTAATTTTTATACAGAGAATTTACGCACTGCCAAGTGTGAGAACAATTATATTTTAAAAGGTGGTGGAGAAGAAGTTTTTGAACCCCATTTTACCTGGCAGGGTTTTAGATTTGCTAAGATAGAAGGTTATCCTGGCAAACTGACTGCGGCAGATATTAGTGCCGTGGCTTTATATTCAGACATGCCACTTACCGGAAATTTTGAATGTTCTCATCCATTGATTAACCAATTACAACACAATATTCAATGGGGTCAGAACGGAAACTTTTTAGACGTGCCAACGGATTGTCCGCAGCGTGATGAGCGCTTGGGTTGGACAGGAGACGCGCAAGCGTTTTCTAGAACCGCTTCTTTTAATAGAAACGTGAATAGCTTTTTTGCCAAATGGTTAAAAGACGTAGCAGCTGATCAATTACCCAATGGTAGCGTGCCTTTTGTGATACCCAATGTATTGGGAGCTAGCTCTGCTGGTGCTACTGGCTGGGCCGATGTGGCTACCATTATTCCTTGGAATATGTACCTGGCTTATGGAGACAAACGGATTTTAGAAGACCAATACCCCAGCATGAAAGCATGGTTGGGATACATGCAAAAAGAAAGCAAGAATAATTTGTGGAATACGGGCTTCCATTTTGGAGACTGGTTATTCTATAGACCCTTTGATGATAATGATGGACGCGCTGCGGTAACGGACAAATATTTAATAGCCCAGTGTTTCTATGCGCATACTACCCAACTGCTGATCAATACGGCAAAAGTATTGGGTAAGACAGATGACTTACCTGTTTACGAAAAATTGTTGGCCAATGTAAAAGCCGCATTTCTAAGAGAATACGTAACACCCAATGGCCGATTGGTTTCTTCTACTCAAACTGCTTATGTATTGGCTTTGAATTTTGATATGTTACCAGAGAACCTACGTGCGCAGGCAGCAGACAAATTGGTAGAGAATATAAAAAGTTATGGCAATCATTTAACTACTGGATTTTTAGGGACGCCTTATCTCTGTGAAGTGCTGACCCGTTTTGGACATACAGAAACAGCTTATCAATTATTATTACAAGAATCTTATCCCTCTTGGTTGTATCCTGTTAAAATGGGCGCTACCACTATTTGGGAAAGGTGGAATGGCATTAGAACAGATAGCAGTTTTGAACCAGCATCCATGAATAGTTTTAACCACTATGCCTATGGCGCTATTGGTGACTGGATGTATAGATCAGTTGTTGGTTTGGATACTTATGAAGATGGTGTGGGATATCAACATAGTAAGATTCAACCCCATTTGGGCAAGGGGCTTACGCATGCATCAGCCAGTCTAGAAACCTATTATGGAAAGCTTTCTTCCGGATGGAAAATCAACAATGGCATCATGGATTGGAATGCTACCATTCCAAGCAATACCCGAACAACGGTGATTTTACCAACCGACGCTTTAGACAATATCAAAGAGAACGGTGCGCCTTTAGATGCTAGTTATAAAGCCATAAAAAATACCGATGGTACAGTCAGCTTAGAATTAGGTGCTGGTGTGTATCAATTCCAAATTAAGCTAGCCGCTAAATAAAGTCATATACAAATGAAATAGGGGAAGGGCAATAAAATTCCCCTTAAAACGGACATGAATAAATTTCATGTATAATATTTTGTAAAATCAACCTACCGTGAATACACCCTTTTTCTAAGTCTAAAAAAGGGTGTATTCACCCCCTTGTTTTGGTTGCAAGATTCAGATAGCATAGGTAATTTAATGTTGCATTGGCATTCCTAGCTAATGAATCATTAGAAGACCAATCTATGCCAGTAATCAATAGACTAGATCATTACCTACAAATTAGTAGAAACCTATTTTTTGTTGTAAGGGGAATCTGGGTTTTAATCCTTTTTTACCTACTAGCCTTACTAGCATTTCTAATTCTCCCTCAAGGCACAGATATTTTATTACTATTGTTAGAAAATAGTTTTCAAGTAGGAAATCCTGCCGCCCTATTGTTTTTACTGATGGGTGTGTGCTTTTGGTCGGTGTCTTCTGAATTTTGTTGTAAAATGCTTTTATACATGACAGATAATTCTGGTCATGCACTTTCTGTAAAATCTGTAAAATCTAGAAAAGACCTACAAGTGGTTTTAGCAAAGTATTGCTTATACATTCCATCAGGTATATTGGCAATAGGATTAATCAAGGCATACTTTCAAAATAAAACTGACAACCATTTTCCCTTGGGCGTTTTAATAATGCTACTCTTAGTTTTAGGTGCTTTGTGTTGGTTGTTCTTTCAACTATATCATGCCAAAAGAAAATACAAGGTATTTAGAAAATGGATGCAGCTTTCTGCCCAAGAAGCCTATTGGACGGGCAAACTCTACGGCATTTTTAATCAATATAGAATTGACCTTCCACAGGATATACATTTATCTACTCAAACAACATTTCAAGAAGCGGACCAGAAAAAAAAGGATCTTCCAAGAGAAACGCCCCTTGTAAATGGATCTTTTATACCCGTTGGATTTGTTTTATTAGAACATGGGACTTATCATCAACCATATCCTATACAAACCTGGGTCTACCAGATTCCATTAAGTTTTTACCGTTGCTTGCTTAAGCAGTTTTATCAACTTTGTTTCATTTCCTTTTTGTTAGTCATTTTCTTTACCATACTTCCTTTAAAGGCCCATGCTATTATAGGAGCAGCCGCTTTGATTTGTTTTAGTTTTGGTTGCTGGCAATTTGTCTATACATTTTTAAATTTTTTAGACAGGGCGCAACCAATCACTAGTATTAAAATCCCTTACAGATTTATAGTCATTATTTGGTTGCTTTTTTGTTCCTATGCTAACCAAGACCATCCCATTAGAATTCTTAAAAAAGAAAGCGCTGAGCAACGCCCAACAGTAGAAGCACATTTTGAATCCTGGGCAAATCATTTAGAAAAGACATCAACAAAAGACAGTATTCCAATTTTCTTAATTACGGCAGAAGGTGGTGCATTGAGAACAGGCGCTTTTACGGCAATGGTTCTCTCAAAACTAACAGACCTTGATTCCAATTTTCCTAAACAGATTTATGCCTATAGTACCGTATCTGGTGGAAGTCTTGGTGCTGGATTTTTTCACAGCATTCAAGGCTTAAGAAACAAATTAAAAGACCATACCCTTAGCTGGGCCAGTAAACAATTTTTTGAAAAAGATTTTCTTTCCGCCGTTACCGGAAAGTTAGTTTTTGCAGAAATTGTTCAGTATATGATTCCCTGGCATCTTCCCAATTTGGATAGAGCCATTGCCTTAGAAAAATCATGGGAAGCCGGATGGGCAAATACCATTTTGGACAATAACAGCGGGAATCTCTTTGCCCAGCCCATCACAGGATCTGAAAATGACCCAGTCATTTTATTTCAAACAGTGGAAGTAGAAACGGGCTTGCCCTGTATTTGGAGTAACCTGAATTTAGAAGGAGCTGTGCCGCTTTCAACAAATAGGGACCTTGCCACACGTTATAAAAAAACCATCCCATTGAGTACGGCAATTCTTCTGAGTGCAAGATTTCCCTTACTCTCACCAGCAGCCATGTTTGAACATCAAATAGTCAATAACAAGATCAGAAGACACTATGTGGATGGCGGGTATTTTGACAATAGTGGTCAAGAAACCATGCTGCAATTGATTCGTAGTCTGCCATTTGAAAAACATCCTAGGTTAATACCAAGACTACTTTGTTTTAACTTTTCTGAGGTAGATAGCAGTTGGAACAAAGGCATTCACTTTGGAAATGAAGTAACAGAAGTTATCACAGGTATCTATCAAACAAGGAATGCTAGAACCACCATGGCCAATTATGCACTAAATCAATACTGCTTGGAAAGATTTGGTGAGGGACATTTATTACAGATTGCGCTTAGTATTAATACCAAACAATTACCCATGAATTGGGTGCTCTCCCATACAGCCATGCAAAGAGTAGACAATTATTGCAATAGTTTACTCCAAGAAATCATTCCATTTATTTCATCAAAAAATCATCCGCTATGAAAACCATTGTGATTTTGCTCAGTCTTTTTTTCTACTTACTTTTTAATTCTTGTGCCGGCGTAAAAATTTATAGTGACCCCGAACTCACTAAGTCTTCGGCAATTCGATTTCATTATCCAAAACCCTTTTTATTGGTAGAGAAAAATGCCAATGCCAATGGTGGTAAGAAGGCGAGTATTGTTTACCTACCAGATTTATCAGAAGCATTTTATGCTAAAACAAAATCAGGTTTTGGCCAAAGCGATTTAAAAATGGTTTTTGAAAATGGCTCCCTGGCTTCTTATGGCATTGGAACAGATTCAAAATTACCAGAAACTATTGCTACACTAAGTACATTACTCAACACGGGTTTGAGTCAATTACCCAAGTTGAATATAGAAGACAAAGCTTTAAAAACGGGGGAGCTTGATTTTGAATTATATGCCATTATTATAATAGATGGAAAATTGTCATTACGCAAGTTAGAAGTGAAATAAACAATTACTTGATTAATAGCTTGTGGAATTTTTCCACTTCCTTTTTTTCGTCAATACTTAATACTTGGTGATTGCTAATTTTTGATTGTAAAAAAACTACGCGCTTGTGTTGTGGATATTTCTCTAAAATTTCCTTGATCCTTTTTTCGGTAGCAAGGTCTTTTTCTTCCATAGGTTTTAATGAAGCAGCAGGAGTTTTATCTCTGTTAGGTCTTTTCAAAATCTCTGCTTCAAGCGTAGCCAACCAATTAGGGGGAAGGTCTGGAACTTTTGCTCCTTTTAAATAAAGCCCCTCTAATTGTTTTTTACTCAAAGAGCCCCGCTCCTCATATTGGTGCATGAGACTCATGATAAACAAAGCATCTGGATTATGTTTATAACAAGCATCCAGAATTTTGTCAATAATGTCAATACCCGTTTTCTTCTTAATCATGAAATTGCAACAGCTGATGTGCTGTTGCGCAAAATTAACCATTATTTACTAGGAACTAAAAAGCTAGTGCTGCCCCCCCCCTTAAAGAGGTCAGACATCTTTCAATTCAAGCAATAATTTGTCTGGAATTTGCTTGCTAGCCGCAGCACCCATTTTTTTGAGTTCTTCTACTTTCCCAATCAAGTTTCCTCTTCCTGTACCCAATTGCTTCATGGCAGCGTCATAACCGGTTTGCGCTTCCGCCATTTTTTTACCTACTATTTCTAGGTTTTCAAGAAATAAGACAAATTTATCATAGAGTAATCCAGCTCTTTCTGCAATTTCCACGGCATTATTGGTTTGTTGGGTCACTTTCCAGATATCAGCTATAATTTTCAAGACGGCCAATAAATTGGTGGGACTTACCAGCATGATTTTTTTGTCATAAGCATTCTTCCAAAGCTGGGTATCTTTTTTAACCGCTTCTAAAAAAGCGGGTTCAATGGGTATAAACAGGAGCACATAATCCAATGCTTGAGCATATTTGGGATAATTCTTCTTACTCAGACCATCCATATGTGCTCTAATACTGGCAATATGCCGCTTCAACGCCGCTTCTTGTAAACTATTATCTGTTTCAGAACTGTATTCATCCCAGGCTACCAAACTTACTTTTGAATCAATGATGAGCTTTCTTTGGTCAGGATAGAAGATGGTTACATCGGGCTGCAAGCCCTTTCCGTTTTCATCTTTAATAATATGGCCTGCTTGGTCTTTGATAAATTCTTGGACCAAGTATTCTCTACCTTTTACTAGTCCACTGTGTTCCAAAATGGATTCAAGAATCATCTCTCCCCAATTACCCTGTAATTTGTTGCTCCCTTTTAATGCCGTAGTAAGGTTATTGGCTTCTGTACTAACCTGCATACTCATCTGTACCAAGCGGTCAATCTCTCTACCAAGGGTGAATCGCTCCTTGGATTCCTTGTCGTAGGTTTCTTCCACTTTCTTTTTAAAATCGCCAAGTTCTGTTTTCAAAGGTTGCAGAATCTGTCCAATTTGCTCTTGGTTTTGCTGGGTAAATTTTTTAGCATTGACTTCCATAATTTGTTGCGCCAGTTCACCAAACTCTAACTTAATCTGTTCATTAAAATGTTGGGATGCCTCCTTGGCTTCTGCCAATGCTATATTAGACATAACTAGTTTGGTTTCTGCCTGCGTAGCACGCATCAGGTATTGTTCCTTTTCTAATTGGGTGTGTTTGAGCAATTGCTGTAGTTCTATTTCAGACTGTAGTTTTTGCTGCAGACTTGCTTCCATCTGGAACATCCTGCGCATAAAATAAATACGATACAAAAGATACGTGATGCAGGCTCCGGCAATAGCCGACAATCCCATTATGGCAATACCCATATTGTCTATCATAAATGAATCATTGGTAGAATTGAAAAAAATAGGCTTACAGTGGCACCAACAGCATTGCTGCCAGCTAACAGTTTATTGAGAGTTACAAACCAAGTTCGAATATAACAAAAAGGATGTATTTATTTTAGTTCTATACCAAGTTTTACAATAAAAGGGGTTAATAATTTGTAAAGGGTTGTCTTAAGTTTGTGAAGGGTCAAAAAAAATTTATTCGGTACATTCGTCGTATACATGCAACAGGATATAAATGTTGATCCATTAAACAAGAATGATTCATTCAACCAAGATTAATCCAACCAAATTTCAAGTGCTCACTATTTTTAAGTGGGTGCTGATACTAGCCGTTTTGGCGGTCATAGTGGGTAGCCTGGTAGCAATGTTTCTTTGGTTGTTAGACCAAGTAACTATTGTAAGGTGGAAAACATCTTGGCTTTTGAACTTATTGCCAATAGCCGGTGTGCTCATTTATTTTCTCTACCATTTTTTGGGTAAAAATGCAGAAGCCGGAAATAGTTTAATCATTGATGCTATTCATGATCATCAAATAAAAGTGCCAGCAAGAATGGCCCCGATGGTATTGTTTACCACATTAATCACCCATTTATTTGGAGGTTCTGCTGGAAGAGAGGGAACGGCTATTCAAATGGGAGGCGGGGTGGCAGCTTTTATGGGTAGAAAATTAAGTCTTAATCAAGTTGATCTACGTTTGTTGTTAATGACGGGAATAGCCGCCGGTTTTTCGGCCGTATTTGGTACGCCATTGGCAGGCGCTTTTTTTGCAGTAGAAGTAATAGCCATTGGTCAGATTCAATTCAAAGAATTTTTACCCTGCTATTTTACCAGCATCCTGGCGCATTTGGTTTGTCTAACCTGGGGAATTCATCACACAGTTTATTCCATTCAGTTATTGCCTAATCAACTTGGTGCATTTTTTCACTTTGAACCATTGCTTTTTAGTAAAGCCATTATTGCGGCAGTGTGTTTTGGATTAGTGGCTTTCCTTTTTGTAGAAGCACATATTCAAGTAAAAACCTTAGTGAATAAATTCATTTCTATTAAATGGTTGATCCCCATTGTAGGTGGCTCCTTAGTGATTGGGATGAGTTATTTGTTGAATACCCAAGATTATCTGGGACTTGGTGTAGTTGCTAAAGATGACAATGCTGTTTCTATTGTCAATGCTTTTAAAACAGCCAACCTGCACCCATTTTCTTGGTTTTGGAAATTATTGTTCACTGCCATTACCTTGGGAACAGGTTTTAAGGGGGGCGAAGTAACGCCTATGTTTTTTATTGGTGCAACCCTGGGTAATACCCTTGCTTGGATAATGGGCGCCCCAACCGATTTATTTGCCGCCATTGGATTTATTGCTGTATTTGCTGGTGCTACCAATACCTTATTTGCTTGCACTATTATGGGTTGTGAGCTATTTGGAACTGATTTTGTACTGTATTTTTTTGTAGCCTGCTTAATAGCGCGTTTTACCAGTGGCTATTCAAGTATTTATCCCACACAAAGAGTGGGTAATAGCGGTAAAAGGGTTAGTGAGCACCCGTACAATAGCCTGCAAAAAATCTGGAAACACTTAAAAGGAAAATAGTTACTATTTTACGCACCAATCCTTGTTATGAATAGATTTATTGTTACCATATGCTGTTGCCTATTTGCTGCAACAGCCATCGCGCAAAGCGCACCAAAGCCTTATGGTGTTTTACCAACGCAGAGACAATTGCATTGGCAGGAAATGGAAATGTATGTGATCATGCATTTTACCCCTACTACTTTTCAAAACAAAGAATGGGGATTTGGAGACGCAGATCCAGACATATTTAATCCCAGTAATTTTAATGCAGACAAAATTTATGCTGCCATAAAAGCCGGTGGCTTCAAGGGTTTGACCTTGGTAGCCAAACACCATGACGGGTTTGCACTCTGGCCCACTAAGACTACGCCTTATAATATTAGTGCTTCTCCTTTTAGGGGTGGCAAAGGAGACTTGGTCAAAGAAATGATGGATGCTTCTAAAAAAGCAGGACTGGCTTTTGGTGTATACTGCTCTCCCTGGGATAGGAATAATCCCAATTATAGCAAACCTGAATACGTAAACAATGTGTACCATCCACAGTTGGAAGAGCTCTATACCAATTACGGAAAACTCTATACTGTGTTCTTTGATGGCGCCAACGGGGGCGATGGTTATTATGGTGGCGCCAAAGAAAAAAGGTCTATTAACGCGTCAGACTACTATGACTTTGATAAAATCTGGGGTATGGTTAGAAGCAAACAACCTATGGCGGTTGCTTTTAGTGATATTGGACCCGATATTCGTTGGGTAGGCAATGAAAGGGGCGAAGCGGGCACAACTTCATGGGCCACATTTACCCCTCAAAGTCCTGTTCCTGGCAAAAAATCTTCTCCCGGATTTGTAAAAGAAGAGATACTTCCAGTAGGCACTAGAAATGGCGCATTTTGGATTCCCGCAGAATGTGATGTGCCCTTAAGACCAGGCTGGTTCTATCATCCAGAACAAGACGGCAGAACAAAAACACCTATACAATTATTGAATCTATATTATAAAAGTGTGGGACGTGGGGCTTCGCTTGATTTAGGAATTGCACCCATGCCTAGTGGTGAATTGCACCCAGATGATATTGCGAATATGAAGGCCTTTGGCGATATTTTACGTGCAACATTTGCCACCAATTTAGCCCATGGTGCCAAGATTACCGCCAGCAACACTAGGGCTAATAGCAGCTTGTATACCGTGAATCATTTAACCGATAACGACCGATATAGTTATTGGGCCACGGATGATCATGTAACCACAGCTAGTTTAGAAATCAACCTTCGTTTACCAAGTAAGTTCAATGTGATTCGCTTGCGCGAGAACATCAAGCTGGGTCAACGTATTGAAGCAGTAGCTGTTGATATTTGGAATGACAAGGGTTGGAATGAAATTGCAACCGCCACCAGCATTGGGGGTAATAGATTGATTCGTTTACCTAAAATGGTGGAGGCTCAAAAACTCCGCTTACGCATTCTAGAATCTCCTGTTAGCATTACATTGAGCGATTTTGCACTCTATGCAGAACCAGCAGCTGTATTGGTAGAAAACGAAAAAGCTAATTTAGCGGCCATGGCCAATGCCAAAAAATCTTGGAAGCTTTTACCCGCTCAGGATTCGGCGGCCATTGATGGTAATCCTGCCACTTGGACCTATGTGGGAGACCCAAAAAGAGAACACTTGCTTATTGACTTTCAAAAAAACCAGACTATTTCTATCATTGATTTTTTACCAAGACAAGATGGTTTGAAAACGGGTTTGGTAGACCAATACTTGTATGAAACCAGTTTGGATGGAGAAAATTTTAGCATTGCTGCCCAAGGTGAATTCTCCAATATTGCCAATAACCCTGTTCAACAATCCACCGTATTAAAAAACCCTACACAAGCAAGGTATTTGCGCATAACGGCAAAGCATACTATTGATGGTTCTGCACCAACGGTTGCGGAGATTGGGATAAGATAATGACATACCCATTTATACTTAGTTGTTCAAATCCGTTTACTAAAAAAGATTAATAGCATGTTACTATAAAATTAATGTTCAACGTGTCTCTACTGAAAATAGAAAAATTGACCGAATTTACAGTATGAATACACGATCCCTTTCCATATTATGTTTGGTATTTGTCTTGTTGTTCAACCAAGTTCAGGCGCAGCATAATGCCTATTCTACAAAACAAGCCCATAGCCATAACGACTATGAACAGGCCCAACCCTTTTTCTTGGCTTATCAAGAACAGTTTGGTTCCATTGAAGCAGATATACATTTGGTAAATGGAAAAATCTTAGTGGGTCATGATAACAAGAGTCTCACTGAGACCCGCAGTTTAGAAGAACTTTATTTAAAACCCTTGGCTACTGCCATTCAAAAAAATGCTGGTCAGGTATATTACAATCAACAAGGTTTACAATTGTTGATTGATGTTAAAACTGCAGCTGAACCCACGCTGGTTGCTTTGGTTGATTTACTAAAACAATATCCCAGTCTTACTAATTGCAAAAATTTGAAACTGGTTATTTCTGGTAACAGACCTTCTGAAGAGAAATGGAAAAATTACCCCGCCTATATTTGGTTTGATGGTAGGTTGAGTCAAACATATAGCGAGGATGCTTTGAATAAAACCGCTTTGCTCAGCGATGATTTTGGCACTTATGTAAAAGCAAAATTCCCCTTGCAGTTTACCGAGGCTGAGCAAGCCAAGATTCAAGCCGTTTTAGCAAAAGCCAAGGCTGCAGGTAAACCTACAAGGTTCTGGGGTGCCGCGGATGATACCGCAACATGGAAAAAAATGATGGATTGGGGTCTGGACTATATAAATACAGATCATATTATTGGTCTCTCTGATTTTTTGGTTAAGTCAAATAAAGCACAGCAACTCTTACCCTATAACCGGATCATTCAATCTGCTGGAGATGTAGTTCGTTTTGGAAAAACTGAACTAGAAAATCACGCTTTGGATGCCGCTGCTTTAAATGATGCCGGATTATTTGTAGTAGAAGACAGGTATGGTCTTTTGGCCATGGATGCCCAAACCAATTCTATTGTAGAACGATGGTCATATACAGACAATGCCCTCTTCAAAAAACATATGAGTGTCTATAGCGGGATTAGAAGTTTTCAGCATCAAGGTAAAACCATGATTGCCTGGGGAGCCGCAGACAATAGTAGTGGCATTGGTTCCTTGATGTTGGCAGAATGGAACAATGGATTCAAAAATATAAGCAGTATTAATTTTAATAAACAAGCACCTGCTAGCAATCCTTTACCAAATGGCATTGCGATTGTTCCTGAAAACCAAGAACTATTTTTATATGTAGTGCTCAATGGGAACAATCGCTTGGTGAAAATTCGTTTCTCAGACAAACAAATCCTTTGGGAATCTGCCACTGGTGTTGCCCCTTATGGCGTAGCCTTTGCTAACCAAGCATTGTATGTAAGTAATTGGGCCGGAGAAAATGCAACAGATAGTTTAAGAGAAAGAGCCGGTGTTCCTTGGGGCTTTGCTTACACGGACCCTAGAACGGGTGCTACTCAAAATGGAACTGTTTCTGTCATTGAAGCAGTATCTGGAAAATTGATCAAAGAAATCAGGGTGGGTCTTCACCCCAATGCCATACTTGCATCTGCTGATGAGAAACTGGTTTATGTAGCCAATGGTTCCAGCGATGAAGTTTCTGTGATTCAAACCAAGAACCAACAATTGGTAGAAACCATTCCCGTGGGTTTGATGCGTGGCAGCAAACAATTATTGGGTAGTACGCCCAATGCACTAACCATTGATGAAACACGTCACCAATTATATGTGGCCAATGGATTAGATAATGCCATTGCAGTTGTTCAATTGGGCAAATTATCTGCAAGCAATGGCAAGGGTAAAACACAGATCATGGGTTATATTCCAACAGAAGCATTTCCGGGTGGATTGTTGTTAACCAAGGATAAATTAATCGTCACCAACTTGGAATCCAATGGAGCCAATGTGGTTGATCAAAACAAAAAAGCAAGAAGCATACACCAACAGTTGGCATCAGTAAGTTTGATCCCCCTGCCTGATAAATTACTCTTAGAAAAATATACCCAAGAAGTAGCACAACTCAATTTATTGAACAGGGTACAACAACAGGAGCTTGCACCAAGACCCAATAGAACTCCTATTCCTGTTCCAGAGAGAACCGGAGAGCCATCGGTATTCAAACACGTGATCTATATTATCAAAGAAAATAAAACCTATGACCAGGTTTTTGGTGATATGCCAAAGGGAAACAATGATAGTAGTCTCACCATTTTTGGAAAACGTATTACACCCAATATACACGCCATGGCCAATCAGTATGGTTGGATGGATCAATACTATGCTTCAGGAAAATCATCGGCCGAAGGCCACCAATGGACCGATGCTGGCATTGTCTCTGACTATGTAGAAAAAAATGTGCGTGCTTGGTTTAGAAGTTATCCGCATAGACAAGAAGACGCAATGGTATACAATCCATCCGGCTTTATTTGGAACCATGCATTGGATCATGGTAAAACCGTGAGAGTATTTGGAGAAGCTTGCAAAACAGTTTATGACAGAAAAAAGAAATGGTCAAATCTTTATGCCGATTATCAAAATGGGGTCAAACCAGATTGGTATAATGTGAGCACCATTGCCAGACTCAAACCCATTATTTCTCCGCAGTTTCCAGACTGTGATAATATTGCGTTTACAGATCAATTGCGCGCAGATATTTTTATCAAAGAATGGGATCAATATGCTGCGGGAGATAGTCTTCCCAATTTAATGGTGCTTTCCTTGCCCAATGACCATAGTTCAGGAACCTCACCTGATTTTCCAACCCCCAATGCCATGGTAGCAGACAATGATTTGGCGTTGGGCAGGATCATGGAACACATGAGTAAGAGCAAGTATTGGGATAGTACCGTAGTATTTATTACCCAAGACGATTCACAAGGTGGATGGGATCATATCTCTGCTTATAGAACGGTTGGTCTAGTAGCAAGTGCCTATAGCACCGGCGATTTAAATAGCACACATTATAATCAGGTATCCATGCTCAGGACCATGGAACAGATTTTGGGTATTCCACCCATGAATAGCATGGACGCCAGTGCCAGACTCATGACCGCCTGTTTTCAACCTAATAAAAAAAGCGACAGCTTTACGCATTTGGCTAATAATATTCCATTGAATGAAATGAATAAACCCTTGAATGCACTGAGTGGCAAAGCCAAACGTTTTGCCCTTCAATCACAGAACGAAGTGTATGATGAAGTGGACGGTGGAGAAGACGATGAAATGAATCGAATTCTTTGGTTTTATGCCAAGGGCAACCAACCTTATCCAAAGAAGAAATAGGCTAGTTTGGATAAACCAACTTTCATCATGGTTTCTGGGCGCAAATAGTGGTAAATTGCTTCTAATATACCGCTAACATGTTCAGAATTATTGTTTTATCAGCGTTTGTGTTATTTTGCTCCTGCAAGAAAAAAGAGGAGAAGATTAACCCAACAATGGCTTCCATTACCGAATCCATTTATGCTTCTGGTCTTATTAAAAGCAAAAACCAATACCAAGCCTTTTCAACGGTGAATGGAATTATTGAAACCGTTTATGTCTCGGAAGGTGATACGGTTAAAAAAGGTGACCCCTTATTTGCCATTTCAAATGAAACACAACAACTGAACAAGGAGAATGCTGCATTAAGCGCCAGATTCTCTGACTTTAATAATAACCAAGGTAAACTCAATGATGCAAAATTACTGATTGACCAAGCCCGATATAAAATGAGGAATGATTCTTTGTTGTTTAGCAGACAAGCTGCTTTATGGAAAGAACAGATTGGCACAAAAAACGAACTCGACCAACGTGAACTAGCATTTAAAAGTTCTAGAGACCAGTACAGCGCGGCGATATTGAAATATGAAGACCTGAAAAAACAACTAGACTTTAGTTCTAATCAATCAAAAAAAATATTACAGATCAATTCAAAACTAGAAAATGACTTTACCATTAGAAGTGAGATCAGTGGTGTTATCTATAGTTTGAGTAAGGTAAAGGGAGAAATTGCAGGAACACAAAGTCCATTGGCAATTATTGGAGATGCTAGAAATTTTATCTTAGAAATGCAGGTAGATGAATTTGATATTATTCAAATCAAAAAAGGATTGCCCGTATTAGTAAGCTTAGAAAGTTATAAGGGACAGGTCTTTGAAGCTACGGTGACAAAAATTAATCCTATCATGAATGAGCGTAGTAAAAGCTTTATGGTGGAAGCTGAATTTAAACAAGTACCTCCAAAACTCTATCCCAATATTAGTTTTGAAGCAAGTATTGTGCTGCGTACCAAGGACAATGTATTGTTGATTCCTAGAAATTATTTGGTCAATGATAGCACTGTATTAAAAGCCAATGGCAATAAACAAATTATCAAAACTGGGCTCAAAGATTACAATAGTATTGAAGTGCTTTCAGGTCTCAACGCAAAAGACGAATTGATAAAACCAGCACAATGAATTTCAAACTCATAGCTGATGTATCAAGGTCACTCTTGCTGGCCAGGTGGAAGCAGACCTTAGTGGCCGCTATTGGCGTTACATTCGGGATTACCATGTTTATTACCCTACTTGGTTTTATGTCTGGTTTAAACGATATGTTAGACGGACTTATTCTAAACAGGACGCCGCATATTCTTTTGTACAATGAGATTGAGGCCAGTGAACAACAGCCAATTGATTTGTATCCGGCCTATAAAAATCACCACAATTTTGTCCGATCCATAAAACCAAAAGACAAGCTATTACAAATTCACAATAGTGGTTCTATAATAGACGCTTTAAAAAAAGATAGTAGGGTATTAGGTATTGCTCCAAAAATAACTGCTCAGGTTTTTTACAATATAGGTTCTGTTGACCTTACAGGCGTAATCAATGGAATTGATGTGGAAGAAGAAAATAGGTTATTCTTTTTTAGCACTTATGTTACCTCCGGTAATTACATAGATTTAAAGAATACCCCAAACAGTATTGTATTAGGAAAAGGAGCCGCAGAAAAAATGATGGCAGCCATTGGTGATATCATACAAGTAACAACGAGCAAGGGTGAGCGTTTTCAATTAAAAGTAGTGGGCTATTTTGAATCGGGTATTAGTGAAATTGACAAAGTACAGAGTTATGCCAATTTGAATACTACTCAAAAATTATTGGGAGAATCTACAGGATATATTACTGACATACAGGTGAAGCTAAATGATATTTTACAAGCACCCAATATGGCCAAAGAATATCATGACAAGTTTCATATAGAAGCCATAGACATTCAAACCGCTAATTCTCAATTTGAAACGGGAAGTTCTGTTAGAACCCTCATTTCTTATGCAGTGGGCGTAACACTTTTAATTGTTGCAGGATTTGGTATTTACAATATCCTGAACATGATGATTTATGAAAAAATGGATTCTATTGCCATACTTAAGGCAACTGGTTTTTCGGGAACAGATGTAAACAAAATATTTATCAGCATCGCTTTGAGTATTGGCATTTTTGGCGGAATACTTGGCTTATTATTTGGCTTTGGTTTATCTGCCCTTATTGACCAAATTCCTTTTAATACAGCATCGCTTCCAACGGTCAAAACCTATCCCATTAATTACAATCCAAGTTTTTATATGATTGGGGGTGTTTTCTCACTTGTTACTACTTATATGGCAGGCTATTTCCCATCGCGCAAAGCAAGTAAGATTGACCCTGTTGTTATCATTAGAGGAAAATAATATGAGCGATTTAATACTAGAAGCCAAAAAAATTACCAAATACTTTCATGACCCACTAACTGTGCAGGTTTTGAAAGAGATAAGCTTTAGTATTAATCAATCTGAATTTGTTTCTGTGATTGGCAAATCTGGTTGTGGTAAGTCTACCCTACTCTATATTTTGAGCACCATGGATACGGATTATGAAGGGGAATTGTTTATAGATGGTGTGGCCATGCGCAATAGAAAGGAAGCGGAACTAGCCAAAGTGCGCAATGAGAAAATTGGATTTGTGTTTCAGTTCCACTACTTGCTTAATGAGTTCTCTGTTTTGAAAAACGTGATGCTCCCGGGTCTAAAATTGGGTAAGTATTCAGACAAAGAAGTGGAGCACCGTGCCATGGAAAAACTGAAAATTCTTGGTATAGACAATGAGGCCCTCAAAAATCCCAATCAATTATCTGGAGGTCAAAAACAGCGCGTTGCTATTGCTCGAGCGCTAATTAATGACCCTTTGATTATTATGGGTGATGAGCCTACGGGTAATTTAGACAAAAAGAATTCTGAAATTGTGTTCAATATTTTCCAGGAACTAGCCAGTGAGTTCAATCAGTCTTTATTGATTGTAACGCACGACAATGAGTTTGCCGCAAAGACCAAAAGAATCATTGAAATGGAAGATGGTAACATCATTCGTATGTAGTATCTTAATCCCTCAATTTTTTATATGAAACAGTTTTTCCTTGCAGGACTAATGGGTCTGTCATTGTCCCTTGCTGCACAAAAGAAAAAAGAGGTAGCGCCAGCGCCAGTAGTTACCACTAGTCCAGACAGTATGTACGGTGGTCTCAAATGGCGCAATATTGGGCCCTTCCGTGGTGGAAGAGCCAATACCGTTTCTGGTGTAGTGAAAAATGACCAACGCTTTTATGCGGGCTATACCGGTGGCGGGGTTTGGATGACCGACGACGGTGGTGGATCTTGGAAAAATATCTCTGATGGTTTTTTCAAAGTGGGATCTATTGGAGACATTGCTGTTTCAGAATCTGACCCCAATGTGGTTTATGTAGGAACGGGTGAACACGCAGTACGTGGCGTGATGACCAGTTATGGAGATGGCGTTTATAAGTCAACCGATGCGGGCAAGACCTGGAAAAATATAGGCTTAGAAAAAACCAGACATATTTCAGATGTTGTGATTCATCCTAACAATCCTGAGATTGTTTTTGTAGCAGCACAAGGTACCGTACACGGCAACAACAATGAACGCGGTGTTTATAAATCAACCGACGGGGGATTGAGTTGGAAGCGCACCCTGTATATCAATGACAGCACGGGTATTGCATCATTAAGCATGGATATGAATAATCCCCGCGTGCTCTATGCGGCATCTTGGGAACACCGCCGTTTCCCCTGGACCGTATCTAGCGGTGGACCTGGTTCTGCTATTTATAAATCAACCGATGAAGGCAATACTTGGACCAAATTGGCTGGTGGTCTTCCAGCATCCATGGGTAAGGTTGGGGTAAGTGTATCAAGGGCTAATAGCAATCGGGTTTTTGCTATTGTAGAAACAGAGAAAGCTAAGTCTGGTTTGTATAGAAGCGATGACGCGGGAAAAACCTGGTCACTCCTTTCTAATAACCAAGACATTTGTTCCAGGTCTTGGTATTATATGAAAGTCTTTGCTGATCCGGTTAATGAAAACTTGGTCTATGTTCTCAATGCACCTGTGATGCGTTCCATTGACGGGGGCAAAACATTTGCACCTGTTAAAGTTGCCCATGGCGATACCCATGATTTTTGGATTCATCCAACAGCTAATCATATTATTGGCTTGGCCGATGATGGCGGTGCCGAAATTAGTTTTGATAGAACTAAGTCATGGTCAAGTATCATGAACCAACCTACGGCACAATTCTATCGGGTAAACACAGACAATGTATTCCCATATAAAGTATATGGTGGTCAACAAGACAATAGTTCTGTGATTATTGCCAGCCGAAATAATGTTGGCGCCCTCACAGAAAGGGACTGGACATTTGGTCCTGGTTGTGAATCGGCCTACCTGGCCTTTGACCCCAACAATCCTTTAAATATATATGGTGGTTGCTACCAGGGTTATATTGAATTGCTAGATAGAAAGAATGGGGAGATCAAAAACATTCAAGCTTATCCTACCATGAACTTGGCTATTGAACCCAAGAACATGAAATATAGATTTAACTGGAATGCGCCGATTGTAGTTTCTGCGCATGACCCCAACACGGTCTATCATGCAGGGAATGTTTTGTTCAAAACAACTAATACAGGAACTAATTGGGATCTAATAAGTCCGGACTTAACGCGCAATGAAAAATCCAAACAAGGACCTGGTGGTATTCCTTTTACCAATGAAGGTGCTGGTGGAGAAAACTACAATACCATTTTCTATGTGGCTGAATCACCAATCACAAAAGGGGAACTCTGGACAGGAAGTGATTGCGGATTTGTACAATTAACCCGTGACGAGGGAAAGACCTGGGCCAATGTTACTCCTGCTGGTTTACCAGAGTCTCAAATCAATAGCATTGAAGTGTCAGCTTTTGACAAAGGCACTGCCTATGTATCTGCTACTAGGTATAAATTGAATGATTATGCTTCTTATACCTACAAGACAACCGATTATGGCAAAACTTGGACCAAGATTAACAAAGGGGTTCAAGCAGATGATTTTATTAAAGTCATCAGAGAAGACAAACAAAATAAGAACATCTTGTATGCAGGAGCTGAGAGAGCTTTTTATTTATCCAATGACGCGGGTAATAGCTGGCAACAGTTTCAACTGAATCTGCCCATTGTACCTGTAACTGATTTAATGATTAGAGACAATGACTTAGTTGCTGCTACTGCGGGTCGTGCTTTTTGGATCTTAGATGATTTATCTGCTATTCAACAAAGTGCAGCCAATTTAAAAGATTCCAGCTTACAACTTTTTCAACCAAAAGCCAGTTACAAATATGGTGGTGGTAATGGATTACCAGAAGCCAATTACAGTGCCGGTCAGAATGCCCCAGAAGGCGTAATCTTGGATTATATATTACCTACCATTGGAGAAAAAGATACGGTGAGTTTAAGTATCGTTGATGCTACTGGTAAAACCATCAGAACCTATATTAATCAGGAAGATGAAAAATACAGTAAGTATCCTGGTGGACCTGCGCCTAAAGAAAAATTATCTGCCGAGAAAGGGCATAATCGTTTTCTATGGGATTTTCGCGCTGAGACTGTTACGCCTGATGTAAAGGGCGTCTATATTTTTGGTAGCTATAGCGGCTACGCTGTTGCGCCAGGCAATTATACCGCCAAGCTTAGCTATCAAAAAACAGTAAAAGAAGTAGCATTTAAAGTATTACCCAATCCAGGTATTAGCGCCAGCGATGCAGATTGGAAAGAGCAACAAACCATTTTAGAAACCATTACGGCATCTATTAGTGAGATTCACCAATCTGTGATTGACTTGAGAAAAGTAAAACAACAATTACAACAACATGCCGAGGTGTACAAAGACAACAAACAAGCAGATAGTCTGGTCAGCAAAGCAAAAGCATTGGTTAAAAACATAGATGCTTGGGAAGGAAACATTGTAGAAAGCAGGATCAAGAATGGTCAGGATGTAATCAACTGGCCAAGTAAAATCAATGCGGAATTTTTCAATATTAAAAATCTTGCCGATGCGCCCAATCCCAAAATTACCAATGGTCTAAAACTAAGACTAGCTGATCTTAAAAAAGAATGGGCTGATGAAAAAGAAAAATTACAAGTCATTAAACAAGCTGTTAAGGACTATAATCAATTGTATCAGTCTAAGCAATTAGACGCCATACAACTCTAACATTTACTAAAAAAATAACCCCAACTTATCAAGCTGGGGTTATTTTTTTAATCAATCTTAGGTTTACCATCCGGGGTTCTGGCCCAATGCTGGGTTCAACGTTTTTTCTTTCTGAGGTACTGGCCATAGATAATGTTTTGAAGCACTGAATGCCTTATTAACACTTGGCACTTCCACTACTACAGGAGCTCCCGCAGTTGTATAATAGGTAAGACCAAATACTTTACCAGGCATTAGGGTTTCAGCTGTTTTCCATCTGCGAATATCAAACAAATGCCATCCTTCAAAGGCTAACTCAATGGTGCGTTCTAAACGAACTGCAGCCCTTAATTCAGTTTGAGTTAAAGTACTAGCCAAGGCTGGTAATCCAACATCAGTTCTAGTTCTAACTTTGTTAATAGCATCAAATACAGTTGCATCAATTTGATTGAGTTCAATTTTAGCTTCCGCATAGGTCAGCAATACTTCTGCATAACGGAGCAAGATAAAGTTCAAACCTGAAGCACCAGGTGCTGCAAAGTCTTCTGCGCTACAATATTTTTTCAAAGAAAAACCTGTTGTAGTATTATACTGTGTTTTTCCAATTTCGTCTCCACCACCACTTCCGGGAATTGGTCTAAATAGAATACCACTTGGCAATGGATCTCCATCTAAATAACTGGTAAAGCGTAAGCGTGGGTCTCTGTTCAAATAGGGATTTTTAGGATCAAAACCGGAAGTTGGATCAGTGATAGATTTTCCGTTTTTCATAGGAAATAAATCCACTAATATTTTTGTTGGCACAAAATTACTTCCTGAGCTTTTCTGGCTATACGGCCCCATAAATGAAAAGGCATTTTGGGTAACGGTACCTGTTAAAAATTGCTTGTCTAAAACTACTTCCGCACTATTTTCACTTGCTAAACTAAAGAGTTTGCCATATTCAGGCAACAAGGAGTACACACCAAGATCTATAACTTGTTTGGCCGCAGCAGCAGCATCGGTATACCTGCCTGCCCACAAGTTTGCTCTTGCCTTTAAAGCCAAAGCAGCTCCCTTGGTAATTCTTCCTTTATCTGCAGCCGCATAAGTATTGGGCAATAACGCAGAGGCCTCCGTTAATTCTTTATCAATAAAATCCCAAACAGTTTTAGCAGAAGTTCTTGTTATTACTTTTCCATCAGCGGCACTAATATTGGTAGTAATCAAAGGAACATCTCCATATAGTCCTACTAACTTGGTGTAAAAATAAGCCCTTAAGGTTCTGGCTTCCCCCTTAAACTGACTCATCAGTGCTGTATTGGTTGTAACTATTTTATCAATATTGTCAAGCAAATAATTGGCCAAATAAATACCTCTGTAACCAGCTGTCCATTCAGTTTGGATTCTGGAATGAGATGCATCATAAGTACCATTTTCAATATTGTATTCTGCTGTAAACGTAGTATTAGTATGCCCAATTTCTGTTACTCCTTCTAGATTAAAGAGGTTAACCGCATCTAAACTTGGATAAATGGCATTCACTGCTGATCTAGCATCTGATTCTGTTTTCCAATAAATTTCTGAAGAAATTCTATCGTTGGGCAATGTTTCTAACACTGCCTTTTTGCATCCACTCAAACTTGTTAGTGTTGAGAAAGCTAGGATGGCTATATAGGTTTGATATTGTTTCATGTTAAATAATTTAGGGATTAGAAATTGATATTAGCACCAATGGTTACCATTCGGGTTTGTGGAAAATAAGTGACCCTTCCTGATTCTGCTTCTGGATCCAAGCTCCACTCATTCAATTTAGAGAAGGTTACTAGGTTGGTAGCAGAAGTATATACATTGGCACCTTTAATACCCAATTTCTTACTTACTGATGGAGAAAGCGTATAGGTCAATTGAATGTTTTTCAATCTCAAATAAGACCCATCAATAATTTGTCTATCAGATGTATTTACATTACGTTGATCACTTTTTCTTGGCAATGGAAATTTGGCATTGGTATTGGTAGGTGTCCAATAGTTTCCAGCAAAGATTTGATGCGTAAATCCTTCAAAAATACCCATCTCAGCTAAAGCGCCAGAAATGCGCGTATCTACTTTAGCCGCACCTTGGAAGAAAATGTTCAAACTAAAATTGCGATAGCTTACTTCACTGTTCAAACCAAATGTGAATTTTGGAAATGGATTTCCAATAACCGTCATGTCGTCTGCATTGATCTTTCCATCATTGTTTAAATCAACATATTTTACGTCACCTGGTTTTGTACCTGTGGCAATGGTTGGATAAGCGGCAATCTCAGAAGCAGTTTGAAAATAACCATCTGTTTTATATCCCCAATGTGAGTTAAAGGGAACACCTTCTGCAACAATATATCTTGGATCAAGGTCTGAACCAGAGATAAATGGACCAGAGCCTTTCAAATCAACCACATTGTTGGTACTGATGGCAAAATTTCCAAGAAAACTATACTGTACTTTATTCTTATTGTTCTTGTACCCAAGGGTAAATTCCCAACCCTTATTGTCTATAATTCCTGCATTTTGATTAGAAGAAGTAAATCCAATAACCGCCGGAAGAGGCAGGGCTAATAAAATACCCTCGGTTCTTTTCTTGTAATAGTCAATGCTAAAATTCCAATGATTGTTAAACAGCGTACCATCAATTCCCAAATCGGTCTGTGTATTGGTTTCCCAAGTAATGGTCCTATCTGCCAAAGAAGTAGCAGAGAAAGAAGTAACTGCAGTACCTCCAAATGTATAGGAACCAGAAGAGAGTGAGGAATAATAACTATACAAGGGCACTGTTTGGTTTCCTGTTTGTCCCCATGATCCACGAAGTTTTAATTCGTTTACCGGTAAGTTCAGTTTTTGGAAGAAAGACTCCCTAGACAATCGCCAAGCGGCAGAAAAAGAGGGGAAAAAGCTATATTGGTTTTCTGCAGCAAACCTTGATGATCCGTCATACCTACCATTTACTTCTAACAGGTATTTGCTATCATAAGCATAGTTGAATCTTGCAAAGAATGAACGCAAGCCAAATTCGTAGTCAGATCCACCATTGTTTTTAGTGGCATCATTGGTTCCTTGACCCAAAGACTGAATATCATTATTATAAAAACGTTCACGATAAGCAGAAATGCTATTGCCATTATTATAGATTTCAGAAAAACCTAACAAGCCTTTGAATTCATGTTTCTTGATAGTCTTTTGATAGTTGGCCAAGAAATTGGTAGTCAACTCTGTAAATCTGGATCTACCTTCTGTAAGCAAATTATTGGCAACGGTTAAAGAACCACCTGTAATGGCATCTCTGTTGCTATAAGCATTTTGATACGCTTTTTGTTCTTGGTAGTTAAACACACCAGAAAGCTGACCAGTTAGCGTAAGGTTCTTCACCACTTCATAATCCAATTTGGCTGTTCCGTACAAATAATGGGTACTAATTTTATTATAACCCGATTTTTCTAAGAACATTAATGGGTTATTGTTTTGAGGGCTTAAGCCATAAGTTCCATCATCATATTTTGGAGCGGTCCAGAGAGATCCATGTAAAAAAAAGTTAAATGCGTCTCCGCGATAGGGACTGTTTGAATAATTGAAACGATAGTTCATGTCAGTACTTAGTTTCAATTTGTCAGAAATTTTCAAGTCATTGTTCACCCTCATTTCCCGAATAGATGCATCATAACCTGGTGCAATGCCGTCTTGACCAGAGGAACGCAAACTCACCCTGGTTCTGCTATTTTCTCCACCACCACTAATAGATATATTATGGCTGTATTGAGGGGCAGATCTCAAAACATTTTGAAACCAAATATTTGGCAACGGATATTTATTTCTATCGGTTGCACTAACCCAAGCTTGGATACTAGATTCTTGAAAGCGCGCTGGAATAGTTAATCCAGAATTGGTATAGGCCAATACTTGATAGCGCATATAGGTTTCCAATTCCATTTGAACTGGATCATTGGTACTATTCTGCATCGCAAAATATCCATTATAGGTTACAGTAGTTTTTCCCGCACTACCTCTTTTAGTAGTAACAAGGATAACGCCATTAGCAGCTCTTGAACCATAAATAGCTGTTGAAGAAGCATCTTTTAATACGGAGATGGTTTCAACATCTTCAGGGTTTAAGTTGAAAAATGTTTGTTCAACCCCGTCTACAATAATAAGCGGAGAACTATTACCTGAGCTATTGCCACTAAAAGTAGTGGTACCCCTGATACGCATGGTAGCAGAAGTTCTTCCTGGTTCACCACCTCTATCAAGTACGGTTAATCCTGCAGCCTGACCTTGTAATGCTTGTTGCAGGTTGGATACTGGTCTTCTGGTAAGTTCTGCACCTTTAATTTGAGATACAGAACTGGTCATGGTAATCTTTTTCTGGGCACCATATCCCACCACCACAACGTCTTCTAGTTCTGATTTACTGGGTACTAGTTGTAGGTCTAAGGCACCTGAGATGTCAGACATATTTACAGTGCTACTAGCAAAACCCACAGAGCTAATTACTAGTTGGTCAGTAGGTTTAGCACTTAGGCTAAATTGGCCTGCAGCATTGGTTTGGGTACCGGTTTTGGAGCCCTTGACCAAAACGGATGCCCCTTCTATGGGGGATTGGTCAACTGAGGAACGAATGGTTCCCTTTACTAAGGTTTGTGCCATGGCCTGACTTGCAAAAAGCAAGACAACAACAATGGCAATAAGCAGTTTTTGGTAAGTTTTTTCAAACATGGTTTGGCGTTTATATGCTTTAAATTATCATTTGAAATCCAGATATAATAGCGCAACCGTTTGCACAAAAAAGGATTTGCAATTTTTTAAAAAGGAAAGACTATTTTGTTAGTGATACAGGACGCTAGTAGTCTATATATTTAGAAGACAACTACATTGTCATTATTTTTAGACTGCCCAAAAAATAACGATATGAAAAAAATATTAATCAGTTGTATAGCTGTACTAGTTTTCATCAAAGCATTTGCTGGTTCAGAAAAAACGGCTAGTAAATCTAAACCCAATATTATTATTGTCAATTTTGACGATCTGGGTTTCGGTGATTTGGGTATTACAGGTGCTACTGGTTATCAAACACCTCAAATGGATCAGCTGGCAAAAGAAGGTGTTTTTTTTAGCCAGTTCTATTCCGCACAAGCTGTTTGTTCCGCTTCTAGAGCTGGATTGTTGACAGGATGCTACCCAAATAGAATTGGATTTAGTGGGGCTTTGGATCATACCAGTAAAACGGGCATTAACCCGGATGAGACAACTTTGGCAGAAATGCTCCAGGCTAATGGTTATACCACAGCAGCATTTGGCAAATGGCATTTGGGGCACCTAACGCCATTCTTACCTACGCATCAAGGTTTTGATTATTTCTATGGGATTCCTTATTCACACGATATGGTACCTAATCACCCCAATGTGAAAAATTACTATCCCCCATTACCGCTTATTGAAGGAGATAAAACCATTCTTACTAATCCCGATAGTACCAAATTCACAACGGATTTCACAGAAAAAACTATAGCATTTATTAAAGAGAATAAGCAAAAACCCTTTTTTGTTTACTTAGCGCATCCGCTACCTCACGTGCCCATGGCGGTTTCTAGCAAATTCAAGGGCAAGTCAAAACAGGGATTGTATGGTGATGTGATGATGGAACTAGATTGGAGTATTGGGCAGATCAGACAAACCCTCAAAGCTTTAAAATTGGAAGAAAATACTTTGTTGGTTGTCACTTCTGATAATGGCCCTTGGTTAAACTATGGCAATCACGCAGGCAGTGCTGGTGGCTTGCGCGAGGGCAAGGGAACTTCTTGGGAAGGTGGTCAACGTGTTCCCTGCTTAATGGCTTGGAAGGGAGTAGTACCTGCCGGATTGGTGATGAATCAATTGGCATCTGAGATAGATTTACTACCAACCATTGCTGCCATTACCCAGTCTGAACTACCCAAAAACAAAATTGATGGGGTGAATATTTTACCACTACTTAAAGGAGACGCGTCAGCAGCACCTAGAAAAAGTTTTCTCTATTACTATCGTGCCAACAATTTAGAAGCTGTTCGCAATGAGCAATACAAATTGGTCTTCCCACATCCGGGTAGATCCTATGAAGGGTTTGCACCAGGTAAGGATGGTGTTCCAGGAAAAGCCAATGAAAATTTTGCTTTTGAAGGTGGGCTGTTTGATTTAAGACGTGATCCCGGAGAACGATATGACTTGAGTAAGAGCTTACCAGAAGTTTTAGCAATGCTCAATAAAATAGCTTCAGAAGCCCGCGAAGACCTAGGTGATGAACTAACCAAAAATGCCGGAAAAAATAGGCGAGCGCCTGGTAAGGTACAATAGGTCTTATTGCAAATAAGCCACCAAACTAGGGTTGATTTCTTCCAATAAAAATGTAGGAGCTGACAGATGATCCGGTTTTTGGTTCAACAGGTGAATCATCATTTCCATGGCTTTTAAACCTTGGCTATAAGGATACTGCTCTACTGAAACCATGGGTGGATAAGCCGTATAGCTAGTAATGGGCAGATTGGCATAACTCACAAACGCTATTTCTTTATTTACTTCAATATGTTGTTTGTTGGCATATTGAACCGCATCCATATGCACATAGTCATTAAATGTAATGATGGCAGTTGGTGGTTGTTTTAATGCCAATAATTTTTTCATGGCGCGTTGTGTGCTGTCTTTTGAAAAATCGGTAGTCTCTACCAACTGCATGTCAATCTTCAATTTTTGTTTGGATACACCTTCTATATATCCGTTTAATCTTTCCTTACTTGCCGATAGTTTATCCGGACCATTAATCAAGGCAATTCTTCTATAACCTTTATTGAATAACCAACCTACCATATCAACCGTGCCTTTGTACAAATTACAAAACACTTTATGTGCTTTGTCTAAATTGGGTACTCGGTCAAAATACACAACAGGAATATGGTATTTTTCTAAAGCCAATAAGTGATCATATTGATTGGTCTCCTTTGCCAGTGAGATAATTAAACCATCTACCCTTTGTTGCTTCATGGTTTCTACCACTTTTTGCTCTCTTTCCAAATCATCAAAACTCTGACCAAATAAAATGGTGTAATGCTGTTCCATAGCTGCTGTTTCCATACCACTAATGGCCTGAGAGAAAAACTCTTCTCTAATAGATGGCATGATTACACCAATAACAAAGCTTTTCTGTTGTTTGAAGAATATGGCTTTGGGGTTTGGCTCGTATCCTAATTCCTTGGCGGTTTTCTGTACTAATTCCTTAGTGCGCAACCCAATACGTGGATGATTACTCAAAGCACGAGAAACCGTAGATACAGAAAACTTTAATTTATCTGCAATAGCTTTGAGTGTAGGTATTTGGTCAGACATCTTTTAGGTTATACCATCAAAGATGAGAAAATTAATGATTTATTGCTGACAAATAAAAAAGCCGTTACAATTATTTGCAACGGCCATTCTATTTTAAAAACTACTACTATAATTTGTTCGCTTTGTAAATTTTTATCATGCCATCGTTTTCGCTGCTTACTACAATCAAACTCTGTTGTATAGGACTTTTTGATGCAGAAATAAATAATACTCCTTCAGGCGCATCCCCAGTTTTAAATATGCTGATAAAACTTGGTTTAGTAGGATCAGTTACATTATAAACCGCAATTGCGTCAGCCCTTTCCAATCCTACATAAGCTACCATCTTGCTTCCAACTCGGCCAATTGTTATGGATTCAGGTTCTACAGATTTATCATCGCTTCTAGCATCATCATAAACACCCAGTTCTTTTGCTTTAATATCCAATTCGTTTTTACTATCAAATACCTGAACACCAGTGCTTGCATTCCAAACACTAAATGACCTTGCACCCAAACTATACAAAGCATCATAGTCACCATCACTATCGGTATCACCCAAAGTGGTAGTTACATTCAACCTACCCAATTGTGCGTCTGTTTTTAAAGTTGCTACATTAGGGAAGGCAGTGGCGTCTAAAGTCAAAGCACTTACCCTTTTCATTTCAGAATAACCAGTATACTCCCTTGAGTCGCCTTCATTAGCAGTAAATAAATAACGTGTGCCACCATAAGTCATATTTGTAATAGCATCAGGCATATACATCCCAAATACTTTCCATGGATTCAGTGTTGCTACTGCATTATCCTTATCACTCATGTCAGTAGCATTGATAGCTAGGCTATAATCTTTAAAACCAAGGGGAGTAATTTTTGTAAAAGTGGCTGTTTCAATATCCAGTTCTGCAATGGCATTATTCTCTTGCAAAGTAACATAGGCCGTTTTGTTGTCCTCAGAGATGGTAATGTATTCCGGTTCAATATCAGTCAAGAAATTTTTACCTGGTCCAAAAATGCGAAACCCTTTTGCAGCAAGAGCTGCTAGTTGAGAACTCAAGGCAGAAAAATTAATGGTCTTAACAGAGTAGTTGTTCTGAACATCAATAATAGAAACAGTTCCTTCTGGATCTACCGTATATGCATCATTGGGTTCCCCTTCATTAGCAGTAAGAATATATCTACCATTGGGGCTAAACACCACCATATCCGGTAATGAGCCAACTGTAACTTCTTTTACAACAGCCAAGGTACTGGTATTAAAAACTACCATTTTACCAGCGGCTTGTTTATTGGTAGATTCAATTGCAGCTGCTAAAAAACCATTGTTTACGTCTACACTATTTACATAACCACCATAAGGGGCCATACTAATAGATTGCAACACTTTAATGCTAGCTGGATTAGACATATCTATCACGTCTATCTTATTTTCAGTACCATTATTAACAGCAAACAATCTTTTGGTAAGCGCGTCATAGGTTGTAATCTCGGCTGCACCCAAACCTCCTAAGTTTAAAGAAGCAATTTCAGTATAGGTAGCTAGGTCTTCATTAACTGTTTCGTCCAATGACGGTATCGTTTCAGTTTTCTTACACGCAAATAACGCCAAAGCACATAAAACAACAATTCCTTTTCTCATTTTCGTTTTTTGTAACCCCGAAAATAGTTGGGAGTTGTTAAGTTAATATGAACCCAGGATTAAGAAAATGTTAGCGAATCAATTAGAGCCTATTTTAATTTTTCCAACGCCGCTTCCAGTTTCTCCAACATTTGCGGAATTTCTTCTTTCTTAGAAGTGCCTACACTTAATCGGTACCATGGGTTGTTGGCTCCTCCACCAAAAGCAGAAAAAGGAACCACGGCTATTTTTGCTTCTGAAAGTATATAAGAAGTCACATCCATTTGAGTAGCCAATAAATTTCCTTCAGCAGTAGTTTTACCTACCAAGTCAATCTTAATGGTCAGATAAATGGCTGCTTGTGGAGTAACTGCATCAACCGAAAATCCTTTTGCTTTTAATCCAATAAATCCTTCGTAGATTCTACGCAAACGGAACTCCACTTCCATTTTAAAATGTTGCAGGTATTGTTCAATGGCTTCTTTTTGCAACAAGTATTTGGCTACGGCTTTTTGCTCAGCCATGGGAGCCCAAGCACCTAAGTGACTTAGAATGGCTTTCATTTTGGCAATCACGGTTTCTGGACCCAATGCCCAACCCACACGCACACCTGTAGCTGCAAACACTTTGGAAATCCCGTCTACAAAAACGGTGAATTCTTTCATGGCTGGTCTAAGCGTGATAGGATTATAGTGTTCCGTAGTTCCGTAAGTTAGGGTCCAATACATTTGATCAAACATGAGGTAGAGTTTCTTATCACCCTCACCACGTGTGGCGTTTTCTGCCAAGACCAAATCACAAATAGCTTCTAGGGATTCCTTACTCAAAGTAGTACCCGTTGGATTTTGTGGGGTACACAAACAAAGCAGGGTAGCACCCTTAATATGTTTGGCAACGTCTTCTACCGTTGGCATAAAATCATTTTCTACACTGCACTCAATCACGCAGTGTTCCCCATCGGTCATGTGTACGTAGTGGTTATTATTCCAAGAAGGAACGCCGTAGATTACTTTATCTCCCTTATCAACAATGGCTTTAAAAATGGTGTAGATCAAGGGTCTACCGCCCGATGCTATTTGAATTTCATTGGGTGCATAGTCAATGCCTTCCCACTCTTTTAAAAATGCTCCCACTGATTTGCGAAGATCAAGAACTCCCTCTGCTGCGGGATAATTGGTATTGTGCTGTTGATAAGAAGCAATAATTTCTGATTCCAATTCAAAAGGAATAGGAAATACCTGTGGATCAAAATCGCCAATGGTAAAATTATAAATGGTTTCGCCAGCGCGAATGCGCTCACTGATCATATTACCCAGTTTCACAATTTCAGATCCTATCAGTGTTTCGGCCAGAAGGCTTAGTTTGGGTTGACTCATATTTCGGATTTTATGCGGCAAAACTAGCATAAAAAAACCGCAGCCATTACTGACTGCGGTTGATTTTTAGAAGAAGAACTATTTTTTATCCTATTCGAATTTTTATGTTTTATTTTTTTTCATTTTTCCTTCTTCTTCTTTTTTGACTTTTGACTTCTTATCTATTCAATTACCTTATAATCCTTGAATAACTTAATAGGTGAAGCTTCTGCCAAAGCCCGATAGCCCTTCCAAGGACCTTCAAAGAAAGCATTGGTACGTTTTACTACCTCATCTACCATCTTCTCAGCTTCTGCTATCAAGCGCTCTTCCTGTGCACCCGGAATACTAACCTTACCCATGGCGGTACCACGAGCTTCTTGTAAAACACTGTTCACGGTTACCTGAGGAATGTTACCATAACCCTGTTTGTCTTGGGGTACACCATTTAGTTGCTCCCTGATTAGTTTAATACTGTCTAACATGGCTTTGGCAACTTTTTTCAAAGTATCAGATTGCTTAGCATTCATACCCGCATAATTGGCTTCTACCTTTTTGATAACGTCATCCGCCTCCGTTAGTTTTTCATTTAGATCAACCAGTCTAAGCGCAGTTTTATCTGCTCGATTGTTGAACTTGCGCAAAGCATCACGTACTTCTTTGGGTGTAGGTGAATTAGGATCGTCATTGACAACCACCATCATACTATCGGCCAAATCTTTACCCAAACTCAACACCACTTTATAAGTACCTGGATCAACGGGTAAACCACCTGGCTCATCGGCTGCGCCACCACGTGCACCAAAGCGACCACCGCCGCCGCCACCGCGTCCACCACCGCCAGCAGTTCTAATGCCCTTGCCTTCCATACCCCAATAGAAACGGTTAAAACCCGTATCTGCTTTGGCGCGTAACTGTCTAACCTGCGCATTGGATGCGTCAAAAATGCGCACGGTTGCCGTGTCTGCAATTTTGTTCTTGCCCGTATCAGTTGCAGTTTTGTTTACATAAAAACTTAATGGAGCACCCCTTCTTTTATTCTCCCCTTCATAAGTTCCATAGGTACTGTATTCAATACCAGGGGCATTTTTAATTTTTGCTTGGTATGCTTGTGGTGCTTCAAAAGCAGTTAGTTTCTTAGCAAATGCTACACCCTTGTTTGCCGCTAATTTGCGCAAAGGACGAATATCATCTAAGATCCAGAGTGCCCTACCAAAAGTGGCAATGACCAAATCAGCTTCTCTTTCTTGAATAGCAAAATCATAAGTAGAAACAGATGGATAACCATTTTTAAATTGTTGAAAGCTATTTCCATTGTCTAGTGAAATCCAAAGACCTTGTTCTGTACCTACAAAAATCAAATTGGGTTCAGTTGGATCTTGCAAAACAGTGAGCGCATAACCCACTACTTTTTTCTCGTCAATCATTCTGGTCCAAGTTTTACCAAAATCGGTTGTGCGAAAAATATAAGGTTTCATATCGCCACGGCGATAGTCATTAACAACCACCATTGCTTCTCCCGCATTATGCCTAGAAGCGCGAATTTGAGGAACCCATGCGCCTGCTGGAAAACCAGGAATCTTTCCGCGGAAATTGGTCCAAGTTTTACCTCCATCTCTGGTTAATTGCACATTACCATCATCGGTACCAGCCCAGATAATGTCTTTTTCTTTGGCCGACGGTTCAATACAAATTAAGGTACAGAAATTCTCAGCACCGGTAATATCAACGGAGATCCCGCCATTTTTACTTTGGTCTATTTTGGCGCTATCATTGGTGGTTAAGTCTGGAGAAATTACGCTCCATGATGCACCCTTGTCTGTACTCTTGTTTACAAATTGGCTACCGTAGTAAATAGTCTTCTTATCAAAAGGATCTTGTGCAATAGCAGCATTCCAGTTAAAACGTTGACGGGTTTTAGCATCTGGTTTTGGTGGACGAATACTCCACTGATCACCAGTAGCCATATTGTAACGGCTTACGCTTCCACCCTGACTCATGGTATATACCCAGTTAGGATCTTCTGGATCAGGTACTACGTCAAACCCATCGCCCCCGCTAACGCCCTGCCAATAGGCGTTTCTGATGCCGGTCTGGATCCATACATAAGCAGGCCCGTTCCAACTTCCGTTGTCTTGCAAACCACCCATTACATGATAAGGCAATTGGTTGTCTACGTTTACATGATAGAATTGACCCAAGGGTAATTTCTCATCAAATACCCAAGTTTTACCGCGGTCGCGAGAAATACCAATACCACCATCATTACCATCAATAATCAAATTGGCATTGGAAGGATGAATCCACCAAGCGTGGTGGTCAGGGTGAATACCGCTATAGGGTAAAACGGATTTAAAAGTTTTTCCAGCATCATCACTTACATTGACCATTTGGTTGATATTGTACAACCTGTTTTCATTTTGTGGATCAACAGAAATGTCTTGAAAATAAAAGGCACGGTTGGTTACAACAGCGGGATCACTATTTACTAGTTCCCACTTAAGACCGCCGTCATCACTCATGTATAAACCATTTTTGGTAGCTTCTACCAAGGCATATACTTTATTAGGATTACTGCGCGCAATACCAATTCCAATACGTCCATATTCGCCTGCAGGAAGTCCATCATCCTTTCCCAATTTTTTAAAGTTCTTACCACCATCAAATGTTACATAGAATCCACTACCAGTTCCACCGCCTTTTAAACTCCAAGGCGTGCGTTTGTGTTGGTACATGTTTACAAAGATTTTGTTGGGATTGCTAGGATCCATGATCATGTCTCCCACACCGCTGGTATCATTGGTATGAAGAATCAATTTCCAAGAATCACCACCATCGGTTGTTTTATACACACCGCGTTCTGCGTGTTCTGTAAATGGATTTCCCATAACACCCGCATACACTACATCTGGATTATTGGGGTCAATGAGAATTCTATGAATATTTCTGGTTTTTTGCAGACCCATGCACTTCCAGGTCTTACCACCATCTAAACTTTTATAGATACCTTCTCCAAGGCTAATACTGTTTCGTGGATTACCTTCTCCGGTACCAGCCCAAACCACACTGGGGTTAGACTGAGTAATGGCAACGCTACCAATATTTAAAATGGGTTGTTCATCAAACACGGGTGTCCAAGAAGCACCAGCATTCTCCGTTTTCCATACCCCTCCGGATGCCGTACCCAGAAAAATAATATTGGGATTAGTGTTTACTGCGTCAATGGCAGTAACCCTTCCGCTCATGCCGGCTGGGCCAATATTGCGGGGTTTCATGGCTTTGAACTGTTTGCTCAAATCCACTTGTTGTGCTTGAATGCCCATGACCATGCCTAGGGCAAGGATGGATAGCAATTTTTTTCTCATGAAGTAGTTTTTGGAGTTCCCAATATCCCACTTTAATTATCGTTGACCAAAAAGGAAGTATGAATATTTCTCCTTTTTTTTACTAGCCATATCCGCAGTATCTTGTATCAGCTAAAAACTAACTATGAAGTTACTACACGCCCTCTTGGGATTGATGGCCATTGCTCCTGTTATGGCCCAAAAAAAAGAAGTTAAGAAAACTGCAGTACCCATTGTAGCAGCGGTTCCAAAAATGGATAGCTTGTTTAAAAATGCGCATTTTAGAAGCATTGGACCCTTCCGTGGTGGACGTTCAGTAACATCCGCTGGAGTGATTCAGAATCAATTGGTGTATTATATGGGCACTGCTGGTGGAGGTGTTTGGAAAACGGAAGACGCTGGTGTGAGCTGGCGCAATATTTCTGACAACTATTTCAAAACAGGATCGGTTGGTGCTGTTACTGTTGCAGAATCTGACGCCAATGTGGTTTACGTGGGTATGGGAGAACACGCACCAAGAGGTGTGATGACCAGCTATGGCGATGGCGTTTATAAAAGTACCGATGCCGGAAAAACATGGAAGCAAATGGGACTGGAAAAAACAGGATCCATTTCTTATATCCGTATTCATCCAACTAATCCAGACATTGTTTATGTAGGCGCGCAAGGTGCTTTACATGGCGCTAATGTTGACCGCGGTGTTTATAAATCTACCGATGGCGGTAAAACCTGGAGCAAGACCTTATACGTTGATGACAATACAGGCTGCGCCGATTTAAGTATGGATATGAATAACCCACGCATCTTGTATGCGGCTATGTGGGACTATAGAAGAACCCCTTGGCAAATGCGCAGTGGTGGCAAGGGTTCTGGCTTATACAAATCAGTTGACGGCGGAGAAAATTGGGTAAAAATGGAAAAGGGATTACCCAAAGAGATGGGTAAAATGAGTATCAGTGTTTCAAGAGCCAATAGCGAAAAAGTATATGCGCTCATTGAAAGCGATACCCAAAAAGAAGCTGGTGGTTTATTTGTGAGTGAAGACGCTGGTAAGAACTGGAATAGGATTAGCAAAGACCATCGCTTAACGCAACGTGCTTGGTATTATATAGAATGTTTTGCTGATCCAAAAGAGGAGAACACCATCTATGTATTAAACTCACCAGGACTAAAATCTACCGATGGTGGTAGAACCTGGTCTACTATCAGGGGCAGACACGGTGACTATCACCAACTCTGGATCAACCCAAATAATAATAAAAACCAAGTATTGTCTGATGATGGTGGTGCATGCATCACTTTCAACAATGGTAAGTCATGGAGTAGTTTAGACAACCAACCTACGGCACAGTTTTATAGAATTTCTGTAGATAATGAATTTCCTTATCATATTTATGCGGGTCAGCAAGACAATAGTTCTGTAAAAATCAAAAGTTCTAATCCAAGTGGTTGGAGTATTGGTGAAAAGGATTGGGATTATTCCTCAGGTGGTGAAAGTGCTTTCTTAGCATTTGACCCCAACAATCCGCAACTGGTGATGGGTGGTTCATACCAAGGAACCATTGGTTTATTGGATAGCAAGAGTGGTGAAGGAAAAATGTTGATGGTAGCACCCATTCAATACCAAGCATTGCAACCCAAAGACATGAAGTATCGCTTCAATTGGAATGCACCTATAATTTATAGTCAACACGAACCCAATACTTTTTATCACGCAGGAAATATCTTATTTAAGACCACTGATTTTGGTAAGAGTTGGAAAGCAGTTTCTCCAGATTTAACCACACACGATACTACCAAGATGGGCATGAGTGGTGCGCCTTATACCAATGAAGGAGCGGGTGGAGAAAACTATTGCACCATTGCTTATGTGATGGAATCACCTTTAGAAAAAGGCGTGATCTGGACCGGTAGTGATGACGGTGTTGTAAGCCTCACACGCGACGGCGGTGCTAATTGGAGCAATGTTAGTCCACCCGGTTTGGGAGAAGCATTGGTGAACTGTATTGAAGTATCGCCTTTTGATAAAGCCACCGTATATATTGCGGCCACCAAGTATAAGATGAATGACAAAACTGCCATGCTCTATAAAACAACAGACTATGGTAAAACTTGGAAAAAAATTAGCGATGGTATTCCAGAAGGCGCTTATACCCGTTGTATTAGAGAAGACGTGAAACGAAAAGGATTGCTCTTTGCTGGAACTGAAACAGGTTTGTACGTTTCTTTCAATGATGGTGCTAACTGGCAACAAATGCAATTGGGTTTACCCATTACACCCATCACGGATTTAAAAATTCACCAAGGCAATTTGATTGCCTCAACCATGGGTAGGGCGTTTTGGATCTTAGATGACCTACATTTAATTCAGCAATTTGACCAAGCCAAAAAAGACCAATTACATTTGTTCCAACCCAAAGATGCATACAGACTTTCTGGATACAGTTCATTGAATGGAGACTTGAGTGATGAGGATTTGGAATTGCCTTTGCAAGAGCGCTCTGGCATAAATGCACCAACTGGTTTGGTCTTGCATTATCAATTGCCTGCTAAACCAGATTCTGCCATGAAGTTGAGTTTGGAGATCAAAGACAGCAAGGGTAACCTGGTTCACAAATACGGCACAGAACCAGATAAAGATTTTGTGGGTGGTTATGCGGGTGGTCCATCGCCAGATCCAACACTTCCTGCCAAAGCTGGCGTCAATCGTTTTGTTTGGGATTTACGTTATCCTCCACAAACGGGTGTACAAGACGTATTTATTGAAGGGGGTTATGACGGACACAGAGCCGTACCCGGCGATTATACTGCTGTGTTAAGTGATGGCAAACAAAGCAAATCGGTTTCCTTTAAAATTTTACCTGACCCAAGAATCAAAGCAACAGCAAAGGAATATGAAGACCAACATATACTAGCAAGTAAAGTAGAAGCGGGTATTAATGAGATTCATAAGTCGGTGGTAAACATGCGAAAATTGAACAAGCAATTGTCTGATCTGCAAGAACAATTGAGCGATACTACCAAGTATAAAGCCATTCGCGAACAATCATCCAAAGTGCAAAAAACTTTGGCCAAATGGGAAGAAGATTTAGTACAAACAAAGTCTCAAAGTAATGATGACGTGATCAATTATGTCAACAAACTTTCTGCAGACTATGTATTCCTAAAAGGTGAATTGGATGCCAATATTCCTTATGTAACAGACGCGCAATTAGAGCGCTATGCAGAACTGGACAAACTTTGGCAACCACTCAAAAAACAAATGCAAGACTTGGTTAATAAAGATGTTGCTGAGATCAACAAATTATGCAAAGACCAATCCGTAAATAAAATCATTATTGGTTTATAGTATCGCAATAGCAAAATTGCAGTTCTTTAAATAGAAGTATGCAAAACAAAAAAGACCACCGATTGGGTGGTCTTTTTTGTAACTTTTATTTTTCCTTTTTACTTTTTTTACTTTTAAACCTTACTCCATTCCTTTTTACTTTTTTCTTATCAACTTACTCGCTTCCATTTGAATGTTGACTTTTTACTTTTGACTTTTCATCATCATACTTTTTCTCTGCCGCCTGTGCTTTTTCAAAATCAAGTACCACACCATTAATGCAATAACGCAATCCTGTTGGTGGAGGACCATCTTCAAAGACATGTCCTAAATGGCCTTTGCAACGGCCGCACTCCACTTCTGTTCTTTTCATCCCTAGGGTATTATCTGGCAAGTAAATAATGGAGCTCTTACTAATGGGTTCGTAGAAACTAGGCCATCCACAACCTGCGTCAAATTTGGTATCGCTTTTGAAAAGAGGATTACCACAAGCACCACAATAATAAGTTCCAATTTCTTTAAAGTTTTCAAACTTACTGGTATAGGGTCTTTCCGTTCCTTTTTGACGAGAAATATAATACACTTCCGGGGAGAGAATGTTTTTCCATTCGTCTTCTTTCAGTACCACTTTACCGTTATCGGTTCTTGAATAAGCAGGGTTCTTTTTATTGTCCATGGTTGTTTTGTTATTCGTATTCTGAGAATGGCAGCTTTGCAAACTAAGGCTAGCAATGAGCAAAACAAAAATCCGTTTCATAGTTTTATTTTTTGATGCCATGAATATACGCACCTGAATGCTTCATGATTTAATATTTAACAACTAACACCTGTTAATGTTTGGTGGATGAAGAATTTTTAAGTGAAATGGTAGACTGTTAAATGTTTTATAATGCCTTAGTCTTATATTTGCTACTCATTCAAGGTTAGCAAGTACATGTTTAATATTATCCTGTTTGGCCCTCCCGGTTCTGGGAAAGGTACCCAAAGTGAAAAATTAATAGCCGCCTATGGACTGGTTCACCTATCCACTGGCGATATCTTACGCAGAGAAATTGCCCAGGCTACAGAATTGGGGCTAGAAGCCAAAAAACTCATGGACAATGGTCAATTAGTACCCGATGCGGTAGTGGTTGGCATGATCAAGTCCGCTTTGGAAAATAATCCCCAAGCCAAGGGTTTCTTGTTTGATGGTTTCCCCCGTACAGAAGCCCAATCTGTTTCTTTAGACGCTTTATTGGCAGAAAAAAATACTGAAATTGGGGTAGTCCTGGCTTTGGAAGTAAGCAATGAAGAGCTAAACAAACGTTTGCTCAACCGTGGTTTAACCAGTGGCCGTAGCGATGACACCAATGAATCTATTATTCAAAACCGAATTGCTGAGTACCAAACCAAAACAACCGTGGTAGCCAACTACTATAGCAAGTTTGATAAAGTAGTGCATATTAAAGGAGAAGGTAGCGTAGAAGAAATTTTTAGCGCTCTTTGCAGCGAAATTGACAAAAGACTGTCTAATTAAGTACCAAATAGTTCAACCAATACCAACTGCAGGTCCCGCCCAACAAAGGCGGGACTTTTTATTTGGCCAATTTCAACTCATCCAGCATATGGATAATCTTGTCTAATTTCTCCGTTTCAAGTTTGGCTAAATAAAGTTGAATTTCCTCAATTTCTCTTTTAGCTTCCAAATTGGTTTCATAATCGTGCTGTGCTTGTATTCTATCCCTGGAACTTTGACGGTTTTGACTCATCATAATAATGGGTGCCGCATAAGCAGCCTGTGTGCTAAAGATTAGGTTCAACAAAATAAAGGGATAGGGATCCCAGTGTTGCCTATAAGCCATTACATTAAGGGCCATCCAGATGATTACAAATACGGTTTGAATAATGATAAATCGCCAAGAACCCATGCCAAGCGCTACAGCATCAGAAATCCTATCACCATAAGTTAATTTGGATTCATGTGCTTCATTCCAGTTCTTATTTGCCATTTTTTTTCTCTAAATTAAATTTTATAATACTGCTCCCAACCTTTTCTTGGAGGAAGCCCCACCAACATATCGTTAGCCATTTTATTGTTAGTGATTTGTTTGGTCTTTCTATCAAATTTCAAAGTAGTATTTAAATGTTGCGCCAATACGCCTAAGCAGAATACCTGACTCAGAGGACCCGCAATATGGAATGGAGAACGGGTTTCTTCCTGACCCATACAAGCTTTTAAAAAATTGGCGTAGTGATTGCTTGGGCTTTGCGGAACTACCGGTAAACTACTAGCCATTTCTTTGGCTTTTGCTTCAGGAATAATGGATAGTGTTGAACCATGAGACCCCCCCTTGAAAGTGAGGTCCTTTGCATAAATAATTTTTCCTGGATTGAGTTTGGTAGCCTGTACTTTGGTGTTGCCGGCCGGAGGAATATTCGCGTCTAATTCGGAGTTGGTGAAACCGGCCGGAAGTGGCGGTTGGTTGTCAACACCGTCATACCAAGTTATGTCACAAGCTGGCATTTTAGCGCGCTCTGGAAAATGAAACTTAATGGTAGAAGAAGTTGGATAGAAGAAAGGATTATGTCCTGATGCTTTGAGCATACTTACTTCTGTTGGTAAACCAAGGTCTAAGAACTGGTGTGCCGTATCTATTAAATGCGCACCCCAATCGCCCAAGGCACCCATGCCAAAATCATACCAGCAGCGCCACTGACCATTGATATAGTCATGGTTATAATCATGCATCTGCGTAACGCCATGCCAAGTATCCCAATCCAATGAAGTTGGAATGGTTTCAGCAGCAGGCAGTTTTTTAATATTGGTATCCCAGCCATGCCATCTTCGAGCGCTGTTCATATGGGCAGTAATAGCCGTTACGTCTTTGATAATTCCCGCTTCGGTCCAAGCTTTGAATTGAAAATAGTTTCCTTCAGAGTGACCTTGGTTGCCCATTTGTGTCACCACTTTGGAATGCTTCTTAGCGGCTTTCATCATCAGCTCCACTTCATTAAACGTGCGGGCCATGGGTTTTTCCACGTACACGTGTTTGTCTAAAGAAAGGGCCATCATAGTAATGGCAAAATGCGAATGGTCAGGTACGCCAATGGATACGGCTTCAATTTGAGAACCCATTTTTTCAAACATGGTTCTAAAATCTTGGAAGCGCGGAACATCGGGAAACTTTTTCAATACTTCCTGTGTTTGGGGAGCACCCATATCCACATCACAAAAAGCAACAAAATTGGCCAAACCGGTTTTGGCAAAAGACATGACGTCTGATCCACCTTGGTTACCAATACCTATACAGGCAAGGTTTACTTTTCCGCTGGCGCGATTGGCAAAGCCGTTGTTCCAGATTGCTGGAAAAGCAGTGGCAGTAGAAAGCAGGGCGGCATTCTTCAGGAATGACCTGCGGGATTTATTAGACATAACAAGCAATTTTTTGGTTCACTAATATAACTATAAAGCCTACAACAATTAAGGCAAATCCTTCTTTAGCTGTTGATAATCGGTGAGCACAGCTTTGAACTGTAATTTCAACTGACTCACCACTTGCAACTGCTGGGTAGTTGGCGCAAAATCAGCCCCATAAGTCTGTGACTCTTTAGAGATGGCCAAGAACCTCTCTGTAATCTGGGCAGGGTTCCGGAAATCATCCCAACGCGCACCTGTTTGATGCGTATCAAACAACCTAGATTCCAGTACATAAAGCTGCTGTTCCAAAACCAAAGACTTTGCAGAACCCTCTTTTAACAAAGCGGCGCGTTTAATTTCCATTTCTGTAATCAAGTCAAAACAAGCTTTGATATTAGATCGCAAATCCTTACCCAATGCGTATTGTGCGGCAATGGCCTCCTTGGTAGATCCAGCGTTGGGATCTTTCAATACTTGCAGCATTTGTTTCTCTACACCAGCATCTGTTTTGAGCAATACTTGGTAAGTACCCAATGGCACACGAATAGGTTCCATACCAGGACCAATATCCAAATCAGGTACATACATTAAACGGCTACCCGTAGAATCTAATTTCACAAAATCCTTGCCCTTGGGTTTGGTTTTCAGGGTAGGCATTTTCAGTTCATCATGGGCCAGATTCCACCAAACCCTATTCACGCCTTTGGCATTGGTGCCTACCATGGTTTGAATGGTATCGCCGCTAGGCCCTAACACAAATAGCTTAGGCGCTTTTTGTAAAGTATCGGCCAAGAAATAATTGATGCTAGCACCATAAGGAGGATTCTCTCCTGTTACCGCATCCCCACCATCATGGTTGGCTACTTTAAAATTAAATCGATAAGCTGGACGAAGGGCGTACAAAGCTGTTTTCTTAGCTCCCAAATTTTTACTCCATTCTCTAATAGGGGTAATATCATCCAAAATATAGAAGCCACGGCCATAAGTAGCTACTGCTAAGTCGCGGAAATTTTTCTGAATCGCCAAATGATACACGGGCGATGGGGGAAGGTTATTTTTGAGTTGCAACCACTGACCACCATCATCCGGACTCACATAGAGGGCATTGTCTGTACCCACAAAAATCAAACCTTTCTGAGCAGGATCTTCTTTTACAAAATGTACAAAACCGCTATTGGATGCTGGTAATTTCTGACCAATATCGGTCCAGTGTTTTCCAAAGTCAACAGTCTTAAACAAATAGGCTTTAAAATTGCCCTGCTGTTGAAAATGCACGGTTACATAAGCGGTACCCGCGTCAAAATTAGAAGGATCAATATTGCTAATGGTTCCCCAAGCTGGCAGGTTCAAATTGGCCGTAAGGTTGGTCCAAGAAGCGCCATCATTGGAAGTAAGATGCAATTGACCATCGTTGGTTCCTACCCAGAGCATTCCTTTTTTAAGGGGCGATTCAGAAATGGCATACAAGGTACAACCGTCAAAAGTCATGAGGTTATCAGAAACAATGCCACCAGAATTTTGCTGGTGCGATTTTGTATTGGTGGTCAGATCAGGACTAATGACTTTCCAAGTATGACCACCATCGGTGGTTTTGTGCACGTATTGACTACCCACATAAACAGCACCCCGTTCGTGACGTGATAAGGTCATAGGGAAATTCCAATGCCAACGATACTTCATATCGGCGGGAGCCACGCCATAACCAGCTTGTGGCCAGGGACGCACATCGTGCGATAGACCCGTGCGGGTATCGGTTACATCCAAACCACCATCATAACAACCAGACCAGATAATCTTATTATCAAAGGGATCAGGTTGGGCAAAACCACTTTCACAACCACCCACGGTCTCCCAACTACTCAATGGAATATAGCCTTGACGGCTGATGGCTTCTGTTCTATAAGAACTACCATCCTGTCTATTACCCATGATATGGTAAGGAATCATATTATCCAACGCCACATGATACATTTGGGCAATGGGAAGATTTACATTGCGCCAATTCTTGCCACCATTGAAACTCATGTTCATGCAACCATCGTGGGCCACCATAATTCTATTAGCGTCTTTGGGGTCAAACCAAATTTCATGGTTATCGCCACCAGGCGCATAGCTACCATTGCCATTAAAGGTTTTACCACCGTCTTTGGATTCCATAATGGTTACGCTGATGGTATAGAGTTTGTTCTCGTCCTGAGAAGAAACTCGAACCCTGGTATAATAGGGGCCCCGCTGCGCTAAGGAATGGTTCTCCAACATTAGTTTCCAAGACTCTCCACCATCAGTTGATTTATATAGTCCAGGGGCTTTGGCCTCCACCAAGGCATAAATGGTATTAGGATTACTCCCGGCAATATCAATGCTGGTTTTACCAATGATTTTACCCGGACCACCAGGCAGACCATTGGTCATTTGTTTCCAAGTTTTGCCCCCATCTGTGGTTTTGTAAAATCCGCTACCCGGGCCACCGCTATTGAGATTCCAAGTATTCATTTGCACCTGCCACATAGCAGCCACTAGGTTATTAGGATCTTTAGGATTAATAGAAAGATCGGAGCAACCCGTGTTCTCATCCACAAAGAGCACGCGGTTCCAAGTAAGTCCGCCGTCAGTGGTTTTGTAAACACCCCTTTCTTGTTGCGGACCACCGGTATGACCCAGTGCTGCCACAAACACGGTATTGCTATCGGTTGGGCTCACCAAGACCTTACTAATGCGCACGGTATTTTTAAGACCCATATTTTTCCAGGTCTTACCCGCGTCAGTAGATTTATAAATCCCGTTCCCATTGGGATGCGCAGGGCGAATGATATAAGATTCACCCGTACCCGCCCAAACCTGTTTGGGGTTGGATTCAGAAATGGCCATGGCCCCAATGGCCGAATTGTCCATCTCGTCAAAGACTGGCTGCCAACTAATCCCAGCATTGGTGGTTTTAAAGATTCCGCCCGATGCGGCACCTACATAAGAGACATTGGGATTCCCGGGTTCACCCACTACTGCGCAAGCGCGATTCCCATCGGGCCCCACAAAGCGAAAACGGAGGTTACTAAAAGGATTCTTGCCCGAATTAAGGGCCTGATTTTCTTGTGCTATGGCTAAGCAACAAAGGCCAAAAACGCAAAGCGCGGCCAAAGAGATTTTTCTCATTTTACTAGTCTTAGTGAAGAAAGACAAGTTACTAATAAAATGCTTTACGCAACATCAATAGAAACTAAACTACCCTCAAAAAAACTTCCACAAATACCCAACCTCCTATATAAACCCGTCCTCAAAAAAAACTCCACAAATATCCAACCTCCCATACAAACCCATCCTCAAAAAAAATTCCCCAAATACCCAACCTTCCATACAAACCCATCCTCAAAAAAATTTATATCTAAGACCAAGGATGACGGTCTTTGAACTTTTTAGGAAGGTATTGAGTGGTTTGTCTTTTATTAATTAATATAGCAACAGGCGCCAATTCAAATTTATATACGGCTAAAACCTGATTCACTTTATCCATTCGAAGAGATTTTTTCCCTTGTTCTAAATCGCGAATAAAGTGAATGCCCACTCCAGCCTTCTTAGCCAAATCAGGTTGCTTATGACTATAATATTTCCGTTTGTATTTCACCAGTTCTGCCAGTTCCATAAATAATTTTTCATTTAGACGTATAAAAGAGATCTTCTTGAATCAAGAATATATTATACCCCTAAAAATACTTACACAATGATTTTTCAACTATCAATTGCACTAAAATAATTTGAATAAAAATAATTTTATCCCAAACAAAATTTTGACCATTTAACCATGATCCCATTTTCAAAAACATCATTAAATCTCTATTCAATTTTCACTACTTCCACATTATCATCCATTCAATTTTTCCATTATCTAAATCATCCGTAATCTAAATTTACCAGTAGCCAATTTATTCACTATTAAATTTTTAAGGTTTCTAATTTCCCCTCTAATCCTTATCTGTAAAGCACAACCAAAAGCGAGAATTAAATCAATCAATCCTTAAGCATACTTTATTTTTCAGGTTTTGAAAAAGGCTCGTTTTTTATACTCGTTATAGTATAAAATTAGCCTTCCATTTTCTCCGACCTACGAGTAGCAGAAATCTCAAATCTTTAGCCGCCTTTGTTTTATACGCGATATAGTATAAAAATGCAGTATTTTAAAAATTGAAAATCGGATATAGCATAGGTGTGAATGGCAACCAACTGGCAAAAAAATCTCAAATTTTTTGCCGCCTTTGTTTTATACTCGATATAGTATAAAAAATGAGGTATTTTAAAAATTGAAAAATAGATAGGTCCGGGTGGAGAAAGGGGTTAATCGATTAAGGAAGATACAAGATGTGGGATGGAGGTTGCTGGATTAAGGAGGATAAAAGATATGGGATGGAGGTTGTTGGATGAGATTAATCAATTGAATAGACATCAAGAATAACTATTCTGCTAATAAAGAGAACTAATTGCTTAGAAACATTTAAATTTTTTGAACAAAATTTTTCATTGCCTTTGAAGCACTGAAAAGAAAAAAATAACTAATATGAAAAATACCCTCTTATTAATTGTATTAAAAATATCTTCTACAAAAATCCATTGCAGACTCTGCAAAAATTTGGACACCGGGATAGCGTAAAGAAGGAGCAGGATTAGGATCAACCACTATTACTTCTTTGCCGTTCCTGAGTGCAGATTCCAACACCATATTGGTAATACCTACTGAATTGGAAGTTCCCATGAAGATGATTGTTTCAGCTTCTGCAGCCCAATCCATGGCTGTTTCCGTTTCATAGAGATCTGTATAATATTCATCAAAGAGCAGGATATGTGGCCGATAAGATTTATCAAAATCAATGCTTCCGCCCTTACCAATTTCAAAGAGTTCAAACAGCGCAGGAATTAGATCCTCCGTTTCTTTTACAAAATCCCAATTTGCATAAACCAATTCATATTTATCGGTAGCAGGAATGCGTCTTTTGAAATTAATATTTCCGTGAATCTCAATCAATCGCTGAGTTGGATGTGCGGCTTTACTATGCAGATTGTCTACATTCTGCGTGATTACTCTAATCTGATTAGCTGCTAAAATTTCATGAGTTGGATTAGGAAGGGCATCGCGGCAGCTAACAAATCTATGATAGTACCAAGAAAGAAAATGCCCGGGATCGGTTTTGAATTTCTCATAGGTTGCCATGGTAGTTGGATTCTCATTCCATAGACCATTCTTACCCCTGAAGGGTTGAATACCCGAGTCTACGGAAATGCCTGCACCTGTTACAACTACTACGCTATTGTCCATTTGAAACTAGCTTTTGAAATTGTTATCAAATCACTATCGCTCTAATTTAAAATTTGCATCGGTAGCTGGTCTTACAGCTGCATTGGCCACTTTCCATCCTGTTCTATACATCCAGTCTGCCATCTTCTTTAACTTATCATAGTCAATATTCTGCGCATTGTCCAAGGGTGTATGGTAGTCTGGATGCAATAACGTGGTATACATAATTGATGGAATACCTAAACGCGCATAAGGCAAGTGGTCGCTACGGAAATACCATCCTTCTACATGCGTGGGTTTATCCCAAAGCGTGTCTAATTTAAACTTGGGTCCTTCATCATTAGCAGAAAGTGCCATGGCTACTAAGTCTGCAGAGTTTCTATGTGGCGCTTGTACGCTTAAGAGTGCTGCGCTGTCTGGATGGTTTCTGCCAATCATATCGCCGTTCAAAACAGCAACAATGGATTTTTGTGGAACGGTTGGGTGTGAGGAATAATATCTGGAGCCCAATAGGCCTCGTTCCTCGGCCCCATGAATTACAAACAATACTGAACGCTTTGAAGGATTTTTTACAAATGCCCTTGCATTGGCCATCATGGCAACATCCACACTGGCATTGTCATCGGCACCATAATAAATGGTATCGTTATGTTGTGGATTGCGAATACCATGCGCATCTTGGTGACCGCTATACAACAAATATTCCGATGCCAAATTTTTATCCGTACCCTTTATCAAACCCACAATATTCACGGATGGATAAGACAAGTGTTCCAAAATTAAATTGGCTTTAAGCGTGGCGCCGCTGCTTTGTAACAATGGCTTAGTTGATGCATGTACCCACAACACAGGTACGGTTGTTTTCACTACTGCATTGGGTCCGCCATCAAGATCAAAAGTTCCGCGATAATTGTTTTCATTGGCATCGGCCCAAGCCTTTTCTGCTACTTCGTCTGCAATAAAAATAATGGCTGCAGCTCCTTTATTAATCAGCGCTGTTCCGTATTTGGCTAGTACGCTTCTTGAATAACGCCAGGTTGGTAAAGACACATTCAAATTAATGCCTGTTGCATTGGCTTCAATAGCCAACACTTTTCCCTTTACGTCTTGATTGGTATTCATGGTAGCCGCATCGCCCATATACAAAATGGGGGCATCAATTTGTGTATGCGCCATTTGTGCAATGGTCACATCCTGCCAAAGGGTCAAAACTTTGTTGTTGATGCTAATGGTAGAATTATCAGCCATGCGGTTATGCCACATGTTGAAGTATTGAAAATAAGTACCGTCATCGCCCGCTGGCAAGAGACCAATTTTTCGATACTGCTCACCCAACCACATAGAAGCTTTGAGCTCATCAATGGTTCCAGCTGATCTTCCTTTATAATGCGCATCGGCCAAAGCGTATAAATCCTTTTTCAAATCGGCAACTGTAATGGTACTGAGCGCCGGAGGCGCAATGGGTTTCTGCGCCACTAAACTCTGTATGGTCAAAAAGAATAATGCAATAGCCAAATTAATTTGCTTCATGTTAGTTGGTTGTAAGTGGAAGATACAAAATCAGAAGAGCAACTAGCCCAGCCCATTAAAAAAATATTGCTCCAGCATGGTCTTATCATAGTTGGTATAGGGTACCCAATGCTTTTCAAGAGGAAGAAAAACTTCAATGGCATTGATGTCTGGAAAGAGTTTGTAGTCAAACTTTTCAGTAGCGGTGCTGATATAACCGGTATAGTAGAATCGGCAACCAAAGGACCTAGCGTGATCCATCTTGCAAAGAATCAGGTATTTACCCAAGCTATAGGATTGGTATGCTGGGTCAAAGAAATTGAGAATCCCGGCAATACTATTCATGCCTTTGTCAAAATATCCAACTGCCACCAAGCGACCATGGTCACGCAGTTCAATCATCCAGGAATCAAAAGGATTGGGTAGGGTAGCGTCGTGCAAATATTCATCGCATAGCTCTGATGTACTAAAGGGTACAAACTCCCAGTAAAGCGAATAGAGGTGACGAATCTCATCGGTAATCTCTGCCGGTTTAATGATTACTTGCAGCTTGGAACATTTTTTCCGAATCTTCTGAGCCGATTTGGATTCCTGTACTTTAGCTAGCTCTAACCTCAACCAGAACACGGGCATGATATAACTGTCAACATCAAACTGGGTCTGATTGGTGGTAAACACATGGTGCTGCATGCGGTAAAATCCATTAGACAACAACGCGTCTAACATGGGGCCCCTAAAACCTGATTCATCAGCAGTATAATACACCGGCGGTCCAAACATGGAGCAAATTTCAGTTATTGATCCCGATACTTAAGTGTATTCAAAATCTAGTATAATTAATGAACTATCTCCACCTCACTCACATCACCCACAAAATCCAAGACCAAGACAGTATCGTTCATATCTGGCAGTTTGCCAGTAAGTGGAATATTGATTCCGTATTCATCTTGTTGAAAAGCAATTATTGCACCATTGAGATAACGCACAGAACTTAAACGCTGTTTGGTAGGAAGATTAGGAAGTGCAATACTAGTAGCGCTGGTTTTGAGTAAGTGCAGGTAAACCTTGTTGCCCTTTCTGGTTGCTACCAAATCTTTGCTAGGCGGATAAGGACCGCCACGGGTACCATAAACAGAAACGCCATATTGCGTTAACCATTTGCCCATTTCTCCAAGCATTTTAACTTGGCGCTCTTCCATTCTACCATCGGCCATGGGCCCAACATTATACAAGAGATTGCCATTGCCACCCGCAGTGCCAGCAAGGGTTTGCAAAGATTCTTTCAAAGTCTTCATTTTGTCATTAGGTTTCCAGGACCACTGATTACAAATAGTGATACAAGACTCCCAGGGGTCTTTCATATTAATTTCACCAATAAATTGCTCCGGCGTAGCATAGTCACCTACTGTCTGGTCATTCATGATTTTATGCGTGCCCTTGCCAAGCCTATTATTGACAATGACATTGGGGTCTAATTGCTTTAAATGCTGATAAACTTCTTGACCCATTTGCAATGTCCAAGGAGATTCCCAGTTACCATCAAACCAGAGCATATAAGGATGATAGCCTTTTACAATCTCTGTTAGTTGACCTTTGATCTTGTCAAGAAACTGACGCATATTACCCGTAGGTTTGAGACCAGCATTGGGAATATTACTCACAGGATACAGTGGCTCATGCCAATCTAAAATGGTAAAATAAACACAGAATTTAATACCGTATTTCAAACAAGCTTTGCTCAATTCAGCCAGAATATCTTTTTTATAGGGCGATGACATGATATCATAGTCCGTGAACTTACTGGGCCACAAACAAAAGCCATCATGGTGTTTGGCAGTAATGGTCAGGTATTTCATACCCGCATTTTTGGCGGCCAATACCCAAGCATCTGCATTAAACAAGACGGGATTGAATTCTTTATACAAATGATCATAGTCAGCCGTATCCACACCATTGCCCCTACTCCAGCCAATTTCTGTTCCGCGCAAATTCACGGGACTCCAATGAATAAACATACCAAAGCGCTGGTCCATAAAATCCTGTAATACTGTTGGAGGGGTTTTTAAAGAAATCGTTTTTTGCTGTGCGATGGCATTGCCTAACAAAGAAATAACTACGATTGATAAGGTAAGTGCACGTTTAACTAAATCCATAAAATCTTAGATTAACTTGATTTCTTAAAAGTAAATGATTTATAAATTTAAACAATCTCCCTTTAGGTTTGTTGATAAAAGAATGTTTCTTAGTAACAAAGATATCACTGAATTAGACAAGGAATATAGGCGATCATTCATCAATTCATTGGCTGGGTTTAGACAAGCCGTCTTGGTGGGTACCCAGTCAGCTGCGGGTAAAACAAATTTGGCCATCTTTAATTCACTCATACACTTAGGCGCCAACCCCGCCCTATTGGGACTCATTAACCGTCCGGACAGCGTGCAACGCGATACCCTTCAAAACATCCAATCCATCGGGTTCTATAGCTTGAATTTTGTCAGTGGTAAGGAATATGAAAAAGCCCACCAAACCTCTGCACGATATGCTGTAGGTGTGTCAGAATTTGAAAAAGTAGGATTTGAAGAAGAATACCATTCGCAATTTGAAGTACCCTTTGTTGCTGGCGCTGTAGTTCAAATTGCCATGAAATTTGAAGAGCGCATAGATATCAAATTAAATGGAACCGTTTTAATTGTAGGTAGTGTGCAAGAAATCTCTGTGGACAATTCATTAGTAGGTGCCGATGGATTTGTGAACCTTTCTAAAGCCGGCGTATTGGTTAGCCAGGGGCTCGATGCTTATTTTACAACATCGCCCTTAGGCAGATTACCTTACGCAAAACCATCATAATTTATTTCCCAACAGGATAAAAAAATCTTCCAAACAATTCATATAAAAACACTCCCTTTTTCCAATACATGGAACAAAAAGATATTGATAGAATCATAGAAATGGCCTGGGAAGATCGAACTCCTTTTGAAGCCATCCTTTTTCAATTTGGATTAACAGAGGCGCAGGTCATTGCCACTATGCGTAAAGAGTTGAAGCGAAGCAGTTTTAATCTCTGGCGCAAAAGGGTGAATAGTGGGGTGAGTCAAAAACACGCAGTCATCAGAAATCAATCCATTAGCCGTTTCAAATGCAAATTGCAAAAGACCATTAGTATGAATAAAATTAGCAAACGCTGATGCTGCAAGAATGAAAATTTCCCTTTCATATCCTCAAATAATCTCACCCGATTAATTTTCCAATTCATGCAACCAGAATTCAAAACAGATTATGCCAATATAGTTGCGCAAGTGGAATCCATTAATCCCATTGCTTATGGACAGAGCCGCAATTATATAGATGGTGCTGTTACTTACTTATCGCCCTTTATTTCAAGGGGCGTGATCAGCACCAAGCAAGTGTTGGATTCGGTAATGAAAAGAGGATACAAATTGTATCAAATTGAATCTTTTGTCAAAGAGCTATGCTGGCGCGATTATTTTCAACGCGTGGGGCAAGAAAAAAATCTATCGCTGCCCATTAAACAAGCGCAAGCCGATGTGGCGCAAGCGCAAATTCCTTTGGCGGTGCTAGAAGCAAAGACAGGTATTGAAGGAATTGACCAAGCCATTAAGCGGTTATATGAAACAGGATATATGCACAACCACGCTAGAATGTACACAGCATCATTGGTCTGCAATATTGCCAAATCAGATTGGCTCATGCCAGCGAAGTGGATGTACTATCATTTGCTAGACGGCGATTGGGCTAGTAACGCTTGCAGTTGGCAATGGGTAGCCGCGGCCAATAGCGGGAAAAAATATTATGCCAATCAAGAGAATATTAATAAGTATACAAAGACTGAGCAGCAGGGAACATTCTTAGACAATTCCTACGAAGATCTGGCCATGATGGAAATTCCATCTGAGCTCAAAATTGTTGCAGCTTTTACTGCCCAGACCAATCACCAGTTCTCAGCACAAACTGGCATGCAAATTCATCTTATCCCAACCAAGAAAAATAATCAACCAAAACAAGATCTCATACCCAACCTAACCCAAAATATCATACTCAACCAAGACCAACATATATTCCCCAACACAGCCATCTACATTTATAATTATTACAATCTAGATCCAGTCTGGCATAAGGACCAGCCAGGCCAGCGCATCTTGTTATTGGAGCCCGATTTTTTTAAGCAGTATCCCATCAGTGACAAGTGCGTGAATTTTATGATGCAGTTAGCTGCTCAGATTCCAAACCTACAAGTGTTTCACGGATCATTTGAGTCTCTCTTGCAAGTGTTAGAGGAATCAAACCAAACACAAAACACTCAAATACAAAACACCAACATCAGAGAAAATTTAATCAACTCAATCAGATACAAAGAACATCCCTTGAACAAGGGCTACCAAGGAATTTGCGAACCCCGCGATTGGATTGCACCAAGAGTGCAAGGATATTATCCCTCATTCTTTGCATACTGGAAAGCAGTTAAAAAAGTATTGGATAAAAATTGAAAATGTTGAAATAAAATTTATCCATCTCATTCAAATTTCAAAATCAAACAAAAATTATAAAATCACTTTATAAAAAAAATTAACTCAAAAATTTTTAATCATTATCCCATTGAAAAAGCCCAAAAAAGAAAACCTACCGCAAAAGATCTGTTTGGTTTGTCAACGACCATTTACCTGGCGCAAGAAATGGGAGAAGGATTGGGACCAAGTAAAATACTGCAGCGAAAAATGCCGCAGAACAAAAGCTTGATTCTTCACTCTTTTCTTTCCATTTTCTCACTTCGCACTTCTTCCCCTCACTTTCTTCCCCTCACTTTCTTCCCCTCACTTTCTTCCCCTCACTTTCTTCCCCTCACTTTCTTCCTCTCACTTTCTTCTCCTCTCTTCACTCTTCACTTTTATCTCTTCACTTTCTTCTTCCCCTGACTTTCTTCCCCTAATATGCAACTCTCGGCGTACTTGTTTTTCGGGGTTTTTAAAAATGGGTTTTTTTATACTAGTTCGAGTATAAATTTAAGCGTCGTTTTTCTCCGAGATTTTTAAATGGTTTCTTTGACACAGTTTCTTCCACACAGTTTTTTCCTACATTTCTTCCTACATTTTTTTCCAACACTTTCTTCTCGTTCCCAAGTGTACTTGTTTTTTGGGTTTTCAAAAAGGGGCGTTTTTTATACTAGTTCGAGTATAAATTTAAGCGTCTTTTTTCTCCGAGATTTTTAAATGGTTTCTTTGACACAGTTTCTTCCACACAGTTTTTTCCTACATTTCTTCCTACATTTTCTTCCTACATTTCTTCCTACATTTTCTTCCTACATTTTTTTCCTACATTTTTTTCCTACATTTTTTTCCTACATTTTTTTCCTACATTTTTTTCCTACATTTTTTTCCTACATTTTTTTCCTACATTTTTTTCCT
>CANHGS010000008.1 GCA_947460595.1 Bacteroidota bacterium | reverse complement strand
ATACAGGAAAAAAAACAGGATTTTGGATTGAAGAATTTGCTGCACCTTATTATGTTTTAGCTGATGCAGGAGCTATTATTACTATAGCATCGCCCAAAGGTGGCCAGCCTCCCGTAGATCCTAAGAGTGAAGAACCAGGAGCCCAAACGGAAGCCACAAAAAGATTCTTTACAGACTTTCAGGCAATTGAACGAGTAGCTAATTCTGTAAAATTGAATACGGTTCATCCTGCTGATTATGACGCCGTATTCTATCCTGGCGGTCATGGACCTTTATGGGATTTAGCAAATGATCCTATATCAATTGCTTTAATTGAAGCATTTTATAATACCCAAAAGCCAATTGCTTTTGTATGTCATGCTCCAGCAGCTTTAATACATACCAAGGCAGAAAATGGGCAACCGTTGGTTGAAGGGAAAAAAATAACTGCTTTTTCAAATACAGAGGAAGCAGCAGTAGGTTTAACTGCCATTGTTCCCTTTTTATTAGAAGATGAGTTGAAGAAGCTGGGAGCCCATTATAGTAAGGCAGACAATTGGTCTTCCTTTACACAGCAAGATGGGTTGTTGATTACTGGTCAGAATCCTGCATCTTCAGAAGCTGTTGCAAAACTGCTTTTGAAAACTTTAGTTGGTAACAAATAAGCTATTGAAGTAAAAGCCAGATCATTGGTAACCAATAAATCACAAACAAATTTTAATTCTTGTTTAACCGTTCCATTATGAATTAGTTAGTTTAAATTGTGGTATCATACTGCATTGATCCCCTGAATAGTATCATCATTTAATTGCCTCGCATGAAACAGTTAATTCCTTTTGTAGCTTTTTTCCTGATTGTTATTTCAGGTACTGCACAAACCGATAGCTTATTAAATAGTTTGCAAACACAAACCAACCAAACCCAAGAATTATTTCCTAAGAAAATGTTGTTTACCCAGCGATTAGCTTGGGGGGAACATGGATTTATGCGCTTCGGAAAAACCGTTACCCCTGAGATGAGATTGGCCGATATGAAAACCAGAAGGTCAATGTTGGTAGCCCACCAAATTTTGGGATTTGCCACTTTAGCAGGATTTATTGGACAAGGAATTGTAGGTGCCAAATTGTATGATAATCCTGGCGATAAAAATTTGCGTGAAACACATGAAACCTTAGCTTTTGCCATAAATACCACTTACTCCTTAACAGCTTTGGCATCGCTATTTGCGCCACCGCCATTGATTCAAAGAGACAAGGGTGTTAGTTCTATTCGCTTACACAAATGGTTGGCCGTAGTGCATTTAACGGGTATGTTGGCCACTAATATATTGGCTTCGCAATTAGAACATAATCCTAGTTTAAAGCCTTATCATCGCGCAGCAGCCTATACTACATTTGCCTCATTTGCGGCTGCTATGGTGGTCATCAAATTCTAAAGACCTGTTATGAAAACACCATTCATTAGTTTTTTGATTCCCCTACTTTTTATGACATACTCATTTAAAGCAGATCCCATTAAAACCATTCGCTTTGATAAAGCAAATTCAAGCCTCACTTACCACATGTCTCATCCCATGCACGAGTGGGACGGTATTTCTAAAGAAGTGGATGGAGTTGTTCAGATAGACGCACAAAATTTACTCATTCAAAAAGTAGCACTTGTATGTAAGGTCTCTAGTTTTGACTCTAAGAACTCAAACAGAGATTCTCATTTGCTGGAAATTACTGAAGCCATTAAATACCCCAGTGTATCATTTGTTAGTACGCAAGTAAAGGACAATGGAGAAGAGGTGGAGGTTCAAGGTAAAATCATTTTTCACAATGTAACTAAGGAAATTTCTTTTAAAGCCCAATCAAAAACAAACGCCAAGAACAGGGTAATCACCGGTGCGTTCACCTTAGCATTAGAAGACTTTAATTTGGAAAGACCATCTTTGATGATGGTTAAAACCTCTAATGATTTAAAGATGCGTTTTTCAGTTTCCTTTGTTACCAATTAAGTCAAGTCACTTAAGCCAAAACATTTTTTGCAATTTTATTTATCCTAATCGGATTCTATTTTTCCAATAATATTTCCATTTTACGCAATCGTTCCCGTACGTAAAAAGTGCATCAAAATCCTCTTTTGATGCACTTTTTATCTTTTGGCAGTATTGTACAGGATAGTAAGCCATTGTATCAAATCTACTTTTAGTTAGTGCCCGTGCACTGCCATTTCTTTTTAAAAAACCAAACGATTGTTTTATGAAGCTGCCATCATGCCTCTGGCGTAACTGTGTTTTTATAACACTATTCTTGTTGGGACTCTTAGTCTCTCCACTTTCTTCCTTTAGTCAAAACAGCAAAATCTTAGTAACAGGTAAAGTCACAGACCAAACTGGAAATCCTTTGGAAGGAGCTACGGTTCAAGTGAAAAATAGTTCCGAAAAAACGTCTACTAAGGCTGATGGGTCTTTTAGTTTAAGTGTACCAGCAAAAGCAACGCTGGTGGTTAGTTCCATTGGTTTTGCTGATCAAGAAGCAGGAACAACTAACAGAACCAATTTTACTATTCTAATGCAAAAGTCTACCAATAATCTAGATGAAGTGGTAGTAGTAGGATACGGTACGCAAAAGAAAAGAAATGTAACCGGAGCTGTTTCTAATTTTGACGCCAAAAGCTTAGTGGAAAGACCCATTTTAAGGGTTGACCAGGCCTTGGTTGGTCAAATGGCCGGTGTTACGGTTAAACAAACCAGTGGTGGATTAGGAAAAGCATTTAGCGTGCAAGTACGTGGTACGGGTTCTATTACCGCTGGTAGTGAGCCCTTGTATGTGGTAGATGGTTTTCCATTAGCCACTGCAGCTCCTAATGGTTCTGGTAATTTTGGTCAGGGAAATCCATTAGACAATATTAACCCCAATGATATTGAGTCTATTCAAGTATTAAAAGACGCTGCTGCTGCTTCCATTTATGGTTCTAGAGCAGCCAATGGGGTAGTCTTGATAACTACCAAGAAAGGCCAAAATGGAAAAGCAAAAATTACTTTGAATAGTTATATGGGTTATATAGAAAGAAGTCGCAAATTAGATATGTTGAGTGCAGATGAGTGGGTAACTCGCGCAAAAGAAATGGTTGACGCCCAATGGGTGGCTTCTTCTCCAGTGGCAGGTCCTGCCAGAACTGCTTCTCAAACCTATGACCAAAGAAGAGTTGTGTTAGGGCTTCCTGTAGGTTCTGTAAATACTGCCTTTATGGGCGATGATAGATGGAATACACCTGGGCATCCTGGTTTGAATTATATAGATTGGCAAGATGCTGCTTTCAGAAAAGGGATGGGTCAGAACCATCAGCTATCTGCTACAGGTGGCAATGAATTTGTAAAATATTATATCTCTGGTAACTATGCCCGTCAAGAAGGAATGGTCATCAATACCGATTTTACTTCTTATTCTGTGAGGGCTAACATTGAAGCCAATGTTAGTAGAAAATTAAAGATTGGAATGAATGTGGCTCCAAGTTATTCTGTAAACAATGACCCCGGAGTTGAAGGCAAGGACAATATCTTGCACCAAATGGTGAGTTTTACACCTGTGCAAGAAGATACCATGGGTTTGTATCCAAACGTAGGTAACAATGGTCAATATAGATGGGGCGTTTCTCCTAATAGCCCCATTGGGAAATTACAAAATTTCTTAGGTGAAACAAAACGCTTCAGAACTATTGCCTCTTTGTATGGTGAATACCAAATCATATCTGGCTTAAACTTTAAGACTACCGTTAACTTTGATAATACGGATAACAATGCAAAAACCTATGTACCCTATGTAGCAGCAAGTTCCGTTTTAACCAGACAAGCTGCTCCTTCCAGTGGTGGAGGTTCAACGCTCACTTCTGGAACTTATAACAGTTATCGCAAACAGACTTTTGTAAATGAAAATACTTTGTCTTACAGCAAGACCATTGCAGGAGCACATGATATCAATGTGTTGTTGGGTCAGTCCTATAACGTAGACAAGATAGACGCGGTTAGTATGTCTTCTGTTGGTGGTTTTCGCGGAAACGCCATTACTACTTTATCAGATGCCAACGGTGTAATTGGTAACACAAATGAAGCCAGAAATGTGTTAGTTTCTTATTTTGGAAGGATGCAATATAACTATAAGAATAAATACATGTTAACAGCAAGTATGCGCCGTGATGGATCTTCAAGATTCGGCAGCAATACGCGTTGGGGATTATTCCCATCAGCTTCTATTGGATGGAGGTTAAGTGAAGAAGACTTTATGAGAAAAGTTACTGCCATCAATGACTTGAAAATTAGGGCAAGCTGGGGTAAGTCTGGTAACTACAATATTGGTAACTATAGTACCATCAGTACTTTGGGAACTTTTAATTATACTTTCAATGGTGTAGCTGCTGTTGGTCAAGCGCCTAATAGCATTACCAACCCAGATTTGGCTTGGGAAAAATCAGAAACATTTGATGTAGGATTTGACTTGACTGTTTTGAAAAACAGATTGTCTGTTTCATTTGATTATTATACCAGATTGAGTACTGATTTGTTGTTAAACGTTCCAATTTTAGCTGCAACTGGATTTACCTCATATTTAAGTAATGCGGGAAGTGCTAGAAATAAGGGTTGGGAATTTCAAATAACCAGTAAAAACATGGTTGGTAAATTTGAATGGTCAACTACGCTTAACCTAAGTCACAATGCCAATAAATTGGTCAGCTTACCAGGTGGACAGTCTCAGATTTTAATTCCTTCAAACCTAGATATCAACCATTCTATTTTAAGAATTGGAGATCCCATGTATAGCATTTTTGTGGTGAAGCAATTGGGCATTTTAACTGCGGATGACATTGCAAAGAAATCGCCCATTATGGCTGGAGAAACAGAAGGTGATCCAAAATATTTTGACGCCAATGGCGATGGTACCATTGATGCCAATGACCGCACCATTGTTGGTAAACCTAACCCAGATTATGTATGGGGTATTACCAATACTTTCAAATATAAGGGCTTTGATTTAAGCATCTTAATCCAAGGTCAAAATGGTGGTCAATTGTATTCTTTATTGGGAAGAGCACTAGGTAGAACTGGACAAGGTTTTTCAGACAATGCATTGGGTACTTATCGTGATCGTTGGTTCTCTGCAGCCAATCCTGGTGCAGGTGTTGTGAGCAAAGCCTATTCTACTTTTGGAAGAATTAAGAATACTGACTGGATGTATTCTTCAGATTACCTGCGTATTAGAAATATTACATTGGGCTATAATTTTGGACAAGTATTCAAAGGAAAATTAATCCAGTCTGCACGTGCCTATATGTCTTTAGAAAATTTCTTTGGATATGATAAATACAAAGGCGGATTTAATCCCGAAGCTACCAATACAGACGTAAGTGGAAGTTCAGCCTTCCCTGAAGCATCTGACTATGGCGGATTGCCCATTCCAAAGTCTTTCATCTTTGGTTTGAATTTCACATTTTAATCAACCCGAAAAATGACTATCATGAAAAAAATATATTTTCTAATATCAACCCTGATTGTCTTAGTTTCTTGCGAGAAGAAATTAGACCAGATTCCATTATCCTCCGCTACCTCAGCTACATTTTATACCCAAACAAGTGAATTTGTTAATGGTGTTAATGCCGTTTATAACAACTTAAAAGGATATCCAGACAGATTGATCAACTTGTCTGAAACAAGATCAGATAATTTATATGCAACGGCCGATGGTCCTCGTGACTGGGAGCCAATTAATAATTTTCAGAAGACCATTAGTGGGAATGTCTATGTGGTAGAAGCATGGAATGCTAATTTCAATGGAATTTATAAGGCTAATGTTTTATTAGAACAATTAGCTGCAAAAGGATCCGTAATTTCTCCTGCCTCATTAAAAACACAGATTGAAGCGGAAGCTAAATTCCTGCGTGCTTTTTATTATTTTGACTTGGTACGTTATTTTGGAGAAGTGCCTTTAACGGATCATCCACTTACCGCCTCAGAAGCAGCTTCTTTAAAAAGAAATACCATTCCAGAAGTTTATACCCAAATTATTGCTGACCTTCAATTTGCAAGTGCCAATTTGCCCGATGTCTATGCCGCTGCAGGTGACAAGGGTAGGGCTACCAAATGGGCTGCAAAATCTATATTAGCATTAGTTCACATGACCAGATCAGGTGCTAGTTATGGCATTAACGGTCCCGGTCTTGGTGTATCTGAATGGAATCAGGCATTGACTCTGTTAAACGAAATCATTGCTTCTGGTAAATATAGTTTTGGTGCCAGCTATGCCAATATTTTTTCTTTCACCAATGAAAATAACCCCGAAGTTATTTTTGATGTGCAATATGTAAATGGCCTGAACCCTGCAGTGGGTGCAACTTTTCCTTGGATTACTGTACCAGATAACTGGTTCCTCTCTCAGGGTAAACCTATCCAAGGTGGATTGTTGATTAGGCCGGTATCTACTGATTTTTTAAATGCTTTTGCAGCAACCGATCTTAGAAAACCATTTTATATTCAAACTGGTTTCACGTACAATGGTATTACAGAAACCCGTTCTTTTGAAAAGAAATGGATTGACATTACTAAGATTCCTGCAGTTCGTACTGACTGGCCCATCAATTTTATTGTTAGCAGGTATACCGATGTATTACTCCTAAAGGCAGAATGTATTTTACGAGGCGCAACAGGTGGAACACAGGCAGATGTTGATGCCATAGTAACACAGGTTAGAAATCGTGCTGGTATTACTGGTGCCGCTTCAGGTGTAACCCTAGCTCAGTTATTTGCAGAACGTAGAAAAGAATTTGGTAATGAAGGTAACCGTTGGCACGATCTGGTTCGTAGCGGGAATATTGAAACCATTATCCCTGCTTGGATAACTACCGAAGACGTGTTAAAGCAAATGCTACCCTTTAATAAAAACTATATCATCTATCCAGTTCCACAAGCAGAATTGGATGCAAGAGCTGGCTTGTATACGCAGAATGCAGGTTATTAATGCAGTTATTTGGAATACTTAATGGTCTTTTAAATAGGGCTATTAGAAAATCCCAGTTCCTCAGGTTCTGGGATTTTCTAATTTCTGGCCTAACCTAAACCTGTGAATGCCGCAAGAATGACAACAGTGTTTGTAATAAGTTGGTCAAGCAATTTTGCAACTTTGACAAATCAATTACAAACACTAAAATATCATTATGAAAAAGACAGCCATGGTATGTTTACTAGTTATTTCTTCACTAGCATATTTACCTAAAACCCATGCAGCAATAGATACGCATTCTGCAAAAAAAGAAATTGTCCTAACTGAAACACAAACCTTACGCCTTAATCAAATAAATGCAAGACTAGTTCAAATTCAAAACATGGATAAGTCATTACTTAGTTCTCAAGAGAAAAAAGTCTTGCGCAAAGAAGTAAGAGCCATGAAATCAGAAGTTAGAGAAAGAAGTGGGGGGATTTACTTATCTATTGGTGCCGTAGTTCTGATTGTTCTTTTGCTAATCATATTGCTCTAAAGCTCAGTTAAAGAATTGCATTATTGAATCAAAGACCTTATTGGGCATAGTTAATATTTGGTCTGATGCAATAGTGTAATTTATTGATCAATTTGTGATATATTCCTTGATTTTATAGGAATATATATATTATATTTTCGTATTTTAATCTTTTTTAAACCTTTTAATTCTTCATAAGTCTTATTTTCATTACCTGTTTTATTAGTTTAGAATTTACCCCCACAAGTAATGAAATCTATAGTTGCAATTACTGCTTTAATAGCTGCCTTATATTGTATGCCCTTGATGGCAAAGGGGCAAACACCAGTTTCATACAACGATTTTTGTAGCGGCAGTACTAATGATATATCTATTAAACTAAACCTTCCTGCAGGCAGAACGTATACATGGATAATGGGAACTGTTCCAGGGTCTATCACAGTTCAATCGGCAAATCCTAGTAATCCCACTAATCCTCTGCCTGCTATCAACCAAAAATTAACCTTAACTGGTACTACACCGGCAACTATTAGGTTTACTGTAACTGACGACAATAAAGTAAAATATTTTATTGATGTTACTGTCAATCCCATACCGACCATTTCAAACCTTACTACTTGGAATAGTCTTTCTAATGGCTGTGGAAATAACATCAATTTTACTGCAGCAGCAACCATTCTGATTGATAAATGGAATTGGTCAAGACCAGCCGTGCTTGGGCAAACTGCATTAAATGGAACATCTTTTTTGATTAACGATAATTTATTGGACACCACTGCTAATCCGGTCAGTATTCCCTATACGGTTAATATGACTGCGCTGAATGGTTGTACCAATCAGCAAATTCTAACCTATAACATCAATCCTACACCCTATATCTCAGATCCCATAGTTTACGACACCATTTGTAGTGGAACGCCCATTTCCTTTACACCCAAAACACAAATTTCGGGTTCTTTTTACAATTGGAACAATCCCGGAACCGCTGGAATATCAGGGGCATCTACAGTTGGGATTAGCCCCAAAATTTACTCTTTTAATCAAACCCTTACCAATACCACTGCAAATACCATTAGTACAGCTTATAATATTATTCCAAATTACACGTACACAGGATTTACTTGTACGGGACCTACCTTCCAAAAATTTATTATTGTAAATCCCAAACCCAATATTAGTTCCCCTGTGATTCAGACGGTTTGTAGCGGTATCCCTTTTAAAGCTTCTCCTGTTACTGGAGGAGCCAATATTGTTCCAACAAGTACCCAGTTCACTTGGACAATGCCACAGTATAGTGATACTAGTCTTTCCGGGGGGTCAGGACTTCAACAAACACCTTCCATCATTTACACTGATCCGCCTATAAGTCAAACGCTGATTAATAAATCTACTCTTCCCCAAACCGCCACTTATAATGTATTTGCCACAGCGGGTACTTGTAAGTCAATCCCATTTGATCTAATAGTAACAGTAAATCCTACTCCCGTAATTAACAGCAAGGATACCCTAGTGGTTTGTAGCGGAACTCCGCCAACCTACCAACCTTCTGGAATTATTCCAACAGGTACCCTTTATTCGTGGACTAGCCCTCAAGTAACACCAGCAGGAACGCTAACAGGTTCTGGTCTTAATGCCCTAAACAATCAGTTGTATTTTGCGCCTACCCTAAACAATAGTAATACCAATCCTGCCTCGGCTAATTTTACAGTGGTACCTACTAGCGCGGGTTGTGTTGGAAAAGCTTTTCCCATTGTAGTAAGTGTGAATCCATCTGCCAATGTGAGTGTCAGTGTTGCGTCACAAACTTTGGTTACCTGTAGTGGGTCTCCCTTTACAGCCAGCCCTTTGAATGTGCCACCTAATACCGTATATACTTGGAGGTCTCCCTCAATGGGTTCGGGGGTATCTACCACCGGCTTTTCTCAAAATACCAATTTGGCTGGGGATCCTAATATCACCGGTATTTTAAATTATAGTGGTGTTGATTCTGGTGGTACGGCAGTATACACGGTGGTGCCAAAAAGTGGCAATTGTGCTGGTGCTCCCTTTAATTTAACGGTAAAAGTAAGGCCACTGCCCATTGTTGCTACTGCCTCTGAATCTGTTTGCAGTGACAATCCATTCACAACCATTCCTACTAGTAATTTAGTCAATATTGCTACTTATTATACCTGGGATTTGCCACAGATTTCCCCCTTAAATTCCGTTACTGGAGCTGTTGCCAATGGTAGTCTAATGCCATCCATCAGTCAGCAATTAATAAATAGTAATAATAATATAGCACAGGCCACTTACACAGTAACGCCTACTGCTCTGGGTTGTCCTGGTAAACCATTTACTTTTATTGCAGCTGTAAATCCAACACCCAATTTTCCCAATAAAGACACCATCATTTGTCCAAGTGTTCCTTTTGTGATGAATCCTTCTCCACTACCCTTCATTACCAATTATACTTGGGATAAACCCATCTTCAATATTCAAAATTCAGTCATTGGTGGGGATAATCAATTAACGCCGGTACCCAATTTTAGCCAGCTATTAACCAATACCACCAATAGTATTGATGTATTGGCTACCTATAAAGTAACCCCTAGATTTGGAGACTGTATTGGTAAACCATTTTCAATTGTAGTGACCGTTAAAGCATCTCCCTATATTACTGATACCTTGCGATCAACCGTTTGTAGTGGTAGTCCATTTACAGTGAGACTTCCCAATAATCTTCCTGCAGGTTCTATGTTCACTTGGGATGACCCAACTTATTCCAATGGGGTTACAGGTGGATTTGAACAAAATGTTTTGCAAACCAATATTTCTCAAGTATTAAAAAACATCAATAGTGATACCTCTTCTGGAAGAGCGTTTTATAGTGTAACCCCTGTTGCCAATGGTTGTAAAGGAATCTCATTTCCTGTAAAAGTTACCGTTAAAGCCAATTCAGCAGTACTGACAAGTCCTTTGTTGTTACCAGACCAATGCAGTGGTACTACCTTTAATTATGCTCCTCAAAGTAATTTTCCAGGAACAGCATTTTCTTGGACCAGGGATTCTATTCCAGGATTAGCCAATTTACCCGCTACTGGTTATTCAGATATTAACGAGATTTTGATTGACAGTACTGGAGAACCTGTAAGAGTTAACTATCGTTTTTCACTATTGTATAATGGTTGTGTGAATTTAAAGTCTCAGGTAGTAACTGTATTAATTAATCCTAAACCCCAATTAAGTAGCAGCTTAAAGCCAACGCCAATCTGTTCTGGTAATACTTTTAATTATACGCCGGTTAGTAGTACGCGTGATGTTTCATTTGAATGGTCAAGATCTTATGTGGTTGGTATTTCACAAGCATTAACCAATGGATCAAATAGTATTAGCGAAGAATTGCAGAATACTACTTTTAATATTGTGCAAGTGCCCTATGTCTATACCATGAAGGCAAATGGTTGCACCAATCAACAAACCGTCTATGAAATTGTAAATCCCGTATTAACGCTGCCCGATATGACAACACCGGTTTGTAGCGGTTCTAATTTTAATATTATTCCAGCCAATACCGTGAACGCTGAATTTCTTTGGTCAATGCCATTGCTTTCTAATGGGTTAGTAGGTGGAAACGAAAATAGACTAATCCCTACTAATGCCATCAAAGGTTCCTTAACCAATTTGACCGATACTGCCAATATTGCTACTTATAATATTCAAACCATTATTCCTGGAGCCTCAACTGGTGGATGCGTAGGCAAGCCATTCAAGTTAACGGTGATTGTAAATCCAATTCCAGTATTAAGTAGTCCAACTAACCTGCCTGCTATATGTAGCAATACCAATTTTACGTATATCCCAACAAGCAAAACGCCGGGTACTATTTTCTCTTGGACCAGAGATAGCATTGCAGGTATTGCAAACAAACCTGCAAAAGGTTCTTATGCCATTAATGAAACCTTATTGGATTCAACCATCAATCCCGTTTTAATTTCTTACAAATACAAAACAACCTTTAATGGTTGCACCGATAGTACTCAGGTTGTTAGCTTTGTGATGAATCCTGCTCCAATTGTTCCTGATCAAAAATTAACCATTTGTAGTGGAACAAACTTTAGTCTTCCAACCAATTTGGAGCCATTAAGAACCACTTATACTTGGGATGCTCCCACACAATTACCTGATCAATCTTTAAAAGGGTTCAATGCTAGAATAACACCCCAAACAATAGTTCAAGACAGTTTGAATAATACACTTACCACGGATGCTATTGCTATTTATACTATTAAACCACAAAATCCAACCTGTGCATTACAACCCTTTAATGTAACGGTTACCGTAAAACCAATTTCCTTAATTGGTAACCAAACAGCTAGTACTTGTACTGGTCAGAAAATGGAATTCATACCAAATCAAATTCCTGTTGGCACGCTGTTTAGATGGAAATTTGCAGAAACCAATCCTTCCTTTGCGCTTTCTGGATACACCAATAACGATACTTTATATCAGCCATCTGTTATACAAAACTTATTTAATTCAGGAACTATTCCAGTGAATGCAAGTTATTTAGTTAGTCCAATTACCAATGGCTGTTTAGGATTGCCATTTAGGCTTGTAGCCACAGTAAACCCCAAGCCACAGGTAAAAATTGATGGACTGTCTAGTCTTTGTGAAAATGCATCAGATACTTTGCGTTTAACTTTTACGGGAACCTCTCCTTGGTCTATCAGTTATAGGGATAACAAAGATTTTCAATTAAATCAGGTAAGTGGGTTTACTGCTGCCAATTCCATTTTTGTTCAAAATGCACTTCCTAAAAATGCTACCTATGATTTTAGGATTCTGCATGTAAATGACGCATACTGTAGCAATGATAGCAGTGTTAGTATTCCTTATTTGGCTGCATCAAGCCAGAATTTGAAAAAGCTGCCTGTTGCAACCATTGAAGCCCCAAGTGGCCAATTAATTTGTGTGGGTTCTTATCAACCACTAGTGATTACCCCATTTTTTCAATCTTATAAATGGTATTTTAATGGCCAGCCCATTGGTGGTAGCACTAGTGTTAACTATAATGCCTATCAACAAGGATCCTATAGTGCCATAGTAACGGATAGTATTGGTTGCTCCAATACCACAGCGAATGTGATGAAGATGTATGATTTAAAGAATTTTGGAATTTCCTTTAAAAATGATAGTGTCAATTGTATTAACGTGTTAAAACAATTCATGAATTATTCAGACACTTCCGCTGTTAGAAATATTAAATGGACCTGGAATTTTAATGGAGAAGATTCTGTAGTAGGATACAATGCAACCAAGATTTTTAAAACCGGTGGATTAAAGAAAATTACTCTTTCTGCAAATATTCCATCCTGTGCTTATTCTATTAAGAAAGATAGTTTAATTGCTATTGCAGAGCCTAGGAAACCGGTAAACTTACAAACAGTTAGTACCAATGCTGGCAAATCTTTGCAATTACAGGCAAGGAAATTTGAGGGGCAAGCCTATCAATATAGTTGGCAACCAGTCTGGGGCCTAGACTTCTTAAATGTAAACAACCCAATTTTCAACTATACTAAAAGTCAGAACTATTATATTGCTATGACTTCTCCAGAAGGCTGTATTACCGTTGATACCATTAGGGTTAAAGTATTTGATTCGGCCTTAGTTAACATATTTGTTCCTAGGTCATTTAGTCCTAATGGAGATGGCATCAATGATATGCTTTATCCTTATTTGGCTGGAATGAAATCATTATCCTATTTTAAAATTGTAAATAAATTTGGCAAACTTGTCTTTGAATCCAGAAATTCTACGGATGGCTGGAATGGCATTAGTTCAGGTATCAGTCAACCAATGGATGCTTATAATTGGATTGCGGAAGGAATAGACAATAATGGTAATGTGGTACAAAAAAATGGTAGTTTCTTACTAATTAGATAAGATGAGAAATTTTAAAATACACAGCAGATTTTTTTTATTAGTGTTGATAATATCATCAGTAACAAAACTGCATGCTCAAGACCCCAATTTTTCTCAATTTTTTTCTTCTCCATTGACCATTAACCCGGCGCTAACTAGTGATGGTGAATCAGTTTGGAGGGCAATGACCAATATAAGAACCCAAACAGTTGGAATGGGATCTCCTTATAGCACTCAAAGTTTCTCTATTGATGGAAAATTGAAAAAATTTGGTGATGACAATTATTTGGGAATTGGGGGAATGGTTCTGGCCGATAGGTCTTTAGAAGGAGCCTTTAAAAGTACTTATGTAAACTTCAATACTGCTTATCACCTGTCAATTGATAATAAAGGTAACGGATTGGCTGTTGGCTTGGGTTTTGTTTCAAATAATACAAGAGTAGACTATGCTTCATTGACAACTGACCAACAATTGTCAAGTACTGGGTTTGATCGCGCACTTCCAACAGGAGAGCCCAATCTGAATCCATCAATTTCTTATTCTTCCGCATGTGCGGGTATTATGTTTACCCATGTCAATGATTATTCTTTTCTAAATGTGGGCGTTGCCGGTTATCGTTTTGTAAAATCTAGTAGAAGTCTGCTTGATAATAATTCATTGTATGTAAGTCCTAGATACGATATACACGCGGATTTTGGAACAACATTGAATGATGATTTGAATGTAACGGTGAGTGCCATTCATATGATTCAAAATGGAACAAGTTCTACCTCTTTTGGTTCTAGCCTAGCTTTTGGATTGAGTCCGGGACAGTTTGAAATGGATCAGAGAAGAATGCTAAATGCAGGGATTTATTACAGACTTGGCGATGCAATTATCCCTTATATAGGGTATACCCATAATGAGGTCCAATTTGGTTTGAGTTATGACGTGAATGTGTCCAGCGTTAAAAGCGGTGCTGTGAGTACAAGGTCTTTTGAAATATCACTGATTTACAAAAGGTTTTCACCCAATTCAACACCAAGAATGGGAAGATACCATTCTCCCATTTAATATAGGAATTAGTTCAAGAATTGCTAGGGCATCTTGAAATCCTTGATCTAATAATTTAGTTTTACATCTTTGATAGTTGTTGGAAACCATACCTGCATTTGATTACTTCCTCTATTACACCAGGTATAGTAAGGGATAGCAATAACTTCTTTTAAAACGGTTTGTGCTTGGGTGCCAGCTGCATTGATTTGCAAACTTGGTAAGATTGCGCTTAGTCCAATTACTTTCTCGTCCAAAACTTGCATGGGTTTCTCTACTATGGATGCATTGTCAGGAAACAAAATATTCCAAGCTTTACCACCATTATCAGCACCTTCCACACAATAAACCAAGGGGCCTCTTTGAATGGCAATTCTTTGTTGGTCTTCTTTGAGTACCTCCTGTGCTTGAATTCTTTGAATAGGCATAGGAATGCGGTATTCTACAATATCTCCTTTTTTCCATTTGCGTTCAATTACGTAATAGCCATTAACCAAACTAGCACTGACAGTTTTACCATTGATCATAAGACTAGGCTCCGTTTTGTTGACCATGGCATAATGATAGAGTCCGCCTGGAACCACCGTGTTATCTGACCATCCCGGTTTTCTAATATGCAGTGCAAAGCTATTTTGACCATTGGCAGAAATTTCAATCTTAATTTTGCCATTGAGGGGATATTCGGTATTGGTTTTGATACCAATTTCTTGGCCGTTCAAAATCATTTTTGTTTCACTGCCCACAAAGAGATTTACATACAAGCCTTTATTGTCTTTTGCATAAATATAATCGCCCAAAGAAGCAATTAGTCGGGCAATATTGGCGGGACAACAAGCCGTTCCAAACCAGGCTTTTCTTGCGTGTTTGCCATTAGAGGCTAATGGGTTTCCGTAAAAAAATTTATCACCCGTTAAACTCAAACCATCAAGTGCACCGTTGTACAAGCTTCTCTCTAACACATCAATATAGGTAGCATTGCCCGTAAGGGAATTCATGCGCTGATTCCAAAAAACCATGCCAACAGAAGCGCAGGTTTCACAATAAGCTTGTTCATTGGGAAGGTCATAATCTACAGAAAAACCTTCATTGGATCCAGATGATCCAATACCGCCTGTTAAATACATATTTCTATACACCACATCCTTCCAAACCCTTACCATGGCTGATAGATAGCCAGTGTCCCCTGTTTGTGTAGCCACATCGGCAGCGCCAGTATACATATACATAGCACGTACTGCGTGACCTGTAATTTCTGATTGTTGCTTTACAGGAACTACATCTTGCGCATATGCCGTGTCTTTCCAATCGGTCCAAGTATAACCTTTGGCAAATTTGTGCCCTCTTTCATCTAATAACCAATCGGCCAGTTTTAAATATTTCTGGTCCTTGGTGGTTTTATACAATTTAACCAAAGCTAATTCCAATTCTTGGTGACCCGTAACCCAATGGCGTTTACCAGGTCCAAATAAGGCATCAAAATGATTGGCCCAACGAATACATACATCCAAAAATTTTCTCTTACCAGTAGCATTAAAATAGGCAACAGCTGCTTCAATCATATGACCTGCATTATAGTCTTCATGCATGCTCATATCGGTATACCTATTCTGTGGTTCATTGAGTGTATAAAAAGTATTTAAATAACCATCTGGTTGTTGAGCAGCAGCTATAATTTCAATCCATTCATCTGCTTTGGCTTCCATACTGGCATCTGGATGATTTTTCAAAGAATAGGCCATAGCTTCTAAGGCTTTAAACAGGTCCGAGTCATCATAAAAAATGCCCTCGTGCTTTTCTCCTTTTTTTCTAGCTACTTTCTGAAAATTTCTCAGACGTGGGGTAGCTGTTTCCGTTTGATAAATACAAGCTTTTAAAGTGGTATTTGCCAGTAATTCCTGTTTGGGTTTCCAAAAAGCATCATTAATGGTTACAGCTGAAAAGCTAATGGGTTCCATGGTAGAAATAGGGGTCTGTGCCAAACCTATCTGCGTTCCTAAAAGGGCAATGATGGCCCAAATTCCTTTTTGTTGCATGTTTTCAAACGTTTGAAATGGTTCTGTTAAATATAACCTCTTCCGGTTAAAAACCTATTTCAGCCTATTTTTTCAGCACAAAAGAGAATTCCCCATTATATTGTGCCCCGTATAAAAGCAATTAAACATGAATAGGAAAATTTCGCTGTTTTGGGTGATGGTTTTGGTTGGGAGTCAAACCTGTTTTTCTCAGGACAAACCTGAGTGGAAAAGCATTTTTGCCAGTATCAACCAAGAAGCATTGGAACATTCAAGGGCTTATGAAACCTTGAAAGAAGCAACATCTACCATTGGACACAGACTTACCGGATCAGCCAATGGGAAAAAAGCAGAGGACTATGCCTACAATCTTCTCAAATCTTACGGATTTACCAATCTCAAATACCAACCCTTTGAAGTAGAAAGTTGGAGTAGGGGTAATATTGCCGTTTCCATTGGAACCGATACCAATCACTTGGTACCCATTAAATCTGTAACACTTGCACACTCGCCTGTTAAGGCCGATGTTTCTAATGAAGTGGTAGATATGGGAAATGGATTAGAGGAAGATTATCAAGCTGCCCCCAATAAAGTAAGAGGAAAAATTGCCTTGGTTTATTTGGGTGTTGTTCCTGGTTCTAAAGAAGGAACCAAAACCTTACATCGTTCAGAGAAAACGGCTATTGCAACCAAATGGGGAGCAAAAGGTATTATTATCATTAATACCGCTAAAGGAGGAATTTTGCTTACGGGCACAGCCTCTGTTACAGGTAAGTTGATTCCAATTCCAGCAGTATGTATTGGAATGGAAGATGGTTTCAAGTTGCGTGAAACCCTGAAGACAGATAAATTATATACCCATATCAAAATGAATAATATTTCTGGTTTAATCAAAGCCAGAAATGTGGTAGCCACTATTAAAGGGAAGAAATATCCTAATGAGAAAATTGCCGTAGGAGGGCACTTAGATAGTTGGGATTTAGCTACAGGCGCCATTGACAATGGAATTGGTTCCTTCTCAGTATTGGATATGGCGCGCACATTTGCCAAACTCAAATTACAACCAGATAGGACTATTGAATTTGTAATGTTTATGGGAGAAGAGGAAGGTTTACTTGGTTCTAAAGCCTATGTAGATGCAGCTATCAAAGACAAGACCATTGACCAATTGCGTTATATGCTCAATTATGATATGACCAATGACCCCACTGGTTATTCCAGTACTGATGAGGGAAGCAAAGCTTTGTTTCAATCCATAGGTACCATTGCTCAGTCCTTAGACAGTAGCTTTAAAAACAGCTTCCGTAGTGGAGCCGGTTTACATAGTGATCACCAACCCTTCATGTTACAAGGCGTTCCAACAGGCGGTGCAGCTGGTGGTAAACTGCCCAATAATTCAGGTCCTTGTTATCATGCCGATTGTGACAATTTTAGTTTGGTAGACAAAAAGGGAATGGTAAACACTGTTCGCTTTAATGCGATGCTTGCTTATGGTATTGCTGACGCGCCTGTGATTACAGCCAAACATTTTAGCGATGCAGAAACCAAAGAATTCTTACTCAAAAATAACTTGAAAGAGCCTTTGCAAATTGCCGGTGAATGGAGATGGAAAGACTAGTCTAATTGTTTAAGACCCTGGTTATAGCTATTTTGTAAATATACAGAAAGCCATAGGCTGATAGTACCTATGATAAATCCACCTCCCACATCTAATGGAAAGTGTTGGGCAAGATAAACTCTTGAATAACCCACCACTAAAGCATAGATAAAACCAATTGGTAAGATCCATTTTTTGGGAATGAACAAACAGGCCAAAAGAAATAGACAAGTGGCTGTTGTAGTATGTCCAGAGGGGAAACTGTAAAATCCATGTAATTCTACTCCAGAAACGGTATGTATTAGCGACCTATCAGTAATTAAAGTAGTTGGTCTTGGTTCCGCTGTGAATACATAATTCTTGATACCCTGCGCCAGTAGGGTAGAAATACTAATGGTGCTAATCAACAATACCAAATATTGTCTTTGTTTCCATATAAAAAATAGGGCAATGGGAATCCAGATGAGTCCATCTCCCAAATAAGTGATGTATTCAAAAAACACATCGGCAAAGCCGCCTAAATTAAGATTGAAGAAGAGAAATACGGGAACCTTACCAATTACTAGGGAAATGGTAATCAACAAAATGCCAGCTACAATGGAAATCAGACTTCCTGTTTTTAAATAGTTAGTTTCTAGGTGGTTCATTGTTGTTTGATTCTAACAAATCTAATAAAAAATCCCGGCTACCAATGGCAACCGGGATCTAAGCTATTTCAAAATCATTTATTGAATACCAGCCAATTCTAAACTCCTTTTTTTCAAATGGATAATATCAAGGTTGTCAATAATGGGGTCCACGGTTAGTATAAGAGAAGTTTGATTTTCCTTCCACCAACTATTTTGAATCAATTCTTGAACGGGTAAAACGCCAATCAGGTATTTCCTGTCAGCGTCTGCATGCCACTCTTCAATCCATTCAAATTTCTCTCTGGGAATATATTTCCAGTCATCAAAACTCAAATACACTTTTACAAAATACTCATTGGTCAATTCATGAGGAATATGGTGGTAGCGTTTTTTATACTCATAACGATAGTTGTATCTAAGTGCAGAGATATCACTCAATACGGCAGATGCAGTAGGAAAACTTCCAGCACCCTTGCCATAAAAGAATTGTTTGTCTGCAAATCCACTTTCAATGACTACCCCATTGTATTCATTTTTAACAAAAGACAGGGGATCTCCGTTTTTAACAAACTGTGGCAAAACAAAAGCGGCAACCTTTCCATTCTTCAATTTTTTGGCTTGTCCAATCAATTTAATATCAAGTCCTTTTTCCTTGGCTACAAGGGCGTCACTCAATTGAATGTTTTGAATACCCGTAAACAAGATATTGTCTGGGTGTTCTACAATACCATAAGCATGGTTTAAAAGAATGGCCCACTTGTTAACAGCATCATATCCTTCCACGTCTAGTTTGGGATTGCTTTCTGCAAAACCCAATTGTTTGGCCAATAAAAGAGCTGATTGAAAATCCAATTTATCCTCAAACATCTTGGTTAAGATGAAATTGGTTGAACCATTAACAATGGCTTTAATGCTATGCAATAAGTCATTGTCATAGTATTCTTCTAAGTTTCTAATAACAGGAATTGAAGCGCAGGCTGCGGCTTCGCATAAAAAGGGTAGTCCTGTTTCTTGTTGTAATTGCAAAATTTCTGGTAAATGTTCTGCAATCATTTTCTTGCTGGCGCTTACTACTGCTTTACCACCGCGTAGTGCAATGTTCACAATTTCAAATGCTGCGTCTGCATCATCAATTACTTCCACTACCACATTGATTTCTGCGTCTTCTAAAATATCTTCTTTCACCGTTGTAAACAATTCATCCGGGGCGTTTCTTTGCTTGCCCGGATGTTTGATACATACTTTTTTAATACTGGCATTCAGTGATGGGGTTTGTTGTAAAACCTTGTACAAACCTTCTCCCACTACACCAAAACCAAATAAACCAATTGTCAATTTCTTGTGCGTTTCCATACTTGTTGTTTCAATTAAACGGTTGCTATTTCGTATATTTTGTTGTTTTTTGTAGTTGTTATTTTTTGGAATGCTTGTTCCAAGTCTCCAATCAGGTCTTCCGCTTCTTCTAGTCCAATAGACAATCTTAATAAGCTATCCACAACACCATTGGCCCTGCGCTTTTCTGCTGGTATGGATTTATGGGTCATATTAGCCGGATGTGAAATCAAGCTTTTAATACCGCCTAGACTTTCTGCCAATTTGAATAAACCTGTATGTTTTACCAGTTCAATAGCGGCAGCTTCTGTATCCTCTTTTAAACTAAAAGAAATAATCCCACCATAACCCTTTGCTTGCTGAGTGGCAATGACATGATTGGGATGTGTTTTTAGTCCTGGATAATACACTGTATCAACCAAGGGATGTTGTTCTAGCCATTCTGCCACTTCTAAAGCGCTGCTACAGTGTTGTCTAATACGTAAGTGCAAGGTTTCAATACCACGAATGGTTAACCAACTATCAAAGGGGCCCAGAATATTACCGCAAGCATTTTGATAGAACTTGAGTTTGGCTCCAAGAGCGGGATCCTTGGTTACCAATAAACCTGCAATCAAATCACTATGACCACCCAAATATTTGGTGGCACTATGTACTACAATATCAGCACCTAGTGTTAATGGGGTTTGCAAGACGGGTGTTGCAAAAGTATTATCAACACAAAGCAAGACATTATTTGCTTTGGCAATTTTTGCAATGGCAGCTATATCAGAAATTTTTAAAGTAGGGTTGGTAGGCGTTTCTAGCCAGATCAGTTTTGTGTTTGGGGTAATGGCATCATAAACTTTATTGGTATCTGTAGTATCTACATAATGCACTTTAATACCAAATTGCTCGTACACTGATCCAAACAATCTAAAAGCTCCGCCATAAATATCATCAACGGCTATAATTTCATCCCCAGTTTTTAATAGTTTAATGACACAGTCAATAGCGGCCAATCCACTGGCAAATGCAAGACCTGTACTACCTTTTTCTAATTTGGCAATTAACTGTTCCAATACGGCCCTGGTTGGGTTATTGGAACGGGAATAATCATAACCCTTATTTACCCCTGGTGCGTCTTGCACAAATGTGGAGGTTTGATAAATAGGCACTGAAATGGCACCTGTTAATGGGTCAACGGGAATGCTGTGAATCAACTGGGTAATACTGCTCATGTGGCTGTTTTTAAAGTTTTTAAATACTGCCTTTGCAACAACTTTTTGGATTCTGTAGAGCCAACTTACCGGAGCTTTTTCTGCCTTAGGGGCAATAAAAAAGCTCATCCGGTAAGTCAGATGAGCTTGTAATTATTTTATACCCTTGCGGGAGAATAGACAAACTTTTACTCTGACTTATCTCTGTACCCATGGGTACTGGAGTTGGCACCTTCATACTGTTGAGTAACAATATGGGTTGCCAAGGCTTCATCGGGCCAAATCCCTCTGCCTTTCTTGATAAGTTATCTTAAAGAACTCATACAAAGATAAAGGGAGAAGCATCAATTTTCCAAATAAAAGTCTACTGTATAGGTAGGGAGTAGTTTGAAATTCAAGCCAGATAGGTGTTGTAGGTCAAAAATATTTTTTAGGGGGAAATAGATAGGTTTAATGTTTGGCATCATTGCTACCCTAAATTTGGTATTTTAAAACTTATTGGCTTGGGCATTGTTTGTACATTTACATTCCTTTAGAGCAGCATGGCAAAGAAAAAATCTACCACCAATATACCCGTTGAGCCTAGTAACCATGTTTCCTTGGAAACCATTGAAGTTTTTGGAGCAAGAGAGCATAACCTGAAAAACATAGACATTAGTATTCCCAAAAATAAATTGGTGGTATTTACGGGTGTCAGTGGAAGTGGAAAATCCTCCTTGGCTTTTGATACCATTTACAATGAGGGACAGCGCAGGTATATGGAAAGCTTTAGCGCCTATGCGCGTCAATTTATGGGCGATATGGAAAGGCCCGATGTAGACAAGATTACAGGCCTGAGTCCGGTAATTTCTATTGAACAAAAAACGACCAATAAAAATCCAAGGTCTACTGTTGGAACTGTTACCGAAGTGTATGATTTTATGCGTCTTCTTTTTGCAAGAATTGGAGAAGCCTATAGTTATAACACAGGCAAAAAAATGGTAAAGTTTAGCGAAGAGGAAATTATAGAGAATATAGTTGAACGCTTTGCCAACAAAAAAATCTCTTTGTTAGCTCCCTTAATCAGAGGTAGAAAAGGACATTATCGGGAACTCTTTGAAGACATACGCAAGAAGGGGTATTTGAAAGTGAGGGTTGATGGTGAAGTCATGGACCTCACCCCAAAATTGCAAGTAGACCGTTATAAGATTCATGATATTGAAGTGGTGGTTGACCGATTAGCGGTTACGCCAGACATGAAAGTTCGCTTGAGCCAAAGTGTACAGCAAACTTTGAAAACAGGTAAGGATCTTTTGTTCTTATTGGTGAATGACTCCAATAAGTTGGTACAGTATTCCAAGCAACTTATGTGTGAAGACACAGGCATTAGTTATGAAGAACCATCGCCCAATGCTTTTTCTTTTAACTCACCTTATGGCGCTTGTGCTACTTGTAAAGGTTTGGGTAATGTCTATAGTATTAGTATGGAAGCCGTTTTGCCAGACCAATCACTTAGCGTAAAAGCGGGTGGTATAGCTCCTTTGGGAGAACAACGTGACGCACATATGTTCCGCAGTGTGGAAGCGCTTGCTAAGAAACACAAGATTAATTTAGATAAGCCCATCAAAGACTTGAGCCCAGCTTCTTTGAATATTTTGTTGTACGGAAATTCAGATGGCCCAGCAGCAGATGCACTAGGAGTGGATGATGACCCAATGGCGGGAGCTGTTTATGAGGGAGATTTTGAAGGAATCATTCCCATGCTCAAACGCTGGTTTGTGGGTAATGGAAGTTCAGAAGGATTGAGAGAATGGGTAGAGCAGTTCATGGAACTAAAAAAATGCGGCAGTTGCAAAGGTGCGCGTTTAAAACAAGAAAGTCTTTGGTTTAAGGTAGATGAAAAAAATATTGCAGAACTAAGTCATTTAAATCTAGACAAATTGATTGTCTGGTTTGAGGGCATTGAAAAAAGGTTGAGCAAAAAACAAAATGCCATTGCCAAAGACATACTCAAAGAAATTAGAGAACGCTTACAGTTTTTATTAGACGTTGGTCTTACCTATCTTTCTTTAGATAGGCCTTCTAGAAGCCTTAGTGGGGGAGAATCTCAACGAATTAGGTTGGCAACACAAATAGGATCTCAATTACAGGGGATTACGTATGTATTAGATGAGCCCTCTATTGGCTTGCACCAAAGAGATAACCACCGATTAATTTTGGCGCTTCAAAACCTAAGGGATATTGGTAATACTGTGTTGGTAGTGGAACACGATAAAGATATTATGATGGCTGCCGATTATTTGGTAGACATTGGTCCCAAAGCGGGGATTCATGGCGGTAGCATTGTGGCAGCGGGCACACCGCAAGAAGTTTTGTTAAGCCATTCAGATACAGCTCAATACCTCAATGGTGAAAAGTTTATTCCAGTTCCTGCAGAAAGAAGAAAGGGGAATGGTAAATCATTAGAAATAAAAGGAGCCAACGGCAATAACTTAAAACAAGTTTCTGTAGAAATTCCTTTGGGAAAATTAGTAGTAGTGAGTGGCGTGAGCGGTTCTGGTAAATCAACCCTTATTAATGAAACCCTGTATCCCTTATTGTCTAAGCATTGCTATAATAGCAAGGCAATTGCTATGGAATACAAGAGCATCAAGGGTTTGGAACAAATAGACAAAGTCATTGACATTGATCAGTCTCCCATTGGAAGAACACCTAGAAGTAATCCAGCCACTTACTGCGGTTTTTTTACAGAAATTAGAACCCTATTTGCAGCTGTACCAGAAGCAAAAATTAGGGGATATAACGCTGGGCGATTTTCTTTTAATGTAAAAGGTGGAAGGTGTGATATGTGTGAAGGAGGCGGCATGCGTACTATAGAAATGAATTTCTTACCAGACGTATACGTTCACTGTGAAAAATGCAATGGGAAGCGCTATAATAGAGAGACTTTAGAAATTCGCTATAAAGGAAAATCTATTAGTGATGTATTAAACATGACAGTAGACGAAGCCTGTGAATTTTTTCAAGCAGTACCTTTTATCTATCGTAAAATTAAAGTGTTGCAAGACGTAGGTCTGGGTTATATTAGTTTAGGCCAATCTGCTGTAACCTTGAGTGGGGGAGAAGCCCAGCGTGTAAAATTGGCTACTGAGCTTGGAAAAAAAGATACGGGCAAAACATTTTATATCTTAGATGAGCCTACTACTGGATTGCATTTTCAAGACATACAGCATTTATTAGACGTGCTGAATAAATTGGTAGACCGTGGTAATACCGTATTGGTCATTGAGCATAATTTAGACGTGATTAAAGTGGCGGATCATATCATTGATTTGGGCCCAGAGGGGGGAGACGGTGGCGGAAGAATTCTGTTTGAAGGCGTACCCGAACAAATGGTCAAAAACAAGGAAAGTCATACCGCCCGATTCTTGAAAATAGAATTGGGTTTAAAATAGCAAAATGCTCAGGCATTTTGCTGCAAGACATTAAAAAAACATAAATTATTAGTCTATTATTTTTGTAGACAAATAATTTCAATGTATGTTTGCGCTGTTAAAAAGCATAAAAGGTCATGTGGCCGAGTGGTAAGGCAAAGGTCTGCAAAACCTTTCACGGCAGTTCGAATCTGTTCATAGACCTCTTTTTTTTATATGGCAAGCAATCGAAGAGCGGGCGGTGTTTCTACACCGCCCTATTTTTTATAAACCAGCTGGTCTGATCATTTTTATATGATCAATGCCATCCTCGTCATAGATTTCTCCTATGGCTACAAAGCCAAGGGATTCATAGAAGCCTTTCAAATAATATTGCGCCCCAATCTTAATGCCTGTATCGCCATATAAGGCAATGCAATGCGCAATGGCTTCTTGCATCAATTCTTTGCCCGCTCCCTTGCCTCTATATGTCTGTCTATTGACCACCCTGCCAATGGAGGGATAATCAGGATAAGAGACCCCTTGTGGTACAATTCTAGCTCCAGCAACTAGGATGGGGCCGTCCCAACCCAATAGATGATGGCAGGCTTGATCTTTGCCATCAAGGTCTTGAAAAATGCAGTTTTGCTCAATAATAAATACTTCTACCCTTAGCTGTAGTAGTGCATAAAGACTTTCATTTTTTAAATCTTGGAAGCGTATTAACTCCCATTGGTAGTTTTTTCGGGTCATTATTTACATATTCTTGTCAAAATCCTTGTTTCTGATGCAAAACTAATGGTAGAACCACAATATTTTTACACCTTTGCTGCCTTGCAAAACGCAAGTATTCATCTCCGAGAATCAAATTTATGCAGAAAAAAGTTGCCATTATTGGTGCTGGACCGGCAGGATTAACCGCAGCCTATTTATTGGGTAAGGCTAATCAGCAGGTAGTGGTGTTTGAAAAAGACCCAAAATACGTGGGTGGGATATCTAGAACAGAAACCTACAAAGGTTATAGTTTTGATATTGGAGGACATCGCTTCTTTTCCAAATCAAAAGAAGTAGAAGATTTTTGGACAGAGATCTTGGGCGATGAAATGCTGGAAAGACCAAGAAGTTCTCGCATCTATTATAACAAGAAATTCTTTTCTTATCCACTAGTAGCTTTTGAAGCCCTGATGAAATTGGGGATTTGGGAAAGTTTTCTTTGTGTGATGAGTTATTTACAAGCCAAAGTTTTCCCTGTTAAAAATCCAACCAATTTTGAAGACTGGGTGACCAATCAATTTGGTAAACGCTTGTTCAATATATTTTTTAGAACCTATACAGAAAAAGTATGGGGTATTCCTTGCAATGAAATTTCTGCCGATTGGGCCGCACAGCGAATCAAGGGTTTGTCATTGAGTTCTGCTATCTGGAATGCATTGTTTAAACCCAAGCCAGCCGCGGGTTCTAAAGACAAAGTAATCAAGACCTTAATTGATTCTTTCCGTTATCCCAAGAAAGGGCCCGGAATGATGTGGGAGGTTTGTACCCAAAAATGTATTGCACTGGGTGTTCAAGTAGAAATGAATACGGGTGTAAAAGATATAGCTAAAGTGGATGATAAATGGACGGTACATACCAATGATCAAAGAACTTTTGAAGGCTTTGATTATGTACTTTCTTCTGCTCCCATGCGTGAATTAATTCCAACTGTTGCACCGCAATTTCCAGCAAAGCCATTGCAATCATCACAGCAATTGGGCTATCGCGATTTTGTAACTGTGGTATTAATCTGCAAGGACGAAGACGCATTCTCTGATAACTGGATTTATATTCATGATCCAAGTGTGCAGGTAGGTAGAATCCAGAATTTTAAATCTTGGAGTCCTTATATGGTGCCTGATCCAGAGATGGCTTGTTATGGACTGGAGTATTTCTGTTTTGAGGGTGATGGGCTTTGGACCAGTTCTGATGAGACCTTGATTAATCTTGGTAAAAAAGAAATTGAGCAGATTGGTTTAACCACAGGAGCTGCCGTTGTAGACGGATATGTGGTGCGTCAACCAAAGGCCTATCCGGTATATGACCAAGACTATAAACAAAATGTAGAAGACGTACGTGAAGCCCTAAAAGCTTATCCAGGTTTGTATTTAGTTGGGCGTAATGGTATGCACAAATACAATAACCAAGACCATAGTATGATGACAGCCATGCTAGCTGCCAAGAATATTATTGCTGGTCAAGAATTATATGATCTCTGGGACGTAAACGAAGACGCAGAATACCATGAAGGAGGACTAAGAGGTGCAGAAGAAGGGGAAAAAATCGCAGAGCGATTAGTTCCCCAAAAAATTCAGCACTAACGTCCAATACCTGGTACTATCGGCAAACTTTCATTGCCATTTTCGTTGACTGATTGTACAGCAAAGAAGTAATTGTCTTTTGAAAAAGGCAATAGGTATTCCTTGTCTGTTGTAAAGTATTTTTTCTGCCAGAAAGCACTAGTGGTTTCTCTTTGCAAAATATAATAGCCTTTTACTTTTCCAGTTTTTGGTGCAGACCAACTTAAGTATGAGAAGTTAGACAATTTGCGTACTTCAATTTTCACGTCTTCTGGCATGGCTGGGGCTTTGGCCAAATTGGCTAAATTGGAGAGATTCATGGCAGTGTTTTTACGCAAATATTCAAAGTCCATGAACTCAGGAAGGTCACCGTATTGAGTACCATTTTTCTTCTCAACGTCTTTGTGTTGGTGATTATAATTCTCATTCATTTCTGAAATACGTACCGCAGCATAGCCATTTTCTACATAGGGTGTATGGTCTCCACCACGAAGGAATCGGTCATTTCTATATATCATCACCACTTCTAGGTTCTCTACATAGCGCTCTCCAATTTCCTTTACATATCGCGCTAGCTGCCTAGATTTGCCATCATTTTCTAAACCCAATTGTCTAATTTGTTTGGCTGTTTTTTCTGTTTCATAGGCTGGCAATCCTTCAGAGAATACGCGAATCCTAGTGTTGTCAATGATATTGGTTTCATTACTATTGTTGCTACCCATGATATCATTGTTCAAAACGGCTTCAATTCTAGTACTGTCTTTTTTAAATTTATTGGCCATATAATAAGCGCCTAATAAACCTTGCTCTTCACCACTCACGGTTACAAAAATAATAGTAGCTGGAAAGCTTTGTTTGCTCATGATACGTGCACATTCTAAAACAGCAGCGGATCCACTACCGTCATCATTGGCACCTGGGGCATCACCCATTCTATCTGTTGGGCTGCCACGCATATTGTCTAAGTGTCCACTGATTAGGAAAATGCGTTTGTCATTGGGGTCGGTTCCTTTTAAAGTGGCTACCACATTTCCTAATAGGGTAGCGGTATCAATTCTTCTTTTATCCGCTTGCAAAGTAGTGGTATCAATAAAAGCGGTTAGTCTGCCTCCAGAGGCTTTAGCAAAACTGTTGAATTTATTCAATACCCAATTACGCGCGGCACCAATTCCTCTCTTGGGGTCATTGGCAGCACTCATGGTATTCCTAGTGCCAAAACTAACCATTTGTCTAATGTAGGATTCCAGAGAATCAGCCGATACTTCTTTAACCATGGACGCAATAGACGCATCTCTGTTAATGGTAGTTTGTGCTTTTGCTTGTAAAAATGAAATGGCCAAGAGGCAGCAAATAATTTGTTTTTTCATGTGTGGGTTATTGTGGTCAAAAATGTTCAATAGAGGTTAATAATGGTATTTGTCTTTCCAACGGTCTTTTAAAAATTTTCTCAATTCATTCTCTCTGGTATTATTCCCGGGCTCATAAAATTTAGTGCCAACTAGGGGAGCAGGTAGGTATTCCTGTTCAATAAAATTATCCTGACCCAAATGCGAATACTGGTAGTTTTTTCCATAGTCCATGTCTTTCATCATCTTGGTAGGAGCGTTACGAATATGTAAGGGTACCGGTTGGTCACCAAATTGTTGCACCGCTTTCTGCGCTTCCATAATGGCTACTACTGCAGCATTGCTTTTGGGAGATGATGCCAAATAAGTAACGCATTGTGCCAGAATAATTCTACTTTCTGGATAGCCGATTTTTGCAACCGCATCAAAACAGCTATTAGCCATCAAAAGCGCATTGGGATTGGCGTTGCCAATATCTTCACTGGCAAAAATGAGCATTCTTCTGGCAATGAATTTTACGTCTTCTCCACCTTCTATCATTCTTGCCAACCAATACATGGCTCCATTTGGATCACTACCTCTCATGCTTTTAATAAAGGCAGAAATTATATCATAGTGTTGCTCTCCCTGTTTATCATAAAGGGCAATCTTATTTTGCGCTACTTGCATGACCAATGCATCTGTGATAGAAACCAGTCCCTCTTTTTTGGGAGTACTAGGGTCAATGGAATTAGCAACTAGTTCAAATAGATTCAGTAGTTTTCTAGCGTCTCCACCAGATATTCGAATCAGGGCTTCTGTTTCTTTTAATTCCAATTGCAAGGATTGCATAAAAGCGTCCTTTTCCAAAGCTTGGTGCAAGAGGCGAATCATTCCCGTTTGATCCAATGCCTTTAAAACATAAACTTGGCACCTGCTCAGCAAGGCACTATTTACTTCAAAACTGGGGTTCTCTGTGCTGGCACCAATGAGCGTGATAATGCCTTTTTCAACAGCACCCAAAAGAGCGTCTTGTTGCCCTTTGTTAAAACGGTGAATCTCATCTATAAATAAGATGGAACCAATTTGTTCTTTAGCAGTTTCTATGACTTCTCTAACATCTTTAACACCGCTACTAATAGCACTTAATTGAAAATAGGGAACTTGTAAACTATGGGCAATGATATTGGCAATGGTGGTTTTTCCTACACCTGGTGGCCCCCATAAAATTATAGAAGGGATTCTGCCATGTTCAATGGCATTGCGCAAAATACTACCCTTGCCGGTCAAGTGTTCCTGACCAATCAGGTCATCCAAACTTGCGGGCCTAATTCTTTCTGCTAATGGAATACTGGTGTTCACATGAGCAAAGTACTAAAATGTAAGGGCTTTTAAAAAGGAAATTGTCAAATATCCGTTATGCTTCTTTTTCTAAAAACAAGTTGGCATATTCCTTTAGCAGTTTAAAACAGATGTTAATATGCACCAGTAAGGCAATTGACAAGAAAAAGAAGCAATAAGCCATTCCTTTTAGCATTTTCAGAAATAAACCATTGTTCATTTGGCTGGGCATATTGGGTTGTGCTGCCAATGCTTTGTCTGCAAATTCTTGTAAGTTAGCTGATCCCATATAAAAGATACTCACAGAAATGAGCATGAACTGGAATCCTAGAAATAGCGTTACATAGGCATTTACCTTAATCCAATCTTTTACAGAAGCGCCTAAAACTTGTTTTTTATTAACGCCAAATAGGAGAAAATAAAAAGAAGTTAGTGTATAAATAATCATTCCCGTTAACAAGAATACTGGAAAAAAAAGACTTGGATTGCCAAGGGCCATAATAATGGCTATGAGATCCATGACTATAAAAAAAAGGGCAATGGGTAAGAGTATAAAACTCAATATTTTAAATAAAGTAAGTTGGTTCATGGCGGCAGCTATTGTTGTTGTTGCTCGGCAAAGTTATCAATAATTAGTTCTGCCTCATCTGCTGCCGATTGTTTTTGCATTTTAACGGCATTGATCTCCTCAAATACCTGTCCGTCTTCATAACCAACAGATACATAAACGGAGAGCGATTGTCTGGCCGGCCCCTTAAAAGTACCCTTAGCTGGTGTACAATCACTAAAGTCTCTTCCAACGGCTAATTTAACGTGGTTATTGGTGGCCCAAACATTATTGGTGGGATCCACGCCTATCCAACCATGATTGGGTACAAAAGCCTCTACCCAGGCGTGTGTAGCACCTTCTCCACGCATTCCGTTTTTATTGGGGCAGATATAGCCACTTACATACCTAGAAGGAATGCCAATCATTCTGAGTAATTCCAACATCACGTGCGCAAAGTCTTGGCAAACTCCCGCTTTTTGGGCCACAATCTCATCCACAGTAGTTTCAATGGTGGTGATTCCCTTAATATAAGTAAAATCAGTGAAGATAAAAGCACAGCAATCTTTGACTATTTGATCAATGGTTTTATGGGGGCTAAAAAAACTAGCTATATAAGATTGCATCAAGGCTTCAGAACTACTTGGAGCAGTTCTGACCAATTCTAAAAGAGCTAAGTCATTCCCAATAGCCGTTGCTATATTGGACACATAGCTGGGTAAACTAATGGTAGGTTCAGGGGCAATAGCCGTTCTAACAGTCAATTTGCTCTCAATCACCATTTCTTTGTGTGGTTGTAAAAGGTTAAAACAACCTGTTTTATTACCCCAGTAATCAGTATAGGTGAGAACATCTGGTTGACCTGTAATAATGAGTTCTTGGTGCAAGACTTCTTGCTCAGCAGAAACAAAAGGGAAGATCTTTATTTCATTCACACTTTCCTTAACCGGTCTATCGTAATCGTATCGGGTAATGTGATGTATGGTAAAAACAGACATGCGTTAGGCTTTTTAAGAATAAGAGAAATAGGTTCTGCCTAAGACACGGCTAAATTCGTTTAATTCTTTTCGCACAAAAGTCAGATAATTTTCTAACCCTTCTTTTTCTACTAATTCCAAATCAGCAAATTTTACAGAACTGTATAATCTGCCAAAGGAACGGCTCAATTGAATGCTACCTTCCACAGGGTTAGAAGCTGCAATATCGGATAAATATTTATTTGCCCTGTCCAACGCGTAGTAAACAGACCTGGGGAAGTTCTTGTCAAATAGCAATTGTTGTGCAACATTGTAGTTGTGGTGCTGGTTGCTATAGTTTTTTAAATGCAATTCATAACCGGATAAAGCTAGTAAAAGGCTTCTCCAAAAAAGAATATCCTGTTCGTTTTTAAAGTCAAAACCTGTTTTCTTGAAATAGAAATGGGTAAATTCTGCAGTAAGCAAACATCGCTCGGTTTGTTTGCCCAAATTCATATAATTCCAACCCTGCCCCCTTGGCATAGTGCTGTCTGTAATACCGCAAAACTGATCGCTACTATTGATGAAATTATCAATGATCAAAATGGCGTCTGGGCCAGCCAATTTTTCAGCAATACCAGGTTGATTAATCTGGTGATAAATTAGATTCATTTGTTCCCAAACTTCCTTGGTAATCTGATCCTGCACACCTCTAGCATTTTCTCTAGCCCTAGTGATAATTACTTTGAGCGAATTGGTATTCTTGGTATCTAATAACAAGTATTTTAATGCGGCAGTATTGTCCTGTTTTAAGTGAGCCACTTCTTCTTGATTGAGTGAAGTGAAAATTTTCAAAGCAGGTTCCCAAGTCATTCCACTGGCCTGAACTTTGTCAAAAGACAGGATATAACTTGTTTTCATCAAACGGAGCATGCCATCTGCACGTTCCATATAACGGTGCATCCAATATAGTGAGTCGGCTATTCTACTTAACATAGTTGTTCTTTCAAGTGCTTCAAAATAAATTAGAGATTGGGTGTGTCAACCACCCAGGTGTCCTTACTGCCTCCACCTTGAGAGGAATTAACTACCAAGGAGCCTTCTCTTAATGCTACCCTTGTTAATCCACCAGCTACTACTTCAATTCCGTTAGGACCACAAAGTGAATAGGGCCTAAGATCCACATGTCTAGGTTGCAATTTGCCGTCTATTAAACAGGGTACAGTAGACAATTGAATAATGGGTTGTGCAATAAATCCACGTGGATTGGCCAAGATATTTTCCTTGGCTTTTTCTAATGCAGCTTCAGTAGCACTATTGCCCATGACCATACCATAACCACCAGATTGATTGGTTTCTTTGATCACCATTTTATTCATGTTCTTAAAAACGTGTTCCCTTTCTTCATCATTGTTCATGTGGTAAGTGGGAATATTGGGTAGAATGGTTTCCTCGTTCAAATAATATTTAATCATGTCTGGCACATAAGCATAGACTGCTTTGTCATCGGCAACGCCATTACCCAATGCATTTACAATGGCTACATTACCTTTTCTATAAGCACTAATTAAACCAGGAACTCCCAGCGCAGAATCTGGTCTAAAAACCAAGGGGTCCAAAAACTCATCATCAATCCTTCTATAAATTACATCTACCTGTCTGAGTCCGGCTGTAGTTTTCATAAAAACTTTTTGATTGTCTACCAGCAAGTCCCTCCCTTCTACCAATTGAACCCCCATTTGTCTGGCCAAAAACGTATGTTCAAAATAAGCAGAATTATAGATCCCGGGGGTGAGTAATACTACCGTAGGATTGGCATTTTGTCTTGGTGCCAAATGAATTAGGTTGTCATGCAATAACAATGGATAATTATTAATCATCCGCACATTATTGTCTGCCAAAAGGTTGGGGAAAATTCTTTTGGTTACTTCTCTATTTTCCAACATATAAGATACACCAGAGGGCGTTCTCAAATTATCTTCTAAAATATAAAACGTACCGTCGTCTCCGCGAATCAAGTCTATACCAGCAATATGCACGTAAATATCAAATGGAACTTTAATACCATATACTTCACGGGTAAAATGAGGACAGGACGCAATTAAATCGGCAGGAATAATACCATCTTTTATAATTTGTTGCTCGTTATAAATATCTTTTAGAAACAGATTAAGGGCTTTGATTCGCTGTTGTATACCCTTTTCTATATGATTCCATTCTGATCCCGTGATAATTCTTGGAATAATGTCAAATGGGAAAATCCGTTCTATTCCCTCATTTTCACTGTATACTGTAAATGTGATTCCCTGGCTCATAAATAGTTCAGCAGCCAGTTTGTGTTTCTGTTCCAGCTGCTCCAAACTCAATTGGCTACCGGTTTCATAAATAGAATAGTACTGTTGCCTAATTCCATCACTGCTTTTCATTTCGTCCCAAATATGGGGCACGATGGGGTAATTATTAAAAAGGGCCTCTCCCGTCATAAGCATTGTTTTGTATGGTCAGTCACAAAAAAAGGTTGCATGCCAGCCAATAATAGCTTTGCAAACAACCCTCCTGAAATTAAGGATAAAATTGATTGGGTAAGGATGAAATTCTAAAAGGCTTTTAAATCGGTAAACAAAACGGGTCATTTGCCATTTGCCTTGCCGATTTATTGCTATTAATTGCCCTGTTGTTAGTATCATATGCCTGAACATGGGGATAGTTTTGAAAGAATTAAAGAAATAACATCATTCATGGTCTACTCCAACAGCACGGTAACTAATATCAGAATCGCTTCAGAGAAGGATTTTGATGACATTTTCCGGATCTGGCAGGAGGGACAAAAATATACCATCAACCCAGACCCATTAAGAGACGAATTATTTATTAGAGAGGAACTTAAGGCACAATTAAAACAAAAAGATGCTCATTTTTTTGTAGCGGTTAGTTCAGACGGTGAAATTATTGGATGGCAATCTTTGATACCATTGATTCATAATCCACTCATGTCTAACAAAGTGGTAGAATCTAGCACCTATATTTCAGATAAGCACCTCCCTATGAATCTAGGATATGACTTATTGAAATTTGCTTGTGGTTTTGCACGATATATTGAAGCTGAATTCATTTTTTCTTGGACCTTATCTACCAATAAACCCTTGATAAGATTGGCGCAAAAATTGAATTGGCAATTGGTAGGTGAGTTGCCTATACCCAATAAAAATCCCCATGCGGTAAGTATGTTGTACTATGTGTACAATGTGCCGCATTCAGAAAAATACTAAGTTCCCCCGATGATAAATAAAAAAGCGGCCCAATTTTTTGGACCGCTTTTATTTTAATGAATTCCTTACTCTAAAATATTGGTTATTGTAAATTCAATTTGATTTGCAATTCTGTGAATTGTTTCTCGTCAATACTACTAGGGGCATCTAGCATTACATCACGTCCAGAGTTGTTTTTAGGGAAAGCAATAAAATCTCTGATACTTTCACTGCCACCTAGAATGGCACACAGCCTATCAAAACCAAATGCCAAACCACCATGTGGCGGTGCACCATATTCAAAAGCACCCAATAAGAAACCAAATTTATGTTGCGCTTCTTCTTCTGTCATCCCCAATGCTGCAAACATTTTTTCTTGCAGGTTACGTTGAAAAATTCTAATAGACCCACCTCCAATTTCGTTGCCGTTTAAAACCATATCATAAGCATTGGCCTTAATATTGGAATAGGGATGTTCTAAATATTTTTCTGCGTTTTCAATCACTGGATTGTTGTTGATCATAATCTCAATCTCATCCGGTTTGGGAGAAGTAAAGGGATGGTGTCTGGCAACCCATCTATTATCTTCTTCTGCATATTCAAATAATGGGAAATCCATTACCCAAAGCAATTTGAACTCATCCTCTTTTCTAAAGCCAAGGCGTTTGCCCATTTCTAATCTAAGTTCGCTGGTTGCTTTGCGGGTTCTTTCTTCTCTTCCCGCCAACACCAATACCAAGTCTCCAGCTACAGCACCTGCTGCATCAGCAATGGCTTTTAGTTTGTCTTCTGTATAGAATTTATCAACGCTACTTTTATAAGTGCCATCAGCATTACACTTGATATATACCAAACCCTGCATGCCAATTTGAGGGCGCTTTACCCAATCAGTTAACTCGTCAGTTTGTTTGCGGGTATATTCACTGCAACCGGGAGCAGCAATGGCTAACACGGTTTCTGCATTGTCAAATACACCAAAGCCCGCACCATTAATTAATTCTCCAGTAGCATGAATTTTACCACCCTTCAAGAAAGCCGATTTTAGGTTGGCAATCTTCATTCCAAAACGGATATCTGGTTTGTCATTCCCAAACTGCCACATGGCGTCTTCCCAGCTCATGCGTTCAACAGTCTCAGCATAGTCAATGTTTTTAACGTCTTTGAAAATCCGTTTTACCAAACCCTCAAACATATTCAAAACGTCTTCCTGTTCCACAAAGGCCATTTCACAATCAATCTGTGTAAATTCGGGTTGACGGTCAGCGCGTAAGTCTTCATCGCGGAAGCATTTTACAATTTGGTAGTACCTATCGTATCCACTCACCATCAGCAATTGCTTAAAAGTTTGTGGCGATTGTGGAAGGGCATAAAACTGACCAGGATTCATTCTGGAAGGCACCACAAAATCGCGCGCACCTTCAGGAGTAGATTTGATCAAGAAAGGCGTTTCAATATCCATGAAATTATTTTCATGTAAATAGTTGCGCGTACTTCTGTTTACGGCATAACGCAGTTCCATATTTTTTTTCAGGGCATTTCTGCGCAAATCCAAAAATCTATATTTCATGCGCAGGTCATCTCCACCATCGGTATCATCCTGAATGGTAAATGGAGGAATCGCAGACTTATTCAAGATTTTAAAACTGCCAATGGCAATTTCAATTTCGCCTGTGGCGATGTTCCCATTTTTGTTACTGCGTTCCTGAACTTTACCAGTGGCTTGCAAGACAAATTCTCTACCCAGTGGGTTGGCGTCTAGCACGCTATTTAATTCTTCACCAAATAATAATTGGGTTATGCCATATCTATCGCGTAAATCCACAAAAGTAATGGCGCCAAATTTTCTAACTGTTTGAACCCAGCCTGCTAGGGTTACTTCTTTGCCGGCATGAGCCAGTCTCAATTCTCCACAAGTATGCGAACGGAACATAATAATTGGTTTGAAATATCAATTCCCGAATGACTATTCGGGCAGCAAATATAACCGAAAAGGGGCTGGAAAGGGCCAAAATGTTCGCCTAACTGTATCTTTGCTGTTCATGACTAGTATTCCTGTTTCAAAAAATACCCATCGAATTGCGGTGGCTGTGTTTTTTTTCATTGCTGGATTAAGTTTTGCCAGTTGGGCCAGCCGAATTCCAGCTATCAAACAAAATTTGGGTTTGAGTGAGGGAGGTTTGGGGCTGATTTTATTTGCCCTACCCGTTGGCATCATGAGTAGTTTGCCTTTTACAGGTTGGATCATTGCTAGGTGGAGTAGCCGAACCGTTTTGGCTACGGCCGCAATTTTGTATCCGTTAACCTTGGTTACATTAGGAATGGTGCAAACACCGTTGCAATTAGCTGGGGCTTTGTTCCTATTTGGTATCTGGAGTAATTTTTTCAATATTGCTGTAAATACGCAAGCTATTGCGGTAGAGCAATTGTACGGAAAGTCCATCATGGCTTCTTTTCATGGTATCTGGAGTTTGGCAGGATTTATGGGAGCAGCCATAGGTACTTTCATGATTTCAATGAACCTGGATCCACTTTGGCATTTTTGTATGATTACGGGTATTGCTTTACCAGTTGTATGGCTTGCCAATCAATATACGGTGAAACAGGATGCGCTATCGGGCAAGCAACCCATTTTTGCTAAGCCAGATAAAACCATTTTGCTATACGGATTGATTGCTTTTGGAAGTATGGTTTGTGAAGGAACCATGTTTGACTGGTCAGGGGTCTATTTTCAAAAAGCAGTTCAAGCACCCACACAATGGGTTACATTGGGCTATTTATTGTTTATGGGAGCCATGGCCACAGGCCGATTTATTTCTGATAGATTTACTACTAGATTTGGCATCAAAACCATCTTACAAGCTAGTGGGGCGTTGATTGCAACCGGGTTATTCTTATCGGTTGTTTTTCCCTTTATCATACCAGCGGGCATTGGATTTTTAATGGTAGGTCTTGGTGTGTCATCTGTGATTCCCCTCATTTACAGTGCGGCTGGCAGGTCCAAAACCATGCAGCCGGGGGTAGCCCTTGCAGCGGTATCTACCATTGGCTTTATTGGGTTCTTGCTAGGGCCTCCATTAATTGGAAGCATTGCACAAATTTCAAGTTTGAGAGGGTCCTTTACCGTGATTGCCTGTTTGGGATTGTTGATTACCGTACTCGCAAAAAAAATGCACTAATCAATCAGCGCATTTTTAAAACTAGTTCAAGTAGTTTAATTTATCCAATCAAGTGAGGCACAAAACGGCTTTTATTATCCGTAATCAAACTGTCTGCTTCTCTAATGCCCATACCAGCTGGTTCTTGACCAATAACCCAAGATCCAATAACGGGATAATGATCACCAAAATTAGGAAGGGTAAATAGTTCCTGATAAATATAGCCTTCCGCACCATATTGTCCCTCTGTCTTAGCGAGCCCCATATTTTTCATCACCAAATCAATATTGGCGCCCTCTCTAGACAAAATGGGTTTCTTAACATAGTTACTCAATTTGCCTTCTTCAAAATAGGCAGGTAATAAGTAAGGACAGTTTGGATAGAGCTCCCACAAAATGGGCAGGATGGCTTTGTTAGACAAAATCATTTTCCAAGCGGGCTCCATCCAAAGCGCTTTGTTTTTGTCTTCCAACATGTTTTTGCCAAAGCTTTCACTGAGTAACCATTCCCAAGGATAGAGCTTGAAAATGTTTTTGATGGGTTGGTTTTCAAGGTCAATAAATTCCCTGTTATCAGCGTCCCATCCAATATCATCAATAAAGATCAACTTGGTCTCCAATCCGGCTTGAATAGCGCAATCGCGCAAGTATTCTGTATTGGTCAAGTCTTCCAATGTTTCTTTCAAACAAGTAAAATATAGAGGGCCTGGATTCAAATAGTTTTTCAAGTATTTCCAGTACTCAATTAATTTTTCATGCACACTGTTAAACTGATCCCTGTCCTTGTCAAAATCTTTTAACCAAAACCACTGTACAATGCCTGCTTCATACAAACTAGTAGGCGTGTCTGCATTGAACTCCAGCATTTTTATTTGACCCTCTTTGAAACAAAGGTCAAACCTTCCATAAATAGCTGGATGGTCTTCTGTCCAAGACCTTTCAATCATGGGAATGGCCCAGTCAGGAATATTGAATTTAGCATAAAGTCCTTCATCCATTACGTGTTGCACGGCACCCAAACAACAGTCATAGAGTTCGGCGGTTGCTTTTTCAATGGCCAAAATTTCTGGCATGTTAAATTGGTAATAAACAGACTCATCCCAATAAGGAATATTGGTGGTATGAAAGCCAAAGCCCAGTTTTTCTACTTCTGTTTGCCAATTATTTCTGGGGGTTATTTTTATTCTCTGCATATTGGTAAATCTTATGATGAAACACTAAACCCACTTCTTCCAAATCCGCCACGCGTTACAGCGCCTTTGAAACCATTGGTTCCAATATTAGAGTTAGGGTGTATGGCACTAGAATAATATCCGGCCCGTTGGTAAGAACCATTATTGTAATTTCCATAGGGTCTAAAAGCATAATACCAAAGCAATGCCGTACCAATTCCACCATGGTGTTGCACCCTGGTATAAGGAGCCGTGCTGTCACTTCTAATATGCACTTTGGCACTATCGTCCCAGTCATTTTTCTTGGGCTGGTTGCAACTAGCAAGGGTAGCGGTGATTAACACCAATTGTATATAAGTTGATTTTTTCATGTTGCTTACTTTACCGTAATATAGATTTCGTATTCTTTTTTCACCGTTACGTCTTTCATATCGCCATCGGCGTTTTCCGCAACAGTTCTTTTCATGCCCAGACTGGGAACCGTATCACGGTACTCCATATTTTTAATAATGGTATTGTCTTTCCATACGGCATGGGTAGTGATTAAGACATCGTGCAAGCTGTCTAATTGTTCAACTTTAACAGCGCTTTCAATGGCGCCGTCTTTATTAACGGTGTTGGTAATGTCTTCGTTTTTTTCAGTGTCTTCGCAGGAGATGAGCAAGAATAGCGCAGCAGCTCCCAGTATCGCAAGTACGATGGGTTTCATGTTGGTATACATCAATGTCAGTTTTTAAATTTGGTTGCGTCTTGGTCCGTTGGACCGCAATCCGCAAATAGGGTGATCACACTAAAGATAACCTGCACAGTGCTGGAACTTCTTTTTTGTGGAGCAAATATTTTTTGAGGATTGCTGTTGACAGTTATAGTCGGTGAATTTCTGGTGGTTTTACACGTTGACGAAAACGAGCAAATAGAAATTCAATAATGTGGTTCATGTTGCATGGGAGCGAGGCTCCGTTTACTTTGATTCAGTAAAGATATAGCGGAGTAATACTTGCTTCAAAGGGCATGAAGGTTAAACGGGACAGGCAATAAGACCAGTGGTAAAGTATGTTTGATGAGTGGTAAACACCCAAAAAATATCCTAACATTTGCTACAATGTTTCAAGTTCACTGGGGTGCCTAGGCTTCCAATACCCATAATAAAAGCCCAAAATCAAGAGCCCAAGGGTAAAGGGTATTAGTGCTAAGTGCTTCATTGTCAATCCTCCAGGAATAGGAATGGCATCAAAACCCAAGAACTCGCTGACCATCCAGTAAGAGTTAGCAGTAATCCAAATGGTAATGGCCAGATTATGGCAAAGCTCACTCATATACTGTCTAGTACGCCAGGCAATGATCATAGAAATAGCTAGGGTAGGAATAATCATCACAATCCCCAAGGGCTTCCAAACCATACACCAGGCAACGTCTTTGAATAACCAGAAAACAATATGTAGATTCTCCATCTTCCGGTATTTCAAGGGAATATGGTAGTTGGCTTCCGGATTCTGCTGATTCATGACGGTGATTTGAGTGTGAGACACTAAAATAATTTTTTTCAGGTATTACTGGCTTAAAATCTTTTTAAAGCGCTGAACGTCTACCAAGGGATTTAGGGGCGCGTCATAAAGCAGGTGTTGGGTAAACTGATGCCCAAAATAGGGCGATAAAGAGCAGCCCTTGGTTCCCATACCATTAAGAACGCCAATGCTTGAATGGATTGGGTGTAGGCCCACAAATGGTCTTCTTTCCATATTAGCTGGTCTTATGGCAGCTTGATGATCCAAAATGTTGTAGGGTAGTTTCAACCAATGCTTTAGTTGCAGTTCCACTTTTTCTCTAAAAGCTAGGGATGGATGAAGGTCTTGGTAATTCCATTCATAATTAGAGCCAATCCACCACAGATCCTCTTTCCAAGGAACCAGGTTAATGCCCTGTTTGTAAATATGCTCTCTTGGTAAATCAGGAATGGAAGCAATGATCACTTCTCCTTTATTTCCCGCATAAGGTAATAGTTGAAAATAAGGGTTCTCAAATCCATAGGAACCATCACAGAAAATGATTTTTTCAGCTTCCCAATTCCTATAGCTAACGCGATGGGGTTCTACTATTAATTCGCTTAATTGAAATTTGCTTTCTAATAAAGCATTTTGAGCAACAAGTTCTTTGCGCCAACCAGTCAACATTGTGTTGAGGTCAATCAATAGGCAAGGATTGATTTCTCCTATACCAAAGGGGAACTCAAAATAAATTCTCCAAGCATCTGTATTTTCAGGAACGCGTAAGTATTCGTGCTCATTAGTAAGTCTTTCTCTAAAAGCCAATTCCATTTGTGGGGTAGGATGAAAATCCAGCATATTACACTGTCTCATGATGTCTTGCCCAATGTCTTTTCCCAGTTGGGTATAAGCTTCCCAAGCAAAGGGCAAGAGCGTTTCAATTTCCCAAGTACGCACAATTCTTCTTCCAGTAACAGGATTAATCACACCACTGGCCAGTTTGGTGGAACTATTTGGGCTGGACTCATCTATCACCAAAACTTTCTTCCCAGCTTTACTTAAGTTCCAGCTCAGAAAAGTTCCGCATAGTCCCTGGCCTACAATCATATAATCCACTTGCATGGGGCAAATTTCGGGATTAATCCTTTACCGCTTGCATCATTCCTGTACCTGAATACGAATGCCTTCTGAATGGGCATTAAAACCGGGTGCATACAAACATTGAATATTGGCAATACCCGCAGAAAAATCACCCAAATGGGTTAAGAAAACAGGATAGTCAAAGACATAAACACCTTTTGAAATTTTGTCAAAATAAAAATGGTTGGAAGCATCGGTAGTATTTTCATAATAACCCAATCCTCCCTGCCATTGATAACCACTCAAAGCATTAATAGGTTCCATACCCGCAGCCCTGCTATCTTTCAAGTGCACATATTCCAAATCACGGTCTGTATTAATGGTTAATCGAATGATCAAGCGGTCACCCACATGCATGGGATTGTTGGCATCAACAGGTACTAATATTTTACCTTTTTCTCCGTGTTGTTCTACTAATAATTGTTTCTGAATTTTCAAGCTGGTATTGGTATGGGTAATTTTGTCCATGTCTTCAAAATACTGCCAATAAATAGCACCCCATGCTGGTTGATAAGACTTGCCCATTTGCTGGTTAATACTACGGGTGCTTATTTGAATCTTACCCATCTCAGGTGTTATTTTAGCACCCTCCATTCTTTTTTGAAAATAACCGGTACCTGCTTCGGTTTGCAATTGCTTTGAATCCAAAATGGTCTTCCCCAATTGAATCCTAACAGAGCGATTGTTTTCTAACCAATTGGATCCATTCATCAAGAATGCATAACAAACATCTGCAGTGCCCATACTATTACCCCAATAATTGGTTTGTTTATTTAGGATTAACCAGGTCTTCATGGAATTCAATTGCTGGTCCAATATTTCTGACTTACGGCCTTCTGTAAGTTCTGCCGTCATGGTGGCCACCCTAATTACTGTGGCCATTTCAGAGCCCTGCCAATAGTATTGATTTGGTGCTTTCCAATACATGCCTTTTTCTTTGCTTGAAACAGCATTTTCCATGATGGCAGGAACTAGTTTGTCAAATACCAACGCAGTTTCTTTATTGCGGTAATAGACTTGTGCCAGTAAAGCTTTTTCTTCAATGCCTAATCTATTCCAGCTTGTTCTTCCAAGCTTCAAATAAAATAGTTGTGCTTTGGTATCACTAATTTGAATATCACCATAAAAACTGCGCATGAATAAATATTGGATATGCCAATAGTTGATACCAGCTTTTGAAAAGTCAAATTTGCGACTTTCCAATTTTTCATGCTGTGTTAGAAATACTAGGTCTAAATAGGCCACCGCTTTTAAGAGCATCGGTTTTAAACGAATGGCTATATCAGGGGTAATGGCTCCCAATCTTTTTAATTGACCAATACGCGTTAACACCAAATTGGTCATATAAGGATGGGTTCTTCCACCTTTGAACCAAGCAAAACCGCCTTCAGGCAATTGCAGTTCTATCAATTGTTTTAATTGTGTTTCTTGGTCTTCAGATAACCTGGCTAGATTGAATAATTGGACCAATGCCTGCATCTGTTCAGTCTCGGACTTGGCTTCCATGACCCAAGGCGTTTCTTCTAATAAGACTTGTTTGAGCGCCTGATTTTTTTGTAAATTAGAAACCAAATAGGCACTGTCTTTTTTCCAGTCTTGATAAAAGGCTTTAATCTTGGGATATTTATTCAAGATCTGACTTGCCATGGCATTGGCATAAAAGCGATTGATCACCGTTTCAATACACTGGTCATTGCCTTCCTGCAAATAGGGGAGCGCCTTAACCACATACCAAGCTGGGTTGCTACTAAATTCTATTGTTAAAGATTCATTACTGGCACTAGCACTTTGTTCCTGCAATAATTTTTCAAAACGCAGATTCACCGTTGTGTCACCCATGGTATGAAAAGGAAGGGTTTCAGTAACCAATTCTCTATTACTCAAAACAGGAATGGTTTGTTCTTCGCCATCGCTATAATTTCCAGACCTAGCTACCACGCGCCAGATGAGCGGCTTGTTATAAGTATATGGAATTTGAATAGGAAATTTTACTGGACTATTTTGCCCTGCTGCTACTGTAAAATATTGGGTAGGAAAAATATTTTGAAACCATCCATCCACGGAGGCATTGGTGCTAGGGTCTATTAATTCTAATGTTACCTGCCCCGTTAATTCTTTGTCACTTAAATTGGCAATTCGGGTGCTAAATTCCAGTTTATCCCCTTCTCTAAAAAACCTTGGAGCATTGCTTTGTAGCATCAATGTTTTTTGTGTTTGAATAGTGGCACTTTGATACCCTGTACTCAAATCTTTGGAATGGGCAAAACTTTGCCATTTCCATTTGGTTACCGCATCTGGCATGGTAAAACTAAACTGGTATTTGCCACTGCTGTCTGCGTGTAGTTCTGGAAAGAAGAAAGCCGTTTCTGAAAAATTCTTTCTAATCACCAATTCATCCACCGGATTTTTGCCGTCTTTCACCACCCTACCATTCACCATATGTTCTCCAGTAATCGGGTCAATGACATCTACTGTTCTATATACTTTGTCATAGGATTCTTCCTGTACAGGACTGCCTGCGTCAAAAGCATTTGAGGAAGTACCCCTAATACTAATTGTTTTTTTACTTGTTGAATAATTGCCAGCAACCACCACCTCATGTAATGGTTCAAATTCATTTGGATATTCTTGATAATAGATGGAATTTAAGCCTAATAAAAGTTCATCATAAATAATTGGTTTTGATCTAGGAGCAACAAATTCTCGGAAGCTGTTTTGTTGTCCATTGTTTGCGTCAAAATTCTGGTAACTATTCCAACCCTTAGCATAAGATGGTTTTTGCCATAAATTAGGAAATCCCCAACGATGTGGTTTTATGGCATCTAAGGAAGCGTCATATAGGGAGCTAACCAATTCTGCTGCTTTCTGTTCGCCTTTTGCACCCATTAATTCAATGGTCCATTTTTCTTGGGATCCGGGCTCAGTTTTATTTCTGAAACTTTTATACTGTATACTTAATTCTTTGTTCTTCCATGGAATTTGAATCTGAAATTGATGGTAGTAAACACGGTTGTCATAGACATAAATGGCTGTTTTGGCAAACCCACCTCTATCCGACTCTTGCACTAGTAAATTTTGTAAATAAAGCCCGTTATTTATTAGAGCAGATTCTATTACAGTTTTTTTATTGTCATAAAAAGTTTCTTGAATCAGAAATGCTTTTTTTGGTAAAATATGATTGATCAAAAAAAGGCTGTCTCCTGGTTGATAAGTTTTTTCTGCTAGATAGGAGGTGTTTTGCAAATAGCTGCTTTCATTAAAGTGTTCTTGATCAAAAATTTGGATATAGTTGGTATTGGTAATTGTATTTCCATTGTTGTCCTTGCTGGAAGCTACCAATGCATAAAATCCTCCTTTCAATTTCCCTACTATGAATTGCAAGTCTTTGCTGTCACTAGTTTCTAAACTGGTATCATAAATACTAGTAGTCTTTTCCCAAGTAGTAAAATCTGTTTCATGATCATATTCATCGGTTGGAAAATATTTCCAGAATTTATCCTTATCCATCAACCTAAGATCTGGTTGGTTCCAATACCTTTTCCGAAACATTTTTCCTGGTTGTTTCAGCGGTTGAATTTGTAAAAATAATTTGGCTTTTAAGGGTTGTTCATTTAAATTTTTAACGGTTATGCCAATCGTTAACAAGCTATCTGAATGGATTTGTTTCTTAAGGTCCATTCTGAGATAGCGGTCTGTGTACCCAACCGATACTTGGGTATTGCTTGTTCTGGTTTCTCCATTGGGGTCGGTTGCATCAACCGTGATGGTATAAACATAAATGGGTTGGTAATTGGAATCGATTGTTAGATCAGGGCTTGCTTTAAACTTAATGCTGGACTGACCTGTTTGGTTGGTAATTAGTTCACCATTGGCAATTTCAATGGTTGGTTGATAGGGGAAGCTATTGCTGCGATAATCAGTAAATGAGGGTTTACTATTGCGCATAACGTGATACTTGATTTTTGCGCTATTTAAACTATTGCCTGCATAGGCCCTCAGATTCAATGGAACTCTAATGGTATCATTTAGACGGTATGCCTCTTTTGGTGTTTCAAAATTCACAAAGAAACTTGGACGTTTGTATTGTTCAACTCTAAAATTGGCATTCCCAATACCATTGTTTTTAGCCATAATTTGGTAATAACCATTTAACCCCTTTTCCGGTAATTGAAATTGTCCATGAAAACTACCATATTCATTAGTAACTAATTTTATAGAATCAATAATTTGGTAATTGGCGTCTTTTAATAGGATGGTACAACTGTCATTTATTACCAATTTGCATTGTTTGTTAATATAGTCTTCTGTTGTGCTAATTCCCTTAAAAAACAAAGTTTGGCCAGGGCGATAAATGCTACGATCCGTAAAAAAGAAAATTCGTTTTTTTTCTTGCTCATATTTAATCTGACTTATAGGGCTGCTGGTTGGATCAAAACTGAGATAGTGATATTCTTTAGACTCATAATGGTCCTTGCCATAGTTTATTTGTACCCGCAAGTATGCGGAAGATCTTTTCAATTGAAAATGGACATATCCGTTTTTGTCCGTTCTGTATTCGGTAGATTTGTTCCATTTGGCATTATAAGTTCCATTTTGATTTTGCTCTTGCAGATAAGTGATAACCAATGCATTATTCAAGGGCAAACCAGTTGTTCTGTCCAGTACATAAAAATCAAGATCCTGTTGTAGACAACTAATATTGGATACTTGAAAATTTTGAAGAGAAACGGGATAGATACTATCTCTAAAATCCTTGTCGTTAGAACAAAGCAAGGTATATGCACCAACAGGTAATCCATCTACTTTCATTTCTGTAGTATGAGTTTGGTAATCCGTTGTTGCAGGTAATTCCTGTTCAAAAATCTGATAGACAGGCAGTTTGCAAGCCAATTTAATTAGTTCATTACTGGCATAAGCATCTCTTAATGCAGTTTGTTGATCTGATTGAATGATTCTAAAGTAAAGTTTGTTGGTATTTCTAAATTTCAATAAAACCCTAAATGGTTTTCCTGGAATATTCACCTTTTCTGTTTGGGTATTGATGCTAACAGATAGGATGGAATTTTTTAGGTACTCCATGGCTGATTTGGCTGGATGGTCTTTGCCAAATTTACTTTCTACCGTTTCAATGATTTTCATGGCAGCAACATATTTCCATCTTTTGCTACTGTCATAATTTGGTAAATAGCCAGCAGCCTCTTGGGCATATTTTAAAGCCAATACATACCATGCTTTAGCAACAACTGGAACATCAGCTAAATGAGTGGCCATATATTGGATGGCTTCTAATTGTGCAGTTTCCTTTTGAGTAATATTGCTGTGGCGATACACCCAATTTATTCGCTCTAAGTCAACATCAACAAGTGCTTCAGGGTTTTTGTCGTCTAAATGTGATAGAATTAGTTGCTGGAAAATTTGTAAACTTATCCAGTAGTGCGAATTGCTGTCATTGGTATTGAATGTTGCTTGGCTAAATATTTCAAAATTGGCCAAAGCTTTTGGGTCACGAATGCTGTATGGTTCTAAGGGCTGGTTGATGCTGCCCTCCTGTGTCTTGAAAATAGCCAATGCATCGTTTGCAATTAAATCAAAAAGGGTTGGTCTTAAAGAACTGGCATTGCCTCTAATTAATAAAGGCTCAAAATTTGTTAGATCAGTTTTGATTAGTTTGTTGCTAGGTTGGATTGCCTTCAACAAATTTTCTTGAATTTTTTGAAACAAGTCTGGAATTGTCCAAGTTTGAATATCCTTTTTATTAATTTCTTTGCTATTGGCTTTACTGTATAACTTGAATCTATTGCTATTAAAGTGGTGATACAATGCTTTGGCAATCATCAAATGATACATAGACCTAAAAACACTATCTTTAGTAACATTCAATTTGGTCTCCAAAGTTTTGATTCGTTGGTTGATATCCGTTTCACTAACTCTGTCTTCCAGTTTCAATTGGTATACCAAGGTTTTCAATTGTTGTACCTGATTGCCTGCTTGAATAGCTTGGGTCTCTAATGGTTTCAATTTTCCCAAAGCAGACTTGGTCAGGTTCAAATTAATCAAACTATCTATCTCTTTCCATTGCTTGTTATAATCCGTTTGGGGTGTTTGCCCAATAACTAGGGTACCCACTAATAATCCTATTATTGTAATCAGTTTTTTTAAAAGCATATTCCTGTTTTTGCTGCCTGCTAGTTATGATGCAAATCTTAAGGACTTTGCACAAACGAAAATACCCATTAACAGGCTCTTATGGGTAGGGAATAAAAAATCCCGGTCTTTGGGACCGGGATCAATATTCAAAAGATTGAATCTTATTTTTTCAGAGCAGCTGCCATGGTAATACCAATATCAGCTGGGCTAGCAACTACTTCAATGCCACATTCTGCCATAATCTTCATTTTGGCTTCTGCAGTATCATCGGCACCGCCAATGATGGCACCTGCGTGACCCATACGGCGTCCGGGAGGAGCTGTTTGACCAGCAATAAATCCTACTACCGGTTTTGTCTTATTATCCTTGATCCAACGGGCTGCATCGGCTTCCATGCTACCACCAATCTCACCAATCATGATGATACCATCGGTTTCTGGATCGTTCATTAACAATTCTACCGCTTCTTTGGTAGGAGTTCCAATAATGGGGTCTCCGCCAATACCAATGGCCGTGCTGATACCCATACCTGCCTTCACCACTTGGTCAGCTGCTTCATAAGTAAGGGTTCCACTTTTTGATACAATACCTATACGGCCTGCTTTGAAGATAAAGCCTGGCATGATACCTACTTTGGCCTGCTCTGCGGTGATAACACCTGGGCAGTTTGGTCCAATTAAACGGGTACTGGTGCCTAGCAAGAAGTTTTTCACTTTTACCATGTCCTGAACAGGAATGCCTTCTGTAATACAAACTACCAGTGCAATTCCGGCATCAGCAGCTTCCATAATAGCGTCTGCAGCAAAAGCTGGTGGTACAAATATGATACTTACATTGGCACCGGTTTTTTTAACCGCATCGGCCACTGTATTAAAAACTGGCTTGTCCAAATGGGTGCTGCCACCTTTTCCAGGTGTAACGCCACCAACTACATTGGTTCCGTATTCAATCATCTGGGTAGCATGAAAAGTACCTTCCGTACCAGTAAATCCCTGAACAATGATCTTAGAGTCTTTATTAACTAAAACTGCCATGACTATTAAAAATTTGCGGCAAAAATAGGTGAAAACCATTAAGTCTTTGGGTAAACTATCCTAAACTTTGGGATTTTTTGCGCAAAAGTTCACTTCTGTTTTTTACAACTTATAAAATGCGCGGCTGTCCTTGCCGTTTTTACAAGTCAGTTTGAGGTAATAAGGCCCTTTTGGTAACAATTCGGTATTGATTTCCAATACATTATTTACTGTCTTGTAAAATCACTGGTTTACATGCTTCGGCTTCACAACCATTGGTCGTTTTAACTTTTAAGCAAACAGTGTAAGCTCCCTGAATAGGGTATTCCTTCACTGGTTTTACCTGATTGCCAGCAAGGCTAGTATTGTCACCAAACTTCCAGGTTCTTGAAACAATACTGTCATTGACTGTAGCACTTAAACTACTATTAAACTGTACTTTTTTAGGTCCCATTCTTTCTGCACTGAATTGCACTTGAACTGTGCAAGGTGGGTTTGGAAGCTGAATGGTTATAGCATATTTGCTCTCACAACCCAATTTTGTTTTGAGGTAAAGGATTACGGTAAAGTTAGAAATTCTCAGGGAATGTTTGTTTTTGAAAGCCAATCCTTACTTTTGCGCCTGCTTAAACAAGAATAAAAAACTATAATTATGGCAAATACAGCCGACATCAGCCGTGGTATGATTCTGAAACTAGACGGGAGTCTATATTCAGTGGTGGAATTTGGAGAAAACAAGACAGCCCGTGCAGCCGCAAAGGTTTGGGCCAAATTGAAGGGTGTTGACAACAAACGCTCTATTGAAAAAACCTGGAACAGCGGTGAAACCGTTTATCCTGTAAGGGTAGAAAAGAAGGCTTTTCAGTACCTGTATAAGGATGAAAGCGGTTATAATTTGATGAATAACGAAACCTTTGAGCAAATTGCTTTGGGTGAAGAAATGATTGACGCTCCCCAGTTTTTAAAAGATGGTTCTGAAGTGTTTGTATTTATCAACACTGAAACCGAATTGCCAATTGGCGCGGAATTGCCTGAGAAAATTGTGATGAAAATCACTTACTGCGAACCAGGTCTTAGGGGTGACACAGCTACAAGGGCTTTAAAAGCGGCTACCGTTGAAGGCGGTGCTACTGTGATGGTTCCTTTGTTTGTAGAAGATGGAGAACTGATTCGCGTAAACACCAAGTCTGGTGAATATGTAGAAAGAGTTAAAGAATAATTTACTGGAACACCTACCACAAATGGCGGCTATTGGCTGCCATTTGTCATTTAAATAGGGTAAATTTTGGAGACGGGACTAGTTGTCCCCATTTTAAAGAAAATGACCATTTTTGCCAAAAAAGGTCTATTTTGCCCCCCGATTTGACCTAAATCAACCGTTTTTTTATCAAAAACCGCCATTTATGGACTTGAAGCAAATTCACGAATTGATCAAAATCATCAATAAAAGCAATATTGGTGAGATTAGTATAGAAGACAAAGATGGTAAAGTAACCATCAAACAAAAAGAAGAGCCAGTAGTTACCTTAGCTGCCGCTCCTAGCCATCAAGTATATACCGCTGCGCCAGCTCCAGTAGCTGCTCCAGCACCTGCTGCACCCGCAGTAGCTCCAGCTCCCAAGGCTGATAACCTGATCACTATAAAAAGTCCTATGATTGGAACTTTTTACCGTAGACCTTCTCCAGATAAACCCATTTTTGCTGAAATAGGAACTGAAGTAGCTCCTGGTAAAGTGGTTTGTATCATTGAAGCCATGAAGCTGTTCAATGAAATTGAAAGTGAAGTAAGTGGCACGATTGTCAAAATTTTAGTGGATGATGCAAGTCCAGTAGAATATGACCAGCCCTTGTTCTTAGTGGAGCCAACTAAATAGTTGCTCACGCTTTATTTTTTCATCAAATTGAATCCATGTTTAAAAAGATATTGATTGCCAACCGTGGTGAAATTGCCCTACGTGTTATTAGAACTTGTAGGGAAATGGGTATCAAAACCGTTGCCGTCTACTCAACCGCTGATAAAGACAGTTTACACGTAAAATTTGCCGATGAGGCGGTTTGTATTGGTAAACCTCAGAGTGCAGATTCTTACCTGAATATTCCTCATATTATGGCTGCTGCCGAAATTACCAATGCCGATGCAGTGCATCCTGGCTACGGTTTTTTAGCAGAGAATGCCAAATTCTCCCAGATCTGTGCCGATCATGGTATTAAATTCATTGGGCCTACGCCAGAGATGATTAATAAAATGGGAGACAAGATTACGGCTAAGGAAACCATGATCAAAGCAGGTGTTCCCGTAGTTCCCGGAGGGGAAGGCTTATTGGAAAGTATTGAAGAAGCCAAGGAGTTGGCCAAAGTAGTAGGCTATCCTGTTATTCTCAAAGCAACTGCCGGTGGTGGGGGTAAGGGAATGCGTGTGGTTTGGAATGAAGAAGAAATTGAAAAAGCCTACCATTCAGCTAAAATAGAAGCTGCGGCTTCTTTCAAGAATGATGGTATCTACATGGAGAAATTTGTGGAAGAGCCTCGTCACATTGAAATTCAAGTAGCTGGTGACCAATACGGTAATGTTTGCCATTTGAGTGAGCGCGATTGTTCTATTCAAAGACGTCACCAAAAATTGGTAGAAGAATCTCCTTCTCCTTTTATGACACCAGAGCTTAGACAAAAAATGGGTGAAGCAGCTATTAAAGCAGCATCTGCCATTAATTATGAAAGCGTTGGTACCATTGAGTTCTTGGTAGACAAGCACCGCAATTTCTACTTCATGGAGATGAATACGCGCATTCAAGTGGAACACTGCGTTACGGAAGAAGTGGTAAGTTTTGATTTGATCAAAGAGCAAATTAAAATTGCCATGGGTGAGAAAATTTCTGGAAGAAATTATGAGCCCCAAATGCACGCTATTGAATGCCGCATTAATGCAGAAGATCCTTATAATGACTTTAGACCATCACCCGGTAAAATTACCGTATTGCATACCCCAGGTGGGCATGGTGTAAGGGTAGATAGTCATGTATATGCAGGTTATGTAATTCCTCCTTATTATGATAGTATGATTGGTAAATTAATTACTGTTGCTCAAACTAGGGAAGAAGCTATAGATACCATGTATCGCGCTTTGAGTGAATACGTGATAGAAGGGGTTAAAACCACTATTCCTTTTCACTTGCAATTGATGCAGAATGAAGATTTCAGAAAGGGTAATTTCACTACCAAATTCTTGGAATCATTCAAAATGAAATAACATAGGGCTTACCCTTTGTAGATATTCTTGTTAACCGAATAGTCCCCGCCACAACGGGGATTATTTATTTACTACCTGTTCTGGATACAATTGGTTTTGACTAAAAAAGAGGTTACTGCCTACTATTTGATCATCAGTTAGTCCAGCTGCCTTGTGGCGATTCTCTCTAACTTGATACATAGCTACGGTCTTGCGAATTCTAGTAAAGTCTGTTTCCGGAATGGCTGAAATGGACAATGCTTCTTTTTGCTTGTAAAACTCGGTCTCAAAAATCATATCGGCCTGGCGACCGTTAATACCCAATTTATCAATCAATGATTTACGGTATTTGGTCTTCATTAATTGCAATGCCCTTGCTAAACTCAAACTGTCATAAGCTTTATTATAAGATAGGGTGATTGCTTCACAAGGGGCTGGATGTTCCTCTCTATTCTTTTTAAAATCTGCCAATGATTTCAATTGTTGGTCAGAGAGTTTTAAGGCCTTATACCTTTTAATCACTTCCTTGTCTAATTCCCCTTTGGTTGCGTAAACTTCATTGGTATTGTTTTCAATGCTAATGAGTTCCTTAGCAGCCCATAAATCTATATCACCAATCTTATTGGCCACCTCTTCCGCTATATTGAATTGTTTCATCAAAGCCTGTTTATCGCAATAGCCAAACAATTCTCTTTGTTCTTCTGGGGTTCTATTTTGCGCAATAGCCACATTGTTCAATAATAATAAGGTCAAAATGCTGGCTAATAAAGTGCTTCCAATGTTCATATCATTTATTTATAACTTGAAAATACAACAACCCTAGTTAAAAATAAGAAGGCGCTCCCTAGGAAGCGCCTTCTTAACATCTTGTTTAGGGATTGGCTTATTTTCGGCCTCCGCCGCCACGTCCACCACCACCACCAGGGCCACGTTGCATAGACATAGATTCAATTACTTTTTTGGCTAGATCAGCAGGTAATGCTTTTTCCAAGCGCTTGTTACGCTCATCAGTCATAGCTTTCTGCAAAGCAGGTCTGTCAGCTTCGCTGGCATCTCTAAGCGCCATCATTTTTGGACGCATGTCATTGTTGATGGCAATTACGGAATCAACTTGAACATCATTAAGTCCCATACCTTTGTACCTTTCTTTCATCATAGCGGCACGTTGTTCAGGGGTCATTTGTTGACCACCACCACCTTGGGCCATCAAGGTGTTAAAAGAGCAAACCAGCACTATGGCTAGCAATGCAATGATTTTTTTCATACTTGAAGTTTTTAGTTTGATAACTGTTTCAAGTTAGGAAATCCTTGTATATCTAGTTCAATTATCGGTGGAATGCTATTTTTTCCCGACCAGTAATTGTTAAAAAAAAGCCCTGAACCAAAGGAACAGGGCTTCTACGCAAGTTAAAAACAATTATCTCAACAATAACATTTCACGGTATTTAGGCAGGGTCCAGATTTCATCATCTACCAATGCTTCCAATTTGTCAACATGGTAACGGATTAAATCAAAATAAGCGGCCTTAACCTTGCTCTCATAAGCAATGGCTTTTTCACGAGTATTAGAAATATTGTTGGCTACTTTTCTAGCTTCTACCATTGCTAAAACATTCTCGTGAACCACTTGAATATGCTCGCTCACTTGTTTCAGCAAACTCATCTGAGAAGCATAAGCAGCTTCTGGTAATCCAGCTTCTTTTAGACCATTCACGTTTTTCAACAAATCGTTTTGGTATTTAATAGCAGCTGGAATAATGTGATTTAATGCAAGATCACCAATAATACGACCTTCAATTTGAACTTTCTTCAAGTAGTTTTCCAGTTCAATTTCATGACGTGCCTCCAACTCAATATGGTTGTAGATATTGTTGGATTCAAACAGGTGTTTTGCTTTGTCAGTAGTCAAGGCATCAAATGCTAAAGGAGTAGTTTTTATATTTGGCAAACCCCTTCTTTCTGCTTCTTGAGCCCACTCTGCGCTATAACCATCACCTTCAAACAATACTTTTTTGCTTTCAACAATGTATTTCTGAATTACATGCATAATGGCAATTTCTTTCTTGTCACCTTTTTCAATTAAACCATCTACATCTTTCTTGAATTGCTTTAGGGTAGCAGCCATGATAGTATTCAAAGTAATCATTGGATTAGCACAGTTGGCAGTAGATCCAACCGCACGGAATTCAAATTTATTACCAGTAAAGGCAAATGGAGAAGTACGGTTTCTATCTGTATTGTCTAACAACAATTCAGGAATACTGCGGTGAAGATCCAATTTCAAGATTGCTTCATCTTGTTCGTCAAATTTATCCCCAACCCTAGACTCAATATCTTCCAAAACCTTGGCCAAGTACTGACCAACGAATACGGAGATAATAGCAGGAGGAGCTTCGTTTGCACCAAGACGGTGGTCGTTACCTGCGGAAGCAATAGAAGCGCGAAGAATGTCTGAATAGTCATGAACCGCTTTGATGGTATTAACAAAGAAAGTCAAGAACATGAGGTTGGTCTTTGGTGTTTTACCAGGAGCCAACAAATTCACACCAGTGTCGGTAGCTAAACTCCAGTTATTGTGCTTACCACTACCGTTGATACCAGCAAATGGTTTTTCATGCAACAATACGCGTAAGTGGTGTCTTTTAGCAACACGACTCATGATGTCCATCAACAAAATGTTGTGGTCAACGGCAATATTTACTTCTTCAAAAATAGGAGCACACTCAAACTGAGCCGGTGCAACCTCATTATGGCGCGTACGTAAGGGAATGCCTAGTTTGTAAGCTTCCGTTTCGTAGTCACGCATGAATGCATAAACTCTTTCAGGAATGGAACCAAAATAATGGTCTTCCAATTGTTGACCTTTAGCAGGAGCAGCACCAAATACGGTTCTGCCAGCTTGCACTAAGTCAGGGCGAGCATTTGCTAAACCCTCGTCAATCACAAAATATTCTTGTTCCCAACCTAGGGTGGCTGTAATCTTAGTGACGTTTTTGTCAAAATAGTTTGCTACGTCAACAGCAGATTTGTTCAAAGCCTCTAATGCTTTTAACAATGGCGCTTTATAGTCCAAAGACTCACCCGTGTAGGAAACAAATATGGTAGGAATACAAAGGGTTTTGCCATGTCCAATTTCAATGATGAAAGCTGGAGAAGAAGGATCCCAAGCAGTATAACCACGTGCTTCAAAAGTTGCACGAATACCACCGTTAGGAAAAGAAGAGGCATCTGGTTCTTGCTGAATCAAAGCAGCCCCGTCAAATTCTTCAATGGCAGTTCCATCGCTTTTTAAAGTAAAGAAACTATCATGTTTTTCTGCGGTAGTGCCAGTTAGAGGTTGGAACCAGTGTGTAAAATGGGTAACACCTTTTGATTCAGCCCAAGCACGCATACCGTTAGCAATACTTCCAGCAACACTACGATCAATTTTTTTGCCACCTTTGATACTAGTTACAAGGCTTTTATAAGCTTCATCGCTTAAAAACTCTCTTGCAGTCTTGATGGTAAATACATTTTCACCAAAAATTCCGGTGATTTTGGTACTTCCGGGAGCATTTACTGCACCGGTATCAGCCGTCAGGCTCTCAATTGCTTGAAATCTAAGTGACATATTTAATTGATTTTGTGTCACGAAAATACGTGAAACAATTAAAAAAAATATACAAGGATGTAAAAAACTCAAAAAAATCAGCAATTTCTTGAAAAATAAATAAATGTAAAAATTATTAAATATAAACTAATAAAGCCCCTGATAGTTAGTATTTTGTCCAATTATATAATTGATTATCAATAAATAAAAAATATTATAATTTATAATTAGTTTTCATAAAATCTGAATCATAATAAAATATTTAAATATAAATTAAAATGAATTTGAAAATTTTGTACGGAAGAAAATCTAAAATATGGTGGCTGTAACTTTTTTTTCACGGAATCGTATCAGATAAAACAACTAAAAAGAAACCAATATGACTAAAATCTTATTTGCCGCCTGCTTATTGATTGGAATTCAAGCAAATGCCCAATGGGGATGGGAAAAAGTGGAAGGAAATGGCCAGTTAAAGAAAGAAAACAGAACGGCTGGAACATTTACTAAAGTTGCTTCATCTGGATCATGGGATGTAATGATTGCTTATGGAACTGAACACAGTATTCAAGTGGAAGGAGATGAAAACTTACTTTCCTATATAGAAACCAAGGTAGAAGACGGGAAATTGAGCATCCGCAGTAAGAAAAGCAGCAATATCCGTTCAAAGAATAAGATGGTGGTCTATGTGATCTTTCCAACATTGACTGGGGTGTACCTATCGGGCAGTGGTGATATGATTGGCAAGGGCAATTTTAGTACTGACGGCAAATTGAGTTTGGCCGTATCTGGTTCAGGTAACATAAAACTAGACATCAACAATGCCAAATCTGTGGACTGTAGTATAGCAGGTAGTGGTAAAATTCAGGTTTCAGGAAAAGCAGAAACCTTATTAACAAGCATTAGCGGAAGTGGCTCTGTAGATGCTTATGGCTTATATGCCAATGAGGTTACTGCTAGAATTAGTGGCAGCGGTAATGCAAATGTTTTTGTCAATAAAACTATTGATGCCAGCATTAGTGGCAGTGGCGATGTTCACTACAAAGGGGCCCCTGAAAGCATCCAAAAAAAGACAGCCGGAAGTGGTAGGGTAGTAAAATCAGAATAAGTCTTGCCTCATTGCGCTACTTTCTTACCTTCGCGCAGTATGGAAATCACAGCTAAAACCGCCCAACAGCTTCGCATTACCGAAGCAGAATTTGAGTTGATAAAGGAAAAACTGGGTCGTACACCCAATTTCACTGAGCTCTGCGCATTCAGTGGTATGTGGAGTGAGCACTGTAGTTATAAGAATAGTATCAAATGGTTGAAAACCCTTCCCCGCGATGGAGGAAGAATGCTGGTAGCAGCTGGGGAAGAGAATGCAGGATTGATGGATATGGGAAATGGATTTGGCGTGGTATTCAAAATTGAAAGCCATAATCACCCTAGTGCCATTGAACCATTTCAAGGTGCTGCTACAGGTGTAGGGGGTATTCAACGTGATATTTTTACCATGGGTGCTAGACCTATTGCCTCTTTGAATAGTTTGCGTTTTGGAAATATTGATGACCCCAAGACCAAGCGTTTATTGGCTGGGGTAGTGCACGGTATTGGGCACTATGGTAACTGCTTTGGCGTACCAACCGTAGGCGGTGAAGTCTATTTTGAAGACTGTTATCATACCAATCCTTTGGTGAACGCCATGAGTGTTGGAATTATGCAGTCGAATAAAATGATTAGTGCCACTGCGGCAGGTATTGGTAATCCTGTATATTTTGTAGGGTCAGCAACTGGAAAAGACGGCATTGGTGGTGCTAGTTTTGCTTCTGCAGAAATTACTGCTGAAAGCACTGAAGAACTACCAGCAGTTCAAGTGGGTGATCCCTTTCAAGAGAAAAAATTATTAGAAGCTTGTCTTGAAGTGATTGATACAAATGCAGTTATTGGCATGCAAGACATGGGTGCTGCTGGTATTATTTGTTCTACGGCAGAAATGAGTGCAAAAGGTGGTGTGGGAATGCGTATAGACTTAGACAAAGTTCCAACCCGTCAACAAAACATGAAAGCCTGGGAATTACTGTTAAGTGAGAGTCAGGAGCGTATGTTGATTGTGGTAGAAAAAGGAAAAGAAGACGCTGTTTTGGCTGTTTTTGATAAATGGGATTTGAGCTGCTCTAAAATTGGAGAAGTTACCGGAGATGGCTTATTGAAATTCTATATGCACGGGGAATTAGAAGCGGAAATTCCAGCCTATGAATTGGTTTTGGGAGGAGGAGCACCGCAGTATACTAGAGAATATACTGAACCAAAATACTTTGAAAAAATCAAAGCGTTTAAACAAGATAGTATTGCGGATGCGGATGATTTAAAAGCCATCGCGGAGCAATTAATTCAAATACCCAATATTGCTTCTAAGCGTTGGATATATACACAGTATGATAGCATGGTGGGAGCAGGTAATACTTCTACCAATGCCCCAAGTGATGCTTCAATTGTTTTAGCAAAAGGAACCGGAAAGGCATTGGCCATTACAGTGGATTGTAATAGCAAATATGTATTTGCGGATCCTTATGTAGGTGGTATGATTGCAGTTGCTGAGGCAGCTAGAAATATTGTCTGCAGCGGTGGAGAGCCTATTGGTGTAACCAATTGCTTGAATTTTGGTAACCCTTATGACCCAGAAGTTTATTATCAGTTTGTAAAAGCGGTTACTGGTATGGGAGATGCGTGTAGAAAATTCAATACACCAGTTACTGGAGGTAATGTAAGTTTCTATAACCAAAATCCAGATGGCCCTGTATATCCTACACCAACCATTGGAATGGTGGGAATCTTGGATGATTTCAACACCAGAATGACGTTGAATTTTAAGGAAGCGGGAGATCATATTTTCTTAGTTGGACAGCAACAAAATGATATTGCATCATCTGAATATTTACACAAACTAAAAGGAATTGAATTTTCTCCAGCACCACATTTTAATCTGGATGAAGAATATGCTGTTCAATCTTTGGTAACTGACCTCATCAAAAATAAATTGATCCAAAGTGCCCATGATATTAGTGAAGGAGGTTTAGCCATTACACTATTAGAAAGTGGATTCCATGCCAATCTAGGATTTGAAGTAAATGCTGTTGAAGGCATGAGAAAAGACGCGTTCTGGTTTGGTGAAGCACAAAGCAGGGTAGTGGTTTCGGTTAATTCTTCAAACCTTGCCGCTTTTAAACAAGCCGCTGAAACAGCATCTATTGCTATTACTGATTTGGGTTTAGTTAGTTCAGGAGCAGTTACAGTAAATGGCAACAACTGGGATACCATAAAAGATTGGAAAAATAAATATGATACTGCTATAGAAAAACGTCTCAGCTAAAATGGAAGCATCAGCCAGCATTGTAGTAACAGGCGCTGCCGGATTTATTGGTAGTTGCATGGTGTCTTGGCTGAATAGTCAAGGTTATAGGAACTTAATTTTGGTGGATGATTTTGGTGTAGAAGCCAAACGCCCCAATTGGGAAAAAACAGCCTATTCCCATTTGGTTGAAAGACAATCGTTTTTTGAGTGGGTAGCATTACATCAACCAAAGATTGATCTGATCATTCATTTAGGTGCCAGAACAGATACTACTGAATTTGACTATGCCATACATGAGGAATTAAACCTGGTATATTCTCAAGAGGTTTGGCATTTATGCGTGCAAGAAAATATTCCATTGGTCTATGCTTCTTCTGCAGCCACCTATGGAGATGGTGCGCTTGGTTACAAAGATGATCACACAATTGTAGACCAGCTGAAACCCTTGAATCCTTACGGGGTTAGTAAGAATGAATTTGATAAATGGGCTTTAAAGCAAACAAGCGCTCCGCCTTCTTGGGCAGGATTAAAGTTCTTTAATGTCTATGGACCCAATGAATACCATAAGGCTAGAATGGCCAGTGTGATTTGGCATTCTGTGAAACAGATTCGTGAAAACGGCCAGGTTAAATTATTCAAAAGCCATCGCCCAGATTTTCAAGATGGCCAACAGCTGCGCGATTTTATTTATGTAAAAGACTTGCTTGAAGTCATTGGATGGATGTCTGAATTGATGGTAGACCAAGGTTGGGAAGGCAGCAAAAATGGATTGTTTAATTTAGGAACAGGTATGGCAAGAAGTTTTTATGATTTAGCAGTAGCCAGTTTTAGCGGGTTGGATTTAAAGCCTAATATTGTTTTTATAGACATGCCCCTTGATATTAGAGATAAGTACCAGTATTTTACCGAGGCAGATATGCAAAAATTGCGTGATGCTGGTTACCAACAACCTTTTTACAGTTTGGAATCAGGTGTAGATGACTATGTTAGGAATTATTTGAAGGACCTAGTTTATTATTAAGCATAGCATTTTTAAAATGAAACAATTAGCAGTCATTGGAGGAAAGTGAAGAGAGGAAGAAGAAAGTGAAGAGTGAAGAGTGAAGAGAGGAAGAAGAAAGTGAAGAAAGGAGGAAAGTGAAGAGAGGAAGGAAGTGAAGAGATAAAAGTGAAGAGTGAAGAGAGGAAGAAAGGGAAGAAAAAAATATAGCGAAAAAAATATCATAAAGAAGCCGGTCCATATTCATGAGACCGGCTTTTGCTTTAGAAGAGAAATAAATTAGTGTGCTTTCAAAAAAGCTATCGCCTTAGCGTGTGCATCTTCGGTTGCTTCCTTGTTAAAAGAAGGGTTAGAAGGGTTGGCAAATCCATGGCCTGCCTCGTATTTATTGGTTGTTAATTTTTTACCCAAACTGGCCATATCTTGTTCAAACTTGTTGACAATTTCTGGAGAGGGGCTTCTGTCTTTATTACCAAAGAATCCAATCACATCGCAATTCAATCCTTTGAGTTTTTCAAGATTGTTTTCTGGTCTTCCATAATACATAACACAGCCGGCAGCTTGTTTGTCTGCCAATAGTGCTGTTTGTAAACTCCACATGCCGCCAAAGCACCAACCAATGGTGTAGATTTTGGCTGTTGATCCAGAATAGCTCAACGCGCCTTTGATAATATTTTCTAGCCTTTCCGTTTTAGCGGCTTGAACCAGTTTCATGGCAGAATCTGGTGTTGCAGCTACTTTGCCATCATAAAGGTCTAGCGCCAAAACGTTTACATCTCCTAGTTCTTTATAGAGGTTGTCGGATTCTCTTTTAATATAATCATTCAGCCCCCACCATTCTTGGATCACAAAAACCCATTTGTCAGACTTTTTCTTAGACTTGATTTCATAGCCCATAGCCGTTGAGCCGTCTGCCGCTTTGAATTCTATAGATTTTCCCATGGCGTCCTCCACATGAAAGGGAAGGGGTTTGGGGTGCAAATTGGCAAATGCCATGGTATTGGCTTCCTCTCTGAATTGGTCCCTGATATCTGCATTGTAACAGCTGATATAGCATTGCGGACTTAAAATCTGCGGTTCTGGTGCTTTGTGACGATAACCCAAAAAGCAAGCCGTAGAGAAAGCTGCCAGGGTTAGAAAAAGGATTTTTTTCATAATGTGATTTTTTAAAGGAAAGATTTGCACTTCAAATTAACACTTCTTCACGGGGATCGTTCTTTTGCTTTAGGTATTTTTTTTCAACGGTTTTTTTGGCTTAGTTTTGAATGACCCCTGAGAATTTTAGTCAATATCATTTCCCTAGGTCAATTTACTGAACGTACAAATGGCAACTGCAGGAGGGCCTGTAAGTACTATTTTGTATTGTCAAAATGGCTAGGTAGCGTTAAGAAAGTGTGGTGCAGCCATTAAAATAAATGGCTTTTCAAAAAAATAGAATCGGTGTCTAGGCACCATAAAGAATAATAACCGTCATATGGCTAAGTACATTTTTGTTACTGGTGGTGTAACCAGTAGTTTGGGTAAAGGAATTATTGCGGCTTCACTAGCAAAACTGCTACAAGCCCGAGGTTTAAAAGTAACCATCCAGAAATTTGACCCCTATATTAACGTGGATCCAGGTACACTAAATCCCTATGAGCATGGGGAATGTTATGTAACAGAAGATGGTGCTGAAACAGACTTGGACCTTGGTCACTATGAACGTTTTTTGAGTACTCCTACGTCTCAGGCTAATAATGTGACCACGGGAAGAATTTATCAAACCGTCATCAACAAGGAACGTGCTGGCGATTTTCTTGGGAAAACAGTACAAGTTGTACCACATATTACTGACGAGATCAAGCGCAGAATGTTGTTATTGGGAGAAGGAAACACCTATGATATTGTGATCACAGAAATAGGTGGGACTGTAGGCGATATTGAAAGTTTGCCCTTTATTGAAGCGGTACGTCAATTACAATGGGAATTGCCAGATGAAGACTTAATGGTGGTTCACTTAACCTTGATTCCTTATTTGAAAGCGGCCAAAGAACTCAAGACCAAACCTACTCAACACAGTGTGAAAATGTTGAGTGAAACAGGCGTGCATCCTGATATCTTGGTTTGCCGTACCGAACACCCTTTAAACAATGACTTAAAACGCAAAATTGCGCTTTTCTGTAATGTAAAAACGGAAGCGGTGATTGAAGCCATGGACGCATCAACTATTTATGAAGTTCCCTTACTCATGTTGCGTCAAAAATTAGACCTCATCTGTCTGAAAAAATTGAATATTACCAAATTTGAAGAACCCAATCTGGATAAATGGAAGGGTTTCTTGGATAAATTGAAATATCCCAAAAGCAAGGTAACCGTTGGGTTGATTGGTAAGTATATTGAATTACAAGACGCCTACAAATCTATTTTGGAAAGCTTTGTACATGCAGGTGCCATTAATGATGTGCAAGTAGAAGTAGTTAATGTACACAGTGAATATATTACCCAACAAAATGTTACTGAAAAATTAGCAGGATTAGATGGTTTGTTGGTAGCACCTGGTTTTGGACTAAGAGGAATTGAAGGTAAGATTGTAGCCGTGCAATATGCACGTGAAAAAGGACTGCCATTCTTTGGAATCTGTTTGGGAATGCAAATGGCGGTGATAGAATTTGCCAGAAATATTCTTGGCTTAAAAGACGCGCATAGCACTGAAATGGATGCCAAAAGCACCCACCAAGTAATCAATATGATGGAAGAACAGAAAAAGATTACCATGATGGGTGGTACCATGCGTTTGGGATCTTATCCTTGCCACATTACAGAAGGAAGTTTGGCGCATAAAGTGTATGGCTCAACTGTTATTACAGAGCGGCATAGGCATCGTTATGAATTTAATAGTGAATACCTGCAACAATTCACAGACGCTGGTATGTTGGCCAGTGGAACCAATCCTCAAACTGGTTTGGTGGAGATTGTAGAAATTCCATCTCATCCATTCTTTATAGGAGTTCAATATCATCCAGAATTAAAAAGTTCCGTAGAAAATCCCGCTCCTTTGTTTGTGGGCTTTATAGCTGCAGCCAAAAAGTACAATGAATCAAATATTGGCGAAAAGAAAAAGTCAATTATAGCTTAAATAGTGCTTCAATATTTTTATCTTAAACATCCTGGTTTTACTGGGATGTTTTTGTTTTAAGTACTTTTTGAGTTAACTTTCTCAATCAGTAAGTTTTGTAATTTTAGCTTTTAAATTCCAGTTTCATGAAATATTTCAAGCAATTAATGATATCCCTTTTCTTGTCTTTCATTTTCCTAACCTTGGCAGCACAGCCACCGCAGGGTATTACATGGGCACCCAAAGGAAACGGTTATTATGCCATTGATGCAGGTGAAATTTTCTTTACTGATTTAAACAGTAGTAAGAGGACCAAAGTCATTACCAAAAAACAGTTAACACCTGTAGGTTCCGAGAAGGCCATAAATCCAAGAAATTATTTCTTTTCTGCTGATGAGACCAAGTTGTTGATTTATACCAATAGCAAAAAAGTTTGGCGCTACGATACCCGTGGCGATTATTGGATTTTGGATTTGAATACCAATCAAATTAAGCAACTGGGTAAAGGCAAACCCGCATCATCCTTGATGTTTGCCAAATTCTCACCTGATAGTCGCAAAGTTGCTTATGTAAGTGAATACAATATTTATGCAGAAGATCTTACTACCGGTAAAATAGAAGCATTAACCATGGGTGGTAATCGCAAACGAATCAATGGAACATTTGACTGGGCTTATGAAGAAGAGTTTTTTTGTAGAGATGGATTTAGGTGGAGCCCCGATAGTAAGCAAATTGCTTATTGGCAAATGGATGCCAAGATTACCAGGGATTATTTAATGGTGAACAATACCGATTCCATTTACCCCTTTCCAATTCCGGTTGAGTATCCAGTGGCTGGAACAGCACCTTCTCCATTTAAAATTGGTGTAGTGAGTTTGGGTAATCCCAAAACTAAATGGATGAATATTCCAACGGATTCCATTTTGCAATCCTATGTTCCAAGAATGGAATGGGCTGCCAACAGTAGTCAACTAATTGTTCAGCATCTGAACCGTAAACAAAATGAAACAGATATTTTGCTTTGCGATGTTAAAACAGGCTCTTCTAAAAGTATTTATCATGAACAAGACGAAGCATGGATAGATATTTTAGCCCTATGGGATGAGAAATATAGTTATGGAGGATGGGATTGGTTGGAGAATGGGAATGAGTTTATTTGGGCCAGCGAAAAAGATGGATGGAGACATTTGTATCGCATTACCAGAAATGGTAAATCAGTCACACGTATCACCAATGGAAAATATGACGTAATGCAGATTTCAAGTATTGATGAAAAAGGCGGATGGCTTTATTTTGAAGCTTCTCCAGAAAATGCCACACAACGCTATCTGTATAGAACTAGATTAGATGGATCTGGTTCAGCACAAAGGATTACACCAGACAATCAACCCGGAACACATAATTATGAAATAGCGCCTGGGGCCCTTTATGCCAGACACCAATTCTCTAATTATTACACACCCAATACTACTGAATGGGTTAAGCTAGCTGGGCATGTGGGAACCGATGGAGATAAAGTAAATGTAGCCATTGGTCAACAGGATAAAACCAAATCAAGTTTGGAGTTCTTTACCATCACCACAGCTGATAGTGTAACCATGGATGCTTGGATTGTGAAGCCCACCAATTTTGATCCCAAGAAAAAATATCCAGTATTGTTTTATGTGTACACAGAGCCATGGGGCCAAAACGTAAAAGATGAATACGGCGTAGGGAATAATTATCTCTATCGTGGAGACCTTTCTGCAGACGGATATATTTATATCTCTATTGACAATCGTGGTACGCCAGTTCCCAAAGGAAGAGCATGGCGCAAATCTATCTATCAGAAAATTGGTCAGGTGAATATTCGAGACCAGGCCATGGCTGGCAAAGAAATTATGAAATGGTCTTTTGTAGATTCCAATAGAATTGCCGTTTGGGGTTGGAGTGGGGGTGGTTCTGCCACCCAGAATTTAATGTTCCAATATCCGGATATTTATAAAACGGGCATTGCGGTAGCAGGAGTGGCCAACCAGTTTTCTTATGATAATTTGTATCAGGAACGCTATATGGGATTGCCGCAAGAAGACAAGAGTGGATTTATCAAAGGAAGTCCTATTACACACGCTAAGAATTTAAAAGGGAACCTACTTTTAATACACGGTACGGGTGATGATAATGTACACTATTCTAATATGGAAATGCTGGTGAATGAATTAGTTAGAAATGGAAAGCAATTCCAAATGATGAGCTATCCCAATAGGTCTCACAGCATCTCTGAAGGGCCAGGAACCTTTAATCACTTATCTCAATTATACACGGATTATTTAAAAAGAAACTGCCCAGGAGGACCCAAATAATATGAAACAAGAACAAATTCTTTTCTACAGTTATACTGCATCTTTTGCTGCATCTATTCTTGGAGCGGTACTCAAGATCATGCATGGGCAGGGCGGTGAAACTTTGTTAATCATCTCCTTGCTGCTGTTATTGGTGTTTATTATTAATGCTTCTAGAGAGGTAATTGCGTCCGTAAAAATTCCATCTTCAGAAAAGAGCATGTGGATCATTGGTTTTGTCTTCATGTCTTTGATTGCTGGTATCATCTATTTAAAACAGGGCAGAAGAAGGGTTATTGGATAGCATTGATTGTTGACTTTGATCATGCTTCAATTTCGTCTGTAGCTTTTTGATATCGCTTTTGTAATTGCTGTTTTTCAAAAGCTTCTTGCAACTTGGCGTGTTCTTCATAACTGCCAGAAGGCAATAAGGTTTTTGCAATCACCGGCATTAATTCAATGAGCATAAGAATTGCCACTAATAAGTAATACCTAAATGCAACAGATCTGTTCTTGTCTATTAAGTTGTTCAATGCCTCAATCCGCGTGATAAATCCATCATTAAGTAGGGTTTCAAAAGCGGCTTGCTCTTTTAAAATATTTTGGTCTATCTGTTTTAAACTGCTATCTGTTTCATTCAATTTTGGTCTAAGACCTGATTCCAATTGAACATAATCCGCTTGCAATCTCAAATAGGCTTGTTGCTTTGCTTGCGCGATGTCTTTTAAACCAATTTTTTTACTGCCACCAGTTCCATCTGTCTCGGCAATAAAACTTTCTCTAGCAGCAGATACTTCCTTGTCCTTGTTTAGCAATTGTTGTTGTAATTGATTCTTTTGTTCTAATAGCGGTGCTTTCAAGGAAAAATATACACTGTCTTGAGATTGGAGTTTGCTTCTTTTTCTTTGTTCATTGTCTAAGGAGATTTGAACATGAATTTCTTTGTTAAACAAATAGAGTAGGGCTGGTTGAGCCATAAACAAACCAATGGTCATTGCTAATAATACCCTAAATCCAATTGGAACAAGTTTGAGTTTATTGGTTCGGGTAATTCCCTTGATCAATGCTCTATCAATTCCTAAAATAATTCCTCCCATAAATATACCTAGACCAATGGAAGCCCAAATATTGTCTACTACAGTGGAAAAAAAGTAGGTCCAAGCTAGGGTGGCAAATAGCCAAGTTCCAAGTACCGTCATTCCTGTTATGGCGTATCGGTTCCTGTCAACAACCGCATTTTCCAATAATTCCCCTTCTGCCGTGGATAGCCACCAAAGGAATCGGGTAGTTTTACTAATTGTTGGGGTTTGTTCCATAGGAAGCCCACCTGCATTTGCTGGCATAGTCAAAATTGAATAGGTGAAAGTGGAAATTGGGAACGCCCTTGAAAAGATGCTTGGTTGAAGCGGTGATGGTAAAGAAACGATGAATTTCCCATACAAAGGCCCCAAATGCCTGTTTTAAAGCTATTTTAACGCTTGGATAATTTTCAAATTCCCAATTCCCAATCTAAACTGCAAATACTACCTTTGCCGCTCAATAAAATTTGATATGAAGACGGACAAGAATTCGGTAATTGGGTTTGTGCTGCTGGGTATTTTGTTTTTCCTTTATTTCTGGTACACCAATAAGCAGCAAACTGCTTTGGTAGAAATGAAGAAAAAGCAGGAAGATTCATTGGCCATAGTGGCTGCCAGTAGGGTTAAAATACAAGATACGGTTTCAGCCAAAATAGACAGTATTAAAAGGGATTCCGCTTACCGTGTAACGGCTGCCGGAAATTTTACAACTGCCGCAACAGGTACTGAAACTTTAACCAGTATAGAAAACGCTTTAATGAAAGTGACTTTTACCAATAAAGGTGGAAGGGTTCAATCTGTATTGCTCAAGAAATACCTATCTCATGATAGCTTACCCGTAGTGCTTTCTGGTAACAAAGATCAATTGAGTTATGCAGTTAATACGGGTGCAAACAAAGCTTCACAAACAGGCGACTTGTTTTTTAATAGCGGAGCTATTACTAAGCTAGCCGATGGAAGTCAACAAATCAGCTTTACCATGCAATCCCAAACAGGAGAAAGCATTGTGCATAGCTTTACCATTAAGCCTGATGCGTATATGATTGATTGGAACCTAGGATTAACAGGAGCAGATAAACTGTTAAGTCAAGGGCAATTAAACATGCAATGGCATTCTGTTACAGAGCAGCACGAGCGTACAGCAGCCTATGAGCGTCAGATGTCTAATGTCTGTTTCTCTGAAGGCAATGACTTTGATTATATCTCTAGTAAAACCGAACACCAGTTTGAGAAGCCAGTGCAATGGCTAAGTGTGGTACAACAATTCTTTAATACCACATTGATAGCCAAGAATGGGTTTAGTGGTGGATCTGTAAACTGGGCAAGGAAAACAGATTCGTCTACCCAATTGGCTACTATTGATGCCAGCTTGCAAATGAAATTACCTGTGGCATCTGCCGTATCAGTTCCTATGCAACTCTATTATGGACCAAGCGATTTCAATATTTTGAAAAAGCAGGCTCCAGATATGGACAAGATTGTAAACCTAGGAAGAGACATGTATTCCTTTGTTAGGCCCATTAACAAGTACATTATCATGAATGTATTTGACTTCTTTGCCAGCTTTGTAATCAATTATGGTTGGGTGGTTTTGTTATTGACTTTGTTCATTCGTTTGGTAACAGCTCCATTGACCTATAGCAGTTACTTGAGTGGTGCCAAAATGAAAGTCTTAAAGCCTGAATTGGATACCCTGAAAAAGAAATTTGGTGATGACCAACAAGGCTTTGCTATGGAACAGATGAAACTCTTCCGTGAAGCTGGGGTGAATCCGTTGGGTGGTTGTATTCCTGCCCTATTACAGATTCCTATCTTCTTTGCCTTGTATAGTTTCTTTAATAGTAATATCGCGCTACGCGGACAGGCATTTCTCTGGAGTAAGGATCTATCTTCCTATGATGTGATTGCTCGTTTGCCATTTGAAATTCCCATGGGATTTGGAGACCATATTAGCTTATTCACCATTACAGCAGTGATTACCAGCTTCTTGATTTCTATATATAATATGAGCATGACACCAACGCAGGATAACCCTGCCTTGAAATACATGCCTTATATATTCCCTTTCATGCTCTTGTTTATTTTTAACAAATTGCCATCGGCCTTAACTTGGTACTATACCGTATCCAACTTAATTACCTTGGCCTTGCAGTTTGTGATTCAAAATTATATTATTAATCATGACAAGATTTTGGCAAAAATTGAAGTGAAGCGTAAAGCTCCTAAGACCAAAAGCAAATGGCAGGAGAAATATGAGCAAATGATGGAGAGTCAGAAAAAAGTACAGGATCTCAAGGAAAGAACTCAAAAGAAAAAATAATTTTCAAAGGACCCCAATTAAAATCGGGGTCCTTTTTTTTGAAATTGTTTTATCTGATTAGAAGCTTTAACGTTTGGATGTCTAGTTATTTTGTAACATTGAACTGTTTAAAGAAAGCACAAACATGAAACTGATAGTTGTCATAATTGTATTAATACTGGGTTCCCAAAACCCAGTAAATGCACAACAAAGGGTAGTGGCAGAGTGTACGGTTATCTTTAAAATTACTTTAGACGATGGAACTAGCGACAAAGACGTTACCAGTAGCATTAGCAAAAGTGCTAAAACCGTTTTTATAAAAGGGAATGATAGTAGGGTAGATTTAATTAGCCCTACTATTCAGCAATCTGTGATTTATGATAAGTCAGAAACTAGAGCCGTAGTATTAAGGGAATTTGGTACCAATAAGTTTATGAATAGGCTAAGTAAAGAGCAATGGTTGGTTGCCAATAAGCAATACCAAGGAATGAATCTTAGCTTGCTCAATGAAACAAAGACCATATTAGGCTATGAATGCAAGAAAGCAATTTTAACCTTAAAAGATGGGAGTGTTTTTAGTCTGTATTATGCAACAAGTATTATTCCTTCTGTCAGAGAATTTGAATACCAATTCAAAGACGTACCTGGTTTTGTATTAGAATATCAAATTAAAGAATTGGGTGATAATACCCTAGTTAACTATCGCGCAGAAAAAATTAGTTTGAGCCCAGTATTGGCTTCAAAATTTGACATTCCAACTAGTGGATATAGATTGATGAATTAGTGGTGAGGAGCTACCGGAGTTTTGAATTTGGTAGGCACTTTTATTTTGAATTTGTAAGGGTACACATAAGTAGTGTTTCCATTATCAAATCGCAACATAGAATTTACTTCAGTACCATTTAAAGGATCTTTAGAACCCAATAATTGCATACCCTTGAATTGCAAATTGCTTTTCAATGAGGAGTAATTCAAGCTTTTGTGAGAAAGACTACTCAGGTTTTTCAAAGAATATTTGCTGTTTTTAGCCCTTTCTTCTGTAATGCCTGTAAACGAAAAAGCAGCAAAAGCCACCTGTATTGCCATGATAAACAGGGCAGATGCGGTGATTTTTAATAGGGCTTGCTTCTTAGTCATTATTGCAAAGTTAAAGCTTTTTCTCAATATTTTAACAATTGGTGCTCTTAACCTAATATATATAAGACGCAGGAAGATTAAAAAAGTTGCCTGAGATTTGAAAAAAAAGTAAAAAAAGTTTTATATTCAAGAAAGCAATAGTCCAATGAGGGAAAATCCGTACCAAGAAGACCGCGAGGAACTCAAAGAACTTTTAATGCAGTATCAAAATCTGAAGCATGGGCGTAGTCATTCTTTTTTGGAAGAAGACGCTTTTGAACGGATTATTGACTATTATGACGAAAAGGATGACCTCAACGAGGCCCTTGAAGCTGCCGAAACCGGCCTAGAACAATTTCCCTTTTCTGCCCTTTTGATGATTAAAAAAGCCGATTTGCTACTTGCCAATCGTAAATACCAAGAAGCTTTGAACATGCTGGAAACAGCGGAACTCTTTGATAGTAATGACGTTAACCTTTATATTTTAAAAACAGATGCCTTTTTAGCCCTAGACCAACAAGCCAAGGCAGTAGCACTTTTAGAAGCCGCTTTACTGCTTTTTGAGGGGGAGGAAAGGCTAGACTTGTTGTTTGAATTAGCCGACGTCTATGACGATTATGAGGAATTTGATAAGGTCTTTGACTGTTTAAAACTGATTTTAGACGAAGAGCCCAATAATGAGGAAGCACTGTACAAAATCTGTTTTTGGACGGATTTTACCGGCAGAAATGAGGAAAGTATTCGCTTACACCAGCAAATTATTGACGATTTTCCCTATAATGAACTGGCCTGGTTCAATATGGCAGCCGCCTATCAAGGTCTAAAATTATATGAAAAATCAATTGATGCCTACCAATACGCAGTTGCCATTGATGAGAAATTTGACTATGCCTATAGAAATATGGGCGATGCCTATTTGCGGTTAAGAAAATACAAGGAAGCCATTGAAGTATTGGAAAAAGTACTGGAACTTTCTAGACCTGAAGACGTTATTTATGAAGCCATTGGGCATTGTTACCATAGAATGGGGAATAGCGCACAAGCTAGGTTTCACTACAAAAAAGCGGTTCATTTAAATCCGCAAGACAGCAAGCTTCATTATAAGATTGCCGTTACTTATATGTTGGAGGAGCAGTGGCAAATGGCTATTAAGCACTTGGAGTCCGCAACCAGGATACATCGTGGTATTACCGAATACAATTTAGCCATGGGAGAATGTAGGATGCATTTGGAGCAATACAAAGAGGCCATCCAATATTTTAGCATGGTGGTTAGACAAAAAACCAAGAATGTATCTGGCTGGGAATCACTGATCAAATGCTTGTTAAAGGCTGAATTTTTTGAAGAAGCCTTGGTTCAGACCCTAGCAGCTATGAAGGCCACAGAGCATAAGCCCTTATTCCTATTTTATCAGAGCACGGCCCTATTTGCTCTGGGAAAATCTAAGGAGGCTCTCTTGAAATTGGAGACCGCCATGGCAAAATCGCCCAAATTTCTCAAGAAATTTATTGAATTAAATCCCTCCATTCTCCAGAATAACCAAGTAGTGGATATTGTAGCCCGTTACAAGAAGGGGAAAAAAATCTGATTGATTTTTAGAAAGCCACAACCGCTGATCCACCCATAATGTGGACTGTTTAACCTATTTTTGCACCTGAAAATCGAACGAAATGAATTTTAATCTTACGCAGATTCCAGATAGGATCAAAAAGCCAAGGGCTCACGGTATTACCATGGTAATGGATAAGGGGCTAAGTATTCCCGAAGTACATAATTTCATGAGTGTTGCAGGCCCTCACGTAGATGTTATAAAACTAGGTTTTGGAACGGCCTTTGTAACGCCTAATCTGCGTGAAAAAATTCAAGCCTACCAATCTTATGGTATACCCATTTATTTTGGAGGTACCCTATTTGAGGCATTCCTAATCAGGAATCAATTTGATGACTATCTAGCCATGTGTAAGGATTATAACATTGATTATATAGAAGTAAGTGATGGATCCATTAGCATTCCCCATCCTGAAAAATGCGGATATATTGAAAAGTTGACCAAACACGCTACTGTATTGAGTGAAGTAGGTTCCAAAGATGCAGCACATATTATTCCTCCTTATAAGTGGATTGAACTCATGCGAGCTGAGCTAGAAGCAGGTTCTACTTACGTGATTGCAGAAGCACGTGAAGCGGGTAATGTAGGTATCTATCGCGGTAGCGGAGAAGTAAGAGAAGGTCTGGTACAAGAAATTCTTACCCAGATCCCCGCCGAAAAAATCCTTTGGGAAGCACCTCAGAAAGCCCAGCAATTATATTTTTTAGAGTTAATAGGATGTAATGTCAACTTGGGCAATATTGCACCAAATGAAGTAATTGCTTTAGAAGCCATGAGAATTGGTTTGCGTGGCGATACTTTTGAGTTGTACCTAAACAAATAAACCCCGTTACATGCGCCTGTATGGTTTATTGGGGTATCCCTTGTCGCATTCTTTTTCCCAGAAATATTTCACGGAAAAGTTCCAAAACTTGGGACTGCTAGATGCTGCCTATGAGAATTTCTCTTTGCCCAATATCTCAGAACTACAAACCATTCTAGACAATCGGGAAGGGTTGGAAGGATTTAATATTACCATTCCTTATAAGAAAGACGTACTTAAATTTCTAGACCATGCTTCTCAAGCAGTTCAGGAAATAGGGGCTTGTAATTGTGTACGCATTATTCAAGGAAAGCGATATGGCTACAATACAGATGTGGTAGGATTTGAACAAACCCTTGCACCCTTTTTAAAACCCCATCACCAAAAAGCGTTGATTCTTGGAACGGGTGGTGCATCTGCGGCGGTGGAATGGGTATTGAGAAAGAAAGGAATTCAATACCAATCTGTTTCCCGAACAGCATCTGCCAATACATTGTCTTATGAGCAGATTGACCAAGCAATCATAGAAACCCATACACTGGTTATTAATACAACCCCATTGGGAATGTATCCCAACATAGATGCTAGTCCCAACCTCCCTTACCAATATATGAATGAACAACACCATTTATTTGACTTGGTCTATAATCCAACGGAAACCCAATTTCTGACTAAGGGAAAAGCCCAGGGCGCCAGTATTCAGAATGGTTGGGAAATGCTTATTTTACAAGCAGAAGAAAGTTGGCGTATCTGGAATGAATGAGGAAGACATTTATCCTAAACCCAATCCTATACTCAAATTAGGTTGGTGGAAGCGCATCTCATGCTTATTCTAATTCAGCAGTTTTAGTGTTGACTTCAGTCTTAAATCATTTGAAGAGGCACCTATCATAATTCTAAAATCTCCTGGTTCAACAATCCTATTCATATGTTCATCTAACATAGAAAGTAATTCTGGCGTAATTAAGAATTGTACAGTAACTGAATCCCCTTTTTTCAAAAATAGTTTTTGAAATCCTTTTAGCTCCATCACTGGGCGGGCAAGACTTGCCAGTTGGTCTCTAATATAGAGTTGTACAATTTCTGCTCCATCATAATTACCTGTATTGGTTATCTGGCATTGCACCCAAACACTATCAGATGCTTTGATGGTATTTTTTTCCATCTTCAAATTGCTGTATTCGAATTGGGTATAGCTCAATCCGTATCCAAAAGGGAAAGCGGGCTTTCCGGTTAGGTCATTGTAGTCATCACCCCTGCCAGTGGGTAGGTGATTGTAGACATAGGGCAATTGTCCTTCGGATACTGGAAAGCTTATTGGCAATTTGCCGTTGGGATTAGCATCACCAAAGAGAATAGCGGCTATTGCAGGTCCTGTTTGCTCTCCTGCATACCAAAGATCCAAAACAGCAGATGCTTTGTCAAACCAGGGTTGCATGGTAATAGCGCTACCACCAGTTAAGAGTACAACTACGGGTTTGCCCAGTTTAAATAATGCTGCCAATAAGGCCTCCTGATTTCCGGGTAATGAAAGTTTTGCCCTATCTCTAAATTCACCTTCTTCAATACCCGCATTAAATAAAATCAGGTCTGATTTTTTTGCAAGTTCAATGGCTTCTGAAAATTCTTGACGCTGTTTTGTTATAACTTTCCAAACCAGTTGAATATGGGCATTTGCATTGGGTTCCTTAAATCTAACTTCAATGGGATAAGCTTTTCCAGCCTCAACCTGGAGTGGAATTAGTTTGGTACTAAAACCAATTTTAGTCCATTGATCAATCAATAATTTCCCATTAACATACAATCTAAACCCATCATTGCCTATTAATCCTAGTTCCAAGATTCCATTAGATGGGGCCATCAAATTTGTGTTCCAACGAATGCTGTAAAAATCAAGATCTATTTTATTATCTGGCGGATACAATGTCCAGCTAAAATTAATCTGTTGGTCATTTCTTTTTAGCACTGGGTCTCCACTCAAATCAATATTGTTATAATAAGACCCAAGCAAACCCTGAACAGTATCTTTTCCTTCTAAATGAAATAAATATTTAGCAGGAATAGTTTCTATGTCTGTATTCAATCGGCTAGAGCCCTTGGTATAATTGATTTTAGCAGATGAACCAGCCCTTGCTTCTAAGCCCTTGATTAAATTAATGCTGTTGCTGCCTGGTCCGCTATAACCTCCCAATCTAGCTTCTTGGGCGTCTTCTCCAATTACAGCAATAGACTTGATGTTATTTTTAAAAGGTAAAATTGCCCCATCGTTTTTCAACAATACCACGGAGGCTATAGCAGCTTTTTTAGCAAGTGTTTGATGATTGATTTTCTGTTGATCGGTTAAGTCATTTTCAGAAACATAAGGTTGTTCAAACAAACCCAATTGAAACTTGGCCCTGAGTACCCTTGCTACAGCACTATCAATAACAGGTCCAGGAATACTACCATCTAAGAACGGGGGAATAAATAATTTGTGGTGCTCCCATGCTGTTTGAAAAATCACGTCCAAACCAGCCATAATGGCTTGCTTGCCAGATGTTGCATAATCCTTAGCGGTATTGTGTAACACAGTTGCACCACCAACAGCACTTGCATCAGAAATGACAAAACCACGGAAACCCCATTTGTCTTTTAAAGTTTTGTTCAATAGCCAATCGTTGGCAGAAGCAGGACTGCCGTTTACAGAATTATAAGAAGTCATTACCGATTGCGCCCCAGCGTTTTTAAACGCACTTACAAAGGGCCTAAAATGGGTTTCATTTAATAGTCTTTCGTTATCATGAATGGGGTAGCTGTCTTTTCCACCCGCACCCACATTGGCTATAAAATGTTTGGGGGTAGTAATGATTCCCTTTCTTTCAAATGCGCCCATAAAAGCATCGCCCATGGCAGATGTTAAGAATGGGTCTTCGCCATAAGTTTCCTCAGTTCTGCCCCATCTAGGATCAATGGCAAGATTAATGACAGGAGAAAGTATTTGTCTTATTCCCCTAACTGCAGTTTCATCCGCAATGGCATTGGCCACTTGATTGACCAAACTGGTATCCCAACTAGCCGCCAAGGCAATGGCTTGCGGAAAAACGGTGGCATCATTGCGCACTAATCCATGCAGGGCTTCATCAAAAGCAATCATGGGAATGCCTAGTCTGGTATGTTCTACCAACTGGCGCTGAATGGCATTGATTTTCTTGGCTAGTGCAACAGCTGTTTCTGATTTACCATATTGCATCATTTGTTGTGAAGCAGCTGAATTATTGCCAACAGCACTGACTTGAAATCCAAAAATGCCATATTGGTATTTATTTTCCTCACCTTTTTCTATGCTTCCTGGAATCATGAACAATTGCCAGAATTTTTCTTCTGCTGTCATTCTTCCTAATAAATCTTTCACCCTTTGTTCAATGGATAATTGAGGGTTCTTATAGGCAGGAATTTGAGCGTTACCCGCTATGCAAAAGAAAAAGAATAGCAATGAAAAAATAGATTTCATAGGGATGCTTGAATCAATTTTAAATAGCCATTTTTAATAAGGCGGCTTCGGGGATATTGGTTTTCTTTTTGGTCTGATAATCATAACAGACCATACCTGTTTTAGCTTTTACAGCTAGTTTATTTTCAGGTTCTGAAATAATTTCCATTTTGTAAAATAAGTCAAATCCTAGTTTATCAAAGTCAGCAGCCTGCACGGAAATAGCAACTGTTTGACCATATTTCAATTCCGATTTGTATTCTATAGCAACATCAGCCATGATTAATCCAAGACCTTCAAAATCTAATTCGCCATAGCCAAACTGTAATAAATATTCTTGCCTAGCTTCTTGCAATAGGGCCAGAGTTCGATCATTCCCAACATGGCCTCCATAATTCAAATCAGTGATCCGGATTTTAATACTGGTTACAAATGAGAACTCCTTGGGTAGGTTTATTTTAATTCTATTCATGCTGTTTGGTTTGCAGAAAATTCACCAGTTTGGCAATGGCTTTTTTCCGATGACTAAACTTGTTTTTTTCTTCCATACTCATTTCGGCAAATGTTGTTGAAGCGCCATCAGGAATAAAAATAGGGTCATAACCAAATCCTTGTAATCCTTTTTGGTCCTTAGTTATTTGCCCTTCACAAATGCCTTCAAACAAATATTCTTTTTCTTCCCAGATTAAGGAAACTACGGTTCTAAATCTTGCCTTTCTATTACTTTGATTATCTAGGTTAGCCAATAGTTTGTTGATATTGTCCTGAAAATCTCTACCCTCTCCAGCGTACCTAGCACTCTTGACACCGGGCTCCCCGTTTAATGCGTCCACTTCTAAACCTGTGTCTTCACTAAAACAGTTTTTGGCTGTAAGCTTATGTATGGTGCCAGATTTTTGTGAAGCATTGGCTTCCAAACTATCATGCGGCTCAGGAATATCAATATCAATACCAGCTTCTGTTAAAGTGACAATCTCAAAAGGGTCTGACAAGATGGATCTAATTTCTTTAACCTTGTTTTGATTATTGGTAGCGAATACTAGGGTAATCTGATGGTTAGACATGTGCAATTATTTTGCATTATTATAAGCCAAACAATATTTTTAAACTATTCCAGAGTTTGGTTTTTTCCGCCTTTGCATCAGCATGATCTCCCTCCATTTTTGATAAGGAAGGCGCAAATAAAAATCTACACTGTGCATAGTCTTGAACCTGGTATACGGGAATGGTAAAAGGCAATTTTAATGCTTTGGTAGATAGGTCAAAAGCCAAAACAATCTTGGGATTTGATGTTGTTTTTAGTTCTTCAAAACCAAGGGAAAAGTTGTTGTAATTGACTAGGGCTATATCGCCTAGGTTCAATTTGCAGGCACTTAACACATTGGATAAGAATTGTAAGTGCTTGTCATTGATATAAGGAACGGTTTCTTCTTTAACCAACACGGTTATTTGTTTTCCATTATTACCCAAGAACCATTGTTTGGGTAACTCAATTGCTTTGTTCTTAGCTTCAGGTTCTGTAGGACTTTCCGCAGGCTTACTTACTTGATGGACTTCTGGTGAATCTACTGTTGGAATTGTTATTGAAACTGATGTTCTTTCCTTGGCAACCACATCATTGACTACTACCAAATTATTCCCATAAAGGTTGGCAATAACAAAATCTGGTAAGACAATTTGGTTGTTTGACATAAGTTTTACAATATTAACGATTGTTAGTTTTTGTTTTTTTCGTTTATTTGCAGCAAATATAAAACTATGGTAGTAGCGGCAGGGATAAAGATTACAAAAGTAGCAGTTAGTAAATTGTTGACCATGAGTCTGGAAAACATACCATTTGGTAAGTATTTCACAGACCATATGTTAGAAGCGGATTATGTAGATGGGGCTTGGACAAATGTTTCCATTAAACCCTATCAAGCATTACAAATAGATCCTTCCTTGGCTGCCATACATTATGGACAATCCATCTTTGAAGGTGTCAAAGCTTATAAAAATCAAGATGGGGAGGCAGCCATCTTTAGGCCAGATGAAAATTTCAAAAGGTTTAACCTTTCAGCAGAAAGAATGTGCATGCCCCAAGTGCCAGAGTCCATTTTTATGGAAGGGATGCGTCAGTTGATTGAATTGGATAAGGATTGGATTCCAAATATTAAGGATCACGCCTTGTATATTAGACCCTTTATGTTCTCTACTGACGCCTTATTAGGGGTTAGACCTTCTGAGAACTATAAATTCTTAATTATTCTTAGCCCAACTGGACCTTATTACGCTAAGCCAATGAAGATTTTAGTAGAAGAAAACTATACTAGGGCAGCTCCTGGTGGCGTAGGTTTCTCTAAGAATGCAGGTAACTACGGTGGTAGTATGATGGCAGCAAAAATGGCCAATAAGCAAGGGTATGATCAAGTTCTTTGGACTGATTCGCAGGAACATAAATGGTTGCAGGAAGTGGGTATGATGAATGTCTTTTTCTTAATCAATGGAGTGGCTGTTACGCCATCACTGGAAGAAGGCACTATACTGCATGGCGTTACCAGAAAATCTGTGATGACTTTGCTAGGTGAAATGGGTATTAAAGTAGAAGAGCGAAGAATCAATGTTGACGAATTAGTAGCATCCTATCAGTCAGGTCAATTACAAGAAGTATTTGGTACAGGAACGGCAGCAACCATTGCGCCTATCAAGGAATTAAAATATAAAGACCATATCATGCCATTTGAGCTTGAGAAATTCACTGTTTCTCCTGCTATCAAACAACAGTTGGATGATATTAAAGAGGGAAGGGTAGCAGATACCCATGGTTGGATGTTCAAAGTATAACGATAGTTTGATTGTTTAAAAGCTCCGAATTTTCGGGGCTTTTTTTGTGCCAAAAGATGCCAGATTTATAAGTGCTTAGTCAATATGGCTCCAATCAGTTGGGACGATTTTCCACGTTGTTGCAAAATAGCAGCACCTTGTGCATTGCTACACAGAATCAGCTTGCCATTGGTGGTTAATACTGCAAAAGGATCAAGTGTAACAATACCTGGATTGGGGCCAGCCGGTATTTGTAAGGGGGTATTTAGCCCAATCATGGCGCCATTGGTTAAAACTAATTTTTTTAAACTGGCAGTATCACCCTCCAAAACTAGTGGTCCTGATTGTCCTGTTATGATGAGCTGGTCATTTGCGTCTACCATTAATTTACCCATGCCTTCTTGGGCTAGGTCTTGAATGCTTAAGATAAATCCATTCAACGCTAATCTGATTCCATTGCCAATGCAGAGTCTTTTTAAGGTCCAATTATTTTCTAGTTTTTGAAGCCCCGTTCTGTTGGTTACATAAAACGTGTAGCCACTATCTGTAAAACTGCTTGGACTAGGGCCAGTGCCGTTTAACTCCATTCCCCAACTGGACAGTAAAGTCAAATTGCCATTGGGTTTACTATAATATCCTCTATAAATATAAAAATGCCATTCTGGAATAATACCTACTCTGGTATTAGTTCTAACCCAGTTTTCTGGTCTTCCTATCATTGTCAATATACTATCTCTAGTTCCAGTAGAAATGGGAATGGCATAGTATTGGTCATCCATTTCTTTTGAGAAATCTCTAGCAGTGAGCCCATTAGATAATCCTGCTGGAAGCCATGACTGGTTTGAGCTGGGGCTTCCGGTGCTTAACCAAGGATTAGACGATAGGGCGTATAAAAATCTGGGATTGCTGGGGCTTCCTTGAAAAGCAATTAATTGATCGCCCGAAGCGGCAAATCCAGCATTGCCAATTGATTGAACGGTGCCTAGGTTTGCCACCGGACTGCCTCCCGAACCATTAAAATCCACTCTAACAAAAGTACCAGGCAGCAGCGTATAGTTGGGACTGGTCCAAGCGTGAATAGCTTCAGAACTGCTGGCAAATGAAGGTACAGCAAGGGATCCGTTCCAGCCTTTCTCGGAAAATTGAATCTTGGTGCCTGAATAGACGGTTACTAAGTTCACAAATACAAATTGGTCATTATTATCGGCTTGGTAGGTTATAATAGCAATATCCCCTGCATGCAAAAGACTGTCTTGGGCAGCATTTTTGAATGAGATAGCCATCAAGACCCCGAAAACCAGGTATTTTTTCATAGGATTGATTTTTAAGAAAAATAGCTGACTAATCTTCCTATCACAAGTGGTTTAGCAAGATTGGGCTAAAAACTGGTGCAAAATCCGTGTTTGACAGGGGAGGGATGCCCGTTTTTTAGCGGGTCAAAATAAAATATTTTGAAAGGGCGATAGAGGGTCATGGCTCAAAATCCAGGCATTTTCAGAGGAACTTATCCCCAGTTTCAAAGGAAAAAACAGCTATTTTGAACTGTTTTTGAAAATACTGGGGAGAAACTTTTGAAAACATTTTGGTTTTTCACATTCAGCCATTACCTTTGCCGTCCGAAATTTTAAACGGATTAGAATGCCTACAATACAGCAATTAGTTAGAAAAGGTCGCGAAATAATCAGGGCTAAAAGTAAATCAAGAGCTTTGGACGCATGTCCTCAGCGCCGTGGTGTTTGTACCAGGGTTTACACAACTACTCCTAAGAAACCAAACTCTGCCTTGCGTAAGGTGGCTAAGGTTCGTTTGACCAACAAAGTGGAAGTTATCGCCTATATCCCCGGTGAAGGACATAACCTGCAAGAGCACAGCATCGTGTTAATCCGCGGTGGTCGTGTGAAGGATTTGCCAGGTGTGCGTTACCATATTGTTCGTGGTAGCTTGGATACTGCCGGTGTAAAAGACCGTAAAAAGAGCCGTTCTAAATACGGTACTAAGAAAGAAAAAGCAAAAAAATAATCTCTTACAACAGCTGAGTAAAGTTTTAATACTTGAAGAAAATCAGCCCAATTAAAAATTAGCAGACATGCGTAAAGCACAAGCCAAAAAATTACCATTAGCACCAGACGGACGTTTCAACGATAAGTTGGTTACTCGTTTCATTAACAATTTAATGTGGCAAGGAAAAAAATCTACTGCAATCAATATTTTCTATGACGCAGTTGATAAAGTAACTAAAACCACCGGAGAAGACGGATACGAGGTTTGGAAAAAAGCTATTGCCAATGTTACACCTGCTGTAGAAGTACGCAGCCGTAGAATTGGTGGTGCTACCTTTCAAATTCCTTCTGAAGTTCGTGCTGACCGTAAAATTTCTTTGAGCATGAAATGGTTGATCCGTTTTAGCCGCGAAAGAAATGGTAGAACCATGGCTGACAAATTAGCCAATGAGATCATGGCAGCAGCAAAAGGGGAAGGCGCCGCTTTCAAAAAGAAAGAAGATACCCACCGTATGGCAGAAGCCAACAAGGCTTTCTCTCACTTCAAGGTTTAATCGCTTCAAGCGTTAATATAGGCCCCGGAAATTCCGGGGCTTTTTTTATGTGGTAAACCCCAAATTATCCCCATCAGAATTAAATATGGGTGAACCCCTTGTACAATCGGGATAATTGTTACCTTTGCCGCTCGAAAAATTTGAAGCTCACTTCAGAAAAACAAATCTTAAACAAGAACTCTTTATGGCGGACTTGAGACTACAACGAAATTTTGGGATTGCCGCGCACATTGATGCCGGTAAAACCACCACTACCGAGCGTATCCTGCGCTACACCGGTATGATTCACAAGATCGGAGAAGTGCACGATGGTGCGGCTACTACCGACTGGATGGAACAGGAAAAGGAAAGGGGTATTACCATCACTTCTGCTGCGGTTAGTTGTGAGTGGAAATTCCCTACCAACAAGGGTACGGCTGATGCCAATACCAAATCATATTATTTCAACATCATTGATACTCCCGGTCACGTGGATTTCACCGTTGAGGTAGAGCGTTCTATGCGCGTACTTGACGGTTTGATTGCCTTGTTCTCTGCAGTAGACGGTGTGGAACCTCAATCTGAAACAGTTTGGCGCCAGGCCAACCGTTACAAGGTTCCCCGTATTGGTTTTGTAAACAAAATGGACCGTTCTGGTGCCGATTTCTTGATGGTGGTTCACCAGGTAAAAGAAATGTTGGGTGCTAACGCCGTTCCGCTACAATTGCCTATTGGTGCAGAAGATGACTTTATTGGAGTGGTTGACTTGATCACCATGAAAGGTGTTATCTGGGATATGGAAACGGAAGGTATGACCTTCAAAGAAATTCCGGTACCTGCTGATATGGTGGAAGAAGCCAATGAGTGGAGAGCTAAATTAATTGAATCAGTTGCTGAATATGATGACAACTTGATGGAGAAATTCTTTGAAGACCCAGCTTCTATTACAGAAGAAGAGGTTCACGAAGCTATCCGTAAAGCTTGTATTGATTTGAGCATTGTTCCAATGATGTGCGGATCTTCTTTCAAAAACAAAGGGGTACAAACAGCATTGGATGCCGTTTGTCGCTACCTGCCTAGCCCGGTAGATGTAGAAGATACTGTTGGAACAGATCCTGATACTGGCGAAACCATTACACGTAAGCCAAATGCAAAAGAACCTTTTGCAGCCCTTGCTTTCAAAATCATGACTGATCCATTTGTGGGTCGTCTGGCATTCTTCAGATGTTATTCTGGTCACTTAGATGCTGGTTCTTATGTATTGAACGTAAGAAGCGGAAAGAAAGAGCGTATCAGCCGTATTATGAAGATGTTTGCCAACAAGCAAAACCCAATTGACTTTATTGAAGCAGGTGATATTGCAGCAGCAGTAGGTTTCAAAGAAATCAAGACTGGAGATACTTTGTGCGATGAGAACCATCCTATTACTTTGGAGAACATGTTCATTCCTGAGCCTGTAATCTCTGTAGCGGTTGAGCCTAAAACTCAGGCTGACGTTGATAAAATGGGTATGGCCATTGCCAAACTAGTAGAAGAAGATCCTACTTTGCGCGTTAAAACTGACGAAGATACTGGTCAAACCATCCTTTCGGGAATGGGTGAATTGCACTTAGAAATTATTGTTGACCGTATGCGTCGCGAGTTCAAAGTAGAAATCAACCAAGGTAATCCTCAGGTAGCTTATAAAGAAGCATTTGGAAATACAATTGAACACCGTGAAGTCTTGAAGAAGCAGTCTGGTGGTAGAGGTAAGTTTGCCGATATTCAATTTGCTATTGGACCAGCTGATGCAGAATGGATGACAGAAAATCCAGGAAAAGCTTTCCAATTTAAAAACGATTTGTTTGGTGGATCAATTCCAAAAGAATTTGTTCCAGCCATTCAAAAAGGTTTTGAATCTTCTATGACTACTGGTGTTCTTGCCGGATACCCTGTAGTTTCTATGAAAGTGCGTGTATTTGACGGTAGCTTCCACCAGGTGGATTCTGACGCCATGTCTTTTGAATTATGTGCTAAAGGCGGTTTCCGCGAAGCTGGACGTAAAGCAAAACCAACATTGCTAGAACCTATCATGCGTGTAGAAGTGGTTACTCCTGACCAATACATGGGAGACGTTACCGGTGACTTGAACCGTAGGCGTGGTATGCTGGAAGGCATGGACACTAGGGGTAATGCACAGGTAATCAAAGCCAAAGTACCTTTGAGTGAAATGTTTGGTTATGTAACCCAACTTCGTTCAATGAGTTCTGGCCGTGCTTCTAGTACCATGGAATTTAGTCACTATTCTCCTGCTCCAAACAATATTGCTGAAGAAGTGATTGCAAAAGCAAAGGGTAAAGTGAAGTCTGAAGACTAATTTTCATTTAATTTCTATAGGAGCCCCGTTCATTTTGAGCGGGGCTTTTTTATACCCTTCGGGCGATTTTTACAAATTTTGACCATCGCCTCTGGGGATAAACCGGTTAATAAGTCTACAAAAAACCTGATTTGGGCATATTTTTTGGTATTTTATAAAGAAATCCACAAAAAAGATATAAAAATACTTGCCCAATCAAATGCAGCCCCTTACCTTTGCAAACCCAAATCGACAGATTCAGAAGTTCTTTAAAAAATAACAATTGGATCTTGATCAACAGAAAAATGGGGTTTTGTCTATGTCTCAGAGAATCAGAATCAAATTGCAATCATACGATCACAACTTGGTAGACAAGTCTGCGGAGAAGATCGTAAAAACAGTTAGAAGTACAGGTGCAGTAGTTACGGGTCCTATTCCTTTACCTACACACAAGAAGATCTTTACCGTTTTGCGTTCACCACACGTAAACAAAAAGAGCCGTGAGCAGTTCCAGTTGGCAACACATAAGCGCCTATTGGATATCTACACTTCTTCTTCAAGAACAGTGGATGCGTTGAGTAAATTAGATCTGCCTTCTGGAGTAGAAGTAGAGATTAAAGCATAATCTGGGACCTAGGTCTTAGAAGCGGCAAAAAAAGTTCTTAACAATATCATCATCTGCCAACCCTTAACAGGAGAAAGCAGCTCTGATTCAAGAAAACCAAATGGTCCGGATAGCTCCGGTTAGAAAGACCAAATGGAACTAACATATAAACAGGCCCTTCGAGGTTTGTTTACTCCCGGTACTTCCTCTCCCTGTCAAATGGGAAACAACGGAAAAGGTCGGTAGTCAACAAGGATTGAATTTAGCTTCATCGGCTAGATGTCCTACATACCTCCGCGGGGCACAAACCGCAAAAAACGATGAAAGGTATTATTGGTAAAAAAATTGGTATGACCAGCATCTTCTCTACAGATGGCAAGCAAATAGCTTGTACCATCATTGAGGCTGGTCCAAATACCGTAACTCAGGTTAAAACACCTGAAGTTGACGGTTACAGTGCACTTCAGTTAGCCTTTGGCGACAAGAAAGACAAGCACGCTACAAAAGCAGAGCTTAATCACTACGCAAAAGCTCAAACCTCCGCAAAAAAATTCGTTAAAGAATTCCGCAACTATTCCATTGAGAAAGCACTCGGTGAAACCATCACATTAGACATCTTTGAAGAAGGTGAAAAAGTGGAAGTGGTTGGTACTACCAAGGGTAAAGGTTTCCAGGGTGTTGTAAAGCGCCACGGATTCTCCGGTGTGGGTGAAGCTTCCCATGGTCAGCACGATCGTCAGAGAGCTCCCGGTTCTATTGGTGGTTCATCTTATCCATCTAGGGTATTCAAAGGAATGAGAATGGCCGGACGTATGGGTAATGACAGGGTAATGCTAAAGGGTTTGAAAGTTGTGAAAATTTTCCCTGAAAAGAATTATATCCTGATCAGCGGTTCAGTTCCTGGACATAACGGATCAATCGTTTTAATCCAGAAGTAATCACAAACAAATCAGACAAAAATGCAAGTAGACGTATTAAATATAAAAGGAGAGAAAACCGGTAGAACGGTTGAATTGCCTGCTGAGGTATTTGGAATTGAACCAAATGATCACGTGATCTACCTGGCTGTTAAGCAGTATTTGGCTGCTGGTCGTCAAGGTACACACAAAGTGAAAACTCGTGCTGAGGTACAAGGTGCTAGCCGCAAGCTGCACAAACAAAAAGGAACTGGTGGTGCTCGTAAGGGTAATATCCGTAACCCTTTGTACAAAGGTGGTGGTACCATTTTTGGACCAAAACCTCACTCTTACGATTTCAAATTGAACCGTAAAGTAAAAGATTTGGCTAAGATTTCTGCTTTGAGCCATAAAGCCAAAGACAGCGCCATCTATGTGATTGAGGACGTGAACATGGCAGCACCTAAAACCAAGGAATTGGTTGCAGCAATGCAAGCCTTGAACTTAAGCGATAAGAAAACATTGATTGTGTTACCTGAGTACAATGACAATTTGTACTTGAGTACTCGTAACGTACCAAATGTTGCTAGCACGTTGTTGGCCGACATCAATACCTACGAAATCATGAACGCGGATGTGTTGGTTCTTACTGAAGGAACCGCTAAGATCTTCGCTGAAAATGACGCTGAAGTAGCAGCATAACCAAAATTGAATAACGTTTCAAAATATACAGATGAAATGAGTTTGGTATAATTTGAAACTGATTGGACATATAGTTGCGAATTACATGTAGCCAAAATCAAACTAAAGAAACATGAAACCGAGTGAAATATTAGTAAAACCGATTTTAACCGAAAAAGCAAACGCTCAGCAAGAAAAACTGCGCAAATACGCTTTCAAGGTTAGCCGCAAGGCCAACAAGCTTGAAATCAAGAAGGCAGTAGAAGAATTCTATGGTGTAAACGTTGTAGACGTAAACACAGTAGTAGTTCCTGGTAAAAACAAGACTCGCTATACAAAAGCTGGTTTTATCCAGGGTATGAAATCGGCTTACAAGAAAGCACTGGTAACAGTAGCTGAAGGCGAGACGATTGATCTTTACGCAAATATTTAATTTATAGCTGCGGAGCTGAAAAATCCGCTGATTAAAAGGAAAAACAAATGGCACTTAAAAAGTACAAACCGATTACAGCAGGTACCCGTTGGAGAGTAGGTAACGCTTATGCTGAAATCACTACCATGGATCCAGAGAAGAGTTTGCTGGAACCACAGAAAAACACTGCAGGACGTAACGTTCAAGGTCGCAGGGTTTCAAGATATATGGGAGGTGGAAACAAACATCACTACCGTATCATTGATTTCAAACGTAATAAGAAAGACATTACTGCTACAGTATTGTCTATTGAATACGATCCAAACCGTACTGCTTTCATTGCATTGGTTCAATACACCGATGGTGAAAAACGTTACATCATTGCACCACAAGGTTTGCAAGTTGGAGCTACTGTAATTTCTGGTGATGCTGTTGCTCCTGAAATAGGAAATGCATTACCAATGAAGAGCATGCCACTGGGTACTAACATCCACAATATTGAAATGCAACCAGGTCAAGGTGGTAAAATGGCTAGAAGCGCTGGTTCATCTGCTCAATTAGCCAACAAAGAAGAAAAATACGCAGTCTTGAAAATGCCTTCTGGCGAATTGAGAAAAGTATTGATCAACTGTTACGCTACTGTAGGTGTGGTATCTAATAGCGACCATAACTTGGAAACTGCTGGTAAAGCTGGTAGGAATCGTTGGAAAGGTATTCGTCCTCGTGTTCGTGGTGTTGCCATGAACCCAGTAGATCACCCGATGGGTGGTGGTGAGGGTAGGGCCTCCGGTGGTCACCCACGTTCTAGAAATGGTAAATACGCAAAAGGCGAAAAGACCAGGACTAAAGGAAAGGGTAGCGATAAGCTGATCATCCAAAGAAAAGATGGTAAAAAATTAGCTAAGTAATTAGCTCGGAAAATAAATCACTAACAGACCAGTAAACTTATAACTATTATGGGTCGTTCGATTAAAAAAGGTCCTTACGTAGACGCAAATTTGGAAGAGAAAGTTGTTGCGATTAATGATGGTAAATCAAAGAAAGGTGTTATCAAAACCTGGAGCCGTCGTAGCACAATCACTCCTGATTTCGTTGGACACACTTTTGCAGTACACAACGGAAATAAATTTATCCCTGTTTATGTAACAGAGTTTATGGTAAGCCATAAGTTGGGTGAATTTGCTCCAACCCGTAACTTCAGAGGTCACGCAGGAACTAAGAAATAAATCATTTTTGAACCGCTTGTAAAATAGGTTCACAAATAAGAAACCAAAAGAAAATGGAAGCAGTAGCTAAACTGAACAATTATCCTACAGGTCCACGCAAAATGCGTTTGCTGGCCGATGTGATCCGTGGAATGGAAGTGGAAAAAGCTTTGGCCATTCTGGAGCATCACCCTCAACACAATGCCACTCCTCTTGCAAAATTGCTGAAGAGTGCCATTAACAACTGGGAGCAAAAGAACAGCGGATCTAGCGCTGCCGACAGCAGCCTAGTGGTGAAAACAATATTCGTAGATGGCGGCAGGGTTTTGAAACGGATGCGTCCGGCTCCTCAGGGTCGTGGCTACCGAGTTCGCAAGCGCAGCAACCACGTAACATTAATAGTAGATTCTAAAAACTAATTGTAAAACCATTATATGGGTCAGAAAGCAAATCCAATTGGTAACAGGTTAGGTATCATCCGCGGATGGGAAAGCAACTGGTATGGTAGTAAGAAAGACTACGCATCAAAGTTGATTGAGGATCATAAGATCCGTACTTACCTGAATGCCCGTATCAACAAAGGTGGTATCGCAAAGATTGTAATCGAGCGTACTTTAGGTAAGCTGATTGTAACCATCCACACTTCCAAACCAGGTATCATCATCGGAAAAGGTGGTGGAGAAGTAGACCGTATTAAGGAAGAGTTAAAGAAATTGACTGGTAAAGATGATGTTCAAATCAACATCCTTGAAATCCGTCGTCCTGAATTGGATGCGAATATCGTAGGAGACACCATCGCTAGGCAAATCGAAAACCGTATCAACTTTAAGCGTGCAACTAAAATGGCCGTTGCCTCTACACTCCGCATGGGTGCTGAAGGTATCAAGGTTAAATTGAGTGGTCGTTTGGGTGGTGCTGAAATCGCTCGTTCTGAAGAATTCAAGCAAGGCCGTGTTCCTTTGCATACTTTCCGTATGGATATTGATTATGCCAACGTGTTTGCACAAACCGTATATGGTAAAATTGGTATCAAAGTATGGATCTGTAAAGGCGAAGTGTTGGGCAAGCGCGAACTGAACCCCAATTTTGTTGGTGGTAAGAACGACATGAGCGACAGAAGAGCTGGCGAAGAAAGAAGACCAGGTGGAGACCGCCGCGATGATCGCAGAGGTGGTGGAGACCGTAGTGGCAGAGGCGGAGATAACCGCGGTGGTAACGCCGGTGGTGGAAGAGATAACAGGAGATAACCAAACCGGTGTTTAGCACCGATTTAAAATAAGTTGAATAGCCCAAACCGGTAACGGCCAAGGTCATCCAAAAAACAAAAGAACATGTTACAACCTAAAAGAAGTAAACATAGGAAACAGCAGAAAGGCCGCATTCGCGAAGTTGCAAAGCGTGGTACTTCCATCTCTTTCGGATCATTCGCTTTAAAAGCGTTGGAACCAATTTGGTTGACCAACCGTCAAATCGAATCTGCCCGTCAAGCGATGACCCGTGCTATGAAGCGTGAAGGGAATGTATGGATCCGTGTATTTCCTGACAAGATTGTTACCCGCAAACCTGCCGATGTGAGGATGGGTAAAGGTAAGGGTAACCCTGAATTCTGGGCAGCAGTAGTTGAACCAGGTCGTATCATCTTTGAGTGCGACGGTGTAACCGAAGCAACTGCAAAAGAAGCGATGGAACTGGCCGCTCAGAAATTACCAATTGCAACCAAATTCTGTGTAAGAAGAGATTTGCAAGCTTAATCTAAAAACGCACTGCAATGGCAAACAAACAAACATACGATTTTAATAAAAGCCTGAAAGATCTGAATGTAACAGACCTAAAAGCTAAGATCTCTGAAGACCAATTAAGGTTGAAAAAGCTTGAGTTCGCTCATGCTATTTCTCCACTGGAAAACCCGATGAATATTCGCGGTCTTAGAAGAGACATCGCCCGTTTACAGACGGAATTGAAGAAAAAAGAACTGGGTCTTTAAACCATAAAAGTTAAGTAATGGAAGAAAGAAATTTGCGCAAAACAAGGGTTGGCGTTGTAACCAGCGACAAGATGGACAAAACTATCACAGTTGCGGTTGAAAGAAAAGTAAAACACCCAATCTACGGTAAGTTCGTAAAGAAAACAACCAAGTTCCATGCTCATGACGAGAAGAGCGAAGGTGGTATTGGTGACGTGGTGAAAATCATGGAAACCAGACCGTTGAGCAAAACTAAGCGTTGGAGACTAGTGGAAATTGTAGAGAAAGCTAAGTAATTGGCTGTACATGCCCTGCGCAGTTGCCATGCAATCGCCAGAGCCTCTGAAAATAAAATTGTAAAAGTCAAGACCTAGGTCTAGGCACAAAGTTTAAAAAAATGATCCAGCAAGAAAGCAGATTAAATGTAGCTGATAACAGTGGCGCCAAAGAAGTGCTTTGTATCAGGGTACTTGGGAACAGCGGACAGGATTATGCCGGTATAGGTGATAAGATTGTTGTGACTGTGAAAGCGGCCATTCCAGCAAGTGCTGTTAAGAAAGGTACTGTATCAAAAGCGGTTATCGTTCGTACCAAGAACAAATTGCGTAGAAAAGACGGTTCTTATATTCGTTTTGACGACAACGCAGTGGTATTGTTGAACAACTCAGACGAGCCTCGTGGTACCCGTATATTTGGACCAGTTGCCCGTGAGCTTCGCGATAAGGGATATATGAAAATTATTTCCCTGGCACCAGAGGTACTGTAATAAATAAATTTTTAGTTAAGCGTTTAGCGTTTAGCATCCAGCTTTAAGCATATAACAATGAGTAACAGATTTAAACCCAAATTCAACATCAAGAAAGGCGACACTGTTGTGGTGATTGCCGGTGATGACAAGGACTTGAAAAAGCCCCGCAAAGTTTTGGAAGTGATCATCGATAAAGGTCGTGTAGTTGTGGAAGGTGTAAACATCGCCACAAAACACACTAAACCATCTGCCCAAAATACTAAGGGTGGTATCGTAAAGATTGAAGCAGCCATCAACATCAGCAATGTACAGTTGTGGGATGCTAAAACAAGCGCGCCAACAAAAGTTACCCGCACAAGGGAAGGCGGAAAATTAGTTCGTATATCTAAAAAATCAGGGGAGGTAATCAAATAATGAGTACTGTAAAATACACTCCGAGATTAGCAGACAAGTACAGCAAAGAGGTAGTACCTGCTTTAATGAAGAAGTTTGCTTACACAAGCGTAATGCAAGCTCCTAAATTGGAAAAAATTTGTGTTAACCGCGGCGTTAATGGTGCGGTTACCGATAAGAAATTGGTAGACATTGCCGTTGATGAGTTACAAACCATCACTGGACAGAAAGCCGTTCCTACTATTTCCAAGAAAGATATTTCTAACTTCAAACTCCGTAAGGGAATGCCAATTGGTGCCCGCGTGACTTTGAGGGGTGAAAAAATGTTTGAATTCTTAGACCGTTTAGTATCTGTGGCTCTGCCTCGTGTACGTGACTTCAAAGGAATTTCTGACAAAGCTTTTGATGGTCGTGGTAACTATACACTAGGTGTAACTGAACAAATCATCTTCCCTGAAATTGACATTGATAAAGTGAACAAGATTACAGGTTTAGATATCACTTTTGTGACAACTGCACAAACCAACGAAGAAGCATACGAATTGTTGAAAGAGCTGGGAATGCCTTTCAAAAACATCAAAAAAGACAATAACTAATAATACCAAATCATGGCAAAAGAATCAGTAAAAGCCAGACAAAGAAAGCGTGAAGCAATGGTTGCTAAATATGCAACTAAAAGAACAGCATTAAAAGAAGCCGGCGATTACGCAGCTTTGGATCTGCTTCCAAAAAACGCTTCTCCTGTACGTTTAAAGAACCGTTGCCAGTTGACTGGCCGTCCTAAAGGATACATGAGATACTTTGGACTTTCAAGGATCATGTTCCGCGACATGGCTTTGAACGGAATGATTCCAGGTGTTAAAAAGGCAAGCTGGTAAAAGGCACTCCCTTTTGGGATACACACAAACAAAATTTAGAACTGATTTAATACAATATTATGGTAACTGATCCTATAGCAGACTTCTTAACCAGAATTCGCAACGCGCAGATGGCTGGACACAGGATTGTTGAAATTCCTGCTTCTAACCTAAAAAAGCGTCTGACTGAAATCTTGTATGACCAAGGTTATATCTTGAAGTACAAGTTTGAAGATGACAACAAGCAAGGTTTGATCAAGATTGCGTTGAAGTACGACCCCAATACCAAACAACCTGCTATTCAGGTTTTGGAGAGGGTAAGCCGTCCAGGTCTTCGTCAATATGCTAAGCCTGCTGAAATCAAACGCGTAATCAACGGTTTGGGTGTAGCTATCTTGAGTACTTCAAAAGGAGTATTGACTGATAAGCAAGCCAAAGCGGAGAACGTGGGTGGTGAAGTACTTTGTCATATCTATTAATAGAAAGGCCCATGGCCCCAATATATCCGGCCTGACAATTAAGCTTTTAGTCGGAGCTGAACACGGACCGGGATTTTCTCATCATTAATTTTTAACGACTATGTCTAGAATTGGTAAACAACCGGTAGTAATACCAGCAGGAGTGAAAATCAGCGTTGCTGCTGACAACACCCTTACAGTAAAAGGCCCTAAAGGCGAACTGAAACAAGCAATTGACAGGGATATTACTGTAGAAATTACAGATGCTCAATTAGAATTGAAGCGTCCAACTGATCAAATCCGTCACCGCGCAATGCACGGTTTGTACCGTTCATTGGTGTCTAATATGGTAAAAGGTGTTACTGAAGGTTTCAAGAAAGACTTGGAATTGGTAGGGGTAGGTTATAAAGCCGTTAATACTGGAAACACATTGGATTTGGCTTTGGGTTATTCTCACAACATCATTTTTGAAGTTCCTTCTGAAATGAAAGTGAGCACTTTAACTGAAAAAGGTCAAAACCCTAAAATCTTCTTAGAAGGAATTGACAAACAATTGGTAGGTCAAGTTGCTGCTAAATTGAGAAGCTTACGTAAGCCTGAACCATACAAAGGAAAAGGTGTGAAATATCAAGGTGAAATCCTGAGAAGAAAAGCAGGTAAGTCGGCTGGTAAATAAGCGTAAGGGATAACATTAACACTAACAGGCATCCGGCAGAATCGGGTGTTATAAAAATAAACAAGATGAATTCTAAATTGGTTCAAAGGCAAAAAATCAGGTATCGCATCCGCAAGAAGGTTGCTGGTACTGCAGTAAAACCACGCCTTTCAGTTTTTAGAAGCAATGCAGAGATCTATGCACAATTGATCGATGACGATAATGCTGTTACATTGGCTTCTGCCTCTTCAAGGGACAAAGATATTGCCGCTCAAAAAGTTACTAAAGTGGAGAAATCTAAAATGGTAGGAGCTGCAATTGCTACAAAAGCCGTTGCACTAGGTTTAACCACTGTTGTTTTTGACAGAGGTGGTAACCTTTACCATGGTCGTGTAAAATCAGTTGCTGATGGTGCCAGGGAAGCTGGTCTTCAATTCTAATTTGCTAACAACAATTAATAGTTAGATAAATGTCTAAAGTAAACGTAAATAAGGTGAAAGCAGGTGGTGACATGGAACTCAAAGAAAAAGTAGTTGCCATTAATCGCGTAGTTAAAACCACTAAAGGTGGACGTACCTTCAGCTTTTCTGCTCTAGTAGTAGTAGGAAATGGTGCTGGTATTGTTGGCCAAGGTCTTGGTAAAGCAAAAGAAGTACAAGAAGCTATTGCTAAAGGTATTGATGACGCTAAGAAAAACTTGACCAAAGTTCCTGTAATGCATGGTACTATTCCTCACGAACAGTGGGCTAAAGAAGGTGCTGCAAAAGTTTTGATTAAGCCAGCTGCACACGGAGCGGGAGTTATCGCGGGAGGCAGCATGCGTGCTGTACTTGAAAGCGCAGGTATTACCGACGTTCTTGCAAAAAGCTTGGGTTCTGCTAATCCACACAACGTGGTTAAAGCTACCATCAAAGCACTTGGTTTGTTGAGAGAGCCAGTACAAGTTGCTAAAACTCGTACGGTGAAACTGTCAAAAGTATTTAACGGATAATCCGAAAAAGATATTACATGAGAAAGATCAAGATCACACAAGTAAAAAGCGGTATCGACAGACCAGAGCGTCAAAAATTAACTTTGAAAGCCCTAGGCTTGAAAAAGTTGAACGCTTCTAAAGAAGTTGAAGCCACTCCACAGATCCTAGGTATGGTTAACAAGGTTAGCCACTTGGTGAAAGTAGAAGAGGTAGCTTAATCAACAAAAGATTTAGGAAAGCATAGTTGTATTTTATACGGCTATCTTTCCTATTTTTACGTTTTATATTTCACAACACGCGAGGGGTGATTCCCCGCTAAGTACAAAATCAAATTCTGATGAAATTACACACACTCAAGCCAGCAGCTGGCTCAGTTCACAAAGAAAAACGTATTGGTAGAGGTGAAGCATCCGGTAAGGGTGGTACTTCTACAAAAGGTAACAAAGGTGGTCAAAGCCGTGCTGGTTATAAGAGCAAAATGGCTCACGAAGGTGGACAGATGCCAATTCAGCGTCGTATTCCTAAGCGTGGATTTAAGAATGCTAACCGTGTAGAATACAAAGTATTCAATCTTGGTCAATTGGATCAATTGGTAGAAAAGTATGGTTTCACAGAAATTTCTCTGGAAAACTTATATATCAATGGTTTAATCAGCCGCACTGATAGGGTAAAAATTCTTGCCACTGGTGAATTGAAAGCAAAGCTTTCTTTTAAAGTGAACAAATTAAGCGACAAAGCCAAAGCAGCTATTGAAGCAGCTGGTGGAAGCGTTGAAATAGTAAAGTAATTTTACTGTAACTTTCCAGACGCATCGGTGATGCGTCTTTTTTGGTTATGGATATTAACTTCTAACAAATAGTATCAGTGAAAAAATTAGTTCAGACATTAAAGAATATATGGGCCATCGAAGAGCTGCGTAACAAGATTGTTATCACGTTGGCACTGGTGCTTACCTACCGTATTGGTAACCACATTGTTTTACCCGGTTTGGATCCAAACGGGATTGAAGCTGCACAACGCGCTTCAAAAAGCAATGGTTTACTTGGTATCTTTGACATGTTTGCCGGTGGTGGTTTTTCACAAGCCTCTATTTTGGCATTAGGTATCATGCCTTATATCTCTGCTTCTATCTTTATGCAGTTGATGACCATCTTGGTTCCTCAATTACAAAAAGTTCAGAAAGAAGGAGAGAGTGGTCGTAAAAAAATCAACCAATGGACACGTTACCTGACTGTAATAGTAACCATCTTCCAGGCAGCTGCCTATGTTGGTTATTTGAATAGCCCAGGTTATGCAGAAGCTATCTTGGTTGCTTACAAACCTTTCTTCTGGTTCTCTACCATCCTTACCCTTACTGCAGGTACCCTGTTTGTAATGTGGTTGGGTGAGAAAATCCAAGACAAAGGTTTGGGTAATGGTACTTCTATCATTATTATGGTTGGTATCTTGGCTCGTCTACCACAAAACATTATCCAAGAGTTTAGCGCCAAAGGCCAGAAAGGTGGTGGTGGTTTGTTGATCTTCTTGATTGAGATTGCCATCTTGGTAACGGTGATTATGGCTTTGATTATTTTAGTGCAAGGTCTTCGTAAGATTCCTGTAAACTATGCTAAGCAAATCATTGGTAACCGTCAATTTGGTGGCGCACGTCAGTTTTTGCCTATTAAGGTAAACAGTGCTGGTGTAATGCCCATCATTTTTGCTCAGGCCATCATGTTCTTACCTACCTTGGTTTCTTTTACTAATATTGATTCCGCTCAAGGTATAGTTAGGATCTTTAATGATCACAGCAATGTATGGTACATGGTCATCTATTCTGTAATGGTCATTGGCTTTACTTTCTTGTATACCGCATTGATCTTTAACCCTAAGCAAATCTCTGAAGACCTTAAACGCAACAATGGTTTTGTTCCTGGTGTAAAACCTGGTCAACCTACTGCTGATTATATTGGTTCTATTATGGATAAGATTACTTTGCCTGGTGCCATTTTCTTGGCCTTGGTAGGTATCATGCCTGGTTTTGCTCAACGCTTAGGTGTTACTCAAGGTTTCAGCTCTTTCTTTGGAGGTACTTCTCTATTGATTATGGTGGGTGTAATCTTAGATACTTTGCAACAGATTGAAACACATTTATTGATGCGTCAATACGATGGATTAATGAATAGCGGAAGGGTTCAAGGACGTCAAACAGTGTCTACCTCCACTATCTAATCTAATCAACGATAATGGTAAACCTGTTGGGCTAGTCCTAACAGGTTTATTTTTTTAGAACATGAGCAGAAGAAGCAATATGATTATCCATAAAACGGAAGCAGAAATAGCCCTAATGAAAGACGCGGCAATGTTGGTGAGTAAAACACTTACTGAAGTTGCCAAAGTTTTAAAACCGGGAATCACCACTTTAGATATTGATAAACTTTGTGCCAGCTTTGTAAAAGAACATAATGCTATTCCTTCTTTTTACAATTACCACGGATATCCGCACAATATCTGTGCTTCTGTGAATGACGTGGTTGTTCATGGCTTTCCCAATAACACTGCACTTAAAAACGGTGACATTGTTTCTATTGATATGGGGGTTATTCTAAAAGGATGGCATGGAGACCATGCTTATACCTTTATCATGGGTGATGTTACTCCTGAAATATTGCAATTGGTTAAAGTGACCAAAGAGTCTTTGTACAAAGGCATTGAAAAAGCAGTGATCAATAATCGCGTGGGCGATATTTCTTTTGCCATACAAGAACATACTGAACGCAAATATGGCTATGGAGTAGTTAGGGAATTAGTGGGTCATGGTTTGGGCAGAAGTTTGCACGAAGATCCACAAGTACCCAATTATGGTAAGCGTGGAACCGGTCATAAGATGAAAGAAAATTTGGTACTAGCCATTGAACCCATGATTAACCTAGGTGGTAGAGAAGTCTTTACCGATGTAGATGGTTGGACCGTTAGAACCCAAGATGGAAAACCATCCGTACATTTTGAACACGATGTTTGTGTTAAACGTAATCAAGCTTTAATCCTTTCTGACTATAGCATTATTGAAGCAGCAGAAAAAACGAACCCATATTTAAATAGTTCCTACTACTAATAGTGCTGGCTTTTGTAACTTAGACCCAAAGAAAAGAGCACAAGACATGAAAAAGTATGGAATCTTTGGTTTATTACTATTGTGCAGCATTGCTGCAGCGGCGCAATCTCCTGCAACCCTTGCTATCAGAGACTATCGGATAAAGCAAGAACACCGGTGGTTAAAAGAATACCAATCTTTTCTGTCAATACCCAACCTGGCATCGGACAAAATTAATATGCAAAAAAATGCCCAAGCCATATTGCAAATGATGCAAGCTAGGGGTATTGGTCATTTACAACTCTTGCAAGCAAAAACTGCTGGAGTAGCCCCCGCCGTATATGGAGAAGTAATCACACCTGGGGCAAAGCAAACCATCATCTTTTATGCCCATTACGATGGGCAACCAGCAGATAGTACCAAATGGTTCAAAGGATTACATCCGTTTAAACCAACCCTCTTAAATGGCTCTTTAGAGCAGCAAGCCATTCCCATACCTTGGCCATCTGAGCAAGATCCTATTAACCCAGATTGGCGTATTTATGCACGTGGTGCTTCTGATGATAAAGCGGGTGTCATGTCAATACTATCGGCCTATGAAGCTATTGTTGCAACTGGTATGAAAACGCCTTATAATTTGAAATTCTTTTTTGAAGGGGAAGAAGAGGCTGGGTCTGATCATCTTTTTGAAATTCTCCAAAACAATCAGGAATTACTAGCGTCTGATATTTGGATTATCTGTGACGGACCCGTTCATCAATCTGGAAAAAAAGCGGTCACATTTGGTGTGAGAGGAGACGCGCATGTTGAGCTAACCGTATATGGTAGTAAACGTCCCTTGCATAGTGGACACTATGGTAACTGGGCACCCAATCCGGCCAATCTATTAACGCATCTATTAACGTCTATGAAAGACGAAAATGGAAGGGTATTGATCAAAGGTTTTTATGACGACGTAACGCCGCTTTCAGCCAAAGAAAAGCAAGCCCTTGCGGCTATTCCAGCCCCTGATGCACAAATGAAAAATGAATTGGGATTTACCCAACAAGAAAATACTAATTGGTCTTTATCGGAAGCCATTCTACAACCATCCTTAAATATAAACGGTTTACAAAGTGCCAATGTTGGAAAGCTCTCCAGTAATGTAATTCCTACTACTGCCACAGCATCTTTAGACCTCAGATTGGTCTTGGGTAATGACGCTAGAAAACAGCAATTAAAACTGGTGGACCACGTAAAATCTCAGGGCTATTTTGTTACTGATCAGGATCCAACAGAAGCACAGAGAAAACAATATAGTAAGATTGCAAAAGTACAATTGAGTGATGGATACAATGCGCAAAGAACCTCTATGGATTTGCCCATTGCACAACAAATTATTAAAGCGGTACAATCTACCACAGCAGATCAAGTGGTATTAATGCCATCCGTTGGTGGTAGTCTTCCACTATTTGTTTTTGAAAAGGAATTAAAAGCTAAAACCATTACGGTGCCTGTTGCCAATCATGACAATAACCAGCACGCAGAAAACGAAAATATTCGGTTAAGAAATCTTTGGAATGGTATTGAAACTTTTGCTGCCATCATGCTCATGAAATAATGCCATGTCAAAAAAGTTGATTGTAATAGGGGGAGGTGCAGCGGGATTTTTCTGTGCCGTGAATGCAGCAAGAATGCATCCAGAACTAGAAGTTTTGATTGTAGAAAAAACCAACAAATTATTGTCTAAGGTCAAAGTGAGTGGGGGTGGTAGGTGCAATACAACACATGCCTGTTTTGAGATGGGGGATCTGGTTAAAAAATATCCCAGAGGTCAACAGTTTCTTAAAAAATCCTTTCATTGGTTTAATACCAAGGATACCATTGACTGGTTTGAGCAAAGGGGTGTAACACTAAAAACGGAACAGGACGGAAGAATGTTTCCTAGCACAAATGATTCTCAAACCATCATTAATTGTTTGTTGCAGGAGGCAGATAAATACCAAGTAAAAGTTGTTTTACAAACAGAAGTAACTTCCATTAAAACGGATGATGGATTTCAACTCCTAACCGCAAATGGGAAAAGCTATCAATGTCAATTTCTTTGTGTAGCTACAGGTGGGTATCCCAAAGCTGCCATGTTTGAATGGTTAAGTTCTTTGGGGCATCAAATAGAACCCCCAGTTCCTTCTTTGTTTACGTTTAATTTACCCAAGCATCCCATTACGACGCTGATGGGTGTTTCGGTAGAAAGAGCTCAAGTAAAAATCAATGGCAGCAAACTAGTAGAAGAAGGCCCCTTATTAATTACCCATTGGGGGTTGAGTGGGCCAGTGGTGCTTAAGCTTTCAGCATGGGGGGCTAGACAATTGGCAGATGCGTCTTACCAATACCAGATTACCGTGAATTGGGTGCCGGACTATCATGAGAATAGTTTGCGAGAAGCATGGCATGGCATCAGAACATCCTTATCGGCTCAAAAATTAGTCAATAGAAATCCCTTTGGTTTGCCTGCTAGAATTTGGGTCTTTTTGTTAGAAACGGCTGGTATTAATCCGGAGATCCGTTGGGCCGATCTAGCATCCAAAGACCAAAACAAATTGATCCAATTACTCACCGGTCATAGCTTTCAGGTGAATGGTAAAACAACTTTTAAAGAAGAGTTTGTTACTTGTGGTGGTATTAAGCTATCAGAAATTGACGCCAATACCATGATGAGTAAGAAGGTTCCCAACCTTTATTTTGCCGGTGAAGTCATGGATATTGACGGAGTAACTGGAGGTTTTAATTTTCAAAATGCCTGGACCTCAGGATGGATTGCGGCAAAACATATTAGTACAGGGGCATAAAAAAACGGCCCCAAAAGAGGCCGTTATTATGTCAGGTAAATTACCCCTTTGACTTTGGAGTTGCGCCTTTATTTTCTTTGTAACGCATATCTGGTGTGCCATCTTTTTTAGTAGGCCCTGCAGGTTTTGCGGCTTCCTTGTTTTCTTTAAAACGCATGTCTGGCGTGCCGTCCTTTTTAGTTAGAGCGGCAGCTTTGGCCGCAGGAGCAGCAGCTTTGACTGAAGTTGCAGCTTTTTCAGCTTTTGCTGGAGCAGCTTTAGCATCTGTTTTAGTTTGTGCAACACTCATGCCTAAGATGAATAGGAAGGCTGTAAGGGTAAGTAACATTTTTTTCATGGCAAATTATTTGATACCAATTTAAAGAACTGTTACTTGTTTCCCAATTAATACAACTTATTATTTCCTTAAATTAAGATCAAGGATCTTTTACTGCCCCCGATTTGGTAACAATTAATACCATTCTTGAACTTGTTCTTTTTGAAAAGAATACTTGCAAAAATGGCAAGGAATGATTAAATTAACCATTCAAATTATCCCTATGCGAAAAGTAAATGATATCCTTAAAAGAAAAGGAAACAAAGTCAGTGCCGTTTCCCCAGACCTAACGGTTATCAAGGCACTGGAATTGATGGCCAATCAAAATATTGGCTCCCTTGTGGTGATGGAAGGAGATAGATTCTTAGGAATTATCACAGAAAGGGATTATTCTAGAAAAGTAATTTTAAAAGGTAGGCACTCAAGTGAAACCCCGGTAGGTGAAATTATGACCACCGATTTCCCACCCGTGGCACCAGAGGATAGCGTTGAAAAATGTATGCAGCTGATGAGTTCTAAACATATTAGATATTTACCAGTGTATGATTCGGGTAAATTAGTGGGGATTATTTCTATTAACGATGTGGTTACTGAAACCATTTTGAACCAACAAGAGACCATATCACAATTACAGACCTATATTCAATCCTAATAAAAGCATTGATTCAAAGCCGGTGAAACAAAATTCACCGGCTTTTTTCTGTCCATGCCCGGGGCAAATCTTCTTGGTTGGTCCTATATTCCAATTTGGACAAAACTATAAGCGCGTTCAAGTAGAAAGAATTAGAACGCAGCAAGCGCAATTACAATACGAAAAAGTAGTGCTGGCTTCTTTTGCAGACGTGAACAATGCGCTAATAGCAAACAAAACTTTTGCAGAGGAATATGCCAATAGAAAAATTCAAGAGGATGCTGGAAGAAAAGCTTTAGAGTTGTCCAATGCGCAATATAATTTTGGTTACACTTCTTATTTAGAAGTGTAAATACAAGAAAATAGTTTATTTGATGCTGAATTGCAGGAGTCCCTATTAATGCAACAAAAGTTAAACGCACTAGTTAGTTTGTATAGAGCGCTTGGTGAAGGGTGGCAATAAAAATTCATGGTAGGACTAATAAAAAGGCGAAGGATCTTTCATGATTGAGTTTTATGTTATGATTGAAAGAGAGAATTACGAAAACGTTATTGGAAAAAATGTCAATTATACTTCAACAGTTTTTGATTTCTCAACGGTTTGATAGGATATTTAGGCCAATATAAGCAGCCATGAAATCTTTTAAGTACTTTCTGATCATTCTCTTATTGTCCAGTATCCTAAGCCAAGTAATGGCACAAAAGCCCTTGCGCTATCAGGATCCCTTATTTGTTAGTCCTGATTCTGTGTTAAATATCCCCTACGGGAGCTCTTTAAACGTAAATGGAAAAACAGAAGAATTGTTATTGGATTTGTATTCTCCAGGAATGTTGGATACTGCCACTAAAAGACCCCTGATGATTTTTATTCATGGGGGTGGTTTCCAGAGCAATACTAAATCAGGAGCTTACCCCAACCTTATTTGTAATGGGCTAGCAAAAAGAGGGTATATGGTAGCTACCATTAATTACCGTTTGGGAATCCCCAAAACAAAAACGGACACAGACTATGCTGAAGCCATGTATCGGGCTGTTCAAGACGCCAAGGCGGCAGTAAGATTTTTCAGAAGATATGCAGACAAATACCGTATTGACCCAGACCAAATTTTTGTGATGGGTAGTTCTGCTGGTGCAAAAACGGCCATGCACTTGGCTTACCTTGACCAAGAGGAAGTTCCGCAAGGGATAGATCAAAACAAACTGGGAAACCTAGAAGGCAATAGTGGCAATCCTGGCTACTCATCTAAAGTAAGTGGCGTGGTAAATTGTTGGGGTGCTATGATAGATTATAAATGGATGAAGACGGGTGATGCGCCCCTGTTTTGTATATCTGGAACGGCAGATAAAACAGTTCCTTTTGATTCCTCTTACAACTATCATGGATTCAAATACGGTAGTACCATATTGTACCATCAAGCCCTTCAGCAAGGCATTGCAACAGGACTGAGATTGTTTCATGGGGCAGGGCATACCCTTGACAACAATAAGGTAAAACAGGATAGTGCATTGCAGGATCTCAGTGCTTGGTTGTTTACACGGCTTAAAATCAATGCTCCTGAGAAACCGGAAATTTTTAAATGGGAACAGGATATTGTCAAACTGGAAGCACAAGACAAAGTAGAAAAAGGAAACAAGGAAACGGTGTTATTTATTGGGAGCTCTTATATCCGTTTGTGGGAGCAGTTACCCATGCAAATGAAACCAATCAAAACCATCAATCGGGGTTTTGGAGGGTCTAAACTACAAGAAGTAGCTTTTTATTTAAATAGGTTATTGGCCGCGCATCAAGAACTAAAAGGCGTTTTTTTGTATGTAGGAAATGATATAGTAGGAAGCAAAACAGATAAATCACCCACGCAAGATCTAGCATTGGTAACATACATTACTGAGACAATTAGGGCTAAGTATCCAAAGATTCCTATTTTCTGGAACCAAATTTCACCATCAGAAAAAAGATGGGCGGTATGGGATCAAATTTCCAAAGCAAATGAATTGATCAAAGAATATTGTTCCCAGCATCCGAATTTGTATTATGTAGAAACTTCCGCAGGTTATCTAGACAAAACGGGTAACCCCATAAGTAACTTGTATAGAGAAGATAAGCTGCATTATAATGATGCGGGTTATGCTATTTGGGCTAATTATGTAAAACAAGCATTCAATCAAGTATATGGAAAATAAACAAATCGTTTCTTCAAATCCCAAGGCATCCTTGATTTTTGCCATCTTAGTGGGATTTGCTTTTTCTGCTAATTACACCAATCACGCACCTTTAAAAGATTGGTTGATGAAAAGCTTTGATACTGTTGAGCATCCTTTTACAAAAACCATGTTTGGTTTTTTAACTACGGCTATTTTTCTAACTCATGCCATTATGCAAATTCCGGGAGGACATTTGGCAGATAAATTTGGTCCTAAAAAAGTAGTTACCATTGCACTCTCTATTGTTTGTATTGGAAATTTTGGAATTGCATTTGCAGGCTCCTATGAACAATTGTTGTTTTGGAAATTTCTGGTAGGGTTTGGAACAGGAACCAGTTTTGTAGCTGGGGCTCGATATATTTTTCAATCCACTCCAGCGAATAAATTATTGGTGTATCAAGGCTACTATGGTGCTAGTATTTTATTGGGGTCAGGTTTTGTCATTTTTGCTATTCCACAAATAGCAGGCTTTTTTCAAAGTTGGTCTGCTGCATTTCTTGCCTCTGCAACAGTTGCAGTGTTGGTGTTGTTGGCTTGGATTTTTTTAGCGCCAGCCGCAGGTTCCAAGGAGCACCCGCATGGTTCTTTATTAAAAATGCTTGCTCATGGAGAATTATGGTTAATGGGGTTGGTTCAAATGGCTTCTTTTGGTTTGGTGATTGTGATTGGTTCTTGGATTACAACTTTATTAAAGGAAAATTTCAGTTTTTCTAGCAAACTACTCATCAGTTTTATTGCATCCTTGGTTTTATTATTAGGACTAGTATCCAGGCCATTGGGTGGCAAAATGGTTGTATGGATAGGCGTGCGTAAGTTGTTGTTAGCAAGTTTATTGATGAATGCCGCTGGTTGTTTACTATTGGCCTTTTTTTCAGGACAATTGGGATTGGATATATTGGCCATTTTGATGTTAGGAATGGGATGCGGATTGCCATATGCAGGTGTGTTTAACAGAGCAGCTCATTTATTCCCGGGTAGAGCAGGAGCGGCCATGGGACTTGTAAATATGCTAGGCATTGTGTTTATCTTAATTGGTACACCCGTTGTTGGTAAAATAGCAGATGGAGCAGGTAACTTTTCAAATGCCTTTCTAGCATTGGGCATATTTGCAATAGTAATAGCAATGGTTTCATTAAAAATCAAGAACGATTAAATAGTTAGATATGAATTTGATGAACCTTTTTGATATTTCCCTCAAAGGAAAAAAGGAATCTATTGGATTAGAATTCAACCAACAGTCTTATAGTTTTGGCCAGATAGATCAACGTAGTAATCAAATGGCCAATTTCTTAATCCAAGCAGGTTTTGTTCCTGGCGATAGGATGGCCGTTTATTTGGAGAATTGTATTGAAATGATTGACCTGTATCTAGCCGCCATTAAAACAGGAATCATTTTTGTGCCCATTAATATTCTATACAAAGAAAGAGAGATAGGACATATTTTGTCTGACGCAGCGCCCAAAAAATTAATAGCCAACGGTCCTGTTCCAGGTGGTTTTGATGCATGGCAATTAAGTGAATTAGTATTGGCATTACCGGGGGTAAAAGATACTGCTATTGATGCGTCTCACCTCAATGGGGATAGCCCAGCTGCCATTGTGTACACCAGTGGTACAACAGGTACTTCTAAAGGAGCCATACTTACCCATAATAATTTTATTAGTAATGGTCTTAACCTAGTTAGCTGCTGGCAAATCAAAGAGCAAGATCGCTTCTTGTTAAGTTTGCCATTATTTCACGTACATGCGCTTGCCAATGGGATACATGCTTGGCTCATGAGTGGTTGTAAAATGAAACTCTTAGTAAGGTTTGAGCACCAAAAAGCAGCGGATGAATTTCTTTCCTTTAAACCAACCCTGTTCTTTGGTGTGCCAACTGTTTATATCCGCCTATTGGATCAACCTAATGAAACAGCAAAACTTATTGGGTCAAATGCAAGATTATTTGTTTGCGGTTCTGCGCCTTTGCCTGCACAAGTTCTAGAAGCATTTCAAGAAAAATATGGCCATGTGATTTTGGAGCGATATGGCATGACAGAAACCCTGATGAATATTAGTAATCCTTATTTTGGTGAAAGAAGACCGGGTACCATTGGTTTTCCTTTGCCAGGCATTTCAGCTAAAGTGGTTAAGCCAGATGGAAGCAAGGCTCAAGTGGATGAAGAAGGAGAAGTTTATGTAAAAGGACCAAATGTATTTGCAGGTTATTGGAAAAGAGAACAAGCAACTATAGATTCTTTTGTTGATGGCTATTTTAAAACAGGGGATATGGGTGTTGTTTCAGCCGATGGCTATTTTACACTAAGGGGGAGGAAATCTGATTTAATTATTAGTGGTGGTTTCAATATTTATCCCAGAGAAATAGAAGAGTTTTTATTAGAACAACCCGGCGTAAACGAGGCTTCTGTAGTTGGAATTCCTCATGAAACCAGGGGCGAAATGCCAGTAGCTTATTTGGTGTTGGATCCTAGTGCAGACTTGCAAGCAATTGAAGCAACATGTCAAAAAACCTTTGCTTCTTTTAAAGTTCCCAGAAAATTCTTGGCCATTGACCAATTGCCTAGAACGGCCCTTGGAAAAGTGCAAAAACACCTATTGCCCAAGCCATAAGCCCATTTTTTCATAAAAAATGTCATTTTAAGCCCTGAAACACCCAATTTCAGGGCTATTTTCCTTTGTAAATCCCCGGTTTTCCTTACCTTCGCAACCCCGAATTTTAAACCATCGGGGTTATTTTATGCAATTTTTCTTGAAACAATTAAATGCAGATGCACAGGAGAACGCCGCAGCTTCAGAAGCTGTTGAAGTTCCTACTGCAACAACAAATGCACCTGTGGCTGAAGCAGCAACTGAGGTTATTGAAGCACCAACAGCTGTTGTAGAAGCACCCGTTGCTGTTGAAACAGCACACGATGACTTTGACTGGAGTATCGACAAACGTAACGTAAGTTCTTATGCCGAAACTGAACGCTTAAAGTATGACAAAGTGTATGATGAAACCTTTGTACAAATTGCCGATGGCGAGATTGTAAGAGGTGGCGTTGTAGCATTAACCAAAACAGACGTGGTAATCAACATCGGTTTCAAAAGCGATGGCTTGGTATCATTGAATGAATTCCGTGACGTACCAGGTTTGAAAATTGGTGACGAAGTGGAAGTAATGGTAGTTGAAAAAGAAGACAGGGGCGGTAATTTGCACCTGAGCCGTAAATCTGCTCGCATCTTCCGTGCTTGGGAAAGAATTGTGGAAGTACACAAAACTGGTGAAGTAATCACTGGTACTGTTACTAGCAAAACCAAGGGTGGATTGATTGTGGATGTTTTTGGTATGGAAACTTTCTTACCAGGTTCTCAGATTGACGTTAAGCCGGTAACTGACTACGATCAGTTTGTAGGAAAAACAATGGAATTCAAAGTGGTTAAGATTAACGAAGCCATTAAGAATGCCGTAGTATCTCACAAAGCACTGATTGAAAGTGATATTGAAGCACAACGTGCCGAAATCATGAGCAAACTAGAAAAAGGACAAGTATTGGAAGGTGTGGTGAAAAACATCACAGACTTTGGTGCTTTCATGGATCTTGGTGGCTTAGACGGTTTGTTGTACATCACCGATATTTCATGGGGTCGTATCTCTCACCCAAGCGAAGTGGTGAAGATGGACCAGAAATTACAAGTGGTGGTGTTGGACTTCGACGACGACAAAAAACGTATCAGTCTTGGTTTGAAGCAATTGACGCCACATCCTTGGGATGTGTTGCCTGAAGGATTGTCTGAAGGTTCAGTTGTAAAAGGTAAAGTGGTAAATATTGAAGATTACGGTGCATTCTTGGAAATTCAGCCTGGTGTTGAAGGTCTGGTTCACGTATCTGAAATCACTTGGGCTAACACCCCAATCAATGCTAAGGAATTCTTCAAATTAGGAGATGAGTACGAAGCAAAAGTGGTTACCCTTGACAAAGACGCACGCAAAATGAGCTTGAGCATCAAGCAAATGAGCCAAGATCCTTGGAGCACCATCGAAAACAAATTCCCTGAAAACAGTAAGCACAAAGGTTTGGTGAAAAACATTACTCCTTATGGCGTATTTGTTGAATTGGAGCCAGGTATTGGTGGTATGATTCATATCAGCGATTTAAGCTGGTTGAAGCGTTTCAATCACCCAACAGATTACACAAAGGTTGGTGAACATATTGATATCATCATCTTGAGCATTGATAAGGAAAATCGCAAATTGCAATTGGGACACAAACAATTGGAAGAAGATCCTTGGAATGCACTAGAAGACACTTTTGCAGTAGGTACTATTCATGAAGGAACAGTAACGCGCAAAGATGACAAAGGTGCATTGGTTCAATTACAGTATGGTTTAGAAGGTTTCACACCTAATCGTCACCTGAATAAGGAAGATGGTTCTACGGTGAAAGCTGACGAAACTACCCAATTTGTGGTAATTGAGTTTGATCGTAACGAGAAACGTATTGTGTTGAGTCACGCACGTATCTGGGAGCAACAAGTAGCTGAAGTGAAAGAAACTGCTAAAAAAGAAGCAAAAGCTGAATCTGATAGCACTAAGAAAGCGGTTAAAAACATCCAAGCTAAGGTTGAAAAAACAACTTTGGGAGACCTGAGCGCACTTGCCGAAATCAAGGCAAAATTGCAGGAAGGGGAAGGAGACAAGCAATAATTCCTATTTGAATGAGTCAAAAGGCTGTTCCGCTTAGGTGGAACAGCCTTTTTAGGTAATTCTTAACGAGGATTTGGCCCAAACCAAGATCCAAGTTTATATATTGCCCGATAATAACTAATTTTGCAAACTTGTATGAATAGGATCCTCATTTTATTGTTTTTGGTTCTGGTACTCGGCAGCTGCTCCAACAAGTTCTCCAAAATTATGAAGAGCAAGGATTACGAGTACAAGCACAAGATGGCGGACCAGTACTACGAGCAAAAGAATTACGGTTACGCTCAACAGCTCTTTGAAGACATTTTTCCCTATATCAAGGGTACACCGGGTTATGAAGAAGCTTATTATAAGTTTGCCTATTCCTACTACTACCAAAAGGATTATCTGAACGCAGAGAACCTATTTAAGAGTTTTGTAGAGAGTTTCCCCAACAGTGCCAAAGTGGAAGAATGTGATTACATGCGGGCTTACTGCTATTTTAAGCAGTCTCCCAAAATTGACCTTGATCAAACCAATACCAATAAGACCATTGGTCTGATGCAAACATTTATCAATACCCATCCTAGTTCTGCTAGAGGAAAAGAAGCGGCTGATATTATTGACAATTGCAGGGAGAAATTGGAAGCCAAAGATTATAAGAGTGCCGGTTTGTATTATAACCTAGGATTCTTTAAAGCCGCGGCCATTGCCTATGGAAATGTGTCTGATAATTTTCCAGATTCCAAAAAGGCCGATGAGTACAAGCTGCAAGTAATTAAGTCTTATTTCAAATATGCTGAGATGAGTTATGAAGACAAGCAATTGGCACGCTATGAAAAAGTATTGTCTGAATGTGCAGACTTTTCAGAAAGATTCAATGAAAGCAAATACCTGGCAGAAGTGGCCAAAATAAAAACACAAACAAATAACCTTATCAAAAACCTGAAAAAATGAGCAAATTAAGAAGGCAAATGAGCGCTAACACTGCCAGCGTTGTTGAAACCAAAAGCCTGATTGAGATCAAAGGAAAAACAGGTAATTTGTACGAATCCATTGCCATCATTGCAAGAAGGGCTAACCAAATTAATATTTCTTTGCGTGAGGAACTCCATAACAAACTAGAAGAATTTGCTAGTCATACGGACTCTCTGGAAGAAATTCATGAGAACAAGGAGCAAATTGAAATCTCTAGGGCTTATGAAAAAATGCCTAACCCAGCAATCTTGGCTACCCAAGAATTCATGGAAAACAAGATCTACCATAGAAGAAATAACGAGAACGACCTGTTCCGTTAATAGATAAATTTTTTGTAAATACCTGAAACGACAGCATTTGCCTGTCGTTTTTTGTTATTTTCAAGTCTAACTAAGAACCATGTTACAAGGAAAGAAAATCTTATTAGGGATAAGTGCCAGCATTGCTGCTTACAAATCTATTCTCTTGGTTAGGTTGTTGGTAAAAGCAGGTGCAGAAGTAAGGGTGGTTATGACTCCTGCTTCAAAAGATTTTGTATCACCCTTGGTCTTGTCTACGTTGACCAATCACCCTGTATTAATGGAACTTGCTGGAACGGAAGGGTGGTCCAATCATGTACAGTTGGGCCGTTGGGCAGACTTATTTGTAATTGCACCATTAAGCTGCAATACCCTTGCTAAAATGGCTAATGGGCAATGTGATAACTTATTAATGGCTACCTATCTTTCTGCTACCTGTCCCGTAATGGTAGCCCCAGCCATGGATGAAGACATGTGGCAACATAGCGCAACCAAAAGGAACTTACAAACCTTGCATAATGATAGTGTTTATATTATGCCCGTTGAAACAGGAGAGCTGGCCAGTGGCTTATTTGGACCTGGTAGAATGGCCGAACCAGAAACCATTTTACACGCCCTAGTGAGTAGGTTTTTTAGGAAAGAAACCCTAAAGGGAAAGCGTGCATTGGTTACGGCAGGCCCCACATTTGAAGCCATTGATCCGGTTAGATTTATAGGTAATCATTCCTCGGGGCAAATGGGTTTTGCGCTGGCAGAAGCCCTGTATTTGCAGGGTGCTGAAGTGGTTTTGGTTACCGGTCCTACGGCTCAAAAAACGGCGTATGCAGGAATTGGCTTGGTCAGTGTAATCAGCGCAGAGGATATGTTTGAAGCAAGCAGCCGCGTGTTCAACAATATGGATATTGCTATTTTGTCTGCGGCCGTGGCCGATTATAAAATGGAAAATATTGCGCAGCAAAAAATCAAAAAGACAAACACAGATCCCACTTTACAATTGGTTAAGACAAAAGATATTTTAGCCCATTTGGGTGCGTCTAAAAAGCCTGGTCAATTTCTGGTAGGCTTTGCCTTAGAAACAGAGAATGAATTAGATAATGCCAAGAAAAAACTATTGGCAAAAAATGCAGACGCCATTGTGCTCAATTCACTCAAGGATCAAGGTGCTGGATTTGGAAGTTCCCAAAACCAAGTAACCATTCTTGACCATGATGGAGCTTCCTTATTCATTCCATTGGTTTCAAAAACCATTGTAGCAGAGCAAATTGTTTCATACATTGTATCCAAGATTCATGCATAAGAAATTACTCATACTGTTTGCAGCATGTCAGATGTTGGTACTTGCAGCTTCTGCTCAGGAGCTCAACGCACGAGTTACAGTGCTATCAAATAGGGTAGGGACTTCTGTTGATAGAAAAATTTTTACCAGCCTACAGCAACAATTAACCAATCTGCTCAATACACGCAAGTGGACCAATGAAACCTATAAAGTGCAGGAGAAAATAGACTGCAGTTTTATCATCAATATTGAGCAAGTGGTAGAGCCAAATATTTACAAAGCAACACTAACGGTACAAGCAGCAAGACCCATTTTTAATGCTTCTTATAAATCAGCCATTGTCAATTACCAAGACGCAGATCTAACTTTTAAATACATAGAATTTCAACCCGTTGAATTCAATGATAATAGGGTTCAGGGCAATGATGCTTCTGCCGCCAATTTAACCGCGGTATTGGCTTTTTATGCGTATTCTATTATTGGATTAGACAATGATTCTTTTAGCCCCAAAGCCGGCGAGCGCCAATTTAATAAAGCACTGAATGTGGTGACCAATGCACCGGAAGGAAAAAATATAGCAGGTTGGCGCATCTTTGATGGTCTGCGCAATAGATATTGGCTCAATGAAAATTTAACCAATAGTAAATACAATATTATTCATGACGTAATCTATACTTATTACCGTGAAGGTATGGACAAGCTCTATGATAATGAAGTAGAAGCTAGGGGCAATATCTTACAAGCATTGATTCAATTGCAAGCATTTAATAAAGAAAACCCAAACACCATGGTTCTGCAATTTTTTATGCAGGGTAAATACCAAGAATTGGTGGGTATTTTTAAAAATGCAACAGCCACCCAAAAAGCCAGGGCCGTTGAAATTCTGAGCCAAATAGATATTATAAATTCAAGCAAATACAAACTGGAATTGGAATGAGTAGGAAATGGATAATGGCGTTGGCAATTTGCTTATCAGTCTTGGCTTGTAAAAAAACACCCAAAGACCAAGTTATTTTGCCCATCAATACCATGAAACTAGCCATGTGGGACATGATGCGAGCTGATGAATGGCATACGCAAACCACCCTCAAAGACAGTTTGAATCTGCGTAAAAAAGAGAATATCCAATTGTATGAGCAGGTCTTTGCCATACACGGCACCACCCGCAAACAGTTTTATACTAGTTACAAATACTATGAAACCCATCCCAAGGAATTCAAGGAATTATTGGACTCTATTTATGCGTTTAAGGAAAGGGAAAAAGCGCCACCCCCTCCACCACCTGTTAAAATTCCCAAAAGTCAACGCTAACAATCATTAGTTTTTCTAACTTCGGGGTCTAACAGTTGCCCATGAACAAAATATTTACTAATGCCGCATCAGCCATTGCAGACATTACCTCTAATGCTACCCTCATGTTGGGAGGTTTTGGATTAAATGGCATCCCCGAAAATTGTATTCAAGCCCTTGTTGAAAAAGGCATCAATGGACTAACCTGTATTTCAAATAATGCAGGTGTGGACAATTTTGGCCTAGGTCTATTGCTCAAGACTAGACAGGTCAAAAAAATGATCAGTAGTTATGTAGGAGAGAATGCTGAATTTGAAAGACAACTCTTGAGTGGAGAATTAGAAGTAGACCTGGTACCACAAGGAACACTCGCCACTTGCATTCAAATGGCAGCCATGGGCATCCCTGCTTTTTTTACATCAGCAGGATATGGAACGGAAATAGCCCAGGGAAAAGAGGTAAGGGAATTCAATGGTAAAATGCACTTGATGGAGCTTGCCTTGCACGCAGATTTTGCTTTAGTAAAAGCATGGCGTGGAGACCATTTGGGCAACCTGCAGTTTAGAAAAACCACCAGAAATTTTTCTACTTCTATGGCCAAAGCCGGTGCCATCACCATTGCAGAAGTAGAAGAGTTGGTAGCACCCGGAGAAATTGATCCAGACCAAGTGCATGTAGCTGGAGTCTATGTGCACCGTATTTTTCAGGGTAGCAACTATGAAAAAAGAATTGAGCGCAGAACGATACAAATTGCATCATCCCATTAAATTAATTGCATGGCACTAGACAAATATGGCATAGCCAAACGCATTGCGCAGGAGCTGCGCGATGGTATGTATGTAAACCTGGGTATTGGTATTCCTACGTTGGTGGCCAATTATATTCCCGAGGGTATGGATGTATTTTTTCAAAGTGAAAATGGCATTTTAGGCATGGGACCTTATCCCACAGAGGCGGAATTAGACGCCGACCTCATAAATGCAGGTAAGGAAACCGTGACACTGATCAAGGGGGGCGCTTTTTTTGACAGCGCAGAAAGTTTTGGCATGATCCGGGCAGGTAAAATTAATTTGACCGTATTGGGTGCCATGGAAGTAAGTGAGCAGGGCGATATTGCTAACTGGAAGATTCCAGGCAAAATGGTCAAGGGAATGGGTGGGGCCATGGACCTGGTTGCCAGTGCCAAAAACATTATTGTAGCCATGATGCACACCAATCCCAAGGGAGAAAGTAAACTATTGCCACAGTGCAGTTTACCGCTTACTGGAATAAACTGCGTTAAAAAAATAGTCACAGAACTAGCCGTACTAGACATTAGAACTGAGGGTTTCTATTTATTAGAAAGGGCTCCGGGGGTATCTGTAGCAGAGATTGTTGCAAAAACAGCAGGAAAACTAATAGTACCCGATGATGTGCCAGAAATGGTACTTTGATCTTTAAACCAATTGCGCTAAAAATTGTTTCCGCTTTTGTAATAGACAATGACCAATCAAATGAGTTGTTGACGTATTTTGCAGCACTTAAAAAATAAACCATGAGCATTCAAGTTGGCGAAAAAGCCCCCGTATTATCCTTGTTTGATACAGAGAAAAGTCAAATTGCCTTAGGCGCATCTGATAAAAACACAGTTCTGTTGTTTTTCCCTCTGGCTTTCACCGGTGTTTGCACCGCTGAATTGTGCAATATTCGTGACAATATTGCCTTGTACAATAATACCAATGCAACCGTATTGGGCGTTTCTGTGGATTCCCTTTTTACCTTGGGTAAATTCAAAGAAGAACAAAAATTGAATTTTTCCTTGTTAAGTGACTTTAATAAGGATGCTTCAAAAGCATTTGGCGTTTTGTATGACACCTTCCCTGCATTTGGTATGCAAGGTGTGAGCAAACGTGCTGCTTTTGTAATAGACAAAGAAGGAGTGGTACGTTATGCAGAAGTTTGCCCTACACCGGGTGACTTACCTAGTTTCACTGCTATCCAAGCGTGTTTGGCTGGATTGAACTAATTAGCTACACTATATTTCATGGGGCCCTCCGTTTACTAACGGGAGGGCCCCATTCTGTTAAAAAATCGGCAATCTTATTTTATCTAACAATGTTTTCTTAATTTTCTATTGAAAACCACTAGCTGGGAAGGCTTATGAAATATTTATACACGCTCTCTTTAATGACTTTACTGGTTGTAGGCAGCAGTTATGTTGCTGACAATGAGACCAATTTGGTCACCAGTACCAAGATCATGCGTGTCTATCCCAATCCTGCTACTTCCTATATTATTTTTGAGTTTGACAAATCAGTAGACAAGAGTTATAGCTTGCAAATCTTTGCATTTTTTGGAAAGAAAATGACTGAACTAAGACTTACTGAAGCCAAACTAAATATCAACTTAGATGACAATTACCTACGCGGTTTGTACATCTATCAATTGCGTGATCAGACTGGAAAAATGGTAGCTTCCGGCAAGTTTCAAGTGAACAAATAAGTTCAAATTTTTCTAGCTGTTTAGGGTTATCTATCACAAACTTCCACTATCAGGAATTTGAGGTAATTGGTATTTTCCATGCCCCAGATAATCGGATGATCTGAGCTCTGCGCCTGAAACACTACTTGTCTAATTCTTTTGCGCGCATCTTTTGCAGCTTGGTCAATAGCAGACAAAAACATTTCTGGATTTACTAGATTGGTACAACTTGATGTAACCAAGAAACCCCCATTGCGTAAGAGTTTCATGCCTCGCAGGTTAATTTCTTTATAACCAGTAATGGCTTTGCCAATGCTCTCCCTACTCTTGGTAAATGCGGGTGGATCCAACATGACTACGTCATATTTTCTGCCGTCTTTGCCCCATTGTTTGAGCACGTCAAAAGCATTCATGGCTTCAAATTTGCAAATGCTATCCAGCCCATTTAATGCTGCATTTTTATTGGCTTGCGCCACGGCGTTTTCTGAAATGTCTAAACCCAAAACTGATTTGGCACCATAAGCGGCGGCGTGTATTTCAAAAGTGCCGGTATAAGTAAAAGCGCCTAATACATCAGCACCTTTTACAATCTGTTGAATAGCCCTGCGGTTGTCTTGTTGATCTAAGAAATAGCCCGTCTTTTGTCCGTTCTCTATGTCAACCAAAAACTTTAATCCATTCTCCACAATTTGAATATTGGGATCAAAGGGTGCGGATAAAAAACCTTTTTGTTGGGGCAGTCCTTCTAGCTGTCTAACCGGAACATCGTTACGCTCATAAATTCCTTTGGGGCTAAAGATGGTTTCCAAACTGCGCACAATCGCGTCTTTCCATCGGTCCATTCCCAAGGATAAGGTCTGGATCACAAAATAGTCGTTGAACTTATCAATGATCAGAGCGGGAAGCTCATCGGCCTCGCCAAAAACCAAGCGGCAATTCTCCGTATAACCCAGTTTTTGTCTGTAGGCCCAAGCTTTGGCTATTTTTTGGTGAAAAAATGCCTCATCAATGGTCTCTTGTTTACGGGTTAATAACCTAACCAAGATCTGGGATTGGGGGTTGATATAGCCCCTGCCAGCGTATTTTTCGGCACTGTAATACACGTCTACTATGTCTCCGGCCACCACATCGCCCTCAATTCTTTCTACTTCGTTGCCATACACCCATGGATGGCCATTGGCAATCCTTGGCGCGATTTTCTTTCTGAGATACAGTTTTGTCATTCGGCAAAGATAGGTGAAGCGTTTCTCCTGTCATTTTTTCCCTTTCCTTTGCTTGGCAATATTTTTGACATAGTTGGTAATCAAGCAATTTTTTTAAATTAAGACGATAAAGAGATGGAGCAGCACAATACAAACCCAGAAAATAACCAGACTGACACCCAAGTGGATATCAATACTGACGAAAATGCAGCTGGAACCGCTAACCCCAGCGAACCCATTGCAGAAGAGAACCAATTGGAAAAGTTGACTGCAGAATTACAGGAGCAAAAAGACAAATACCTCCGCTTGATGGCAGAATTTGACAATTTCAGACGTAGAACTGCCAAGGAAAGGTTGGATTTGATCCAAACCGCTGGTAAAGACGTGATTGTTTCTTTACTTGACGTGTTGGACGATTGTGACCGCGCAGAGAAGCAATTGGCAGGTTCAGACAGTGTTGCCGCCCAAAAAGAGGGCGTTTTGTTGGTATTCAACAAGATTAGGAGCAATTTGCAAAACAAGGGCGTTAAAGCCATGGAAAGCATCCATACAGAATTTGATGTAGAGAAGCATGAAGCCATTACTGAAATTCCAGCACCCACACCGGAATTAAAAGGCAAAATCTTGGACGAAGTAATGAAGGGTTATTACCTAAATGATAAAATCATCCGTTTTGCCAAAGTAGTGGTAGGCAATTAATACCAATAGTAGCGTACATGAAGAGAGATTTATATGAAATACTGGGCGTAAGCAAGGGAGCCAGTGCCGAAGAGATTAAAAAAGCGTATCGGAAAGTGGCCATGCAATTCCACCCTGACCGCAACCCCGGAGACAAGGAAGCAGAAGAGAAATTCAAGGAAGCAGCCAATGCTTATGAAATACTCAGTGATGCCGACAAAAAGGCCAAGTATGACCGTTATGGTCATGCTGCATTTGCACCAGGTGCAGGTGGTGGTGGATTTGGAGGCAATATGAATACCGATGATATCTTCAGCCAATTTGGTGACATTTTTGGTGACGATATGTTTGGTAATTTCTTTGGCGGTGGAGGTGGACGTTCTAGGTCTGGTGGTGGAAGAAATGCCAGAGGTCAAAGGGGGAGTAACCTACGCATCAAACTCAAGTTGACTTTTGAGGAGATGGCCAAGGGCGTTACCAAAAATGTGAAAGTGAAAAAGCATGTTGCCTGTGCAACCTGTGCTGGAAGTGGCGCCAAAGACAAAAGCTCTGTACAAACTTGTAATACCTGCCAAGGAAGTGGGCAAGTACGCAAAGTAACCAATACCTTTTTGGGACAAATGCAAACCGTTACTACCTGTCCTACTTGTAATGGAGAAGGAACTTCTATTACGGCTAAATGCGGTAATTGTAAGGGTGAGGGAAGGGTATACGGAGAGGAAACCATTAGCATTGAAATTCCAGCAGGTGTGCATGAAGGCATGCAGCTGAGTATGAGTGGTAAGGGTAATGCAGGCGAGCGTGGCGGATCAAATGGAGATTTGATTATTCAAATTGAAGAAGAAGCGCACGCAGAATTGCAGCGCGATGGATTAAACGTAGCATTTGATTTGCATATTAGTTTTCCGGATGCGGCATTTGGTACCCAAGTAGAAGTACCTACCATTGATGGAAGGGCTAAGATTAAGATTCCACCAGGTACTCAGAGTGGTAAAATTTTCCGATTAAAAGGAAAGGGTTTTCCAGAAGTGCAAGGCTATAGCAGAGGAGACCAATTGATTCACGTAAATGTTTGGACACCACAACATTTGAGTGCGGATGAAAAAGCTATTTTAGAAAAATTAAACAATAGCGATAACTTCAAACCCAACCCCAATAAGGCAGACAAGAGTTTCTTTGAAAGGGTGAGAGAAGCTTTTAGCTAGCGCGATAGTAAATTATTAGAACGCAGGGCCTAGTCCTGCGTTTTTCTTTTGCGCTTTCTTTTCTCTGGTTGGTAAATCTGTTTTGCTTGGTCTACCAAGAACACAAATTCTTTTTGATAACGGTCATCCGTTTTATAGGAAAGAGCCGCCAAAGTCCAGACCTGATCAAAGCTGATTTTTTTTGCGTAGGTCGATTGTTTTAACATGGCACCAAACATACAAACGGCAGTAGCAAAACGGTATTCTTGCTCTGCCCTTTGCAGTGCAATGGGTGCATAAGGAATTTCAAAATACTGTTGCTGAAAAGCTAAGGAATCAGACTTTTTAAAATTGATACGGAGGCTTCCCAATTGACCATTTAGTTGACTACTATCTCTGGGTTCTAGTTCAAAAACGGCCATTAGGTTATGACCGCTTCCAACCTCACCACCCTGCAATTGAGTAGTGCTATCTTCCAATGCATTTTTCTTATTATCAAATCCAATGAGTCTATATGACTTAACTATTTCTGGATTGAAATTAATGTCTACAAAAGCATCATTGGCTACTGCGTATAGCGTTTGTGTAAGTTCCGTAACCAATGTTTTTTGGGCTTCTTGTAAATGGTCTAAATAGGCAAAATTGCCATTGCCTTTCTTGGCTAATAATTCCAATTTACTGTCTTTGTAATTGCCCATGCCAACCCCTAAGCAGGTTAGATAAATACCTGTTTGCCGGTATTGGGTAATCAGGTCTTCCATGGCTTTTTCGGTGGCTTCACCCACATTGAAATCCCCATCTGTAGCAAGGATGACACGGTTATTTCCCGTTGGTATAAAAGTTCTTTTGGCTAGTGCATAAGCAGTTCTGATACCATCTCCACCAGGCGTGTCACCGCCTGCATCTAGAGAGTCAATGGCATCTTGAATGCGTTTTTTTTCTGAACCACTTACACCATTTAATCTAATGGAAACATTGCCCCCATAAGTAACAATAGATACCGTGTCTTTGGCGCGTAAATTTTCTACCAGCAGCTTAAAAGACTGTTGCAGTAAGGGCAAGCGATTGGCTTTGTCCATACTGCCAGAGATGTCTATTAAGAAGACCAAATTGCTAGCAGCAATACTATCTAAGTTTAATCTTGGTGCTGCTACCTGTACAAAAAACAATTTATTTTTTTCATTCCAGGGACAACTGGTCACCTTAGTCTTGCAAAGAAAACTATCTCTTGCAGCCGACCCGGTATCCTGCGGAAAATTAAAATAGTTCAACATCTCTTCCATGCGAACAGCGTCTACAGGAACCGTCATTTGATTATGGATAAATCGCCGGATATTACTGTAAGATGCGTGGTCAATATTGAGCGCAAATCCGGTTTGATGGTACTTAGTTGCATCAATAAATTCGTTCTCTACTTGGCTACTATAACTCTCGCCCACTAAACCAGTGTTGCCGGAATTGTTAGGGAGGTTTTTGGTAAAGGAATTGAGTTTGTGAATGTAAAGGTTGGCAGTAGCGGGTAACATTTTTAAGGTAAGCGTTTGAGTGCTTCTGGTGTCTACCAATTGTTGCAAAGGTTCATAACCATCCATTTGTAAAAAGAGGGTATCAATGAGCTTTTGGGAAGGAATGCCAAAAGCGCCGGTATTGCCACTATAGTAGGGTGCGCCAGTTTTATTGCCTAAATAAATTTTAACTCCTTCAAGCAGGGCACCCCGTTCATTGCGAACCTCACCGCGCAGATAATATTGCGCAGCAATGCTGTTACCAAGCAGCAATAGACAGCAAGCCAAAAAGGCTGTTTTCATCATGGTGCTTTAGATTACAACCTAAATTAGGCAAAAAATGGACAGGTCTTTGTAGGAAATCTTATTCTTCACCCACCAATTGGTAGATCTCCTTAATATTGCGGCCATAACCATCAAAGTCTAGGCCATATCCCAATACAAATTTGTTAGGGATGCTAAAACAGCAATAGTCAATAGGCACTTCAAATTTGGTAGCTTCAGGTTTGTGCAATAAAATGGCCACTTTTAAAGATGCGGGCTGTTGATTGTACAATTGAGGTAAGAATTCATTCATGGTCTTACCGGTATCAATAATGTCTTCTAAAATAACTACGTGACGCTCATTGATATCTGTGTCCAAACCAATGGCTGTAATTACTTGACCAGATGATTTGGTACCCTTATAAGAAGCTAGTTTGATAAAGCAGATTTCTGCTTCAATGCTCAAATATTTAAATAGGTCTGATGCAAACATGAAAGAACCATTCAAGATGGCAATAAACAAAGGTTTCTTGCCCGCATAATCTTGGTCTAATTGCGCAGCTAATTCCTTTATTTTTTCTTGAATCAATGCCTCTGGCAAATAGGGCTCAAATTGTCTGTTGTGTAATTCAATCATTGGCATGTCTGCAGATTGTTGGGTTATTTATTTAGGAGACTTGGTGTTTTTTCCAGCAGCCTTTTCAGGAGCACGCAACTGCAGCTTTTGACCATCAGTCAACACACTGTTTTTGCTAAGTTTATTGTATTCCATAATTGCGTCTAAACGCACCCCTTCTTTCTGCGCAATATCCGTAAGGGTTTCTCCCGCTTTGCAAACATAAATATCGGTAGCGCCTTTTTTCAATTTCTTTTCTAAGAATAATAATTGGTCCTGATCTAATATGTCTTTTTGTTCCATTTCATTAAAGTCAAATAGTTTGCTCAATGAAATGCCATATTTATTGGCAATAGATAAAGTAGACGTACCCGCTGCTGCAAAAATTACTTTGGTGTGATTGATAGTAAAGGGTACGGAAGGGTAGAGCACTGTTTTTTTTGCGGTACTTTTATCGGTTCCCTGATTGCTGACCACAATGGGTTGTTCTTGGTTGGCATTCTCAATGGCAGATGCTGTTTGAGTAGCCAGTGAATCCATTTTTTCTTGCTCTTCCGCAGCAGGTGATTTGGTTTGGTTAATCACCCTCAACCTTGGGCTATTGTTAATGGGCATAGAAGTAACGGCACTGCTTTTAACAATGGGCGTATTAGCTGTAGCTGTAGCTGAAGCAGTTGCTGGGGCTTTGGGTTCTACAAGCTCCTTGCTTGTAGGAAACTCCTTATTCTCTAAAGCTTGTACACTGTATTGGTGCAATTCATAATCTGCAATCAATTTGAGTAACCTAGTTGGATAATCTTTCTCAGTGGCATATCCAGCTTTTTTAAGACCATAAGCCCAGCCCTGATCATCAATAGGGTCTAGTTTAAAAAGTGCGGTATAGTATTCTCTGTTTTTTAGAAAATCGGAATGGTCTTTATAAGAGTCTTCAACAGAAGGGTAGACCCTAAAACATTCTTGTCTCAAATCATCATCATGATAAGTTTTTTCTCCTGTCCATTCTGTTTTGCACTTGATGCCAAAATGGTTATTGGATTTTTGTGCCAATTTACTTTCACCTGATCGCGATTCCAAGATTCCTTGGGCCAAGGTAATAGAAGCAGGTACCCCAGTTCTGCGCATTTCTGACATGGCTAGGTCTTTGTATTGGTTTACATAGGCCTTAACTTTTTCACGCTGTGCCTGTGCCATTGTACCCATTGCTAATAATATCAATAATACCAGTTGCTTCATTTATTTGATTTTGATCAGGAGTAACCCGTCTCTTACTGTTAATAATACTTGTTCTGTTCTTGGGTCAGCGGCTACATGCGCATTGAACGCGTCAATGGCTTTGGCATTTTTGCCGCTCAAGGGCGTCTCCAATACCTGTCCGTGAAACAAGACGTTGTCTGCAATAATCAGACCGTTTTTGGCCATTCTAGGCACCAGCAGTTCATAATAGTCAATATAGCCGGTTTTGTCTGCGTCTATAAAAACCAAGTCCCAAGCCTGTGTTAGACTAGGAATGATTGTTTTTGCGTCTCCAATGTGCAAATGTATCTGCTCTGCCCTTTCAGAAATGCTAAAATTGGCTTTTGACCTTAATGCATCTTCTTCCCTTAGTTCAATAGTATGTAATTGGCCGCCCTCTTGCAAGCCCTTGGCCATGCAAAGAGCGCTATATCCTGTGAATGTGCCAATTTCTAAAACCTCCTTGGGTTGAAGCAATTGACTCATCATAGTTAGGAATCTTCCTTGAACTGGAGAACTAAGCATGTGGGCATGGGGGTGCTCAGCCAAAGTGCTTGTTTGAATCTGCGCCAAAAGGGCATCATCCGGGCTACTATGTAAACTGGCATAAGCTTCTGCCAAGGGATGGACCAATTCCATGGCACGAAAATAGTTTATTCTTTGGCTGATTTGGGTTTGGATACCAAGAACAGTCCTAAAAAGGTAATTAAGCCGTTGATAATCAGTAATTCTAATCCCAATTCAAAAGAGCCAAACAAAGCTTTTTGGTTTAAATCAATGACCAAACATAGCAGGGGCGATGCCACACAGACAAAGGGAACCAGGTTGTCCTTCACGTTGCGTTTGAGCAAGATTCCAAAAGTGAATAGACCCAACAATGGTCCGTAGGTATAACTAGCCACTTTTAAAATGATTCCAATCATACTTGGGCTATTGACCACTTTGAACACCAAAACAAATAATAAGAAGATGGCGGCAAAACCCAGATGCACCCTTTGGCGAATTTGTTTTTTACGGGCATCGCTCATTTCTTGATTGCGTTGAATACCCAAGATATCTATGCAGAAGGTAGAAGTAAGGGCTGTAATGGCCCCATCGGCACTTGGAAAAAGGGCTGATATTAAGGCAATGATAAAGATTACAGAAACAAACGGAGGCATATGGTGCAAGGCAATGGCAGGGAATAATTTATCACCAGTTTCCACTACATTTTGTTGACCTGCATATAAGTATAATAAGCCACCTAGATAAAGGAACAAAATAATAGAGAGCATTAAGACTACAGACATACTGAGGATATTTTTCTGAGAGTCTTTTAAGGTTTTTACAGAAATATTTTTCTGCATCATTTCTTGGTCCATACCGGTCATGGTAATGGTAATAAATGCTCCTGCAATAATTTGTTTTACAAAGAATAACTTACTATCGGGATTGGTGTTGAAAATAGTAGCATAGCCTTTCTGGCTCATGGCGTCTAAGCTGCCCACAAATCCAATATTCAAGCTGCTGAGAATATAGACTACACAAATGATTAGCCCCAAGAGCATACAAGAGGTTTGAAGCGTATCGGTCCATACAATAGTCTTTACTCCGCCTTCAAAAGTGTAGAGTAAAATCATAGCAAGAATAATCAAAGTTGTAGCCCAAAATGGAATGCCAAAACTATTGAGTATAGCTTCTTGTAAAATATTCACCACCAAATACAACCTGGCGGTAGCGCCAAGGGTTCTAGATAAAATGAAAAAGGAAGCCCCCGTTTTATAGGATTTAAATCCCAATCTGTCTGATAAATAATTGTAGATAGAAGTGAGGTTTAATCTATAATACAAGGGTAACAAAACAAAAGCAATGACTACATATCCAATTAAATAACCCAGGGTTATTTGAAAATAGGCAAAGCCTTCTTTTGCTACGGCTCCGGGTACACTTACAAATGTTACCCCACTCAAAGAAGTGCCTACCATGCCAAAAGCTACCAGCATCCAGTTAGAACTTTTGTTACCAATAAAAAAAGATTCGTTGGTGCTGTTTTTGCCAGTTACCCAAGCAACAGCTAGTAAAATCAAGAAATAGGCAATGACAAAACTGAATAAGATAACTGGAGACATGTTTTTAATTCTAGCGTTAATAAGAAACGGCAAAATAGTACAAATAATTCACCTAATTTACCCTGCTAAAAATAGGGATATGGCGTCTAAGCGTTTTGCGGTATTCTGTGGTTCTAAATCAGGAGCTGATCCACTCTTTGAACAACAGGCTTTTGAATTAGGTAAACAGATGGCTTTGCATGATATAGCATTAATCTATGGTGGCGGCAATAAGGGATTGATGGGGGCTGTGGCAGATGCCATGATGGCAAATGGGGGAGAAGTGATTGGTGTAATCCCTGAATTATTACTAGAATGGGAGCATGGGCACCAAGGGATCACAGAATTGCGCGTAGTGCCCGATATGCATATTCGTAAAAAGATGATGTATGAACTTTGCGATGCAGCCGTGGTCTTACCCGGAGGTAATGGCACATTGGATGAGTTATTTGAAATGCTTACTTGGAACACTTTAAAAATCCACGATAAGAAAATTGTATTGCTAAACAGCAATGGATTCTATAACCACTTGATTGCACATATTGACAATATGTTCCAACAAGGCTTTTTATATGAAGCTTGGAGAGAAAGATTAATTGTTTGTAATGGTCCCGGCGATGTTATTTCTTGCTTGGTCTAAGGTACATGCCAAAACCCGCTCTAAATACAGGTAAGGGGTCATTGAATTGGTCACGATAGGGAGAAAAAGGATTCTGTAATACGTCCATCATTAGGGTTACATAGGAATATCGGCTACCTAAAAAATGGGAGCCATAGCCAATACCCACCAGCAAGCTTTCTGCCTGGTATTTGTATTTAAATACGTCTGGTCCATTGGTAGATTTTTGGGTACTGTTGATCCAATTGTATTCTGGTTGAATTTGAAGATGGATAAAGTTTACTGGCCATACTCTTAAAAAACCACCTCCCCCATAACTCCAGTTTTGGTACTTCACCGTGCTATAGTCGGTGGCGTTTTGCGAATAATAATTCACGTTAAAATTGATACCAGCGTCAAGCCATTTGGTAATGCTGTATCCAATTTCTGGGTTTAGCCCAACGTTAAATGATTGGGAGGCAATACCCAGGTTTAAACCGGTTCCAAAGAAAATATTTTCCTGTTTAAACTTGCCTTTTGTTGCGTCCTGTTCCAAGGATTGAGCTATAGAGCCAAGGCTAACAAGTAAAAAAGCCAATAAAAAAAGATTTTTGGGCATAGTTGGTCTTTGCGCAAACCTACAACAAGCCTATTCAGGAAAAAAAACTACCCATATAAAAAAATGTTAGTGTTTGTATTTACGTGCAAGGGCTACACGTAAATACTGTTGTTATAACGGATTTCCTTATTTTTACACTAACTAACGATTGTTTGTATATGTCGGTACCAACCATGATGCTCCCCAAAAATCTGTTACAGACAGCCGGAATAGCCGGAAGTGCTCAGTTACATTACCAGCTAGACCCAACAGTTTTAACCCAACAAACCATTGCTAGAGGCCAAGGTGTCTTAAATGATACAGGCGCTTTGTGTATTCGCACGGGAAAATTTACGGGTCGCAGTCCTCAGGACAAGTTCACAGTCAAAGACGCTATAACAGCTAATACCGTGAATTGGAACAATTTCAATATTCCTATTGAAGAAAAATACTTTTTACAACTTAGGGCCAAGTTGCTCAACTATTTGGGAGAGCGCCAGGAACTTTGGGTGCGTGATGCTTACGCTTGCGCCGATGAAGCCTACAGACTAAAGATCCGGGTGATCAACGAAAATCCTTGGAGCAATTTATTTGCCTACAACATGTTCCTGCGTCCTACTGAAACGGAGTTGGAAAATTTTGAACCAGCGTGGACCATTTTACAAGCCCCAGGCTTTTTGGCGGATCCAGCAGTTGACGGAACGCGTCAAGAAAATTTTGCCGTAATTTCTTTTACTTATAAAACTATTCTGATTGGGGGCACTGGATATACTGGTGAAATCAAGAAAGGAATCTTCAGTATTCTGAATTATATTTTACCACAAGACAAACAAGTTTTGAGCATGCACTGTAGTGCCAATATGGGTGCAGAGGGCGATGTAGCCATTTTCTTTGGTCTAAGTGGAACAGGTAAAACCACTTTGAGTGCGGATCCACAACGCAAGTTGATTGGAGACGATGAACACGGATGGACCAATCATTCGGTATTTAATTTTGAAGGGGGCTGTTATGCCAAAACGGTTGATTTAAGTGAAGAAAAAGAACCAGAGATTTTTCATGCTATCAAACCAGGAGCGTTGGTTGAGAATATTCATTTCTTCCCAGGGTCTAACCGGATTGATTTTGCTGATACGGAAATCACAGAGAACACGCGCGTAAGTTATCCACTGAATTTTATCAGCAATGCGCAAGAGCCCTCTATTGGCGGATTGCCCAAACATATCTTTTTCTTAACCTGCGATGCCTATGGCGTTTTACCACCTATCAGCAAACTGAGTCCAGGTCAGGCCATGTACCAATTTATCAGTGGGTACACGGCTAAAGTGGCTGGAACCGAAGCTGGTGTAACAGAACCTAAGAGTACTTTCTCAGCTTGTTTTGGCGCGCCCTTTATGCCATTGCACCCGGGTAAATATGCTGCCATGTTGGGAGAAAAAATGCGCGCCCAACAAGTACAGGTTTGGATGATCAATACTGGCTGGAGTGGCGGATCTTATGGTATAGGCAAACGCATGAAACTAGCCCATACCCGGGCTATGATTACCGCTGCCTTAGAGGGTGAATTAACCAATGTAACCTTTGAAGCACATCCAGTTTTTGGTATGCAAGTACCACAGACCTGCCCCAATGTGCCATCAGAAATTTTGAATCCACGCAACACTTGGGCCGATAGGGCCGCTTATGATAAAGTGGCCAACGACTTAGCCAATCAGTTTATTAAAAACTTTGAAAAATATGCTGCTGGAGTGGATGCGGAAATTCTTGCCGCAGCGCCAACACCACTATAGATTTTTTGCTTACCATATTTGCTTATGAGAACAGTTGAAAAAAAACGCCACCTGAGAGGGTGGCGTTGGTTTTTATAGGATATACTGCTAAAACTAAAACTGAGAAGACGATTAACTATTTAATTGGTTATTGCTTTTGGAAAATTTTACTTGTGGAATCATTCATTTCCTCTTTGGCCTGATTCAAATAATACTTAAGTGAATCCGCTTCACCGGTAGTTAAAAATAGAAAATAGCCTTTAGTTTTTTTAAATTGTTCAAGTTCAACAGGATTGAAATTTTGTTCTAAGGAATATAATTTTTCCATTTCTTCCTTTTTTTTAGGGAGCCTATTTGACCAAAAAAAATTAATTCCAAAAAATATGAACACTACTATTTGGAAAACAATAAATAGGGCTATTGCATAGACCACAAATTTTAGTGCTTTCTTAAACATGGTATAGATTGAATTGGTTTCAGAATTTGTTTTATTTATTTTTAAGAGTTCGGTTATCCATCAGCTTTAACTGATCTAAACCATACAATAAAAGCAACAGATAGGCGAACTATTAAAAAGTAATAAGCAAAGTAGTAACTGTAATCTTTAAAAGAGTCCCCCCATATTCTAATCAACGAATAAATTATAAAAGCTAGCCAGGCTGATTCTTTAGCCCTTTCTAATAACTTTTCTGTTGTCATTGTCAATCTACTTTTTTCATCTTTCTCGTAAGCATAAATCCTACTACCGGGATCAAAAAAATGATATACACTAAAGCGGATCTTTTCCCCATAGTTAATTCCTGGTTGTTGTTTACTCTTGAAAGTGAATTGAGTAAACAATAAACAGGTATTATAAGAACTACCACTAGAATTGCTTCTCTCATGATTTTATTGGTTGAATTCAGAATACTACAATGTATAAATCTCTTTGCATTAATACAAGCTCAAGTTTGTAAAGGGTTGTTATAAGTTTGAGTTGTAAATATTTAAACAGAAATACATTTTAAACTAACACTATTTTTGTCAGGAATGAGAGTTTTAATTAAATAATAATTTTCCATTTGAAAGTTTTTTTCTTCAACTATTGAATTTCTTTTTTCTTCTTGAATTTATCCAACTATTAAAAAGTCTTACTGTTATTTTGTTTTATAATTTGAATGAAAATTAGTGCTAGAAATAAAACCCACATTATTAGAGAAGCTGCTAATAAAAAAGTAGCGATACTGTTTTTGGGATCTGTTATTTTCAAATAAGTGCCTATTGTGCTTAGTAAAAACCAAATTGGCAAAGCGACTAGTAATGATTTTTTTTTCATAAATATATTTTTATTTTGTTGGAGGACATTCTTTTGCATCACATGTACAAGTTAAAGCAATGAGTACTTGAACTGAATTTTGAGTATCTACGGCTAGACAACTCCAGAAATCCGTACAGAATTGATCTTTTTCTGCTGCATAACAGTTTTTGAAACTTTCGCCTTTTTCAAGTTGACAAAATCCAGTTCCACCATGATTTCCATCACAATCTTTTAAGATTTTTATCAATTTAAAATCTTCTAGTGAGGTATTGCCGGATTCATAGTAATCAACTCCGTTTTTTGTAGTTATTGTGAAATAATCAAGACCATTTGAAATTATTGAAACTGGTTCGTTATTTCTGTTTTTACTTTTGCCAACAACCACCTCTTTTTCGAATAAGAATTGATTTTTTTATAAATCGACCTTTTATTGCAAATAATTTTTCTTTAGAATCATTGAACTCGAAAACAGCAAGTGTGATATTCTCTTTGTAGTTTATAAATAATTTTATCGCTGATTTATTTAAATTATTCTTAAAAGCTTTGAATAATTTTGAATTTGACTCTGACGAAGCTATTATTAATTCAGATTGATCTTTTGTAGCTTCAATATTGAAAGCATCAATTTTAAACTGCTGTTTTAATTTTGTAATTCTTCTTTCATCATCTTGTTTGAATAATTCGTTTTTTGAATTACCCTTTTTACAAGATGGTAAAATAATTGAAATACCTACAAATAATACTAATAATATCTTTTTCATTTTAGTTAATTTAAAAGTTTCCCCCTGTCTAACACCATGGTTCAATTGTTCAGCGGTTTTTGATTTGCTTGTACTGCAATTAACCAGTTGTCCTGTTTTCAAGACTGGTCTGGAGCCACCAAATTTGACTACGTGCAAATCAACGTCCTTTTTTATTTAGCCTGTGGCCTACAGGCTGGCAAAAAATCTGGACTAAAATCCAACGCGTTATAGTTAAAAAATTGATCCTCAGAAATGCTGGTCACGGATGGGGAGGAAACCAGCTAAATGAATACTGGAATAAAAGTAATAGGAGGATTTAAAAATGGCAAGTTTAAAACACCTTTTT
>CANHGS010000007.1 GCA_947460595.1 Bacteroidota bacterium | reverse complement strand
TGTATTGGTAATAATCATAGATACTCAAGAACCAATAAAAAGTATAGTCCATGATGGTGTTTACATGGCCTGTTACGGGATCCTTTCCCCTTAAAGCCAAAATGGTTCTTGATACCGTTGGGTTGTCAAAATAGAGATAATAATTCATCAAATAACTCTGATAAGCGTCTCCGCTCCAAACCCATCTATCTCTTTTGATTCCGTCAATAAAAAACTCCCGGCTATTCAAATGCAGGGTATATTTTGCTACTTCATAAATGCGATTAATTTCTGGATCAGAGCAAGTAAACCCTCCGCGTTCTTTCAGGTCTGCGTATTCGTGTAACATGCTCACATCAGCTACTTGTATACTAGGGTCTTTGACTACACGAACATATCTAAAGGCTTTAGAAAGCGGCATCACAGAATCTTTCTTGGCCAACACATTTAACTGCAACAGATCAAAGGTAACAGCGCCTTGGTTGCTCATAGCTTCTTCTTTACTCTCCCCATAATAAATGGTTAGTTTACCCTTTCCAGAAAGTCCATGTAGTTTGACAAATCCAAATGTTTCCTTACCAAAATCTAGGAGAAACTCATTGCCTTTTACTTGCCCGCTTACTGGCTTCATGACACTAGTTGGCAACTTAAATTGAGAAGGCAATTTTTTGGGGTCGTTAAAATTCCAAGACCCAGCTTGTAACCACTTGGTGGCAGAAATATCAGAGGTTTTGCCTGTCTCATCTATCCATTCCTTGTCTTCAAAAGTAACCAACCAACTGGCATCAGAGACAATGGTTTTACCCTGCACAAAAACCGCGGGAACTGTGGCTTGAGAAAAGACCTTGATATTGATTCGGTGCTTGCCCGCTGGCACCAACAATGTTTTTGGTTGGCCCTCTATTAATTGTCCATCTAATTTTACATTATAGGTTCCTTCAGTAAAAATGCTGATTTGTTCAGCTTGGGCTATTTCAAAGTCCTTGTGAAAATCCATGAGCACATAGTGTGCGTCTACTTTCCAGAATACGGGAAAGAAAGAACCCCTATCGGTTCTTCTATTTTGCATTTGATTACTCAACCAAATTTCATAGTCACCGGGGTACCAGATCCAGGTAGCTTTCTGTGCTTCAGAAAAAAAAGCTGTTAGCAGCAAAAAAATCAACAAAAAATATCGTTGTAGCATCATATCAATTTTCAAAACTAAAATCCGTTAAAAAATAAATAGAGTGAGACCATCACTACAACCAAGGCAATCCAAACATTTCTCACCAATTTGGAAGGGGGAGCAATGAATTGCTGGGTAGTACTATTGGAAACAACAGGGGTTTTATCTATCAATGAAATCAAGACCGCTAGTACAAATAAAAAGGCAAAGATAAAAAAGGAGAGCAGCATATAATGGGGCCAGAATCCATAGTCCTTGGCAGGCAATACCCATAGATACAATACACCAATGCCCAAGCTGATGGCAGACCCAATAGACAATGTAAAATTTACGGCACGCTTACTGGTTCTTTTCCAAAACACAGCCAATAAAAAGACCACAGACAAGGGTGGTGCAATAAAGCCCAGCACGGCTTGAAATACATCAAAGAGATTGAGTCCTCGAATACTATCAATAGCCAATGCCATCATGATGGCAAATAGGCAGCCAACGATGACGGTGATCCTTCCCACTTTGACAATCTGTTGATTGCTGGCATTGGGATTGATTTTTTTAACATAGACATCCATGGTAAACACGGTGCTCAAGGAATTCAGTGAAGAACCAATAGTACCCACCAAAACAGCAATCAAGACAACAATCACCAAACCATTTAATCCAGCAGGAAACAAATTGGTCACCAGCACCATATAGGCTTCATCAGGATTGGTCAGATTGGGAAATAGTTCATTACAAAGAATACCTGGCACAATAAAGAGTGGTAGGGAAAGAATTTTTAACCAACCAATAAAGCTAACTCCTAGTTGACCCTGTTCTAAATTTTTGGCACCCAATACAGATTGCACCATGGATTGATCCGTACAGAAAAAAGCGATGGCTGCAACGGGATACCCCAATAAAATGGCGGGCCAGGGATAATTCTTATCTGAAGCAGGGTGAATTAAATTCCAATATTCAGCTGGGGCTTTGTGAAATAATGCTGAAATACCACCTACTTTGTTTACACCAAAAATGACCAGGAGAAAAGAAACCGCAATCAAGAGAATCATTTGAAACACATTGATTCTGGCAATGGCTTTGAGACCACCCGCAAAAGTGAAGAGCCCTGCGAACAAAACCAAAACAGTCACTGATTGCCACATGGGAATATGCAGGATCTGACGCACGAGTACGCCACCAGAAAATAGCCCCAGTGATAACCAGGAAATCAAAATTTTAATCAGGGCATACCAGGCCAAAATATTCTGTGTAGAATCGCCATAGCGCTTACCCATATACTCTGGCATGGTGCTTACTTTGGCTGCCAAGTACCTAGGTGCAAAAACCAAGGCCAAGAGCATTAAAAACACAAAAGCATACCATTCAAAATTACCCGCAACAATCCCCGTGCTATAACCAATACTAGCAAAAGCCAATAACATAGAAGGACCTACATTGGTACCCCACATATTAAAACCAATGCTTGCCCAGCCAAGGGAATTACCCGCTAGAAATAAGGTCTCGTCTTTTTGTTTGTTACCAAAGCTGGCGCGATAGCCGATGACCAAAAGCACCAATAAATAGATGACTACAATGGCTCCGTCTAACCAAGTAAGCTTACCTATGATATCATTCATGGCTTAGGGTTTTAGGATCCAATCCATTTTCTTTCATCACTTCTGCAATCTGAACCGGTCTGCCTTCTTTGAGACTTTTGTCCATGGCGTGCAATACTGCAATAGTACCAATCCCTTCTTTTAAATCAGGATAAGCAGTAAACCCTTGTTCAATGCTATCCGCAAAATATTCAAGGTAATTCTGATACTCCCCTGCATGATGGCTCTTCCCTTCAAAGCGGAAATAATGTTTTAATTTATGTTCCCATGTGAGCATTCTTTCTTCTCCTGTTTTGTCTGCGATAGCATATCGCAGATCCATATAATCGCCCTGGCTACAACCTTCAGTACCTCTAAGAATACAAGTCATTTCACTATCACGTGTAACGGGTTGCACAGGCCCAGTATAACAACCACTTACTCTGGCAACCCTACCATCGGTTGATTTAAAAATAAAGTGCATGGTATCTGGGTGCTGCAATCCTCCTTTTTGACCATTGGCACTGAGCATGCCATATCCCATTACTTCTTGAATATTGGGCAGGTACCAGCGAATAAAATCTACCGGATGACTGAGTCCTCCATACAACCATTTAAAGGATTGTTGTAAACTCCAAGGCTTTTCCAAAAACCAGCGATGATCTGCGTGGTAATGAGATTCTACGGTAATCAATTCTCCAATTGCCCCATCCATAAAATCAGCTCTTTGTTTTTTCATGGGTTCAAAAAAACGAGAGCTCTGACCAACAAATATTTTCTTACCCGTTTTTTCTTGCAAGGCAATCAATTCAGCTGCCTTACTCAGATCATCAATAAAGGGTTTGGTACAAACCACGTGTTTGCCATGTTCCAACGCCATAGTGATATGTTGAATATGCAAATGGTCAGGGGTATAAATGGCAATCACATCTATGGCATCATCAGCCAACATTTCTTCGTACTCGGTAGTGAACTCATACAATTTAAATTCATCCGCGCGTTTTCTGCAAAGATCCAAACTCAGGTCGCAGATCATTTTCAAATGCCATTTAGAACTATTGAGTGCAGCAGACATGGTGCTCCTACCCTCTCCTAGTCCTAGTATTCCCAATTCTAACATGTATTCTTAATTTGATGATGATTGATTAAAAAATACCCAAGTACTACCCTTTGGTGCTTCCGGAATTCCTTCTTGGTATTGTTGCATGATTTTATTCCACTCATCTACCTTGGGGTTATCCTTGGTAGTTTTTGGATTCAGTTCATCCAGTGTTTTATCTTTTGGAATGCTAATGATTAAAATGAGTTGACGATTGTTTTCAAAAACCTGCAACTGCTGGAATTCCGCGTTACAAAATCCTTTAGAAACTTCGGGCCAGTATTTGAACTGGGTGGCATGATAGTCTTTATAATCCCTTTGCTTGGCCGTATCCTGCACTAGGTTAGCAGTTAAAATAATATGCTTCCATTCTTTGGCTATTTCAACACCCTGACATTTTTGCTCTCGTACAAAATCATAGAGTGGATTGCGATAGGCTTTAATCCTGGCTTTTGGAAATGCTTGTTGCAATGTTTGCAGCAATTCAAGTTCCTGTTCCATATTGGCATACAAGAGCAAATGTGTTTTGAATTGATAGATAGCAGACTTAGAGAACCCTTTACTAATACAGATTTGCTCAAACTGTTTTCTGGCCTGGGCCGATTCCTTGTCTAAGATTAATTCTACAACTGTAGGCTTGCTTGCATGATTAATGCCAAGAGCTGGATTAATGGGTGTTTTTTCTGCCAACAAATATTGATACGGCGTTTCTAGTCCTGCTGCTTGCTTAATACTTTCTGCTACTTGCGGGCCATTGTTTTCCCAATGATTATTAGGACCATTGTTGTTTTGCAAAAACTTATCCGATGGGGACCAATTGTCTTTGACCAAGAATCCAGAAGAACCCTCATCCGTATAATAATAAAACCAGTGCTCGGGATCGTGCGCATAAGGCGCTTTGTAAATACTATCTGCCACATTGTATTTGATTTGGGTTCCAGGCTGCGCCGATTGGGTATAGATGGCTGCTACATCATACATCTGTTTGGCATAATGATGAATCCTGTTAGACAGGATTTTATTTTCTTTCATGGCATTGGGTAACCTGGTCCAACCCCAACCAAGACTGATGCCTGTATTGCCCACATCACTGATATCATTGTGCTCAATTTGAATACCCCTCACATATCCTGCAGCAATACCTACAGCACCCCAGTCTTCATTAGTGGCATTGTTGATTAAGTTATTACGGACTTGTACGTTTTGTGAAATCTCTCTTTCATCCTTTGGCAAATAGGGCAAATGAATTTCAAAACTGGGATCAGAAAAATGACCAAGCAATAATGCAGTACCTCCAATATCCTTGAATAGATTTCCTTGAATCAAATCTTGGTTAGCCCCTTTTTCATAATCCAAACCGGTAGATGCCAAGTGTTCAAAACGGCAGGATGCAATTTGGGTATGGTTGGCAAAATTAAATTTTACGGCAGCGGCTGGTCTACCCACCCATGCTTGATTCTCCAATGTTTTACTCAAAGCTGTGCCCGGAATTTTCAAGGAATATGCGTCCAACATAAATAAACCTGCTTGGTGTGGCACATGACCCATGAGTGAGGGTCTTATCCAACCAGTATGTTCAAAGGACAAACCTTTGAATTGAATATGTTGCACTGGTCTATCGGCGGAGCCAATGACTTGTACTAGGGTTTCAAGATGCGGAGCAATTACTTGTGACTTGTTTAACTCTTCTCCTTTTCTTGGCCAATAATAAAGTTTGTTGGTTGCTTGGTCTAAGAACCATTCTCCAGGTTGGTCCAAAAACTGAATGCTATTGCTCAAATAAAAAGCAGAATTGCCTGTCTTTTGTGAAATCCATGGCGCGGGCCAAGGATGTTCAGACTGAATCCTACTCTCAGGTTGCATAAAACGCAATTGTGCAGAATCTCCTTGAAACCGGATAGACTTGATGCGCAATAGGGCAATCTCCCACCATTGGTGAATCAACATTTCCATGCCCATGGCTGGTTGAAATTGTTGGGTCTTTGGCCAAGGCACCCAACAGCTTTGGTCTTTTTTATTCCAAGATAGGATGCGTTGCATTTGAGCGCCATCGGTATTTTTGGCGCGAACCGCTTTTTGGCCGTTGACCCAGAGTTGTCTGAATGGAAATTGAGGAATACCCATTTGTTGCAAATCTGCTACCCAGATCTTTTCTTGTGTTGCTGCGGGTAATCCATTCAAAGGAGCTTCCAATTTTTTCCAATGTTGAATGGGAACACCTCCACTAAAAATGGGTTGCTCATTTGGGGCAGCTTCAATAATAGTGGGGCTTTGATCCGTACCACTGTCTTCCGGTCTGATCAAAACGGTTTCTTCTAAAAAATAGGTTCCACCTTTAATGACAATATGAATAGGAGATTGGGCTATGGGATCATGTAATCTTCTTAACTCTCTAGCTTTTCTGAGTGCCATTTTTAAACTGGCAAGAGGCTGATCCTTGGTTCCTTCATAGCCATCATTTCCACTTGTGGAAACATAGATTTGAGCCACTGCATTTTCAACTTGGAAAAACAGGCAAATCAGCAAGGCTAATAACAATCGTTTTGAATTCATGGCAACAGGGCTTTAACGCTTTTTTCGGGCGCTAGAATAGGTGTTTAAATGTATTCTAGTTAAGCGTTTTTCAGGATATCCTTATCAACTTTTATGATGGATGATTTTACTATTTCCCTGTTTGAACCCCTTGAAATACAGACTTTAAATAGGCTGTATTGGCGCCATAATTTCCTTTTAAGTCTCTGGGTTTACTGGCGTCTCTGGAACGTTCAATGACCAGCCATCCCTTCCAGCCCATTTGATCTAAGGTTTTTTTGATTTTTACCAAGTCAATTTGGGGATCATTTTGCAACCAAACCGAGTCTTTATTGGTGCAGTGGATCATGGCAATCCGGTTCTTGCCCAAGGTCTTTAATTCTTGGTACAAGTCCCTTCCCTCTTTGAGTGGGCTTGAGAAGTTGAAATAAATTTTGATGGCAGGAGAATGTATTTCTTTTAATAGGGCTTTTTCTTCTTTGGCTGATAGTGCTGTTTCTATGGCAATTTCTACTCCCGCTGCTGCAGCCATCGCGCCAGCAACTTGTAACCTTGCCACTACCGAATCTCTAATAGCTGGATTTTTTTTCAAATCACACTGGACACCCAAGGGCAAAAAAGCCGTATGCACATTCATCAATTGCATGGTTTTAATACAGTCTTCAATGGACTGTTTGTATTCGGTTCTTCCACAAAAAGACTGGGCATAATAACCCGTCATGGCCAAACAAAAAATTTCAACACCCGTTTCTTTTGACTTGGCAAGGAATTGCGCGCGAATACTATCGGTTAAGAGTTGGTTATCAAAACTCACTCTATTACCTAATCCACCCATATCTATTTCCAAACCATCCGCGCCAATTTCTTTGGTGAGCGCTATAGCACCTAGTTTCTGTCTTTTCAAAAGCATGATATCTATCAACCCAATTTTATAGCGTTGATTTGATTGCGCCATGGTAGACATGCCCAAGATCAGTAAGAAAAAAAAGGAATAACAAGCTTTCATGTTATGGTTTAATAGACTTGTAAAACAGGGCTTCTAATGTATCAAAACCCTTGATGGCTTTTTTAGGGAGTTGCTCTCCTTTTTCTCCAAAAACATAGAGGGCTGTTTCTTTTTCAATAGTAATACCAGATTCGTCAATTTGTCCATTGGCATCCTGAATGGCTTTTAGATTTAATCCCAAAGTTTGCGCCATGAACTGATACACGGGTGTTCTTTTAGAAAGACCAAAATCGTGTTTATCATTGGGTAAATGCGTATTGCTTACCAAGTTTTTTGCACCATACCATTCATAGACTTTTTGTAGATACGGAAAATCGTGTTCTGGCATTTTATCCGTCCAATCTCCTCCATCACTCACCACCAATTGTGGCCTAGGAGCCGCCATGGCGGCTATTTCTACGTTATTGGTACCACTACCACAAGCGTGAATGGGCATACCACTTTCACAAGGACAACCTCCATAGAAATAAGAACTTAATGAAACTACTGGCGCACTTGCTTTGATGCGATCATCAATAGCCGTCATTAAAACGGTATGACTTCCTGCACCAGACCCTCCCGTCATTGCTACGCGATTGGGATCTGCGTCTTTTAACGATAATAGATAATCTAAAATGCGAATAGAGCCAAGTACCTGAATGGTCATGGACAAGCTTTTTCGATGGTTCTCATAAGCAAATTGCAAGGTAGATTCACCCCAGGCAAATAAGTCATAAGAGAAAGCCATTGCACCCATTTTGGCCATTGCCGCACAGCGGTATTGACAGTCTGGTCTATAACGTTGTTTTTCCCAGTGTCCATCTGGGTTGAGGATGACTGGAATCTTTCCTTTGTATTGCAAGGGCTTGTACAATGAGCCATTAATATAAACACCAGGCAAAATTTCAATGGCAATATTTTCTACGGTATATCCATTGAACACTCTTTTAGCTGTGACAATGGGTGCCGTGCCTGGCGATGCTGGCAGGGGTGATAATTGCAGGGCTTTTATTAGCGCGGGCTTGAGTGAATCTTTTCTTTTTTCCCATGTAGCTTTACCAGCATATTGGCTGGCAATCCTATCCATTTCTGCCCATCCCTCTTCTACGTTCCATCTATAATATTCATAAACACTGAGCTTGTATTGTTTGTCTTTTTCCTTTTTTACTTTTAGGTCTAAGGGCTTTAATACATTGTCCATCGTGCTCTCTACGTCTGGCCTAAATCGCCAATCGGCATAATTGACCCATTTGCCCTGTACCAAAGAGTCTGCGTATTTGATCTTAACGCCATAACGCTTTTCAATAGTTGCAATCACTTCTTTTAAAGGACGTTTATAGCCTTCGTCAGAATTTTGTTGGGCATTGATTGGAACTGAAAAAAAGCTGCATAACAGTAAAAAAAAGTAGGAACAAAGCTTATTCAAGGAGTATCCGTTGCTGAACAATACACTAGAAGATGGAAATATCATATGGCTTCTCATCATGGTCAAATTTTATCCATCTAAGTTAAGCAGTAAGTATGGAATCACCTTATATAGCCGGGTCTTGCAAAACGGCTGTTGGACGTATGGTTTCTAATTGTACTTTCTCAATACCAAGTTCATCACACCAGTGGCAGAAACTATCATAGATGCCGTCTAATATTTTTTTCTGATCGGGGGTTAATTCCAAAGCATGAGCCCTACTAATGGTTCTAACTGGCAAACCTCTTTTAGCAAGAAAGTATTTGGCACTCATGGGATAGGCAATATGAATCAAGGGGTCTACTTTAATCAACTCAGCTTGTAACCAATCTACCTGTTCTTTCTTGTCAGGGTTATTGGCATTATTGCAGATCCACACTAGAATTTCTGGATAGAAATTACCTGAAATAGAACTCATGCCCTTGGCGCCGTTGCGCAAAGAAAATGCCGCATTGGGTGTATGGGCATCATAGAACTCCATGCTGGGATTTTTGCTGGATGCCAGAATAGCCAACTTGGCAAAAACTTGGTCTTGTTGAATAGATGTGTCTTTGTGATAGACAAACCTACCCGTTTCTAATAAGGTTTTAAATACATCTGCCGTCAATATGCGTTTGTAAGGTGCTGGACACTCATACATTCCTACAGGTACACCTGGGATAAGCGCTAAGAATTTTTTAAAATTATTTAATAGAATCTCATCGCTATCATCCACATTGGCAAAATGTCCTGTGATTAGGATCACCGCGTCAATGCCAGTTGCATAAATCCTTTTGGCAAAATCGGCTTTGTCTTCAATGGTTAAACCAAAAGAACCAGTTGCTACAATGGGTACCCTTCCATTCACATAACGCACAATAAAACTAGTTAACTCTAGTCTTTCGTCCTCGCTAATACTATACATTTCACTGCTCAAGCAATTGGCGAAAAAACCCTTTACTCCGGCCGCCAAATAAAAATCAATGAGGGTGGCTACTGCCGTAAAATCCAGTTTGGCCTTTAGGTTAAAAGGCGTGATCATCACGGGTACAAATTTCTTTTGCATACTGCTTGGTTAATCCTATTTACAACACGGTAAGTTGTACATTTTTAGGGCGGTTTCAAATGCCGTATTTCACTATTCCCCTGTACTATTTTACTTTTTTAAAACTGGTCAAGAGAACTCCAACCAAGAAAATGACTAGGGTACCTATCACAATGATCATATTCTTGTGTAGGGCGGGTTTTAAGTAGGCAACGCTATCTGGAATCCATTGAGAGAAACTTAGCCATACTATAATAATGACACCAACCAATACTGCTAGAAAGGCCTCTTTGCTCTTGGTTTGTTTACTGATTAGTCCTAACAAGAATAATCCCAACATACCTCCAGCAAAAATACCAGAAAGCTCCCACCAGATATCTAAAATGCTCTTAATGCCAATCATGGCAATTCCAGCCAATAAACCAATGAGTCCACAAACAACGGTAGTAATATAGAGCACTTTGAGCTCTGTTGCATCGCTACTGTTTTTATTGAAATAGCGCTTATAAATATCCTTGGTAAATACCGTTGCTGATGCATTCATACCAGAACTAATGGTACTCATGGCTGCTGATAAAATAGCTGCTACAATCAAACCCAAAAATACAGTAGGCACTTTGGTGACCATAAAATGGGGCATTACTTTGTCGGCATAGTCTGCAGGTTGCATAGCAGTAACCGCTGTTTGAATTTGGGCCAAACTGGCACTGTTACCCAATTTTTCTCTAACCAAACTTTCTTTCAGTGGCAACAATAATTCAGGGTGTATTTGATAATAGGAAAATAGGGCCGAGCCAATCACAAAAAACAAGAAGGATGCTGGCACATACAATACCACGCATAACCAAACGGATTTGATGGCTTGTTTGGAACTGGCAGCCGTATGATAACGTTGAATATAATTCTGGTCCATCCCAAAATTATTCAGGTTGATAAAGAACCCATAGAGAAATACCACCCAAAAACCTGAGTGTTGAAAATCTAATTGAAAAGAACCCAAACTAAATTTATCTTGGTCTTTGGCAATTTGATATACCTGCTCCGTGCCACCTGGCACCTCTCTAATAATGAGGAATAAAATCAGCAATGCGCCAAATGTTTTCAATACTCCCTGAACCACTTCTGTCCAGATCACCGCTTCCATTCCACCCATTACGGTATAGAGGATGATACAAATGCCCATGACAATCATAATGGAAGGCATGGAAAACCCAATCAGTGCATGAAGGGTTAGGGCCATACCAAAAAAGATAGACCCCATTCTTGCAAACTGGGTTAATAAAAAACAAATCACGGCGTAGGTTCTGGCCCATGCACCAAACCTATTTTCCAAATTGGAATAGGCCGATACTTCTCCCGTATTTCTATAAAAACTTACAAAATATTTGGTGGCAATCCAAGCAGCAAAGGGCATAGAAATACTAAATACAAATGCATTCCAATTACCCCCGAATGCTTTTCCTGGCACCCCCAAAAAAGTATTGCTACTCAAAAATGTGGCATAGATAGACATGCCAATGGCCCAACCTGGAATGGTTCCAGAAGCCTTGGTAAACTGTGCCGTACTATGATTGCGTTTGGAAAAATAATAGCCAATCCAAACCATGGCAATTAGGTAGGCAAGGATGATTCCAATATCTAATACAGGTAGTTCTTTCATGTATTAGTCCTCACTGGGCTTAGCGTTTGGATCCAATTTGATACCAGGCCAGGTTTCATTTTCAATGACTTTTGTTTCAATGCCATCCAAACGAATCACAGCGTGTTTGATTGTTTGTCTGCGCCAAGTATACACTATATGCACTAGTCCATCCTTTGTTTGAATCACAGAAGGATAGGAATATTGACTAATGGGAGAATCTTCTAAAACAGCTACCGCTTTCCAATGAATGCCATCATCTGAAATTGCCACATTCAAAGGTGTTCTAGCACCCTTACCATTGGCCAAATTAGCAGCAGGCTTTACGTGGTTATAAACCAATAACTGTCTTCCATCTGCCAAACTAACTGCGTCTGATCCTGAATTGTTATTGGGCAAAGCAGAAGCTTTCATTTCTGACCAAGTTGCTCCACCATCCTTACTCCAAGATTCATTGATGGTTCTATTCCTACTTCTACACAAAACTTGTAAAATTCCATCCTTGTATTGCAAAATGCTGGGCTGAATGGCGGTGATAGTTTTGCCATCATTGATATCTATAGATTTGGTCCATGTCTTACCCCAGTCCTTGGTATATTCAAAATGTACTTTCCATCCCGTCTTTTCTGTACTAGAAGGGCAAACCAAGACCCCATTGATTAATACGGGTTTGTTTTTGATGGGACCGAGAAATCCATCTGGAAGTGCTTCTCTACTTGACCAGGTTTGTCCGTTGTCCTTGGATCGCATCATCCAACCCGTCCATCCTGCCACATTGGGTCCAATTTTATAAAACAATAATAAATCGCCACCTGGCACTTGAAATAAAACAGGATTATAACAAGCATATCTGGTACTATCATTGAGTCTGCCATCAGCAACTTTTAATGGCGAGGTCCATTTTCCATTTTTAAAATGCGATACCCAAACGCAAACGTCTTTATTCCCTTCCTTGGTACCACCAAACCATGCTGTCACCAAACCCATGGGTGTTTCTGCAATGGTTGAAGCATGGCTTTCTGGAAAACTGGCTTCCGTGAAAATGAATTCGTTTTTTACTAAGCCCTTTTTAAAAGGTTTTTGCACCAAAAATTGATAACTGCCTGATCCTATTTTTAATTCAGTAAATCCATTTGCTATTTTTACTAGTTGCACCCCAGCAACATTTTTTAAAAGCTTTTGTCCTTCAAAAATAGTTGCTGCATCGGTTGTTGGTAGATAAATGGTTGCCGTGGTATTGGCTGGGATCTTAATTTTCCATTCAAATTTGTCAATACTATTTTTCCATTGACTTTCAATTTTTCCATAAACAGATTGGTAACTGGCATTTACCCAATCCAAGCCATCTATCAATGAAGGCTTCATTACAATTTGTTTAAATGCCACTGATTGTTCGTCTGATTTAATACCACCTAAATCTTCATAGATCCAAGTGAGTAAATCTCCCAATAACATCACATGATTTTGAGAATTCATTTGTGGATTAGCGGTATTACCATTCCATAATTCCCAAATAGTAGTGGCGCCTTGCTCCACCATATAACCCCATCCAGGATAAGTTTTGGTACTAGCTAGTTGAAAAGCAATATCGGCCCGATCATGTTTGGTAAGCCCACGCATCAGCCATTGGCTTCCTATTAAACCCGTACTTATATGACCATGATTCTCCACCAAAATCTTGGTCACAATATGGTTGAATACGGTGGCTTCATCTGCGTCTGATACTAAGCCAAAACTAATGGGCAAAAGATTGGCTGTAACGGTATTGTTACCATAATATTTTTTCTCTTTGTTAAAATAGGTTTGATTAAATGCTGTTTTAATGGTGGCATGTAGGCTTTGCATTTTTGCTGCATCTGCAGGTTTGTCCAAGATGCCAGCAAATTTTGTTAAGTACTGCAAGAGCTTGGCATAATAAGCAGTGGCAATTAATCCCCCATCTGTAATCCTTGCGGTATCTTTTGCATGAATCAATTCTGGTGATTCTGGTGGTACACACCAGTCTCCATATTTGTCTTTGGTGATCAATCCTTTTTTCAGGTATTTCTCTGCAATATGATCCGCCCATTTAATCATGGAAGCATAATGCTTTTCAATGCTTTTTTGATCTCCATATTGTTGGTACAACATATCGGCTACTGTAATATAAGCGGCTGGCCAAGTTATATCATCTGTATAATAATTCCAGAATGCAGGTGCCACATCTGGAATCACACCTTCTGCTGTTTGTGCGTCTTGAATATCATTTAACCATTTGGCATACAAATTGGCATTGCCAAATAAGAAGCTCTCACCCAATGCTCCCATAGTTCTATCTCCCAACCAAGGTTGACGCTCGTTTCTTTGGGGACAATCTAGTGGCATGCCTTTGTAATTGCCAGCAATACCCCACCATGCATTTTGATGAATTTGATTCAAAGTAGTGTTGGAAGAACTAAAGCTTCCTGTATTAGCAAGATTATCATGAATGACCAGGCCTTCAAAATCCTTGAGTGTAGGCTGTCCTGGATAACCCGTAATTTCTACAAAACGGAATCCATGAAAAGTAAATAAGGGCTGCCAAGATTCTTGTGCCGCACCTTTCATGGTGTATAAATCCGTTGCTCTTGCATCCCGAAGATTAGCCGTATACAAGGATCCATCTTTTTCCAAACTTTCTGCAAAACGCAGTTTTACGGATTTACCTTTAATACCTCCGCGCAGTTGTAAAGACAACCAACCTACCATATTCTGCCCCATGTCTAAAATATAAACACCTGGCTTTCCTTTTAAAGCTTGAATGCCAATGGGCTGAACCTTGCGCATGATTTTGATAGGCTCCTGCATTTGTGCTACCAATTGTCCTGCTGGTTTTTCCACTAACTGAACGGGCAACCAATTGTTATCTTGATATCCAATGGTAGACCATCCTTTGAGTTCTTTATTGGCGTCATATTCTTCCCCGTCATATTCGTTATTGGTTCTAATAGGACCATCTGCAGTCAACTTCCAACTCTTGTCAGAAACGATTAACTCTTGACTTCCATCTTGGTAAGTAATGCTTAATTGCAACAAGAGTTTAGGAAAACCAAAATTGTTGATTTTTTTGGGTTTATAATCTTGACGCATGGTGAAATACCTACCATTACCTAAGACAACACCAACGGCATTATTACCCTGTTGTACTTGTGTACTTACATCATAACTATTGTAGAAAAAAGTTTTGCGATAATCAGTTGCAGCAGGTGCTAGTACCTGGTCTCCTATTTTTTTGCCATTAATCTGCAAATCATACAATCCCAATCCACTAATTTGTAGAGTGGCGGTTTTGATGGGTTTGCTGGTCTTGAATTCTTTTCTCAAATAACGCGCTGATAATCTGGAGAATTGGGTAATGCTGTCCCAAGCAAAGGGGGCATCCCAACCAATCCACTGCGCCTTCCAATCTGTATTATTGAGCAGACCCATAGTCCAATAAGCAGGTTCACTCCAGGCACTCATTCCCTGATTGGTGTAAGACCTGACTTTCCAATAATATTGCTGGTTGGTTTTTAAAGCGGTTCCTTGATAGGAAATTTGGATAGAACTGCCTGCGGCGATTTTTCCAGAAGACCAAAGATCTCCCTGGTTTTGGGCCAATTTTTCTTTGGAACTGGCTACCAAAATTTCATAGGCATTTTGCAAAACATTTCTTGTGTTAGCTGTTAGATTCCAACTCAATCTTGGTTGACTGGCATCAATACCAATGGGATTGATCATTGATTCACAACGCAGGTTTTTAACCTGTACAGTTTGTGCTTGCAGCTGATTAGCAGACAAGAGTATCCCACAAATGCCAAATAGCGAAAACAATAAAATGCCTTGTCTCATAATGCTTTTTTATTGACCAAGAAAATTGAAATAGACCACTAGTTCCAATGCCCTAGCTGGATCTTTTTCATAATCATAAAATATATTTTTCAAACCCATGGGGCCTGTTGTTTCATTGCGTTGGCTTTTAGAACCAATACTCGGAATTCCTTGCATGAAAGAAATATCGCCGCTAGGAAATAAAGTCTCATAATTTTTCCATTGATCCGTTTTAAAAGCAGGGGTGAACAATCTTAAAAACAGGTCTTCAGTTTCAGTAACAATGGTTATGGGTGTTTCTTTGGTCAGGAGCTTGGCCCAATATAGGTTGGCATGATATCCCTTGAATTCAGGATAGACCCAAGACTCTCCCGTTTCTGTGCTATTATAGGCTTTGTTCCAAATGCCAAGGCTTCCCCCTTTTAATCGGTTCTTCCATACCCGATATGGTCCTTTGCCCAAGTATTCAACTCCCTTAATTTGAGATTCTGGAAAGGAAAAATTCACCCCCACAAAATCTGTAAAATAAGCCGATGGAAAATACCTGGTTTTCATCTTGATCCAACCACTGGGATAAATGGTCCATTCAAGGGTATTATAACTTTTCTTTTTGTCATACTGTGAAGCAATGACCAAATTCTTTCCTTCAAAATGATAGTTAAAGCCAGCAAAATTATTAACGCCTTCTTGCAATACAGGACCTTGATTAAATGGGATAACAGTAGTTCCATTTTTCACTTCTTGCAATAACCCATTTTTGCTATTAATCTTTAAGGAAAGATCTCCTACAACAATCAAATACAAACTGTCTTTTTGTTCCATTTGCACAATAGGCATTCCTTCTTTCTCCACCATTTGTTTAGCCAACTCTTTGGGAAGACTTATGGGATAAGACCAAGTAAATATTTCTTTGCCGTCTGGCCCAGTTGCTGTTAGATACAAACAGTCAAAGGATTGCCAATTGGGTGGAAGTGCAACGGAAAGAATTCCTTTTTCTAATGGCTTTAAAGAAGGAGCATTAATTTTGCCCTTGACAGTTTCCAATGAACCAAATTTAGCTAAGCGCCAACTAAACCCACATTGATTTAAATTGGTAAAGGAATAACGATTTTCTACTTGAAATTTCCCATTAAAACCTGGAGCAATTTCTCTTCTCTCTATATGAACCGGACTCCAGATTTCTTTGATGGCAAAATAGGAACCTTCTTTTTCATGATAGGGTCCCACTATCCCATCGGCCCCGCGAAAATTATCTGTGTCTAATAATCCATTCTTATCCGTTCTTACAACCGCTTCATCTGCAAAAGCCCATAAAAAACCACCGGCAGCCAATGGATTGTTCCACATAGATTCACAATAATCTTCTAATCCTGCGCCATGACCTCCATCAAACCAACCGTGTAAAAACTCTGTAGGCAATAAAATATCATGCCCATTTTCATAATTACCTACCCCATAATGGTATTCGCGATAGTGTTGGGTTTCTATTCCCTTGTACAGTTGCCAAGGATGCACCAGTGGTCTTTGTTGGAAGTCCCAGTTTTCAAAGAAATGATCCAATTCCAAATTATGTCCACCCTCATTACCATTAGACCAGATAAAAATGGAACTATGGTTCTGGTCATGTTGCATCATTTCTTTTAAGAGCTTGGTGCCTGTTGGCGTATCATAATGCCCGTGCCAACCCGCTAACTCATCCATCACATAAAGACCCAATGAATCACAGACTTCTAGAAAATGTTTGTCCGGAGGATAATGACTCATTCTAACCGCATTCATGTTCATGTCTTTCATCAATTGAACTTCTTTAATACTCAAGTCCTTGCTAGTAGTTCTTCCAGAATTAGGCCAGAAACTATGCCGATTCACGCCCTTGAATTTCATCTTCACCCCATTGATATAAATACCATCGCGCTGTTTTACTTCAACAGTTCTAAATCCAATTGACTGGCTTTGAACATGGACTAATTTTCCATGGTCATATAATTTAATCTTGGCTTGATAGAGATTGGGAAATTCTGCAGACCATAATTTGAGATTGCCATAGGTAACCGCTATTGTACTAATACTATCTGTTGGTTTCATCTGAAAGCCTTTACCAAATTGCTTTCCAGTTTTATCATACAGTTCAAGTGAAATCTGATCAATATCTCCCTTGGTCTTAACCTTAGCAGATAAGACCCCATTAGCTTTTGCGTCAATAGCCAGTTCAGCAATATGTTGCTTGGGTAATGCTTCTAAAAATACCGGTCTAAAAATGCCGCCAAATACCCAGAAATCACCTTTGCGTTCGGCTTCATTGACCGACTGATTGGCTGAATGTTTGGCTACCTTAACTTCCAATAGATTCTCCTGATCCCATTTCAGTAAATGACTGACTTTATATTTAAAAGCATAAAAAGCACCTTGGTGAATTGCCCCAGCTACAACGCCGTTTACCCGCACTTCTGCGTCTGTCATCACTCCTTCAAAAACCAGGTTAATGATTTTATCCTTCCAACTATTGGATACTTTAAAAGGGTATTTGTACCATCCCTCTTCCTTGCCTTTGATACTGTCTTTGACAAAACCATAATCGTATTTTCCAAAACCTTGTAATTCCCAACAGGAGGGTACAGGAATGGTAGTCCATTGACCAGACTTAGCTCCAGCCGTACAGAAGAATTGCCAATTTACGGTGTGATCCTTGTCCTTACCAGAGAGGTATTGAAATTGGGTTTCTTGTGCGCTTATGCCAAAGCATAGCAATAGACTAATGCTCAGTAAACAGATTTGATATATTGACTTTGTTTTCAAAGACTAATTTAATTTGGTGTTGATTTTTGCTAACTGGAGGCTATTGGCTATTTTTTTGCCATTGACAAATACAGTTAGCCCCATTCCCTTTTTATAATGTTTGCCATCTTTATCCCAAAGAATGCAAATGGTTTTTCCATGGTACAATACATTGTCTAAACAAAACCAATCCCATTGACCTTGAGGGACCAATGGATTAATTTCTAACAGATCATCGGTTCTTGGTCTTAAACCAATTAGCCCTGTGATGATCAAATCATTAAAAGTACTATGGTTATAATAGCGGCTTCTTTCTTCATCACCTTTTAACCAATAACCCGTTTTCTCATCAAGGTATTCACCAATATAGGGTCTACCCCTGTAATACTGCGATTCTACAAAAGTCTGTAGCATTTTAAAATAATCTTGACCAGATACAAAGGATTGTGTAGAACCATTCAATAGATTGGCCATCCCCGTAAGGGTTTGAGAAGTAGCAAATGGCCAGACTGCCCCATCCCATTCGCAGGTACAACAACCATGGGTTCTAAATTGTGGATGTGACCTATCGGCCGTGGTTAAACCAAATGGCGCAGAGAATACTTTTTGGTCTTTGGCAAATTGCCATGCTTGGTTAAAGTTGGAATCGGGCAGGTTAAAATACCAGGGAATATATCCAATGGCTTCACGTACTTGAGCCAGACTATCTTTTTCTTTGCGTACGTCAAAAAATAAGAGTTTGGAATTCCATAATTTTTCTTGTACTAATGTTTTAACGGTATCTGCTTTGCGTGTATAGAATCCCGCTTTGTCTTGCTGACCTGCTAATTCTTCCATAGCAGCAAGTGCTTGCGCATTGCCATACATATACGCATTGATACTAGGTCTGGCATTTTTCTCTTTTCTTCCGCCACTAATGGTTTCTTCCATAGCATCACGCACATCAAATTGCCAAAACAGTCCAGACTTAGCTCTTTTTTCTACTTCCCATGCTTGATAGTCTTGTTCTAAATCGGGCAGGAGATTTAATACAAAATCCTTGTTCTGATTTACTTTATATCGATTGTAAATAGCATCAATATTCCAACTGCTATAAAAGCGCAAACGCTTCAATGCCTTACCATCATTGCCCCTGTACCAAACCAATAAATTATTATCTAAATATTGTTGGTCATGTAACCACCTGGCTTCATAAATATGATGACCAAGCGCCGAACTAATCAGATTGTATTTGTCTGCATAAGACCTGGGCACCAAGAACTCTGTAAAGACATATCCTTGCGGGGTTTGTTTAATATGTTTTCTTAATGTCCACCACCTATAATAAAATAGTTCTTCAAAATTTCCTTGTGGACATTCAAACAGCGGAATATTGGCTTTGATCCAGGGCCAGGCTTTTTCATTGGGGATGGCCTGCTGAATATTTTCATCCTCCATTTTGTTGAAATAGTCAATATAGTGTTTGAACTGATCAGCTTTGAGAACAGTGGGTTTTGCTTGCGCGATGGCATTGCTTGAAATGCTTAGCAATCCAAACAATAAGGAACTTACCAATGCAGTTTTTGTCATTTGATATGATATCAATTGCTTGATCATTGAATTTTAGTTGCTTTAAAAGACTTGATCAAATAAGCAGCTTCCTTGGTTTTTTCTCCAGGTTTTGCCAAATCATAATCCTGATCTGTAGGCGTGTCTGCATCAGGAAATCTTCTGGTACTGCCAGTTCTAAAGACTACCCTTTCTACTTCCTGAACAGGGGCAAAAAACAGGTTATTCCCTATTTGCTTTCCATTGATATTCATTTTGTAAAATCTGGTCTTTACATCTAATTCCAAAGTCAGGTTCAGGGTTTCACTGGCGCGATATTTTGCAACTGATTTATTCCGATAACCCGCTTTTACATTCACGGAACCAGTAGAGTCAAGAAAAACACGAATACAGGGATTTCCCTTTGCATCTAGAAATTCCATTTCTAATAATCCAAATTGGTCTTGTTGTGGTACAATGGAAAATTCAAATTGTGCCTTCGTAGAAGTTGGAATCACTCTTTCCAATTTGGCATAGTCAAAGGGATCTGAATCCTTTAATAACACACCCTTGGTACTATCATTGATTTTAACAAGACTAACAGAAGCCCAAAGCGGGCTATAAATATTATAGAATTGCAGCGCAGTCTTCTCAGGCATTGTTGCAAAATTGTCCTGCACATTATTTGTTACTTTTTGCGCAACAGGTACTGGAATTTCACTTACCCAAATATCTTCTTTGTTCATGCTATAACTAACCCAAAGATTGCCTCCGGGTGGATTACCATCTGGTTCTTGAATGCCACGCACATATTGCGGACCATAAGACTTATAAGCACCCCCATAACGCAGAGAACTAATTTCTCCATTGACCAATAATAGGTTTTGATAATCCAATCCATTCTCGCTCACAGAAATGGCCAGTGGCCATCTAAACTCAGAAGGGTTATAGACCGTAGCAAACTTACCATCAGATGTTTTTTGCCCCCAGATTTTGGCATTGGCATTCACAAAACCAGGTGCACGTGTTGGGCTATAGACCCAAGTTTTCCCTTGGTCTTTGCTAATAGAAGTAAGGGCATATTTCCATAAACCTATTACCCTGCCGTCATTCAAATGATAATAACTAAATGCTTTAAAATCTTTTTTCAAAGGAATCAAGGGGTCATTTTTATCCGCTTCTTCCACCCACTGTTGCATCATTAAGGGAGAAGCCAAGAGTTCATTACAAGCTGCTACAAATGCTTTATCTGGACTACTGGTATACAATGGATAGGCAGTATTTTTTTCATTAAACGCATGGTTATACCTAATAAAATAAATAGGACCAAAGGTTCCATCTTTTTTGATTTCTCTGACTACTCTACCAATACCATTACCATCATTGGGATCATCATGTGCTCCCATGACCAATCCATAATAACCCAGACCTAATAAATGTTTGGAACTGGAAGTAAAAAAACCAATGCGTTGGTGCATCACGGCCGTTAAGTCTTTGGCAATTTCTTTTCTCCCTTCCTTGGTGGTTCCATCAGGAATTTTATAGGGTGGAAATAAGATGCTGGGTTTGGACCAATGATATCCATCTTTTGATTCCATCAACAAGGTCTGACCTGGTGGCTGGTGTTCACCCACAGGACAACTCAAATATTCCAAATAGAATTTATTGTTCCAATAAGCCAACATAGGTGCGTGGTTATAAGTCCAGCCTTCGTCTCCCGCCCATTCAGGATGCGCTCTATTGGCACGAAATACTTGAACATTATGAACCCCAATTGCTGGGCTTAATTGACCATGATGATAGTCTACATTAGAAATGGTATTACCCATATAACGAACAGTATCTTCCTGTGCTTCTGAGATTAGTGAAAATCCCAAAACCATCAAGACTATCCCTACAATATATTTCCTACTATTTATCATTGATTGCCAATAAGGGTTTGAGATAATGTTTGTCTACCCGCATAATGGTTCCGTGCTTGTGCCCCGCAGGTACACTGATCAAACTATCTGCCGATTGAAAGCTTTTAAAATCACGGGTGTATACTGCGCCAAATTTCTTTTCTTGGTAGGCGTCAAAATAAATCAACCAACCCTTTTTCAATTTTGCCACCGCTGGACCTTCGGTAAATTTTTGGGTAAAAGGCACTGATGCTGACGTAAATGGTCCAAGCGCGTCTGTGCTAAATGCAATTTTAAAATCTCGCTCAGGTCTGGTATTGTCTTTCAATACCAGCGCAATTTCATCTGCCGATTTTTGTACCAAAACCGCGTCAATGGCACTAAATCCAGGGTCTAAGTATAATTTGGTATCTGAGAAGGTTTTAAAATCTTTGGTAAGTGTATAATACAAACGGTGGTTATTGTTTTCTTCCTCAATCCCTTTAGCAAATCTATTGGGAATACAAGAAGCCCAAACAATGATATAACTAGCCCTTTTTTGATCATAGAACAATTCAGGGGCCCAAACATTGACTACTGTTGGTTCTGATTGCATTACTGGAATATATTGCTGTTCAGACCAATGCAATAAGTCTTTAGAAGATGCATAACCAAAACCATTACCTCCCTTCCATTCCGTTGTCCAAACAAGATGGAATAGACCATCCGGACCTTGCATGATAGAAGGATCGCGCATGATTTTATCCTTGCCAATCATGGGTTTTAGTAAGACCGAATCAATTCTATTCCAATGATACCCATCCTTACTAATCAATGCCTCTAATCCCTTATTGGCAGGCTCCTGAAAAGAGCTAAATACATAATAGGATTGTTTACAAGAAAATTGCATAATAATCAGGCAACCCAAGAAAATAATATGTAAAGATCTATGTCTCATTTGCCTTTAATAGATTCTAAGACCAATACCCAATCGTTCCCATTTTGCGCTGTTCCTATTGGCTGAAATTGTTGAATGCCCTTATTGCTATATTGACCAATCAATTGAGTAGTTCCATTTCTGGGATTAAACCATGATGCTTTTACTTGGAGGCCCTGAATCTTACCCATTTGAATGTCAAAAGCCCTACCAGTATAAGTATACGCAAATACATAATCCTTTCCCCTACAAGCAACCACTCGCTCATGTCTATCGCCCTGTTTAGAAGCAATCAAGGATTGGTCAGGAACTCGATCAAAATAGGATTTTGACAAGAGTAATTTTTTCATCCATTGCATTTGTCCGGCACCTGAATCATTGATGGCGTCTTTCCAGTTTTGTTTGGTTCCATAATCTCCCACACCTTGACCATTATGAAATTGCATCACCGCATTATGCCCATAAGTAAATCCTGCACCGCCGGAAAATACAGACCAGTAAGCGTACCTGCGAAGATCCGCAGCCTGCCATTTGGGTGCGGTGGTATCGTGCAAACCATGAGGTATCATTTCATAAGAAGGCTCACCGTCAAAACTGGGTTTGGTGGGTTGCAAAGCATAATCGTTTTGCATAAATTTCCAGTTATCTTCTCCCATTCTTGGTTCCACTGTATCCTGTGCATAGTCTTTGTGTCCGCTTTGAAACATATTAAAATCTAGCCAACTACTTTGGTGAAACCATTCAGAAGAAGTTGACCTGCCTCTTGGATGAAATCCAACCAAGTGCTTTTGATCATTGGCTTTTAGCATATTGCCAATGGCATTCCAAATCTCTGTTTTTTCTGAACCTCTTAAATCGCCTCCGTTTAACCAAACCAGATTGTTGTGTTGACCAAAACGCTTGACCAAAAACTGGGCAAAGGATTGGGCTGATGAAATTGACACCATTCCTTCTTTTACATTGGATCCCCAAACAGGTACCAATGCCAAATAGATACCCCTTTTAGAAGCTTCTTGAATGGCAAATTCCAAATGGTCCCAAAAATCATAGGCCACTGCATTTTTAAAATCATTACCCGCAGTAGTAATAGGTTTAGCCAAATCTCTAATGGCAAAAGCAGAGTCACCGTAAACGTTTACGGCTTTCTTTAAGTCATGCACTACCATTACCTGAATTAGGTTAAAGCCCTTGGCCTTTCTATTGTCAAGGTATTGTACTATCTCTTCCCGATTCATTTTTACAAACAAGAGCCAACCCGTATCGCCCAACCAAAAAAATGGTTTACCATCCGCGGTTTGAAAAAAATGCTTGTTGGGAGCAACTTGAATCAATGGCAATGCTTTTTGTGCAGATGCTCTAAATAAAAAACTCCCCAATAAGGCCAAAATAAAAAATCCTTTTTTCAATACTATTTGTTTCACGGACTATTTTTTTATCCAAGCCACTAGGTCATTGGACACGGGCTTTTCAAATTTTTCTAATGCTGCGCCTAATACTTGTATCTCTTGAAAAATGCTTCCATTCTTTGGGTCTATCCAAACCAACTGATAAATCTGTTTGGGGTCTACTTGAGGAATGCTATACTCCCCTTGATTGCAATAGATGACCCATTCCTTGTTTTGGTTGGATAACAAATATTGCTTGCCCTCAACAGGCTTCATGCTTGTAACTGCTTTTAGAAAATTGGCAGGTAGTTCTGATAATACGGGTAAAGATCCTCCCGCCATGAGTACCGCCCATCCAAATTGGTCAAAACTATCTGCACTATAGATCACTGCTTTAGACGAATACAATTGTCTATATTTTTTTACCGCTTGATATACTTGTTCAAAACTGGTTTTCTTGGGCTTGAGTAAACGCGCGTGCTGTCTAGGTGCCAGATTCTGTCCACCTTTTGGCGCATAAGTACTTCCATCTGCTTGCAAATGCCAATAACGTATATCAATCAGATCAATATACTGTGCTAAAGCTGGGTTTGCCAAAATGCTATCTTGTACGTCTTTGGTAACACTAAGTCCAATCAATTGCTTAACACCCTTTTCTTTTTCCCAGGCAGCTACTGTTTCAATCCAGAATTTGACAAAATGATAAGGACCAGTAAACTCTTCACCAGTTAATTGAATCACAGAATGATTGTCTTTGAAATTCTCCAAACACTGTCTAATATATTTTACGTGCAAAGCCCTTCTAACTGGATTGCTGATATCATAGAATTGCTCCGCCATAAAAATGCGCTTATCCCCTGCATAAGGTACGGGCTCAGGAAATCCTGTTTGATTGATATTATTGGCCGTTCTCCAGGGAAAATCAGCATAGTGCGCACCCGCTTCAATGATATTGTGTTGAAAATAATTTTGGTGTACCAAGATCAACCCTTTTTCATCGGCTAGATTGGCATAGCTTTTCAAACGTCCCCAATACCATGGATTGTATTTGGTTAAATCATATTTACTCAACCCATCCCATGCGGTTTCTTTACCAGACCTAGCAAAGGGTAATTCATAAAATGGCGCCCATACTTCACCATCCATTCTGCGTATGCGCTCATGGTCATCCCTTCTTCTTTCATACCATAAGGCATAATTCTGTTCCATGCCAATGATCCTATTTTTTTGCATAGAATCTGTGAGTGCATCCAAGTCATCGGTTAAACCCTTTCCTGTTCTTCCTGGCACCCATCTTGTAATGGCTGGTTGCGCATTCAATAAATCTTTTCCTTGAATGCCACCATTCCACCAGGGGACGCCCTGTCTTCTACCAATTTGCAATTGCTGGTTTCTATTGATGACACCATTAGTAATTGTCAAAGCTGGAGCTTTTACTCGAGTAATCATGGGGCTAACCCCAATTTGATCTATGCTTTTGATCCCCTTTGTACTGGTATTAAAATTGTTTTTGGATGCTGCTATCAAAATCCATTCGTCTAATTGCATTTGCGGCTTGCTGGCTTCAGCAGTCAAAGCCATGGCCACTGCTACTGTTGGACTACTGGATGCTTCTGTTAGCGCTTTCATTATCCTTGCTTGGTCATCTACATTGCTGTTCAAGCGTTGAGCTAGTTGCGCATAATACAAGCTTCTAGGGCTAATGCTATTATTGGATGCATCCCAATATCCATCACCTGCAAACTGACTCCAAGAACCAAATGCCCAGTTCTGTGCCGTTGGTGGTTGATAGCAATCAATTCTTGCAGCAGAACAATTCCAAAACATAGAATTGGCTGCAGCCCATCCAGCACCCTGACCGTCTTGACCACGATTGCTAAAACGCAACGCATTCCCATCTACAGTTACTATATCAAATAACACACCAGAAGCCCAGGAGTCAATGGCACCACTAAAATTATAGGGCAGAATAGAACTACACTGTACAAAAGCATTGGGACCAGCTGGACAAAATCCTGTAGCAAAATCATGGTAGCCATTGCTGGCAACACAACGCTGAAATAAATTCTGTTGACCGGCAGTGATAAAAGTATACCTGCGTTGTCCACCAATTTCAGAAATAGGATTATTTGAAATACAATCTTCAACCGTAATACGTTTGGTGGTTTCTAATAAGTTGACTGCAGAACCTGCAAAATGTTTAAAGCTGATGGCTCTTACCCAAGCGTCTTCTACATTTTCCATAGTAATAGCCATCCAACTATGTGCTTCATCCTTGGGGTTAGTTAAATCATATTCAGAATCAAGCATTAGGTTTTCTATACCTACTTGATGAATCCTACCTTCCCATTGATAACCCATTACAAAACCTCCACCATATTTACTATCTAGTGCCGTGGTAATGGGTGCGTCAAGGGTAATCTTGTTTTGATCTATTGCTGTAATGGTTCTATCAAAATACAAATCTCTTTCACCCGGTTTCCAACCAAGCGTGGTGAGTCCTCCTCCAAAATGCAGGGTACCCAAAGTTTCCAGCCAATTTTGTGTACTTGGTCTATGAATAAAAATTCTATCCCCTTGTTTTAGTCCATTACTATTATCTAACCTCAATTGCTTAGCCCCTACAGCTACATAAGCATCTGCCACTAATATGGGTTTTGCTATAATCTTATTCTCTTTACCATAAACGCGAATCAGGGTTCTTCTATCTAGACCCGTGGCCAATAATCTGGTACCCCCTTGATCCATACCAGCGCCTCTAATCACAATTCCTGAACTTGTTATCTTGAGCTGTTCAGTAATATTATAAGTACCTTTTTCCAGTTGAACGGCGCCTCTAAATCCATCTTTACCAAGTGGCTGGCGCGATAGATAATCAATGGCCGATTGTATACGAAATGTGGCATCGCCCTTGGCAATGGGCACATAGACAATTGCCCCAACTAAAGGAATTTTCTTTTCTGAAGCTGCATAACCACAATAGGAAAAATCAGGAATTTGATTGCCCAATGAATCTGGAACATACTGCAAGATGCCATTAGCTCCAACAGCAATTGGCGGTAGTGGTTTGGGCTTTTTTTGGGCCAATCCAGCAGTAGCCATTGTAAGCAACAAAACAACAAAAAGAAATTTCCGATTCAATGGATGGTATTTTGGTGAATACTAAGTGCTGTACAAGTTAAAACTTCTGTTGGTTCCTTCAAAATTGCTTGAATTATTAAAAATAAAACTGGCTTTTGCAAAACACCGATTTGCAAAAGCCAGGTCTAGATTAAGCTAATCGGTAAAAATTATTTTTTAGCGGTTTGAGGCACTACTTTTTTCACGTCAACAACGCTATTTAAAAAATGCTCAATATTGCTATATCCATTTTTGGCAATTCTACCTGCATCTGAAGCGTCTTTTGGATTCAATCCGTTGGCCGATTCCCATGCATCAGGTATTCCATCATTATCTGAATCTTTGTAGGGAGTTCCCGCATAAACAGGATAACCACCAACTTGATTAGGGTCAGTAATAATACCAATTTTGTAAGAATCAATGGGCAGTCTACGATGTTTGAACTGGGTGGTTGGCAGCACCACATTGGGGCTAACTTCAATCTTACCTGTTGCAACCTGTTTCACAATTCTTTGATCAACTGCATCCCTAATAGGTAAAGTTGCTCCTGCATTTGCCAAAACAAACTCTTTTGCTTCCAAAGTTGGAACAATGGTCATTTGTGGCATGGGCATGGCTTTATCCACTTTCATGGCAGCTTTGTATTTATTGGCATCTGGAAATTCTTCCACTTGTATACCACCATCCCAGTTATCCTTTGTTACCCTTTCATTGCCATCAACAATATTTCCGTGGGCGTAAACCCTACCATACACCAAGTACCCCAATTTACTTCTTCCTGATTCTGGTTTTAGAATCCGATGTGATACGGGTTTGGTTTGATCTGGTGTTGCAGGGCCTGGTTTGTAATAGTTGTTGATGATATTATACATAGCGGTATAATCTCCGCCATCTGTTGAACGGTGCACCCAGTTGAACACTACATTATTGGCAAAATTGAATATCCCATTCCAGCCAATAGAAGGGTTTCTACCTGCATTATCTGCCCAAATACTTCTAATAAAAGCACAGTTTTCCCCTCCAAGAGTAGATCCAAATGAATGGTTATAGGTATCTAAGCATTCAGAGAAAATACTGTTTTGGATAGTTACATTGGCAGTACCCAATTTGGCTTCTGCCTTTAAATTGGGGGCACTATCGTTATACATGTGACGATAGATGCTCATGTTTTCATCTAATCCCCAACTAGCTGAAACGTGATCAATCATAATGTTACCAACCGGATTTCCTCCAATAGCATCATCCCTTCTACCTACATTGGTTTCACCTCTACGGAAACGCATGTAACGAATAATCACATCATGGGTATCAATCCAAACTGTTTCACCTGCAATACATACGCCATCACCAGGTGCGGTTTGACCAGCAATGGTAATGTATGGCGCACGAATAATTAAGGGAGAATTTAAACGGATAATTCCAGCAATGTTAAACACAATAGTTCTTGCTCCTCCCTGCTCACAAGCCCAACGCAAACTACCTTGTCCATTATCATTCAAATTGGTTACTACAATTACTTTTCCGCCTCTACCTCCAAAACTGAATTTACCACCACCTTCTGCTCCCGGAAAAGCTGGCACATCGGCTTGAGGTAGGTCATAAGGTCTGGTTGCCCAGGGAATATAGGGCTTACCGTGTTTGGCCTCTTCTTTTACAATTGGATAAGCAAATACCCATGCAGAATCTGAATGCAGTTTAGCAGCTTTTAAAAGCGAATCACTCCACTTTTGAACATCTGGTGGAATAGTTGGGTATTGTGCTCTTGCTTGATAGCTAATGCCAAAGGCAAACAATATTGCAAATAATGCAATGTTCTTTAGTTTCATCAATTTGGAATTTAGTTAAAACAAATCATATTCGTTTTCGTTGGCCTAGCAAATTTATCGTTAGAATGAAAATGGGTGTTAAAAAACACCCATTTTCAGTTAGTTTATTGAAGCGGGTCAAAACTTCCACCCCAATCTTTGTTTTGAGCAAGATTAGGATTGTTGGTAATGGCCAATTGTGGAATAGGGAAGAAATAATACTTGGTCAAGAAATTGATGGGTGTTGCGTCCAATTTGGTAGTTGCGTTGGAAGCATCCTTATTGTTATTTCTAATAGTAGTAAAGAAAGAAGTAGACATATTATCCAAGCTCTGACCATCGCGGAATAAGGCATTGGTTGGATCTTTTAATTGAGCAGCAGTAGGAATACCGGCTCCAGTTTTCAAGACAATACGCAATCTATTTCTTGTCCATCCATTCAAATCAGTATTGCGTTTCCAACGATACAAATCCCAGAAACGTTTGCCTTCGTAAGCAAATTCAATCTTTCTTTCTTGCAAAATAGCATCAAACATTTGAGCCCTAGTCAAACCAGCATTTAAACCATATAAACTAGCTGTTCCAGCGTCAATTCCCGCTCTTTTTCTTACAGCTGTAATCCCAGCATAACTAGGATCTGTGGTTCCTAATTTATTAATTCCTGTAGCAGCTTCTGCTAAATTTAATAATACTTCTGCATACCTAATTTCCATCCAATCCGTTCCACTAAACTGAGGATCGCCATTGGTATAAGTTCCTTCCAGTACTGCTTTTCTGCAATAGAAACCAGTGTTACTTGCAGCTGTTTCAGTTGATGCAGAAGCAGTTTCATAATAGGTCCAGATTTTTCTAGTAGCAATACCATCCAACGGCCATACACATCCATTAAAAGCAATGGTAGCGTCAAAACGAGGATCCCTATTCTTATAATACAAACTATCATAATAAGGGTAAGTAGTAGAAGTTCCAGGTGCTTTACCATCTTTCATAGGATAAGAATTCACTAATTCCCAGGTTGGCAAGTTAGAGCTGCTTCCTTGTAAATAGGAAGGCCTACATGATTTATCCCAACCATTGTTTTTCTTTACCTGATCGGTTGGAGAGTTGTTATATACAGTTACCATAACAGCTTCTGGATTATTGGCCTCTGTAAACCACATGGTCTTGTAGTTAGCATTTAGTGCAAATCCGTTTGCATCCAAAATGGTTTTTGCTTGCAAATTGGCATCATAAGCAGCCTGCCATCTTTCTGGAAGATCGGTAGGATTAAACATTGGACTAGCCCAATACAATAAAATCCTTCCCTTTAATGCTGCGGCAGCACCACTGGTAATTCTACCCCAAGTAGCGGTAGAACTGGTAGTCCATTTTCCTGGCAAATAAGCAATAGCTGTATCTAAGTCCTTTGCCATTTGTGCAAAACAAACTGAGGTTTTATCTCTTGGTAACAAAGCAGCATCTCTAGCAGCTTGTCCAACTCCGTCTAATGCAGTTAATACCAATGGAACACCTCCATAAATTCTCACCATATCCCAATAACGGAAAGCTCTGAAAAACAAAGCCTGTGCTTTAAATTTATTTTTGGTTGCCTGTGGTAAGGTACTGGCATCAATATTTTCAATAAAGCTATTTAACTGTCTTATTCTACCATAGTTATTAGAAGGCTGTGAGTTATTGGTATTTAAAGCTGTACCAAAGTCGGTAGGCTCATTGGTACCCAAACTAACAATACCTGTCATAAAAACGTTGGCCGCAGAATAACCTTCTTCACTTAACTGGGGTTGCGTACCACTTAGAACGCTACTACCCACTTGACCGCCAAAAGCTGGCAGGTTATTGTCATAAATATTGTCCAAATTCAGCTGTATAATGGTTGAATCGGAATACAATAAATCTCCAGAAAGTGCCGACAAATTTTGTTTGTCTAAAACCTTCTGACAACCGGCAAGTGCTATTATACCGGCTACTGCTATATTAATATATCTAAATTTCATTGCGCAATCTTTTATAGGTTTAAGTTCAATCCAAATGTAAAGGTTCTCAATACTGGGAATACGTCGTATGATCCGTTGGTATTGTCTTTATAATCAAATGGATTTAAGAAATTGAATGGATTAGTACCTACTAAGTAAACCCTTACATTATTCATGCCCATTTTACTTGCAACTTTAGATGGTACGTTGTAAGACAGATTAAAGTTGGTTACTCTAAAAGAGGTAGAACTTCTCCACCAGAAATCTGTTGCAACATCATAAGAGAAAGCATAGAAAGGTGAAGGATATGCAGCGCCAGTATTGGATGGTGTCCAATGGTCTGCCCAAAAAGCTGGTCTATTCTGCCAGATATTGTTACCCACTTTTCTTGCAGCAGATTCAACAGAACTAACACCGCCCCAAGAAAGACCCATTACTACATTCAGGCTCAAACTTTTATAGGTTACACCCCAGTTAATTCCCAAACCATAGTGGTTATTTTGCTTTTTATTTAGATAATCTTGGTCATCATTTGTAATGGTTCCATCAGGTGCTGTATAAACACCATTGGCATCTTTTGGACCGCGAATGTCTTCATAATATAACATACCTGGTTTTGGTACATTACCAAAGATTTTATAGTTAGGATATTGTTTTAACAGGGCATCTACATCTGCTTGAGTTCTCAACAATCCCATACTTCTGTATCCAAGAAAACCCATATCATCTGATTTTCCCAGACCATCTAAATAAGAACCAATATTACCTTTTGCCTGATCAATAATCAATTGCTTGTTGTCTACCCAGTTAAAGTTGGCTGTTACATTATAACCCCAATCTTTGTTGATTTTCTCTCTCCAATTTGCAGACAATTCAAATCCAAAAGTATTTGCTTTTGCAAAGTTCTCGGAAGGAAGTGTTGCCCCGATTAACATTGATGGAGAAGATGTTAAGTTACTCAACATGTTATACCTGTAATCAATATAAGCATCGGTGCTAACTGACAATCTGCTTTGGAAAAACTTCATGTCAATACCAACGTTATACTTATCTACATTATCCCAATGAACGTTTCTATTTGCAATAGCTACGTTGGTAACAGCAGCAAGACCTCTATCGGCATTACCACCAAATACAGCAGCTTTTCCAGTTTGAATGGCATAGCTGGTTAACCACTGGTAAGATTTGGTTGCATCCAAACCTAAGAATCCAGCAGAAGCACGAATTTTAAAGTAGTTAACTGTTTTAGAAAGTGTTGTAAAGAATTTCTCTTCAGAAACTACCCAACCAGCTGAAAGAGATGGGAACGTACCCCATCTATTTTCGGGTGCAAAGTTTTGGCTGGCATCAGCTCTCATGTTGAACTCTAACAAATACTTATTAGCGTAATTGTAATTGATTCTTCCAATATAAGCCATACGACCAGCTTCTGAAATGGGCTCATTAGAAATTACGGCAATTGTTGCAAAGTTCATGTTGTCTAACCCACCAGTGATAACACCATCAGTTTCAGCATTTACACCGTTTGAGAAACTTTCACTTTGCTCATAACCCACAAAAGCAGAAATTTCGTGTTGACCAAATTTCCTATCATAGCTCAAAGTTGCGTTTAATTGATAAGAATTAGCAAATGTTGGACTCATCCTTACACGATCTCCATTGGAAAAAGTATAAGTGGCATTATAGGTATTAGACAAAATATGATTACGTGCACCAGTAGTATTAAAATTGTAAACTTGGTATTTGGTTCCATATTGTTTACCCCATCCGTTTGCAACGTTTTTATTAAAATTCAAACCAGCTTTCAACCCTTTAATAAAAGTAGGTTCATAACTTAATTGACCTTGAAAATTCAAAACAGAGGTATAGGTCTTAGTATAGTTATCTAGATCGCGTACGGCAAAATAATGGTAGTTATTGATATTACCATTAGTACCTGCACCTGGAATGGCAATGGGTAAACCATTGATATAAGGAGGATTAAATTGTGCTTGACCAATTAGGGTTTTCCAGTCATTATCCAAACTCTCATTCCCCTGTTTGTTAAAAGTGTTTTTTCTATCTCCTAATTCTCCGCTAATAGACATTCCAAGTTTTAAACCAGTAGCTAATTTAATATCAGTACTAGACCTAAAGGAATATCTTTTATAACCCAATCCGTCAAAGTTGCTATTGTTTTCATTGTAAGAAATACCTGCAAAGAAAGTAGCTCTTTCAGATCCACCACTTACATTGATGGTATGACGCTGATTATGAGAACTATGAAAAGCCATTCCTAACCAGTCATAATTGTTTTTTGAGAAATAGTCCAATTCATCTGGTGTATAATATGCCGCTAAAGCAGATGTAGCAGCTGTATCCCAAGCTTTTGAGCCTGCATTATAACTATTTAAATATTGGGCTTGCTGGTATCCATTTAACATAGAAGGCATTCTGGGAGCATTAGACGTTCCATAAGAGCCATTGTAACTTATTACAGGTGCTCCACTCTTCCCTCTCTTAGTTTTGATAACAATCACACCATTGGATCCAAGGATACCATAAATGGCTGCAGATGCATCTTTTAAAACGGTAAGACTTTCAATCTCCGTTGCATCTAACAAATCAAAATCTGTTTTAGAACGGATGATATCGTCAATAACAAACAGCGGTTCTTTAGAACCTCCATCTTTTGAATAATAAATAGGGTTACGAATGGTAATAGTGGCACTTTCACCAGGTCTAGCAAAACCACCAGATACATTCACACCTACTATCTGCCCTTTTAAAGCTTCGGAAAGATTACCAACGGGTAAATCTTCCACTGCTTTCATAGACATGGTTCCTACTGAACCTGTAAGATGTTGTCTTTTCTGTGTCCCGTATCCTACTACAACTACGTCATTCAATTCATTGGCTAATTCTGATAAGACAACAGATACAACCTGAGTACCAGAGCCAGCCTTTTTTTCCCAAAAGCTAAATCCAACGTGTGAAATTGAAATAATGGATTCTGAAGAAGGCACTTTAATAATGAACACCCCTTCTTCATTTGTCAAAACGCTCTGCGTACCATTTTTAACCTTTACGGTAACATTTGGAATGGGAGCGCCTGATTTTTGATTGGTCACTTTCCCTGTTATCTTTTGTTCCTGCGCCAAAGCACTCAAAGTACCCATTGCAAAAACACAGACAAATAGGACGTACCTAAGCAGCTGTTTAGTTTTCATATAGCATGTTTGGTTTATAAAAATTTCAATTGTTAACTATTAGTGTTGTTCAATTTTTGTTCTTTGATTCTTTTCTGCCATTCCTCTCCTTCCTTCTTCATATTATAACCAGCAGCAGATAAATAATTATTGATTCGGCCTTTGTATTTGCCAAACCATTCGTGTTTTTTATTGGAAGATTCCGCATCCATGGCCAGCTCTCTTGCTTCTAAGAGATAGGTTAGAATTTGCTTTTTTTGTTGCTCATTTAAGGTGAGAACCATTTCACCATAAGCTTTGTAGGTGATGTTGACAATATTGTATGTCATACCATCCTTAATTTGGTCTATCTGTGTTGGGGTAAGTTCCTTTCCTAATTGCTGTAGATAAGAAACATGAAGTTTTTCTAAAACCTGGGTTCTTTGTTTTTCAATTTCAGCGATGGCTAGTTTTGCTTGATCTTTATCCGTGTAGCTTTTGGCTAATTTAATTTGTGCGTTGGCTGAATCATGAATCTGTCCAAGCTGCATATATTGCTTAGCTACTATTGCTTCTACCCGATAGAATTTGGCAGAGTCTGCAATCCCCGTTGGGGCTACAATTTTATAGGAACGTTGATGAATGACTTGTTGGTAATATGATGCTGGAGCATTGCTTCCTTTATCCTGAGCAATTACTTGCACAAGGAACAGGAAATATCCTGCAAGAAAGACAATGGGAGTTTTGGTTTTCCTAAGCATCGTTTGGCAAGTTTACAATCGGCACACCATCCTTTTACAAATTGTGTTCGTAAAAATAACATAGCCCTATCCCTAGACAATGTAAGGTTTGACTATAATGATGGAATATTTCACTATTTCGGTGAACAAGCATTGTAGGCAACTCAACGGGAATTTATTCGTATAAAACTAGGTTGCAAACCAGGTGATGTTATTTTCACATCAATAACTCCTGCTTTTTTGCCTGCTTGAACTATGGCCAAACAAAGCCCTTTGTAGGCAGGATAAGGATTTGCTTGAAAAGATATTGTGCCTGCTTGAAATCCATTGTCCATTGCCCTAAGGCTTCCCATACCTTGAATGGAGACTTTAATTAGCTTATCTGAATCCGGCACTAATTGGCCATCTTTGTCTAATACCCTGATGGTCAGATAAGAGAGCTCTTTCCCATCTGCATGGATTATCTTCCTATCTGCCTTGACTTCTATTCGGTAAGCCGGACCCGTAGTTTTAATTTCCTTTACCTGTATAATTTGCCCATTTTTCCTAGAAATAGCTTTTAGTACCCCTGGTTCAAATGGAATTCGCCACATGATGTGTAAATCATCCATTTGTTTGCGTTTGATTCCCAAAGATTTACCATTCAAAAATAGTTCCACTTCATCAGCTTGGTTATAATAGGCCCAAACGTCAACCATTTTTCCTTTTTCCCAATTCCAGTGAGGAAACAAGTGTAACATGGGTTTATTGGTCCATTCGCTTTGGTACATATAATAGACGTCTTTGGGAAATCCCGCTAGGTCAACAATACCAAAATAAGCACTTCTGGCAGGCCAAGGATAGGGTGTAGGTTCTCCCAAATAATCAAATCCCGACCAAACAAAAAGCCCTGAGAGAAAAGGATACTTTTTAATCAACTTCCAAGTAGCTTCATGGGTACTACCCCAATAAGCAGCAATATGATCATAGGCCGAAACAGAAAAATCAGGATTCCCTTTTTCTACTGTTTTAAACTTGGAGCTTTCTGGCCAAAACCGAATACTATCCGATGGCTGGTCATAATGCCCCCTACTAGCTAACCCCGATACATTTTCTGCACCAATGAATTTTTGACCAGGGTATTTTTGAGGAAATTCTTCATAAGCTTCAATATGATAATTAAACCCAAGAACGTCCAATGCGCCAGACTGATAAATAAAATTCTTTTTTGGGTCGGGTTCTGTTAAAGCACAGGTAACAGGTCTTGTACTATCTAGCGATTTTACAATACCCACCAATTCTTTAGCAATGCGTATTCCACTGCTATCAAACTGTTCTCTGATCTCATTGCCAATACTCCATAGAATAATGGATGGATGATTTCTGTCTCTTTTTATTTGGTCTTCCAAATCTCGGCTATGCCACTTGGGAAAATCAGTATAATAATCAAACTTATTTTTCTTTTTATTCCACATGTCAAAAGCCTCGTCCATGACCAAGAAACCCATTTGGTCACAGAGATCCAATAGTTCTCTTGCAGGAGGATTATGGGCTGTTCTAATAGCATTTGCCCCCATTTCTTGCAAGATGCGCAACTGTCTTTTCAATGCTGATAGATTCATTGCAGCACCTAAGGCACCAAGGTCATGATGCAAACAAACTCCTTTAATTTTCAATGACTGTCCATTTAGAAAAAAACCTTTGGCCGCATCAAAATGAAAATTCCGAATTCCTAATACGGTTGTATAATCGTCCATCAACAAATTGCCTTTGTAAATGGATGTTTGAATATGGTACAAATTAGGATGATCTGTTGACCATAAAGCAGGTTGTTTCACTTGAAAGCTTTGTTGGAATAGATTGGTTCCCTTTTGAATGTTTACCTCAGTTGACTGCTGGGCAACAGGAATATTAGCTTGGTCAAATAATATGGAAAAAACGGTTAGTTTTTCTGTATGCTGTTCTTGAGAATTAACCGTTAATGCCAACTGCACCGTTGCCATTTCTTTGTCCACTTTGGGCGTGGTTACAAAACTGCCTTCATAGCCAACGGCGATATTGTTTGTGGAAACCAGTCTAACATTTCTATAAATGCCTGAACCCGTATACCACCTAGAATTGGGCTGTGCGGAATTATCTGCCTTAACCAAGACTAGGTTGGGCTTGGCTCCATATAACAAATAATCCGTTAAATCATATTGAAAAGAAATATATCCATTGGGTCTTTTACCCAATGCATGACCATTGATCCATACTTCTGCATTTCTATAAATGCCATCGAATTCAATATAAAATCTTTTCCCTTTTGAAGTTAAGGGCAATAAAAAAGATTTTTGGTACCAGCCAATTCCGCCAGGCAAAGCGCCCCCCAAGGTAGTGGCTGCCGCTTTTTCACTAAAGGGCAATTCAATACTCCAATCATGTGGCAGGTTTACTGAGCGCCATTTACCTGTTGGAATAGAATCAGCCAATTGAAAATCCCATGATTGATTAAAATCTTGCACTACTCTTTGACCAGCAATTGGCCCAACCAATTGCAAACAAAAAAAGAAAAATATAATTCTATAAAATCTAACTAACATCTTATTTATTTCAAATTGGGTTGTATAAAACCAACTGTAGTTTTTCCAAGGTCCTTAGAAGTGGCCACTGCTATGCCACGCTGGTCTGCTTTATTGGTGGCACAATAAAAATGGTACACTACTCCATTATATTTTAAGACATAGGATTTGTGTGCGTATTTATCGTCATAAGGTTCCGAAGAATGAATCAAGTCTACCCCATTCCAATCCGTCCAATTCACCAAGTCATAGGAGCAAGCAAATCTATTAAAAGCATCTTTTCTCCCCTCCCAAAAAGCTCCATAATAAAACATGACCCATAGCTCCCCCATTTTTTGTACAACAGCATCACCAGTAATGCCAACTGGATGTTGCATAATGGGTGTATCTAAATAACGTTTCCAATGAATCATATCTTGACTCAGCGCCATACCAATTCTTTCAAACCACCTGATTTTTTTATTCCCATTGGAACTATCTCCATTGGCATTATAAAACATCACAAATGGTGCTCCTAATGATTGCTTCTTGTCCCAAATAATACTGCTCTTGTATTCTTTTTTGTTTTCCCACCAACGAGCATCAGGATCATTGGACCGTAAAACGGGTTCATCCAAAACATTCCATTCATGTAACTGACAGGGTGATGTCTGAGTATTGGCAACCCCAATAGATAATTCACCTGCTTCATAACCCTTATCCCTGCCACCTATATAAGACATCCAATATTTACCATCATATTTTTCCAACTCATAGTTTCCTTCCCATTGAGGATTCTGCAAAGCCATATAACCCGCTCTTTGATTGGCGTCCCAACGAGTGCTGTCCTGAGGAAAAGACAATAATTTTCCCGTAGTTGTCCAATGAAGCAAATCATTACTTTTTGCCAACATTGTTTCATAGCCTTTTCCGTCAAATACAATATAACTCATGAACCAATCCTGACCCATTCTAAACACAGTAGGGCAGTCTATTTTTTTTCCATTATCCTCGGGTACAACCACCATGCCATATTTGTAAGGTGTTTTTACTTCTTGATAAACCCGCTCCATGGCTGAATCAGGTACTGTCTTTTTTATTATTTGAGCATTGACCATTGATACTAGCAAAAAACTAGTACTCAACAGAACAGATTTTATTATTGGCATCATGGCTTTTGTACTTTAAAATGATACAATCCTGATCCAATAGCCACCACTAGTTTGTCTGCTTTTCTTGCTACAATTTTAATAGTAGCATCCTGACCAATTAACTTGCCAGATTCAAATACTTTGTCTTGCATGCCAGCAGGAATCTCCACATGAGCCGTACTGTTTGCAGGAATTTCAACATCTAATTCAAATCCTTTTTCATTTTTCCAAGCAGTTTTAATCAAACCCTGCATGGAACCATAAGACACAGACACCTGCTTGATATCTCCCACTACTTGTGGTCTAATTAGTACTTGAGCAAATCCAACAGCATCGGTCTTTTGACTAATCCCACCAAGACCTTCATAAAACCATTCCATGATATGTCCTAACATAAAATGGTTATTAGACACATTGGGTAATGCCTGCCAGCTTTCTGTAAGTGCAGTTGCACCTTTTGAAAGTTGATAGCCATATCCTGGCACATCGCTCCGATTATTCATAGCAAAAATCAAATCGCTTCTTCCCGCTTGATCCAACGCTTTCAACAAATACCGATACCCAATATCTCCCGCTGTTAGAGCATAATTTCTATTGGTCAAATCCTTGACCAAATTATTCAGCACGGCTTGTCTATTTGCGGGCTCTACCAAATTCATATAAAGGGCCATGGCATTGGCAGTTTGACTACCGGAGCCGTATTGAGCAGTGGCTTCTTGGTAAAATGCTTGATTAAATGCTTTTTTTACGGCTGAACCCAAAACCTGATAACGGTCTTGGTCTGACGTTTTCCCAAGCACTTGAGCAATCTTGGTCATAATGTCTATGTCATGATAATAGATAGCTGTAGCTGTTACCCCTTTGGGTGTTAACTGCGATTCTCCAGGACGTTTTGGGCCAAGGTCAAACCAATCGCCCAAGCCATGTGATAAAATATATTGGTTGGCTTTTCTATCTAAATAAGCCAAATAACGCTGCATCATATTATAACTCTCTTCCAACACTTGTTTATCGCCATACCACTGATACAAATACCAAGGCAATAAAATGGCATTGCTTCCCCATTCTGGTGAATCTCTAAAGCCTTGTTCAAACTGTACATATTCAGGAGCAATATCTGGAATCAAACCATCTTCTGTTTGTGCTATTTGCATGTCTTTTACAATCTTTCTGCAAAGACTAGCAATATCATATTCAAATTTCACAGAAGCTCCAACCAAGTGTGCCTCTTCTAACCAACCCAGTTTTTCTCTATGCGGACAATCTGTAAATACACTGGCCATATTACTTTTTATAGCCCAGTCTATCAATTGGTTGGTTTGATTAAATAGCTCATTGGAACTTTTAAAGGTCCCCACCATTTTGGCCGCATTACTGGTATGTAATCCCTTTAACTCTATGACCACTGGCAGATGACGCGCATTGGGTTCTCCTGGTTGCACCGCCTTTTGAATTTGAACATATCTAAATCCATAATAGGTAAACTTGGGTTGCCAGCTTTCAATACCATCACCTTTTAAGACATACGTATAATAACTTGGGCTTCCTGTTGCTTTTTGATTGACGCTTCCATCTTCATTCAGTAATTCAGCTGTATATATTCTAAGCGTATCACCTTTTTTACCCTGTACCCGAATCAGTGGTATGCCGCTCATATTTTGCCCAAGGTCATAGACCAAGGATTGATTACTCAGAGACCTAACTGATTGGGTTGAAAAAGTTTTCATGACTTTCAAGGGCTCTGCCATTTGTGATGCTAATGCAGGACCTGTTGTTAGGATTGTCTCCTTCCAATCACGGTCATCAAATCCGGTTTGATTCCAACCCCTTTGTTCCAAATTGGCATCGTAGTCTTCCCCTCCATAAATACTGCTAAAATAAGTGGGCGATGGGGCCGTTTTCCAACTCTGATCTGAAACAATATTTTCTGTTGTTCCATCAGCATATACAATAGCCAAACGGCAAATCATTTTGGGGTATCCATAAGCACCCGTTAATTTTCTATATCGCTCTCTAGGTTGATAATAAAAACCATTACCTAATTCCGCACCCAAACAATTTTCTCCATTCTTCAACAAAGTGGTCAAATCAAATCCAACATAGAGTGCTTGTTTACTGTATTGGGTCCAACCTGGATCTAAGAAATGGTCTCCTATTTTTTTCCCATTTAAACTCATTTCAAAATGACCTAAACCAGAAACAAATAAGGTAGCCTCTTTTATTTTTTTATTTAGTGCAAAAGACTTTCTAAATAAGGGTAATACGTCTTTTCCTGGTCCCAAATTTTTCTTGCCATTACCATGAATAGCAGGAATAATTTTGGAGGAATCTGGTAGAACTTCATAAGCCATCCATTGGGCTTTATTCCAATCTTCGTTTTGCAAAAGTCCCATTCTCCAATTAGCGATGGTAGACCATTGACTGGTATTACCTTTGTTGTCTTTTACTTGAACCTTCCAATAATATTTTTTAGCTGCCCCCAAGGGTTTTCCTGCATATGGCACTTGTATAGATTGACTGGAATTGACCCATCCCGTTTTCCAAACATTACCTTGATCTTTCACCAAAACCAAACTATCGTCCGATACTAAAATCTGATAGGCTGTTTGCAAAACAGCTCTTTGATTGGAAATGAGTTTCCAATGCAACATGGGATTGACCTGATCTACCCCAATGGGATTTTGCAAGTAAGCGCATCTAAGCTCTTGCAGTTTTAGTTGTTGACTATTGGCCATTTGCACCAATAACATCAAACAAAATCCTATCAATAATTTTTTCATATGCTTTATCATACATCCAGTAGCTGAAGGAAATATTTCAATGCTTTATTGCAGCTTAAAATCTTTATCCAAGACATATTGAGATCCCTTTGTGGTGCTAAAATTGGCTTGTTTATCTCCGTATACCAATTTACAATCTGCCCCAGCTTTAGAAAGAATGATAAGTTTTTCTAAAACAGCTTCTTTCCAAACAATGGTCAGTTCAAATCCACCCCTAGCTATCAAACCACTAATGCTACCTGATGGCAATAATTTGGGCAATGCTGGGAGAATCTCCAAATAACCTAGATGGCTTTGCAATAACATTTCTGCAATTCCGGCTGCACCTCCAAAATTTCCATCAATCTGAAAAGGAGGATGAGCGTCAAATAAGTTTTTATATACCCCTCCTTTTTCAGCCGTTCCAAATTCTTCCTCCGCACTACTCAATAATTTGCTTGCCATCATCAGGGTACGATCCCCATCTTTGAACCTTGCCCAAAGATTGGTTTTCCATGCCAAACTCCATCCTGTACCATCATCCCCCCGATAGCGCAATGACTGTCTTGCTGCTTTCATCATGGCAGAGTCTTTCCAAACAATATCGGTACCCGGAAATACTCCCCACAAATGGGATACATGCCTATGTTTATTAGCGGTATCGTCCTTGTCTTGCAACCATTCTTGTAATTGTCCATATTTACCAATGGTATTGGGGGAAATTTCTCCAAACTGTTTGGTCAATATTTGTTGAAAGTCTTGATCTATTCCCAATATTTTAGCCGCAGCAACCGTATTCTTATACAATTCCCTAATGATTTGATGATCCATAGTAGGACCTGCTACAAGCCCCCCGTTTTCAGGAGAATTAGAAGGGCTACTAATCAGTTTACCTGAAACTGGATCCCTACTCAAAAACTGGGTAAAAAAAGTAGCTGCAGATTTTAAAATGAGATAATTCTGTTTTAAAAATGTTTTGTCCTGTGTAAAAAGATAATGTTCCCAAATATGCAAACAGAGCCAAGCCCCACCAGTTACCCAAATGCCATGATTGGCTGCATTAATGGGTGCTGTTCCCCTCCACAAATCGGTATTATGGTGCAATACCCAACCTTGAGCGCCATAGTTTGCTTGAGCTGTTTCTTTGCCAGCTTGAGACAATTCACGTATGGCATTAAATAAAGGAGCGGCACTCTCGGAAAGATTCAATGATTCAGCCGGCCAATAATTCATTTGTAAATTGATATTACTAGTATACTTACTACCCCATGGTGGGGTTAAGAGGTTATTCCAAATTCCTTGTAAATTAGCGGGTTGTTTAGAATTAGCCCTTGAACTTGCCAACATCAAGTACCTACCATATTGCAAATACATGGCAAAGAATTGGGGATCTTTTTCTGGTGTAAATGACTTGATTCGTTGGTCAGTTGGAATGCTGGTATTGTCCTTGCCAAAACTGATTTGCAAACGCTGATACAATTGTTGATAGTCCTTGGTATGTTGTTTGACTAGTGTGTCAAAACTTTGGGTATTCAGACCAGATAAAAGTTGCTTGCAAATGGCAGCAGGATTACCTGAAACATCACGGTAATTTTTATAACTAGTGGCTGCAACCAAATAAAACACCGCTTCATCTGCCCCATCTAATTCTATTCGGTTATCAAATACTTGCAATTTCCCATGCAAAGCCTTCACGCGTAAATAAGCTACCCCTTTTAAAACCCCATAATTTTGTTGAATAAAAATGCCAATGGTGGATGGGCCAACCTTTTTCAATTGGTATTGAGGGTGCACTGTGCCCAGTTTTGCAATCAGGCTAATTTTTCCAGCTTGATTGGCAGTAAACCTTGTAAGGATGGCATCTTTGGGTGAAGAAGCAATATAGTCTCGTTGGTATAATACGCCATTTGATTCATATTCCGTGTGGGCAATTGCCGTGTTAATATCTAATGACCTTTTGTAATTGTTAATGGGTTCTGTGCCTTTCATAGTAAAATACAAATCACCAAATGGCTGATAAGCTGCTTGGTACTGGGGCACTGTAGGTGGCGCCTGATTTTGCACAAAATATTTCCATACCAGTGGCAGTTCAATGCCCTGATCTGGACTTTGATCAATTGGATAGACAACAAAGATTTTTCTATCTTCTTTGATGCCAATAATACCACCTTTGTCATAAAAATTCAATACTTGTATGGCCAGGGTATTTTCACCCGCTTGCAATAATGTAGGTTCAATGGTATAGGATCTTTTATTAGTAGTACTTTCTGTTGAACCCACCAATTTCCCATTCACATAAGTAAAGTCTACATCCCTTATTCTACCTAGGTCTAATTTTATGGTTTTGCCTACCCAATTTTTGGGCAACTGAAATTTTAGCCTAAACCAAACTGAACCATCTAAAGATTCCCTACCAGCTGTTTCCCAACCATTGATGGTAGGTACAGTCATGGTTTTCCATGAAGCGTCATTAAAACTGGTACTTCTATAAGATAGGTCTTTCCGAACAGATGCTACCCATTGTTCTTTTTCCTGCGCATACAGCAAATCATCCTTGGTTTTTAAGCCCATGAAATGTTTTTCAGCTATGGAATCTGCTTGCTTTTGTTTTCCATCTAACAAGGCTTTACGAATAGCTCCTAAATATTCAGAAGCTCCTTTCCTGGCATATGCCCTAGGCATGCCGGTCCAGAAACTGGATTCATTAAATTGCAAATGATCTTCTTGTACCCCTCCATAAATCATGGCTCCCATTCTACCATTGCCAATGGGTAGGGCTTCTGTCCATTTTTCTGCAGGTTGTTGGTACCAAAGTTTAAAAGCATCCTGTGCCTTAATTAAGGTTGGTAAAAAGAACAAACAAAAAATCCATTTAAATTTCATGGTGCAGGTTTAGTGGTTTGATTCCTCCAAGATAATATTGTTGAGAATTTCCGTATCCGTTTTAATGGCTATAACTGTTTTACTTAGATAATTTCCTTTAATGAGCATGTCTTTGTTATCTGCTCCTTTTAAATCTAGAAAATTTCCTGTTCCCCTAATATTGGATCCATGAATAAACACATCAGTTGTTTTTTCTAATCGGAGTACGGGTAAATGCTGGTTGTTTAGGTTAGCTTTAATGCCGTCTAATTCCAAATTGGTCACAGCAAAAGCACTGATGGGTGGGCTATTTTTAGAAACAAGTTCTACCTGATGAAACGATATATCCTTGGCATTTTTTAGCACGAATCCTTCTTCTGTTACAAGGTTAATATCGTGAAAACTTATCTGGCTTACGGGCATTTCTTCCAGCCCATTGATGTAGGCGGCCTGTTTGGCATTACCCGAAACATTACTGATATGTATATTTCTAAATCTGGGCGTTCTTTCTGATAATGGTTCTTCCTTGGTTTTGCTATACTGCATGTCCATGACAAATGCAATGTCTTTGATATTATTCATCACAATATTGCTTACCCGAATATCTTCAACTACACCACCTCTTCCTCTTGTTGTTTTTATTCTGATGCCTTTATCGGTACCATCAAAAATGCAATTAGAAATGGCAATTCTTCTCACGTCTCCACTCATCTCAGATCCTATTACAACGCCTCCATGTCCAGACAACATGGTACAATTGGTAATAGTATAATCTTCTGCAGGCATTTGTTTGGTGCGGCCTGGTATATCTTTTCCAGATTTGATGGTAATACAATCATCCCCAACAGAAATATGGCAATTAGAAATATGCACGTATTTACAAGACTCTGGATTAATGCCATCTGTATTGGGAGAATGCGGATTATTAATAGTCACTGCTTGTACCGTAACATTCTCGCAGAATTCAGGATTCACTGTCCAAAATGGAGAGTTTCTTATACTGATTCCTTCAATCAACACATTCTTACAATACATGGTTTGAATAAAGGGTGGTCTTAAAAAACCTCTTTTCATTTGTGCGGGATCATCAGGCAACAAAATATTTTTATTTAGTGAATCAAATTGGAATTGCCATTTAGACCTTGGTTGGTCTTTTTTATAACCCTCAACAAAGTCCCACCATTTTTTTCCGTGTCCGTCAATGATACCTCTTCCAGTAATACTAATATTCTCTGCCCCATATGCATAAAATAAGGGTGAGAAACTGGTAACATCAACCCCTTCATATCTAGAAGGAACCATGGGCAAATAGTTGTCAAAATTGTCACTAAAATGAAGTTCCGCGCCCGCATCAATGAATATGGTGATATTGCTTTTTAAATGAATGGGACCAGTCAGGTATTTGCCCGCAGGAAAATAGATGGTTCCACCTCCGGCTTTTGATGCGGCTGCAATGGCTTTGGCAATAGCTTTGGTGGCTATAATAGAACTATCATTCTTGGCACCATAACTAATCACATTATAAAAGCTTTGTGCTGTTACAAAATTTGTAACCAAGACTAAGCAAGTTGTTAATAGATAGGTCAATCTCATGTTCATACATTTCATTTATTCAAATAACCAATCAATTTCTAATTTTCTACCCTTTTCCGTAATCCCCGCATCATAGGGTTTAATTGGTTGATTTCCGCTAATAAAGCCAAGGATCATACAAGCTCCTTTGGGAAGTATCAACTCATTATTACCAGCCTTAAAATCATAGCTATGTACATTCACTGATGGTAGCCCTTTTAACTGAATAGCATTGGCAATCTTGGTTTCTGCCTGACCCAGATCATTGGCAGAAGCATCTGTTTCCAATTCAGGCGCTTTTAAATATTCAGGTGATTTTTTATTAAAGAACCCTACTAAGACTTTTACGGGTACCGCATTGCTAAAACGCAATCTGGTTCCCTGCATTTGCTGTTGTTGAAATGAAACTTGTATGGATTTTAATCCTCTTAACTCATCTGCAAGATCCTGTACCTGCCAAACACTATCAGAAAATGGAAGGGCATTTTCTTTTAAGTGAACCCAATTAGCAGTAGTTGTAACAGCAGCATTTATCAAAGAGATTCTTGTTTTGAGATGATTAGCTGGTGAATGTTTCAGAGAATCTAATGCATGTTTAAAATGTTGGAATTCTTGTTCAAATGGCACCAAGACTTCGGTCCAGGTTTTGAATGTTCCGTCTACACCCCTAATAGGGATTTTCCTTTGCTTGGTTTGCATACTATTGGCATACAAATAATTATTAGCAGTGATTTTTGCCAGTTGGCGATAGAAATTAAGGCTTTTTTCCAAATGCGGATAAGCACTATCTAAATCAACTACAGATTTAGAATATTTATAACGCAATATCCAAATGGCAGCCCTTGCTTTTTGAGCATAGTGATTGGCCAATAACTGATAGCAAATCATGTCATTGCTAATTCTTTTAAATTCAGCTTGCTCTTTTTGAATATGGGGTGCTGCTTTTTTAATTGCGGCTACTGCGGCTTTGGCATGTGATTCTACTTGGTTAATGATCATTACAGGCGTTTCACCCACATGCGCTTGTTTTTTCCAATCGCGTTCAGCGTATTCAATCAATTTTTCACCAACAGGGCTTTCTGCATCATACAATAAATCCAATAAACTATATCTATATGGATTGATCAGTTGGGTCATGAGCATCCCAAGACTAAGTGTCTGTCTATTCCCATCCGTAATACCAAAACGTCTTAGGAGTTTGGGGGCAATCTCACCTGACTGATTATAAGCTTCCATGATGGCAGCGCCAGACTTTAGATCTGTTCCAAACTTGCTAGCCAAACTACCTGCCCAATATTTGGCTTCTTCCACAGAATCCCTACCAGCCTTCCAAGCATAACGACTCCAGGTCTTATACCAAAGCCAGTCTCTTTCTACCTGCAATAATCTTGGGCTGGTTTTATCTGCTGTATAAGGCCAATCCCAATAAGAAGCCTGTGGATATAAATGCAATCCATTTGCTTCCATTATACTATGCATTGACTTCACTGATTTTTGAATAAAATTGGCGGAGCCATAACGGAAAGGTTCTAGATTAGCCAGTATATGCACGTTCTCAATTTGCACAGAACCAGACCTACTAAGGGTTCTATGTAATTCAGCCCATTTACCTCTTGGTTCATAAGTAGTGAGTGCTTCTCCATTGAATTTGGCTTCCGTGTAAAGATTACTATACAAGGGTTTGGCGGCTTTGATTACTGTTGGCGCATCCGTATCATGCGCGCGCAGAACAATGGGTGGCTCTTCGGTTTTTCCCAGCGCGCGCAATCCATCTTTTACACCGGGAATAATGGTTTTGGTAAACCATTCTATATCATCATTACCCACCCCTTCCATGGCCTCTCCCAAAGCTACCATTAAACCAACATTGGGATATTTTTCTACAAAAGCTGCAATGGATTTTCTGGTATAGTCTGCAATCAGTGGAATGATGGGTCTATTCCGATCCTGGGTTTTAATATGATGGTATTCAGCAAATGGTTTTGAAACAATAATATTATAGAACATCTGGATGACCCAAATACCGCGCTTATCCGCTTCTTCAGTAATGAATTTGTAAATGGTTTCATTTTTTTGAAAAGTGGCTGAATCCACTTCAACCGCATAGGGATATTCTTTTAATCGTACTAGTGATGCAAAGGGATGTCCATTCCAGAGATAGAGTGAATTCAATCTATTTGCCACCATACTGTCTAAGTATTGTAACCAAAGTTTTTTATCATAGAACCAAGGAAAGGTTTCGGGCGTATACGGATATTCATAGACTTCTCTACCTGGCAAATAATCTGTTTTTTGCATACCAATGCAAGTGCCACGAAGTACCATTTCTGGAGCATCTGAGAGATTAATTGACTGTTCAAGCCCTGCATCTTTTTCAACTAGGGATGCCATTTCTAAACAACCATATAATAATCCTGAAGCGTCTGCTGCTGTTATCTGAAAGCCATTTGCATTAGTCCCATTAATCTGAAATCCTTCTTTTTTAATTCCCTTTGTTCCATCTAATACAAGTTCAATGCTCCTAGTTTTTTTTTCGGTTTGTTGACTAGGAACTAAAACCTGCCAGCCATTATTTTCTAAAGTTTCTTGGAGTTGTTCAATGGCAAATAAGGTTCTAGGAGATTGATCTTGGTGTAGAATCCTAATTTGTTTTTTGGGGATTTGCGCCAACACTGTCAATGGAAGACAAAGCATTCCTAACAGGACCATTTGAAAAATACGAGATAGTTTCATAACTGCTGGTGCTTATTTGCATTCATGGAATTGAAAAATCTATTGGATGGTTGAAATAGGAATGCTTCCTTTTTCACTACTCAAATAAGCTGCTTCTACACAGGCCATGGTTTTTAAAGCATCATCCACACTATTGCCTGGTGTTGCAATCTTTCCTTCTGCACAAAGCATCACTTGTTGCATGGTACCAATAAAAGCATGTGGAAACCAACCACCTTCAATGGTCAATTCCTGCCATTCAGGTTGTTTTCCTTGCTCCATGATGACAAACTCAAATTTGTCAGGCACTCCTCTTGGGTAATCTATTAAAACGCCCATATTAATTTTAATGGCCCCCTCGGTACCTTCAAACTTGATATAGGATTGTTGGTTATGGTACCCAAATTCATGACAATGATTGGTAAGAATATTGGCCCTAACGGTTTCTCCATAATCCATAATCATATTGGTTCTTACCGAAGCCAGATTTTGCAAGGATGGATGCTTCACCGTTTTGGCATAGATACCTACTGGGTCTCCCAAAAAAGAACGAACCAGATCTAAGTAGTGAATACTATGATACAATATTTCTAGCCTTGGCTTACCATATAAAAAGGTCCACAAATGCCAAGGTGTAAAAACATTAACGTGCACTTCAATATCATATAATTCCCCAATATCGCCCCTTGTAACCATCTCTTTTGCCGCTTGAATAAACGGTGCATATCGCAATTGAAAATTCACCCCAGCTTTCATAGATTTCCTCTCCGTACATGCTTTAATAGCTAATGCTTCTTGGTAATTGGTACCCAAAGGTTTCTGTATCAATACCGCAGCACCATGGGGCAACTGTTCTAAGATGGGTATGATTTCTGATGCAGGTAACGCCATATCAAAAATTGCATTTGGATGTGCAGCCACCATTTGATCTAAACTTTCATAAGCTGTAGGTATTGCAAACTTGTCAGCCAGGTTCTTAGCTTTTTCAACATCTCTATCAAATATTCCTGCTACTTTAAATCCAGCTATGGCATAAGCGGGTAAATGGGCATCGTTTACAATACCTCCTGCGCCAATAATGCAAATAGTACTATTTCTGTTTGGAATAAGCATGAATGAACCTGGTTTAATTGACTCCACCCAAATAATTTCCGTAAGTTAAGATTAATACGGCGGCTATTAGAATCCCCAATGCTATGGCAAGTATTCCTTTTGTTTTATGGGTACAGCCAGCCCATTCCTTTAAGATTAATCCAGCAATACTGCTAAACAAAACCAACATAATCATGTGAATAGCCCAACTTGAAAATTGGTATTCACCCAAACGCACATGACCTAGTCCATAAAAGAAAAACTGACCATACCAAAGCACACCCGTGATAATGGCCAATAAAAAATTCTTAGACAACACCATGCTTCCTCCCTTAAATTGATGACCGTATTCACCAAAACTTCCTTCTTTGACATGCAGGTAGATACAGTAAATTGCCGTACTCAAAAATGCTCCCGAATTGGAAAATAGATAAATGACATTTTGTCTATAATCAGCAGCGCCATATTGTTCTGCAATGTCAGCAATGGGTTTACCTGCATCTAAAGAAAACCCATAAAAAGCAGAAAGCACTCCAGCTAAAAAACAAAGCGGCAAACCTTTTGCCAAAGAAAATCCTGATAAACTTTGATCCTTGGCTAAATCCAATTCTTTTTTTCTCCCAGCAATGCCACAAACAGCAATACCAACAGCCCCTAAAAATACCCCTGTCAAAATCAGCGCAATGCCTTTACTTTCTAATAACACTTGCATGGTACCACTCAATACAGGAGGCACCAATGTTCCAAGAATACAAGAAATACCTACTGCTACTGCATAAGTAAGCGAAATACCAACATGTTTGATAGCCATTCCAAATGCGGTGCCACCAATGCCATAACAAACACCCAATAAAAAAGAATGCCAGATGGCAGTTGAAGGAGCCAATTGCAATACCTGACCAAGATTTGGAATGGTTAACCATGCTACCAATAAGGGCATCAGTATCCAGCAAACTACCGCTTGAGCCAACCAATAAGTTTGCCATGACCATCCTTTAACTTGTTTTTGTGGCGTATAACAAAGTGACGCGCTGGAAGCACCTACTGCATGAAATAAAATTCCGTTGGCTAATTGCATTATTGTTTGGTGGGGTTCAATTGATAGAATGCTTTGGCATTAGTAGCAAAGATTTTTTGAGCATCTTGTTCTCCTACTAATTCAAGGATGGCTGTTTGATAAATATGCCATGTACTGGTATAGTCTTTTGCTAATAGCGATACGGGCCAGTCTCCGCCACAAAAACATCGGTCAACACCAAATTGCTGAATGATGAATTCCAAATAGGGTTTGATAGTATCTTTTGTAAAATCTACGGTTCCACAAGTAGTTCCTAGTCCAGAAATTTTTGCATAAAAATGGGGATTGCTAGCCGCACTAGACATCAGTGCACCCCATACACCAAATTTTTCAGCTTGCTGAATAGGAGGTTGATTCAAATGATCAAATACCATTTTCAAGTGTGGAATTTTTTCGGCTACCGCCATAGCAGTTTCAATATGTGCGTTGGTAATTCCCACTAAGTCATAAGACAAACCTTGATTGGCCAAGTTGGTTAAGCTCTCCACCACCGTTGCTTGTAATAGCCAGGCCGTATCTGGTTCATCATGAATTAAATGTCTTACCCCTTTAAAATAAGGATGCTGCTGATATTGTGTTAAAGCTTGACCAGAAGCAATTGGATCCACTAGAGGCAACCAACCCACAACTCCCTCAATCCAATCTTCTTGTTGAGCCACTTGTAACATGGCAACTGTGTCTTCCGCATTATTGGATGCTTGCACCAAAATGCCTTTTGACACTCCTGCAATAGTCAATTGAGGTGATAATTCATTGATCTGATAGGTACGATTTAAAATAGACGGATTACCCTTTAACCAAGGATAATCTACTTTCTCTAAATCCCATATATGAACATGTGTATCTATCAATTCAAATGGCATGGCAATGGCTTAAAAACTGGCTATCGATTGTAATTCCTTGGTATCAATAATATTGAATTGTTGGTCAATATCAGTATTATGTTCTCCCAACAAAGGTGCTCCTTTTTCAGAACCCAAAATTTCTCCGTCTACTTTTATTGGACAACGGGTAGTGGTTACTGCAACTCCTTTGGATGTTTTCACAACTAATTCCATATTCAATTCTTGATAGCCTGTTTCTTGCATCAGCAATTGATAGTCCAAGACCTTGGCACACCAAATATCTGCTGGCTCTAAAATATCTAACCATTCAGTAGTTGTTTTACTGACCAAATGATTGGCTAAAATTTGTTTGATCTCATCCCTTCTACTAAACCACTGGGCACTCTCTTCAAAAATCAACAATTCAGGACAAGTTAATAAGGTTCCAAGGATTAAAATATCGCCCATGGCCAATGCCAAATGACCGTCTTGAGTAGCATAAATACCATAAGGGGCTGCAATATAAGCATGCCCACCATTTACGGCACTGCGAATTGGGAGCGCTCCACCATCATTATAAAAACAGGTGAGCACTTCAAATTGAAAATCTAGTATACTTTCTAACATACTCACTTGTACCAATCCCCCTTCTCCTGTAATCGCTCGTCTGTATAAACAAGCCAGTATTCCTTGCGCAATATGAGTGCCAGCTAAAATATCTACCACGGCTACACCCATGGGTGTGGGGTTTTCAGACTGACTATTACTTAACCAGGTTAATCCAGAAGCAGCTTGCAACAACAAGTCCTGACCAGGCAAGTCTTTCCAGGGACCTTCTGATCCAAATCCAGTAATTTCTGCATAAACAATTTGTGGATTCAAGGTTTTGACCGTTTCATAGTCCAAACCCAATCTGTCCATAACACCTGGCCTGAAATTATGGAGTAATACGTCTGCTCTTTGTAAAATCTGTTTTACTTTTTGTAAATCTGATTCCTTTTTTAAATCAGCTGCATAACTCTGTTTATTTCTGTTGATGGCATGAAAAATACTAGACTCTCCTTCAATAATTACATCTGATACATAAAGGTGTCTACAGATATCGCCTGTGTCTGGCCGCTCAATTTTAATTACCTGAGCTCCCATATCGGCCAAGCGCAAGGCAGCAGATGGGCCAGATAAAAACTGACTCAGGTCAACAATAATAATATCTTCTAATAATTTGACCATCTTATTGGTTTATCAAATCTCTTTGAATTTGTTGTTGGTGTTCTCCTAGTTCTGGCGCGGGTTTGGAAGAAAATATTTTTTTTCCATCAATTCTAATAGGGCATCTTGTTGTGGTAAAAGACTTGCCATTTACTTGCAAGGTTTGTTCCATTTGTAAAATTTGATAAGCCTCTTTTTGTATCATTTCTTGCCAATCATTTACTTCCATGGCCCATAACCCATGATGTTGTAACATTTCTAACCAATGGGTAGAAGAAGCTTGCAACAAATGGATTCCTAAAAGCCGTTTAATCTCATCTCTTTTTATAAATGTATCTGACTGAGAAAATTGTTCCAATGGCTTTGAGCCAATAACAGTTGCTAAGACCTGTATATCCATCATGGCTATGGCAATATATCCAGTAGCAGTTTGATAAATACCATAAGGCGCACCTAAAAGTGGATTTCCATTACTTACTTGACTTCTATTCAGCCCTTTTCTACTGCTATAATACGTAGTCAATAATTCAAATTGAAAATCTAACAAGGATTCCATCAAGCTAATTTCTATCAAAGCTCCTTTGCCAGTTTTTTGTCTACGAATTAATCCAGCAAGAATTCCTTGTACCAATTGCCCTCCCGCCATATAGTCCGCAATGGATAAACCAAATGGCATGGGTGCGTCTTTGGCATTTCCTGTAGTATATGCCAATCCGGTCATGGCTTGCAGTAGCAGGTCTTGCCCGGGTTTATTTTTCCAAGGGCCTTTTTTGCCATATCCGGAGATTTCTGCATATATCAGTTTGGGATTGATCTTGATTATATCGGCATAACCAAGCCCTGTTTTTTCCATGACCCCTGGTCTAAAATTATGCGTCATTACATCTGCTTTGGCAATTAGTTTTAAAACCAATTTCAAATCTTGGGGATCTTTCAAATTAGCCGTAAAACTTTCTTTGTTTCTGTTAATGGTATGAAACAACAAGGAATTGTTTTCATCAGCCCAGAGATTCTTGATAGAGAGTTTTCTACATGGATCACCAGTTTGTGGACGCTCAATTTTTATGACCCTTGCGCCAAAGTCTGCCAACCTCAATCCTGCAGAGGGACCAGAGAGATATTGGCTAAACTCCAATACCAATAAACCTTTTAAAGGAAGCTGCATCATACTAGTGCAATTGAGTGGTCCATTGTTAAACTGATTTGGTATAATTCATTCATTTGTTCTAACGCATCCAAAGCACTGATCTTACCCATTAAATAGGCCTGTACAGGAGCCCCTGCATGATCTTGAAAATATAAGTAACCATTGTATCTTGGTCTTGTGTATCCCCTTTCCATCAATGGCAGAACCTGTTTGAAATAATCATTGGTGAGGGAATTTGCTAAGTCATTCTTCCATGCGGATAAGTGGCCAGGCTGCCCCCCATGCTGCACATAGATACTAGATTGCCAAACTTCAGAAACGGCCATTTGAGCAAATGACAATGCCTGTTCTGGATGTTTACTATGCGCAGAAACAGACAAGCCAGTTCCACCAATAGTAGTTCTCAATTGATGCCCCAGAACACTAACAGTTCCCGTATACCTAAGAGGGTATTTGGCATAACCATCTCTTGCATAGTTAGAATATCCGTATGCAAAGGGACAATACCAATAGTCATTGGTACTGCTCATTAATTCTGCCACAGCAATGGGATTACATTGAAAAAAACGAGCATCTATCAAGGAATATAAATCCTTCATAGTTTCCAACGCTTTTAAAGCTATTTCATTTTCAATGAAGGATAATTGATTTGTAAAAGGGTATTTGCCATGAATAATACAAAAACTATAAAAATTCATAAGACAGTCAATAGGAATGCCTGGTATGGCTACTTTACCTGCTCTTGCCAAATCCAATAAAGCATCCCAATGATTGGGAACTGTTTGATTTTCATTTGCAAATAAGTCTGGGCGGTAACTAGCGGCAGGTGTTGCAGCATCAATGGCCAATGCCCACTGGTGACCCTGATAATGATAACTCAAGTGGGAATTTCCTACAGAATTTTCTAATTGATTTTCTAGATAAGCTGCATCAAGGTATTGATCCAGCGGCAACACACAATTAGTGGCTGCTGCACATCCTACCCATGGATGGTCAATAATGAGTAAATCATAAGATTCTGTGAGTTTTTCAATAGGAAAATCAGCAAATGCTTGTAGGCTTCTTATATCCCATTGAATAGTTACTTCGGGATGCAATTCCGAATAGCGTTGAGACATGGCCAATAAAGGCGTTAATCCCCTACTATGCCCCCAAGTAATCCCTTTGAGTGTAACACTAGCCATTGGCTATTTGCTTTTTTTGTACCAGTAATATGTGCTCACAAATCATCACCAATTCTTGGTGCTGGTTGGTTACTTCTAATAATTCTGAGACCAAACCAAAGCCTGGTTTTTTATGCTCTTTCAATTGATTGATCTGTACTTTAACGCGAATGGTATCACCTATAAACACTGGTTTGGTAAACCTAATTTTTTCATAGCCATAAGTCATGGAAACGGGATTAATGGAACCAGCTGTTAACCCTACTGCAACGGTGAATACCAAGGTCCCATGTGCCATTCTTCTTTTAAAAGGCTGGGTCTTACACCATTCTTCATCCATATGGTGGGGAAAGAAATCACCAGATTGACCTGCGTGAATCACAATATCAGTTTCAGTAATGGTTCTCCCATTGGTATAACGAATAGCGTTCAGTTCAAAATCCTCGTAGTACATGGTATGTTCCATACAAAAGCAGATAAGTGATTAAACCACTATGCTAACGAGAGGGAAACCTTGTTTTGAACAAATCGGGAAAGTGTAGGGAGGGTACTCCACAAACATCTAGGGCGAATGTTATTCAGGGCGGCCAGCAATTCGTTGTAATAGCAATAAACTAATATTGTTCGAAAGTAATTGAAACTGACAAGGAGTAAAATGTAAGGTTTGACTATAATGATGGAATATTTTACTGCTTACCCAATAAAAAAGACCACCCAAATGAGTGGTCTTCCTATTTAGATGGGTTTGTTACAACTTAATGGCCCATTCATTCAACATTGGCCTACCCAAGAGCGCATTGGCTTCAGGGTCATTTTTAAACTGTTCTTTCTTGGAATTCCATTCCAATTTTCTATTTAACTGGTATGCAATATTACCAATATTGCATACACTAGACGTACGATGTCCTGTTTCTACATCACAAATAGGTTTGGATCTGGTGCGCATAGCATTTAAAAAGTCTTTGTAATGGTCTTCACTTTTGTAGACATGCTTTTCAGATTCTCCAATCAGTTTGTCTTTTAGTGAAGCTGGGGTGGTTTCTAATTTACCCCTAGCCACTTTGATCTCCCCTTCTGATCCAATAAAATGAATAGCGTTGCCCCAAGCCCATTTTTCGTGGGTCATGACAATCCCATTATCATATTTATAAGTCAAGAAAGGAAATTCTTTGCCATCAGGTGCTATTACTTCTACTGGACCGCTGGAATCCATATCTAAGGCCCATTGTACAATATCAAACATATGGGCACCCCAATCAGTAACCATTCCACCTCCAAATTCTTTGTAGTTGCGCCAGTTAGGATAAACGTCTTTGGTAATGGGTGGCGCTAGCTCTGAATTAAAGTTTACGGGTGCATTGGGTCCTAACCATTTGGTCCAATCCAATCCTTCTGGAATAGCTTCTGCTGGAAGATTGTAAGGCGTTGGTGGTGGGCCAACATTCACTTTGATCTCTTTAATTTGACCAATATATCCATTACGAATTAATTCAGCTGCCTGTCTAAATTCTTTCCAAGAACGTTGCATACTTCCTGTTTGAAAAACCCGATCATATTTCCTAGTAGCATTGACCATGGCCCTACCTTCTTTCACAGTCAAGGCCAAAGGTTTTTCACAATAAATATCTTTACCAGCTTGAGCGGCCCTAACTGCAGCAGCAGCATGCCAATGGTCTGGCAATGCAATTACAACAGCGTCCACAGATTTGAGTGCTAACAATTCTCTAAAATCGTTGTACACAGGAATCTCATTATAAGCACCAAGTTGGGTATTTTTAGCATAATTAGCCTTGATACCATCCAAGGTTTTTTTAGCTTTTGCTTGATAAACTTCACTGATAGCCGTAAATCTAATTTGTTCTGTTTTCAAGAAATAATTAGAGAGAATGCCCCCTTGTTTTCCTGCACCAATCAATCCCAAGGAAATGATATCGCTGGGTGCGGTGTATTTGATTCCGGATAAGCTGGTTCCACCCAAGACATGTCTGGGTAATATCATGAATCCAGCCAAAACTTTAGCAGAATTACCCATAAAGTCTCTTCTGGAAACTGACTTAGGTTTTTGTTCTTTCATGGCGGTGTTTGTATTTTGGTTTGTTGATTATTTTGAGAAGGGATAAGGTACGAATTTTTGAGATATTCCAGGTTTAAAATTGGGGTTTAAGAACATCGTAAATTCCAAAATGAAGTTCATCCAATTGCCTATTTCAAAATCCGGTCTGGGTATTCCGGCAATGGAATATTTTGGACTTACATTAGTTACTGTTAATAAGAAAAGGAGTATCCGTCTGAATTTCACATATAAGCTTTTGACATACTTATTCAAGCCAATTGGAATAGGGAATTGAAAAATAAAGTCAGCAGGTTCTCACCCACCGACTTATACCAAACTGCCAAAATCTTGCTAATCAGGTTTATTTAAATTCCCTGATTTTAATGCTTCTGTAATATACGTTATCTCCATGCTCTTGCAATAGAATGGGTGATTGACTTACATTGCCAAAATCCTTACTCTTAGCATACTTACTATGCGCTAACAAAACCTTGTAAATAGGACCTCCTTTTTCATATTCCACCACTTTAAAACCATTTAACCAATGTTCCACATGGTTATTTGGATAAACAATGATTTTTCCTTGATTCCATTCACCAATTTTTTTCTGAAAGCGGGCTTCCATTTTTACAGATGGAATGAGGTCATATAAACTAGCCAAAGTTCTGTTTCCTTCTACGCCCATTTTAGCATCGGGATGCAAGGCATCATCCAATACTTGGTATTCCAAACCTAGACCAGCCCTGCTTCCTGGAGTTTCCTTTACAAAATATTTAACCCCTGAATTGGCTCCAGGCGTTAATTTAAAATCAAATACTAATTCAAAGGCTTTGTATTGTTGCACCGTAACCAAATCTCCAGGGTGGTTGGAATGCGCACTATCTTGAACATGCAGGTTGCCATTTTCAACCTCCCAACCTTTTATTGGAGTAGTAATTTGCCCTGCAGACCTCCATCCGGTTAAATCTTTACCATTAAAGATTAGTTGGAAACCTTGGGCTTTTTCTTGATCAGACAAATTGTTCACTAAATAATTAGCTACCGGTGTACTAGCATCCATGGGTCTTGGTTTCATAGCTGCGCCAGTTTGAATACGAATATTTTTCCACTGGATTTGTTGGCCACCTTCCCCTTGTTTAATGGCATGAACCTGCAAAGCAATAAACCCTTTTAAGGTAAGGTCATCCAACATACAAGTAACGGGAACATCATTCACCCAAGTTCGGAACAAAGGCCCAATAGCTTCAACACGATATTTGTTCCATCCTGTTTTGTTAAATGCCTTTTTAGCGGCAGGGTTCATTTCTGTTTGGTACATCCAACCCCTACGAGCTTCGTCATAAATACCGCCAGACCATGCTCGGGCAGAAGGATCAATTTCTACTTGATAGCCATGTACGCGACCATTGTTGTATTCAGGCAAAGAAAGACTTCTGATTTGAATGCCAGAATTCATCTCTCCTACTTTTAATTCTACTTCCAAAATAAAATCACCATAGGTTTCATCAGTTGCCAAAAAGGAGTTTGGTTCACCCGGAACAGTTGTCCCTACTATAGTTCCGTTGACAATTTCATACTTGGCTTTTCCATTTAATTGGTGCCAACCTTTGAGGGTTTTACCATCAAATAAGTTTTTCCAACCGGTAGACTGAGCTTGAATTTGCTGTGTCAACATAAAAGCAACAAAAACAATTACAACTTGCTTAAATAGCATTTTTCTCATTTTACAATTTGTTTGATTTTTAAAATTTCAGAAGCAGCAAGCAAATAGGCACCTGTGCCAAAAGATTCCCAACTTTCTGAATTAAAATTTTTCCTAGGATCTGCTCCAATAGGTTGCACCCACCCTACCTTATTTTCAGGAGTAACCATTAAGTTTAAGCCATCCCAAGCTTTCTTTATCATTGGAAGAAAAGTTTTACGATCAATTATTTTTTGATTGACACCCCATGCAAGCGCATAACAAATAAATCCAGTACCTGAGGCTTCACCTCCTAGATAGGCTTCTGGATCTAATAGGCTAGTTCTCCATAGTCCATCGGGTTGTTGTAATTCAATTATCCTTAAACAGATGGATTGATATAAATTCAAATAAAACTGCCTACCCGCATAATTTTTGGGCATTGCATCTAAATACCTAGCCAAACCGGCTAGTACCCAGCCGTTTCCCCTAGACCAAAATATTCTTTTACCATTTGATTCTTTTCTTCCTTCTCCTTCACTACTCCATAAATACACCGCATCTCTAGCAAATAAATGGTCATCTTGATGATACAATAACTGATAAGCCTGTCTAAAAAGGGTATCGCTCAAAATCAACAGTGATTCATCTTGTTTTACTTTTGCCATTTTGGCCATGGTAGGAGGAGCCATAAATAAAGCATCGCACCACCACCAATTAATCCCATGTTTTTTAATTTCATTTCCTGGTGTTAATTGCATTTTCTTTAAAGAATCATAGGTTGGCTGAAGCATTTTATCATCTTGCTTTATTTGGAATAAATCCAGATATAATTGACCAATAGCATAGTCATCAGCATGGTCATATCTTCTTCCCGGAAGCCATTTTGTTCTTTCTCCCATAGCAAAAAGTGAGTCTAAAATTTCTATATTTTTAGTTGACTGATAGGTAGCAAAAACCCCTGTATAAAATGCAGCATTTGTCCAGGTATTCAATGGTTTTCCATTTGAATGCTGTAATTGCCAAAGTGCAACATTAAACATCCTAGTTTTAATGGCAACCGGATCAGTATTGTTACTATATTGACCGATAGATACGATTGACCCCAGCAACAATAGTAGCAATAAGAATAATCTTGGCTGCATTTTGGATAATTTGATTCAATATCTGATAAACTGATTGAAAATCAATTAAAATTGAACGAAAACGATGTAGCTGTAATTTGATACTATTAGTTTACTCCTAGATTGGCAAAACGAAACCTTAAACCCATTTCAAAAATCCCATTAGAAAACTCTTTTAAAGATTTGGTGGGTGTATTGTACAGGCAAACCAACTGCCATTGATTTAGATGCGCATAAGATACTCCTAAACTATAAGATTGGTTACTATGGTATAAAGCAGAAATACTAAAAGGTTCTTTGAATTGCACCTGAACTCCTATATCAATAATATTATTATAATTCTGAATGCCACGGTATACCAATTTGGGATTCAGCATGATTTGATCACTTACCTGCATTTCATAATTGATAGCTGCATAAAAAATTGGGTAATCAGCCATAAAATCGTTTTTCTTGTTCATGGTTCTATTTAGGTTTGGCGCGGCCAATTGTACAAAAAAGCCATTCTTTGAATAAGCCAATCCAGCATCAACAGTCCAGTTAACTACCCTCCCATTATATCCAATCGCAACTGGATCCGAGGCGTCTCCAATCAAACTACTATAATCTAAGACATCATTACTAAACCCAGTAGAAAAGCCCATATGTAAGTAATCATCCTCCTGTTCAGATAATGGAATATGATAGGCATAGCTCAATAAAAAATTAGTTTGAGTTAACAACCCCGCTTTTTGACTATTGAAATTCAACCCAAGGCCAACATTATTTGGTGAGCGATAATCCGCAGTAAAGGCAATGGTTTTGGGAGATGCAAGAACTTTGTCCCATTGACTTCTAAATGCTGTATTCAACACCAACTCCTGATGCTCCATTCCGGCCAATGCTGGATTTGATAAATAGGGGTTGATAAAAAATTGAGTTTCGGAAGGATTGAGTTGTTGAGACATAGCATTTGCATGCAACAAGATTATTCCAATTATTAAGACTACTATTTTAAAAAGGTTACTCATTATAATCAGTTAATCAATGAACTATGGTTAGATAACCTTTGATTGGCTTCACATTGGGTTTGTTAAACTGAATAATATAGAAATAGGCATCGTCCTTTAATGGAACTCCATTGAGCTTGCCATCCCATTGATTTCTATATCCTTTTTGCTTGTAAACCAACTTACCAACCTTATTATAGACGGCAACTTCACTGTCTGGATACATGTCTATATTAGCTATCGTCCATTGATCATTATGCCCGTCGCCATTTGGCGTAAGAATATTATTGGATTCCAAAAGATAATCCATTATTACACGCACCCTAACGCTACCATCTGCCGTATAACCCCATTTGTTTTTAACTGTCACCTCAAACTGATCATCTTGAATAGGTCTTACCACTGGATTTTTGACAACAGCACTCCCTACTATTGCAGTTGTATTTTTCCATCTGTATTCAATGGCATGAGTAGCTTCAACTTGCAATTGAATAGTTTTCCCAAGGCTAACTTGGTCTGGGAATGCAGTAACTTTTGGAAGTGGATCAATCCCTAAAATAAAAGTTCTAACAACCGTATCTACCCCTCCATTTGAAATCCCACCATTATCTTTAACTAGTACTTTCATCAGAACATCATTTCCAAAAACATCCGGTTTTAGGGTGAATAATATTTGATTTCCTACTACTTTTATTGATTCGAACAAATTGGTTTTATTACTAGACAATTGCACTTCAAGCCTTTGATTCAAATCATTTCCTGCACTCATATTGGAAAGACCAATGACCTGTTCCGTTGTAAGATTGTATACCCGAATATCACCCATAGCAGCAAGGGTTGGCACTTCATTGACATCAATGATTAAAATATGGAATGACTTCTCAAATACCAAACCTCCTTCATCTGTAACTTTAATCCTTACTTGATAATCATTTTTTTGCTCAAAATTGAAACTGCTCTTACTGACCAATACATTGTTTCTAATTTCAAAATTGACATTATCATTTGACCCAATTCCAGCAACTAGTTGATAGCTATGAGTATCGCCCTCATCAATGTCGGCAGTATTTAATAAACCAACCTGTGTTCCAATAGGTAAATTCTCTAGAATTTCTTGGTTAGTCAAAACAATATCAGAAGGTGCCGAATTAAATACCAAGGTATATTTAGCGGTAACCAAACCACCAGAATTAGCACCTGTTACTAGGTATTCCTGCAAACCATTTTTCACAGCTGCTATTTTACCAGAAATCATCCCTGTTTGATTGTCTAGCTTGATTCCAATAGGTAATGTAGGGCTAATGCTATAATTAACCACTTTACCACCAGTGGATAATGGAATAGCATTTTTTACGGGCAACCTAGGATTGGCAATATCACCGTCTGGCTGATACACAAATACCGGCGGTAAATCATTTACTTGAATATTCAATTTTGCCTCCAAACTCAGCATTCCATCAGATGCAATTACGGTATATTCAGTAAGCTTTGACAAAACAGTAGGCGTTCCAATAATATATCCTGTATTTTGATCAATTGATAAACCAGAAGGTAATGCGGGGCTAATACTAAATCCAGCCAACACACCTTGTACCATAGGTTTAATGGGTTGAATGGTTTTATTGATGGTAAGAATATTTATTTGAGGATATTCAAATCCATTTTTAGGAAGCGTATTAACCAATAACTGTGCTTTTACACTATCCGCTTCATACAGTTCAGTTGCTTCTTGTGATGCAGTAATGGTAGCAATACCCCCTGATTTAAGGGTAATCATATTTCCAATAACAGTAGCAATACTAGCAATATTGATAGTATAGTTGATTTTACCAAGACTATTACTAATAGCAGTAATAATAAAATCGGGATCACCATAAGTTTTTATGATATTATTCATGCTAATAGTAGGCTTCAATTTATTCACCTCAATACTCACCGTTACACTAATGCTGCCTGCGGTATTACTTGCCATAACCGTATACAAAATAGCTGCAGTGGCTTGAGTGGGGGTGCCACTAATGACACCCGTACTTGCGTTGAAACTCAACCCTGTTGGCAGTGCAGGGCTAATGCTATAACCCGTAACCGTTCCACTCACCGTTGGTGTTAATGCAGCTATTGCAGTCAATACTGGATAGACATTCGGACCAGGATAACTCAAGCCTGATGGGGCAACATCTCCTACTGTTAAGGTAGCAGTAGCATTGCCGCTTAAATAATTGCCATCCGGTTCTTGACTTGCAGTAATTATTGCAATACCAACCGCTTTTATGGTTACCTGATTTCCACTAACATTTGCAATAGATATACTATCAATACTATAGGTAATATTTCCAGTGCTATTACTAATTGCGTTTAGAACAAAATCAGGATCATTCAATTTTTTATTGATATCAGCCAACTGTATGGTTGGGCTAATTTTGTTGACATATAAATTAGCGGTATCAGTTGCTGCCAAATAATTCAGGCTAGCCGCTTGTTGCACCGTAATGCTAGTAACTCCAGCTGCATGCAATTGAATGGCATTTCCAGTAATTGTTGCAACAGTAGGATTAGAAATGATATAGCTAAATGCTCCAGGGGCATTACTAATGGCATTGACAAAAAAATCAAGATCTCCAAAAGACTTACTAATATCATTCAATAATAAGTTGGGCTTAACCTTGTTGACAGTTAGATTAGCAGTAATAGACAGAGCATTGTGATTGGCATCTGCCAACAAATTTGCAATGATGGTAGTAATACCTGCGGAAACAATATTGATGGTATTTCCTTGAACGGATGCAATAGCTGTATTGGCAATAGTATAGGAAATAGCACCAGTACTATTAGTCAATGCATTCACACTAAAAGCAGGATCTCCATAATTTTTAACTATATCTCCCAGACTAAGTGTAGCAGCCATTTTATTGATGGTCAACTTCACAGAAATAGAAGCAGGTAAATAGTTGTTATCAGCTGCCTGATTTACCAAAATATTGGTAACGCCTGCTGCCACAATACTAATCTGATTTCCACTAACAGTAGCTTTACTAGGATCAGCAATACTATATGTAATCAAACCATTGCTATTACTGCTAGCACTAACGCTAAATGAAGGATCTCCATAAGTTTTAACAATATCAGCAAGACTTAAAACAGTGGCTGCTTTATTGATGACAAGATTGGAACTTACCGTTCCAGCCAAATAGTTTGCGTCTTCTAATTGAGTGGCTGTAATAGTGGTTGTTCCAGCAGCTAATATATGAACAGCATTTACATTAAGGCTAGCAAGGCTATTGTTGGAAATACTATAGCCGATAATCCCAGCCCTATCAGAAACAGCATTCATAGTAAAATCAGGATCTCCAAAAGTTTTTATTATATCAGCTAAAATTATTGTGGTAGCTTTTTTATTGACTAATAAAGTAGCAGAGATAATAGCAGCCAAATGATTGGCACTTGCTGCTTGAGAAACAGTTATGGTTGCAGTTCCAGCTCCAATAATTGTTACTTGATTACCAGATATGCTAGCAATAGCAGGATTATCAAGACTATAACTTATGGCTCCAATGCCAGTACTAGTAGCATTTAATACAAAACTGGGATCTCCATAAGTTTTTACAATATTGGCAAGCGATAAAACAGGGGCTATTTTGTTCACATTCAAAACAGCAGTTACACTAGCTGCAGAATGATTGGCATCTGCTACTTGAGTTATGGTTATGATGGCAGAACCAGCACCTTGAATAGTCACCGTATTACCTGTGTTTGTTGCTACTGCAGAATTGTCTATACTATAACTAATAGCACCAGTACTATTACTAGAAGCATTTAAGGCAAAAGCAGGATCCCCATAATTTTTTGTAATATCCGAAAGACTTAAACTAGATGGGATTTTATTAACTATAAGTGTTGCAGTAATTGACCCAGCAACGTGTTTATCATCTTCTAGTTGAGTTGCTGTGATCTTACTGGTACCCGCTCCTACAATTGTTATATTATTTGCTGCAATTGTTGCAACTGAAGCATTGACAATACTATAACTAATGGCAGCAGTACTATTGGTGGTAGCCGCAAGGGTAAAACTAGGATCACCATAGCTTTTGGTAATGTTGGTAAGAGCCAGTGTGTTACTGATTTTATTCACAGTAATACTAACAATGGCAGTAGTTGATCCCGAAGCAATAGAAGCAGTTACAGTATAATTTTTAGTAGCACTATACACAGCAGGTTTACCACTAATAATTCCAGTGGTTGGATGAATAGTAAGACCAGCTGGCAACGCAGGACTAATGGTATAGGCTGTAGGTGAACCTACCACGGTTGGAAATAAGGGACTAATGGTAGCATCAATGGTAAAGAAATTGGGGCTTGGATAACTCAGATCACTTGGAATCAAATCAGATACCATTAACAAAGCTGAAGTGCTTGCAGCATGATAGTTACCGTCTGCAACTTGTGTAGCAGTGATAGTAGCAGAACCTGAAGCAAGTAAGTGTACTGTGCTTCCACTAATAATTGCAATGCTAGGATTGTCAATGCTATAACTAATGGCCCCTGTACTATTACTGCTTGCAGCGATGGTAAAATCAGGATTACCAAAGATCTTACTAATATTGGCCAAGCTAATGCTAGCATTCTGTTTGACTATACTTAATACAATCGGAATTACTACCGATACACAACCTGTAACAGCATTACGAACTAATATATTAAAATCATATTGTCCTGGCAAACTGACTGGAACAGGAATACTTAGATTAGTTCCTGAAATTGACTGATTGGAAAATGCATTAAAACCAGGCAAGGACCTTGCACCTGCAGTGATGCTGTATTGGTTGGCATTAGTAGCAGTAAATGGAATACTAAAGCTGGTAGCAATGGTACTAATACTAGCAATAATACCAGGTATGAAAACAGGAATGGGATTCACACGCACCATTACTGGTGCAGAAATTGAAATAGTACAAAATCCATTCTGTACTATTGCCCTATAGTAGGTATTGGTCAAAAGATTGGACGCCAATTGTGTATTACTTGTATTAGCAATGTCTGCAACAACACTAAATCCTGTATCAGTAGCTGATTGCCATTTAAGAATAGTACCCAGGTTGCCACTTAAGGAAAGTGTAGAACTATTTACCCCTGCACAAACCGTATTAGCACCACTAATAGTTCCTGCATTTGATAAAGCACTAACTATAGCTATGCCTGTGGCGATATTAACCAAGGAAGCATTGGTACTAGTTAATTGAATATTTCCAGCAGCAGCATTAATAGCAGTAGTGGCAAGACGAACAAAAATAGTTGTGCTAGTGATTGTTCCTGCAACTGGGCTAATGGAAATACTATTAGTAAAACCAGTGGCAGTTGTGGTACTCAATTCATAACCTGTTGGTGCACTGATCAGGAGATTTGCAACTAAATTAGAAGCCATAACACTAAAGCTTTGTTCGGTAGAAGCTGAACCAATACAGGCATTAAATGCATTGAGTGTACCCAAAACATTTATGACAGGGGTTGGGATGACTATGCTAGCTTCAACCTGGGTTCTTGTTGGGGCTGCACATCCAGTATTGATTTTTCTTGCTAGCGCAAAATAATTAGTTGAACTGGCAATGCTAGGCGTATTAAAACTAGTGGTTCCTGTACCACCTGAAAGAATAGACCCTCCTGATGACAATGCATACCAATCTATAGTTTCGCCAGCAGCTACTACGGCACCAATATTCACAATTCCAGCGCCAGTTCTTGATCCGTTAATGGCAGTTGCGGCTATGGGTAATGGATTCATCACAATACTTACCACATTACTATAAATATTGCCATCCAACAAAGTACTTGCTACTCTTCTAAAATAGCTTGTTTGTGAAAGCGTACCAGCAGAATAATTACTTGCATTGGCAGATGGGATATCAGTGAATCCTGTTGTATTTGAAGTAGTAGAAACCTGCCACTGATAACTAATGGCGCCTGTTCCACCTGAGGCGTCAGTTACAGAACTAAGTGGAGCAGCTGTAAGACCCATGCAAAGATTTTGATCTGCAGAAATGGATCCAGGTGAAAAAGAACCATTAATGGTAGCTACTACTGGAATTCTACTGAAAGACACGCAACCCGTGGTGCTATTTCTTGCTTCAACATAATAGGTAGTTGTTATTGAAATAGTAGCTGTTGTATAATTGGTAACTGCATTACCACCTGCCAAGATAGATCCAGCACTGCTTGCTGCATACCAGTCCAATGTTGCGCCGGCGGATGCAGTAGCACTCAATACAACAGAGCCAGCACCAGTTCTAGCATTATCAATGGGTAAACTAACTATTGGTAAAGGATTCACAGTAATGGTAATGGTATTAGAAGCAATACTTCCATCAGCAACTGTAATTGCAAGTCTTTTATAATAAATAGTCTGTGTTAAGCCAACAGGAGCAAAGGTCAACAGTGTTGCACCAGTTATATTGGCAAAACTGGTGTTATCTAAAGAAGATTGCCATTGATAACTAATTGAGCCTGTTCCGCCTGATGCAGGCATGATAGAACTGAGTGATGCGGCTGTTGCACCCAAACAAATGGATTGCTGAACCCCAATAACACCTGCAGAAAAAATACCATTCACCGTTGCAATGACGGGAACCCTTAGCGTTGACACACAACCAGTACTAGTATTTCTAGCTTCGGCAAAAAAAGTGGTAGTAGCATTAAGGATGCCTGTTGTATACGCAAGTGTTCCAGTACTAATTGCTGACCCTCCTGTTGATGTAGCAAACCAATCAATAGTAGTTCCCATAACTGGCGTAATAGTCCCTGAAATGGTAACAGTGCCTGGTCCAGTTCTAGCGGCACCCATCACGGTAGCAATCACAGGCAAATTATTCACGGTTCCAGTAACGGCCAAATTCTGGGTAGTAGCACCAGTTGAACTAAATACTAGATTTCCTGAAACGGTTCCCGTACTACCTGCACTTATTCTAATATAAATATTGGTAGCCGCAATGGTTCCCCCACTATGTGTTAATGTAGCGGTTGCAGCATAACCCGTTCCTACCGATACTGAAATTTCAAAACCAACGGGGGCGGTTATGGTTAAATTATTGGTCATATTAGAACCCGATACCACCAGCATTTGACTAGCAGAGGTGGCTTCAATACAGGAACTAAATGCCGAGAGCGATTCGGCGATATCAATAGTAGGCTGTGTATTGGAGCAGTTAAAACTAATGGGCGGTGGCGCGTCCAATCTAGCAATGGCAGACTTGCTGATTACGGATGCAGTAATTGATGGCAAACCAATGGAACCACCGGTATTGTGTCCCACATAACAATATTGATCAACCGCAGTAGTAGGATTAGTAAAAAAGGCAATGGTAAAGTGACCAGAAATACTAAAATCCATAAATCCATCCACCCCAAAAATATCAACAGGCAAACTATTGGTATAGGTAGTAGTAAAACTAGATTGGGCTTCAACACCCAACATAGCGGCCACACCATCGCCCCAGCCATAAATTCTACCCGAACTAGTCATGGCTCCCATGGTAGACAAACTGGCTTCTGTATTACCATCAATATGCACAATATTGCTAAGCCCAATGACTTGCTGAAAAGTTGGCTGATTAAATGTAGTGCTTGTATTTCCTACACCAAGCACTCCATTTTCATTTGATCCACAACTATAGACTTTTAAATTATTACACAAAAGAAACAGCATATTGGCACCCGTGCTTTTACCCAGAACTACCAATTCAACCACATTGGTACCAGCAGGTATCTGGGCAGACATATCGTATGCATAATTATAACTGGTTGCAGTATTCACCGTACCATTTACGTTGGCAGGTCTACCCCAATAATAAATCTTACCAGATGCAGTCAGAGCAAAAGCGCCATATGCCGACAAAGAGAATTTAACCACGTCTGATAAGGGTGTACCATTGGATAATTTTACTTGGTGCCAGATAGCAGGACCTGCTGCAGCATTATCACCTTGTAAGGTTTGCACCTGGGTTAGCATATAAACGTTACCAGCTGTGGTAACAAGCCCTATTGCCGTTGGCGATAAGGCAAATTGTGCTATATCAGCAATACCCACACCTGTAGGTAATTTATTAGTCACATCGGCATTGGCATTTGTCAATGCCGATGCTCCAAAATTTGTCATTGTGGTAATACTAGTAATATTAGTAGTGTTTCCAAAAACATAAAACTTTGTAGAAGTTCGCAAAGCCATAACGCTAGGACCAGTAGCACCACCAGTACTAGCTGACCTTACTTCATAGGGAATACCTTCATAACTACCTGTATTCACAAAGAATGGAGCCGTATAATCGCCCCCAGCACCGGTGGTATATGTTTTCATATTCTGCCCCCAAGCCAATAATATATTCACGCCATTGGCATTGCCGATATATAAATTACTATGATAAGAACCTGTAAACCTATTCACCGTTCCAGGAACGCAGGGAGCCATAGCATAAACCGGAAGAGATGCTGTTCCAAAATTTGGTTCTGTATGTAATTCTATAGACTCAGACAAGGGCACCTGAGCCCTACCCAAAGTGAAGGCTAGGATGACAACAAGCAGGAATAGTCCTGCTCTGATGATAGCTGCTTTTAATGGTCCAAGTTTCATATAACGTATCCAACTTTAAGTTTAAAAAACTTTAATCACTGCATGCGTTGACTGAATAGCACAGACCATTAATGGAATGATTACCTACATCAAAACAGCAATAAGCGTTGGTTACAAACCGAGGGATTGGGATAAATAAGCGAGGGATACAAACAGGTACAAGATAGTTAACTTAGGAAGAGTTGCTGAAGAACTCTACTGAAATTTTTCAACCAATGATTGTCTTGTAACACCCTTCACAAAAAGGCTCAGTGTCCTGCAGCATCCAGCATGTTGAACACGTGCAAAACCTGTGGGAACAAAGCATCCGCATATTCTATTGTCGCTTTGGTAGATCCTGGCAAACAAAGCACCAAGCTTTCTCCAACGGTTCCAGCAATACTTCTTGATAGCATGGCAAAAGGCATTCTTTCCTGACCATAGGCCCTTGCGGTTTCCATAACACCCGGTAATTCTTTTTCTAATAAAGGACGTATGGTTTCTACACTAATATCTCTAGGTGAAACTCCTGTACCACCCACAAAAATGAGTAGGCTAATCTTTTCCTGAATCAATTTATGGAAGACCTGTTCAATAACAACAGACTCATCTGGCACAATTTCATAATGAGTAGTTTCCAGCTGATGCATTTTCAATTTTTCAATTAAAGCCAATCCTGCTTTATCCAAAGCTGATTGATTGAAAACAGAATCAGAACAAACAATTACAGCAGCACTTAATGCCTTTGTGGGTAGCCATTTTTTGTCTGACTTACCCCCTGTTTTTTCTAAGAGTTTTACTTGCAATATTTCAATGCCCTTATCCAAGGGCTTGAGCATATCATATAGCGTTAATGCAGCAATACTAGCACCGTGCATGGCTTCTACTTCTACGCCTGTTTTATAGATGGTATGCACTTCAACTTCAATCTGTATTTGCAAATCATTGATCCTAAATCGAACATCGGAATACTCTACAGGTAATGGGTGACAATCTGGAATCATGTCACTGGTTTTCTTAATAGCAAAAAATGCGGCCACTTTTGCAAAAGAAAACACATCGCCCTTGGGCACTTGGTTGTTCTTGATAGCTTCAACGGTTGCTAGATTTGATAATTGAACAATGGCTGATGCTGTAGCTTTTCTGAGCGTATCTGACTTATGCGTAATGTTTACCATATTACTGATTTTGTTTCCAGACGCTTGCCTGATTATTCAATATTTCTTTACCCCAGATTGGCAATTCTTTTTTGATGGATTCCACCAATTCCGTACAAGCTTCTATTGCCGCTTGGCGATGTTTGGAAGATACAAAAACAAACAAACAAATTTCTCCCACTGCCACCCTACCCAAACTATGATGCACATGCATACAGGTTAGTGCATATTTGGAAAAAAGGGATTCCCTAATTTGATGCATTTTCTCTAATGCCATTTCCTGATAACAGGTATAATCAATAGCTGCTACCTGACCATCACCTATTTGGTCTTCTCTTACCTGTCCCAAAAAGATACTATGGGCACCAATGTCTTTTTTGGAAGCATGTTTTTGAATATCATCGGCAATTTTCTGAGCAGGAATAGGGCCTTCAAAGAATATATTTTTGGGTGTTTTTTCCATCATGATAATTTATTAAAGTAGGCGGTAATCCCTCCTTTTATACTATATGTTTTAAGGCCTTTATTTGCTTGAATCAATTGTGCGGCATAAACACTTCTGATTCCTTGATGACAAATAATATAAATGTCTTTATTGGGTAATCTGTCTATATGCTGCAAGAGTTCAGACATGGGAATCTGTGCGTCTGAAAAATCAATAGGCGGATACTCTTCTCTTTCTCTTACATCCAATACATATACTTGACTATTTTTTTGAAGATCTAAAAATGCTTCTACCGAAATTTCATCTACGTCTATTTCCTCCCAATCCTCGGTAATCTGATTTTCAGCAATCAAAAACGCGTCCCTAGTTAATGGTTGTACATTTTTATTTTTCAAAATGGCAATTTCATAATTACTGGTTTCCAAAAAGTCATGGGTATACAGTCGTCCTGCCAAAGACCTTCCAATTCCTGTAATGATTTTAATAGCTTCAGCCGCTTGTAAACAACCAATGATACCAGGCAATACGCCAATCACACCCAAGCTTTCGCAGCTTCCAGCAATAGTATCAGAAGGCTCAATGGGAAATAAATCTCTATAGCTAAAACAGATACCCTCCTTGTCTGGAAAATGGAAAACAGATACTTGTCCTTGATAACGCGAAACGGCACCATAGATCAAAGGAATTTTTAAGATAGCTGCCGCGTCATTGAGTATATATTTTGCTTGAAAATTATCTGTTGCATCAATCACCAAATCATAGCCTTCCATTAATTCCAATGCATTCTTTCTTTCAAGCGCTATAGGATAGGTGGTTATTTGTATTGTTGGGTTTTGCAAACGCATAGCGTCAGCAGCTATAGCCACTTTGCTTTTTCTAATATCTGCTTGCCCATACAATAACTGCCTATGTAAATTGCTTTCACTAATGGTATCTGGGTCTACTATTCCAATCTGGCCCACCCCAGCACCTACCAAATATTGTAAGGCTGGGCATCCCAAAGCTCCCATGCCCACTATCAACACCTTTGCTCTATCCAATTTTTCTTGTGCTGCTAGCCCAAAACCAGGAAGGATCATTTGTCTAATATATTTTTGCTGATGCTTCAAATTTTATCCTCCTGAAAATGCTGGCATCAATGCCACCACATCACCCTCCTGTAAAGGTTTTTTTTCTTGAACCATGATTTTATTAAGGGCTAAAAAATAATTCGTTTGCTCTAAACTTGGATATTTTTTTAGCAGACTAGCTTTCAGCAACTCAGTGTCTAGCGGATTTTCCAGCACAAGTTTATCTGTTCCAATGATATCTGTTAAAGACCCAAAAATCAAAAGTTCCATTTTAATTGTTGATTACTATTTAGGTAAAAAACAGTTTTCCAACTGCCATAATTAATACGGTTGCCAATAACCATTTCATTTGTCCAATGGGTACTTTTTTGGCTCCAATACTGGACCCTAACCATCCCCCTGCCAGAACGGTTGCAGCTATCCAAAGCATGTCCGGAGCAAGATCAAATCCTTTTTGAAATTGACCACCCAAGCCTGCTAAGGAGTTTAAAAATATGAAAACAGCACTGATGGCTGCCGTTTCTTTTTGATTGGCCCATCCAGCAAGAATCAAAATGGGAGACAACAAGATTCCGCCACCCATGCCAATCATACCTGACAATAATCCAATACCAGCACCAATTAAAAATAGCATCCAGAAACGTGGAGTTGACTTGCTAATTGCTTGAGATGCATTTGTCAACAACCTTAGTACCGATAATAATAAAATCAATGCCAATATTTTCTTGTACCAAGCATCTGGCAAAGGAATTATGGCACCTAAATAAGCAGATGGAATAGAGCCTAGAATAAGAGGCCATAATAATTTTGGTCTAAAATATTGGGCTTTGTAAAAGGAAAGAAATGCTACAAAAGAAACAAGCAAATTTAAGACTAGCGCAGTGGGCTTCATGACCAAAGGAGCAAATCCAAATAATGCCATCAAGGCCAAATAACCACTTGCACCACCATGTCCTACTGAGGCATAGAGCATGGCTACTAAAAAGAAGCAACTGGCATAGATGATGAGTAATTGATCCATGGTCTAAATTTAATGGAAAGGATGCAATTTAACCATGCAGGATTGTTCAAATATTTGCTGATGTGCGTCTAATTCTATCCAACAATTGGCTTGCACAAAACTATGTTGTTGGTAAGAAGCTTGCCCTCCAAGTATGGATACAATTCCGTTATCCACCCTCCCCTTTAGAAAAAAACAAAGATTGGACTGCTTTTCATAACTATGTTTTAGTTTTCCCATAACAGGTTCTTCCAATGATTTTCCAGACATCAATTGCATAGCTGGTATTACATATTGCCTAAAGCAACTCATAACAGATGCCGGATTACCCGGTAAGCCAAAAATCAATTTTTCGCCTTGAAGTCCAAAGAAAATGGGCTTTCCCGGTTTTTGCGCAACGCGATGGAATACCTGTTCTACCCCTACTTGCAAACATGCCTGCACCACAAAATCATAATCCCCCACACTTACACCACCAGTTAGTAAAACCAAATCATGATTAACCAAGGCTAATGCTAGCGTAAAGGCGGTTTCTTCCAAATGGTCTTTTGCATGAAAAACATTAATATGATTAATTCCCTGTTCTTTTAGCAACGCTGTTAATGCGTAAGAATTGGATTCATATACTTGACCAGGTAATAAGGGATTACCTGGAGCCACTAATTCATTTCCGGTAATGACAATGGCTATACTTGGCTTAGGATAGACTTTAAGCGCATCAAAACCCATACTGGCAATAAACCCCACCATACTTGCTGTAATAACTTTTCCAGCTGGCAAGGCCAAAGCTTGTTGGGTTATTTCTGACCCTGGCATACGAATATGCATGCCAAACTCCAATTTTTCTAACTGAATTTTAATTTTTCCCTCTTTTTGTTCTACCCATTCTTTTTGCACAACAGTATCGGCAAATTCTGGAATGGGGCCACCTGTAAATACTTTAATAGTTGCACCAAGATCCAATTTCAAAACTCGTAGACTGCCGGCAGGTAATTCATCTTGTATGCACAAAGTTTGATCACGCTCTTCCCACCTAATGGCATAACCATCCATAGAAGACTGCTTAAAAGAGGGTATGTCTGTTTGACTAAGTAAATCATCCACTAAAACATGACCTACAGCTTGCGTTATTGGCAATACAATGGGGCCTAAGGTATGACTATGGGCTTGGATCCTATTTCTAGCTTCTGCTACTGAAATCATGTTATTGTTTTATCCACCAATGGCAATCATACTTCTATTATGAAGACTATTGGCATCTATTTTCTCAAAATCCTTTGAAAATTGTCCACCCAATGCTGCGTGCTTATCCCAGATGGAAGATTGAATTAATTGGGTCAAATCCCCACCAGCCCTTAGCGTTCCTAATAAGTCTGATTCAGACTCAGAAAAAAGACAATTCTTAATCTTACCATCGGCTGTAAGCCTAATTCTATTACAAGTACTACAAAAAGGCGCACTCATAGTTGTGATAAATGCCAAATTTCCTTGATGACCGTCCACTGCATAATATTTGCTGGTATCGTTAGCTGCAGTGGCAATGGGCGATAACAAATATTGACTCCCTATTAGTTGTAGCATTTCTTGCCAAGTAACTAATTTATCACTATTCCATTTATTCCCATCAAAGGGCATAAACTCAATAAAGCGAACTGTAATAGGTTGGTCCTTGGTCAGTTTTACAAAGTCCATTATTTCCTGATCATTTAAGCCTTTTACCACCACCACATTTAGCTTAATCTTAAATCCTCTTTGCATTAAGGCCGCTATATTTTCTTGCACTTTTAGAAATAAGTCTCTTCCTGTAATCAATTGAAACTTTTCTCTTTGCAAACTATCAAGACTAATATTGACAGACCTGATGGCTGCTGCTTGCAATTGATCTAAAAATAAATCTACCCTAGTTCCATTGGTAGTTATGGATAAATCTACTCCAAGACTACCCAAGGATTCAATGATTGCTGCTGCGTCTTTTCTAACCAAGGGTTCTCCCCCCGTTAATCTAATTTTCTTTACCCCAAGATTCACAAAGGTCTTGGCAATCTTGAAAATTTCATCTGGCTGCATCAATTGTTGATGGGGCATGAAATGATAGTCTTCATTGGGCATACAATAAAAACACCTCAGATTGCAATTATCCGTTAAGGAAATTCGCAAATAATCATGTATACGGTGGTGCTGATCAATGAGCATCTTGTTGTTTTAGTAGTAGTTGAAATTGTGCATAATCCTCCACCGTATCAATATCAAACGCCCCTAATGGAAAATCAACCAAAGCTAAGTTGTCTAATTGATGTTCTACTAATTTCTTGGCGCCTCTGTCACCTTCCAAATTACTAATTTGAGGTATATACCTTGCGTGAAACAAAACAGGGGTCCCAAATTGTTCTTGATATTGTGCTGCCACTATTCCCTTACCTGTCTCTTGAAATGCTTTGACCATTCTAAACAATAATTGCCTTTCTAAAAAGGGTTGATCACTCACAACAAACAAAATAGCATCAATATTGGGCTCTTTTTCCAGTATACACGCCATTCCAAATTTAATAGAGGCGGCCATTCCTGCTTGCCAATTTGAAAATGGCCTTATATCTACTGAAGTAGCGCCTAAAGCCATTTGTATTTCATTGGAATATTTGCCTGTTACCAAACAAATAGTTGCGGGGTCCAGGGCTTGAACTTCTTGAACAATATGCCCCAAGATGGTCTGACCTGCATAAGGCAATAACATTTTTGCCATGCCTATTCTAGAGGCCGCACCAGCTGCCAATATGACCACACCTAATTTCATTGACTATTATGTATGGGTGAATCTTTCAATTTCAAATGAATGGGCTGCGTTCCATGTATAACAGACATGATTTCTGCACAAATAGAAAGCGCAATTTGATTAGCCGTTTCTGCACCAAGATCCAATCCAGTTGGTCCATATAACTTATCCAAATCTAGCCCAGACAAATCTAACCCTCTATCTTGTATCTCTGACAATATTCTGATTCGTTTACCTGATGGACCCAACAATCCAATATAGGGCAGATTCAAGCTAAGTAGGCCTTCTAACAGGGCTAAATCATACTGGTAATTATGCGTCATTAATACAATGGCAGTTCGGTCATCCACCATGAGTTTTTCCAAAATTTCTTTTGGCTTACCAACCATAATTTCAGAAGCTTCAGGAAATCGCTGAACGTTTGCATGCGTGACCCTTCCGTCAATCAGGGTGGTATTCCAACCCAAGAGTTGCGCCATTTTCAAAACCGGAATTGCATCATTACCAGCACCTACTAGAAATAAGGCAATGGGAGGTAAACAGAAATTTAAAAAACACATTTGCCGGTTCTCCCCAACCTGAAATTCAAAATGAGTAGAACCTTGAGATGTTACCTGCTGTTGAATCTGATTGGCTAGCATTTGATCCTGCAAAGAGGCAGATAAAGCATCCAAATCCATGGTTCCCAAATGTTGCCCATGATTCATAGAATAAACCGTACAAATCCATTGCGGTGTTCTTGTTAGTAACGTTTTCCTAAGGGCCTCAATGGGTTTGGCATCATTTACTAATAGAGGTTCAAATAGAATACTGACAATTCCATTACAACCCAATTGAATACCAATAATTGCGTCTTCCTCATCGGTAGTGTCATAGACAACCAGCTTATTTTTCCCCTGATTAATAGCTAAAACTGCCTTTCTAAGCGCGTCTCCTTCTAAGCAACCGCCACTAATTGCGCCTGTCATTTGACCGGTATGGGTTACCAGCATTCTTGCTCCAGGCCTTCTATAGGAAGAGCCTTCTACATATACTACGGTGGCTAGTGCGCAAGCTTCTCCAGCAGCAATTGCTGCATCATACGCTTGAACTATGGCGCTAGATTCTTGCATTTAATTAGTTAATTCAGTTCTTTTTTTAGCTACCATGACTGGGGTAATGGCTACGGCTGATTTATTCCCCCAACTATTGCGTACATAATTATAAATGTCTGCAATTTGTTCATCGGTCAAATAATCTAGCGCAGGCATTACTGCATTATACACCGTTCCATTTACTTTTATTTCTCCTGTTTGCCCTTTGAGTACATAAGCAATTAATTCACCTGCAGGTTTAGCCAGATATTCTGATTTAGCAAGGGGCGGAAAAGCGCCGGTAAGTCCTTTCCCATCAACCATATGACAGTTCTGGCAATTGGCAGTATATACTTCTTTACCCCTAGCAATACTTTTGGCAAGATTGAATGTTTGAACAAATGAGCTTGCTCCCAATAAAAACAATGCCAAAACAAGCATTACCTGATATTTTTTCTTCATGCCATTTCTAAATTTAGACTACAATTTTACGTATAACATTGGCAATCTACGAATTCGTTTGCCAAAGGAATTCAGAGAATAGGGTTAAAAAGTTATATAGGGTTAAAACTACTGACAACAGTAAATTAAATAAAAAGCCAGCACTAATTAGGTGCTGGCTTGGATATTGAAATTTAAGGGCAATTAATTGTTCATTTCTGTAATCTGGCCTTCCTCATTTACTTGCAAATAGAGGTCTTCATTTAGAGCGCTCAAAGACAGATAGTAATTGATTTCATTGTCCGCGTTTACAAATTCAATACATTTTACTAATTCAAACCCTGGATAAGCATATTTAACTGCCATTTGACTAAGGGCATTTTTAGGAAGCTTATCATAAGCAAAGACCTTGCTGGTACCAATTAAATCTCCGTCAAGGGTATAAAACATTTCAGTAGTCATTCCAGCCTCAACTAAACTTGCTTTCTGATATGCATCATACTTAGACCAAGTAATTTGATTGGACTGCTCATACGCTTTTTTCAGGGCATTGATAGATCTGAAGGGCGCATCCTTGGTGGCTGCAAAAGCACTGGTTCCAATAAATAGCAGCATCATTGTGGCAATAACTAAATTTTTCATGTGTTTATTTTTAAAGGTTTTTAATTTCAAAGCAACAAGACAAAAGTAAAACAGGTACAAAGCCCATTAAACTGGATTGTGAGCAATGAAGGGAGAGAAAGAAAAGATGGTACAAGTGGTAATAAATCAAAGGTTAATGCAGGTTAAAATTTGGCTGAAACACAATACAGGATTGAAAAGGAGCTGATTTCTTAACAATTTGCTAATCCTTGTAACAAAAATGATAAAATGTAAGACCGGTGTGCAACCAAGGGACAACTGGCAAAATATCGGTTAATAGAACCTGTCTGCTGTACAAAATACAGCAAAAAAGAGGCTGCCCTTTTGAGACAGCCTCTTACCAATCTATTTTTAGATAATGCTTAAATGAATTTCAATACCGCATCGCCCATGGCAGCAGTTCCTAATATATTTTCAGGACTGGTATTGGCATCAGCAATATCCCTAGTTCTAAACCCTTGTTTTAACACTTTGTCTACCGCGCTAATCACTAATTCGGATTCAGCTTTCATACCAAAAGAGATATCCAATAAAAGGGCAACGGATAAAATAGAAGCCAAAGGATTGGCTACTCCCTTACCAGTAATATCATGGGCTGATCCATGGATGGGTTCGTAAACACCAGTTCCATCTCCAATGGAGGCAGAAGCTAACATACCCATTGATCCGGCAATTTGAGATGCTTCATCAGTAAGAATATCTCCAAATAGGTTGGCTGTAACTACTACGTCAAACCTGGTGGGGTCTTTGATCAGCAGCATGGCGGTACTATCTACAAATTGGTGTTCAACTTCCACGTCAGGATATTCCAATGCCAATTTCTGAATTTCTTCTCTCCAAAGACGGCTGGTCTCTAACACATTGGCCTTGTCTACAGAGCATAATTTTTTTCTGCGCGTTCTAGCAGCTTCAAAAGCTTTTCTACCAATTCTTTCTACTTCAAAGCGGCTATAGACAGCATGGTCATAGGCAGTATCTCCATTATTAGTCCTTCCTTTTTCACCAAAATAGATATCACCGGTTAATTCTCTAAAAAATAAGATATCTGCACCTTTTAAGATTTCGGGTTTGATGCTGGAAGCACTTAATAATTCGTCAAATAATTTGATGGGCCGCAGATTGGCATATAGACCCAATTCTTTGCGCATTTTCAACAAACCTTGTTCTGGTCTTACTTTGGCTGAAGGATCATTGTCATACTTGGGATGACCAACGGCACCAAAAAGTACTGCGTCTGACTGACGCATTTTCTCCAAAGACTCATCTGGCAAAGGATTACCAGTAGCTTCAATGGCCACGTGTCCAATCAAAGCCGTATCATACGTAAAATAGTGGTCAAATTTTTCCGCAATCTTATCAAGGACTAATTTACCAACAGCTGTTACTTCTTGTCCAATTCCGTCTCCGGGTACAATTAAAATATGTTTGTTTGCCATGTTCTTTATGGTTTAAAAAAATGAATTAATACATCATGTTTAACATCTTGGTAGTGGCCTTAATGGCTGATACCGTTTGGTCACTGTCCAAGCCCCTGGTCTTAAATTCCTTACCATGATTCATCCAAGTGATAATGGTTTCACAGAGGGCATCGGATTTGCCACCGGGAGGAATATGCACTGAATAATCAGTTAATTGGGGAAGCGCCACTTGCTTAATGGCATAGACTTTTTTGAGTGCATTCATGAAAGCATCGTATTGACCATCGCCCTGTGCACTTTCTTCAAAAGATTCTCCTTCAATAACTATGCTTATTGTTACAGAAGGGCGAAGGTTTTTAGAATGAGTAAGTACATAATTTTCAACCAGTACTTTTTCTTCAATAGTACTGCTATCCAACACGTCAGAAATAATATAAGGTAGGTCTGCCTGGGTAATCATTTCTTTTAAATCACCCAACTCAATGATTCTTTGAGTTACTTTCTTTAGATCCTCATCGGACAATTGAATCCCCAATTCGTTCAGGTTATTTTCAATATTGGCTTTACCACTGGTTTTACCCAAAGCATATTTTCTTTGACGGCCAAACCTTTCTGGCATTAGGTCATTGAAATACAAATTGTTTTTCTTGTCCCCGTCTGCATGTATACCAGCTGTTTGTGTAAATACATGCTCCCCAACAACGGGTTTATTGGATGGAATTCGAATACCAGAAAAAGTTTCTACCAACTTGCTTACTGAATATAATGCCTGTTCATTCACCGATGTTTTTACAGACTTTAGGTTATCGTGCAAAACGGCTACCGCACTGGCTAGTGCTGCATTTCCGGCACGCTCACCCATACCATTAATGGTTAAGTGTATGCCTTTGGCACCTGCTTTTACTGCTTCTAATACATTGGCTGTGCCCAAGTCATAGTCATTGTGTGCGTGAAAGTCAAAATGCAATTTTGGGTAGCGTACCACCAACTCACCCACAAACGCCGTTACTTCTGACGGAATCAAGACGCCAAGGGTATCAGGCAATAATACGCGCTCAATAGGTTGGTCTTGCAAAAAGTCTAAGTACTGCAATACATATTCTTTGGAATGACGCATACCATTGCTCCAATCTTCTAAATACACATTACTCTTCAATCCTTTTTCTTTAGCCAATTTCAACACTGCTGCAATTTCAGCAAAATGCTGATCTGCTGTTTTCTTGAGTTGATGGGTTAAATGATTTAATGAACCCTTTGTTAAGAGATTCATGACAGTGGCTCCTGCTGCTAGCATCCAGTTAACGGACACTTCGCCGTCTACAAATGTGAGCACTTCTACCCTATCTAAATAACCATGCTCTTTAGCCCATTGTGTTATTTTCTTGACTGCCTGAAATTCACCCTCTGAAACCCTAGCTGAGGCAATTTCAATTCGGTCAACTTTTAAATCCGTTAACAGCAATTTGGCAATGGTTAATTTTTCAGATGCTGAAAACGACACCCCGCTGGTTTGTTCACCATCGCGCAGTGTGGTATCCATGATTTCTATATGTTGCTGTTCCACAGTTAGCGTTTATAGGCTATTAATAAGCACTTGCTGTTGCAAATGTCTTGATCTCTTCTTTCATTGCTTGTAGGTAATCAATATCATCAAACCCATTTAGCAAATTGTGTTTCTTGTATCCATTGATGTCAAAAGACTCAACTGCACCAGTAGCGTTAATGGTAATGGTTTGAGCTTCCAAGTCAACGGTTAATTCCGCTTTTGGATCTGCTTCCATAGCTTGGAAAATTTGTTCCAAAAATGGTTCAGAAACCTGAACGGGTAAAATACCTATGTTAATGGAATTTCCCTTAAAAATATCGGCAAAAAAACTAGACACCACACAACGAAAACCATAATCATAAATGGCCCAGGCTGCGTGTTCACGGCTAGAACCACTACCAAAATTTTTACCACCTACCAAGATCTTTCCAGCATAGATGGGATTGTTTAAAACAAAATCCTGCTTAGGAGTTTCGTCATTATTGTATCTCCAATCTCTAAAAAGATTATCGCCAAAACCCTTACGCTCTGTTGCCTTTAAAAAACGTGCAGGAATAATCTGATCGGTATCCACGTTCTCAATGGGCAAAGGCACTGCAGAACTGGTTAATTTGGTAAATTTATCGTATGCCATAATAATTGATTCTAAAGTTTAAAAGGTTGGATTATAACAATTCTCTTGGGTCAGTAACTACCCCTGTAACAGCTGCAGCAGCCGCTACTAATGGACTTGCCAATAAAGTGCGGCTTCCTGGACCTTGTCTACCTTCAAAATTTCTGTTGCTGGTACTAACTGCATATTTACCAGCAGGAATTTTATCGTCATTCATGGCCAAACAAGCGGAACAACCTGGTTGTCTTAGAAGAAATCCAGCTTCAGTAAGTATATCATAAATACCTTCTTCTCTAATCTGTGCTTCTACAATATGGGAACCTGGTACAATCCAAGCGGTTACATGGTCTGCTTTTTTGCGTCCCTTAACTATGCTGGCAAATGCCCTAAAGTCTTCAATGCGTCCATTGGTACAACTACCAATAAATACAAAATCTACTTTCTTACCAATCATGGGTTCACTTTCTTCAAAGCCCATGTATTTGAGTGATTTGGCATAAGTAGCTATACCACCTTCCAAATCAGTTGCTTTGGGAATACTCTTAGAAATCCCCATACCCATACCAGGGTTGGTACCATAAGTAATCATGGGTTCAATATCGGCAGCGTCAAAACTATATTCTTTGTCAAACTGAGCTGCAGCGTCTGTTTGCAAGGTTTTCCAATAAGCCAATGCCTTGTCCCAAGCATCGCCCTTGGGTGCTTTTTCCTTACCCTTAATATAATTGAAAGTGGTTTCGTCAGGGGCAATCATACCACCCCTAGCACCCATTTCAATACTCATATTACAAACCGTCATACGGCCTTCCATACTCATATTTTCAAACACATCTCCTGCATACTCTACAAAATAACCCGTAGCACCTGCAGCAGTTAATTGTGCAATAATGAACAAAGTCACGTCTTTGGGCGTAACCGCTTTACCCAACACACCATTTACATTGATGCGCATTTTCTTTGGCTTGGGTTGCATAATACACTGAGATGATAAGACCATTTCAACTTCTGAAGTACCAATCCCAAAAGCAATGGCTCCAAATGCACCATGGGTAGAAGTATGTGAATCGCCACAAACAATGGTCATACCTGGTTGGGTAATACCGTTTTCTGGACCTACCACGTGTACAATTCCGTTCTTTGGATTACCCAATCCCCAATGGGAGATACCATATTTGGCAGAATTGGTTTCCAATGCCAATAATTGATTGGCAGAAAGTGGGTCTGCAACAGGTAAGTGTTGGTTAATAGTAGGGGTATTGTGATCAGCAGTAGCAAATGTTTGGTCAGGAAACATTACGTCTATTCCACGTGTTTTCAAACCCAAAAAAGCAACAGGGCTGGTTACTTCATGAATAAAATGGCGGTCAATGAATAACACATCTGGTCCGTCTTCAATTTTCCGGATCACGTGCGCGTCCCATACTTTGTCAAAAAGGGTGGTTGGTTGATGGCTCATATGCTATGAATTTGATGATTGTCTAAAATGGATAGGCTACTGTAACGTCAAATTTAATTAGATTTATTATGACTTATTTATACTTATATTGACTATAATCAATACCTTTAAAGTATAATGGAAATCAGACATCTGAGATATTTTCTGACCCTAGCCAAAGAATTAAGCTTTACCAAGGCTTCAGAAAAGCTCTTTATAGCCCAGCCCCCATTGAGTAGACAGATCAAGGAATTAGAACTAGAATTGGGTACCCCCCTCTTTACTAGAAACAATAAAAAAGTCACACTCACAGAAGCGGGTAAATTTTATCAAAAAGAAATCAGTCTCCTACTTCAACAGCTTGACAGGATTAATCTTAAGACTCAGAAAATGGGTCAACATATTAGTGGTGAATTTAGGATTGCCTATATCAGTTCTACTTTTTCTGGGGATATCACCGAGTTGGTTAAATTTCTTTCTTCCAAATATCCCTTTGTGAATTTTAGGTTATACGAAGTTCCCACGGTAGAACAGGTCATTGGTCTTGAACAGGGAAAAATTGATTTGGGGATTATTCGCGCTCCTTTATTTTCTCATCAAATAGAAACCAATCTATGGTTTAGAGACAGCTACTCACTGGTTTTTAATCGGGCCAACGTGAACATCAAATCAGAAAAAGAGATTGCCAAACTAAAAGATGAAACCTTTGTATTCTTCAACAAAGAATATGCCCCCTTCTATTACAATAGCTTGATTGAAATTTGCGCCAAATATGGGTTTGCCCCAAAAATTGTACACGAGTCCAATAATATTTCTTCCATTATACAGTTGGTCAAAAATGGGTTAGGCATTTCTATTGTACCCACCAATATTGTTAAAAGCTATAACTATTCAGAGCTTGGTTTTTTAGAACTCAAGAAGCCCAATTTGTATACCGATATTTTATTGGCCACACCCAAGGATAGTGATTCAGAAATAGCCAGAGAAGCCATACAATTTCTATTACAATAAATTATCTCAATGCGGCCAATGCATTGGCCTTGATCAAACTTACTTCTTCAGCAGAAGCATTAAATACATTGCCAAGGTCATGCACCAAAGGATTCTGAAAACTTAATGGATTGACTTTATCAACCCTTGCAGCACTATGGTATTCCAGAGCCTGTGTTGCTTGCGCAATGATCCCTACATTATGACTTCTGAGTCCACAACCGGGCATGATAATGATCCTATCTCCAGCTTGATGCATGAGGGCTTTTAAAATATCCAATGCATCAATTGCTGCTCTTTTACCCCCACTGCTTAAAATCCGCTCAAAGCCAGCCTGAATAGCTACTTCCAAGGACTCTTCTAAATTGGGCGATAGGTCAAAAGCCTTATTCAGCGTAGCTTTCATGGGATAAGCCCATTCAACAAATTGTTTACATAAATCCGCGTCAAGACTTCCATCTAATTGTTGGGCGCCAATAGAAATACCATCGCATCCAATTTGTTTGCAAAACAGAATGTCTTGTTGCATACTTTCAATTTCATCCTGGCTATAATAGTAATAACCACCCCTTGGCCGAATAATGGGATAGAGTTTAATGTCTAATAGTTTTCTTGCCTGAATTAAAACACCTGGTGCAGGTGTAGTACCACCTTCGGTAGGATTACCACAAAGCTCTACCCTCCCAGCCCCACCAATCTGGGCATTTAAACAGCTCTCTAAGTTAAAGGCGCAGACTTCTATTAAAACTTCCTTTGACATAATCATTATTTGAAATGAAGTTACAAAAATGGCTGCCGCTTTAGAAATACCCTTAGAATCAAGAGCAGTTTTGGTAACTTTGAGCCAGCCAATCAATCTAAATTGATTTTAAAAATATTGTTACTATTCCGATGAATATTCAAGAAGCCTTATTAGAAATTCTTCCTAAAGAAAAAATAAAAGCCAGCATCAGTGATAGGTATAGCTATGCCAGTGATGCTAGTTTTTATTATCTGGTACCACAAGCCGTGGTACAACCAGCAAATCTAGATGATGTCAAAGCCATTTTTCAATTCTCTCAGGCCAAGGGTATTCCTATTGTTTTTAGAACCGGCGGAACCAGTTTGTCCGGACAAGCTATTACTGATGGCCTATTGGTAGACCTAAGCAGGTACTGGCAGGGAGCAAAAGTATTGGATCAAGGGAATTATGTTCAAGTTCAACCAGGCATTATTGGAGGTCAAGTAAATCAATTACTCAAAACTTATGGTAGAAAAATAGGACCTGATCCTGCATCTATTAATGCCGCTATGATGGGTGGCATTTTGTCAAACAATTCCAGTGGCATGTGTTGCGGCGTGGTACAAAATGCTTACCACACCATCAAGAGTATGGCCTTTATGTTACCCGATGGAAGCTATTTTAATTCTGCGGAACCAACTGATTATATCAAATTTCAAACAGAAAAAACTGCCTTATACCAAGGCATTCTTGATTTGCAATCAAGACTAAAAAGCAATCCTGCGTTAGTTACTAGTATTCGCAGAAAATACCAATTAAAAAATACAGTGGGTTATGGTTTGAACGCCTTTTTGGATTTTGAACACCCACTAGATATCTTAGTTCATTTGTTAATAGGCGCAGAAGGAACACTGGCATTTATTGCAGAAGCTGTTTTGGAGACCTTGCCAGACTTGGCTTTCAAGGCAACGGCCATGTTGTACTTTGAGAATCCTTTAATGGCATGTAATGCTATTGCTGGCTTAAAACAAAGCGGTGCTGCTGCACTAGAATTAATGGACCGTGCGGCTTTACGTTCTATTGAACAGAACCCTTATGCACCAGCTGCTTTAAAAGATCTTCCTGAAAATGCTACGGCTATACTTTGTGAATACCATGCAGATTCTAGTGAAGTACTTGCTACCATTTTAGCAAATGCACAACCAGTACTAGAAAATTTGACTACCGTTTTACCATATGAGTTTAGTACAGACCCGGTGCAGCAAGCCAAATATTGGAAGCTGCGCAAAGGCATGTATCCTTCTGTTGCTGCAGCCAGAGAAAAAGGCAGTACTGTTTTATTAGAAGACATTGCCTTCCCCGTTGAGGTCTTGGGGCCTGCCGTATTAGAAGTGCAGGAGCTCATGATCAAACACGGATTTCAGAATGGGATTATTTTTGGTCATGCCAAGGAAGGCAATTTGCATTTTGTCATTTCTCAATCCTTTAATCAACCCTCAGACGTTGAAGGTTATGAACAATTGGCAAAGGATTTGGCTGTATTGGTGCTAGACAAATACAAGGGTTCCCTAAAAGCAGAACACGGAACAGGCAGACAGATTGCACCCTTTATTGCTGACGAATGGGGGCAAGAAGCTTTTGCTATCATGAAAGATTTGAAAGCTTTGTTAGACCCTTACCAACTCTTGAATCCTGGCGTAATCATCAATGAAGACAAGGATTGTCATATTAAAAATTTGAAGACCCTTCCGGTGGTGGAAGAAGAAGTGGACAAATGCATTGAATGTGGTTATTGTGAACACAGATGCCCAAGCCGAGAATTCACCATGACGCCCAGAAGGAGAATTGTTGTCAGAAGGGCTTTGCAAAGACTAGCCAAAGAAAAAGATACAGTTACTTATAACCAATTACTCAAAGAATACCAATTTGATGGTTTGGATACCTGTGCCGTGGATGGGCTTTGTGCATTGGAATGCCCGGTAGATATCAATACGGGGGATTTGGTAAAAAGACTAAGAAGAGAAAATCATTCGCCTAATGCCAATGCTATGGCACTAATGGTAGCCAAGTATTTTGGCACCGTAGAAACACTGGTAAAAACTGCTGTAAAAACGGGTCAATTTGCCAATAGACTATTGGGCAAACAAACCATGCCCAATCTCACCAAAGGCATACGGGTTATCATGCCTTCTTTCCCTTTATGGTCCAATGAAATGACCGGACCAATTGCTACTAGAACCCATGAACCCGCCCAAGCAGCTGCGGTTTGGTTTAATTCCTGCATTAGCCGAATGATGGGTGCTGACAAGAATGCTAAGGAATCCACTGTTGACTTGGCCTTGCGCATTTGCCAAAAAGCGGGCTTGGAATTATTGGTTCCCAATGATCTAGGAGGCACTTGTTGTGGCCAAGCATTTTCATCCAAAGGATTTCAGGAAGCATCTGCATTTACGGCCAACCAAACCATTGAGAAATTATGGAAATGGACCAAGCAGGGACAAATTCCAGTAGTGATGGATACCACTTCTTGTACGCATTCCATGCAGCATAGCAGACCTTATTTAAATGCAGCCAATCAGCAAAAATTTGATGCCATCAAAATCGTGGACATTGTTGAATTTCTAGCAGATTCCGTTATCCCAAAATTGACAATTAGCCATCCCAAAAACAAGATTGTTTTTCATCCAGTTTGTAGCACTTATAAAATGAATCTGGTAGAAAAAATGAGGGTAATTGGAAATGTCTGTGCTACAAAAGCAGATATACCAGTTAGTGCTGGATGCTGTGGTATGGCGGGCGATAGAGGATTCTATTATCCTGGACTTACCGCTGCTGCCTCAAGAACAGAAGCCCTAGAAGTAAATCAAATAGAATATGATGGGTATTATTCCACAGGAAAGACCTGTGAAATGTCTTTGTCAGCCTCCGTTGCCAAAGACTATCAATCTATCTTATACTTAGTTGATGAAGTAAGCGCTTAAGGCAGTTTCACCGCTTGACGCGCAATTAATTGCCAGGCTTTTTGGTGTTTTTGCCAAACCAGTATCAACGCCAGTTTTACTTCTCCTGGTTTTCCACCATCATTGGTGGTTGCAAACAACTTGTTTCTGACAATAGCCGTTTTACCAAATAATTGTATGCTTTGATCGGTAAGATTAATCTTTACAAAATCAGAACTACCACTGATCAATGATTCAATAAAAGAAGCTTTTCCTTCTAACTTTCCACTGGAATGACCATAACTTATTTGATCAGAAACTAAGGCTTCCAAAGCTGCTTTGTTGGGGTCTACCATTAAAGCTGCTAGCTTATTCACCGCTTTTGCTACTTGAGCACTGTCTTTGGATTGCGCCATTGCAAGACTGACTACCAAGCAAAACAATAAAGAAAGAATCATTGATTTCATAAAAAAAATTATACTTGAAAATTACTCAAAAAAAACATACGGACCAATCATTTAAGATTGGAATCATGATGGAAGTATACAAACTAGGAGACTTCTGGCGCCGTGCGCACCAATGACCAAACTCTGTTCTATGTCTGCGGTCTTAGACGGACCTGCTAGAAACATGCCAAAACCTGTTTCAAAACTTGCTACCTGTTGGTAGGCATGATGCATGTTGGCAACAATATTTTTTTGCTCAATCACCAATACCAAGTGCTCGGCAATAAAGGGAAGCAAACGATTCACCATGGCTGCTTCGTCTACCCAAACGGATCCATTTTCAGCTACTGCAATACCAGCTTTTATATAAGCCCTTTGAACCATTGCCAATTCCTCCGCTTTCATAGTTGAAAGCGTTTCATCAATATTTCCAAGTTCTGAAATTGCATTGATAATCCGTTTTCCCGCCGCCTGGTCTGATTCCATCATGGCTTGCAATTCTTGCCAATCCTTTATTTCCAAGGTTTTTCCGCCAATGCTTTCTAGCACCGTCTTGAATTGCTGCAAGACATTGTCATAATGGATCACAGCCTGCAAATCTATTTGTGGCAAGTCCTGACTCACCGGTTGATTGGCCATAATATTGGCTAATATGGTTTCTCTTGCACTCATTTTTGTTTGTTGTTTAGGTACCAATCCCTAAAACTCTCTTTGGGAGCCTGGGGCATTTCACGCTGTTTGAACCATGGATTCATGGCGTTGTTTGTTAAGAAGGGTAAGTATTTTACTACCCATCTGCCCATCTTACCCGCCAAGCGATAAATAGCTGGATGGGCCAATACTTCAGACATACCCCACATAGCAATGGTCTTGGTTTTGGGGGCCAATCCTTCTTTGGTAATGGTTTGACGCCAGAGATATAATTGCTCGTGAATATTAATCTTTACCGGACAAACATTGCTACAACTACCACAGAGGGTACTAGCAAAGGGAAGATCCTTGTTGGCCTGCATGTCTAGATTGGGATTCAAGATAGAACCTATCGGCCCCGCCACCGCTGTATGATAGCTATGACCACCACTTCTTCTATACACAGGGCAAGTATTAAAACAGGCCGCACAACGGATACACTTGAGCGAGTTTCTAAATTCTTCCCTACCCAATTGTCTGCTCCTTCCATTGTCAACAATCACAAGATGCATTTGCTGACCAGCCCTTGGTTTGCTAAAATGACTGCTATACGTTGTAATGGGTTGACCGGTGGCAGATCTGGCCAACAGTCTTAAGAATACGGCCAAATGTTCTGCCTTGGGAATGATTTTTTCAAAACCCATACAAGCAATATGAATCTTGGCCGCGTGTGCACCCATATCTGCATTACCTTCATTGGTGCAGACCACAAAACCACCGGTCTCTGCTATGGCAAAATTCACACCTGTAATAGCCAGTTCCGATGCTATAAATTTATCTCTTAAATGACCCCTTGCCGCTTCTGTTAAATACTGCGGATCATTGTTGCCCTTCTCAGTTCCAAGATGCTCGTGAAAGGTTTCACTCACGTCTTGTTTTTTTAGGTGGATGGCGGGAAGTACAATATGACTAGGTGCTTCTTTTCTAAACTGTACAATTCTTTCGCCCAAGTCTGTGTCTACAACTTCTACGCCTTTCTCCGTCAAGAATTCATTTAAATGACATTCTTCTGTGAGCATACTCTTGCTCTTGACAATTCTTTCTATTTGATTGTCTTGGATAATTTTATAAATAAGCTCATTGTGTTCTTTTGCGTCTACTGCCCAATGCACTTCTATGCAGTTGGCGATGGCGTTTTTTTCAAAGTCCACCAATAATTGGTGCATATTACTCAAGCCATGGTATTTGATATCAGACGCCCATTGCCTTAATTGTTCCCATTCAGGAATGCTATTAACAGCTTTGTCTCTTTTCTCTCTCACAAACCACAAAGTATCGTCATGCCAGTCTGTTCTGGGTTCATCGGCTATGAATTGTTCAGCCGCTTCTGCGTGGGTCAATTTGGCTAGGCTACTCATAACCGACTATTTAAAATCTCAGCAATATGGATGGTCTTGATCTTGCTGCCTTGTCTTCTTAGAATACCTTCTAAATGCATTAGGCAACTGGTATCAACACCGGTAATATATTCCACTTCATTGTCCTGGTGTTCTCCAATTCTGTCCTTACCCATCTTTACACTCACGGCTTCTTCAAACACACAGAAGGTTCCACCAAAACCACAGCATTCATCTACCCTTTTTGGTCTGCTTACTTCAATGCCCTTGACCATATTTAGCAATGTTCCGGGTTTAGAAAATGCTGGTGCCACCAACTCACTCATGCTTGCCAAATGCAAACCTCTTTGTCCATGACAGCTGGTATGCAAACCCACTTTAAAAGGAAAGCTGGCTTGCAGCGATCCAACTTTTAAAACATCTACCAAAAATTCTGTGAGCTCATAAACGCAAGCGCGAATCTGCTCAGCAGCCCTTGGATCTTCTTCATCATGCAAGTGTTCCTTAATATGCAAAACACAACTACCCGATGGGGCCACTATATAATCAAAGCCCTTAAAATTCTTGACAAAGTTCTTATCGCATCCCTTGCTCATGGCTTCAAAACCACTATTGGCCATGGGTTGACCACAACAGGTCTGGTTTAATGGAAAGCTTACTTCACAACCCAACTTTTCTAATAACTCCAAACTTGCAACACCTACCCCAGGATAAAACTGATCAATATAACAGGGAATAAATAGGCCAATTTTCATAAACTAAATCCTTGGTGAATGGAATACAAACGTAGGTCAATCATATCAGCGGGCAAAGCTTGTGGATTCCAATGATGGTGCAAAGCCATGGCTGCTCCAATAGAAGAAGCTTGTGGAACAGAAGCCGCATAGACTTCTAAATCAGGATACGCTCTGGCTAATAAAAACATATAAATAGGATTCTTACTAAAACCTCCGTCAACAAAAATACGTTTTACTTCTGAGCCTTTTAAAACCAGATTCGTACTAAATACTTGTTGGGTAATAATATCAGCAATCAATTGGTGATAAGCCGCTTCATAGCTTTCAAAACCATTCAAATTGCGTTGACCAAATGCTGATTGGTGCAACATGGCAGAAGACGCTTCGGAATCAACTGGCTCTATGTATTCAATGACTTCTGGTAATAATTTGGGATTACAGTAAACGGTCTTATAATAGTCTTGGTCAACACCAAAATGTTGGGCTAATTTTTTAATCTGCTGTTCGTGTTCATTACCCGCAAATAGTCTGGATGCTTTTACGGGATTGCCCTGAAAACTCAAATAACAAAGACAATCCTGATCCAGTTCTGCACTGGTTAAGGGTTGCTTATTAAAGGGATGCAAACTAATACACCAGGTTCCTGTAGAAAGTAATACAAAGGGTTCTGTAAATGCTACTAAGTATGGAATTAATGCAGCCGAACTATCGTGCAAACCAATGCCAATGACTGCCCCATCCTTATTTGTGGAAATGGAATCATAAGGAGCAATGGGTGCTAATAATCTATCAATCCCTTCTGCTGCTACCCAAGGGTGATAAGCATTCTGTGCAAAATCCCATAACTGGGTATGACAACCAATACTGGTAATATCTGAGTGGCATCCACCACCCAACATAAAACTTAGGTATTGGGGTAAATGAAGTGCTTGCTCAATAGTTGGAAACAGGGCTGGTTTTTCTTGTTTAATCCTATACAATTGAATACCCGAATTCAGGTTGCCCAAATTGGGCGATGCTGTTTGCAAAGCCAGTCTTGCAGCGCCCCCATATTTTTCCTGAAAGGCAATTAATAAGTTCTCGTCCAAGGGTTTGAGGTAATTGTATAAGGGCAAAACAGGTTGATGCGCTTTGTTCAAATACACAAAACTGGCGCCATAGGCTGAGAAATTGACTGCCTTAACATCAAAGCTTTTGTCTGATTGTAATTGGGAAAATCTATTCAAGACCCAATCAGTCAGCGCTTTTAAATCATCACAGGGATATCCATCTTCATCACTGATTTCAGGAAACTGGGATGACTCTTCCAACACAATTTGGTATTGTCTGTTAAACAACAACAATTTCTTGTTGGTCTTGCCAATGTCAAAAATGGCAATAACCGGTGTAGCTGCTATATTAGAGTCCTGTTGCAACGCTTTGTGCTCCTCTTTCTTTGATCAATTGTTCCCTTATTGCTAAGTTACGATATAGTTCCAATGGTTTTAAAGCACCGCCACTTCTAAGCCTTGCTTCTGCAACAATGGCGCGGGTATCGGTACGATAAGCCTGTTGTAATATTTCCTGTGCTTTTGCCACGTCATTAGATTGTTGAGCAGCTACCAAGGCAGCTTTATCAACCAATAAGGCTTGTGCATAAGCATTCATGATGGCTTCCACAGACTGTAACAGATCTTCTAAAGGATCCTTTACATTGTGCGATGCATCAATCATCCAACCAAGGTCTTTGGCGTGGTTCATACCACGGGCATCCATCCCTTCTACCAGTTCATTAAAGATTAAGAACAATTGGTAAGGATTAATGCTACCCACGGTCAAATCATCGTCACCGTATTTAGAATCATTAAAATGAAAACCAGCCAGTTTTTCTTCCATTAACAAGAGTGCTACAATCTGCTCAATATTGGCATTGGGCAAGTGATGACCCAAGTCAACCAAGGTATATGCCTGTGGTCCAAGTTTGCTAGCATACAAATAACTCTGACCCCAATCACCCACGGTCATGCTGTAAAAATTGGGTTCAAAAGCTTTGTACTCAATATACATTTTCCAGTTGGCTGGTAATGCGGCATAAATCACTTTCAAACTCTCTAACGTATTTTGGAATGCTTCTCTAAAATTCAATTGACCAGGAAAGCAAGAACCATCACTCAGCCAAACGGTTAAAGAATCAGAGCCAAGGGCAATCCCCTGTTTAATCACTTCTAGGTTATGGTCAATGGCTTGTTGCCTCACCGCTTTATTCACGTGTTGAAGAGACCCGAATTTATAAGAGTGTTCCTGATTTTTTTGATCCTGAAAAGTATTGCTATTCATGGCGTCAAAACGTAAGCCCTTTTGAGCAGCCAATGCTTTAATAGCTTCCGGATTTTCAGGTATATCCCAAGGAATATGCAAAGAGATGGCACCACTGGATTGGTTCAATTGGTGCAAGACTCCAATATCTTCAATTTTTTCTTCCAAGTTGCGGGGTTCTCCACCACCAGAAAAACGTCCAAACCTTGTACCACCAGTGCCCAAGGCCCAACTTGGAATAGCTACTTGAAAAGCTACTAGCTTCTCTATAATGCTTTCTATATTGGCAGTCTCTGCTGCAATAAAATTGATCTTTCTTTGGTGCGCTGCCTGTTGGGCTTGGTTATGCGCCTGAATTTGTTCTTGAGCAATTTGCATGATGCAATTGGTTTATGGCAAATAAAAAACTTCGGTTAAAGGTATGCTTACGGGAGAATTGTCTGGATTAGATTCCATGATATCACCCATGTATTTCCACCAGCGTTGCATCACTGGGTCTTTGGGAAGATCATCCAATTTCATGGCTGATGAAATCTTGAGTACTCCAAACAAGGAAAGGGTTTCCTTGTCAAGGAAAATACTGTATTCACTAATGCCCGTTTCTTTTAACAGACTCACTAGCTCAGGCCAGATCTCATCATGGCGTTTCAGGTATTCCTCTTGGAAACCCGGAAACAATTTCATTTTGAATGCTACTCTTTCCATGGTTATCTTAAAAATGCTGCTGCAACACCACCATCCACATTAATCACATTACCAGTTGACTTGTTCAGCAATCCACCAGTGATAGCAAAACAAGCGTTGGCAATATCTTCAGGCAAAATAATTTCATTCAATAAAGTACGTTTGGCATAATATTCTGGTAATTCTGCTACCGTAATACCATAAGCTTTTGCACGGCCTTCTGCCCAAGCACCAGCCCAGATTTTACTATCAGATATCACTGCATCAGGATTTACCACGTTTACACGAATATGGTCTTTGCCAAGCTCGGCTGCATTCAACCTGTTCAAGTGAATTTGAGCGGCTTTGGCAGAACCATATCCTGCGTTATTTGGGCCAGACACCAATGCGTTCTTACTCACAATATTCACAATATCGCCACCCAGCGCTTGTTTGCGCATAATGTTTACGGCAGACTGCGTAACAAAGAATTGACCTTTTACAAGTACATCATATAAGATATCCCAGTCTTTCTCGGTATGTTCTTCAATGGGTTTAGAAATAGACAAACCAGCACAGTTTACTACAATATCAACACCACCAAAAGCAAGTGCTCCTGCTTTGAATGCATTTTGGATACCTGTTAAACTAGTTACGTCTAATAAAACTGCTGAAAATGTGTCTTTACCATATTGGGCGCTGAACTCTGCACTGGCATTTTCTAAACGGCCACTATCATTGTCATTGATGATCACACAAGCGCCTTCGTTAGCAAATTTTTTGGCAATAGCTTTACCAATGCCACCAGCACTACCCGTTACCAATGCAATCCTACCCGTTAAAGCTTTGGGCTTTGGCATTCTTTGCAATTTGGCTTCTTCTAATAACCAGTATTCAATATTAAACGCTTCTTGTCTTGGAAGCGCCGTATAAGAAGAAATGGCTTCAGCACCACGCATCACGTTAATGGCATTCAAATAAAATTCAGAAGCTACCCTAGTTGTTTGTTTGTCTTTTGCAAAACTAAACATACCTACTCCCCTATACAGAATAATCACCGGATTAGCATCGCGCATAGCAGGACTATTCGGGTGCTTGCAACTATCATAGTATTCCGCATACATCTTACGGTATGCTTCAAACTGAGGTGCTAGTTTTAATTTAACGGCAGCTACATTAGAAAGGTCTTCATCTGTTGCAATATCCAAAACTAGGGGACTGATCTTGGTACGTAAGAAATGGTCAGGACAACTGGTACCCATTGGGGCCAACCTATCCAAATCATGGCTGTTGATAAATTCTAATACCCTAGCATCATCCGTAAAATGACCAATCATCTGGACATTGCTAGAGCAGAACCCACGCAAGATGGGTGCCAAATCAGCAGCCCTTTCTAAACGCTGTTCTTCTGGTAATGATTCCATTTTGGCCCCACCAAAATTGGCGGGCAATTTTGCTTGAGCGTCTTGGATAAAATCGGCGCAGCGCTCAATTACTTCCAAGGTATTGATATAACACTCATAAGCGGTATCGCCCCAAGTAAATAATCCGTGTGAACCCAACATGATACCCCTGATCCCAGGATTTTCATCAAGGCATTGACGCAATTGTAAACCCAAATCAAAACCAGGTTTTTGCCATTCTACCCAACCAATGGATCCATTGAATAATTCTTGGGTAATTTTTTTTCCATCTTTTGCTGCCGCAATGGCAATGGCCGCATCGGGGTGCAAGTGGTCAATATGTTTGAATGGTAAAAACCCATGCAAGGGTGTATCAATAGAAGGTGCTTTGGATGCAAGGTCATAAATGCAATGGTTGAACAGTTCCACCATTTCATCTTCATGGGCCAGTCCGCGGTATCTTGATTTTAAGGAATTCAAACGATCTACGTATAAAGCCGCCAACCCATTTCTTTTCATGGTTCCCAAATCACCACCGCTGCCTTTTACCCACATCACTTCTGTATCTAATCCCGTTAACGGGTCTTTAGCCATTTGTTTGCAGGATGTGTTGCCACCACCATAATTAGTCAGTCTCAAATCAGCTCCCAATAAATTGGAGCGGTACACCAATAGGGCTACTTCATCACCAGACATGCTCTCAGCCTTTGCATGGTCCCATAAATAACTTACTTGCTTAAACTTTGTTGCTAACGCATCCATATCTAAAACTTTACGATTGAACTATTTTATACTATTACCATAACCCACAATCAATACTGAGAGGATAATCGTAGCAATACCAATGACAATGGTACGAATGGTTTTGGGTTTCACCCCTTTCCACTCTTTTAAAACCAAACCCCAAAGGTTGGCAATTAAAATAATGAATGACATGTGTAAGATCCAAGAACTGGCGCCATTTCCCATTTTGCTCTCTCCCATGCCGTAGAAGAAAAATTGTAAAAACCAAGTGGTTCCACCCAATGCACAAAGCAAGTAATTCTTTAACAATGGCGTAGAAGCATTTCCATAATCTCCAAAGGACTTATTCTTAAAGTTCAGGATCAAACACCAAATTAAATTGGTTGTCAACCCACCCCAAAGAATCACTACAAAAATCACATTGTTACGGAACAAGAATTCTCCTTGGTCTGGATTGGCAGCTTTCCAAAGGTCATTTGCCACAGCACCTAAACTACTGCCCGCTTCAATTCCAAAACTAAAGCAAGCACTTAATACACCAGATACCACAGAAAGAATTAAACCTTTAACCAATAGGAATTCACTACCTGAAGCATCCGTATGACTATCGCCCAAGTCCTTGTCCTTCATACCACCGGCCTTACCACTAATCACAATACCCACCACACAAACTAACAATCCAAGAAGTACAAACTGTCCCCATGGTTTGGTTAATAAATCAACAATGGTATCCTTGTCCTTGGTAGGATTAAAATAATAAAACACAGAAGGAATCAATGAACCAAATATGGAGCAAAGACCAAGAATGATAGAACTACCTAGAGATACTCCTAAATAACGTACACCCAATCCATAAGTTAAACCACCAATACCCCAGAGTAATCCCATTCCAAAAGTGGTAGCTATTACAGTACTTGGTGCTTCCGTAATAATTTGCATGAAATTGGGAATGGTCAAATAAGCTGCAATGGGGGGAACTATTAACCAAGAAAAGAGTCCTCCAACAATCCAATAGGACTCCCAGGACCACCCTTTTACTTTTTTATAAGGCAGATAGAAGGATCCTGATGCGAAGCCTCCAACAAAATGAAATAGTATACCAAGAATAGCACCCATGAGCGTTTAGTTTTTCTTTATGGCAATGAATAACGTGTGAATTTACCTGTAAGAGCCATTTTTTCCATCATGTACTATCATGCTTCTGTCTATTCAAATTTGCAAAATATATTTTGTAGGTTTGAGCCGAAAGTACCAAAAAAGCAGGCCTTCCATGAGAAAAGCAGCCATTTTTAAACATCTATTTATTGATTTTTACTCGGCTACGCCCAAGTACCTGCAATTGTCTAATTCTATAGTCAAAGCCATCAACGAGGGTAAACTCAGAAAAGACGATATTTTACCTTCCATCAATGAGCTCAGTTTTGAATTTGAAATCTCCCGGGATACCGCTGAAAAAGGCTATAAACACCTCAAAAAAATAGGGGTTTTGGGCTCTGTTCCAGGTAAGGGCTATTTTGTCAAAAACGCGGAGGTGAATCAACACCTGAAGATCTTCCTTTTGTTCAACAAATTGAGTGCGCATAAGAAGATTATCTATGATGCATTTGTGAGTGTATTGGGAGAACTGGCCACTATTGACTTTTATATCTACAATAACGATTTCGCATTTTTTAAGAAATTGTTGTCCAATGCCAACCAAGACTATACCCATTATGTGATTATTCCCCATTTTATGGAAGGTGGAGAGAATGCACATGAAATCATTAATACTATTCCAAAAGAGAAATTGATTCTGATGGATAAATTGGTGCCAGGTGTGGTAGGTGAATATAGAGCGGTTTATGAAAATTTTGAAGGAGACTTGTACCATGCACTGGAATTGGCATTGGAGCGCTTGAGCAAATACCATACGTTGAAAATCATTTTTCCAGAGAACACTTATTTTCCTCAAGAGATCTTAAAAGGCTTTAAGCATTTCTGTCACGAATATGCTTTTAGTTATCGTGTGGTGCACAATATTGCCAATGAACCCATCAAGGATGGAGAGGTTTATATTAACCTCATGGAAAATGACTTGGTCATTTTGATTGAAAAAATACTTTCTACTAAATTGAAAGTTGGTAAGAATGTAGGGCTCATCTCTTATAATGAAACGCCACTCAAAAAACTCATCTTAAACGGCATTACCACCATCTCTACCGATTTTCAAATGATGGGCACCACTGCAGCCAATATGGTACTAGATGATATTGCCACACAAATGGAAATTCCATTTTATCTAACACTCAGGGCTTCTCTCTAGGATGCAATACAATATTCAAGATGGAACAGGATGGTTCTAGCCCCGTTTTGTTGTTTTTTTAAGGGTAGGATGCTTCAAGCATTTTAAGACAGATTATTCCTATTATTATTTATTTTCATATGAAGAAACAAATTCTCTCCCTATTATTATTTTCAGGATTATTCCTAAGCGCTGGTGCACAACAAAAACAAACATCCAGCAATGATGTAACAACACCGCTTCATATGTTACAACCAGATTATCCTACACCTTATGGGGCACCCACAAACACACAAATCAAAACCGTTCTAGATAGGGTATTCCATTATTTAGACACTAACACACCTGCGGCAATAGTCAATAAAAAAACGGGAGAAATTATTCAAGGCATGCCCTTCCCTGATAGCAATATCATACTCAAGCCTGGTCAGTTTAGATTAACCAGTTATGAGTGGGGTGTAACTTATGCCGCCATGTTAAACGCAAGTCTTGCCACGGGCGATGCGCAATATGCCAACTATACCAAAGAGCGCTTGCAATTCTTAGCCAAAGTAACGCCTGGGTTTAGACAAAATCTAACAGCATTTCCAACAACAGTCAATCCTTTAAAACAAGTGTTGACCCCCAAAGCCTTGGACGATGGTGGTGCTGTTTGTGCAGCTATGATCAAGGCCCTACCCTTGTGTAAAGACGCTGATTTAAGACCCTTGATTGATCATTATATGACATTCATCAGCAAAGAAGAATTCAGGTTGAAAGATGGCACGCTAGCTAGAAACAGACCCTTAAAAAATACGCTTTGGCTAGACGATATGTTTATGGGTATTCCAGCACTTGCGCAAATGGGTAAACTCACTGGTAATAATGCTTATACAGATGACGCCGTAAAACAGTTCCTACAGTTTTCTAAGAGAATGTTTAATCCCCAATTAAATGTATATATGCATGGCTGGGTAGAAAGTATGGAAGAACATCCAGAATTTCATTGGGCAAGGGCCAATGGTTGGGCTTTGTTAGCCACCGAAGAATTATTAGACGTTCTTCCCGTTAACCATCCCCAAAGGCCACAGATCTTAGACCTACTCAAAAAACATATTAAGGGGCTCACCAGTTATCAATCTGGAACCGGATTTTGGCACCAATTATTAGATAGAACTGATAGCTATTTAGAAACATCGGCCACTGCCATTTATTCCTATGGTATTTCACACGCCATTAATCAGGGATGGATAGACGCAAAAACCTATGGACCTGCAGCCATTCTAGCATGGAATGCGGTTGCCACCAAAGTAAATGCACAAGGACAAGTAGAAGGCACTTGTGTAGGTACAGGCATGGCTTTTGATCCTGCGTTTTATTATCATAGACCCATCAATAATTTTGCGGCACATGGTTATGGCCCAACTATTTTGGCTGGATCAGAATTAATTCAAATGCTCAAGAAACATGCATTTGGTATAAACGATAGTGCCTCTCAATTACTAGAAAAATAAATACATGAAAATTAGAAAAAGCTTTCTTTCGGTTTTACTGATGGGTCTTTCTAGTATGGTTTTCTCACAATCCAATACCAACAAAGCCATGCTCTTTGATTTTGGTAGTGGAAAGACTGCCAAAGGATATACCAAGGTAGGTACCAGTGATGTATTTAATTATCAAACCGGTTATGGATTTACGAGTGTAGCACCTATTCAAGCTGTTGATAGAGGTGGAAAGGACCTGTTGCGCGCAGATTATTGTACCAGCGAAAAGCCTTTTTATTTTTCGGTAAAATTACCAGAAGGAAATTATGACGTGACGCTGATATTGGGTGACAAAAATGATACTAGTTTAACTACGGTTAGAACAGAAAGTAGGCGTTTGATGGCGGAAAATATTCATACAGATAAAGGCCAATTTCAAACGGTGCAAATAACAGTGCATATTAGGGATAGCATTATTAGAAATGCCTCTGGCGATTCTATTTCAAAAGTAAAACTCAAATCAAGGGTTGGGGCATCTGAATCAGACTACCTGCACTGGGACAATTTACTAACGCTGGAATTCAATAACAAAGCAGCCAAAGTTTGTGCTATTGAAATTAAACCCAATACCAACGCTACTACCCTTTTCTTAGCGGGTAATTCCACGGTTGTTGATCAGGACAAAGAGCCCTGGGCTAGTTGGGGCCAAATGATTCCCAGATTTTTTCAACCAGGTCTTGTGTCAGTTGCTAATTATGCTGAATCTGGTGAGACGCTGAATAGTTTTTGGGGAGAAAGAAGGTTAGAGAAGATTTTAAGTTTGATGAAAAAAGGAGACTATCTCTTTATTGAGTTTGCACACAATGACCAAAAATTAAAAGGCCCTGGTATTGGTGCATTCACCAGTTACAAAGACATGATTCGGAAATTTATAGTGGCTACAAGGGCTAAGGGTGGCATTCCTTTTTTAGTGACTTCCATGAATAGAAGAAGCTTTGATTCTGCTGGTCAAGTTAAAAACACCCTAGGCGATTATCCAGAAGCCATGCGTCAAATGGCTGCAGAAGAACAACTAGCCATGATTGATATGAATGCAGTGAGCAAAATTTTGTATGAAGCATGGGGACCCGTATTGTCTAAGAAAGCATTTGTGCATTATCCTGCCAATAGTTTTCCTGGTCAAACAACAGCTTTGAGTGATGATACACACTACAATACTTTTGGAGCATACGAACTAGCCAAATGCATTGTTCAATCACTAAAAGATCAGAACCATCCATTATCAAAAATGCTATTGCCAGGCTTACCCAATTTTAACCCCGCCAAACCAGATTTACCTGAGCAGTTTTATTGGCCCATGAGTACAAAAGTAACCGGCACAAAACCAGACGGTAATTAATACTGAACCTGAATTTGAATTTGGCTTTCTTGGTTGTTTAAGCCAGTATGAATCAGCAATTCTTGGTTGGCTACATCATAGTTCCAACCAGCTGTGATTGTTTGATTGGCATTGTTTTCTGATAATTTTTTCCCATTCACCAATACCAATTTTGGGGCCACTACATGGTGTAGGGTTGCTAGATATTGAAATGGTTTAACAGCAAACTCATTGCTGATTTTTTTGATCAAGATCTTTGTCTCAGAAGCAGTTGCAGATATTTCATAATCAGTTGTGCTAGACTTTCCTTGTTGGTAAGCCAAACTCAATCCATCGTCCTGATACAAAAGATGACCTTTACCATTTCCTGGATAGACTTGCAAATGCATCTTGTCTACTGGTTTTTCTCCAAAAAATTTCATGCCGGGTTGCATGGGAATCATAGACCCTGCTTTTATAAATAAAGGCACCTGGTCTAAGGGAGTTAACACATGAATATATTGTTGCCCCTTCCATAATTTGCCAGACCAGTAATCATACCAATCGCCCTTGGGCAAATAAACAGACCTTGTTACTGCACCCTTTGTTGTAACAGGACAAACCATCAGGTCATTCCCCAGTAAATATTGGTCTGCAATCCCATATACATTCTCGTCATCTTGGTATTGCAATACCAGTGCCCGCATCATGGGCATCCCAGTTTTATGCGCTTGATAAGAAGCCTGATAGAGATAAGGGAATAGTCGATAACGGAGTGAATCAAATTTCTTGAAAATAGCCAATGCTTCAGGTCCATAATTCCATGGCTCTTTGTACGTTGGATGATCCATTCCAAACAAATGCGCAACAGGGCTGAGCATGCCAAATTGTGTCCAACGCACATAGAGTTCTGGATCAGCTACGTGTTCAAATCCACCCATACAATGCGCCCAGTTACTCACTCCAGAAATACCAATATTTAAACCCGCTTTGATTACCGGTGCAAAATATTGCCACTCACTTGGCCAGTCTCCTGCAAACAAATAAGGATATCGCTGAACGCCTGCATAACCTTCTCTAGTGAGGTTCATGCCTCTGATACCATTGTATTGTTGAAACTGCTCATACGCTGCTTTAGCATAAGCAATAGGAAATAAATTATGCAATTTGGTTACTTCTTTTCCAGTAGGTCCCAGTTTATCAGACTCATTGGCTAGTGCGCCAAATGCACTACCCTCATCTGTTTTCAAAAACTTAGCTCCTAGATCTGCTATGCGTTTTACTCCGTGCTTCCACCACCAATTAACAGCTGTGGTATCAAAGAAATTGACAAACTCACCAGGCTGTCCATTCTCTGGATAGGTATAACCCATTGCTCTTGCCGTATCCAATAATTGTAGTTTGTTACCATTATCAAATCTTGGTCTTACGTGTAGCCCAACCATTTTAAAATTCATGGCATACAAACTATCAAACATGGCTTTGGGATTTTGAAAGGTTTCTCTCCATTCAAAACTGGTAGCCCCCTTGCCTCCTATCTTGCCAAATATCCGCCAGATAGAATCAATGTGTAAAATGTCTACCGGCACTCCCATTTCTCTTAACTTTTTGGCCAATGCCAACACATAGGCATCAGAGCTCATTTGTTCGTATCCCCAAGTTCCCCCAGCATAAGTACCCACTTGCAAGCCAAGTGCAAAATCTGGCATCATGGGAGACTTTCCAGTGATGGAAGAATAGAGGTCTAACAAGTGTGGAAAGTCAGGACCATACATAAAATAATAATCCAATTCCTCTCCAACTGCTTTTACAGTATAAGTATTGGGATTGGTTGCTCCCATATCCCATTGTGTAGCAGAAGCAGTATGTAAAAAAATCCCATATCCTACCGTGCTCATAAAAAATGGAATGGGACTATAATTGGCTTCCAAAATATTGTAGGCACCAATGATATGAGGTAACCCCTTTCCCCTACCCACATTGAGTTGCAATTGCTTGGCTCTTTGATCTAGAAAATCCATGCGCTCTCCAAAACCAAAAACGTGCTCGCCAGCTTGCAAAACTTTTTGCATGCCAATGCTGTCAGCCTTGATTTCAACGGCAGGAAGATTCATCGAGCTAGCATCAGCAGAAAGTAATTTTCCTGTGGCATCTAAAATCTTGATTTGAAAGGGTTGTTTATTAATTTGAACTTGCAACTTGGATGTCTTAACCTGTATAGCTGTTCCCGTTTCAGAGATGCTCATAGTCACAAGATCCCATTGGTAATTAATGACCATCCATTGTTCTGGTTTTTCATAAGCACCTTCCTTTCTAAAACGGATTCTGAACAAGTCTGACTTACAAGCTTCAATCTGGTATTTTCCATTTTTGGTTGAAAAGGAAATGGTATTGCCCTTTCTATTCAATGATCCTTGATATTGATCCGGATTGGTTGCGGCAATCAAAAAACTAGTGCTAAATAGCATTGCAATACAAAATAGAAATGGCTTTAATGGTTGCATAGAATTTTTAGACCATCCTTTATAGACAGCTTTTGCAAACTAACCATTCATAGGGAATAGCCATCCTGTAGCAGCCTGTAAAAAGTATTATAATCCACCCAAGGCTTTGGGCAAGACGCGCAATAGCGGATTTTTTTAAAACAATCCTTCAATAGACAAATAGCGTTCTCCGGTATCGTAGTTGAAAGTGAGCACTTTGGAACCAGCTGGAATTTCAGTTAGTTTCTGAGCAACCGCTGCAAGAGAAGCTCCAGTTGAAATACCCACCAAAATACCTTCTTGCTTAGCCAATTCCTGTGTGTATTTAAAAGCATTTTCTTTACTCACTGCAATAATGCCGTCTAAAATAGCCCTATTCAAAATAGAAGGTACAAACCCTGCACCAATACCTTGAAGGGGATGCGGACCTGGGGCTCCTCCACTTAATACGGGAGACAATTCGGGTTCTACCGCAAATACTTTCAAGTTAGGAAAAGCAGCTTTTAAGACTTCGGCCACACCAGTGATATGCCCTCCAGTTCCAACACCAGTAATAAGATAATCTAACCCATCTGGAAAATCTTTTAGGATTTCTTGGGCGGTTGTTTTTCTATGAATTTCTGTATTAGCCGCATTATCAAACTGTTGCGGCATCCATCCATTGGGTGTTTCTGCCAATAATTCTTTGGCCCTTTCAATAGCGCCTTTCATCCCCTTTTCTCTAGGTGTTAGTACAAATTCAGCACCATACAAAGACATCAACCTTCTGCGCTCAATACTCATACTTTCAGGCATTACTAAAATAATCTTGTAGCCTTTTACCGCAGCCACCAATGCTAACCCAATTCCAGTATTACCAGAAGTTGGTTCAATGATTACGCTGTCTTCATTTAGTAACCCTTTCTGTTCGGCGTCTTCAATCATGGCAAGTGCAATCCGATCTTTGATACTAGAACCTGGATTGGTTTTTTCTAATTTAATCCAAACCTCATGGTTAGATCCAAAAATTTTATTCAAACGAACATGGGGTGTATTACCAATAGTTTCTAAGATATTAATTGCATTCATGTAATTATTGCTGTATACAGCTTTTTAAGCATTTAGATTACAAAATTCAACGCTTCTATCACTGGATGCTTGTCCCTAACAGCCACTTCACTTTTGTGGTAAACAATAGACTGGGGCAACACGCTATACGTGAGCCACACATTACCTCCTATAACCGAATCATGACCAACAATGGTATCACCACCCAAAATGGTTGCACCTGAATAAATAATCACATTGTCTTCAATAGTTGGATGACGCTTGGTACTAGCTTTATCCTTACTAACATTTAAGGCCCCAAGGGTAACACCTTGGTAGATCTTTACATTGTTTCCTATAATAGTAGTTTCTCCAATGACTATTCCAGTTCCATGATCTATAAAAAAAGAACTACCAATACTTGCTCCTGGATGAATATCAATCCCCGTTTTTCCATGGGCATATTCTGTAAAAATCCTTGGCAATATATTCACTCCCAATTTCCAAAGTAGATTGGAAATACGATAAATAGCAGTAGCAAAAAATCCTGGATAGGCCACCAATACTTCTTCTACCGATACCGCCGCTGGATCAAATTGTAAAATAGCATTTGCGTCTTTAATGAGTTGCTCATGCAATTCGGGGATTGATGCAAAGAATTCCGCTGTAACAAGTTCTACTTTTCCAGATTCAGGTAGCACATCAAACACCAAGACACTAAAATGGTCTTTTAATTGTTGAAATTCTTTTTCAAGATCCAGTACCTTCTTGTGTTTGACTGTTATGGGAAGAAAGAGAAATTCAAATAATGTATCAATAAAATCTTCTGCAGACTCTTTGTTTGGAAAAAAAGAAAACTGTTTGCTGTTATGCTGAAATAATTTTGAAATAAACGCTGCTTGAGTCATAGGGGAATTTTTGAATCATGCAAGTACCTGAGTTGCCTTATTGTAAAGCTCAATTAGGCCTCCACTACTTAGATCCACATCATCTGTTAAGTGTATGATTGCAATTTGAGGCGCAAAAGCTCCAGTTTGAGGCCTATTTGGAACCTGGCAATCAAACTTTAAATGCGTTTCATAGTTGCATTAGTCTACTCAAACAGTGCACAAATATACAACAACAAGTCTCTTGTCTAAAAAATATTCCTATCTAGTTGGTAGACTATTTAAAATGGCTTTCCCCAATTGTCAAGAAGCCCCTAAAAATGTACTTATTTCTTTAATTTAACTATTTCAGAACCCGCTAATAGATAGCAGCCTAGGCCAAAATCTTCAAAATCAGGCTGTTTGGTAAAACTAAGCGGTTGTGCTTCTTTGGGTTCTTTTCCAGTGCCTTGTACCCAACCCAAAAAGCCATTGGGGTGCAAACAATCCTTTTCAAAAGCATTCCAAGATTTGATAATGATGGGTAAATATTGCTTTTTATTCAAAATGCCTTGATTAATCCCCCAGGCCATGCCATAGACAAAAAGGGCAGAGCCCGTTAATTCCTTACCTCCAAAATTGCTGGGATCCTTCAAACTCACGTTCCAAAATCCGTCTTCTCGCTGCAAGGGAATCAATGCTTGAACCATTGCTTTATAATCGCTTAAATATTCCTGATAATGCGGATCCGATTTAGGCAGAATAGACAAGACCCTAACTAGTGCGGCAACAACCCAACCATTACCCCTGCTCCAATAACAATTGCCACCATTGGGTTCTTTGTATGGAGGAACAAAATCTTTGTCTCTAAACCACAAACCAGCAGCAGCATCAAATAAACCACCACCCTGTTTGTACTTGGTGTGCGCATACATCTGGTACATGCGATTAAAATAACTGGTATCCTGATAAATCACTCCCAATCTTGCAAAAACGGGCATGGACATTTGAATGGCATCAACCCAAGTCCAATCATCAATTTTGGAAGACTGTTTCATGCTATCAATACTGGCTTTGATTTGTTGAATGCGCTCTGGCTGCCTATCTATCAAATACAAATCAATATAAGTTTGACCACAGGCTTGGTCATCTCCATTTCTAGTTTTGATGCCATTACGCAAACCCCATTTATGCGCTTGTCCCCAACGAATGGCATAATCTAAATAGGCTGGTTGTGGATTCACCGCATTCATAGCCATTAAACCTTCATAATAGACAGCCCTGGTCCAAATATTACTAGGTCTTTCTCTATTGGTCACAATGGGTTTAAGTACATCGGGCCACTTGTCCATAAAATATTGGTTGGCCAAGTTCATAGAAGCCAATACTTGTTTTTTGGCAGGTATTTTTTGAGCGGAAAGATTCAGTGAAAAAGTGAAGGCCACAAGGGCGATGGGCAAAAATAAAGTTCTTGCATTCATATAAGACAGCATTTGAAATTGCATGTTACAAAAAAATACAGAAAGTCTTATCCTGTAGTATCCTGAGTCTAAAAAGTTGCTAAAAGAAGGGTTGCAAACCTTCCCACCGAACATCCCAAAGACCATCTTTGGGGAAACCAGGATTCTTGATCTTATTTCCATCATAACCAGCACACATGATAGCAATGGCGGTTAATATGCCCCCATTCCCCGGCAAGTAAAGCCTAAGCCGCTCGTCTTGGTAATTATGCCCATTGATCAAATAGGTATTGGTTTTAATGGGCATCAGTAACGCTGCTACAGCTTTTTCAGGCATCCCCAAACGAGTAGCACTCATAGCCGTCATGGGAAAATCCCATCCCCAGGTATCTTTCCAATCCCATTTATCCCAAACTAAGTTAAAGGTATTGCGCATGATAGCGGTATCTAACATACCCTTGTTGGGGAGCATGCCAAATGTGCCTAATACAGAGGGATGGTCTGTTAGAAAAACAGGATTGGTATAGGAATCTTTTGCCGACTCTGTAGACAAATAAACTTGATCTTGAACGGGCAAAGGAGACAAGTACTGAATCACAGAATCCCATGTAGCATTGCGTTTCATGCCAGAGCGAACACGCCAATCCTGAGCCGTTTTTAAAGCCCAATCCCAATAAGCCAATTCATAACTGGGATTAAATGTTTCTTCGGGTTTGAATCTTTCTTGAGCAGGTATCAAGCCCTTGCCCAATTGGTATTTTTTGGTTATTGGATTCCAAGAAGTATAATCAGCCATAAAATCGGCAGTAGCAAAAACTAGGTCCCGATATTTTTTCAAAGTAGCGGCACTGGGATTTTTCCTATATAATAATTCGGCAAAGCTGATATAATGCGGTTGTTGCCAAATTAAAAAAGCGCCTACAGACGAGGGAGCTTCTGCCCCTTGAGGATCTGTCATTTTCTGCCACCTGAGTCCTTGATATCCTTGCCGCTTGGCTATAGCAAATGCCATAGGAGCTACATCATGGTACCAGCCCATGGATTTCTCTAAGAGCTCCGCCCTATTCCACAAAGGAAAATGAACTCCATGCCACCAATGCATTTCTAAATGGGGTTTACCAAACCAACTATTATAAGTGAGGCCAGTTTCTTGTGGTGGCTGACTATTGGCGCACTGAATCCTAGTTAAATAGAGCGATAACATCATTCTGCGTTCAATCTCTTTGGCCCTTGGATCTTTGCAATGAGAAAAATCTACGGCTGCGCCCTTTGTCCAGAAGTTCTGCCAAGCGGTTTGACTGGCAATTGAGACAGTTGCAAAATCTGGGGCTGCTGATACACTTGCTTTTTGCTGAAACTGACAAGTAAAACTGAGTTCGTTGGATGGTTCCCCTACCATCAAAAATTCATGTGCTTTTCTTTCCTTGAATTGCAGTGATGCACTAGATTGAAGGCTAACAAAATAGCGGTTACTGTCTAATTGGTGTTGAAACAAAATTCCTTTTTGAAAATCCGATGCGGTTGATAGGTGTTTTTTTGATTGATTGTAATTAACACCCATATCTGCAAAAGCGTTTGTTGGAAATGGGAAAACCAATTTTATACGAATCCTTTTTTCTTGCAATAAAGTTGATTTGACTTTTACAGCAATTAGGTCTTGGCTGGGATGCACTAGTGTTTGCACAGCTACTAATTCCTTTTCTAGTGTAAAAGAACTTTTAATGACACCCGTCCACAAATCAAGTTCTTGGTGCAAGTCTTTTAGGTCTTCCATTTGAGCAATGCTTCCGTCTTTTTTGATGAGCTCAAATCCTAGATTTCCTAACTGTAATCGATGCGGATTTTGTCTAAACCAATTTCCCGCTTCCAAACTTCTTTTGGGGTCTTTGATTTGTACGCCATATGATACCATTCTACCATCAAATAGATAGTCTCTCAAAGATTCTTCAAATTGATAACCAACACTGTCCTTAAAAGAATGCCATCCCCAAACAGATTGGGTACCCAAAGGAATACCAGACTGGTAATGTTTTGGAAAACTTTGTAATCCAGTGGCATCCACTGTAAAAGCAAATGAACCATTCCCTACTGAAAGCGATGACAAAGAATCAAATTGATGAACATGAACATTATTTCTTTTAGCCAATGCGCTTCTATCAATCTTTTCTTGTGATTGAACAATTTGCAAAAATAAATAACTTAACAGCAGTAGGTAGAACTTCATGGCCATATTGATTTCAATAAAAAATATTGGAATCTTATTTTGATTTCAATAAGTATTTTTTCAGATCCGTATCTTTTAAATCTTTTACCGCTGAGGCAACAATACCAGCATTCAATTTAGCACCCGCTTCATTGGTATGGGTATGATCTTTTTCAGTAAAATATTGTTTCACGGCTTCTTGTTGTGCCGCGTCATAACTATCCGCAATCAACCCATTGAGCTCAATAAAAGGAATCTTAGCTTGTTCGGCCACTTGTTTGGCCCAAAGACCATAACCGGTATTGGCCCTGTTTACTTTTCCTTCTTTCCAGTCATTTCTAGGTATAGGTGAACAGATAATGGGAGTAGCTCCTTTTTGCTGAATATCTGATACAAATTTGTTGAGATACCAACCATAGCTATGAACCGTTTCTGGGATTTTCTTAATGGGATTATAAATGTCTTTTGTTTCAGGTCCAATGCCTTTAATGGTACCCCTTGCCCTTGCTGTATCGTCTAATGGACTGCTGTCATTATGACCAAATTGCATGAGCACATAGTCTCCTTTTCTTACACGAGCCAATGCTTTTTCCCAAAGACCATTGGTTTGAAAAGTACGGCTACTAGTGCCACCTAGTGCATGATTCTCAACCACAATTTGATTACTATCAAATAGCTCCCCAAAAAAACTACCCCAACCCCAAAGGTTACCATCTCCCTTACCCTTGCCATTTTTCACAGTGCTGTCTCCAATTAAAATACAACGGGGTCTTTTGTCTTCTTGCACAGTACTAAATGCCATTAAAGAAAAAACGGCAAACAAGCAATACTTAGAAAATATATTACGCTTCATTTTTGTTTTATTTATTTTATTTTTCAAACCCTCCTACTTCGTTTTTCTGACTTTTGACTTTTGACTTTTGACTTCCACCACAACCGGTTTAGGAGGCTGCTGCATGCCATGACCCATAAAGAAACCGGTATGCGGTGGCTGATTATAACCCACATTTTGCCAAGCCACACTTAATCTGTATTGTGGGTCCTGCATCAAACTATAGAATTTACGCGTAGTGGGCAGATTGGTTGAAAAGATTCTTAATTCTTTGTTGTCTGCAGAGCGATAAATCACTTCTTCTCTCCAATCACCTAGTAGATCTGCAGACAAAACGGGATTGGCTTTGGTACCATTATTGGATACGCAACCATAATCTTTAGCGTCTAGCATTTTTACTAATTGCTTGTTTTGATAATCCCATTTTTCAATGCTAGTGCCATTTAATAATTCATAAAGCGGTTCTCCGTCCCATTGAATAATAAAATTCACACTGCGCGGTGCAGCACCAATGCTTTCTCCTTTAGCCGATTTTAATCCCTCAGAACCTCCCCAAGCTTCTGCACCAGGATAGGTGGGGTCAATATCTGCAGCTACACCACGACCCACGTCTTTATCCATATCACCCGTCCATAGAATCTTTCCCGTTTTGGCATCATACATAGCAGTACCCGAACCCTTGGTATTTTCTTCTATTTCATGTATCCCATAGACTTCTAGCCCTGGATTATTCAAGTCTAAATCACTCACATGAATAGCATCTCCATGTCTCAAACCCGTGCTATACAAACCCTTGCCATTATCATCTACACACATAGACCCATAAATGATTTCATCCTTACCATCTGCGTCAACATCAGCCACGCTCAAATTATGATTGCCCATTCCTGAAAAAGGATTGGCCCCATTTTCAGAATCAAATACCCATCTTGAACTCAATTTTCCACCCCTCCAATCCCAAGCAGCCAACACCGTTCTTCCATAATAACCACGGCACATGACCACAGAGGGTAGTACACCATCTAAATATGCCACACAGGCCGTAAAACGATCTACTCTATTACCTGACTTATCATTTCCGCCATTACCACCACGGCCTCCCCATCCACCAATATCACCACGGCCAGGTAAATATGGAGTGGATGCTAATGCCGCTCCTGTTCGTCCATCAAACACGGTAAAAAATTCTGGACCGTCTAAGATTTTTCCATCTTTATTACGATAGTCTTTGCTAGAATCTCCAATAGGTTTCCCTAATCCGTCAATGGTACCATCGGCTGTTTTCATGCAGACTTCAGCAATACCATCTCCGTCTAAGTCATAGACCATGAACTGGGTATAGTGTGCCCCTTCTCTAATATTTTTTCCAAGGTTGATAGTCCATAATAAGGTGCCATCTAATTTATAGGCCTGAAAAATGGGAGCATCTGTCATACCAGCAGCAGCATTATCCCTTCCTCTGCCTGTTTGGTGTAAGATAATTTCATAGCCACCATCACCATCTAAATCACCAACAGATGCATCATTTGGGCTATAACCCACAGGTGTTTGTAGTGGAATAGAAAGGAATCTTTTAGCGTTGGCTACAAAAACAAAGCTTGATACTGTTTCAGACTCTTTGTCATTATTAAGCATAGTAATGCTATAGACATATTCCTTGGTGGAATCTAAACCACTGTCTTGAAAGCTTGTGGTACTAATTATTGGCGATGCATTGATTTTGATTTTCTTAGCACCCTTTTCCTGTCTATACAAATTAAAAGATAGCTTTTCTGCATCAGCAGCCAAAGAGCGCCAACTCAAAAAAGCTTTGCCATTCACATCTGGTACGGCAACCAAGGCCCTATTGAGTTTTTCCATGACGCGTTGCGCAATGGTTTCTGGAACAGATAGAAGCAATACTATTAACAAACAGATTAATGGTAACAGTAATGCTGTACTGTTTTTATTCACGGCGGGTTGAAATTTTTTAATCATTATAATTTCATGTTTTGTGCATTTTCAACCAAAATAGGTTTGTTATCTCCAGCTATCATTTTTAAGTTACTCATGATCCAGTTAGCAGCAAATTTGATATCACCTGCAGTAGCTACATTGATCTGTAATTTGTCAAAATAGAATCCGCTTAAAGCCGATTCTTTGAGGCCGGTAGCAGTTACAAATTTTCTAGAATGATTGGCCACTACACCCGACACATGAATGTCTCTAAACACAGGAATACCTAGTGAAGCAGGTTCATTTTTATGCAATAATGTTTTCCAATGCAAAGGAATGGTAGCAGAATCATATCCTGCCGGTAGTGCAGAATAACTATAACTGGGATTCCAGTTCATGTTAAACTGAAATACATTTCCAACACTGTCTAATTGAATGTCTTTGAACCAAATATCTTCCACAATTCCACCTCTAGTAACCGCAGACTTAATATGCAAGCCATTACCAGTTCCAAAGCCTTGTAGATTCTTTGCCAACACGTGTCTAATACCACCAGAAGTTTCACTACCCAAGGTTAATAAACCACCACCCTTTCGCGCAATACAATTACGAATCACCACATATTCTGTAGGCCTATTCACCCTCAGACCATCCCAGTCCCTTCCAGATTTTAAACAGAAGTCATCGTCATTACAATCAATATCACAGTTTTGAATCAATACCCAAGTTGAAGAGTCTACGTCAATACCATCTGTGCTTGGCCCTTTTCCATCTTCGTTATTTTTAACTACAATACCGTCTACGGTAATCTTGGTGGAATACAATAATTGCACTGTCCAGAAACCAGCATTCTTTAAAGTAATATTAGAAACAGTAATATTTTCAGCGTTTTGAACCAGGATAGTTCTTACCCTTTTGGCATCATAGTCAACTATCCAACGCAAACCCTTAGGTTCATACTCTTTGCGCATGGCCCAGTATTTGTCCCAACAGAATTTACCCCTTGCATTCACAATACCCTTACCCGTAATCTGCGCATTTTTTTGACCAATAATATTAATTAACGCCGCTGGCCATTTCATTTCAATACCAGCAATCCTAGTATCAATTTCAGGATAATCTTTAAAGTCTGTACTTCCCAAAATCAGCACATTTTTGTCAATATTCAGTGTAACCCCTGTTTTCAAAAAAATGGATCCAGTTTGATACACGCCTGGTTTAAAAGCAACAACTCCACCCCCTTTTAGTGCACAGGCATCAATGGCTTTTTGAATGGCTACTGTAGACAAAAAATTAGAATCGGCCTTGGCGCCAAAATCATTGACCCAGTAATTGTTTTTCTTCAGTATGGGAAGATTAGCACCTACCTTGGAAGCCCATTCGGGATCAGCCTCTAATTTGGCTGCTTCTTTTTTCAAAACTTCCAATTCCGCTTGACTAATGGTTAAAACGGTTCCGTGTTTCACTCCTTTTGGCATATGCAAACTGTCAGAGATATCTGTCCAATTGATGAGATCGGTTGACTTTAAAGCGCCGTATTTACGATCTCTGTATTTGTCAAAATAGACAATCCATTCCTTTCCTATTTTTATGGCAGAAGGGCCTTCTGCCCAATAATTTCCGGTAATTGGCGCCGATGGTTTTCCATAACCACCACTTGCTTGGTTACTAAAAGCTACCCGTAAGTTTTTCTGTACTGGTTTTAAGGTTTCATCTTTGAGAATCATCATATATTGCTTACCAACTTTTTGAATGGTAGCATCAATTACATTAAAACCTTGGTCATACATGAGTTTGGTGTCACTAAAGGTTTTAAAATCCTTAGTGGTCACATAATAGATACGGTGGTTATTATCCCCCATATTTTCTGTTTCCGGAAATTTGCCAGGAATGGTAGTAGCCCAATAAATCAGGTACTCTTTCTTTTGATTGTCATAAAAAATTTCAGGAGCCCAACAATTCTTGGCTGTTGATTCTTTTTCCATCACGGGAACAAACACTTGCTCTGACCAATGAATCAGGTCTTTGGAACTGGCATAACCAATACCCTTGTCTTTCCAACTCACAGTCCAGACCATATGAAACAGACCGTCCTTACCCCTGATGATGCAAGGGTCTCTCATTAGTTTGTCTTTTGCTACCGTTGGTTTTAAAAAGGAGCTATCTTTTTTTAGACTTGCCCAATTCAAACCGTCTAAGCTGTAAGCTAAGTGTAATCCGTCTTCCCCATTTCCCTTAAAGTAAGAAAACAGATAAGCCGGGGCTTCTTTATTTTGGGCTACTAAAGAATGAGTCCAACAAAAAACAGCAGTAAAAACAAGCACTATGCGAGAAACTATTTGCATCATTTATTTTTTCAAAGTCAACAAAACAATGGATTGAGCTGGAAGGTCTACTACCAATTCATTTCCAACTTTTTTGGCACCATTAAATACAACGGGTTTAACTGTATTGGGCTGCGTAAAACTATTTACGTCAGTTAATTTTGGAGAAGTCAAAATTTGTCCTTCTACCTTGGTCCAATCAACTTCATTCATAGCAGTATTAATATGCATGGCATTTTTAGGATCAAGATTAACCAATGTTAGGTGCACCACTTGGTTACTATCTTTGGAAGCAGAGACATTGAGTGCAGGTATTTTATTTCTGCCATTTACTAATTCTGGACTAGAGAATTTGACTGGAAGCAATTTGGCGTCCTGGTGTGCTTTGTATAAATCAAATACATGGTAAGTAGGCGTTAACAGCATTTTGTTTCCTTCTGTCAAAATCAAGGCCTGCAATACGTTAATGGTCTGAGCTAAGTTGGCCATCCTGATTCTATCAGCATGGTTATTGAAAATATTTAAAGTAGTAGCGGCAACCATGGCATCGCGCAAGCTATTTTGCTGATACAAAAATCCAGGATTGGTTCCTGGTTCCACATTGGTCCAAATACCCCATTCGTCTACTACCAATGCTACGCGTTTGGCAGCATCATATTTATCCATGATAGTAGAATGCTTGGTCACCAATTCTTCCATGTACAAGCAATTCTTCATGGTATTAAAATATTCGTTCTCGTCAAAAGAGGTAGCAGAACCTTTGTTTCCCCAATTACCGGTTGGCAAAGTATAATGGTGCAAGGCAAGACCCCACATTTGACCAGCGTTTACATTTTTCATCATGGTCTCCGTCCAGTTATAGTCAGCTACATTGGGACCAGCAGCAATCTTATTCATCCTAGCATTAGGATAGTTCTTGACAAAAGTGGCATAACGCTTGTATTCGTCTGCATAACGTTCTGGTGTCATATTTCCACCACAGCCCCAGCTCTCATTACCAACACCCCAGAACTTTACGCCCCAGGGTTTATCTCTTCCATTTTGTTTGCGAATTTCTGTCATGGGACTAAGGCCATCAAAATTCAGATACTCCACCCATTTAGACATTTCTTCCACCGTACCACTTCCTACATTACCCGTGATATAAGGATCACACTTTAGCATGCTGCAGAGCTCTAAAAACTCGTGGGTACCAAAACTATTGTCTTCGGTAACATTGCCCCAATTGGTATTAATCATTTTCGGTCTTTGGGCTCTTGGTCCAATGCCATCTCTCCAATGGTATTCATCTGCAAAACAGCCCCCAGGCCATCGCAGATTTGGAATTTGAATTTTCTTCAAAGCGTCTACTATATCTAATCTAATTCTTCCTTGGTTTTGGATACCAGAATTTTCACCCACCCAAAACCCGTCATAAATACATCTACCCAAGTGTTCCGAAAAATGGCCATAAATATGTTTGCTAATCACCGTATTGGCATTAAACCCATCTACTTGCAACTTTACATTGGTTTGTGCAAACCCTTTCAAGATCATCAGCTGGCAACTCATTGCCAACAAGAGCATTTTGATTGTTGAATAATATCTCATAGTTGATTGTTGACTTTTGAATGTTGAATGTTGAATGTTGAATGTTGAATATCTAAATTACTTTTTTAATAATTTCACCTTCTTTTTTCCCCTCTTGACTCTTCACTCTTCACTCTTCACTCTTCCCCCTTCACTCTTCCCCCTTCACTCTTCACTCTTCCCTCTTCACTCTTCCCTCTTCACTTTTCACTCTTCACTCTTCACTCTTCACTCTTCACTCTTAACTATTCACTTCTTACCAAGCTAAGCCCCATTAACCCAATAACCACATCATTGACAATGGTTTCTAATTCCATAGACTGTAAGGTCTTTTGATTGTTTAAAGGCAAGTCCAATACGGTTGCAGCACCGCCACTAATGGTTTTACCATTAAATGGTTTGATTGACTCATCATACATGGATACTACTTTCCCTGTTTTCAAATGAATCCGAATGGGCTTAGGTGCATTGGTTTGAAACGCATATCCATCATCTAAATAGTCTTGATCAATGGGCCACCAATTCTCTGGATTTTTTAATTCCAAACTATCTGCTGAACCATCTGTATACTTAATTCTCACTACCCCATTCACCATTCTGGATTGCATAGGATTGGTAGAACCCGCCATTAATAAATAAGCATGAGAGGCTGAACCCTCTAATGGTATTTGTTTTTTATGCGGATAATTATCCCACTGAGAAGTAAATAGAATATTGTTTTTCAAACTATCACTGGGACTACTAAAATATATTCCCTGTTGTAATTCAATGCTACCAGTAGCTGCTACATTTTTTCTAAATCCGCTATCACTAATATTAGCCGTTCTGAGTGGATAGGTCCATTCTCCAATGCCTTGGGTAGGTAATTGTAAAGTTGGTACCTTAGGTCTTGGACTTAAGTATTGGGTTCTGAAAATCTGATTTACTTTGTTGTTAAAATAAGCACTCAGATTCACGGTTTCCAAACGACCTTTCAAAGGCTGATCCATATTCCAATTCAAGATCTGCTGGGCAACCTGTTGACCATTCCATTGAACCAATATTTGATTGGATCCAGGAACAAGTTCAGTTGCAGGAATCAATTTAGTTTCAGTAGTTGCATGAGCATTCAAATGCATCGGTGAAGATTTTCCATTCACCCAAACCTGCGCATCCACTGCTGTTAATCCATTATTGCTGATTTGATAGGCAATTTGATTTCTTTGTTCTTGACCAACGGCAGTAATACTTATAGGAGCTGATACCATCAAATCAATGGGCTGCCACCATGTTAAACTTCCAGAGGATAGTTGCAAAAACAGGCTATGCAAACCTGGCATGGCAGCAATGGAGGCTTGAATGCTTTTTCCATCATGTTTGCTATTTACTAAGACAGACTGTGGATCTTTTACCGCTTTAATAGTAGCGTTTAATACTGTAAAAGACCATGGATTACCAGTTGCCGTTTTTTGTTCTAAAATCAGCGGTAATTTGGCTTGCTTTTTCCATTGAATGACAATATTGTAAGACTTGGCGTATGCAGCTTTGATTTCAATCATTGGCCTGCCAACAGCAGTTGCATCATTTGTCCAAGTACTCGGTTTTCCGTTTACCACTACAGATACAATTTCAGAAGCTTCTGCGGGCAGTTTTAACAAAAGATCCATCTTGGCCACAAACTTATTTTGAATCAGGTATTGGTCTGTGAGTCCTTTTCTAGTAAAAGCAAAATCAATATCGGGTAGTACAATACTTGCCCTGTCCCATTGTTTGGGAAATCCTGGTCTAATCAATAATTGGTGATCCAATGCTTTGGGTGTAATCCCATACAAACCTTCTACCAAGGACCTGGCTGTCATGGCAACTGGGTCAGCAAAATCCCGATAGGTTTCACCTCTAATGGCATCATAAAAAGAAACCTGTACCAAGTTGCCCGCACTATTACCCAAGTACATACTTTCTATCAGGGCCGATTTCCATAATTGAAAAGCATTTTCCTTTTCACCTGTTTGCCATTGCGCCAAAGCAGTATGCAATACTTCTGCCATAGCAACTACATTCAAACTCCAGATATAAGGCATCCAGTTAGAGGTTGACACCGTGAACAAACCATTTTCTAATTGCTTTGCCCTTACTGGAATATGCGGAATTTGGTTGTCTATATATTTAGAACTTTGATAAGCCTGAAAAGGATCAGGCACTTCAGAATCCATACTATGATAAACCGTCCACAAAGCTGCGGCTTCATGTAATAATTGGTTGCCCAATAAATCCTTGAATTCTGCATACCAACCTTGTTTTGAAAGCCATAATTTTTCATTCATAGCTTTTAAAATCTTGGCTGATTCTTGTTCATATTTACGGCCATCCTGTTTCAGGATTTTGGCAATTTTAGCAGCCATCACATTAGCCCAATAATTATAAGCAGAACTATGGGCAACCCCTCCTCCACTATATTGCAAAGCATCACTGGCCCAAATGGCGGCATAAGAATCATAGAGCCCATCTCCATCCATATCAAAATTTCTTTTTTCCCAATCCAAATGTCTTTGTAACAGTGGCCAAGATGCTCTTGCATAAGCCGTATCACCCGTCCATTGCAAATGTCTTAACAAACCATCTATATAGACCAGGTTCATATCATAATGGTGTGCCTTAAAATCGCCATTTGGATTTCTAGAAATATATCCACTGGAAAACACCGCATTTCCCAAACGTTCTTTTTGTCTGGCCAAATGCAAAACCGTATCCGCTTCAATAGGACCAGTTAGTGGTTGAGTCATTTGAGAAAGCGCATAACTGCTAAAATGCAATCTAGCCCTATCGTGCCAACCCAATACATCTCCTACATAGGGTCCTCTCCAACCATTGAGTCGCATGCGCCAACCAATGGAGCCGTGTAAATAAGATGGTGATTCCCAAATTGCATCGGCAGCAATACTTAATACGCCCCCTAGTGTATTCAAATAAGGATCTGGGGTTTTAACCTTGATTCTATTAGCCAGTGCTAATCTTGCTGTTTCTGCTTTTGTAACTGCTTCCTCTAGTGCTTGCTGATTCAATATAGAAATAGATTTGGGCTGATAGAGTGAAAGCAAATTGGCTTGCGCCGATGTCACCAACCAAGAAGCCAACACCAAGGGCGTTCTGCTGGGCTTGCTCGCTAATAATTGAAGCGGATTTTCCTGCTGTGTAGCATCTGCTATTTGAATCAAAGCATTGGCAGGAAATAAGCCATTGATGTTTTGTTCTGGGCCTGCTTTCTTGGGTGTTTCTTTGTTTAAATGATTGATTTCATATCGCTCTTCTTCTGACAGAACTACACCCGTTCCATAAACCAAATTAAAACCATTCTCTTTGAGTTGATATCGATTGTCTGCACAAGCTGCTGCGTTCAAATAAAACCCTGATTCCGGATCCACATTCATTTCTCCATCCCTGCTAAATTTCTTTCCATTAGCTCCGCCATAAGCAGCTACTAGTTGTAGACCTTCTGGCACTTGACTGAATTGGGTGCGAACCACCAAACCTTCTCCTTCTCCCAAGGCCCAAATTTGCAATTCCATTCTTCCCTTACCTAAAAGTGAATCCTGAATTTGATAAATCATGGATCCGGGTCTGTAAATGGCTTTAATATGTTGAGCCTGAATTAACCATTTAGATTTCCCGTTTAAGACCAATCCAAATTTCAAATTACCCCCCATACCAGGCATATACATGGCAAATTCTGGAAGGTCACCAGCCTCTACCCTAAAAGCCGTATTAGTACCATAGAGTGCTCTGGTAAAGCGTTTATTCCCGTTCTGTATCACAATATCATTGCCTTCTGGATGGTACCTGATGTCTCTGGGTTTATCATGCCAAAATTTAATGGGCTCCTGAGATTTTAACTCAGACCCACTAATTAATAAAAGCAGGCAACTAATGGATGCAATAATTTTGTTTACCATGATCTATCTAAAATAATTGGCAATTAGGGTTTTGATGGATTCAAAGATTGAATGGGAATCAGTTGAACGGTTCCACTCAAACCAGAAGCTTTGGGCAACCAATTACTTGCATCAAATAATCCATTTGCATTTCTATTTTGCGCCAGTCTAGCAGGATAATTAGTATTGTTGAATTTTTTCCAAACTACCTTTCTTTTCTCCAAATCAATGATTCTATTGGCCATGCTATTGGCTACTTGAATCTCTAATTTGTTTTCAGCTTTCAAAACTGATGCGTCTATTTTCAATTGAAATACGGGTCCAATTAAACTGGCCAGTTTTACGCCATTCAAAATAATATCGGCTGATTCTTTTACATTACTCAAAGACAACAAATACTGGTTGGCATTCCCCACCGGTTTTTTGAAACTAGTGGAATAGGAAGCCGTACCAGAAAAATATTGGTAACTGGTATCAATACTGGTCCAGTCTTGCAGGGTAGTTAGTTGTTTTGGTGCAGGAAGAACTGGACCTCCTTTTAAAAAGTTCAGGGTCCAAGAACCATTCAACTCAACTGGATTACCTGCTGTTTGATAATAGGGATAAGCAGTTGCAGTAACTGTTTCTTTGGCAGTTTGCAATAAGATGCTTTCATCTTTTGCCAGTTGTAGATAAACCTCCCAGTGTCCACTAGCAGACTTGCGGACACTGGCTTTACCAAGGGCATCATTCATGGGATTAAAACAAATGCTGTTTTGTAAATTGCTACTTACAGGGTACCATCCTTCCAAATTTTTTCCAGAACGATTAGCAATAAAATACAATTGACCTGATCCACGCTTTGCTCTAATAAATTCCAATCCTTGATGCACTAGGGGCTCTTGCCTAATAGCTGCTAATGCTAACATAGCTATTAGATTGTCACTCAGGTAAATGACCCCTTTTCCAAGAACCGCTTTTTTAACATCGGGGTTAGAGGTTGCTTCAAAATGGAGCTTGGCCAACATTTGATCATACTGTGCTTTGTTGGCCGCATAACCACCCAATCCAGGAATGTCTTTAGGCAAATGTTTCAAGGCAACAATGGTGGCTCCATTTTCTGCTAAATCCCAAACCTTTTTCAAACTTTCTAATCGCATAAAGGCAGTAGCTGGTAAAACAATGGTTTGGTATTTTGAACCAGCAGAAAGAATTTCTTTACCCCCTGTTTTTAATTGCGCTATTTGTCTATCTGAAATATAGTCAAAGGAATAGCCATTTTCTTGCATAGTGGTACCGGCAATTTCAAACGGAGTTCCATTGAACTCGGGTTTCATGCCATCAAAATGCCATAGATAATCCCTACCCGCTAATTGATACTTATCATAAATAGGAAAATACAAGAGAATATCATTATCTGGCTTGCTGTCTTGCAACAAAGACTGGGTTCTTGCCACATAATGATTCAGGGCTGGAAACTGCTGCCAGAAAGGGTTTGCTTGGGTAAATTCTACCGCAGCATAAAACAAATATCCAGGCCATGTATCGGAAGGAGGTGAGTAACTAGTACCATGATAAACAATATGATTTACCCCACCAATAAAATAGGTATCCAACGCTTTTTTAACATCAGACAATGTAGAAACAAAATGTTCATTTAACCAGGTAGCACTTTCCGCAGATGTTAATTTCTTACCCATTACATGAGAAGTAGAAGACGCAAATTTAATGCGCAATAATTCTGTTCCTTCAATTTCGGGAATATCCACAACGCCATACAAATCCAATGTATTAGCTGGTGAGCCGTGCGATTGGTTTCTAACAATTTTCTTTTTACCTGCAGCCCATTTTTTCCACTCACCTGTAAATTGTTCCAAGATTAATTCATCAATGGTCATTCTATAATCACAGAGTACGCGTAGGTCTCTTTCTGTTTTATCTTTTTTGGTTAGTGCTATCAGTTCTTGCGCCAAATCATAGCCCCTTCTGTTTTTAAATTCTTCTAAGAAATGGGGTGTGTAATTAGACTGGCCACGAGCATCATCAACTTCATAACTATCATTAAAGAAGCCACGCAAATTACTTAGGGCATGACCTTTAAAAGCTTCGTCAAACTTAGAGAGATAATGATCTAGTGCTGATTTAGAAAAATGGTCTATCACATTTCCTTCACCACCGGGTGCGGCTCTTTCCACTTGCTTTCCGTGTTGTCCCATAAAGAGTCCAATCAGGGTCCAATTACCTGGAGGGGCCACCCAGTCTAGGTTTCCTTCTTTGTCTACTTTTGATGTTAGATCCAAACTTCCACCCCCATCGGCGTAAGCCATTAAGCGTTGTAAGGGAAGCCAAATTTTAAAACGCACTTGGTCTAAAGACAAAGCCTGCATATTGGTATTGGCAGAAAGTGGTTGTTTAATTTCTGATAGATCCCTAGGTTTATAATTTTCAGTTCTTACCAAGGGTTCTTGTTGCAATACCACTTTCTCTTGCAATTGCTCACCAGCTTTTAACTGATAGCGCGTGAATTGCATATTCTTACTGGCATCCTCTTCTCCTACCCAAGGACCACCAAATGGCCAACCAGTAGCATTGGCTAGGTCAATCCCTAGGTCTAATCTTTTACCCTCGGCCAATGTGTGGTCAAACACACCCATCCACTGTTTTGACAAAAATGGAATCCATTTTGCATCATTTCCCGTTACGCCATAAATGGGTGTTATTTCTAGTCCACCCAATCCTGCTTTTTGATAGTCCTGCATCACGGTAGTCAAGTCTTTATTATTGACTTCACTCCCCAACCACCACCACCTTGTCCATGGTTTATTGGTTTGCGTAATGGTTGGCCACTTGCTTTGAGCAATAGCTGGAACTACCAAAACAAGGGTCATGAATACAATCAAAAAGGATTTCCAAAAACGAGTTGGGGCAATAGGATGGCAGGCTAAACTTTTCATAAGCAAATCAATCGTGTTTTTTACCAAAAATGGCTATCCGAATAAAGTGCAAAAGTTAAAGCCAACTTAGCTGCTACGCATCCTGTTCAATCCTGTTAGACCAAGGTAAACTGCCTTATTTAGTGCTAAACTTATACACGGTTTGGGTACTATAGGTTTTACCTGGCAACAAAATGGTACTAGCAAAGCTTTTCTGATTGGGCGCATCAGGAAAATGCTGGGTTTCCAAGCAAAATGCAGACCTAAAAGCATAAGGCTTGGCTTGTTTACCCACCAAGGTTCCATCTAAGAAATTTCCTCCATAAAACTGGATACCTGGCTCCAAGGTCAACACTTCCATGTGTATACCAGTACTTGGTGCATAAACAGTAGCGGCGGTTTGCAAACCAGGAACTGCTGTTCTATTCAAAGCAAAATTGTGGTCATAGCCTTTGCCATTGATCATTTGAATGTCTTTTGATCCAAGACTATCTCCAATAGCATGGGCTTTGGTAAAATCAAAAGCGGTTCCTTTTACTGCAGCCAAAACTCCTATAGGAATCAGGGTGCTATCTACTGGGGTAAAATGGTCTGCGTTAATTTGAAGCAAATGATCATTAATGGTAGCTGCACCAGCACCATTCAAATTAAAATAAGCATGGTTGGTTAAATTCACTACCGTAGCTTTATCTGTAGTAGCGGTATAATCAATTTGAAGCGCATTTTCATCCGTTAAAGTATAGACCACTTTAGCGCTTAGATTGCCAGGATATCCTTCTTCTCCATCCTTAGACATATATTGCAATTCTAGGTGTTGCGCATCAATCAATTTGGCGTCCCAAACTTGGTTGTGAAAGCCCTTGGGACCACCATGCAAACTATTGGGTGCGTTGTTAATGGGTAATTGATAGGTCTTGCCTTCTAATTGAAAACTACCTTTGGCAATTCTATTACCATATCGGCCAATCAATGCGCCAAAATAGGCTTCCTTATTGTGTAAAAAATGATTCAAACTATCGTAGCCCAATACAATATCCGTGGGCTTTCCAGCCTTATCGGGTACAATAAAACTGACAATTCTGCCCCCAAAATTGGTAATGGAAATTTTGAGTCCATTTTTATTGGAGAGCTCATATAGTTCCACTTGCTTCTCGTCTACTTTTTGCGCGTATGATCCTTTGTTGGGAACAGTTGCACTATCAGTTTTTTCTGTTTTGGAAGCTTCCGGATTGGCGCATCCAACTAGTCCAGCAAAGCCAAAGATGGCTAGGGCGTCAAAGCAATATTTCATATGTATTGTTTAAAAGTTAATTAAACTGGTGCCATCACCAATGGTTACAATATACGATTTCAAATCTTGTTGGAACCTATTTTTAAATGCAACAGCCGCGCCAGCAATAAAAGTATCTACAGAAGCATCTTTGACCAAATTAATGGTGCAGCCGCCAAATCCACCACCCATCATTCTAGCGCCTATAACTGCCGATTGGGTCTTGGCGTAATCTGCCAAAAAATCCAATTCACTACAACTCACTTCATATTCCTGACTCAAACCCCTATGTGTTTCAAACATTTTCAAACCAAATGCAGTTATATCTCCAGCCACCAAATCTTGGCATCCGGCTTGTAACCTAGCTATCTCCGCTACAATAAATTTACAACGCTGATACACTTTAACATCGCCCCCGGCCAATAAGTTTTCTACCATTCGCCAATCCGCGTCACGCAAGCTTTTCACTTGTGGGTACTGTTGAGCAATGATGGCAACACCTGCTTCACATTCGGCTCTTCTGGTATTATATTCCGAAGAAGCCAATGAGTGTTTCACACAAGTGTCTAATAAAACAATTTGAAAGCCTTTTTGGTAAAAAGGCATATAATGATAATCCAGTGAGCAGCAGTCTAATTGAATTACTGAATCTGCTTTACCAAATATGCTGGCAAACATATCCATGATGCCACATTGTAAACCCACAAATTCATTTTCCGCTTTTTGCGCCATGCGAACCATTTCTAATTTGGACATACCCAAAACAAATAATTCATTCAATGCAAAAACAGTAGCACATTCAACTGCCGCTGAAGAAGAAAGCCCTGCGCCAAGTGGCACATCACCCGCTACTACTGCATTAAAGCCAGAGATAGGATACCCTGCTTTTTTTAATTGATCTGCAATACCTAACAAATAATTAGGCCACTGCTTGGGCGATGGTTCTAAGGACTCAAGACTCATTTCTATGGACTGATCCAAGTCTGCAGCGTGAATACAGATGTTCTGATCTGTTCTTTTACCAATGGCTATATAGATGGCTTTATCAATGGCCGCTGGTAATACAAATCCAAGATTATAATCGGTATGTTCTCCAATCAAGTTGATTCTTCCAGGAGACTTGACCATCAGTTCTGGACTACCAAATGCTTTGGTATATTGGGTTTGCACCAAAGCGGCGCAGTTGTTTTTTTCAGACATGACAGGCAATTTATGTAAACTTCTAAAAAATTGAGCCGAGGCACGCCTCAGCTCAATTTCTGAATCTGCTAATCTTACTTACTCACTCAAAATATTATGTAAAACAGCAGTACAAATCTAGGGAATTTTGATATTAAATGTACTTTTTACACTTATTTTTTAACTTTTTTAGAAAATCGTGATAAAAAAGCACCAAATTTCAATTCTAGAGGTTAAATTGTTTTCCATTGCTATGCCAAAGTATCAAAAACAAACACGTTTCCTGGTTGCCGTAGACTGTATCATATTCGGTTTTGACGGTACCGAGTTAAAACTACTCCTTGTTCAAAGAGAACTAGAACCCGAAAAAGGTAAATGGAGTCTCATTGGAAGTTTTATCCGAGAAGAAGAAGATTTTGAAAAAGGTGCCAACCGGATTCTAAACCAGATGACAGGACTAGAAGGGGTATACTTAGAACAATTACACGCTTTTGGAAACCCAGACCGTGACCCCATTGAAAGAACCATCTCGGTTGCCTATTTTGCACTGATTGATATTCACCAGTATGAACGTCAGCTAAATGATGAATACCATGCCGAGTGGTTTCCCATCAAATCCGCACCCAGACTCATTTTTGACCACGAACAAATGGTAGAAATGGCTAAAAAACGCTTGCGTTATAAAGCGGCTTTTCACCCCATCTTATTTGAATTATTGCCAGAGAAATTTACAGTCCCTCAATTACAAAATCTCTATGAAGGAATCTTTGATACCGTATTTGATAAGCGGAATTTTAGCCGAAAAATTCAATCTACCAAGCTCCTGATTAAGCAAAAAGACAAGGATAAGGAGAATAGCAAGAAAGGCGCCTATTATTATAAATTAGACAAGCGCAGGTATGCCGCCAATTTTCATGCCTTTTTAAATTTTATCCCAAATCCAGATAATATCAAATAAGCCAAGCAATAAAATTTGATTGGATGACTAAATAAGTGTTAATTTGACACATATACAAAATCGATTGTTGTATGCCCGAGAAAAAATATGCCATAGGTGTTGATTTTGGAACAGACTCTGTACGTGCTATTATTGTAGACACCAGCAACGGAACAGAAATGGCTGCTTCCGTATTTCATTATCCCCGCTGGAAGGCAGGACTGTATTGCAATCCAGCAGCCAATCAATTTAGACAACACCCACAAGACTATGTAGAAGGTTTAGAAGCAACTATCAAAGACTGCGTAGCAAAATGTGGCCCAGCAATAGCTGCAGCCGTTTGTGGCATTGGCGTTGACACCACAGGTTCTACGCCAGTAGCAGTTGACAAAACAGGTACTCCCCTAGCAATGCATCCCGCATTTGCAGAGAATCCAAATGCCATGTTTGTTTTGTGGAAAGACCATAGTTCTGTGAATGAAGCAGCCGCCATTAATGAACACGCCAAAAAATTCCCCATCAATTATTTACAATTTGTGGGTGGCATCTATTCTTCAGAATGGTTCTGGTCAAAACTTTTACACATACTTTATGTAGACGAACAAGTAAGAACAGCCTGCCATTCTTGGGTAGAGCACTGTGATTGGATTCCTTTCTTACTCACGGGCCAAACAGAACTTGCTCAAATGAAACGTGGGGTTTGTGCCGCAGGACACAAGGGTTTGTGGTCTGCTGAATTTGGGGGATATCCCCCAAATGAGTTCTTTACTAGTCTTGATCCTTTACTAGATGGTTATACCGCTTCATTGGGTGTAGACACTTACACATCAGATCAATCTGCAGGAACACTATCGCCGCAGTGGGCTAATAAATTAGGCCTTCCAGCCACTACCATTGTTGCTGTTGGTGCATTTGATGCGCATATGGGCGCGGTTGGTGGCCAAATTGAACCCTATCATTTGAGTAAAGTCATGGGAACTTCTACCTGTGATATGTTGGTGGCCCCAAGGGCCGATATGGAACAGATATTGGTGAAAGGGATTTGTGGCCAGGTAGACGGATCTGTGTTACCTGGCATGATTGGACTAGAAGCTGGCCAATCTGCCTTTGGCGATAGCTATGCTTGGTTCAAGAAATTCTTACTAGGACCAACGGAACAAATCATTGGCAATAGCCATTTGATTGATGCCGAAACCAAGACAAATTTATTAGAAGAGCTTTCTTCAAAGATGATTGGAGAACTCACCAACGCGGCCGCTGCGTTGCCTTTGAAAGACAATGACCCATTGGCAATAGATTGGTTAAATGGAAGAAGAACACCAGATGCCAATCAATTATTAAAAGCTGGATTTAGTGGATTAAATCTATCAACAGATGCCGCTGCTGTTTACAAAGCCATTGTAGAAGCCACTTGCTTTGGAGCCAAAGCCATCGTTGACCGATTTGTATTAGAAGGTGTACCCATCAAAGGATTGATTGGACTAGGCGGAGTTGCCAAAAGATCTCCGTATATTATGCAGGTTATGAGTAACGTGATGCAAATGCCCATTAGAATTCATAAAAGTGAACAAACCTGTGCATTAGGTGCTGCTATGTTTGCCGCAACTGCAGCGCAAGTATTTGAAAATGTAGCACAAGCCATGCAATGCATGGGTCAGGGTTTTGATGCTACTTATTATCCTGATGCAAGTACTGCTCATTATTACCAAACCAGAATGGAAGCCTATCACAGATTGGGGGCTTTCCTAGAAACCGAATACCAATGAGTTATTACCAAGACATCAAAGAAGCTGCTTACGAGGCCAATATGCAATTACCCAAACTAGGTTTGGTATTGTTCACTTTTGGTAATGTAAGTGTGGCTGATCAAGAAAAACAAGTCTTTGCCATTAAGCCAAGTGGGGTTCCCTATGAAGAACTTAGCGTAGATAAAATGGTGGTACTTGATTTTGAAAATAATATTTTGGAAGGCAGTCTAAGACCTTCTTCAGATACCAAGACTCACGCACTCTTATACAAACAATGGGAATCCATTGGTAGCATTGTACATACCCATAGCACTTATGCAACAGCCTGGGCACAAGCACAAAGACCCATTCCCATTTTTGGTACTACGCACGCGGATCATTTAACCACCGATGTACCCTGTGCACCACCTATGGCTGATGACATGATTGAAGGAGATTATGAACACGAAACGGGTTGGCAGATCATCCGCCATTTTGAATTACTTGGAATCAATCACCAAGAAGTAGAAATGGTATTGGTGGGTAATCATGCTCCATTTACCTGGGGTAAGAATGCACAAAAAGCAGTGTACAATGCAGCAGTCTTAGAAGAAGTAGCAAGAATTGCTATGTTCACAGAACAAATTAATCCTTCTGCACCTAGGTTAAAAGACACTTTGATTAAGAAACATTTTGAAAGAAAGCACGGAGCAGGTGCTTACTACGGACAATAACCATTACAAACCCCTTTAAAAAAATACCCATGATTGATTTGAAAAAACTGGAAGTCTGGTTCATTACAGGAAGCCAAGACTTATATGGAGAAAGTACTTTGCTGCAGGTTGCGGAAAATTCTAAGACCATTGCAAGCTATTTGAATGAGTCTCCTGAAATACCAGTAAACATTGTTTACAAGCCCACAGTTAAAACTGCAGAAGAAATTAATGCGGTGATGCAAGCGGCAAATAATCAGTCCAATTGTATTGGGGTAATGACCTGGATGCACACTTTTTCTCCCGCAAAAATGTGGATTACCGGACTAAAGATGCTGCGCAAACCCCTACTCCATTTTCATACCCAATTTAACCGAGACATTCCTTGGGCAAGCATTGATATGGATTTCATGAACTTAAACCAAAGTGCGCACGGAGACCGCGAATTTGGTTTTATGATGACGCGCATGCGCATCAATAGAAAAGTGGTGGTGGGGCATTGGCAAGACGTAGAGTCATTGAAAAAAATCAATGGATGGATGCGTGCTGCTGCGGGTTGGAATGACTGGCAGGGTGCTAAATTTTGCCGTTTTGGAGACAATATGCGAAACGTAGCCGTAACAGAAGGTGACAAGGTAGAAGCAGAAATGACATTTGGCTATTCCGTGAATACTTATGGCGTAGGCGATCTGGTAAAAGTAATAAACGCTGTATCAGAAGAAGCCATTGATGACCTGATTACTATTTATGAAAATGAATATACCCTAGTTCCTGCCTTGCAAAAAGGTGGTGAGCAACACCAGTCTTTAAGAGAAGCCGCAAGAATTGAAATTGGCATAGAGACCTTTTTGAAAAACGGCGGATTCAAAGGATTCACCACCACATTTGAAGACTTACATGGACTGGTACAATTACCAGGCATTGCTGCCCAACGTTTAATGACAAAGGGCTATGGTTTTGCAGGAGAAGGAGATTGGAAGACTGCCGCCTTGGTACGTGCTATGAAAGTAATGGGATCCGGTTTAAAAGGTGGCAATAGTTTTATGGAAGACTATACCTATCATTTTAATCCAGACAACCGCATGGTCTTGGGTTCACATATGCTAGAGATCTGCGAATCCATTGCAGACGCCAAACCCAGTTGTGAAATTCATGCACTTGGTATTGGTGGCAAAGCCGATCCGGTAAGATTGGTATTTAATTCAGGACCTGGCCCAGCTTTGAATGCATCTATTGTAGACATGGGAAACAGATTCCGTTTATTGGTGAATGAAGTAATGGCAGTAACGCCTTTTAATCAATTGCCCAATTTACCGGTTGCTCGCGTTTTATGGAAACCCTATCCCAATATGCATACCGGATGTGCCGCATGGATCTTGGCTGGTGGAGCGCACCATACTTGTTATAGTCAGAATTTATCGGCTGAAAATTTAGAAGACTTTGCAGAAATGGCGGGTATTGAATACTTATTAATTGGCAAAGACACCCAACTCTATCAATTCAAAAATGAATTGCGTTGGAACGAAGTTGCTTACAAATAGTTGCACATAAACCACACACACAAATACAAAAAAACGATTGTACATGAACAGTAAACTAGTTAACATTGACTACATCATTTTTCTAATCTACTTCTTGATTGTAGCCGGGTATGGTTATTGGATCTACCAACGCAAAAAGAAGGGTTCCATGGATACCAAGGACTTTTTCTTGGCTGAGGGATCTCTAACATGGTGGGCCATTGGTGCTTCCTTGATTGCCTCTAATATTTCTGCCGAGCAATTTATTGGCATGAGTGGTAATGGATTTTTTGTGGGAATTGCGGTTGCTGCTTACGAGTGGTTGGCTGCCATTTCACTGATCATTATTGCTGTTTGGTTTATGCCGGTATACTTGAAGAATAGAATCTTCACTATGCCACAGTTCCTGAAAACCAGGTACAATGAGTCCGTGAGTTTGGTGATGACTATTTTCTGGTTATTCCTCTACATTTTTGTAAACCTTACTTCTATTATGTTCTTAGGTGCTACCGCCATCAATAACCTAACTGGTGGTACTAATCTACACTTAGTCATGTTGCTATTGGCCGTATTTGCCATTGTAATTACACTAGGTGGCATGAAAGTAATTGGTTACACCGATATTATTCAGGTAGCCGTTTTAATCATTGGAGGATTGGCTACAACTTATATTGCCTTGACCCTTGTAAGTGAGAAATTTGGTTTGGGCAAAGACGCCATTGCGGGTTTTAATCAATTATTGATTCAAGCTCCGGATCACTTTCACATGATCTTAGACAAACCAACAGCCGCTACTCCACAAGCTGAGATAGACAAGTATTTGATCTTACCAGGTATTGCCATGTATTTTGCGGGTCAGTGGATTGTAAACCTCAACTATTGGGGTTGTAACCAATATATAACCCAACGAGCTTTGGGTGCTGATTTAAAAACAGCTAGAACAGGAATTTTATTTGCAGGCTTCTTAAAACTCTTGATGCCAGTAATTGTGATGTTACCAGGTATTGCGGCTTATGTATTGTATAAGAATGGGTCTTTGCAACAAGAGATGAATGCAGGTGGTAAGTTCTTGACAGACAATGCCTACTCTTCAATCTTGGGCTTCTTACCCAATGGTTTGAAAGGTTTGTCACTTGCCGCTTTAACTGCCGCCATTGTGGCTAGCTTGGCAGGAAAAGCCAATAGTATTTCTACCATTTTCACATTGGACATTTATAAGAAATATATTAAGACCGATGCTAGTGAAAAGCAAATGGTTTGGATTGGCAGAATGACCATCCTTGCTGCCATGTTGCTCTCCATCATCTTTACTTGGGATGATTTATTGGGTATTGGCGGAGAAGGTGGATTTACCTTTATCCAAAAATATACTGGCTTAATTAGCCCAGGTGTATTTGCCATGTTTATCCTTGGTTTCTTCTGGAAGCGAACAACTGCTTCTGCAGCCATTGTAGGTTTGATTACAGGATTTTTATTGGCCTTGTTCTTTAACAACTATGCTCCAGCAGTATTGGGTAATGAAACCATTTTGTATACAGCTTTCCCTAATGGAAAAGGTGGATTTGAAATTCCTTTCTTAATTGGAATGGGATGGTCATTCTTCTTTACCATGGTAGCCATGATTGCCATAAGCTTTGCAACTGGACCAAAAGAAAATCCCAAAGCCTTTGTGCTGGATAAGACCATGTTCAAATTGGCACCCAATCATATTGCCATGATTGTGGTAACGCTAATTATCATTACGCTTTTATATGCTAGGTTCTGGTAAACCTATTCATGAATGAATACAAAAATGCCCCTCGATATAAAGTTGAGGGGCATTTTTTATGCGCTGATTAGTTTAGAAGATTATTGCATTTTTACTTTAATCACTACAAAACTGTTTGCAGGTATCTCATAATCCAATTTATTCTTTTTAATCAACACTGTGGATGATTTTGGTGCAACCAACATGGGTTGATCAATGCTATTGATAGCAGTAGGTTCTGGACTGTTTAACAGTATGAGTTCTGCTTGCGGTATCATTTTTTTAATGCCCTCTAATTGTAATTGTGTTTGTTTCGCAGACAAAGAAACATTAACCAATTTGATGATTAGCTCATTGGCAACAGTATCTACAACTGAAGAAGCATACAAACTATCCTGACCAGCTATTACTGCTTTGTTCCAACTTGTTTCAACGGCTTTATTGCCCTTATACAGTGAATAAAGTTTTTGTACATGGTATTCTGGTGTACCATAAGATTGCAGGTTATCAACCCAAATTAAATCAGGGGCCCATTGCCAGGCGTCAAGATGCGCAAACAAAGGCGCATAAGAAGCTAGGTGAACTACGTCTGCATTGCGTTCCAAACCAGTCATAAACGCGGCTTCACTCAAAGCAGATTGCCAATTGTTTTTCTTATTGCCAGAAATGCCATCTGCATGAGAAGCATATTCACCCGCCATTACTTTAGAACCCGTTCTTGGAAAAGTATCATAGCGTTTGGCATTCTGTAAAAACCAATCACGGTTTCTATAAAAATGTTCGTCAATGATATCGGCATTCATGCCACGTAATTCCTTGTTCAAGTATTCATAGCGCGCACCAGAAGGATCCGTTCCTGAACTGGTGACCAAATTGATTGCTGGATATTTGGCCTTGATGGCTTTTTGAAAATGGGCTAGGCGTTCAATGTATTGAGTCCCCCAGTTTTCATTTCCAATACCCAAAAATTTTAAATGAAAAGGCGCAGGATGCCCCATGGCAGCACGCTTGGCGCCCCAGGTAGTAGTGACTGCCCCATTGGCAAATTCAATCAAGTCTAGGGCATCTTGTACATAGGGATCTAATTGGTCTAATTGTACAAACTCGGCCGAGTTAAACTGGCAGGCCATACCACAATTCAATATAGGCAGTGGTGCTGCCCCAATATCTTCCGCCAATTGAAAATATTCAAAGAAGCCAAGTCCAAAGGTTTGAAAATAATCAGGGGCATTTCTATTGGAGAATTCAAAATTCCAACGGTTAATAATGAGTTGGCGGTCTTCAATAGGACCAATGGTTTTCTTCCATTGATAGCGTTGTGAAAGGTCAAACCCTTCCACAATACATCCACCTGGAAAACGAATAAAACCAGGCTTCATATCAGCCAATAATTGAATCATATCGGCGCGCATTCCACCGGGTCTTTTCTTCCAAGTATCTTCTGGAAATAAGGAAACCATGTCTAAGTCAATAGTACCCTTTCCTTCTAACCAAATACGGCACTGACCCTTTTTCTCGTTGGCCGTAGCAACAAGATGAATAGCCTGTTTGGTAAAATCTGCACTGGGCTGAATAGCCAAAACCGTAGAACCAATCTGGTTATTTTTGGCGTCTAATAGTTCAATATGCATTTTTAATCCAGTAGCAGTAGTTCTGCTTTGTACTGAAAAATCATAGCCATTTTTTTCCTTGATGCCCATGCCTCTAAAACCTTCATTCACTAGGGCAATGGGCGCTTGATTGTCTATGCCTGATTTTACACGCAAAAATCTAGGATTGGGAAGGTTCTCCCCTGCCCTATTCAAGACAGTAACAGCGCCTTCTACAAATGGTTTCTGTTCAATTTTCCAACCCATCAAGGGTTTGAAAAATTCAAATGAGCGGTTCTTGATTAGCTCTGCATAAATACCACCATCTGCACCAAAATTGATGTCTTCAAAAAACACCCCCCACATGGTGGGCTCAATATTTGCAATGGTTTTATTGGCGTTGATGACAATATTTCTGGGAGTCTGGGCCATAGCTACAAATCCCATTAAAAACAGGAATGCCCCAGTGGTAAAAAATTGTTTCATGTGTTTGATTTGAATCTTCAAATATGGATCAAACTATCAATGCTGAGTTCTCGATAGTCTTTGATAAAACAGACAATATTGTCATATTGTGCAAACTCTTCCGCTTCATGCATGGTAGTAATAACCACGCATTTCATGCCCGCTAATTTGGCAGCTTCTACTCCCTTGGGAGCGTCTTCAAAAACAACACATTCCTCTGGCAATACACCTAATTCTTGGGCACCTTTTAAATAGGTTTCCGGATCTGGTTTACTATTGAGCACATCATCAGCACTTACAATGGAAGGAAAATAATGTCTTAGGTTTAGTCCATCCAACACAAAATTGATATTAAAAGGAATGGCCGCAGAGCCAATACCCATCTTGATGCCACGCTCCTTAGCAATTGCTAGGAATTGATCCAAGCCATCAATCAATTGTAAGATTGGTCTATATTCCGCTTGATACCTTTTCTCTTTTTCAACTGAAAGGGTATCCATTTCTGTTTGGGTAAATTTATGAGGACCAAATACCCTGATCAATAGTTCTGTATTCTTGCCATACATATGGCTTTTCACCTGATCCCAACTAAGATTGGCACCCAGGTCATCGTTCAAAATATGAAACCAAGCTTTGTTGTGATAATGCATATCATCAATCATGGTTCCGTTTAGGTCAAATAAAAAAGCTTTAATGGGTAAAGACATTCCGATAACTGTTTTAATAATATGCGAATCTACTGTAAGGGTTGGAAATAATTCTTAGAAGCAAAAGCTTATTGAAAAGACTTCCAAGCACGAATGATAAAATCTGCAATGCCCTCAGGTTGTTCAATGGTCACATGATGACCATTCTGCTCTTGCTTGCCCCTAGTCATGGGATAAATAGTAACAGGACCGCCTAATTTGATATAGGCATCCGCAATCACCAGTGCATTTTCTTCCATAGGAGTCAAGGCGTCTTTTAAACCAAAACTAAAATAAAGAGGCACTTTTTGTTCTGCCAATTTTTGCAAATTGTCTTTTGGATTATCGCCATAGGCCAATGCTTGTTCTTCCGTAAAACCATAGGCAGCCAATAACTGTTTCCACTGATCAGGAGAAGCACCCACACCTTTCATTTTCCCCCCAGGCCAACTCTTGATATCTGCTACGGGATTCTCAGCATAAATACAGGATACCCTATCTGGATACAATTTGGCCCAAGCAAATTCACAAAGTGAACCTCTAACAGCACCAGAGAGTGCTGGCTTGGTAGATAGTTTTTTTTCTTTGACCAAGACCTGATAAAATTGGTCCCAGCTTTTCATCAAATCTGGCTGCCCATACAATACTTTGTTATTGATATTGATAAACCCAATATGAAAACCTTTGGTTACCAAAATGCTATCAATCTCTACATGAAACTCAGGAGAATAAGTACGCCATAGCCATGGATTTCCGGCCATAGGTTTCTCTGGAACAACCATATAAGCGCTGGTTGTGTCTACTTTAAAAGACTGTTTTTTAAATCCATGCCAGGTTTCAGCTGAAGCTTTGTCTTGTGCCATCAGATGGCTTTGAAACGTTAAGATGCTTACAAATGTCAACAGGTATTTATAGCGCTGCAATTTCATATCGTTGGTTCTTAGTGGTATTGAATTCAATTAAATAATATCCTTGGGTAGTTGAAATTTTACGAACAGTGGCACCCTTTACCGTAACAGGAACCTGGGTGCGAATGCGGCAAACAGATCCTTGCAAAGAAGTAATGCTTGCTGTCTTTAGTTGATTGGACTTCCATTGAATGGCTACTTCAAAACCACCCCTAGCTTTTAATCCCTTGATGGTTCCAGATGACCAAACCTTTGGAACCGCAGGTAATAAATGCAGTTCCCCCAAATGACTTTGTAACAACAATTCTGTTATCCCAGCTGTAGCTCCAAAATTTCCATCAATTTGGAATGGTGGATGCGCATCAAATAAATTGGCATAAGAGCCCCCACCTTTAGAATAATTAGTGCCAGAAGTACTTACATATCTTAGAATATTACGCAACAAAGAATAAGCATGATCACCATCAAGCAAGCGCGCCCAGAAATTGATCTTCCATGCTAGACTCCAACCCGTACCTTCATAGCCACGCAGTTCCAATGTTTTCTTGGCAGCATTGGCAAACGCTGGTGTAAATATGGGTGAGATCTGATTACTAGGATGCAGTGCAAATAACTGAGACACATGACGATGGTGTGGCTCAACGTCTTCCCAATCCTTGAACCATTCTTGCAGATTGCCTTTTTTTCCAATCTGCAAAGGAAAAAGTTTTGCATAGCGATCTTTCAATGCAGTCACAAATGACGCATCCTTATCCCCTACAATGGCAGCAGCAGCAATGGTATTGGCAAATAAGTCTCTGATGATAGACATATCCATAGTAGTAGCAACAGATACCCCACCAGGATTTCCCTTGTCATCAATAAATTGATTTTCGGGAGAAACAGCTGGCATGGTCACCCAAAAACCTGCACTGTCTTTGACCATCCAATCCATGCTAAACTGCGCGGCGCCTTTCATGATGGTATAGTTCTTTGCCAAGAAATTCTTATCCAAAGTAAATTGATAGTGCTCCCATAAATGTTGGCTCAACCAATTGGCACCCATGGCCCAGTTAGCCCATTTAGGATCTCCCCTACCAAGGTCTCCCACCGGATTTGACAATGCCCAGATATCACTATTATGGTGGGCCACCCAACCACTCATGCCATAAAATTCTTTGGCCGTTCTAGCACCCGTAACAGAAATATCTTTAATGAGTTTGAAAAGTGGCTCGTGCATTTCAGAAAGATTGGTCATCTCTGCAGGCCAATAATTCATTTGCGTATTAATATTGATGGTATAATTGGAACTCCAAGGTGCTTTTAATTCCTTGTTCCAAATGCCTTGCAAATTAGCAGCGGTTCCGCCAGGTCTTGAACTTGAAATAAGTAAGTACCTACCATAGTGAAAATACAGGCTTTCTAATGCAGGATCATCCGCCCCATTAAAATAGCCAATCAATCGTTGGTTGGTGGGCTTTTTAGCATTCTCTGTTTCCTTGCCATCATTCAAACTAAGGCTAACACGATTAAAATATTTTTGATAATCCGTTAAATGCGCTTGTAATAATTGATCATAGCTTTTTCCTTGGGCTTTAGCCAACCAGCCTGCGGCGATGGCTGTTTCATCAAGACCCTGACTATCGGGGCATTTGTCAAACCCATTAAAACTAGTAGCCGCACTAATGAGTACCAATACTTCTGTAGCATTGGAAACCCTAATGCCTGCTGTATCTGTTTGTACTTGACCATCTTTGTTCAACACTTTGATTCTATAGTCAAAGCGCATGCCGTTGCAAGAAGATGAATCCTTATAAGTAATAGAAGGATTTTTATATCGTACATAACTGGGGAAATTCAAACTGGGAGCCTTACCCTTGATCCCCATTTCTGCAGCACCATAAGTTACTGGATGATTTTCTAAAATGGACTGTGGATGCAAAAGCAATTGCAAAGCACCCGTTTTATTAGCACTAATGCGCAAGACCATTAACTGATTGGGAGCGGAAACAAAGAGCTCTCTCTTATATTGAACCCCATCAACGGTGTAGTTTGTTGTGCTAAGCGCTTTGTCTATGTCTAATGAGCGTTGGTATTGACTTACAAGGGTGTCCTTGAATATTTGTTTGATTTTTAAATCGCCCAAGGGCATATAACTTTCTGAATAGACACCCTGCATCTTCTTGGTCAGGGATTCTGCTTTTTTATAATCGCCTTGATTCAATGCAGCTCGTACCAAGGGCAGCACGTCTTTTGCACCAGGGTTCACATTGTTTTTAACAGGACCACCAGACCAAAGGGTGGATTCATTTAATTGTAATAATTCTTCTTTCACGCCTCCAAACACCATGGCACCTAATCTACCATTTCCAAGAGGTAGGGCTTCTGTCCAGGTTTTGGCAGGTTCTTGGTACCAAAGCTGGTGAGGCTGGGCCAATGCTGATAAACATACAAACAAAGAAATCAATACGGGAACTGTTTTTTGATACATGGAAGCAATGTTTTAAGGCAATCAATTTAAGAATTAATCCTTTTAAAGCCATCCTGTTCCATATTGTAAAACCCCGCCTTATTAAACAGCTTGATTATTGCAATTGCTTGGTTTCATGTAAGTCAGGAATTTGAACATCCTTAAACCCTTTTCTTTCTAATCGCTTAGCAAAATCCTGTTGAACATCATATTCACCATGCACCAAAAACAACTGTCTAACCGTAGCGGCATTTTGACAACTAATAAATTGACAGAGGTCATCATAATCTCCATGAGCACTCATGCTTCTTAGAGAACCAATTTCTGCTTTTACTTCAAATTCTTCTCCAAATATGCGCACTTCTTTGTCTCCGTGCATGAGTCTGCCACCAAGAGACCTTGGCTCACAATAACCCACCATTAAAATGGTATTTTTTTCTTTGCCAATATTGTTCATGATATGGTGTTTCACGCGTCCCGCATCTGCCATGCCACTAGCTGAGATAATGACACAGGGCTGTTCTAGAAAATTTAGGCCCTTACTCTCATCCACTGTTTTTACATAATTCAGCCCTTCAAAGTCAAAAGGATCATCATCTACTTCCATTACTTTTTGAATGCGCTTATTAAAATACTGGGGATAGCTTTTGATTACTTCGGTTGCTTCTCTGCTTAATGGGCTATCTACATAAATAGGTACTTTGGGCAAGCGATTTTCTAAGGACAGTTGGTTTAGGTCATAGAGAATCTCTTGGGTTCTTCCCACAGAAAAAGCAGGGATAATCAGTTTCCCTTTTTTAACGCTACAAGTATGCTGCACCCACTTGAGTAGATTATCTGGTGTACTATATACTTCATCGTGCAACTTATTGCCATAAGTACTTTCCAACAACAAATAATCAACGGCGGGGAAATTGGCAGGAGAGCGTAGAATTACATCTCTATAGCGACCAACGTCTCCACTAAAACAAATACTGGTAGTCTTGCCCTTTTCAACAATTTTCAAAGTCACTGCGGCACTACCAATAATATGACCAGCGTCTGTAAACATGATTTCAACGCCAGCAATGATGGAATGCCATTGACCATATTCAACCGTTTCAAACAGGGTCATGGCCAAAGCCACATCATCTAGAGAATAGAGTGGTTCATACAAGGGAAGCCCTTGTTTAACCCTTCGCTTATTGATAAACTTGGTATCGGCTCTTTGAATTTCTGCAGAGTCTTCTAATAAAATAGCTGCCAGATCTTTGGTAGCTGGTGTACAAAAAATCTGTCCCCTAAATCCTTCTGACACTAATTTGGGAATCAATCCTGAATGGTCAATATGTGCATGAGATAAAACCAATACATCTACTTCCGATGCAACAAAACCAAAGTCCCTATTCAGGGAATCAGTTTCCTTACCCATGCCCTGAAACATACCACAATCCAATAAAATTCTTTTTCCCTCATCGGTTACCAATAAGTGTTTGGAACCTGTGACCGTTCTGGCGGCGCCATGGAAACTAATGTTCATGATTCAAAATTTGAAGGTGGGTTAATTCAATTTATTTTGCTTTAAAACTCCAGTTAAACCAGAATTCTGACACCATTTCTCCTGCTTCATTTTTACCTATAGAATAACATTGTATGGTTTGTCCCAGTCCGGTTTGAGAAGCAGCTTCAATAGCGTTTGCAATGGCCAAACCATCTTTACAGGAAAATGAAATTTTGCCTACCGCTTTTTTGTGAAACTTGGCTTCCATACCCACCACCAACATACTCACTGGCGGATTTCTTTGGTACAATTGTCCAAATGCCAGAAGCCCCGTACTCATTTCTGCTGCCATGGATTGTACAGCAAAATACATAGACCTAAAGGGATTTTGGTTGAGCCATTTGTGCTTTACGGTAATCACTGCTTCAAGAGTAGAAATCTCTTGAACTTTCAATCCTGCTATCAAGGCCGATGGCAGTTTTTGCAGCAGGAAGAACCTAAACTTAATTGGGTTCTGAATAATTTTTTGAAAGCTTTCAAACTTAGGATTCACCTCTTTGAATTTTTATTTTTTACTTAATTGTTTTAAACATTTATTCCTTCTATTGCTATATACCCAACACATTTTGACTTTTGACTTTTCAATTCTTACTCAATGCAATTATACAAGCTACCGCATTTTTATCAGCAACAGGGGTTTCAAATGACATGGTTTTACCATCGCTGTTAAAGCGTATGCCTCCAATGCTTTCTCTTTTAACGGCTTTGTTTACGGCGGCTTCAAAACCCATAGATTGGTTCTGATTCACGGCTTTATTTAAATCAAATACATTCAAGGGTTCTTTGCTCATCACTACTGCCATATAATCCTTCTTCCCAATACTATCGGCCATCAGTTTCATTCCCTTGGGAAATAGTCTATAACCCGTGATACCGCAATAAGGAGAGAACTTGGTCTTAGTGGGATCATCCTTACTGGGATAAGGAAATAAGACATAACTACTACCATCGGTTTCCATACCCAACACATAGACATAACAATCCGTATTGTTTTTGACTTCAATTCTAAAGCCCGTCCCCTTGGATATGGGACTGCTGGTTTCAAAAAAATTTCCTGCAGACAAACGAAGGGGCAAATAAGCCTTGGTATTGGCGTCTACCAAACCAATGCTGCAGCTCAAGTGATCCACAATGGCATCGCCAGTTTTTTGCATAGGATTAAGGCCATAAGCTTCCCTGACAAATCGTCTAAAATCTTTGTACTTTACCCAAGCCACACCATTGATACCCCAATCAGATCCCCAAGAATTCATGATTTGAAATGCACCACCCGCTTTTCTATCGTCATAACCAATCACACAAATAGCATGACCTCCAAAACCCATCATGGTATAGTCATCACTATTGGGTTCCCAAACTTCCCTGCCCGCCATTTCTTGCATAAAGGAACCACCTACCATCATCCCAATCACTACGGGGGCATCTTTGGCCAAGTGTTCTTTAATCGCATGCAAATTCAATCCCCTAGTACTTTCCCCATCGGTAAGCCTATTAAAACCCTTCATTCTAAATTGCTGGGCAGCCTGCTTTAAAGAACCATCGGGCTGGCGGCTACAATCATTTTCATCATAAGGAAATTCACTAAAAGGCACAGCACCCACTTGGGTCATGTTCTCCATGGCACGGATAATATAACTTCCCTGACAACCCCTAAGCCCAATTTGATTGTATAAAAAAGAAGGACTAAACGCCAATTGATTGGGGTCTTCTCCTGTGCTTACTGCTTGTAAAATGGTTCTAGCACCATAAGCACTACTCCAAGCCACACAACTACCTTGACTGCCTTGATTCAACCGCTTGGGTGCATACTTTAACAAAGAAACGGCTTCTGGTAATTCATTCTTGGACTCATCCAATCCCTCATAGACTTGGGCCTTGTCAAATTCTTTTGGATCAAGGATGCCTCCTGTGGCCAGCTGTGCAACATCCTGCATGCTACTCATGCCACTACAACCATTTTTTAAAAAGACAAAGCCTCCAATAGCAAGCAGTACTAATAAGAGTGCCGGCTTTCTAAATAAAAGTCCAATGATAAAGGGAAGCAGATTGAATAAACCACCACCTCCGCCGCCACCAGCATTTCCACCACTACCACCGGATCCATCATCATTATTGTCCTGATCATTGGGATCATCCACCATTCTAATGGGCATAACAAATTGTTTGTACACTAAATGTAACAAGTAGTCCTTGCTGTAAAAAATTTTAGCAGCCTATTTGGCAATAGTTTACAAGAGTATGGCAGCTAGGGCATAATCAGCCAATAAAATCAGGATGCAACTCACCACCACGGCCGATGTACTAGCACGGCCAATTTCTAAAGAACCGCCTTTTACATTATAGCCATAATAGGCTGGAACAGAACTTAGGATAAAGGCAAAAGTATAGGACTTGTATAAGGCAAAATTAATGTTATAGAGGTTTAGGTTTTGTCTAAGACCCGCGTCAAAAATATCATTGGCCAAAATACCAGACATGGCACCAGCCGTTCTTCCACCCCAGATGCCCAAAACTGCAGATATCACAATCAAACAAGGGATGACCAAGAGTGCTGCCAAGATCTTAGGCATAATTAAATAACTCTTAGAATTGATACCCATGATTTCTAAAGCATCAATCTGTTCACTGATACGCATATTACCCAACTCGCTTGCAATTTTGCTTCCTACCACTCCAGCCAATACAATGCTCAATACCGTTGGCGATAATTCCAAAATCATACTATCCCTAACAATCTGCGCAATGGTAGACAATGGCACTAAGGGGCTCACCAATTGGTATGCTGTTTGCACGGTAGTTACCGCACCTAAGAAAATAGAAATAATTATCACAATGGGTAGGGCTCCAATGCCAATCTCCGCACACTGATGCATGAATTCTTTCCAGTACATGCGCCAGTTTTCAGGCTTGGTAAACATGCCTTTGAGCATCAATAGAAATGTTCCAAAGTGGGTGAAAAAACTCATGATTTATTTTTTTCTTTTTTTCAAGCGCTTCCACCAACTACTGGTTTGTACGGCTTCTTCAATATTTCCTTTACACTTTAGTTGGGCATCTACTACCGCTACAGTGGCCATATTGATAATATTCCGCACACTACTACCCAATTGTAACACGTGTACTGGCTTTTTAAGACCTAACAAAATGGGGCCAATGGCATCCGCACCTCCCACTTCTTTTAATAGGTTATAGGTAACGTTTCCAGAGGTAAGGTTGGGGAACATCAGCACATTTACTTCTTCATCTACCAACTCGCTAAAAGGATAATTATCTTTTAAAATTTCCTTATTAAACGCCATACTACCCTGCATTTCTCCATCAACAATCAAGGATGGATTTCTTTGTTTCAAAATTTTTGTTGCTTGAGCAACAAGTCTTGCTTCAGGAGAATCGCTACTACCAAAATTGCTATAACTCAGCATAGCAATTCTAGGCGTCAAATTAAAGGCACGCACTTCCTTGGCCACCATCATGGTTATATCAGCTAGCTCTTCTGCAGTAGGATTAAAATTCACCGTTGTATCTGCCAAGAACAATGGTCCTTTCTTGGTCAACAATAAATACATACCCGCAATTTTTTTAACGCCATCTTCTGTGCCTATAATTTGCAATGCGGGTCTTATGGCTTCTGCATAGTTCTTGGTTAATCCAGATAACATAGCGTCTGCGTCACCGGTTTCCACCATCATACATCCAAAATGGTTTCTGTCTTTCATCAACTTCTTGCTCTCATAAGCATTCACCCCCTTGCGTTGACGTTTTTTAAAGAACATATTGCCATAGAATTCGCGCTTTTCTTCACTCTCATCACTACGCGGATCTATAATGGGCAAATCGGTCAAATCAATATTATTCTGTTCGGCTATGCGATTGATCTTAATGGGATCTCCCAATAAAATGGGATATGCAATACCCTCGTCATAAATGATACTTGCCGCTTTGAGAATTTTTTGGTTATCGGCTTCCGCAAATACCAAGCGTTTAGGACCTTTTCTGGCTTTGTTACCAATAACGCGCATGAGCTGGTTATCCAGACCCAATCGTTTATTCAATTCTACAGCATATGCCTCCCAATTATGAATACTTTTTTGAGCCACGCCAGATTCCATGGCAGCTTTGGCCACAGCAGGTGCTACTGCTGCCAACAGCCTTGGATCCAATGGTTTTGGAATAATGTATTCGGGACCAAAGCTCATGCTTTGTTGGTTATAAGCCATGTTCACAATATCGGGCACCGCAGTCTTTGCCAAATCGGCTAAAGCCCTTACAGCAGCTAGTTTCATGGCTTCATTAATTTGCTTGGCGCGCACGTCTAAAGCCCCGCGGAAAATATAAGGGAAGCCCAATACATTGTTCACCTGGTTGGGATAGTCTGTTCTACCCGTTGCCATGATAATATCTTTTCTTACTGCCGCTGCATCTGGATACGAGATTTCTGGATCAGGATTGGCCATGGCAAAAACAATGGGGTTCTTGGCCATAGACTTAACCATGTCTTGGCTAACCACATTACCCACACTTAGTCCCAAGAAAACGTCTGCATCCTTCATGGCTTTTTCCAAAGTCCAGTCTGATTTTTTAACCGCAAATTTTTCTCTTATAGGACCTAAGTCTGTTCTACCAACATGCAAAACGCCATCCTTATCAAAGACAATAAAGTTTTCATATCGCGCACCCAGCGCCACATACAATTGAATACAAGCCATGGCTGCTGCACCAGCACCATTGATCACAAATTTTACTTTCTCAATTTTCTTTTTCTGCAATTCCAATGCATTGAGCATGGCCGCACTACTGATGATGGCAGTTCCATGTTGGTCATCGTGCATCACCGGAATATTCATCTGCTCCTTTAACTGTTGCTCAATATAAAAGCATTCAGGGGCTTTAATATCTTCTAAATTGATGCCCCCAAAAGTGGGTTCCAATGATTTAACAATCTGAACAAATTTCTCTGGATCCTTCTCATTGATTTCAATATCAAACACATCAATGTCTGCAAATATTTTGAAGAGTACGGCCTTTCCTTCCATGACGGGCTTAGAAGCATCGGGACCAATATCGCCCAAACCCAATACGGCTGTACCATTACTAATAACACCCACCAAATTACCTTTGGCGGTATATTTATAAACTTCTTCTGGATTTTTGAAAATTTCTTTACAAGGTTCTGCCACTCCTGGACTATATGCCAAACTCAAATCTCTTTGCGTCTTGGCTTCCTTGGTAGGAACCACTTCTATCTTTCCTGGCCTGCCGTTGGCATGATATTCTAGCGCTTGCTCTCTTCTTAAATCTGCGTGTTTAGACATACTGTTTTTTTAGTGACCAATATTTGCATTTGCACCCAACCAAGCCATGATTCCCATGCCAGTTTCAATAGCATTTTCATCAATGTCAAATTTGGGGGTATGCACATTATGAACTATTCCTTTTGCTTCATTTCTAACTCCAAGTCTGAAAAAGCAACCAGGAATTTGCTGTGTATAATAACCAAAATCTTCAGCACCCATCCTCATCTCTGTCTCCTCTACATTTTCCTTTCCCATATAGGTTTCTGCTAGCTGCCAATTGGCACCTGTAAAAGCCGGATCATTATCCACCGTAGGATAGCCAATATCAATTAACAAATCAATTTCCCCACCCATGGATTCAACCAGCCCAATAGCCTGCTTGGCAATGAGTTCATGTGCTTTAAAACGCCAAGCTTCATCCATGGCTCTAAATGTTCCTTTCAGCTTTACTTCACTAGGAATCACATTAGTAGTATGCCCCCCTTGAATAGAACAAATAGATAGAACCGATGGTGAAAGTGGATTATTATTTCTTGATATAATTTGTTGCAAACTCACAATCAATTGTGAGGCAATTAAAATGGTATCTGCTGTTAAGTGTGGCGCCGCAGCATGACCACCCTTTCCCTTAATAGTAATATAGATTTCATCGGCACTAGCCATGACCCTACCTTTTCTAAAACTCAATTTACCAACGGGCAATCCGGGGTGTACATGCAAAGCAATAATGCCGCTGGGCGATGGGTTTTCTAAAGCGCCATCTCTAATCATAAAGCTGGCTCCACCAGGATTTTTTTCTTCTCCAGGTTGGAATAATAATTTGACTGTGCCAGACCATTGATCCTTTGTTTCATTCAAAATCTTTGCAGCCCCCAACAGAATACTGGTATGCACGTCATGACCACAGGCATGCATTTTTCCCTCATTCACACTGCAATAGGACACTTGATTTTCTTCTTGAATTTGCAATGCATCCATATCTGCTCTCAGTGCTATGACCCTACTTGATGGATCATTTCCTTCTATCAATGCCACCAAACCAGTGGTTGCTTTTTGTTCAAAACCAATTCCCATAATACGGAGTTGTTCTTGTACAAATAAACTGGTCTCAAATTCTTGATAACTCAATTCAGGGTGTGCGTGCAAATGCCTTCTAACCGCAATAAATTCAGCAGCATAAGTTTTTGCAAGTGCTTGTATGGTAGTTAATAGTTCCATTCAATTTAGTTGGTCATATTTTCTTCTTCCTCCTTAGTAGGCGTATAATCAATAGCGTCCTCTACAATAAAAACCCCAGTAGGGTAATATTTGCTTACTAGGTTTCTAAATTTTTCTGCGTCAGCTTTCTTTAAAAAATTTCCAATCCGCACTTTGAAATTGGGCGATTGAAACAAAGTATAAGACTTCTGATCCGGAAAACGGGTCAATAAATCTGACTTTACTTTAAACGCCATATCCCTATTAGATGTACTGACTACCTGTACCCTAAAGCCTTTATACTGACCAGAACTGGTTAGCATACTGGCGTGTTTGTTAATCTGGTTTTGCTTTGCCGTTAATTGATCCATTCTAGGGTCTTTTTTTACAATGACCGTATCATTGGCCATAGCTAGTAAACCATAAAAAATGGCCATCATTAAAAAAATTATATAGTTAGGGTTCTTCATTTTTTAAATGACTACAGTAAGCAATAGTCTTACAAGTTAAATTAATATCCTGAATCTTGCACAGGAGCACCAGAAACAATGGCTACACCTGCACTGCAACCCAAACGAGTGGCGCCAGCATCAATCAATTGCTTGGCAAACCCATAGTCCCTAATGCCCCCAGATGCTTTAATCTGAACCTGTGCTGGCAAATGGGCCCTAAACAGCGCAACGTCTTCTACGGATGCACCTTTTTCTGCATAGCCTGTGGATGTTTTCAAATAATCAATTCCAGCTGCTCCATAAATATCGCAGCAAGCAATCATTTCTTCTTTGGTCAATACCCCCGATTCAATAATCACTTTAATGGTCTTCCCCTTAGATCGGATAATGGGCATGATATGATTGATTTCATTAGCTATATAAGTAAAATCCTTATTCTTAATAGCAGAAATATTACAAACCATATCTAATTCGTCTACCCCATCTACCATGGCCAATACTATTTCTGCAATCTTGGCTTCTACCGCACTATATCCAAAAGGAAAACCAATCACCGTAGCCACTTTTACAGACGAACCTGCTGTTAGTGCCTTTGCCTGTTTGATAAAATTAGGCGGCACACAAACCGCCGCAAACCCATACGCAATAGCTTCTGAGCATAGCTTATCAATATCAGCCACCAACGTGGTTGGCTTTAAAATGGTATGGTCAATAAAATGGTTCAGTTTCATAGAAAACCCTTGAGCAGCAAAGATAACATAAGTACCAAAGCCAAATGCCCCAAAACTGGGGCATTTTTAATGTAATATTTCTTCTCATTCTTCACTCTTCACTTTCTTTCCCCTCTTCACTCTTATCTCTTAACTTTCTCTCCCATGGCAAGCTTTAAACTTCTTCCCACTTCCACAAGGGCAAGGATCATTTCGGCCAATCTTGGGTCCTACTTGCACCGGTTGTTGTTTCACCGTTTCAGAAGGATCAATATAATCATTGTCATGACCCGCTGCATCCAATTCATCTTTCTGGGTGCGCATTCTACTCAAATCCGTTTTTTGTGCACGGCCTTCTTTTACATTGTCCCCATCATTTAAAGGAATAGCGGAATGACAAAGGAATTGTACAATTTCACGGTTTACTTCCCCATCCATTTTCTTGAACAGGTCAAATGCTTCCATTTTATAAATCACCAATGGATCTTTCTGTTCGTAAGTAGCCGTTTGCACACTTTGCTTTAAGTCATCCATGGCGCGCAAATGCTCTTTCCAAGAATCATCAATAAAGCCCAATGTAATAGTGCGTTCCAGGGCATTCAATAATTCCATTCCACCAGAATTGATGGTCTTGTCCATAGAAGCCAACACATTCATCATTCTTCTACCATCGGTAAAAGGAACAATCACGTTTTCAATATGATTACCCTGTTGTAAACGAATATTCTTAAACACTGGAATGCTCTGTGTAGCTAGGTCTCCTTTCTTGCGTTCGTAATTTTCTACCGCTTCGTTATAGAGTCTTTCCGCTAATTGCTGCTCGCTGGTTTTAGATAATTCTTCGGCAGAGATTTTTGAATCAATACCAAAGTTTACAATCACAGCCAAGCGGAATCCTTCGTGGTCATTCTGTTCTTTAAAAGAATTCACCAAGCCTTCCGCAACAGTATAGAAAGCATTGTCTAAGTCAAGTGCCAAGCGCTCTCCAAACAATGCGTGGTTGCGTTTGCTATAGATAACGGTACGCTGTTTGTTCATCACATCGTCATATTCCAACAAACGCTTACGAATTCCAAAGTTGTTTTCTTCTACTTTCTTTTGAGCCCTTTCAATAGACTTGGTAATCATGCTATGCTGAATTACTTCACCTTCTTTGTAACCGGCAAAGTCCATCACTTTGGCAATTCGCTCACTACCAAACATGCGCATCAAATCGTCTTCCAAAGACACAAAGAACAAAGTAGATCCAGGATCACCCTGACGTCCAGCACGTCCACGCAACTGTCTGTCTACGCGTCTAGATTCGTGGCGCTCTGTACCCAGGATGGCTAACCCACCTGCTTCTTTTACGCCTGGTCCTAGTTTAATATCGGTACCCCTACCTGCCATGTTGGTGGCAATGGTAACGGCTTTAGCCAAACCTGCTTCAGCAACTACTTGTGCTTCTCTTGCGTGCTGCTTGGCGTTTAATACATTGTGTGCAATTTGTTTTTGACGCAGCATTCTGCTGAGCAATTCACTCACTTCTACGGAGGTAGTACCTACTAGTACTGGGCGTCCCGCATCGGTTAGTTTTACAATCTCATCTATCACCGCACCAAATTTTTCACGCTTGGTTTTGAATACCAAATCCTGATCATCTTTACGAATAGCTACTACATTGGTAGGTACGGTAACTACGTCTAATTTATAGATATCCCAAAGCTCTGCAGCTTCTGTTTCTGCAGTACCCGTCATACCCGCTAACTTGTGGTACATCCTAAAATAGTTCTGCAAGGTTACGGTTGCATAGGTTTGTGTAGCAGCTTCAATCTTCACGTTTTCTTTTGCTTCAATGGCTTGGTGCAAACCATCGGAATAGCGCCTACCATCCAGGATACGACCCGTTTGTTCGTCTACAATTTTTACTGAACCTTCCATTACCACATACTCTATGTCCTTATCAAATAAGGTATAGGCTTTGAGCAATTGTTGTACGGTATGTATCCTATCGGCCTTCACAGAATAGTCATTGATAATGACTTCTTTGGCGCGGAGTTTTTCTTCATCGCTCAATTCAGCTTGTTTGTCAACTGAAGCAAGAGAAACACTAATATCTGGTAAGATAAAGAAGGTAGGATCTTCTCCAGAACCAGTAATGAGTTGGATACCTTTATCAGTTAATTCAACTGAATTATTTTTCTCATCAATATAGAAAAATAGTTCCGCATCGGCCGTAGGCATTTCGCGGCTTTGATCTGCTAAATAAAAGTTTTCTGCTTTCTGCAATTTTACTCTAATACCCGGCTCACTCAAGAATTTGATCAAGGCATTATTCTTTGGTAAACCACGGTGGGCACGAAATAGCGCCAGTCCACCATCTTTGGGATCATCGTTTCCTTCTGTAATTTTTTTCTTGGCTTCATTCAAAAATTGATTGGTGGCTCTTTTTTGTGCGTCAACCAATTTTTCAATTCTTGGCTTCAAGTCAAAGAATTGTTGTTCGCCAGTATTGTGACCAATAGGACCAGAAATAATCAAGGGTGTACGAGCATCATCAATCAACACAGAATCCACCTCATCCACCATGGCATAATGGTGTTTGCGTTGCACCATTTCTTCTGGGGTATGCACCATATTATCACGCAGATAGTCAAAACCAAATTCATTATTGGTACCATAGGTAATATCGGCCATGTAAGCGTTTCTTCTAGCTTCACTATTGGGTTCGTGTTTGTCAATGCAATCAACTATAATCCCCAACCATTCAAAAATGGTTCCGTTCCATTCACTATCCCTTCGGGCCAAATAATCATTCACGGTTACTATGTGTACGCCTTCACCAGCCAATGCATTTAAATAAGCAGGTAGTGTAGACACCAAGGTCTTACCCTCACCCGTTGCCATTTCCGCAATTTTACCAGAATGCAACACGCTACCACCAATCAACTGCACATCATAGTGCTGCATGTTCCAAGTAACCTGACCACCACCAGCGGTCCAAGTGTTTTTGAAAACAGACTCTTCCCCTTTAATAGTAACATAGTCTTTTTTCACGCTCAGGTTTCTATCCAGTTCCGTAGCCGAACTAATGATCTCTGTATTTTCCTTAAACCTTCTAGCAGTTTCTTTTACAACAGCAAAAGCTTCTGCTTGAATTAAGGCAAGTGCTTCTTCAATTTTCTTGTTACGGTCTTTGCGCAGTTTATCAACTTCTTGATAGATAGTATCCCTTCCATGAATATCGGTCAAAGGCAATGCTTCTGCTTCCGCTTGCTTATTGGCAATCACCAAGTCAATATCGGTGAGGTGCGTTTTAATGCGTTGCTTGAATTCCTGTGTTTTTGCGCGTAAAGCATCATTAGACAGGGATTGATATTCTTGAAAAAAAGCATTTACTTTTTGAACAATGGGCAAGATCTGCTGCACATCTTTCTCGCTCTTGCTACCACCGAATAATTTTGATATAAATTTCAACATATGGTTCTATTGTATGAATCAGTTCTTAAATGGTTGTTTTTCCTAGTCAAAAAAGATGCTACCCAGCAGATTTAGACAAAATGGCAGCAGTTTTTCGGAAAATGAGGACAAAGGTAAAGATTTTAAGGCCTTGCCGCCCCTTTCACTAATGTTTTGTAAAATTTGTGGCCTCCCTAACAAAGTCAGGGCCGATTGGCTAATTTTAGGCCAATGAAATATCTATTGATCTTAATAGGCACCTGCCTTATGGGCATCAGTGGCCAAGCGCAGGACCAACTATTGGATACCCTGCCCAAAAATAATCCGGCGATTTTCAACTTTAACGTGATGGATTCCGTTGCTAAAAGAAGGAATGAACTAAACCAAACCAACCTTACCGTATTATTGGCTTGGTCAGCAGCCAATATGGTTCAAGGCAGTATTTCTGCGGGTAATCTTACCGGCTCTAAACAGCATTTCCATAGAATGAATGCCTATTTCAATACCGTAAACCTTGCCATTGCAGGTTATGGCCTTTTTAGGTTACAACAAACCAAAAAAATCCATTATACAGTAGCCGATAATGTAAAAGCACAGCAAAAAATCTCCTCCCTGCTCCTATTAAATACGGGACTAGATGTGGCTTATATGACTACCGGTATGTATTTACAAGAAAAAGGCAATTCCCAAAGCAATGATCAAGCCAAAGGTTATGGCAGTAGTCTAATCCTACAAGGCGCTTTTTTACTGGTATTTGATTTAATTCAGTATGTGCAGCACCATCAGAATGGCAAATTGCTCAACCAATACTTGGGTAACTTACAACTAACCACCACCCAAAACGGTGTGGGATTGGTAGTCCCCCTCTAAATCATGCCTATTTCTTGCCCCAAGGGGCGATGGCAGGGCCAAAACAGGCCCAAATTTTCCACATTCCCTGTTTTTTAGCCGAAAGGATGGAATTTCAGGCCGTTTCTGCTACTTTTGCATCCCGAAACAGGACCCGTAATCCGGTTCCCAAACCAAGAATTTTTAGAAAATTAAGATATGGCAGGTCAATTAAAAGAAGTACGTAGTAGGATCAAGAGTGTTCAAAGCACCCAGCAAATTACCAAAGCCATGAAAATGGTGAGTGCCGCCAAGTTGCGCAGAGCTCAGGACAGCATTACCCAAATGCGTCCCTACGCACAGAAATTACAGGATATGCTGAGCAATATTGTGAGCAGCATTGAAGGTGGTGTAACACTAAAATTGGCCGAAGAACGTACCATTGAAAAAGTATTATTGATTGTGGTTACTAGTGACCGCGGACTTTGCGGGGGGTATAACGCCAATATCATCAAATTGGCCAAAGCTACTATTGTTGAAAAATACCAAACCCAATTCAACAAAGGAAACGTGGCCATTTGGAATATTGGTAAAAAGGGATTTGAAGCTTTAACCAAATCAGGCTACAAAACCAATGAAACATACAAAGACATTTTCTTAAACCTGAAATTTGAAACCGTTCAGGCTGCTGCACAAGCTGCTATGAAGGCTTTTGAAAACAAGGAATTTGACGCCATAGAAATTATCTACAGCGAATTTAAAAATGCCGCAACACAGGCATATGTGGCTGAACCATTCTTACCCATTCCAAAAGTGGCCAAGAAAGCAGGAGCTAAAAACACAGACTTTATCTTTGAACCAGCGGTAGAAACCCTGATTGAAGAACTGATGCCAAAGATCCTGAACACCCAATTATACAAAGCTGTATTAGATGGCAATGCCAGCGAACACGGTGCACGTATGACAGCCATGGACAAAGCCAGTGAAAACGCCAATGAATTACTCAAATCTTTGAAGATCAGTTATAACCGTGCCCGTCAGGCCGCTATTACTACTGAGTTAACAGAGATTGTGAGTGGTGCTGCAGCTTTGCAAGGATAATATCCTATCTTTTCAAACCCATTACTAACGATACAGAAACGCAAGCCTTGGAAATTAGCACCATTATACCGCATATTGAAGTACTGATTTTTGCCAGTGACAAACCACTGACTTCTTTGGATATTGTAGAACTGATCAACAACAGTTTTGGGTTCCTTGAAGAAAGAATCATGCCTGACCAGGTAGATAGCGCATTACAAGGCATCAAAGAAAAATACGATTCTGAATTTTATCCCTTTGAAGTAAAGGAAAGCGGCGGTGGCTGGCAGTTCCTCACCAAGAAGGATTACCACAAGACTATTGCCCAATTGAATGGAGACAAGTTCTTAAAAAGACTCTCCAATGCGGCTTTGGAAACCTTAGCCATTATTGCATACAAACAACCCATTACCAAAGGAGAAATTGAAGCCATTCGTGGTGTGAATAGTGATTATAGCATCCAGAAATTATTAGAGAAGGAATTGATTTTGATCAGCGGGCGCAATGAACACGCACCTGGCAAACCCTTGGTATACGCCACTTCTAAAAATTTCATGGATTATTTTGGTATCAATTCTGCATCTGATCTTCCCAAAATCCGAGAGGTATTGGCCGAGCAAATGGTAGAAGGAACCAGACCTGAAGACTTTACTGATTTACCTGTAGCTGAAAATATTGGCTCCGCAACTTTGGCCGGTACCCTACCAGGAGAAGAAGGCGATATTTCTGAAGTAGTAGCAGTAAATGAAGATGGTGAATTGGTATTGGCTCCTGAAGAAACTAGCACAGAAGAAATTGCTGAATCAAATACTTCTACTGAGACTGAATCTGAAGAAACACCTGCTACTGAAGAGACTTCTGAGGATAATTCTGAAGAGACGCCTGATGAGCAAGATTCAACCGATGAATCAGCTGCTTCTGATGAAGAAGATCAGAAGGATCAGCCTGAATAATCTTTCCGTTTATTTCCATTAAATTATCTTTGGCAAATGCAAGCATTGTCTTTTGAAACATTGGCAGCCATTGCCAATACCCATGGTACGCCCGTTTATGTCTATGACGCAGACAAAATCAGTCAACAATTCAGGCAATTAAAAACGGCTTTTCAGGATTCGGATACCCGATTCTTTTATGCATGTAAAGCCCTCACCAATATTAATGTACTCAAGCATGTAGCAGCTATAGGATGCGATATTGATTGTAGTTCTATCAATGAGGCCAAACTAGCCCTACACGTGGGTGTGGCTCCAGAACGCGTACTCTATACCAGTAATGGCATCCATTTTTCTGAGATCCAAGAAGCTGTGTCATTGGGTATTAATGTGAACATAGATAGCCTTTCTAATTTAGAAAAATTTGGTGCTGCTTATGGCCATGATTATCCTGTAGGCATTCGTTTACGCCCCAATATTATGGCAGGTGGTAATTTGAAAATTTCTACAGGTCATGACAATAGCAAATTTGGAATTCCAATTGACCAATTGGATCAGATCTTAGACCTAGTAAAAAAATACAACTTATACATTCGAGGTCTACATATTCACACCGGTTCTGAGATCAAAGAAGTAGCTGTGTTTATGCAGGTGGCCGATGTGTTTTCTGCCCTTCTACCCCATTTTCCAGAACTAGCTTTTTTAGACATGGGCGGCGGCTTTAAAGTAGCTTATAAAGACAGTGACCATATTACCCATATTGATGAACTTGGTGCGGAGATAGCTCGCTTTCAGAAGAATTTAGAAGCCCAATACGGTAAAAAATTCCAGTGTTGGTTTGAACCAGGCAAGTACTTGGTGAGTGAATGTGGCTATCTATTATCCACCGTGAATGTGCTCAAACAATCTGGCAATACCGTTTTTGCTGGAATAGATACGGGACTCAATCACCTGATAAGACCCATGATGTATGATGCCTATCACCGCATTGAAAATATCAGCAACCCAGATGGGGCGCTTCACGCTTATACAGTAACCGGTAATATTTGTGAAACAGACACATTTGGTACCAATAGAAAATTGCACGAAGTACGCGAGGGCGATGTATTGGCTATTTATAATGCAGGTGCTTATGGATTTGAAATGTCTAGCAATTATAATGCTAGGTACAAACCTGCAGAAGTTTTGGTTCTTGAGGGTGAAGCTCACCTGATTCGTAAAAGAGATGAATTTGCAGATTTATTAAGAAACCAGATTCCTGTCTTATAGAACAAAATTGTAGTTTGCACCCAGATGATTGAAATCCGCAACATAGTTAAACAATTTGGTGAAAGGGTCATCCTCAATGATGTTAGCGCCAATATGGAGCCCGGTAAGTGCAACCTCATCATAGGCACCAGCGGCAGTGGCAAGACAGTACTGACCAAGTGCATGGTGGGTTTATTTAAACCTGACAAAGGTCAGATCTTGTACAATGGAGACGATATGTTTGCCATGGACAATGATACCCGCAAACAATTGCGTCAACAAATTGGTATGCTTTTTCAAGGAACTGCCTTATTTGATTCTATGACAGTAGAACAAAATGTGTTATTCCCATTAGACATGTTTACAAGGTGGACCCAAGCTGAAAAAAAGAAACGCGTTAATGAAGTATTAGATAGGGTTAATCTCAAAGATGCTCACAAACGCTACCCTTCTGAAATCAGTGGTGGTATGAAAAAACGCGTGGGTATTGCTAGAGCCATTGTACTGAATCCCAAATACTTATTCTGTGATGAGCCCAATTCGGGTTTGGATCCTCAAACATCCATGGTCATTGACAAATTGATCAAAGAAATTACAGACGAATTTCAAATTACCACCATTGTGATTACCCATGACATGAATTCTGTGATGGAAATTGGAGACCATATTGTGTATTTATACAATGGTCAAAAACAATGGGAAGGTTCTAATAAAGACATCATTTTTAGCAAGGACAAATTACTCAACGACTTTATTTTTGCTTCCGAATTCTTGCAAGACGCCAAACAAATGCGGATGCTGGAAGCAAACAAAAACAACGGCAATATTTAATATTTCTAACATGATCAAGAAACTGACCCTTTTTTTGTTCTTTGTAATTGCTTTTGTAAGCCTACAAGCTCAAGTTCAAACAGATACCCTTCCTCCTTATAAGAAGGACAACCATATGCCCGCGTTTAGGATTCAGAAATTTGATGAAAGCTGGCTTACCAGGGACCAATTACCCAAGAATGTACCCACAGTCATTATCTATTTTAGTCCTGACTGTGGGCATTGTAAACACGAGGCTAGGGAGATTGTCAAGAATATAGACAAATTGAAAAACGTAAATTTTGTCTGGATTAGTTATAAAGAGATGGAATTGATTAAGGAGTTCTTCTATGTTTTGGAATTATATAAATACCCCAATATGTATGCAGGAAGAGATCCTAAGTATATGGTACCCGCATTTTATAGGGTTAAGTTCACTCCTTTTGTAGCTGTTTACGATAAAAAGGGCTTGTTTGTCAAGGCCTTTGACGGAGGCGCAGAAATGCCCCAATTATTGCCACTTCTTAAATAGAAATAACACAATTATATAAGGCAGTAGTCAAGCTATTCAGTAACTTTACGCGTAGAATTTATCATTTTTAAATAGTTAACGCATATGAAAGTTACAGTAGTAGGTGCTGGTGCCGTAGGAGCAACCTGTGCCGACAACATCGCACGTGCCGCACTGGCACAAGAATTGGTGATTTTAGACATCAAAGAAGGCTTGAGCGAAGGCAAGGCTCAAGACATGATGCAGACAGCAGCCCTGCTTGGTTTTGACACCAAGATCAGTGGTAGCACCAACGACTATTCCAAAACTGCTAACTCAGACGTGGTAGTAATTACTTCAGGTATTCCTCGTAAGCCAGGTATGACTCGCGAAGACTTGATTGGTACCAATGCTGGTATTGTAAAAGGAGTAGCAGAAAACATTTTGAAATATTCACCCAATGCCATCATCATTGTGATTAGTAACCCAATGGATACTATGACTTATTTGGCATTGCAATCAACTGGACTTCCCAAAAACCGCATCATTGGTATGGGTGGTACTTTGGATAGTGCTCGTTTCAAATATCAATTGAGCCAACACCTGAACTGCAGCCCAGCTGATTTGAATGCAGTTGTAGTAGGTGGACACGGTGATACTACCATGATTCCTTTGATCCGTCACGCCACTTGGAACAGTGCTCCTGTTACCAATTTCTTGACCAAGGAACAACAGGATCAAATAGTTGCAGATACCATGGTGGGTGGAGCTACATTGACCAAATTGATTGGTACATCTGCTTGGTATGCACCAGGTGCTGCCGGAGCTGCCTTAGTAGAAAGTATTTTGCGTGATGAGAAAAAACTCTTCACTTGCTGCGTAAGCCTAGAAGGTGAATATGGCCAAAGCGATATTTGCTTGGGTGTTCCTGTTGTCATTGGTAAAAATGGCTGGGAAAAAATCTTGGATTTCAAATTGAATGAAGAAGAGCAAGCTGCATTTAACAAGAGTGCAGACGCTGTTAGAAACATGAACGAAGTGTTGAAGACTTTGTAATTGTTGCATATTTTTTTTCAAAGCCTCGATCTTTTGATCGGGGTTTTTTTTTATTTTTTTCTTTTATTTTTTTCTTCCTTTTTGACTTTTGACTTTTGACTTTTGACTTTTGACTTTTGACTTTTTTTAACTTTCATTAACTCCACTCATCATCTGCTTTCACTGCTCCTCACTAAAGCTTACAACTTTTGTAACCTTTCGCTGTCATCTTTGTACTAACCATACAAAACTAACTAAGATGATTAAGGAAATTGTGAGCGTGGCAACTGCACTGATGATAACAGCAAGCAGTATTGCACAAACAAAGACAACGGTCAGTGGCACCGTACAAGACAATGGCAGCAAGGCTTTCAGCGGAGCAACCGTTGCTTTATTAAAACAGAAAGACAGCAGTTTGGTTAAGACTGCTATTACAGAAAATGACGGACGCTATGAGTTAAGCAGTTCCATATCAGGCAATTACATTCTTTCTTATCAGGGACTGAATACAGAAAAAAAGTTTAGTAATGCCTTCAAATTAGAAGATGGAAAAGACATTCTACTACCAACCATTGTATTAAATCTGGCTGCTACAAAATTGGCTGATGTAACAGTGGTTTCTAAAAAACCCATGATAGAAATTAAGGCAGACAAAACCATTTTCAATGTTGAGAATAGTATCAATGCTACAGGAAGTAATGCACTAGAACTATTGCAAAAAAGTCCAGGTGTTCAGGTTGATAACAATGAGAACATTAAGATGAAGGGCAAGTCTGGTGTTAAAATCTACATTGATGGTAAAATGAGTCAGTTGAACGGTCAAGACCTTGCAGCTTATCTAAAAAGCATCAATAGTGCAGATATTGAAGCCATTGAAATGATCAGCAATCCTAGCGCCAAATATGACGCAAGTGGAAATGCCGGCATTGTCAATATCCGTTTAAAGAAGAATAAAAAATATGGCACCAATGGAAGTGTGAATGCAGGCTTTGTACAAGGGATTACACCCAAGGGGAACGCTGGTCTGAACCTGAACTATCGTGATAAAAAAATCAATCTCTTTAGCAATATCAGCGGCAATCTGGGAGCTTATGAAAATGGACTAGACTTCTACAGGGAACAGCGAGATACCATTTATGACCAACATAGTGTGAATGTCAACAACAATCAAAACTTCAATATCAAGGCTGGTGCTGACCTATTTGTTAACTCAAAAAGCACATTTGGGGTCATGGTTACTGCCAATACCAGCGATGGAGATTGGACCAGTTCTGGAGAAACCGATGTGTATTACAAACCTACTGGTCAGTTTATCAAAAAACTGGTAGCCAAGAATACTGTACCCATGAACAGAACCAATGTCAATGGAAATATCAATTATAGATTTGCAGACACTACTGGTAAAGAAATCAATTTTGACGCTGATTACGGGCAGTTTCGCGGCAGAGGCAATTCTTACCAACCCAATAACTATTATGACAAAAATGGCAACTTATTGTACCAAATAGCCAATAGAAACTATACTCCAACTGATATTGATATCCTAACCTCTAAAGTAGATGTGGAATTACCAAAATGGAAGGGCAAATTGGGTTATGGTGCCAAATTCAGTTTGGTAAAAACCAAGAATAGTTTTGATTTTTATACAGACGTAAATGGCACTGTTACTAAAATTCAATCGCGCAGCAACAGTTTTAGTTATGACGAGAATGTGAATGCTGCTTATGTAAACTATCAACGACAGTTCAATCCCAAATGGAGTTTCCAAGGTGGATTGCGTTTGGAACAAACCAATAGCAAGGGTGTACTTACCAGGGCTGATGGTCAAGTGCAGGCAGACAATGAAGTCAAAAAGAATTACCTAGACTTCTTCCCTAGTGCGGCTATTACCTATACTATTAATCCCAAGCATACATTGAATCTAACATATAGCAGAAGAATTGATAGACCTTCTTACCAAGACTTGAATCCTTTTGAAAATAAGTTAGACGAGTTAACCTATGAAAAAGGAAATGCTTTTCTACGTCCACAATACACAGACAATATAGAATTGGCGCATACTTTCTTGTCTAAGATAACTACTACCCTAGGTTATAGTTATGTCAAAGACTTTACTACACAAGCCACGGATACCATTGGTAACGCCACATTTGTACAACAAAAAAATCTGGCTGTACAACAGATCTATAGTTTGACTGTAGGTTCTCCTTTGAACCTGACCAAATGGTGGAGCGGTTATGCCAATATCTATTATAACTACCAAATATTTGATGGGGAAATTGGAGCTAGCAAAGTGCATAATGAGATTCCAACCTATGGTGCTTATATGCAAAACAGTTTCAAACTTGGCAAAGACTATTCTGCAGAATTGAGTGGCTGGTTTAGTGGACCCAGTGTTTGGGGAGCTACCTGGATTACCAAGCCGCAAGGTGGTGTTGACCTAGGTGTTCAAAAACTATTCATGCAGAAAAAAGCTACTGTAAAATTGAGCGTGACCGATATCTTCCATACCAGTCCTTGGAAAGCTACTAGCAATTTTGGTGGTCTTTATATTAATGCTGGCGGCTATTGGGAAAGCCAAACCTTTAGATTGAATTTCACTTATCGCTTTGGAAGCAACCAAGTAAAAGCTGCAAGACAAAGACAAACCGGTTTAGAATCAGAATCCAAAAGGATCAAATAAGATCCAATATCCCAAACAAAAAGGCTGGCTCAAATTTGAGTCAGCCTTTTTTATTTAAGCAATTCACCATTTCTAAACAGATAGATGAATGCCTTAAAACTTTTTCTTCAACTACTATTTACTCATTAGCAAATTCACCAAATTTCTTGCGGCTTTACCGTTTTCAAAATCAGCAGGCAGGTAAAAATGCTCAATATATTCATTGTATAACCAAGGGTCACCAATCACCAATACATAACCCTTCCCATATTTGGCTTCTGCAATAAGTGTCTGACCATTTTCTGTAAGAATGGCTTTGGCAGGACCTTCTAGCATAATGGGTGCTACTTCTTTTAAGAATACTTTTGATACTCCTTCAAACAAAGGATGATTGGGTAAGTTAATAGAAGCACAACTATTAAAATTTCTGGGCTTACCCTTTTCAGACAATTCAGGATGCAGGGTCTCGTGTGTGAACTGCATGCCAAAATATTTTGTAAGTAATCCAATACTATCCAGTTCTGCATTCTTATAGTTATTGGCCATTAATAAAAACACTCCACCCTGTTTTACCCAGGCAGCAATACTGGCAGCAGTAGTTGCATCCATGAATTTGGGATTAGCAGATTCATCTTTGGTATCTGGATCTACCATGATAAAAATATCGGTATTTTTTAAAGACTGTTTGTCCGGTTTGGTGCTGAGCGTTGAAAGAACGGCTCCTTTGGCTTTAAACAGATCTCCAAATTGTGAGAACCCACTAATAGCTGTATCAGCCCAGAGATAGTGAAAGGGCAAACCTGTTTTGGCATTGGTTTCATTGTTGTAATAATTGTCCAATACCACCCGCTTTTGAGCAGCCCCTGTAATGGAATAGACAAGGCTTGTAATACTTAAGATGGATCCTAATAAATACTTGTTCATTGGTTTGATTTGGTTGCTATATGAGATAAATTATTTTTTTGGAATGGGCACTAATTCAATGGCCTGCCCTCCCGAAGCTACTAATTTGAAGTGCAAGATAGATTTACTATTTACTTTCATTTTCTGAATGGCCACATGGGTTCGAATACTAGTGGTAGCATCATCGCTATAGATGGTTGCTTCATATTCTTGACCAGTTTGTAAAAAGTCCAGAGATAGATCTAAATTCCTAGCATCATTATTTGTGATAGCGCCTACAAACCATTTGTTGCCTGATTTTCTAGCCATGACAATATATTCACCAATAGTTCCCTTTAGTACCTTGCTATCATCCCAGACAGTGGGTATATGATCCCAGAATGCTAGTTCAGGTTCATCCTTTGAATCTGAGGGTTTATCATACCAGTACATATGTTGCAAGGGACTATAAAAAATAGCTGCCAGTGCTAATTGATGAGCTGCTGTTGTTTTGATAAACTTATTTCTAGGAACCCCATTTTCTATAGCACCTGTTTGTTTAAAATCTTGTCTATAATAACAAAAAGTATAATCGGCTGCCCCTGCAATAAAACGCGTAAAAGGCAAAATGGTATTATGCGTTGCAGTTGGAAAACCTTCATTACCCAGAATCCCTTCTTGGGTCATGAGATTGGGATAGGTTCTACTAAAGCCCGTTGGGCGATATTCATCATGAATGTCTACCATCAATTCATACTTAGCGCATTTTCTCACGGCCTCGTGCATCCAAGTAGTCCATCTAAATGAGCCCACGTGAACAAATCCAAATTTCACACCAGCCACACCCCATGCATGAAAGATGGGTAAAATACTGTCTAATTGTTTGGCCAATGCGCGTTGGTTTACATATAGAATAACACCAATGCCTTTTGATTTGCCATAAGCAATCACTGTTTGCAAATCCAATTCATTCACTGGATTTCTCTTTGGGTCTACACTAACCCTGCTTGCATTGGAAGAATCATGGTATTCATAACCATACCAACCCGCATCAAATAAAATATACTGTAATTGGTGTTTGCTGGCGAAATCTATGGCTGTTCTAGCACCGGTTGTAGATAGTGTCACTTCTCTAAACACCTTACCGGGCTTTATCCAACTACTATTAGCAATTTGATTGGGCGGATTTAAATTTTGAATCAGGTCATTGTTTTCTAACAATGCTCCAGCCGATTCTGATACCATGATCCATCGCCATGGGCTGGCAAAGGGAGCAATCTCTTCCACATTGTCATATAGCACACCTGTGATAGTATTGGGTTTATCCGCAATAGCTTTGAATTTGGTTCTGGAATAATTGACCATTTCTGCTTCACCCAAACAGGCAAATAAACCATTACTCAATTCCAATGTCAGGGGTCTTTCCGATTCATTTAGCATCTTATTAATATCCATCAATTGGTATTCCTGTTGGGCTAAGGGAGTAAACCAAGCTTTAGTGGATTCCGGAAAACGATACTCTGTTGACTCACCCGAAATCTTTATCAACGGCCCTCCATTATCTAGTTCTGGAATCAAGTACCTAAATGCCATTCCTTGATTATATACCCTAACAATGATTTTTAATTGTTTGTTCTTATTGTCTGTTTTGTTTAAATAAAAAACCGATTCATTAAATTGGTCTTTCACTTTTGAACGCTCGCCATAAATGGGTTGCCAAACCGTATCTACTGAGCTTGCTGTAATGGTTTTAATCACTAGGTTTTGATCCCAATTATCTCCATTTACTTTAATCCCAAACTTAGATTCCAATACAATGGGTTGCTGTAAATATGATAACTGATAGGTCAAGCCCTTCTCTTGATTAAGTGCAATAGATATTGCCAACTTACCATCGGGAGACTGCATTTGATAGGGCTTGGTTTGAGAAAAACTGTTTGCAGCAAGGAATAGCAAACAGTAAAGTATCCTGTATTTTTTCTTCATAGCAAACAATCGTTTATCATCAAATTGTATCAACCTTACTATTGTGCCCCATCCAATTTAGACTTGCTAATTTTGGATTCAGACAAGCTTTTGAATTGCACAGCAGACATTTTAATCACCACAGGATTTGGCCATTTGTTATTGGTATACAATCTATGACCGTTAACCGCACTAATTAAAAAACCAGCATTGGTATCTTGAAAACGCAAACCAGCATCAAAGCCTTCTTTGTATTCCAACAACTGACTATCATAACCAAGTATAGACACTTTGGTGTTAGCGGTTGGTTTAATTTGTCTGAGTACTAGCTCTTTTCTATCGCCGTAAGGCCATTGGGTTCCACCTGGTACAAATGCAAAGACCGTATTACTGTCTTTGGCAGAACGGGTGTACCAAATGGGCCCTTCTTTGGTAATGGCAAATGGTCTTACTGCGTGAACACTTTCTTCATTTACAAAATTCCACAATGCCAATTCACGCAATAAAGCTTCCTGTTCTATTTGAATTTCTCAATTGGGTTTTGGCCCAACATTTAACAAAAGATTGCCACCTTTTGCTCTAGTTTCAATGAGCATATTGATCATCTCTGTTCCTGTTTTTTGCGGATCATTTGTGGGTTTGTATTGCCAGTCTGTGCCCATGGTAAAACAAGCTTCCCAAGGACCTGGAATGGGTTTGTCTGGCAGGTTCTGTTCTGGCGTTTTCATCTGCCCCCTAGTGACCACAATTTCTGGCTGCAATTGCCAAGCATATTCTTTTAAACCTTCGGCTGGTCCGTCTAAAAACAACAAATCAATCTTCCCATAATTGGTCAAAAGTTCTTTTAATTGGGCTTTGTCTAAATCCATCAAACCCTTGTTATTGACGGGATAATGCATGGGATGCTGGGTTCTGCCAATAGGAATTTTTTGTTCGTATAAATAATGAAAATCTTCTGGAGAAAAATAAAATCCAATAGCAATCCCCTGTTTTCTAAATGCGTCTACAATGGCTTTGGTAATATCTTTTCCGTAGGGTGTTTGAGCAATATTGAACTCAGTTGTTTTTGTGGGCCACATGCAAAATCCGCTATGGTGTTTGGTAGTAAAGACCATGTATTTCATCCCAGCTAATTTGGCTAAGGATGCCCATTCATCCGGCTCAAATTTTTTAGGATTAAATATGGCAGGTAATTCTTTAAAATATTTCTGCGCATATGCTGGAGATGCACCAGCCAAGGAATGACTGATTACAGAACCAAGACTTACGTCTACACCCCAATGGATAAATAATCCAAAACCCATATCCTGAAACCATTGCTCGCGCAATGTTTGATTGGTCATTTGCGCCTGTTGTGATTGCCCTTGTAGCAAAAGCATACACATAGCTATTACAAAAATCCATTTCTTTACCTGCAGATGAAAATTACTTAGTTTATGCGTTTTCATTTTTATGGCATTCATCCTTGTACAAAATTGGGTTAAACCTATTTCAAGCATTTAAGATAACTGTGTTGCTAATTAATTAAAGCCTATTCTTCAAAAAGCAATTGTAGGTCCCTGATCTGTGGTGCTGCTTTTGCTTGTAATACTGTTAGTCTAAATACCTGCGCTTTTACTGGATCAAATGTTTTAAAGGCAGATGAGCCCAAGCCCTTTCCTTCTACCAAGGTCTTCCATTCTGAACCGGATTGGTATTCCAATTTGTATTGTTGAATATTTCCTCCTGCTTCTGCTGCGGCCATGGCACCAATACTATAGGTCTTACCCAAATCAATTTGCAACCAAGCTGTTTTTTGGTCTACTGCAGCTTTCCAAACTGTTTTACCATCGCCATCTAAGATATTGGCTGGACTAAATTTATCAGATTCTTGAGAAGAGGCAGTGGCCGATTTTCCAGTAGAAGGAATGGGTTCTGTGATGGACAATTGTACTGGACCATTTATGTCTAAAGCAATCACTGTTGCAATTGTATCGGGAGCTGTTTTGGGTAATTGTAAAACAGCATAGAGTCCATCTCTACTAATGCCAATCTTTGTTTTTTTATCTGTCAACAATTGCGCTTTAGCAATGGCATTGTTCATAGGAATTTTCAATTTCCCATCTGCAGGCCACTCAAATACATGCAAGAACAATTTGTTGTTTTTCTGAGTAGCCCTACCCCAACGCAAATAAGTAAATGGACTAGCCTTAGTCCCGTAAATGGCTTCTGCATTGGGTTTGAGCCAAGCACCTACTTGTTTTAATCTTTCAACTGATGGTTCTGGAATAATTCCTTCATCTGTTGGACCAACATTCAACAAATAGTTTCCACCTTTAGACGCTATATCAATCAAGTTTCTGATTAACACTTTGGTACTCTTCCAATTCTGGTCATAAGATTTAAAACCCCAGGTATCATTCATGGTCATACAACTTTCCCAGTTCTTACCTGGAATACCTGTTGCAGGAATATACTGTTCCGGTGTTTCCAAATCACCTTCGTATCCACCACCCAATCTGTTATTGGTAATAATGTCCGGTCTATTCTTCAAGAGGTCGGCTAATTTGGTAGCTCTCTCTGGATTCATATTGGTTGGGGTATCCCACCAAATAATAGCAGGATTATAGGCATCTAAGATTTCCTTTACTTGGGGCACAGCCACTTCATCTATATACTTGTCCATGCTGCCATTTTGAGCTGAGTCCCAATACCCTCCACTTGCTGCTCCACCTGGGTGATTCCAGTCCTGTGCCTGAGAATAATACAAACCAAAACGAATCTTGTATTTTTTACAAGCTTCTGCCAATTCTTTAATGGGGTCTTTTTTAAAAGGCGTTGCGTCTACAATATTGAATGGGTCTTTTGATTTAAACATAGCAAAACCATCGTGGTGTTTGCTGGTAATAACTAAGTATTTCATCCCTGCTTCACTGGCCAATTTAACCCAGGCATCAGCATTGAATTTTACGGGGTTAAATCTGGCAGGATAAGTTTGATATACAGACATGGGAATCTTTCCTCTATTCATGATCCACTCTCCAATACCCGGAATCTGTTTACCATCATAGGTTCCAGCTGGAACCGCATATAGCCCCCAGTGAATAAACATGCCAAAACGGGCTTCTTTCCACCAATCCATTTTGGGGTCATTCAAGGTTTTGCTTTGAGCATTGAGTGAAAATTGCAGGGCAGCAAATGCCAGCAATAAAAGGGCTTTTTTCATATAGCGCAAGTGTTGGTGATTAGTCTAACAATTTAGTCAAATTAAATAGGAGCATTTCAATCGTTTGCCATAGTGGAATAAAATATTCGAAAACGTTTTCGATAATTGTAATGGATCAAAGACTAACCCCTCTTTTCCATGGAATAAAATCATCCTGCCCCAATTGAACTGCTTTGGGAATGGTTTTACCACTTGCCACATCAATACAATATTCCAAAATTTCAGCACCCATTTCAGATACCGTTTTTTCTCCCCGAATAATGGATCCTGTATCAATATCAATGATATCAGGCATGCGCTTAGCCAATGCGGTGTTGGTAGCCACTTTAATGACTGGACAAACAGGATTACCTGTAGGTGTTCCCAAACCAGTTGTAAATAAAATTAGCGTAGCACCGGCAGCTGCTTTTCCTGTAGTAGCTTCTACGTCATTGCCAGGTGTGCAAACCAAATTGAGCCCTGGTTTAGTAGCAGGCTCTGTATAATCCAATACATCTGTAACAGGAGAATTGCCCCCTTTTTTGGCAGCACCCGTACTTTTAATGGCATCTGTAATTAACCCATCCTTAATATTACCGGGTGATGGATTCATGTGAAACCCAGAACCAGCTGCGTGTGCTTGGGCATCATAGGTTTGCATTAAATGGATGAATTTTTTTGCGTTGGCTGCTGAGACACATCTATCAATTAAATCTTGCTCAGCACCGCATAACTCTGGAAACTCTGCCAACAAAACTGTACCACCAAGCGCCACCAATAAATCAGCAGCAACACCTACCGCAGGGTTTGCTGAAATGCCACTAAATCCATCACTTCCTCCACATTTAACACCTACGACCAACTTACTTAAAGGTGCTGCGGTTCTCTGAATTTTATTGGCTTCCATTAATCCTACAAAAGTTTGTAGAATAGCTTCTCTGATTAAGGATTCTTCGCTTTTAGATTGCTGTTGTTCAAAAGCAAAAATGGGTTTGTCAAAGTTGGGGTTTCTTTGTTTAATATCTTTTTGTAATTGCGCTAATTGCAGGTGCTGACAACCCAAACTCAATAAGGTAACTCCGGCAACATTGGGATGATCTGCATAGGCAGCCAATAACTTGCTCAAAGAATCCGAATCCTGTCTGGTTCCACCACAACCACCTTGGTGGTTTAAAAACTTAATCCCATCAATATTGGGGAAAACCCGCTTTGTAATGGGGTCTGTAGTTTGAAAATCAATATTATGTATGTCTTCTTGTTTCTCTATACTCTGCGCCAATAATTTGGCAAATTGCAAATACTTTCCAGTTACCGCATATCCTAAGCTATGATGCAAAGCTTCTTTAATTACGTCTAAATTTCTATTCTCACAAAAAACCGTTGGAATAAATAACCAATAATTAGCGGTACCAACTTTACCATCGTTTCTATGATACCCCATAAAAGTTTTATCCTTAAAGGCAGAGACATCAGGTGCTTTCCAGCTATAATTAGTAGCCCTATATGCATAAGGTTCAGCAGCATGTACTGTATTTTCGGTAGTCATTAACATACCTGCAGACAAGGTCTTTGTTAATTTACCCACTACTACGCCATACATGAATACCTCATCGCCTTGGTTCATGTCATGGATGAAAAACTTGTGTTTGGCAGGGATGGTATCTTTTAGTGTTATTATCTTACCCTGAAAATCAATTTTTTTATCAACAGTCAAATCTGTTAATGCTACTAATACATTATCGTTCACATGGATTTGTAAGAATGTGTTATTGCTTTCTATCATAGAATTAAATTGTATTAAATTAAAAAGCTAAAGTATTCTTGGTCCTTTTAGAAACAGTAATCTGAATTAGTCAATAAGTAAACTATTTTACCCTTTTTGAAAAAATGTACAAATTATTTTCTTACCCTGACTTAACTTCATAATGCAGTAAAGAATATGAAAGCATCCCTATTAGTTGACGCTCCCATCTTGGATAAAAAACAGATTTGGGTTAAAAAAGTACACAAACCTTTTTTTGACCATGATTTTCATTTTCACCAAACAGAGGAATTATGTTGGATCCAGGAAGGGCATGGGAATATGGTAGTAGGAGACTATTTAGGAAGATTTGAAAAAGACGACTTGATTATTTTTGGAAAGGGACTGCCGCATATTCTTAGGTGTGACAAATCTTTTGAGCAGAAAAATACCAAAAAAAAGACTATTGCTTATAGTATCTATTTTACAGTAGAACATATTCAATCCATCACGGATGACCCCTCCATGACTAAGAGTTTGGTTCAGTTGATTCGGAAAAATGAACGAGGCTATAGAATCACAGGCGTTGAGAAAAAATATGCACTTGATTTGTTTCATCAAGTGATAGAAAGTACCGGTTTTGCACAATTGGGTTTATTACTTCAACTATTGGAACATTTAATCAAATGCAATAAAACACCTGCTTTGGCTAGTAGCAATTATCAATTACTGCCGTCTGATACAGATATGATGCGCTTTACGGAAGTATATGACTATCTTTTAAAAAACTTTCATCAACCCATTAGTCTTGATCAAGTTGCTTCTATTTGCTCTATGACCACTAACTCCTTTTGCCGATTTTTTAAAACAAAAACACAAAAAACCTTTGTTCAATTTTTAACCGAAATCAGAATTGGTCATGCTTGTAAATTATTACAAGATGAAAACCTAGCCATCAAGAATATTATTTATGAATGCGGCTTTAACAATCCGGTTTTGTTTCATCGAAACTTTTTAAAAATAACGGGTAAGACTCCTAAAAAATTCAGAAATGGGTTACTTGGCATTGCATAAAATAAAAGCACCCGTAAGAATACGGGTGCCCAAGTTTAAAGACTAAACTTGCTTGCTTAGGAATCTTTAATCAAATGCGTTATGCTTTCACTTGATGAACATCATATTTTAAAAAACATATCTGCTATTTTGAACCAGGTGTTTGCAAAAGTTTTTTTAACTGATCAAAGTGTTTCTCATATACCTGTCTTGGAGTAGCATTGTTTTTTATACAAACCGAAACGGCTTTTCCCACCACTTCACCCATCATGCCACATGTTCTCATTACTCTTACTGGCCCCAAACCGGTTTTGGTAACACTGATATTTCTACCTGCCATAAATAAATTACTGATATTCCTACTGTATAATACTCTATAGGGAGCCCAATACAGGTTACCATATTCATACTCTTTACCCCTGGTGAATTCGGCTATAAATTCATTCCCTTCAAATCCCTTTAGGAATTCTTTTTTAGGAGTATGTAAATCAACTCCCCAAGAACATGGAAATGCGCCATCTTCAAACTTTCTTTGACTTTTAAAATCTTCGGCGTCTAAAACAACATCGCCCATCAATCTTCTAGATTCCCGCTTTCCAGCTATGAAAGCAGACCAACCCA
>CANHGS010000006.1 GCA_947460595.1 Bacteroidota bacterium | reverse complement strand
TGAAGCATATCTGTTAACAGTTCATCGCTAAGTGGTTTATGCTTGTCTTCCGATTCAATCATATTGCTCAAAATCTTCTTCACTTCTCTGGTACTTACTTCTTCTCCACTATCGGTACTTAGTGATTCTGAAAAGAAAAATTTAAGCCGGTAAGTGCCAAATTCTGTTTGTACAAATTTACTATTGGCCACACGGCTTACGGTACTAATGTCTAATCCCGTAATCTCTGCAATATCTTTTAAGATCATGGGCCGCATAGTTGTTTCATCACCTGTTAAGAAGAACTCTTGTTGGTGACTAATAATGGCACTCATGGTATTAATCAGGGTTTCTTGACGCTGCTTGATCATATCAATAAACCATTTAGCAGAATCAATTTTTTGCTTAATAAACAACACGGCTTCTTTTTGGCGCTTGTCTGTTTTGGATCCTTTTTCATAATCCTTCAACATGTCTCTATAACCTTCACTAACACGCAGATCGGGTGCATTTCTTGCATTAAGCGTAAGCTCTAGTCTTCCATTGTTGTTCAAGATAAAAAAGTCAGGAATAATATAGGTTTCCGCCTTATTGATTTCTCCAATATTCCCACCGGGTCTTGGATTCAGCTTGATAATTTGATTGATGACTTCTTTGATTTGTTCATCTGTTAAATTCAGGTTACGCTGAATTTTCTCATAGTGCTTCTTAGTAAATTCTTCAAAATACTTGCTCAAAACCTGAACGGCCAAGGCCACAGATTTTCCTTCCCCCAATTTGCGATCTAACTGTAATAACAAACATTCTTGCAAATTTCTAGCACATACTCCTGGTGGATCAAACTGTTGAATCTCTTTAATTAAAGCTTGAATTTCTTTTTCTTCCACCATCATGCTTTGCCTAAAAGCCAGGTCATCTGCAATGGAACTAAGCTCCCTTCTCAAATAACCATCGTCATCCAAACTACCTACAATTTGTTCCGCAATTTTAAAATTACGCTCATCCAATTCCAACATGCCCAATTGATCTATGACCATGTCATGAAAACTGCTCTCAACCCTAATGGGCATTACTTTCTGGTCATCCATTTCTGGATAATTATCATCTCTGGTTTTATAGTCTGCAATTTCCCCATCGTCATCCACAATGTACTCGGTCATGTCAGTATTCTCATAATCCTCTTCACTTCCGTCCATAGATTCATCAGTGGGTCCCTCAAAATCGTCTTGTAAATCTTCTCCAAACTCGTCTTCATGCCCCTCTTCATCCATTTCAAGCGCTGGATTCTCCTCTAATTCCTCCTTGATCCTTTCCTCTAAATTGGCCGTAGGTACTTGCAACAGTTTCATTAACTGTATCTGCTGGGGAGACAGTTTTTGTAATAGTTTCTGTTGAAGGGACTGGCTTAATGACATTTTCCTTGTTTGTTCAGATCTTTGAAGCCCAATTATTAATAGGCAATCATTAACTTATTCGGCTGTAAATTTACATACAAATAAAGCTCAGTAGCACTTGAAACGAATTTGTTTGTTTGTGAATTTATTCCTAATTATCGCGGTGGCAAGTTCCGCCCAACAACTCATTCCCCAAAGCAAACCCATGGGTGCTGATAGCCTCAAATATTTTTCACCCTGGATTATTCCATCGAATTTTTACAGCAAAAATTTGGCATTTTTTTGCAAAGCAGAATTGCAATTGGAAAAGCGCACAAAAGTCCCCCTCCGTTTTCGTTTAGGAAGTATGGAGTATGTGGATGTCCTTGAAGGCAAGAAAAAACGATACTAGTTATTGCTGGGCCAACACTTTTTTAATAGCTGCAGCCATTTTCTCACCCTTTTCTTTTATCTGCTCTTCTGTCCATAACAAACTAATGGCAGTTGAAATACAGCGACTCATCACTGCATCACTTGCAGGAAATTGCTGCTGCTGCAAACCAAGCAGGGCTTGCTTTTGAGGCGTACTAATGCCATTCAAAGTGGCCGCTTCTTTTAAATGATCCCATTTGCTAATATAGTGCCAGTTATTAACAAACCAGTAAAAACTGCCCGCCATAATACCTTGTTCTTTGAACTCAGCAACCACCGCTTTGGTAATAGCTTCATTAGGCAGAAACCAGCTTAAAAAACTAAAGCTATCTCCCGATTCATCAGGTACTTTTCGGAAACTAATTTCAGGAATAGCTGCTAGATGAGCCCTTAGCGCTTGATTGTTTTTTTTCTGTATGGCCAAGAACCCATCTAATTTCCTAATCTGCGCCAAACCAACTGCCGCATGTAGTTCAGAGATCCTAAAATTGTATCCAACAAAAGGGTGCAGGTCTGCCCCACGGTCTACCCCTAGATGGTCATGTCCGTGATCGGTAAAACCATCGCTTTTAACAAAAATGTCTTTTTTATTGGTCATCACTACCCCGCCTTCTGCACAGGTAATGGTCTTTACAAAATCAAAAGAAAATGTTCCAGCATCGCCAATGGTACCTAATTTTTTCCCCTTATAGGTACCCCCAATACTCTGACAAGCGTCTTCCAATAAAATCAAACCATGTTTCTCACAAATGACTTTTAGGGCATCCAAATCTGCCATGCTTCCGCACATATGAACCGGCATTACGCACTTGGTCTTTGGGTTAATTGCAGCTTCAACAGCAGCAGGATTGAGTGTAAGGGTTTCATCAATATCTACCAAAACGGGAACTGCACCCACACTTAATACGGCTTCAAAACTAGCTACAAAAGTGAAAGAAGGCATAATCACCTCGTCTCCATAACCCACTCCTAGCGCACTCAAAGCGGTAGTGAGGGCAGCGGTACCACTGCTTGTCAAATGGGCATAATCACAGCCAAATACCTCTGTGATGGCTTTTTCCAATTCCAACGCCTTCCAAATGCCCTTTCTAGGACCATCAAATCCATATCTCATTAAAATGCCTGTTTCCAGTACATCATTTACTTCTTTTCTTTCTTCAGCACCAAACAATTCAAAACCTGGCATAATATCAATTTTAATAGACCGGGAATTCCGTTCTAGAAGCGCGAAGTTAGAAAAATATATCTTTGAACCATGAATCCAACGCTTTACTATTGTTATGATGCCTATTGTGGCTGGTGCTATGGTTTTAGCCCAGTAATCAAAAGAATAGCCCTTGATTATGCTACTATTTTGCCCATGGAAGTGCTGTCTGGCGGCATGATACTACCAGAAGAACCCGTTCATATTGGGGTAACTGCCGGTTATATTCAACAAGCTTATCCAACCGTGGAAGCCACCACTGGAATCAAATTTGGGGAGGACTACCTCTGGCATATCAATAACCCAGACAAAAGCGATTGGTTCCCCAATTCTGAAATGCCTGCCGTAGCGCTTTGCATTTTTAAAGAGCAATTCCCAGAAAATCAAGTGGAGTTTGCTGCTGAATTGCAATATGCCCTCCACTTTGAAGGTAGAGACTTGACAGATAAAGAAGCTTATAGGCATTTACTAGAAAAATGGGGGATTGATCCAAAAGACTTTTATGAAAAACTGGGTAGCGAGGCCTATTTAGAGCAGGCCCGCTATGAATTTCAATTGTGCAAACAGTTACAAGTCACCGGTTATCCTTGTGTATTGTTGCATATGGGCGACAATAAATTCCATTTGCTAGCAAGAGGATTTACCCCCTTTGAAGACCTAAAAGCAAGGCTAGATATGATTTTGAACAATGTAAATAAGCAATAACAGAATTGTAAACTAGGAGTTCCTTGATTTTATCTTTACTTTGCAGCTCTTAAACAATCAATAATGGAGTATAGTAAACTGATTTCTATTACCGGATTATCCGGTTTGTTTGAACTAGTAGGTAGCAAGACCGATGGTGCCATTGTAAAATCTCTAGACGACAAGACTACTAAATTTGTCAGCAGCCGCGTGCATAATTTCTCTCACCTTGAGAGCATTGAAGTATATACCGTTCGCGAAAATGTGAACCTGGTAGAAGTATTCCAAGCTATGAAGAATAGCACGGAAGCCCAACCTTCTGAAAAAGATGCAGCAGCTGTTAAAGCTTATTTTCAGAAAGTATACGCCGATATTGACTTTGAACGTGTCTACGCTAGCGATTTGAAGAAAATGGTAAAATGGTTTGGCATTTTAACTGCAAATAATATTGACCCTGTTCTAACAGAAGTGGAAGATGATGCTGCAGAAGAAGCAGAAGCTTAATCCAAATGCAACTTTATATACGCCGTCCAGCATCACTGGGCGGCTTTTTATTTTCAGATTGTTTATCTTGTAGTTTCAACCTGCTTATATGAAGAAATTTAGTATTGTTACTATCCTCTGCTTGGTATTTTTTTCAGCCAATTCCCTTTTTGCACAGTCCTTTTATGAAGAAACACCTCAAGCAAAAAAATGGGTAAAACAGCAGTTTAGAAAACTATCCAAGGACCAACGAATTGCTCAGTTGATGATTATTAGAGCGCATAGCAATTTAGGACCGGAGCACGTGCAAGAAGTAACCGATCTAATTAAAAAATACAACGTAGGTGGGCTTTGTTTTTTTCAAGGCGGCCCAGTTAGGCAAGCTAATCTGACTAATTTTTACCAGTCAATTGCTAAGACCCCACTCATGATTTCTATTGATGGAGAATGGGGTCTAGGCATGCGCTTAGATTCTGTGATTAGCTTTCCTAGACAACTGATGATGGGTGCTGTTGCTGATTCCAGAATCATATTTGATTTTGGAAAAGCAGTGGGTGAACAATGCAAACGTTTGGGCATTCAAGTCAATTTTGCGCCTGATGTAGACATTAATAATAACCCCATGAATCCGGTGATCAATGACCGGAGTTTTGGAGAAGACAAATACAAAGTGGCTCTTTATGGCATCCAATACATGAAAGGAATGGAAGCTTCTAGAGTACTAGCTTCTGCCAAGCATTTTCCTGGCCATGGAGACGTGGCCGTTGATTCACACAAAGACTTACCTATTATTTATAAAACTCGCCAACAATTAGACGAATTAGAACTTTATCCATTTAGAGAAATGATCAAAGCTGGCGTAGGTTCTGTAATGGTGGCGCATTTGTCCATTCCTGCCATTGATACTACTACCAACTTACCTACTAGTTTATCTACCAAAACCATCAATGGCTTATTAAGAGAAGAATTGGGTTACAAGGGCATTTCCTTTACTGACGCTTTAGAAATGCAAGGGGTGGCTAAGTTTTTTCCTAAAGGAGCTGCTGCTGCTCAATCCTTAATTGCTGGCAATGATTTACTCTGCCTTCCAGGCGATATCCCAGGTAGTATTGCATCTATTAGACAGGCCATTGATTCTGGCAAGCTGAGTTGGGATATTATTGACCAAAAAGTAAAAAAAATATTATTGGTGAAATACCATTTGGGGCTGCATCAAAAATCAGTAATAGATACCAATCATTTGGTGGCAGACCTGAACCAAAAAACAGATGCTATTAAAACCCGATTGGCGGCCGATGCATTGACCCTACTCAAATTTTCTGACAATAACTTATTACCCATGAAAGCCAATCGAGTGGCTTATTTGGGAGTAGGCATAGAAAAGGGTAATGCCTTTTCTGAACAGGTTCAAAAAGACTATCAGGCAGACCTGTTTTTCTTTGGACCAAAAGACGGCGCCAAAAAGAAAGATAGCCTACTCAGTGTTTTAAAAAAATACGATGGCATTGTTTTGGGCATGCACAATTTTAGCCGCAGACCTGCTAATAATTATGGGCTCTCTGAACAGACCATTAGCCTCTTGCAATTGGCTCAACAACTACCCGTGATCAATTTTGTATTTGGCAATCCTTATGGTATGAAATACCTCTGTAATGCTAGCAATATTGTGGCTTGCTATGAAGACGATGCTATTACCCAAATAACTGCAGCTAGTCTATTAAAAGGGCAAATGCACGCCAAGGGGCAATTGCCTGTAACCGTATGTGATCAATTTAAAATAGGAGATGGTATTGCTATTGCTCCTTATTTACCATCGGCAAAGCCAGAACAAGTGGGTCTTGATGCTGAAAGCCTTGCCCGCATTGACAGAATTGCCAATGATGCCATTACTGGAGGGGCCATGCCAGGTTGTGTTGTACTGGTAGCACGCAATGGAAAGATTGCCTATAACAAAGCTTTTGGCTACACCGATTTTGATAAAAAAGAACCCATTAATACTTCCATGGTCTATGACCTTGCTTCTGTAACCAAGGTATCTGCCACAACGGTTTCGGTGATGAAATTATATGAGGAAGGCAAATTGGATTTAGATAAAACCTTAGGCGACTACCTACCATGGGTTAAAGGTTCTGATAAAGCTGGTCTTAGCCTCAGAAATGTACTCTTACACCAGGCTGGACTAAATCCCTTTATCCCTTTCTATAGGGAAGTAATTGACAGTGTTACTGGAATTCCTAAGCCACTATATTTTTCCAAACAGGAAGATCCGCAACACCAATTTAGGGCGGCCGAAGATCTGTATGTACGCAATGATTGGCAAGACAGTTTGTACCAGCGCATTTTAAAAAGCAAACTCACTGAAGCTGGTAAATATGTCTATAGTGACAATGATTTTATTTTCTTGGGTAAAGTGGTGGAAGCCATTAGCGGCATGCCTTTGAACGATTATGCAAGGGTTAATTTTTACGAACCCCTAGACATGTCCACTACAGGATTTCTGCCTAGAAAGCATATTCCCTTAGGTAATATTGTACCCACTGAATTAGAAAAGCATTTTAGACAACAACTAATTCGTGGCGATGTACACGATGAAGGTGCTGCCATGTTTGGCGGCGTAGCGGGTCATGCTGGTTTGTTTAGCAATGCCTATGACTTATCAAAACTCTATCAAATGTTATTGAATGGGGGTGAGTTGAATGGCAAACGTTATTTCAAAGCTGCTACCGTACAATTATTTACGGGTTACAATAGCCAGATTAGCCGCAGGGGATTGGGCTTTGACAAACCAGAAAAAGACAATGCTAGTAGAAAAGAACCCTACCCAAGTGCCAGTGTTTCACCGGAAACCTTTGGACATACCGGTTTTACAGGAACCTGTGTTTGGGTAGACCCCAAGGAAAACTTGGTTTATATTTTCTTGTCTAACAGGGTAACTCCTACCAGAAACAATAACAAACTCGGTTCCTTAAACGTACGACCAAACATACAGGAAGCCGTTTATCAGTCTATTTTGAAGTAGGTAATTTTCCATGGGGGCCCTGAAGACGAAGAACTAACTTAGCGTTACAAATTTAATTGTAGCATTATGTTTAGCAAATTCCGCCTGATGCCTGCACTTGTTGCACTGGCATTCTTGATTAGTTCTTGTGGCAGCAATGCACCCAAGGAAGCAAGGTTTATTCCTAAAGACGCTAGCGCGGTCTTAGTGATTGACCCCAAGAACATGGAAGATAAATTGGAAAAGTCTGGGATCAGTATGGATACCTTGATCAACCGTCTCTTCAAAAGAAATGGCATGGACACGGCAGAAAAATCTATGTTCCAATCTATTAAAGACAGTGCAGGCATGGACTGGAGCAACAAAGTATTTTTATTTACGCTACAAAATGGCAATGCCAATACGGGCAAATCAACAGCAGTTAGCCTGATTATGGGTCTGAAAAGCGGTAGTGAATTTGAAGCTTTTGTAAAAAGGCAACCAGGCTTAGGTGCTAAAAAAATACAAAAAGAAAAAGACTATACCTACTTAGTAACCAGCTCGGAATCCATGATTGCATGGGATGACCACAATGTGATTGGAACCTTTTATCAAAATGAAGTGAAGCCTTATTATGACACGGTTGCCATGAAATTTGTGGTACCCGAAAAAGGAAACACAGATTCAGTCATGCGTGCAGAAGTAAACAGGTATTTTACCCAGAATAAAGACGCTTCCTTGGAAAGCGTAGATGTATTTGGCAAAATGTTTAAGACCAATGCAGATGGATATGCATTTGCAAGTACCAATAGTTATTTGAATGTATTGAGCGCTATGCCATTGCAATTGCCCAAACTAGAAGAATTGGTAAAGGATAATTATATAGCAGCTACTTTGAGTTTTGAAGAAGGCAAAATTGTAGCCACCACCACAGCATTTACCAACCCCTTTTTAAGCAACTTGCTAAAGCGATATGCAGGACCAACAGTGAATCTTTCCTTATTGGAACATTACCCTTCTGAGAATATTAACATGATTATGATGGCTTCTTTTAATCCTGCCATTTTGGGTGGTATTCTTAAAGAATTAGAAGTAGAAGGTTTGGTCAACAGTTTTATGGATAAGACTGGTTTTATTGCCCAAGATTTATACAAAACACTCAAAGGAGATATTGCTGTAGTAGTTTCTGACTTAGGTATGCCGGGAAAAGAGGTTGGTGTGAAAAATGATTCAACCATTTCTGTTTCTAGAAAACCCATTGGTAAAATGATTTTCACCGCACCCGTTGGAGATGCTACCAGCTTTGCCAAAATAATGAACAAAGCCGTTGAACTAGGCTATTTTAGCAAACAGGGAAAGACTTATAAAATAGCTTCTACCATTCCTTCACTTGGCCTTTATATGCAGGCCGATGAAAAGAATTTAATTATAGCCAGTGATAGCCTAACCTATCTTCAGTACGTCTCTAATAAATCAAAAGCTGTTGTAGGAAATGACGCACTAAACTTATTCAAGGGCAGGTCTACAGTAGCTTATTTTGATATTACCAATACCATTAAGGGTTTCTTGAATAATGCCGGAAACAACTACCAAAATAGTTTGAGTAGTGCAAAAAACATTCTGAAAGATGTTATTGCTACCTCTGACAATTTTGAAGACGGCGCTATCAAGGGCAAATTAGAAATTAGACTCAACAATGAAAAACAAAATAGTTTGGGAACCCTAACTGGCTTGTTTACAGACATTGCAATAGATATGCGCATGGCTGCCAAAAAAGAAAGCGAGCAAAGTATATTCCCTACTGGAGTACCTGCCATCATTCGTACAAATTAACACCGGCGCTTTTCATGGAAATTAGCTTGCAATCTTTAATACCAGCTCCGCTCAAGGATAGGCCACAGCACGCGCAGTCTCAGATTTGGAGAAACAATTGTATGTTTCATCAAGGGGAATGGATTAAGATTCAAGCACCAAGCGGAACTGGTAAGACTAGTTTTCAACATATTTTGTACGGCATTCGTCATGATTATGAAGGCACAGTTCTGTATAATCATCAAAACCTAAAAGACTTTGATGAAGACGCATTGTCCAAATTGCGCCAAGAGCAATTGTCAGTTATTTTTCAAGACTTAAAACTTTTTGGTAACCTAACTGCACTGGAGAATATTGAATTAAAAAGATTGTTATCGCCCGGTTATAGATCAGCAGAATCTATTCAAGAAATGGCTATTTTACTAGGCATCGATGGAATACTGCATCAACCAGCTGCTATTTGTAGTTATGGCGAACAACAAAGAATTGCCATTATTCGTGCATTAATGCAACCATTTGAATGGCTGATTATGGATGAACCATTTAGTCATTTAGACAATGCTAATATTCAAAAAGCTGCTGCCCTAATTTCTAGTGAATGTAAGTCAAGAGGTGCGGGTCTTATTATTACAGATCTTGAAGCAGACAACCATTTCAACTACCAAAGAGTTCTTTATTTATAATTAATAGTATGCTGAATAAACTACTAAGTAAACTCATTAAGAACAGTGCCGGCAAAACCCGGTTCTTGATGGCATTGGTAGGTATGTCTATTGCTATCTTTTTAATTCTTTCAGCAGTACAATTACAAGTAAACTATTACCAACTATTACACGCCAAAGACAACCAAGACAGCATTGCTAATTTTTTGGTGGTAAACAAAATCATGACGGACCAGAATATTGGTTCTAGTAGTTTGTCTGAAGAGCAAATCAAAGACATACAAGCACAACCATTTGTAGAATCTGTTGGAAATTTGATTCCGAGTAGATTTAAGGCCGCTATACAAAGTAATAGTCAAAGATTTCCTTTCTACACAGATATAGCATTTGAAAGCGTTCCTTCAGAATTTTTAGATGTTACACCTAAGGACTGGTCTTGGAATGAGCAATCCAATTACCTACCAATTATAGTACCCAATCAGTTTTTAGACATTTATAATTTTCAATTTTCAATTTCCCAAAACCTGCCACAACTAACACCAACAGTAGTAAAAATGTTGGTTTTTAAAGTAACCATTCAAACAGCAGCAGGACCTCTGAGTATGAATGGAAGAGTGGTAGGTCTTAGTAATAGAATTTCTTCTATGTTGGTACCAGAGACTTTTATGGAATGGGCCAATAAACGTTTTGCAAATGGTCCAGAAAGCAATGCATCTTCTAGGGTGGTGATTAGAACAAAAGACCCTGGCAATCCTTTGCTTGTAAAATATTTAAAAGAAAATGGGCTAACAACTGATGCTGATAAAACCAGGTTTAGCAAATACCGTCAAGTAGTAGATTTTGTAGTCAATATTTCTGGCACCACGGGTGTACTTTTATTGGCATTTGCCTTACTCATCTTCACCTTATTTATTCAACTAACCATTGCTTCTTGTAAGGATGAAATAGCATTGCTTGTTTTGATGGGAAGTTCTCCCAAACAACTAAAACGTTTCTTAATGCTACGTTTTTTTCCGCCCAATATTTGGATAGCATTGATTGGATTAATCCTTATAAGTGTTACACAATATTGGCTTTGTCATTTCTTAGCAGCCAAACAAATTTTCCTCTCACCCATCATTTCTGGGTATACGCTATTAGCAGCCATTAGCATATTAATAGTCATTGCCATTGTGAATACCCAAAGTATTGGCAAATGGTTAAAACAGAAAAATTAGTAGCTATCCTTTTAAAATGCCTTCCACAAAATCTACCGAAAGCGGTTTGGTAATGTAGTCAATGACCATATCATAGCATCTGGCCTTATTTCTATCATCATTATCAATGCTTGAAGAAAGCATAATCACTTTTGATTTAGTATCAAATTTAGTATACAGGTTCAAGAAATCCCATCCGTTTTTCTCTGGAAAATTAATATCAAGGAAGATTAAATAATCGCCTTCATGATCGCTGGTTCGCAAGTAGTTAATAGCATCATCGGGATTGGTAAAAATCTCAACGGGCATGGCTTTGATGACCATTTGAATAATTTTCTTATTCAGCATATTAGTGAGTGCATCATCGTCTATTAAAAGTACTTTTTTAAACTTAGCCAATACTCCTGTACTTTCAAAAAAGCTATCATTTTGATTAAAGGAAAGTTTATGATTAATCTTGAAAATACTGCTGTTAATAATTTGAATTGACTGCTTTGCTTCTGCTAGCAATACCTGCCGCTCATTCTCATCAATAAATTTATTGTCTACTAATTGAATAATGGATTGAATCTTAGCATATTCATGTCGCAATTCATGTGAAGTAATAAAAGAAAGTTCTCTTATGGTATTAATGTTGCGCTGCTTGTGCATTTCATATTTGCGCTTTTCAGACATATCCTGTGCCATTGCTAGCAGCTGCTTTTCGCCATTTTCTGCTTGTTTGAAAATTGAAATCCTGACCAAAAAATAAGTATAGGTTTGTTGCCCAGTTTTAACCCTCAATTCAATACTTGCAACCTCCTGTTCCTGCAAATGGTTCATCTTGGTTTCCATATCATCTATTAAAGAAAGATCTTCCGTATGGATCATCCCTTTAATCTGTTCAATACTAATATTTTCTGTATAATTTTCCGATAAGCCAAGTAATATATTCAAGGCAGGGTTGCGCATCTGAATAGTTCCCGAAGCTAGGTTATATACAAAAACCAAGTCTATAAGGTGCTTGAAAACCAATTCTAATAGTAATGCCTTTTCTTCCAGGCTATTCTTCTCTAATTTGATTGCGTTCATTCATTGAGCTTTAAAAGGGGAATGGCTTTTATAGACCTAAAATAAGCTAGGGATAGGTATCTTTTTGCAGTTAAAACACCGTATTTTCAAAGGTGTTTTAACTGGATAAACATCCATTTGATAGGGACTAATAGTCTAAAACGCTTGTAAACATAGGTGTTTCCCGCATTTTTGCTACCGTGAAAACACCGAAATTCCTAAAATTGGCTTTTTTTAAGTAGTTGATTACCAGGTGTATATATTTTTTTATACAATGTGTATTTTATTTGCGAGACTGATTTTTCAAATAGGGCATTATCTTAGTGGGATATCCAAAAAAAGAAGTTTATGAAGAAAATACCCCTAATTGGCAATATTGCTCTTATCCTGTTGCTGGCAGTGTGCTTGGTGGCTTGCCAGAAACAACAGGATGCTACCGTACAAGCTACTGATGAAAATATTATACAGAATGCGGCAGGTACTGGTACACCAAGCGGTAATATTGACCGTGATGACGCGGAAGATTTAGCAGAAAGCTTCAAAAAGTCTGGAACCGGAGGAACGGAATACGTTGCTTTCAAAATAAAAGACCTTCAATTGTTTTTGAACAATATTCAAACAAAATACAAATCAGATGTTGTATATGTAAACTTGGGGGTTTACACAGAGAAAACTGCTCCAAGTAAAAATTTGGTTGGCAGAACCACTGTTTTCTTTAGTGGCAACAACAAAAAGAAGTCTTTGGGCGGCATTGTTAAAACCAATGATCTAGCTGACCTTGATTTCTCTGACTACCTGAACCACGGACAAATTTATCCATAAACGAGCCCTTGATGTCGATTGACTTCTTTTTTGAACTGTTCAGTCTGGTGATAGCAATATTTTGTTATCACTCACTGAAACAAACAAAATTGGTCTATTTTATACCATTCTTGCTGCTTACAGTAATCGTTGAATTTGTAGGGTATTTATCTATTATTTATGAGGTCAGGAGCCGTAATTATTGGATTTACAATATTTTCAACCTGGTTGAATTTATTTTTTACGCCTATTTATTTGCTTCCCATTTTCAGTTGAAGTTTTTAAGGTTATTGGCCTATGCTTTTATGCCTGTGCTGATTTTATGCTCATCTCTAAATTATACCTACATTCAAGGATCAGAAAATTTTCATACCTACACCCTATTATTAGGGTCATTTTTCATGGTATTTTTTTGTTGCTGTTTTTTTTATGAATGGGTTTTGCCCGAACAAATTACGCAGAACTTGATCAGGCAACCATTTTTCTGGATTTGCGTTGGTTTACTATTATTTTATTTAGGTTCGGTTATCATCAATGCCTTGTTTGAATACCTAAGAAGTAGTGATATGATTCGAGAAGGAAAAAGGATTTATGTATTCATCAACCGCAGTTTAAATATCATTTTATATACTTCGTTTAGTATTTCATTTCTTATATGCCAAAAGAACAGGAAGGAATCCTTATCACAATTGTAGTTGCGTCGGTATTTTTTGTACTGATTGGTATTTTCTTTTTGATTCTGATTTTTTTCTTCCTCCGAAGACAAAGGAAGTATAAAATGGAAAAAGAGGAAATGAGGAATCGTTTTGAGCAAACCCTGCTGAAAACACAGTTAGAGATTCAGGAGCATACTTTCAACTATATTAGCCAAGAAATACATGACAATATAGGACAGATTCTAAGCTTAGTAAGGATCAACTTAAATGTATTAGCAGAGAAATTACCTGATATGCATTTTGAAAAAACAGATGAACTATTGGGTAAAGTAATCCGAGATTTAAGAACCCTTAGTCACAACCTGAATAGTAATCGATTACAAGAAATTGGCATTATTGAAGGTTTAAAGTCTTTGCTTCAGCAGCTAGAAAAAACAGGCAAATACACTACTGAATTCCATGCACCCAATAACTCACTTTCCTTTGTCAATAATGACAATAGCCTAATAATATATAGAATGGTTCAAGAAGTGCTAAATAATATTATCAAACATGCTCATGCTAGTAAAATAATTGTTACTATAGAACCAACGGGACCACAAAGCCAGGTATTAAAAATTTCTGATAATGGCAAAGGGTTTGATACCAGTACGCTTCAAGAAAATCAAACTGGCATTGGTTTACAGAATATTTTTACTAGAGCAAAAATGATTAACTCCTCTGTGACTATTAAGAGTAGTGAGCAAGAAGGAACTACCATTATATTTGAAATTAACAACTAACCCATACTCAAATGACCACTGTAGCATTAGTTGACGATCATGAATTATTACGTTCCGGTCTAGCTGCCATTGTAAATACTTTTGAAGGTTATAAAGTTATTATGGAAGCTGATAATGGAAAAGTTTTCATCAACAGTATGAAGGGAAAGACTGCGCCAGATATTGTTTTGTTAGATATTACCATGCCTGTGATGGATGGCTATGAAACGGCAGGATGGATTAAGAGTAATTTGCCCGATACCAAAATATTAGTATTGAGCATGCTGGAAAACGATGGGGCTATTATTAGAATGCTGAAAAATGGGGCTAGGGGATACATTTTAAAAGACAGTAATCCAAAAATTTTCAGGTCTGCATTGAATAACATTCGTGACACAGGTTATTTTATCAATGAACTTGTTAGCAACAAACTGATGCATTATATTAACCAAGATGAAAGTTCTGAAATACAGCTATTGCCCCTACAGCATTTAAGTGATAACGAACTCTGCTTTTTAAAGTTAATTTGTACAGACAAAACCTATAAAGAAATTGCAGAAGATATGTGTCTTAGTCCAAGGACTATTGATACCTATAGAGACAATCTGTTTAAGAAGCTCCAAATCAAGACCAGGACCGGTTTGGCCATTTTTGCCATTAAGAATGGATTAATTGATATGTAATTGCAGTAAGTACCTAATCAATTTATCTAGGGAAAATTAAGAATCCTCTTAAAGCATTCTTATAAAATTGCTTCAAGTAAATGGCTATTATTGTAAGAAGAGGCAGAAACCTTTTGTAGATTTTTTGCTAGAAAAAACCAGCAGTTTGCTGCAATGCTTAACTTTAAGCTATGCTAGGTTTCTTCAATTTTCAATTCAACTTGAACCGGATAACCGCCAATGCTATCAAATGCCTATTATTATTGACTTTTACGGGATTACTAACCGTGGGCAATAGTCAGGGACAGGGAAATAGCCTACAACCTATTGGGCAATGGCGTGAACATTTAAGCTATAGACAAGCCCTACAAGTGCTAAAAGGAAACCTGCTCTACTGTGCCAGCAATAATGCCGTTTTTAGTATTTCTCAAGATGGTAATTTGAACAGGTATAGTAAGATGAATGGCTTAAATGACCTTGACATTGGTTCAATTGGCTGGGATCAAGAAACACAGCAATTAGTAGTAGCTTATTCCAATAGTAATTTGGATGTTTTAAAAGGTAGTATTGTTAACAATATTGGAGATATCAAGCGGTCTACCATAGCTGGCAACAAACGGATTGCCAGTATATTTTGTAGGAATGGATTTGCCTACCTAAGTACAGGACTGGGTATTGTATTAGCAGACCTTCGCAAATTTGAAATTAAGGATACTTGGTTTTTGGGTAAAAATGGGGCCCAAGTATCTATCTACTCCTTTACGGCGGATGCTACTGATTTTTATGCTGCAACTGAAGAGGGGCTAAAAAAAGCTGCTATTGCAGACCCCAATCTGACAAATAGTAATAACTGGCGCTTATTAACTGCGGCAAATGGATTGAGTGCAGGTGCTGTTCAACAGGTGTTAACCCTAAATAATAAAATACTTGTTCTTAAAAACGATAGCTTATTCTTACAAAACAATGGGTTGTTTAGTTTTTTCTACACTGATAAAGACTGGCCAATCAGCAATATCACAGCAAGCGGAACTGGCTTACAAATTTGTCAGAGAAAGTCCAGCGGCGCTTCAAGGGTATTGGTGTTAAATGAGTCTGGCAGTATTTTGCAGAATTTATCCAAACCAGGTATTATCAGCTTTCCAAAAAATGCCATTCAAGACGGATCTGTTATTTGGATTGCAGACTTATTTGGAGGCTTATCTAAATTTGATAACAACACTTTTGAACAATACATTCCCAATGGACCTTTAGCTGTTGCCACAGGCGATTTGGTTTTCCAATCGGAGCATTTATATGCAGCAGCAGGTTCAGTGAACGAAGCCTGGAATTATCAATACAATAGAAATGGAGTCTATGATTACCAATTGGATAATTGGGATTTTAAGGGCTATTTTAACCAGCCTGTCTTGGATTCTGTTCTAGATTTTATAAGCCTTGCAATAGACCCTAGAGATGGCGCTGTTTGGGCAGGATCATATGGTGGCGGGTTGGTGCGCTTCAAAGAAAAACAGACTACTATCTACAAACAAAAGAACAGTAGTATTCAACCTGCCCTTGGTGACCCCAATAGTTACCGAGTTGCTGGTCTTGCTTTTGATCAATCGGGCAATTTATGGGTAGCCAATTATGGTGCTGCAAAAAATATTCAAGTACGTAAAAACGATAGTAGTTGGACAAGCATTAGAGTACCCTTTTCACTTACTGAAAATGCGCTTAGCCAAGTATTGGTTGATCAAGAACAACAAGTATGGCTAATCAGCCCCAAGGGCAATGGTATTTTGTGTTATTCTCCCGGCAATAGTATTGATGCTACCAGTGACGATAGGTGGAAAAATTACCTAGCAGGATCAGGTAATGGCAATCTTCCTAGCAATAATGTGCGGTGCATGGCCCTGGATAAAAACGGCTTTATCTGGGTAGGCACAAATAAGGGTGTTGGGATTATCCAATGCAGTGGATCTGTTTTTACTGGCGGTTGTGAAGCCCTGCTTCCAGTGGTGCAACAAGATAGATTTGCAGGCTTGTTGTTTCAAGATGAAGACGTGCAAACTATTGCTGTAGATGGCGCCAATAGAAAATGGGTGGGTACTAAAAATGGATTATGGCTTTTATCGCCCGAAGGGGATAAAATTATTTACCGATTTACCCAAGACAATAGTCCCCTATTGGGTAATGACGTAAAAAAATTAGCTATCAATCCTATTAGCGGAGAAATTTTTATTGCCACTACTAATGGCATATGTAGTTTCCGAAGTACCGCTACACAAGGAGTTAGTACCCAAGAAAATGTGTTGGTTTTTCCAAACCCAGTTCCTGCAGGATTCAATGGAACCATCGCTATCAGAGGCTTATCCAATAATGCATTGGTAAAAATAACGGAACTCAATGGCCATCTAATTTATCAGACCAGAGCACTGGGGGGTCAAGCCATTTGGGATGGGAAACAATATACGGGCAACAAAGCTGCCAGTGGTGTTTACCTAGTCATTGTCAGAGACGATAGTGGCAAAGAAAAATTAGTAACTAAAATTGTCTTACTCTCTGGCCGTTAATCATCATCCTTATCAGCTTTCTTTCCTTCCTTATAAAATGCTGCGCGTTTAGGACCGGGAAATGGTACATGATCTCCTTTAATACCATGCCATAACACATAATTGAATTCTAAATCAGGTACGGCATCTTCCTTGGCTAAATTAAATTTTTCACTCCTGCGCTGCCATTCATTCATGGCGGTGTTCTTATCGTTAAAGTCAATCTGATTCTTAAGTGCTGTAAATCCAGTGGCATTGGGTTGATTGGTAAAACAACGCCAAAGTGGCGTAGCCGCAGCATCATATTGACTCATGGGTGGAATGCCCAAAATCAATTCCATGGTCCTCAAGACAGAAGAAGTGGAATACATGGTATGATCTACAAACCCTCTTTTTACATAGCCACCAGCAACATAGACTGGGCTTCTATGGGCGTCAACATGGTCTGCGCCATTTTGTGCATCGTCTTCTAAAATAAAGACTGCACTCTCTTTCCAGATAGGGCTTTTGCTTAGATATTCTACAAACATGCCAACGGCTAAATCATTGTCAGCCACGTGTGCAAAAGGAGTAGGTCTTCCTTTTTTCATGCCTTCAGTATGGTCATTGCAAAAACGCAAACTATTGAAACTTGGTACTGCACCAACAGCTAATAACGAATCAAATTCACGCTTCCATTGACTAAACCTAGTAGTATCTCTTACCTCATGGGTATAGCTTGTAAAATAAGGACAGAAATGATTTTTTAACACCGGAATATTGGCTTTACCATTGTCTGCAAATTCTCCATAAGTTCTAAAGGAAACACCTGCTTTTTTACAATGATCCCAAATAAAACCACCCTTGTTATTGGCAACTGGTCTATTCCCTTCTGCATCATAAGACCCTCCGCGGTTACCATAACTATTCACCCAGTTTTTTTCTAAATAATCGGTAGCATATGCACCCATGCTCCAGTTATGACCGTCTGCACTTACTTCTCCATCTACATAAAAATTATCTAAGAGCACAAATTGGTTTACCAATGCGTGTTGATTGGGCGTTACCTTTTCACCAAATAATACTAAGGACGGGTCTCCATTACCCGCTTTTACATCACCCAAGACTTGATCATAAGTGCGGTTCTCTTTAATTATATAAAATACGTGTTTGATGGGGCTTGCTGCACCTACTTTTCTTGGAATAGGATTGCCTTCTTCTCCAACAGCTACTGTTTCCTGCTCCTTTTTATAAGGGGTGTTTTTATACACTTGTTGAGAGAGCAAGGCTAACTGTGCTTCTGAAGGTGTTTCAATAATACTTAAAGTTCCTTTGAATAACCCACCTATATATTGAACACCCACTGGTCTATTTGGGTCACCTTTTTGATACACCACTTCTTGTTTGCCCACATATGGGCTTGGTCCATAAGGATTGGCCATTGAAGAAAAACCTTTGCCATTACTCACTAAAATCTTCTTTTCTAAGACCTTCACATTGGTGGGATACCATCCCACAGGAATAAATCCCTTACTCTTGCTAGCCCCTATTTTGCTCACGTCAAATACAGACAAACAATTATTATCAGCATTGGCAATATAAATGCTTTTCTCATCACTACTTAATGCCAACCCATTGGTAGTTGAACCATTGGGTGCATCAGGATAAAGTGCGGCATTGAGGGTTTCAACTAGTTTTCTATTTTTCAAATCAACTACAGAAACAGAATTATCATTACTATTGGCTATATAAGCAAATGTTCCTTTTTTATTCAAACAAATTTCATTGGGGTTATCTCCCACTGGTATAGTGCTAACAATATTGTTCTTCTCTGTATCAAATACATAGAGTTTATCACAACCCCAGCAACTAATATACAATTCTTTTTTGTCTGGAGATAAGTTACAAGCATAGGCTTCTCCATCTAATTGAAATTGCTGGTTGGTTTTGGATAATAGGTCTACTATATACAATGATTTGCTATCTCTAGAAACCACGTAGAGTTTATTTGCGGCGTCATCTAATGCAATACCAGAGGGACCAATTTTGTTGGGCCATTTTTTTCCCAACACCAAACTGTCTTGCAAAACCAATTTCTTATTTTGAATAGCATATTTTAAAATCCAGTTGTCATGACCACCTGCTGCATATAAGTATTTTTCATCGGCACTAAAAGCCAATCCATACCAACTCTTAGCAATGACTACAGAGTCTAATAATTGCTCTTTTTGTGGATCAATTAATTGAATGCTTTGTACTCCTTGCCCATTATTGGTAACGGCTAATAATTTACCTGACTTACTCAAGATCATATTCAAAGGCAGATCTCCCAGGGGCAAGCTTCTACCTACTGGTGTCAAACTCCACCCATTGGGTAAACGCACCGATTTGGCTTTCATTTCATCAAGACTTTGGGCACTAGCCTCTTGCATAGCAAAGCAGGCAATAACAAGGAAAATCTTGCTAACTAATTTCATGGGAGCTATTTAAGATGTCTAAGATACAAAAGCCTTTTACCAAATGCATCAGATAACAGAAACTTCACATACTTCTCAAAAGCGGGATGGATGATTGGGTAGGTATTTGAGCAATCTTTTGCGGAATTTATGATAGTCTACCGTAATGGTATGTCTGGGTGTTTGAATTTGATCAAAATCCGGATGGGTTAATTCTTGTTCAATAAGTGTAGCAACATTGTTAGGGCGCTTCCATTGGCCACTTAATTCTCTTGCCATGATTTTGGATTGCAATTCTGATCCAGGCCAAATACAGCCCAGTGGCTGGAATAACCCAATAAAATAGAGGTTCTCTATGCTTGGGTGTATCATGCGCAACCACAAAGGCACAGCGCCTTCTGAATAATCAATCAGGTTTTTGTCAAAAAAAGGATGGGTAATCTGATAACCAGTACATGCCACCATACAATCATATTCCCCCTTGGTACCGTCTACAAAATGAACGGTATTCCCCTCTAATTTGGCTATGTCTTTTCTGGGTTTGATTTTACCATGTCTAATGGTAAAAAACAAGTCTTCATTCACGGTTGGATGGTGGGAACCCAATGGCGCTTCTGGATTGGGTAGACCATAGAGCTCATTTTTTCCATTGCGCAAACGCAGGCTTAGGGCCGATACAGTTTGCCATATCTTTCTGGGTAACCAATTGATTTTGGAACTAAAAACATCGGCCGGCCGGCCCATCATAAACTTGGGAACAATCCAATAACCCCTTCTCCAGCTCATATCAACACTTGCAGCTACCCGGCTACTTTCTACCGCTACGTCACAGGCAGAATTACCTCCTCCAATCACCAATACCCTTTTATTAGCAAAACGGCTAAATCGCTTGACGGTGTGGGAATGTATGAATTCACCGCTAAAGCTCCCTGGATATTCAGGCATTCTAGGTTGCCAATGGTGTCCATTACATACAGCCAATGCATCAAATTCTTTGGTACTCATAGATCCAGCTTGTTCTATGGTTACCATCCACTTGCCTAGCGCATTGCGTTCACAAGACTTGACCAGTGTTTGAAATTGAATATGTGCATACAAATTAAATTGACGGGCATAAGCCTGAAAATATTCTGCCAAATCTTTGTGTCCTGGATAGTCCGGATAATGCTCCGGCATGTCAAAATCATCGTATTGACTAAAGTCTTTAGAAGAAATAATATGGGTGGTTTCAAAAACAGAGGAATGACCTTCTTGCTCCGTGAAGACCCAGTTACCCCCTACTTCATTTCCATAATCATACACCATTACTTGCAGACCAGCATCCAATAGATTTTTAGCTGCCGTAATGCCAGAAGGTCCAGCACCAATAACACATACGCGTTGGCTCATGCTAAATAATATTATTGTTTCTTAAATTCAAACGTACGCAGTACTTTGAATTTCTGTGCCCCATTCTCTCCTGGCATCACCCTATATTGCAGTTGACGCATCATTCCAGTAGGTTCGTATTTGGCACTATCTACCTGTTGATAAATAGGAAATCTGCGCATCAGGTTGCCTTCCATTAAAGAAAATTCATCAAAACCCCTATATCCAATTCTTAATTTGGGATCGTCTAAAATATCTGGAAAACTAATGGGTCCAATGGATTCATTTTTCTCAGAATAAATACCTATTACTTTACCAAAAACACTTTCTACACCTGTATAAACATAGACTACTAAATCAGGAAACCCATCGTTGTTTAAATCATCCGTTTCGGCAGATTTAATTCTACCCTTGATTTCAAAACTAACTTCACGTGCTTCTTTTTCAAAACCAACAGGAGTAAGTGTTACCGTATTTTTTTCTGCACTTTTATTATTGCAATAGACCCTATAACCAGCCTTGGCTACTTTAAGGGTAGAATCATATTTTTTGAACTGGGCTTGCATTTTTTGTTGGGTACCAATCAAAAGCAATAGGCAAACAAGGATTCTTTTCAACAACATAATTTTTATTTATACGGCTTCAAGATAACTAATTTGCTACATATTTCTCCGATACTGCCCACCCACCTGGTATAAAGCATGGGTAATCTGCCCCAAGGAACAATATTTTACCGTTTCCATCAACTCCGCAAATAGGTTTCCATTTTTCAATGCCACTACTTTGAGTTGCTCCAAAGCTGCCTGATTTTTGGCTGCATTGCGTTTCCAAAACAGTTGCAGGTTCTGAATCTGTTGTTCTTTTTCTTCCGTGGTAGACCGGATCACTTCTCCAGGCAAGATGGTGGGACTTCCCTTTTTGTTTAAAAATGTATTTACGCCAACAATGGGCAATTCACCCGTATGTTTGAGCGTCTCATAGTGCAAACTTTCTTCTTGAATTTTGTTGCGCTGGTACATTCTTTCCATAGCTCCCAATACACCGCCTCTTTCCGTAATTCTATCAAACTCAATCAGTACGGCTTCTTCTACCAAGTCTGTCAATTCCTCCATCAAGAAACTTCCCTGGTTGGGATTTTCACTTTTGGCAGTACCCAATTCTCGGTTGATGATTAATTGAATGGCCATGGCCCTGCGCACACTCTCTTCTGTTGGAGTGGTTATAGCTTCATCATAGGCATTGGTATGCAAACTATTGCAGTTGTCATAAATGGCATAGAGGGCTTGCAGTGTAGTGCGAATATCATTAAAGTCAATTTCCTGCGCGTGCAAACTGCGTCCACTAGTTTGAATATGGTATTTGAGTTTTTGAGAACGGTCATTCCCCTTGTACAACTGCTTCATGGCTTTGGCCCAGATTCTTCTGGCCACACGTCCAATCACGCTGTACTCTGCGTCCATTCCATTGCTAAAGAAGAATGATAAATTGGGGGCAAAATCATCAATATGCATGCCCCTACTCAAGTAATATTCTACATAAGTAAAACCATTACTCAAAGTAAATGCCAATTGGGTAATGGGGTTGGCGCCGGCTTCTGCAATATGGTATCCACTAATACTAACACTGTAAAAATTGCGAATTTTTTGCTCAATAAAATAGGACTGTACATCTCCCATTAATTTGAGGGCAAACTCTGTAGAGAAGATACAAGTATTTTGTGCCTGGTCTTCTTTTAAAATATCGGCCTGCACCGTACCCCTTACTTGGGTTAGTGCTTGGGCTTTCAATTGTTGATAGACTTCTGCAGGAAGCACTTCATCACCACTAACACCCAATAGCTTCAAACCCAATCCATTATTACCTTCTGGCAATCTTTCTGGGGAAGCAGGGTTATAATAAATAGGTCTTGGACTATTCTTGAACTTTTGTTCTAGATAGGTTTCTACTTGTGGCCAAAGTTTATTTTCCGTGATATACTTTTCACATAATTGGTCAATGGCTGCATTCATGAAAAAAGCAAGTATAATAGGTGCAGGACCATTGATGGTCATACTTACCGATGTCTTGGGATCACAGAGATCAAAACCACTGTAGAGTTTTTTGGCGTCATCTACTGTGGCAATACTCACGCCACTATTACCCACTTTTCCATAAATATCTGGACGTGGTGCGGGGTCTTCTCCATATAGGGTAACGCTATCAAATGCAGTAGACAATCTGATAGCTGGCTGACCTAAAGAAACATAGTGAAAACGTTTATTGGTTCTTTCAGGACCACCCTCACCCGCAAACATTCTGGTTGGATCTTCCCCTTGTCTTTTTAATTCAAATACACCTGCTGTATAGGGAAATTCACCAGGCAGATTTTCTTGCAATTGCCATTTGAGCAAATCGCCCCAGTCTTGGTATTTGGGTAAGGTAATTTTAGGAATTCTAGTACCACTCAATGACTGTCCTGTTAAAGCAAGTTTGAGGGTTTTGTCTCTCACCTGATATTCTAAATAGTCTGCTTGGTATTTTTTTACAACTTCTGGCCAACCATGTATCAATGTTTGATTTGAAGCGTCAATTTTAGCAGCAATATGGTTTTTCAAATTTTCTAAAAATGCCAATTGGTCTGCTTGGTGAAATGCCTTTTCTGATTGGATGGTCTGAATGGTTCCATCTATTTGATACAGCTGAGAAGCTAGCGCAGATTGCGCTTTGACCCATGCATCATATGCTCTATTCTTATCAGCAATCTCTGTTAAATACCTAACGCGTTTGGGAGGAATAATTTGGGATTGGGTAGTGGTAGCATGTTCCCTATCTTGTTTGAACAAGATGGTACTGGTTGCTCCAAAATTCAAGCCAGTCTTGACTTCCAATACAGTGATCATCCTTTCAAATAATTCATTAACTCCGCTATCGTTGAACTGAGAAGCAATGGTACCAACAATGGGTAATTCACTGTCTTTGGCTGTCCAGAGATTGTGGTTGCGTTTGAATTGTTTGCGCACATCATGAAGGGCATCTAGTGCTCCTGCTTTGTCAAACTTATTAATACAAACCAGGTCTGCATAGTCTAACATATTTATTTTTTCTAATTGAGAAGCCGCACCGTATTCGGGTGTCATCACATACAAACTGGCATCGCAATAATCCAAAATACTGGCATCACTTTGTCCAACCCCAGCAGTTTCTAAAATAATCAAATCAAAGTCCATGGCTTTACAAGCGTCAATGGCTTCTTGCAAATAAGCGCTTAGGGCTGTATTATCATCGCGGGTGGCCATGCTACGCATATAAGCCCTAGGATGAGAAATGGCATTCATTCTAATCCTATCGCCCAATAGGGCACCCCCTGTTTTTTTCTTGGATGGGTCTACCGATATTACTGCAATGGTTTTGTTGTCATAATAATGCAAGAACCTACGCACCATTTCATCGGTTACAGAACTTTTTCCTGCCCCACCGGTTCCGGTAATCCCCAAGACGGGTATTTTCTTATCTGTTAGTTCTAAAGTATCACCAAACGGCACAGCATTTTCTGCATTGCTAATTTGGCGGGCAATTTTACGAATATCTTTTGCCTGATCCATGGTCATGGGTCCTGTCAAATGGGCTTTTGCGGGTAGTGCAAAATCACACTGTTTAATGAGGTCTTCAATCATACCCTCCAAACCCATTTGTCTACCATCGTCAGGGCTATAAATGCGGGTAATTCCGTATTGGTGCAAGCGTCTGATTTCTTCTGGAAGGATGGTTCCTCCCCCACCGCCAAAAATTTTGATATGGCTACATCCATTTTGGTCAAGTAAGTCTTTCATATACTGAAAAAACTCAACATGCCCCCCTTGATAAGAGGTTATGGCAATGCCTTGAGCATCTTCTTCAATGGCACATTCTACTATTTCTAAAACACTTCTATTATGTCCTAAATGAATAATTTCTGCTCCCTTGCTTTGCAAAATCCGGCGCATGATATTAATGGCGGCATCGTGCCCGTCAAAAAGGCTGGCTGCGGTTACAATTCTGATCTTATGCTGTGTGGTAAATGACATTACTGTAATTCTTGAGCCGCAAAAATACAGTTTTGCAACCAATAGTTAACGGGTGTTAGTTTTTTTGCTGGACTCACGTATTGGTTGCTGAAACATGCATCCGCCCATCCTGATCAATACCTATGTTATAAATACTTGAATGATGAAAGGCTTATTAGCAATGGATGCACCTTTTGTTGCGAGAATTGACAAGAAAAAAAACATGGTGACAAGCCCCTTAGCAATATAAAAAATAATGGTTTAGCTAATTAAGAATAGCCCTACTATGCTAATTTCTTTAGAGCTGAAATCTAACATTTATCTAAAAGTTGGTTTCCTTTTTCAGCAGCAAAACTTTCTTTATTTTTATGGTTAAAGTAAAATCTATGTCATTCTCCATTCATATAGACCATTTAGAAGCCGCTCCCATTATTACACTCAAAGATGCTAGTACTAAAACGGAAGCCCAGATTTACGCTTTTGGTGCATTGTTAAATGCATTCCGCCTGGTAGATGGACCCAATGTGGTAGTAGGTTTTGAGTCTGTTGAAGACGCAATGACCAATATTACCAACGGATTCAAAAGTGCCAAACTTTCTCCCTTTGTATGCCGAATGCGAGAAGGAAAATATGTTTGGAATGAAGATCATTTTCAAGTAAAGAAATTCTCCCTATCCAATCATGCAATACACGGCATTCTATACGATGCTATTTTTGAGATTCAACATACCGAGGCCAATAAGGACCAGGCCAGAGTTGAATTATTGTATCATTATCTTGGAAATATTCCAGGATACCCCTTCCCCTTTCTGATTCAAGTAGATTGGACATTAGAAAAAGGCAATCAATTAAGTGTAGCAACAAGTGTTACCAATGCCAGCAATTCCAATATTCCGCTGAGCGATGGTTGGCATCCTTATTTTAACTTAGGCGGAACTGTTGACGAATGCGCCCTGCAATTTACAAGTGATCAACAATTGGAATTTAATGCAGACTTATTGCCCACAGGCAAATTAATAGCAGACAATCGATTTGTAGATGGAGCAGCATTGCAAGGTGTTTTTTTGGACAATTGTTTTAAACTAGACAACTCTTTAAAACAACCTTATTGTAGACTTTCTAATCAGTCTTTGGAATTAATCATTGAACCCGCAAGCAGTTATCCCTATTTGCAAATTTATACTCCCCCAACCAGGGATATGATTGCTATTGAAAACCTGAGTTCTGCCCCAGACGCTTTTAACAATCAAATGGGGCTCCAAACTTTGGAACCCCATACAACAAAGGTTTTTAGAACTACCTATACTATTAGGAAATTATAATTTTTCTACGGCAGTCATACTAATTTCTACGTTAACCCCTCTTGGCAAACCTTTTACAGCTACGGTTTCCCTTGCAGGAAAATCTCCCGTAAAATAAGTGTCATATACGGAATTTACTTGCGCAAACAAAGACATGTCACTTAAGAAGATGGTGGTTTTTACTACGTGTTCAAAACTAATCTTTGCCTCCGCCAATACCGCTGCAATATTCTTCATTACCTGATGGGTCTCGGCCTCCAAATTGGACTGTTCCAGTTCACCTGTTTCAGGCACAAATGCTACTTGTCCACTTAAGAAAACAAAGCCATTGGCTCTTACTGCTTGACTATATGGCCCAATAGGTGAAGGGGCTTTTTCTGTATTGATTATTTGTTTTGGCATAAATATTCTTTTAGGAGGGCAAATTGATGCATTTCCTTGAACCAGCCAACCTAAATTTGCAATTCATACTAACTCATGCAAATCTTAGTCAAAGTAAATCCTAGTCAAAAAACAAAATTTGCAGCACTGCCTATTATGGCAAACGCTTCTATCTTTTGGCACGACCAAGATCCTGATAAACAAGTAGACGCCTATTTTGACCTTTGTTATGAGGAAGACGGACCCTGTTTTTCTTGGGTGCATCACCAACCCATTTTTGTCAATGCGTTGACTGCTCCTACAGATTCCTTGCCAGAAAATGCCATCCGCTTTAATGGATGGAATGGATTTTTGGAGAGAAAAATTTGGGAATTGGGTAATGAACATCCTAGCCATCGCGCCAGAGCGCAAATGGTTTTAGGGACTATGCAACAGGATTTTGTATGGGTTCCAAATGAGCCGGGCTTAGTGGCTGGCAGGGTAATTGCCATGATTATTAATGAAGCTTATTTTGCCCTTGGGGATGGGGTAAGCTCTAAGGCTGATATGGACATCGCTATGAAGCTGGGTACTAATTATCCCTTTGGCCCCTTTGAATGGGCTGAAAAAATTGGATTGTCCAAGATCTTGGCATTATTACAAGCGCTTGAAAAAAACAATCCTAGATACCAGCCGGCCCCCGAAATGATGCGAGAACTAACTGAACAGTTTCAACAACCTATTTCCTAATGCTTCCACTCATTTTACATATTGATACTGCAACAGCTTATGCTAGCATCTGTTTAACCCAAGGAGATAGCATTTTGGGTATGAGGGTAAGCCCTGATCAAAAACAACACGGAGCATTTGTGCAGCCTGCTATTCAGGGATTGATGCTGGAAAATGATTTGGATTTATCAGCATTGGATGCCATTGCTGTTTCTGAAGGACCAGGAAGTTATACCGGTTTAAGGGTGTCAATGGCATCGGCCAAGGGTCTTTGCTATGCACTTGACAAACCCTTGATTACCATTAGTACATTGAAAATAATGGCGCTTGCGGCACAAATGGAAAAAGGGAAGGAATACACCCAAGCCTTTTATTGTCCCTTGATAGATGCCAGAAGGATGGAGGTATTTACCGCCCTTTATAACGCCCATTTAAGCGAAATAGAAGCGGCTTCTGCCAAGATTCTTGACGCCCATAGTTTTTCCGAATTAATTGACAATCAGCTTATTGTATTTTCAGGCACGGGTGCCCCTAAGTTTCAAGCCATTCTAAACCACCCAAATGCCCTATTTAGTGGGGTACAACACAACGCTAGCCATCTGGCCATTTTAGCCAAAGAATCCTTTGAAAAGGCAGCATTTGCCAATTTGGCTTATGCAGAGCCCTATTATCTAAAGGCCTTCTACTCAGCCCCTGTCAAAAAATGACAATTGTCTTTTAGGATATTTGATTATTTTCATATGCAATGCTAAAATATTAGTATAACTTTAAGATTAGAATCAAAGTATTTTTGAAACCTTAATAATACTCCCCCCCATGAGTCAGACCATGCAATCCATTGTGTTGAATGCAGGTAAAACAGCGCTGAAAGTTGATTTTATCCATGCCAAGAAAGCAGCATTAATTCTGCGTTCTATCAACCACAAACTCAGACAGCAAATCATCAAACTCCTTGATGATCAACAAAAAATGACCGTTACCGAGATATATGTAAAGTTACGATTGGAGCAATCGGTAGCTTCACAACACTTGGCCATTTTAAGAAGGGCTGGTATTGTGTCTACTTCAAGAGACGGCAAATTCATCTACTATTCTGTGAACTATAGCCGTTTGGCTGAAGTGGTTTCTTTTGTGGAAACCTTGGTAGGTTAAGGAGCTGCTTCTATTCTTCTTCTGACTTTCTGGCGATTCTTAGTTTTGGCCTGAAGCTTGTTATGTTATTGTATAAAATTTAAGCCATGCTAATAGAGCAATTATATACGGGTTGTTTAAGCGAAGCCGCTTATTACATTGAAAGTGAAGGCATTGCCGCTGTTATAGACCCTCTCAGAGATATTGAAGAATACTTGAAACTGGCCACAGAACGGGGTAGTACCATCAAATATATTTTTGAAACGCATTTTCATGCCGATTTTGTTAGCGGACATTTAGACTTGGCGGCTGCTACTGGCGCTACCATTATTTATGGACCCGACACTGTGACCAAATTGCCTGTGCATATTGCCAAGGATGGTGAAAAATTTCAAATTGGTGCAGTAAGTATAGAAGTCTTACATACGCCAGGTCATACCTTAGAAAGTTCTTGCTATTTATTGAAAAATGAAGCGGGTAAAGACCATGCAATATTTACCGGTGACACTTTATTTGTAGGCGATGTAGGTAGACCAGACCTAGCACAAAAATCCAATGAAATTACCATGGATGATTTGGCGGGCATGCTATATGAAAGTCTGCAAACCAAGATTATGCCACTAGCCGATGAGGTAATTGTTTATCCTGGTCATGGTGCAGGAAGTAGTTGTGGCAAGAATATGGGACCAGAAAACCATAGTACCATTGGGGCACAGAAATTGGGCAACTATGCTTTACAACAACCAGACAAAGCCAGTTTTGTAAAAGCAGTTACAGAGGGATTGGCCGCACCTCCAAGTTATTTTCCCATCAATGCAAAAATTAATAAAGAAGGATACGAGAATATTAATTCCGTTATGGAAAAGGGGTTGAGACCCTTGAATGCAATGGCGTTTAAACAATTGGCAGCACAAGACGATACTATTGTTTTGGATACCCGTTTTGCAGCAAGATTTACAGAAGGTTTTGTACCTGGTTCTATTAGTATTGGCCTTGAAGGCCGATTTGCTGAATGGGCGGGTAATATTTTGCCTTTTACTAAAAACATTTTGATTGTAGCAGAGCCAGGAAAGGAAAAAGAATCCCTTGTTAGATTAACAAGGGTTGGTTTTGAAAAGTTTATTGGCTTTCTAGACGGGGGTTACCCTACTTGGGTGAATGCTGGTGAAAAAATAGACATGATCATTGATGTGGAAGCTGATGAGCTAGCCATGGATATCCCTTTTGATCCCAATATTGTTATCATAGACGTTCGCAAAGAAACAGAATATGATGAAGCCCATGTTAAAGACGCTTTGAATATTCCATTGACTGATTTAACTGATCCTGCTAGCATGGCTAACTTAGATGACAACCACAATATCTATGTGCATTGTGCAGGTGGTTATAGAAGTGTAATTGCCCTTTCTTTGTTAAAGCGAGAAGGATTTCATAACCTCAGAAATGTGGTTGGCGGCTTTGGTCTAATCAAGGAGCTAGGAGACAAAATTGAAATTGAAAAAACCGAAGCAGCTCTAAACTAATCAAATACTATTCCTACCAAAAAGTCCCGAACCAGTTCGGGACTTTTTTATTAAACTAGTTGTAGATAATCACTCTCCATTCTTCACTCTTATCTTTTCACTTCTTCTTCCTTCACTCTTCACTCTTATCTCTTCACTCCCTCCTCCCCTCTTCACTCTTATCTCTTCACTCCCTCCTCCTCTCTTCACTTTTATCTCTTCACTCCTTCTTCCTCTTCACTTAACAAGTAGCTGCCCATGCTTTTCTTGGTCAAACTCCCATTTCCATCTGCGATGGCTCCAGAGATAATTAGCCGGTTTCATTTTAACCGCGCGTTCTACATAGCCTGCAAATACTTGGGTTAATTCACCGTCTTTGTACAGATTGGGTGTAGTAGTAATCACAGCAAGATCCACTCTATAATGCCCCCGTTTCACTTTATAGAAATGCCCAAAAACAACAGCCGTATTATTGAGCTTCGCACCTTTCTCTGGCCCAACCACAAAGGGCGTAAGTCTTCCAAAAAACTGGACCCAATGGGCTTTAAACTGATTGGGCGGATTCTGATCTGCCGCCAAACCCAATGCATACCTATCGGGTACATGGGCTTTGAAATTGTTTTTAAATTCATTGGCAGGCACCAATATAGTACCATTCTTGATACGCATATCTAACATCATCTTATTAAAGACTTTGTTGGTCAGAGGTTGGTATACCCCAACAAATGGATATTTACTTACCAGACCAATACCAAGATTAATTACTTCCCAGTTAAAGAAATGCCCACATTGCAATTGTACGTTTTGACCACTACTGTATAAATCATTTAGCACTTCTACATTGGAAGAAAATCTTTTTGCCACTTCTTTATTGCTAATAGAAAACATCTTGATGGTTTCAAAAACCATGTCTATGAAATTGTGGTAGAAATCCTTAGCTATTCTTACTCGCTCTGCCTCTGATTTTTCCGGAAAGGCAATGGATAGGTTTTTCATTACCACGGATTTTCTATACCCAATCACATAATAGATTAAGCCATAAAATGCATCGGCTATCAAATACATGATCCGCCAAGGTATAAGCGATAACAAATAAAAAAATCCGTAGGTAATATGGTACATATGGCAATTTCTAGACGCAAGTTACAAAATGATATTTTGCAACAAATCTGATTTCTGTTGGTGATCTGTATTATAGTGCAAGCCCCTACTCTCTTTGCGGAATTGGGCCCCTTTTACAATCAGATATCCAACGGTTATTAGGTTACGCAATTCACTTAATTGGGGAGAAACTTTGGTTGAGCGATACAAATCTTCGGTTTCAGTAAAAAGCAAATCTAGCCGTTTCATAGCTCTTTCTAAACGCACATCAGTTCTTACAATACCTACATAATCACTCATGATTTGGGTGAGTTCTTTTTGGCTTTGGGTAATTAAGATCATTTCTCTGGGGTCACTAGTACCCGTTGCCTTCCAATCTGGAATGCGCTTTTCAAAGCTGAGTTGGCCTTCTTTTTCTGTGCTATCTAAATAGGCCCTATGTGCAAAGACCATGGCTTCTAAAAGTGAGTTGCTGGCTAGTCTATTGGCACCGTGTAATCCCGTACTGGCGCACTCGCCACAGGCATACAGATTTTGAATAGATGTTCTACCCCATGCATCTGTTTTAATGCCACCACAACTATAATGCGCAGCAGGAGCAACAGGAATCATCTGTTGCATCACATCAATACCAATACTCAAACACTTTTCATAGATATTGGGAAAATGGTGAATGAATTTATCCTTATCCATATGCCTGGCATCTAAGTACACGTGCTCCGTACCAGTGCGCTTCATTTCATTGTCTATGGCTCTAGCTACAATATCTCTGGGTGCCAGGTCCTTTCTTTCATCATAACGTTCCATAAAAGCCTCTCCGGCTTTGTTACGCAAGATGCCACCATCTCCCCTAACGGCTTCTGTTATCAAGAAGGATGGAGAAACACCTGGTTCAAATAAGGCCGTTGGGTGGAACTGGATAAATTCCATATTCTCTATTTTACCCTTAGCCCTATAGACCATGGCAATTCCATCGCCGGTGGCAATTCTGGGATTGGTAGTTGTTCTATAAGCCTGCCCACAACCGCCAGTTGCCAACACTGTAATCTTGGAAAGTATGGTTTCAATTTGATTGGTCTGTTTGTTTAAGACATAGACCCCATAACAAGTAATGTCTAAAGTAGACTTAGTAACCAAGTAGCCCAAATGGTGTTGGGTAATAATATCTACAACAAAACAATGATTGATTAAGTGAATATTGGTTGCCGCATCTAATTGTGCCAACAAGGCACGCTCCATTTCTTTTCCGGTAACGTCTTTGTGGTGCAAGATTCTATTCTCACTATGACCCCCTTCTTTACCCAAACTATATTCCCCTGTTTCATTCCTATCAAAATTAGCCCCCATCTCAATAATCTCACGAATTCTTTCGGGGCCTTCTTTAACTACCAACGCTACAATGTCTTGGTTACAAAGACCATCGCCAGCAACAAGGGTATCTTCTATATGTTTGTCATAACTGTCTTTGTTCTCATCCCAAACCCCTGCAATGCCGCCCTGTGCATATTTGGTATTGGTTTCATCGGCATCCGTTTTGGTGATGACCGTTATGGTTTTATCAGGATGTGCTTCACTCATTTTCAAGGCATAGGTAAGCCCTGCAATGCCTGAACCAATAACCAGAAAATCTGTTTCCATATTTGGAAGTTTATCAAGCTGGATCAATCCAGGCTTCACTGTCTTTGAGTAATTGAATGAGTTCGTTGACGGCAATACTACTGTCAATGTTTTTCTTGACTACTTCTTTTCCCTTATACAAAGTAATGGTTCCAACACCGCTTCCTACATAACCAAAATCGGCATCGGCCATTTCTCCTGGTCCGTTTACAATACAACCCATGATGGCAATTTTTACGCCTTTCAAATGGTTGGTCACACTGCGAATCTTGGCCGTGGTTTCTTGCAAATCAAAAAGTGTTCTGCCACAGCTGGGGCAAGAAATATATTCTGTTTTAGAAATCCTAGTCCTGGTTGCTTGCAAAATGCCAAAAGCCGTATTATTTAAGAATTGTTCTACGCTTTGGTTGTTCAAATAGTTTCTTCCAGACGCATTATTGACTTCAGAACTGCCATAAGATTGGGTGGTCATTCCTAAGCAAATGCCGTCTCCAAAACCGTCTAAAAACAATGCGCCACATTCTGTACTATAATGAATCAAGTGTTCATCAGCAGTTTGCCAATTGCTATCTGTGATTAATACAACAGGATTGTCAATTCCCTTATTAATGAATTCCAAAAACATTCTTCTCACAGCAGGCATGGCTTGCTGATTGGCGCTACTTAAGCAAAACACTACCGTAGGATCATTGGCTACTTGGTCTAAATAGCTATAATCATTAATAGGGGTCTGGTCTGAATAACAATCTACCATTACAAAGTTCAAAACGGGGTGTTTGTATTCCGATTCCAAATAGCCCTGTGCATCAAAAATGGGGATGCATTTTGTTTGGTCATTGGCTAGTGCCGCTGTAGCGGGATAGCTAATAACTTTCAAGGTTCCCGGCAGGGCAAAATCCAATACTTGGTTTCCAGTGAAAACATAATCTGCTGCTGCGTCACTGATATTCCATTTGTCTGTTTGGGCGTCATACCTGTATCCTATGGATGCTAAATCTTCTGCTTGAATGCTAGACAATTTGCTTAGGTCTGCAACAACAACAGGCACTTGTTTGCCTCCAATATTATCCACTGCAAAAGTTTTTCTTCTGCCGTACACAAAGGGACTATATCCAATTTTTTCAATAGCAGGTATCACAGAAACAACAGCTGGTTGAGCGTATCTTTTTACCAGGTCTCTGCAAACTGGAATTTCAAATTCAGGGTCTTCTGTTAAACTCACACGCACCGTATCTCCAATACCGTCTTCTAATAAAGTGCCAATGCCTGCTGCACTTTTAACGCGTCCGTCTTCTCCGTCCCCAGCTTCTGTTACGCCTAAATGCAAAGGATAGATTTCTCCAAACTCTGCATCCATTTGTTGAATCAGCAATCTGTAGGCCTGCACCATCACTTGTGGGTTACTGGACTTCATGCTGAGTACAATATTGTGGTAAGATTCGTATCGCGCTATGCGCAAAAATTCCATGGCTGATTCAACCATACCATTCGCGGTATCTCCATAGCGGCTCATGATTCTATCGCTCAAAGAACCATGATTGGTGCCAATGCGCATGGCTGTTCCATATTCTTTACAAATGCGTAAGAGGGGTGTAAACCTTTCTTGTATACGTTCTATTTCTTCCGCATATTCCGCATCTGTATAATCTATCTGTTCAAATTTTTTCTTGTCTACATAGTTGCCTGGATTCACCCTCACTTTCTCTACTATTCTCGCTGCAATTTCAGCGGCATTGGGGGTAAAATGAATATCGGCAATCAATGGAGTATCATAGCCTCGTTTGCGCAATTCATTTTTGATATTTTGCAAGTTCTCTGCCTCATTTCTACTAGGGGCCGTAATGCGCACCAATTCAGCGCCTGCCTCAATGCAACGAATAGTTTGTTCTACCGTGGCAAGGGTATTCATGGTATCTGTAGTGGTCATGGTCTGCACCCGAACCGGATGAAAATTACCCAAAGAAAGGGAACCAATTTTCACCTCTCTAGTGGCCAAACGCGTTCTATTGGTAAGCGAATTACAATACAATTGCATAATACAGGTTGTGTTACAAATCTAAAGTTTATCTAACAACTATCAGGTGGAATGGTTTAGCGTTTGCCTTCTAAAAAGCCTTGCTCTTTTAGCACGGCCTTTAAGATGTCTTGCCTAATGGTTCCTGGCTTGGTATCATGTGGTCCTTCTACATTGAGTACAAAGAAATGCACGTGTTTGTTTTCTTCAATCCATCCCAGTAACCAACCCAAGGCATTGCCATTCTCACGGTATCCCCATCCAGTTTTATAAGCCAGTTTATAGTTGGCATTGTCTTCTTGCACCATCACTTTGCGCACAATCTCCTGAGTTCTTTTCTGAAAAGGCAGTAAATTAAAATAAAGCTTCTTAACCAGACCCATTTGTTCGTCAGCCGTAATTTTTAGGCTATTGTCTAACCAAAATTGGTCCAGGGTTTTGCCCATCTGTTTATTACCATATTTGAGTGAGTCTAACCAGAATTGCATGGTGTCTTTTCCAATTCTGCGCGCCACTTCTTGAAAATAAGGATCTGATGATCTTTTAAACGCTTCTTCCATGGTCAGGTCTTGGTTCCAACTCATGCTGCTGTCTCCGTTTGGAAAATCGCGCATAATCCCATCCCATTTAATGACCATTTTTTCATTGAAAATCTTACCGGTCTCTAGACCAATCAAGCTATTGACAATCTTAAATGTTGAGGCTGGCAAATAAGCAGTATCTCTATAGCGGGCTAGATTGTAAATGGTAAATTGACCACTCCCATTATCATACATGGCAAAACTTCCAGTAACTCCCTTGGCATCAAAATAAGTTTTGATTTTGTTGTCAATGGTTACATTATTGGGAGAGCAGGCTGTGAAAGCCAAGGCAATCATTAGAAATCCTAAGAAATAAACACGCATATTGGTTAATTGAACTGCAAAGTTAACCCAAATGGCTATTGTTTTACCAGTTGGTACTCCTTTACCTGACACATGCTCATGAAACGCGAGACTTTCTACAAACAGTATTTTTCAATAAGCAGCTACTGTGATTAGTAAAAGACCATTATTGCAAGGATCCATTTTTTAACAGACAATTTTGAGTTAAGATTTCAACACACCTAAATCTTTACCCACTTTAGTAAATGCTGCAATGGCTTTATCCAAATGCGCTTGGGTATGGGCAGCACTCAATTGTACCCTGATTCTTGCCAAACCCTTTGCCACAACTGGAAAGAAAAATCCAATGACATATACCTCTTCTTCTAAAAGCGCTGCTGCAAATTGCTGTGCCACCGTTGCTTCATACAACATGATGGGTACAATGGGGTGGTCTCCAGGTTTGATATCAAAACCGGCTTCCGTCATTTTAGTCCTGAAATAGTTGGTATTATATTCTAGTCTATCGCGTAGCTCAGTGGTTTCTGTTAGCATATCTAATACGGCAATACTTGCTCCTACAATGCTTGGCGCCACTGTATTAGAGAACAAATAAGGTCTACTTCTTTGGCGCAACATTTCTATTATTTCTTTTTTGCCTGAAGTAAACCCGCCACTGGCACCACCTAGTGCTTTACCTAGTGTACCGGTGATAATATCAATCCTACCCATAACACCGCGGTATTCGTGGGTGCCTCTTCCTGACTTACCTAAGAATCCTGAAGAATGGCATTCATCAATCATGACAATAGCGTCATATTTATCTGCTAAGTCACAAATTTTGTCTAATTGCGCAATGGTTCCGTCCATGCTAAAAGAACCATCTGTAACAATGATTCTGCTTCTGCATGCTGCAGTTTCTTTGAGCTTGGCTTCTAAGTCTTCCATATTATTGTGCTCATATCTGTAGCGCTGGGCCTTACACAACCTAACACCATCAATAATAGAAGCATGGTTAAGCGCGTCACTGATAATGGCGTCTTCTTCATTAAACAGTGGTTCAAAAACACCTCCATTGGCGTCAAATGCCGCCGCGTATAAAATGGTATCTTCTGTACCCAAGAACTGGGCTATTTTTTCTTCTAATTCTTTGTGTATGTCTTGTGTGCCGCAGATAAAACGTACCGAGCTCATGCCATAACCATGTGTTTCAATGGCTTTGTGTGCCGCTTCAATCACTTTTGGATGAGAAGACAGTCCCAAGTAATTATTGGCACAGAAATTCAACACCGTTTTACCATTTACCGTAATCTCAGGCCCTTGTTCACTGGTAATAATCCGTTCTTTCTTAAAAAGGCCGGCTTTTTCTATTTCTGAGAGTTCTGCTTGGATTCTATTGGCAAATGATTGGTTCATATGACTATTTTAGATGCCCAAAGATAAGGGGCTAACTGCAAAAAAACTACCAAGCGTTAACATGGTTTACTACCTTTGTTCTATGCGTTCCACCTTTTTATCAATAGTCTTTTTACTACTTTTATCAGGTTGTAGCAAAAGCAAGGGATCTGACCTAGCAATAGACCCAGTTCCCCCTATTCCTCCAGTACCTACTCCAAACGCCAATTTTATTAGAGGGTTAGACCTTTCTTTTAGTCCAGAAATTTTAGCAGCTGGAACCAAATTTTATCAAGCTGGCCAACAGGCCGATATACTACAAATAGCCAAAGACAAAGGGGTCAATACCATTCGTTTGAGACTTTGGCATACCCCTAGTACAGCCAGTTCTAGTTTAAAAGAAGTGGTTGATTTTTCTAATACACTTGCATCAAAAGGATTTGACATTTGGCTAGACATACATTATTCCGATACTTGGGCAGATCCGGGCAATCAAAATAAACCTGCCGCTTGGAAAAGCGCCAGTGGAACCATCCTAAAAGATTCGGTTTATCAATACACTAGTAGGGTGATGTCTGCTTTTAAAACCGCTGGGATAAGTTTAAAAATAGTACAAGTTGGCAATGAGACCAATGCAGGTTTTCTTTGGAATGAAGGAAGGGTAGGTGGTACCTATGATAATAATTGGAGTAATTATGCCCAAATGATGAAGGAAGGTTTGCGCGCAGTAAAAGAATCAGATGCCAATATTAAAACCATGATACATTTTGCAGGCATTGACGGAGCAGAATGGTTCTATCATAATTTGGCTTTACAAACTGTGAACTATGATTATATAGGCCTTTCTTTTTATCCTATTTGGCATGGAAAAAGTTTGGACGCATTGGGAACAGGATTAAATAACCTGATCAGCAAATTTCAAAAACCAATAGTGATTGCAGAAACTTCTTATCCCTTTACCTTAAGTTGGAATGACTATACCAATAATATTTGGGGATTGCCTAGTCAATTGATTCCCGAATATCCCGCATCGCCCCAAGGGCAAGAAGCTTTTACCAAGGCCCTGATAGATGTATTAAAGAAACTACCCCAACAACAAGGTATGGGTCTTTGTTGGTGGGCGCCAGAATGGGTAGCATTTAAAGGCCCTACTGCTACCAATGGATCTAGCATGGAGAACCTAACCCTATTTGACTTTACAAATAATGCACTTCCTGCACTTACCAGCTTAGGTGCCTATTAAAAAAGCCATCCTTTGCAGAATGGCTTTTCTAAAAAGGTAGCAGTTTTATTTCTTAATTTTTATAGGAAATTTATAGAACATATTGGGAATGACTACCTGAACGGTAGATTTAATATCCATTAAACTGGACTCTTCTTTTCTGGCTTGAGCGGTACTTCTCCATACCACTTCATTGGTTTTGTGGTCAATCATATCAATGACCATGGTGCCATCACGAAAAGATTCCAGTTGTGCACTACCATTATAGACTTCAGGTCTATTATCTGAACTAAAATAATAGATCTTGGGTTGGTTAGGCATATTAGCAGTTTCAATATAGGGGGTATAAGTAACCTGCTGGTCTCTACTAACTTGGTAGTCTTTTTTCATGACCAAATTATATCTAAACAGTACGTCTGGATTGGCAGTATCATAAACCATCCCCTTGTCACTTAACACCCTAAAACCTTCTTCCGTAAGCGCTGCCACTAATTTCTTGCGGTCAACAACTTTGGAATAGGAAGTGTCTTTGGTAGGCAAAAACGCATAGGTTTTATACTTGCTAAAGTCTACCCCATTGAGGCTTTCTGAGCTGTACATTTTTGGTCCGCTGGAACAGGCGGCAAACAATAAGGCCAGTAGGCCTGCCTTGGCAAAATTCTTAATCATACTGCAAAATACAATTCAGCGGCCAATTTTGCGCTTTTTGCTTTATCCAATGACAAAACGGTAACCAACACCCTTGATGGTAATGATCTCTAGTTTGGGGTCCTCTTTTAAGTAAGAACGAATCTTGGTTATATATACGTCCAGATTTCGGCTATTGAAAAAACTGTCATTGCCCCAAATATGGTTTAACACATCTCTTCTGTCAATGATGGCATTGCTGTTTTTGTAGAGGTATTTCAATAATTCGCTTTCGCGATAGGATAGTCTTTTCTCCATGGGTCCTTTTCTCAAGACCTGTTTATTGAGTAGAAATTGGTATTCCCCAATATTGATTTGTTCTCCGGAAATTGTCAGCGTTTCATCCTTTCTGACCCTTAATGCATTTTCAATTCTCACAATCAATTCCTCCATGCTAAAAGGCTTGCGAATATAATCATTCCCACCAATTTTGAACCCATGTACTAAGTCTTCTGTTTGGGTTTTTGCTGTTAAGAAAAGGAGGGGAATGTCATCATTGATTTTGCGAATGTCTTCTGCAATTTCAAAGCCACTCCTATGCGGGAGCATTACGTCTAAGACACAGATATCAGGCTTTTCGTCTTCAAAGGTTCTAAGCACGTCTGCACCATCGGTTTCCATGACTACTTCAAATCCACGGCTCTCCAAAGTCTCCTTGACAATCTTGCCCAAAAAAACCTCGTCCTCTACATACAATACTTTAATGCTCATGAGTTGGTAATTTAATGATGAAAGCAGCCCCCTTACCAGGATTGCTTTCTACAGAAATACTTCCTCCGTGTTGCTGTACCACGTGTGCTGCATAACTTAAGCCAAGACCATAACCCTTAATATTATGGTGATCTCCTGAAGGCACTCGGAAGAATTTTTCAAATACTTTATTGGCGTACTCTGCAGATATACCAATCCCAGTGTCTTCAACCCTTAATTTAAATTCTTGTGGTGTTGCTGCTAATGCAACTTTAATCTCCGGCTTGTCACCTCCATACTTCAGCGCATTATCTAACAAATTATAGATAACACTAGTAATATGTAATCTATCTGCGTGAATGGTAAAGGGCTCTCCTGCTGTTTTGAAACTAACAGTGGCTTTGTTTTTTTGGAATTGCAATCGCATACTATGCATTACTTCTTCTACCAATTCTTTGAGGTTGAAATGTATTTTTTGTAACTCAATGTCTTTGTTTTCAAACATAGACAGTTTTAGGACTTTGTCTACTAATAGACTAAGTCTTTGTAATTCTGATGCAGAAATATCTAGGTATTCCTTGGTGCGTTCTGGACTTTGTAAAGCATCAAAATTCCTTAGTGCTTCAATAGCCACATTTACAGTAGCAATAGGCGTTTTTAATTCATGGGTAACATTACTGATAAAATCATTTTTCATCAGGGTCAGTCTTCTTTGCGCCAATAAATTTCTATATAGGAACAAAAAACTGATAGAGGTAAACGCTACTAGCAAGAAGGAAAGTAATATTTGTGGGGCAATCTTTCCCATGAGAAAACTAATAGGCGCATCAAACCTAGCTTGATAGGCATTCTTACTTAAAAACCCTACTGGCACTTTAGAAGTACTAAACTGTATTCCTGCAATAGAATCTGGTCTAAACAAACTATCTCTTTTAATACTAAAAGCTGCAATGATGCCAGCATTTGACAAAGCTATTTTATAGGCGGAATCAATTTTAGGAATGGAAAGGGTATCGTTTAATGTTCTTGATTTAACCAAAAAATCTTGAGTCATTCTTCTAACCCTATGAGATGGCGGTTTGGGCGGCGCCATGGATGCTTCAGCGCTAATAAATTGGGTATCCGTGTCATATCTATGAGAGGATTGAATACTAATTGTAGGCATTTGTTCTCGGGCGTTTGCCATACCCATTCTGATTTCTTGAATTAATTGGGTAAGATTAACATTACCGGATTTAACGCTAGAATCTGGTAGTGAATCCGTCCGATTTTTGAATATTATCACTGATTTTTTTGAAGATATTGAATCAGCTTCATTATTCGAATTCTCTGAATTCTCCGAATTTAATTGGGATTTGCTATGTCTAATTTCAGGTAATTTCTTGGCTACCAGAAATGCCACATCGCCTAAGAAATAATTTTCTTCCGGAATAATTTGATAAAATAATGAGTCTTTTTTTAAGCGCTGTGCCTGAACCTTGTACATGGTCTCCCTAAATACGATATCGGTAGTTTTTTTAAACACCTCTGCTTCTTCCACATAGCGTTTCTGTAACCAATAGGTCTGAAATGCCACAATCAATAAGATGGCAGCTATCATCAACATCCTAGAGACCCCTATTTTAGAAATGGGAAAATGGAACATATGTTTGTTTTCCCCTTAAAGGTAATTGGCTATTCAACCCAATAAAGCTTTCATTAACCTAAATTAACCAATAATCAAGCTATGTTAACTCCCCATTCTATAGATTTGAAGCTTAAATCAATTTACATGCGAAAAGTTTTACTATCCTTTACCTGCTTAACAGGTTTTTTGTTGGCTAAGGCACAGCAAAAAGAGGGAACCATTGTGTTTGAACGCAAGATAAATATGCACAAAACCATTCCTGATGAACAAATGCGGGCCATGATGCCTGAATTCCGTACCAGCAAACACGTGCTGATGTTTAGTGATAGCGTTTCTGTCTATAAGGCCATTCCGGAGGACGAAGCACCTGATCCATTTGCAGGCGGTGGTGGTGGAGGCGGAAGAATGATGATGCGTTTTGGCAATGACGGCGGGGATTTGTACAAAAATTTTGGACAGTCAAAATCAGTTTTAACGTCTGAACTAGGTGGCAAAAATTTTTTGGTTGTTGATAGCATTAAACCACAAGCCTGGAAATTGAGCATGGAAACCAAACAGATTCTGGGTCAAAACTGTCACAAAGCCACTAGAAAAATGCCCGCCCCACAAATGAGTATGCGCGTGATGACCATGGGCGGACCCGGTGGTACATCAACCAAGGATACCACGGCTCAAAAACCAGCTGCTCCAAAAGAGATGGAAATTGTAGCATGGTTTGCTGATAATATCATTAGTCCAGTGGGTCCAGAAAATTATGGCCAATTACCCGGAGTGATTTTAGAATTAGACATAGACAATGGTAAAACTGTTTATACCGCAAAAGAAATCAAAGCCACTGTTGACTCAAAAGAATTAAAAGAGCCCAAAAAGGGCAAAGTGGTTACCCAAGAAGAATACCGCAAACTGATGATGCAAATGATGCAAAATCAAGGCGGACCTTCTATGTTCAGAAGAAGTGATAATTAAACAACAGTATCCTAATTTAAAGAGCCGTCCCGATTTAATCTGGACGGCTCTTTTGTTTTGGGTCCATGCATATAGACTATCCAATTTGCTTGTAATTTGTTTGAGCCTTGTTAGTTACTACCCATTGATCTTACCACAACAGTTGCTGCTGAAGTAGCAGACCCTGATTTATTTAAGCGAAAACTGGCAGTGAGCATAAAATAGCGTTGTAACACATTATAACGAGTATCTTCTATATAATTCTGTGAGGCATTTCTTGAAACACCCACGTTCTTATTCAATAGATCAAAGACTGAAAATTTAACTTCTGCCCGCTTATTTTTAAGAAACCCCTTTGCCATTGACATATTCCAAAGAGGTAAGTTTAAATTGTATCCATCGGCCCTGCCGGTATTAATGGTATAATTAAAATTATTGTTTAGTAAAATGCCCCAAGGCAAGGTATTATTGGTTTCTAACCCATAAATCTGCTGCAAATAATGACTATTCAATTGAGGCTGGAGGGTGTATTGAATATTGCTAAAATTCAACCTAGCAGAAAGCCTAAGGTCAAACTTAGTATCATTTCCATAAGACCAATTTAGGCTTGGCCCCACACTTGAATTAACAATGGTATTTTTTGCAAGGTTTAAAAAAGAAACATTGTTCATATAACTAGCACCCATACCAATGTCTATTCTTGATTTGAGTTTTTTAATGGGGAATCCCATATCAACATTGGCAAATAAATTATAGACCCCATCTGTATTTACAGGGCTACTAATTCTAGAACCATTGGTCTGTACTATATCTGAATTAACTATGGCATTATCTGATTTTGAAGCAGAGACAAATGCAAAGAAATTACTTTGGGTAAACGTATTGGCATTAAAATAATTTAAACTCAAATTCTGTACATAAGTCCTTTTCAAATTGGGATTACCCGTATAGGTATTTAAGGGATCAGTAACATCTACAATTGGCTGTAGTTGAGTAGTAGAAGGGTTTTGTGTGGAAGTGCTATAGTTCATACTTAAATTGCGCGTACTGTTCAACTTGAACTGCATGTTCAAACTTGGTAACATATCTGTGAAGCGCTGATTGATGATATTTCCATTACTGTTATTGGTACTAATCAGACTGGTGGTTTGCAAGGAACTGCCCAAAGTATAATTGATTTTCTTCTGATTACTCCTCCAAGAGATGCCAGCACCTCCATATTCAAAACTGTTTTTAAAATCGTTGGTTTGCAATTTATTTAAGAGGTCATACTTGCCGCTAGAAGCATTATAGTCATAGGATTTTCGGTTACTAGTACCTTTAGAACTATTGTAAAACACACTAAACTCAAGTAAGGACTTTTTGCCTAACGGCTCTGTGTAAATTAGGTTGCCGCCAAAACTACTGGTATGAGCATCCCTGCTATTGCGTTGATTGGTAATACTGTCTTTAAGTGAGATGCCTGATACATAAAAACTATTCCTATTCAACAAGGCTCCAGTTTGGGTACTATTATTATCAACCCAATTTAAGTTAGCAGATATAGTTCTTCCTTTCTTTTTAAGCCTTTGCCTATACTGTGCATTGGTGACCATATTTGTTGCTTCAGATCTAGTGTTATTATCACTTGAACCATCATTGATTTTGCCCCCTTTGGCATCTGTACTAACATAATTACTGTTAGATCTAGCATCATTTTGCTGGAAAGTGATTTGTGGAACAATTTTAAATGAAATAAAACTATCTACTTTTTGATCAATACTAAAATTGACTCTTTGTTGTTGCACCCTTTTCTGATTGGCACTATTGGAGACATAGTCAAAGCTATTTCCTGGAAGTAGGTTCTGCCGATTACTGCTTCTGTCTGTGCCTAGGTCTACATCAGATGCAATAAAGGATCCATTTACATCTGTTTTCTTTTTCCAGGTATCATTAAAATTAACACCGCCAGCATAAGTTTTTGCAATACCCTGTTGGTTTTGACCTACACCAGAAATGGGTAATCCATTGTCATCCCCACCCCCTACTTTAATATTAATGCCACCACCAGAACGCATTCCCCTTGCTAGGTCTCCTGAAAAATTGAGTACGTCATTAATGCTAAATCCCTGCCGATTGGTATTATTGGCCATTCCTAATAAAGAGATCTGTTGGTCTCCATTAAATTTGTTGATATTGGTTTGTCCATCGTAACGCTTGTCAGTTCCAGCTCCCGCTGATACTTTTCCAAATATGGATTTGTTTCTATCTTTTTTGAGCTTCAGATTAATGACTTTTTCTGATTGACCATCGTCCACACCTGTAAATGCAGCGCGATCTGATTTTTTATCAAAGACCTGTACTTTATCCACTGCATCTGCGTCTAAATTCTTGGTTGCTAATTTGGGATCCCCTGTAAAAAACTCTTTTCCATTCACAAAGACCCGATTAATTTTTTGCCCATTGACCCTAACCGTGCCATCGGCATCCACCACAAAACCTGGGAGTTTTTTAAGCAGGTCTTCCACCACCGCATTGGGTTGGGTTTTAAAATTTTCCGTATTGAATTCCAAGCTGTCATTGTTCATGACTACGGGTGCGCGTTTGGCATTAACCGTAACGGTAGACGCACTATTCAAGTCCGTCATAGCTAGAATTCCCAAATTGACAGTTTCGCCCTCTTTTAAATTAACCGGAACCCAAATAGGTACGAATCCTACAAAGGAAGCAGAAACCAAGTAATTGCCTTTGGCGATATTCTTTAATTGAAAGGCCCCTGTAGAATCAGCCCTTAAAAAGCTGATTAATGAAGAGTCTTTGGCCTGAACCAATGAAATGGTAGAGTATGATAAGCCTCTCTTTGAAGCCGTATCCATCACTACCCCCTTAATTGAACCATCGGGCTTTTGCGCATTGGTAACAATAAAACTTAAAACGGCTAAGAAAACAAGTATTTGTCTGTTCATCCAATTATTTTGGCCGAAACTACTGCAACCTATTTAAAACAAGCGTTAATGAATATGGGCTAATAGTTAATCAAGGTTAATGGTTAGGCTTATTGGCTAATATGGCTTCTATTGCATCCAATTCTTCTACACTAAATGATTTATTGCTAAGGGCTTGCAAATTGTCATCTAATTGGGCTACTGAGCTAGCGCCAATTAATACTGAGGTCACACGAGGGTCCTTTAATAACCAAGCAATGGCCATCTGCGCTAAAGATTGATTTCTGCGTTCAGCCATATTTTGTAAAGCCTGTAATTGCACTAGAAGTTCTGGTGTTATAGCAGCGCTTTGAAGCGCCCCATGTACTTTTCCTGCCCTAGAATCTGAAGGAATTCCTTTCAAGTATTTATTGGTTAACAATCCCTGGGCTAGGGGAGAAAATGCAATACATCCCATACCCTTTTCTTGTAACACATGTAACAAACCTTCTTCCACCCATCTTACCAGCATGCTATATTTGGGTTGATGTATTAAACAAGGCGTACCTGATGCCTTTAGTATCTCTGCAGCTCTTGCTGCTAAGTCTGCAGGATAGTTTGAAATGCCTACATACAAAGCTTTTCCTTGTTGCACGGCAGATGTTAATGCTCCCATGGTCTCTTCCAAGGGCGTTTCCGGATCGGGTCTATGAGAATAGAAAATGTCTACATAGTCTAAATCCATTCTTTTCAAACTCTGATCTAAACTTGAAAGCAAGTATTTTCTAGAACCCCAATCACCATAAGGCCCATCCCACATAGTAAAACCAGCTTTGGTAGAGATGATCATTTCATCGCGATAACCAGCAAAATCTTTTTTTAGGATAATCCCAAAATTCTCTTCTGCAGATCCCGGAGGAGGACCATAATTGTTGGCTAAGTCTATATGAGTAATTCCGTTTTCAAATGCTCTCCACAGAATTTTTCTAAAGTTTTCAAATACATCTACTCCCCCAAAATTATGCCAGAGACCTAGTGAAATTTCGGGCAAGCGGATACCTGATACGCCACAACGGCGGTATTCCATATTTTGGTATCTGTTAGAAGCAGGCTGGTATAACATGGTTATTTTTGTATTGGTTGAATAAGGTCCCAAAGGTTGCCATAAAGGTCTTCAAATACAGCTACAATGCCGTATTCCTCTTCAGATGGAGGTCTCACAAAACGAATGCCGTTGGCATTCATTCGCGCATGGTCCCTCCAAAAATCATCGGTATATAAAAACAGAAAAACCCGACCACCGGTTTGATTACCAATGCGGGTTTGCTGTTCCGGGGTTGCTGCTTTTGCCAATAATAGACTCGTGGTGGAATTGCCAGGGGGAGCTACCATTACCCATCGTTTGGTATCAGAAAGCTGTGTATCTTCTATTAATCTAAAATGTAACTTTTGGGTATAGAACGCAATGGCTTCATCATAATCAGCCACTACCAGGGCCATATGTGCAATCTGTTGTTCCATATTCTAAACCGCTTTGATTAAAGCGAGGTTTAAAAATAAGGAATTGATTGGAACTTGACGCCAGATCTTCTATAAGCGAATAGACAAGCCTAGTTTACTATTGCTAGCACTATTACCGCCACTTAATTCTAGATTCAACCCAAGTTTATGGTTGAAATAATACCTGCCACCCACTTGGGCGCCAATAGCCAAACCAGAACTATGGCTCCCTGCATAGGTAGTTGGTGAGGTCCAAATATTGAAACCAACATTTAAGCCAGCATACAAGTCATAATTAGTTGGAATAATCAGAACATGATTAAAGTGGTAATTGCCATTTCCAATAAAACCAATGATTTGTTGCCGATAAGTTCCGTTATTCCAGTCTTCATTGTAATTCCTAACAGATACTTCTGCACCTAAACTAATGTCTTTGCTAATGCCATAATCTAGTCCTAGATATAAAGGTATACCCCAATTAGATAATCCAACACCTACATTTATTTGTGAGCTACCCGTAGCCAAGGCGTTTTGAGATTGTGAATACATACACGTGCTTGTAAAAAGCATTATTGCCAATATTTTTTTCATGGTTATTTGTTGATTGAAATGAGCGTTTCCGGATCATTTGCTACAAGTGAGGCGGTTTTTCTAGAAACAAGATTGGTCATAATAATTTGCAAAACTGTTCCAATGGAATTACGGATCATACCTGCTGCTGGACCAATAATCATTTGTTTAGTAATAAATCCACCTGCTAAACCAACTAGGTTACTAAAGATTCCTTGTTTTACTTCAGGCGAGCCTACCAACTCTTTAATCCCTGATTTTACCAAGTTTACAGGCTGCAAACTTTTATAGCTATTTTCTAAGTTATTTTTTAGCACTTGAAAATACAATTCTCTCTTTTTCTCAAGCATCAATATAGCCAATGAAAGTGTTTCTGTATTATGGGGTGCTTTCATGACTATTTTTTAATAAACTATAAATCAGCGCGTTTCTTACTGGCCATTTAATCCAATGATTTCGCATGAGGTACATGAGTAATCCAATTAAAGAGAATAGCAAACCAGTAATTAAAAAACCTAATGGCCAACTAGAAAAGATATTTCCTAAAAACAAAGCCAATCCTATAGCACAAAAGAGCATAGAGGTAACAAACAGGAACAACAACAACAAAACCTTGGTGGTTGAAGCCAATAGTTCGGCCGTTTTATCAACTGCTTTGAGTTTCCACAAATCAGTTGACAGTTTACCATACTGGTTAACCGATTCAAACAATTGTTCTATATGATTGGCAGTATCATTCATTAAGCTGTAGCTTTTTTAACCATATTATTGGTTTCTTCCATAGCAGATTTGCCTTTTGAAACCAATACTTCTACTTCATGTTTGGTGTTGTTAAACTTATCTGTCATGCTGTCTACAAAATCTTCATATTTGTCCTGAAGGTCATTGGAAAATTCTTCCCCTTTATTTAAAATCATTTTCCTTGTTTTACTACCCTTATGAGGCGCAAACAAAATTCCCAATAATGCTCCCGCAGTAATGCCTGCGAGGATTCCCAAAACCATTGTTCCTTGTTTCATACTATTGTTTTTAATTATTATTAGATTCGTCTTCCTTGAATTAATCTTAATAAAATGGCTATTACTGCAATCACTAACAAAATATGAATAATGGCTCCGGTGTTATAAGCAAAGAAACCAATTGCCCAAAGTATGATCATAACAACTGCAATAGTGTAGAGTAGATTTCCCATGTTTTATATTTTTTGTTCAATGCACAAAGCTTGTTAATTCTATTATAGGAACTATTACAGTTTTATGTTTTTGAATTGTATTATTTACGCTAGATGCTGACATTAAAAGCTTGTGCTGGTTCATTGATTTTTCCAAACACAATCTGGCCATTAAATAACTAACAGTTGATTCTGCACCCTGATTCAGGTTTACATAGTTAGATTCAAGCCCATCATAACAGCCCCCAGTGCATGGATTGTAAATAATCTGGTTCAAATGGTTGGCTCCTAAGAACCAATTAAAGGCACCTTGCATTTTGGCCAAATATTCCCTTTCAGGAAATACTTGGTGAAATTTAGAAAGAGCCAAAATGGTATACGCCACATCTATAGGCTGTTCTCCTCCAACTTGCTTAACACCACTAAAATGAAGTCTATGAAACCACTCTTTATTAGACACCACATGAATACTAGTACCCGTAAAAATATTCTCTAATAGAAACTGAAATGACTCCTGGGCAATAGTAACATATTTATAATCTCCAGTTGCCATCCATGCACATAAAAGAGATTCAGGTAAAATACTGTTTGCATAGGTTAAATAACTTTCAAACCATTTCCAATTTTCCGTAGACTCGTGTTTGTACATCTGAACCAACCTATTGGCTAGTTCTTTGATCAATGCTAACTGTAAAACAGATTTTTGGTGGGTATTTGAATAATAAAGTCCTTTAATAGCAAAAGCCATTGCTCTGGTGGAATGTATTTTTGAAAACTGGACTGTAGCCTGCTTAAATAAAAGATCTGCTGCTTGCACCAATTCTAATGGCAGGCAATCTGACAAGGATAACAAATAACCAATTGCCCAAATAGCCCTTCCATTGGAATCTTCTAAATTGGTTTCCTGGTTTTGTTTTGTGAAGTTGCCGTTTCTATCTACATAATTTAAAAAGTCTCCGGTTGATTGATAACAAAATTCAATAAATCCAAAATATCTTATTATCAGAGGCAACAATTTCCTATCTTGATGAAGCTCAAATAATTGACAGATTGCTACCATTGCTCTAGCATTATCATCCAAAGTATAGCCTGATTCAAAATCAGGTTGATTGATATTACTAAATTGCAACATGCCAAAATTTGTGGTCATTTTCCAAATATGGTCCAAGTTTACAGGAGGCATATTATAATTTAGTGGAGACTGATTAAAGAAGTATTTACGAAACAATTGAGCATGAGCTATAGCCGAATTTTGCCAGGCTGATGATGCCATTAAATGGATGGCATTATTACTAATATTGATACGCGCAGTTTCATCTAGCATTAACATGTTCACCGCTTCTGCCAATTGATTGCTATTGCCAAAATCAATGATGATACCTGCGTCCTGCTGCAAAACTTCTTTTGCATGAGGAATATTAGTAGAAACAATAGGACAACCACAACTAATGGCATAAGAAAAAGTGCCACTTACTGCCTGATTGGGATCATTTGAAGTGAACAAGTAAATATCAGTAAACTGCAGGTACTCCAAAAGTTCATCCAAGGGCATAAATCGATTAATAAAAACAACATTGCTTTGAAGAGAAAGATCTTCCACTTTTTGTTCCAGCATTTTCCTATATTTTTCTCCCTCTGACTTAACCACTGAAGGATGCGTTTTACCTATAACCAAAAACATTGTTTCCGGATGATGTATAATTATCTGAGGCAGTGCATCTAATGTTGTTTCAATACTTTTACCTGATCCTAATAACCCAAAAGTGGATAAAATTGTTTTTCCTACGTAACCATACTTGCATTTAAGCATTGTTTTAGAAACATGGGGCACCAGATGCGTTCCATGTTTTATAACAGTAATTTTAGCTTGATCAATTCCGTAATCCTGACTCAACAAGTGAGCTGAATTATTGGTCATTACTAAAATACCCTCTACGGCATCAGTCATTGCCACCAAAGCAGCTTTTCTAAAAAGATCTGGCTTAGGGAGAACGGTATGAAATACTAGGAGTACAGGTTTAGATATTCTTTGTAAAAAATCAAGAAACAGAGCATCTTTTCCATTAAAAAAACCAAATTCATGTTGGATCAATACCAATTGAATTCGGTCATTTTCATTGATTCTTATTATCAATGATTGAAAATCCTCCTGATGGTCTGTATTGAGCAAAAAATCTACGTCTCTTCCGTATTCATGCTGCTCTGAATTAGATTCTAATGCACAAACTTTTATATGAAAAGACTGATGAAAAGCTTCTTGTAACGCCTTAACTAAGTCATGGCTATAGGTTGCAATGCCACATTCTCTTGGTGGATAAGAACTAATTAACAATACTTCTGGTAACGATAGTTTGGGAAAATCAAATTTCATAGCTGCCTAATTTTGCATCATTCACAATTGACATACAATCAAAGCTGTGTGGGTATGATGCAAAATTGGCCTCAATAAACTATGAGGCTGTTATACGCTTTTGTATTAGAATTGTATAATTCACTTTTAAAAAACAGGGCCGGTCTTATTTTGATTTAAAGTCAATTCCACGTCTATTAATTCTTTGTATTCTTCAGATAGTGCTCCAATTTCAGACTAGTTTTACATTCTATCCATATACCATTCTAGTTGGGTTTCCATCTTTCTGCTTTTCATGACATTGGCAATATTCCTTTCAAGACGTAGAAATGCAGTTTCACTTTTTACAACATAGTCATACGCTTTGTGATGCATACAATTTACAGCCACATCTATTTTGTCTTGACCAGAAAGCATGATAACCGGTATATCATTATCAACTTTCTTAATACCATCTAAGGTTTCTATGCCATTCATGGCCATAGGATTCAAGCCATCTAGTAGATAATCCAAGATGATAATATCTGGTTTACCACTCATTGCTGCCAAACAGTCTTCGCCCGTTTGAAAACTATGAACTTCAAAGTCAGTTTTACTTGTAAAGTCTATTTCTAATGATTTTAGAAATACTATGTCATCATCTACCAGGTACAATTTAATTGGGGGGGGATTTCCCATAATGGTTAATTTATTTTTTAATTAGTGGGGAGGTATAAGGCTTAGATTTTTCAATTAATTTAAAGGCATCTTGCAACTCAATACAGGCTTGTACACAAACCGTCTCTAATTGTAATACAAAGGACTGTATGCCATCTGTTTGTTGTTGAGAAAGGGCATATTCCTTAACTTTTTTAGCCATATTTTCAAAGTCAGGACTAATACCCACAATTGAAAATGATGGAATTAGTTTGTGCATGGCTGCGTGCAAAGATTGCCAGTCTTTATTCTGCCAACTCAATTTCATAGCGGCAATAAGGGTTGGCGTCTGCTCTAAATAAAGTGCTATCATTTCTAACATTAGTAAAGGATTTGACTTGGTTCTTTTTTCTAAGTAGTCCAAATCAGTATACTTAGATGCAGGAGGCGCTATAGTTAGTTTGTTTTCAGTTTTCCCTACTTTTCTTTCTTGATTCTTACTAGTCAATCCTACAATTTTATTATAAAGTAGTTTTTCATCTACGGGCTTGGCTATATAATCATTCATTCCTACCAATTTACATTTAGCCAAATCAACGGTTGTTACGTCTGCTGTTAATGCTATAATGGGAATAGTGGAATGCAATACATTTCTTATATATTGTGTAGCTTCAAAACCATTCATTTCTGGCATTTGCAAATCCATCAAGACTAAGTCATATTTATTCAAAGTGATCATATCAATAGCAATTTTTCCATTTGCAGCTATCTCAATTGCAAATCCAAAATCATCCAAAACAGTCTTCATTAATAACTGGTTCAATGGAATATCTTCAACTACCAAAATTTTTAAATGATTATTGAAATTATTAGGGGCTACTGTATCTATTAGTATTGCTGATTTTTGAGCTGTTTTTAGAAATTCTAAAATGAAACTAAACTCTGATCCACTTGCTATTTCACTAGTAACGGAAACGGAGCCTCCCTGCTGCTCAACTAACTGTTTTACAATGGCAAGACCCAATCCAGTTCCTCCATATAATCTAGAAGTACCACTATATGCTTGTTGAAAGTTTTCAAAAATGGTAAGAATCTTTGCTTCCTGTATACCTATCCCAGTATCTTTAATAGAAAACCGAATAAGTGCCGATTCTGCATTTTCATCTATCAATTGCACTATTATAGTAATAGAACCTTCACTGGTAAATTTTGCGGCATTACTTAGCAGATTTATAATAATCTGATGCAAGCGAATTGGATCACCCAATAATACAGTGGGAATGCGACTATCAAACTCTTTTATTAACCTAAGGTTCTTTTCTTGAATTTTAGGTTCAAACAAATGCAACATGGCCGATATAGAATTAGCCATATTAAAAGGGATATGTTCAAATATCATTTTCCCAGCATCCACTTTTGCCAAATCCAAGATGTCATTGATCAAAACAATTAATGCGTCTCCGCTAGTTTTAATGGCACTCAGGTATTCTAGCTGCTTTGTAGAAAGTTCTGTTTTAAATAAGACTTTAGTGAAGCCAATAATAGCATTCATAGGAGTTCTTATCTCATGGCTCATATTTGATAAGAATTGTTGTTTAGCTTTTACCGCGTCTCCTGCAATAAGTGTTGCGGCTTCGGCATTGTCTTTTGCATGTTGTGCAATTTCTGTTGCCAATTCTGCAAAAACCTTAGCTTCTGTTAGTTCTTTTTCAAATCGCTTTTGCTCTGTTACATCCCTTGCCACTACTACAGCACCTAAAACCAAACCATTTTCATCTTTGAATACAGAACCATTAAATAAAACGTCTGTTAATTTGTGGTCACGTATAACCAATGGATAGTTCTTTACAAATCCTTTAGCAAATACGGCTTCATAAACTTGTCTGGCTTTTTCAGGCTCGGTGAAATAGTCAAAAAAGTCTGTTCTAATTAATTGCTCCCTAGATTTACCAGTGATAATTTCCATGGCATGATTCATATCCATGATCTTGCCATTGGTACTAATTGTTACCAATGGATCCAAACTAGCTTCAATTAAACTTCTGGCATATTCCAGTTCTTTGTAGTCCATTTTTGTGTTGCTTACTTATAATTCCTCTATGGGGCTTCTCTTCCTATCTTTTAATCGCTTAAAATTTGTTGGACTCAGTCCCGTTACTTTTTTAAACTGATTGGAGAGATGCGCCACACTGCTATAGTGCATTTTCCAAGCTATTTCAGTAATATTTAATTCATTATAAATGATCAACTCCTTGATTCGCTCAACTTTATTAGAAATAATATATTGTTCAATAGTAGTTCCCTGTACTTCAGAAAATAAATTAGACATATAGGTATAATCAAGCTGCAATTTGTCACTTAGATAATCTGAAAAATTAATCAACAATACTTCATCAGAATAATGAACCATCTGAATGACTACATTTTTAATACGCTCAATCAAAACTGACCTTTTATCGTCCATCAATTCTAGACCAGATGCTAATAGCTTGGCTTTAAGCTCTTCTCGTTGATTCAAAGTAAGCGTTTCCATCAACTCCACTTCACCCAATTCTACAATAATAAAATGTAACCCCATTTCTCTTAAAGCATCTCTGGCTGCATTTTTGCAACTTGTGCTAACCATGTATTTGATATATAATTTCAAAAGATAGCGGCTTTACTTGTTATGTAAAGTTCCTCCCATTCAAGGGCCCAAATGTTTCAGAATTCAACCAAATAATTGTAAAATTTACAGTTTATAAAAAAAATTAGTCAATAGGTTGCTTTTCCCATTACCAAGAACAATTCCCTCAAATGTTGCAAGACAAATGTATGCTTGGATATTTCTTCCTTGTCAAGTACCGTTATTCATAACCGCTCTTGATAACTGTTTGAACCAATTTAAATCGGCCATTTGGCCTAATTAAATTTGACGCATGTGCAGGAATAACAATGGAATCGCCCGTTTTTAATAATTGTGACTCTCCATTGATAACAATATCTGCCTGGCCTTCAATCACTTGAATAAAACTATCAAAGGGTGTGGTCTTTTCTGTTAGCCCTTCGCCATTGTCAAAAGACATGACACTGATATTTCCAGTTGATTTCTTAAGAATAGTTTTAATGACCACTGAATTGGGGATATACTCTATAATTTCCACTGTAATATGGATTTTGGATTTCTCCAATTCGCTGTTATCCATGATTGAAAGATTACTGTGCATTAGTTATTATGTTTCACTGTAAACTCTTTCAACGCCTTACCTAGTCCTTCCAAATCATGGTTAAAATCTTTTTTAAAGGTTTCCCAATCAGTCATTTTTTTGCTATAATTGTCCACTTTAGTCTGTAGCATTTTATTCTGCATCTCTAATGTGTCCACTCTTTTAGCATTGAAATCATCCATTGGATAACCTGAACGTTTAATTTTTGACTTTAATTCGCTAATCCGGATTTCATTAGTCTTGATCTTGGCTTCAGATTCGTTTTTGAAAATCTTCCATTCCTCTGCATTGGCTGCTTTCATTTCAGCTACCACAGCTTTGGTTTCTGCATTTTCCAAGTTTTCTTTGGCGTTGTCTACCTGTATTTGGGCGTCGTTGACTTTTTGGTCTGGGGTTTTACATCCGTTAACGGATAATCCGCCAATAAAAGTGATGGCAAGGTAAAGTGTTATGATTGGTTGTTTCATTTTAGTTTATTTATAGTAATTGAATTAATTCCATCTTCCTTTTTGCCACGTTTTTCCGCGGGGTCCTTGCTTCCAATGTCCTTGTTGATAGGTTCTGCCATTTCTTGACTGTTCCCATCTTCCTCTGCCTTGCTGATAAGATCTTGTTTGGTAGCTCCAAAGCCAATCACCCTCTATCCAAATATGATTCACACTGGGACGCATGGGTCGCTCATATTCAATATATGCTGGCTCTATGCTAACATAAGCTGGTCCACATGACTGAATACTTACCATTGCCAAAAGCAATGCCGTTAAGTAAATTGTTTTTTTCATGGTTCATTTTTTTTGTCAATTATTAGGGTTACTATTTTTCAGGTACAAATTCCATATTTATCACTTTTACACCCAGATTTGTCAATTCCATTTCACTAAAAATATAAACGTCTTCATCAACCATCCACCCCCCCTGCTGCAATAATATGGTTCCATTCCAAACCCCAATCCTTTCTATTAATTACACCAGTTACAGTGAATCCTGCTCTTTCATTACCCCATGGATCAACAATTAAACCCCCAAAGTGAACATTCAAAGAAATCCGTTTGGTTGTCTCTTTGATGGTAAGATTGCCCCATAGTATATGATTTCCCGCTGCATCTGCCTTACCAATAGTGTGTGACTGAAAAGTAATTTGAGGATGGTGTTCTACATCCAAAAACTCCTCAGCTTTTAAGTGGTTATCCCTATCCTTATCGCCACTAGACACTGAATCTGCATCAATCCAGAAGTCAATATCGGCCGTGCTAAAATCTGCACCTTCTGTATGAATGCTGGCGTCAAATGTTTTAAAGGTTCTCTTTACGTGTGAAATCATTAGGTGCCTTACCCTGAATCCAATTTCTGAATGTGCTTGGTCAATAGACCATTTATTATCTTTTCCCATTGGTTAAATTTTAATTGAATGAATTATTCTTGATACCGTCTTAAAACCCATGCCGTTGATTCATGATCTTCCATGAGACCTGTTAAAAAATCTGCCGTGCCTGCGTCATTTATTTTTCCAGCAATCTGTGAAACTGACCTTCTTAAAACAACTACCAAATTTTCATGGTCTAACAATAATTCCTTTAACATGTCTTTTGAGGTAGCGTATTTTCCTGGAGACTCCTTGAGGCTCCCTAATTGCAAAAACTCTTCCATAGTTCCGGGCGTCTTCTGACCTAATTTTCCCATGCGTTCTGCCACTAAGTCAATTGACAATTCCATTTGTTTGTACTGAGACTCAAACAACTTATGCAATTCCAAAAAGCTTTCTCCACTTACATTCCAATGAAATTTTCTTGTCTTAACATATAGAATCATTTCATCTGAAAGAATTTCTGATAAAAGTCCAGCAGACCTTATTAAATGTTTGTCTGAAATGCCAATATTTGTTTTCATGATTTTTTTTGATGATGATCAAGCATTTGGTGCATTACAGGTTTGCTAAAAAATGCTCTTACAAATGCTTGTTGTTGATTTGCCGTCATTCTCTCCGCTTGCCTTAGAGAAAAATGTATGTGTTCACATGCTTTCATTTCTCTTAATAAATTGAACAACTCTACTTTAGCTTCTGTTGGACCAAACAATAACACTTCTTCGTATTCTTGCATCTCGGTGCCTAATAGCTTATAAAATTGCTCTTGCATTTGATTTTCTTTATGATGCATTAGCTTTTCCCCTTTTTCTAAGCTTTCTGATCGCTGATTAGTGTTAAAGCTTGAATAAATAGTTTTCATATTGGGTTGATCTAAAGAATACTCCATTAAATGAGCTTCATGATGATCCATCCAAACACCCAGGCATCGGTTGTTTTTCATGATTTGCATTTTTACTAATAAGATTATTTACCCAGTAAAGTTGGGAATAGATAAGAAACTTTATATTACAGGTAGAGGAATCAATTTTGTAAGATTCACACGTTGTCTAATCCTGTACGCTTCTTGTTCTTGATAGACTTAAAAAAAGAGGGAGTAAGGCCAGTGATTTTCTTGAACTGATGAGATAGATGTGCTACACTACTATAATTCATCTTCCATGCTATCTCGGTAAGATTTAATTCATTGTAGATGATTAACTCCTTAACGCGTTCAATTTTATGAATCATTAAATAACGTTCAATAGTAGTGCCTTCTGTTTCTGAGAATAAATTGGACAAATAGGTATAGTCGTAAGTTAATTTCTTGCTTAAAAATTCAGAGAAATTGATCTCTAATGGTTCGTCTGAATAATGAACTAGTTCTACAATAACTTGTTTTATTTTTTCAATTAGAACTGCTTTCTTGTCTTCCATTAATTCCAATCCAGAAGGCAACAGTATCTCATTAAGGACTAGTCTTTGTGAAGGAGTTAAGTCTACGGGAAGATCAATTTGACCTAATTCAACATTATTGTATTTTATGCCTAACTTTTCCAACTCTGCTTTCACCACCATTTTACAACGGGCACTCACCATGTATTTAATATAGATTTTCAATTTGCAGGCTTGAATTGGAGAGGCTAAAGATAGAAAGTAATGAAAGTTACACTTTAATCCGCAGTACTGTCTTTTATTTAGTCTGATTTTTTTCAATGAGTTTGTTAACTCCAAAGCCCTTGATAGATCAAATGGATATGAATCAAAACCTAATGTAGCATTAAAGTTGGACCCTGATTTTAGCCATTATTTTAGGTACAATTAAGCGTAATGTTTGATTGATTATCTTTGCGCCCATGTTACAGAAACCAGCCCTACATACCGTACTGTCTCCCAAACTGTTAAACCTTTACGATATCAGCAATAGTATAGTTGTTATTATAGACGTTTTTCGCGCCACGTCTACTATTGCCACAGCTTTATATAATGGGGCCAGTAGAATTATCCCAGTTGCGGAAGTGCAACAATGTATTGAAATTGGCAAAAAAATAGGGGGGATTACTGCAGGCGAAAGAGACGGAAAAGTAATTGAAGGTCTGTCACATGGAAACTCTCCAGCAGAATATCCACGCCATTTTATTGAAGGAAAAACCTTGGTCCTAACTACCACTAATGGCACCAAACTATTACACATGGCGTTGAACAATGGGGCTTCAGAAATTATTACGGGAAGTTTCCCAAATCTTTCAGCTGTATGCGACCACTTAGTTGCATCAAATATGAATGTGATACTTGGATGCTCCGCTTGGAAAGACAGGTTTAATTTGGAAGATAGCCTTTTTGCCGGTGCTGTCATCAATAGAATTCAGGAACATTTTACCATTCACTGCGATAGTTCTCTAATGGCTACTGAATTGTACCAGTCCCAAAAAGACAATATGGCCAATTTTATCAGGAAAACTACCCATTGGCACCGGCTGTCGGCCTATGGTTTGGAAAAGGATTTGGAATATTGCGTAACCCCAGACCAAGCCAATATCCTTCCTATTTACAGAAATGGAGATTTAGTAGCCAAATAGTGCGCATTTAACCAACAAATCTTCCATATTCCTTTCTTTTTTGTGCTAAAAGCCATTTGGTTTTCTTTAGTTTTGCAAATTGCCCTTTTCATAACCTGGGCCATCTTGAAAAACCATGGCACTACCTTACTTAGTCAAACATATTTACAATAGCGGCACTGAAGAAGTGATTCGCAGAGGCAAGAAGATTCATGCTTTGGGAAATGTGGAGCTCATTGAATATGATGACCTCATGGGAACGGTAATTTTCCGTGTCAAAGACGATGGATATGCTACTTTCTATAAGGTGCATATTACTCAGTTCAAGGATCCCAAAACTTTATCACTACGTTGCACCTGTCCTTACAATCTTTCTGAAATCTGTAGACATAAAGCTGGTGCACTATTTCATTTGCAGGATCTTTTAGACAAGAATTTACTTGGAGACAAAGAAACCATCTACCAACAAAGCCATACGGTGGTTAAAATGAAACAGTTAGATCTGAAATTAATCCGACTGCTGACTAAACAAGAGAATTTTGAAAAAGCAGAAACTTATCTAAGAACTGCAAAAGCTACCATCTTAGAAGCCAAAGACGAAAGGGTATTGGCCAGTATGGAAATGGATGGAACCAATCACAAAGTGCTGATTCAGAAAAATGAGGAAAGGAATTTTGATACCAGCTGCGCATGTGATTCGGATAGTGAACATCCGCTTTGTGTTCACAAAAGCGTTGTGTTATTACAATTACTTCAGCAATATGGTGCCAATTATTTTGATAGCATTAGAAATTGGGACAAAGAAAAAAATAAATTATTGGCCCTTTATGGTTATTCGCTGAGCGATGACCTAAAAGGGAAATTTGAATTTACCTATACAGACAATAAACCCTTTTTGAGGGTATTGGACACCAGTATTAAGAGGGTATCAACGCTACCAGGAGCCGAAGGCAGACCAAGGCAAGTAGTAGAAAACAATTTGGAAAAAACATTGGAACAAGCCATTCCTGAAAAAAGAGTAGAATTGAAAATGGGTGTGGTCATTACCAACAGTGATCAGGGCTATCCTTATATTTCCCTAGAAGCAGTGCAAGGCGAGGCCGATGAAACCCAAACTAAATATATTTCTAAAACCGTAAAAATTGACTTAGCAAAATTTGTCAATACTGAGGTTTTTAACGAAGATGATAAAATGCTCTTGCAACAGTTAAGAAAACTAATGCAAGCAGAAGTGAACAGATACTTGAATAGAAATTCACCTTTTAGTGGAATCTGGGAAAATATTATACAACAACATAGTGATGAATTACCAGAAGAGACTAGGCATTTAATCAATGAATACCTGCATCCAAAGGTCAAGAAATTATTTGAAGAACTTAGTCAGTCAAAATTTGTTTTCTACTTGCCTGCTAAAAAATCTTTTACCACTGCCAATCTAGTGTCAGCTGAAATTAGTCAGGAATTTATTAGTCCGGAATTTGAAGTAGGTTATGCAAATGGCCATTATAGTGTTGACTGCAGAATTAAATTACCACTGGCCGATTTAAATATTGCAGAGAACGAATCTGAATCTGCTCTATTATTTCAATACCATAATCAGTTTTATACTTGGAAGCGCGCAGAAGATATTATGCAAGTGGAGCGATTTTTACCTACTGGTAAAATTCAAATACCTGCAGCAGAATGGGGAGTACAATTACAGCAATTCCTAATGCCCCTTTCTAAAGAATACCATGTACACTTTACCAATGTTCAAAAAGAAGAGGTTAAAGACATTAAACCAGATTGGAAAATCCTTTTAAAGGAAAAAGGTGACTACTTATTATTCCAACCTGTTTTCATTTATAAGGGTTATGAAGTAAAACAAACAGACAAAGAAAAAATCATTTTACCTGAAGCAGATAGGCTATTGATTATTCAAAGAAACCTGGCTTTAGAAAGGGAGATGATGCAAAGAATAGAGTCTTTACATTCTCAATTTATCCGCCCCTCAGAAGGGAATACCCTAGCACTAAAGGGTAGCGATGTTTTAAAGAATAATTGGTTTTTCTTATTTATAGACGCTGCCAAAGACATGAATATACCTGTTCATGGTTTTGAAGCATTGAAAAATTTCCGTTTCAACACTGCCAAACCAAGTACCCAAATCTTTATCAGTAGTAATACGGATTGGTTTGACGCCAAAGTGCAGATTAATTTTGGAGAACAAAGGGTTACAGTTGAAGACGTTAAAAAAGCACTAGCCAATAAACAACAGTTTGTGCAACTTGGCGATGGCACTTTGGGTATACTACCAGAAGAATGGATCAAGAAATACAGTTTGTTATTCCGCGTAGGCGACGGAAAGCAGGGAAGCATGAAGTTGAGCAAGTACCACTTTAGTGTTATTGAAGAGCTCTACTTCCAAAGAGACGAGGAAGAATTATTCTTTCAATTGGAAGAAAAATATGAAAGACTAAAAGAGAACCATCAGATCAAAGCCATTCCAGCACCAGCGCATTTACAAGCCATATTACGTCCCTATCAGGAAAGCGGATTCCAATGGCTAAATTACCTAAGAGAAGTGCAATGGGGCGGCATTTTAGCCGATGACATGGGTCTTGGTAAAACCATTCAAGCCCTAAGTTTTTTACACCATTTGAAATCAGAAAATGGAACATTAAAAGCATTGGTAGTTTGCCCTACAACCCTAATGTATAACTGGCAAAATGAGATTCGCAAATTCACGCCCAATCTGAGTTTTTATATGCACCATGGCGGAACTAGAACTAGGGGAAGTCTTTCCGATGCAAGTATAGATGTAATTATCACTACCTATGGTACATTAAGAAGTGACATCAAACAATTTGTAGAAGTGGCTTTTGATTACGTGATCTTGGATGAAAGTCAAGCCATCAAAAACCCTTCTAGCAAAGTAACAAAGGCAGCCGGTTTGTTACGCGCCAAAAACAGGTTATGCTTAAGTGGTACACCTTTACAGAATAATACTTTTGACATATTTGCCCAGATGAATTTCTTGAACCCAGGTATGTTGGGTAGCGTAGAATTCTTCAAGCACGAATTCTCCATGCCCATTGACAAATTTGGGGAGAAAGAACAGAAAGACCATTTGAGAAAACTACTCTATCCTTTTATTCTGAGAAGAACCAAGGAACAAGTAGCCAAGGACTTACCTGAAAAACAAGAAATGGTCTTGTTCTGTGAAATGGGAGATGAACAGCGCAAAATTTATGACGCTTACAGGAACGACTATCGTGATAAGATTCTAGGCGTTGTAGAAAACCAAGGGATCCAGAAATCGCAATTAACCATCTTGCAAGGTTTGATGAAACTGCGTCAAATCTGCGACAGCCCGGCCATTGTCAAAGAGGCAGAAAGGTTCCCCAATGTATCTGTTAAACTAGAAGAAATTGGTAGGGAAATCACTGAAAACATTAGTAACCACAAGGCCTTAATCTTCTCCCAGTTCTTAGGCATGTTGTCACTGATTAAAGACAAAATGCGCGAATTAGAGGTTGATTTTGAATACTTTGACGGGAGCAGTACCATCAATGAACGTGAAGCTGCCATTCAACGTTTTCAGAATGAAGACTCTTGTAGGGTGTTTTTGATATCGCTGAAAGCAGGTGGTGTGGGTCTTAATTTAACGGCTGCTGATTATGTGTATATAGTTGATCCATGGTGGAACCCTGCCGTTGAACAACAGGCCATTGACCGTACCCACCGAATTGGGCAAACCAAGAATATTTTTGCTTACAGAATGATTTGTACAGATACCGTAGAAGATAAGATTCTTAAATTACAGGAGCGCAAACGCAATTTGGCTAAGGATCTGATAACTGACGATGAAGGATTTGTGAAGACACTAACCAAAGAAGACGTGGAATACTTATTTAGTTAAAAGAAAAACCCCGGATTTCCGAGGCTTTTCTTTTAATAGTATTTCATTGAATTAGTCATGCGTCTTGCATTCTCCAACAATATAATGGAAGGTTTCATGGGCTTCAAACATTAAAGCACCAAGTGTTTTCTCATCTTTGTTAGACTTTACTGCAGCATTAACGGTTTCACATTGCTTCAATAATTTAGCAATAGATTCAGCTGTTTCTTTGAGTTTATATCCCGCAGGAATTTTGGCTGCTTTCCATTTTTTGGCTACTATAACTAAACTGTCTGATTTTTCCTTCAATGGCTTAAAGTTTCCCTCTTCAGAAGGGTGAAAAGTTTTACTCATGATACCATGAAAGGCTTCTTGTTCTTTCCACGTGGTTTTTTCTTGGGCACTTACTGCTAGTCCTAATGAACAAAGCAACGCCAATAACATCATTTTTGAGGCTTTCATATGGTTTTGTTTTAGTTATTTAATTTCTGCTGCAGCTATCATGGCATCGGGATTCTTTTGGAACTCATTTTTACATGCTGTTCCACAGAAACCCAATACTTTGTCTTTATAATGTGCTGTGTCAGCAATACCGGCCGTAACAGGCATCCCACAAGCAGGGTCTTTCTTATTGTTAACCAATGCTATATCATAAGATTTGGTAGAATCTACCGGCATAATAGCTGTTGCAGCAGGAGCTGGAGTAGTTTCTTTTGGTTCACTAGATTGACAGGCAGCAAAGGATACTGCTATTAGTGTTGCAATCGCGAGTTTGGTACGCATGTAATTTTTTTGTGTTAAAAAATGATTAAACACAAATTTATAGCATTTTTCTCTTTGTCTGTTTCCCGCCTATCCCATTCTTCCCTTCACCGATTATTTGAGCCCCTATCCCAACTATCCCGCTAGCTTGCCGTTAAATGAGTTTGATCTCATTCATTGAATTCCCACATTAGCTTTGTATTGTAAAAATATCCCATGCGCAAATTACCATTACTGATTCTTGGCTTTTTACTATCCCTGGGGGCTACTGCCCAAACCAGTGCTGTTGTAAAAGGTAAATTAATAGATTCTGTTGGCAAACAGATTTTAAAAGACGCCACGGTTACCGTGATTGATGCCAAAGACAGCACATTGATTGTGTTTGGTTTGGCCAAGGCCGATGGCAGTTTTGAACTGAAAAATCTACCTTTTGAAGACCTGATTTTCCAAGTGGGTTTTCAAAGTTATGAACCCTTTAGCAAGAAAATTAGCCCAAGTAAAACCAATACAGAGATTAATCTGGGGAATATTTACCTCAGACAAATGGCCAATGACCTGGGGAATGTGACTGTTACACAATCCCCCATCACCATAAAAAAAGATACGGTAGAGTTTAATGCCTCCAGTTTCAAAACCAAACCTAACGCCGTTGCGGAAGATTTGCTAAAGAAATTACCTGGTATTGAAGTAGATAAAGATGGTGGTATTAAATCGCAAGGCGAAACGGTACAACGCATATTGGTTGATGGTAAGCGCTTTTTTGGGGATGATCCCAAATTGGCTACCAAGAACCTACCTCCGGATGTGATTGATAAAATTCAGGTGTATGATGGCTTAAGTGACCAGAGTGCTTTTACCGGATTTGACGATGGCAATAGGGTCAAAACCATCAATATCACTACCCGTAAAGACAAACGTAAAGGGGTATTTGGCAGAGCCACCGTTGGTGGAGGAAGTACAGGAGATGAAGGTGTATATGACAACAATTTCAACCTAAGCCGTTATAACGGAGATAGACAAATTACCTTTACCGCACAGGGCAATAACGTGAATAAACAAAACTTCACTGGCCAAAATAACTTTGGTGGCGGTGGTGGATTTTCCGGTGGCGGTGGCGGTGGACGAGGCGGCGGTGGATTCAGCGCTGGCGGAACAACTGGTGGCAGTGGCATTGTCAATACCTGGGCTGCTGGTTTAAATTATAGGGATGTATGGGGCAAGAAAACCCAGGCTTATGGTAGCTATTTTTTCAATGATCAAAAAACCTATACTGATCAGAAAAGCTTTACCGAAACTTTGGTAAGTGGCAACCCCGATTCTTCCAACTTTAGTAATAACGTCACTAGCAGTATCAGACATAACCAAAATAATCGGGTCAACTTTAATATTGAAACACAGTTTGATTCTAGCAATAGTATGATTCTGCGCCCCAATATCAGTTTCCAACATACAGACAATGAAAGTAATACCACTTCAGCTACTACTAAAGGAAAAAGGAATTTGAATAATTCTGTTTCTAAAACAACTAGCTTAAATGATGGATACAATGGTGCATTAGAAGCAACTTTCCGTCACCGTTTTGCTAAGAAAGGACGTACTTATTCAATTGGCATTAATCTTGGTGGAAGCACCAATGATGGATCTGGAACCAACCGCTCTGTTAACCAATACTTTACTCAGAATAGGGTGGATACCATTAATCAAATCAACAATAGCAATAGCGATGGCAAAAATTTCAGTACCACCCTTGCTTATACAGAACCCATTGCAAAGAATCAGTTGATTGAATTTAACTATACTTATTCTTTTAGTGATAATACTAATGGCAAACACACGTATGGATACAACAAGGTTACTGGAAACTATGACTTGGTAGTTCCTAATTTGAGCAATACCTTCCAAAATACCTATAGTTCTAATCGCGGAACGCTGAGTTACCGTATTCAAACTCAAAAATTAAATTTGAGTGTGGGATCAGGTGTTCAGTTTGGTGATTTAAAAAGTAATAACCTAACCAAGGACTCTGCTATTAATCAGCACTATGTGAACATGTATCCTACTGCAAATTTGCGCTGGGAGTTTACCAAGACAAAGAACCTAAGGGTCAATTACTCTGGCAGAACCACTCAGCCAAGTGCTACACAATTACAACCAGTTGCAGACAATAGTAATCCACTAAATATTCAATTGGGTAACCCTGCACTGAAACAACAGTTTGCTCATAGTGTACGCATGTTATACTCTTCATTTGACGTATTTACCCAACGCACTTTCTTTGCTACAGTAAACGCTACCACCATTGCCAATGATATACAAAATTCGGTAACTATTTTGCCAGGTGGTGCACAAGTAAGTCAACCCGTTAACTTGAGTGGAACTTATAATGTTTCAGGCTATTTTAACTATGGCTTCCCTATTAAGAAACCCAAAAGTAATATGAGCTTTACAGGTAATGTTTCTTATAACCAAAGTCAGGGTTTAATCAATAATGTAAGCAACTATACCAAGAATACTTTGGTAGGAGGTACTGTAAAATGGACCACTAATTTGAAGGACAATTTTGATATGAATTTCTCCTCCAATTCTAGTTTCAATTTTGCACGATATACATTGCAACCTCAACAAAACGCAGACTATTTTACACAAACATTTACTACAGACGCAACATATTATACTAAGAGCGGCTGGGTAGTGTCTACTGATTTTGACTATATCATTAATCGTGGTCAAAGTGCTGGATACAATACTACCATTCCATTGTGGAGTGCCAGTATTGCCAAGCAAGTATTTAAGAAGAAAGAAGGTGAAATTAAATTATACGTATTTGACTTATTAAACCAAAATACCAGTATTCGTAGAACAGTTTCTGGTAATAGTATTTCTGACGTAGAAACCAAGGTATTGAAAAGATATATCATGCTTAGCTTCACTTATAACTTACGCAGGTTTGGCGCACAAGGCCAACAACAAAGGGGGAACAACCCAATGAACCAGATGTTCCGCGGCGGCGGAGACCGTGGTCCTGGTGAGATGCGCAACTTTAGAAGCGGCGGCGGAGAATAGTTGTTGTTTGAGTTACCTTCAAGGCCGTCCATTGGCATGGGCGGCTTTTTTTGCTTACAAACGTTAGGTTATGTGAGGCAAATTTTAGAAGATTTTTGGCCTTCTTTCTACCAATTTGCCCTACTTTTACAGCTTCAAAACAAAAAGTCCTTCATTGAAGCAGAGAACCCATAATACTTCGGCATCCTTTACACCCAGACAGGTGAGGCCGTTGGCTGCTATCAATACACCGCGACCTCGACGCGGTTTCTGATAGGACGAGCAACTGGCAATTGCCCCTATCAGTGGAAAATCCCCAATAACATTATCTACACGAGAAGTGTATTCTGTTCAATCTCATAATTTTATTGCAGTTGGAAACCAAGGAAATCATTGTCAGGGTAGCCACTCACCTTGATACACATTTTGCGCAGCGCATTACAGACGAAATGGAATCATCGGCTAAGGCCAGAGGTACAGGTATTGCCAAAAGATCACCCGAATATGTTGCTGGAAAAATGCTAGACGGAAAAGCCGTAATAGCAGTAACCAGATTGGGACAATGGGTAGGCTTCTGTTATATTGAAGCATGGGGGCATGGCAAGTTTGTAGCTAATAGTGGGTTGATTGTTTCGCCTGAATTTAGAAAAAGTGGTGTAGCTAAAACTATCAAGAAAAAGATATTTGAATTATCTAGGATCATGTATCCAGAATCCAAAATATTTGGATTAACCACCGGTCTGGCAGTGATGAAAATTAACTCGGACTTGGGTTATGAACCCGTTACCTATAGTGAACTAACAGATGATGAAGAATTTTGGGCCGGTTGCAAAAGCTGTGTCAACTTTGACATTTTAATGAGTAAAGACAGAAAGAACTGTATGTGCACTGCCATGTTGTACGATCCAACAGATCATTACCAGCCCGAGGAGACCGCACAGGAATTTAAACAGAATAGCAAACTCTATGAGCGTTTTATGAAAGTGAAGCAGAGCAAGTTATTGAGGATATTCAGGAAAAAGCATTCTGGTATTGGTGGAGGTGCAGGCCTAAAGCCCAAATCATTTCTACAGCAGTTTTTTAATTTTTAATACGGGAAATTTAATGGGGCTACAAAAACTCCTACTTCCTTTTGAATTTTGACTTTTGACTTTTTAATTTTCAAATCATGAGCGTTCCTAAAAAAGTTGTACTAGGTTTTTCAGGTGGATTGGATACTACCTATTGTGTTAAATACCTTAGCGAAGACAAGGGATATGAAGTACATAGCATCATTGTAAATACAGGAGGTTTTACAGAAGAAGAATTAACCCATATTGAACAGCATGCTTATAGCCTTGGTGTGAAAACCCATACCACGGTAAATGCAGTAACATCTTATTACGATAGCATTATCAAGTTTTTGATTTACGGAAACGTGCTCAAGAACAATACTTACCCATTGAGCGTAAGTGCTGAGCGATTAAGCCAAGCCTTACATATTGCAGAACACGCTAAAAAATTAAATGCAGACGCAGTTGCCCATGGTAGCACAGGTGCTGGTAATGATCAGGTAAGGTTTGACATGATTTTTCATATCATGATTCCTGGCACTGAAATCATCACCCCTATTCGCGATTTAAAATTGAGCCGAGAAGCAGAAATCAGCTATCTAAAATCAAAGGGTGTTAACATGAACTTTGAAAAGTCTATGTACTCTATTAATAAAGGTCTTTGGGGTACCAGTGTTGGTGGAAAAGAAACACTGAATTCAAAAGGCATTCTACCAGAAGAAGCTTGGCCTACCCAGGTAACCGCCTCTGAAAGTAGAGAAGTGAAATTACATTTTGAAAAAGGGGAATTAACTGCTGTAGACGGACAACTATTTGAACATCCCACTACCGCCATTCAATACTTACAAACTATTGCAGGTGCTTATGGTTTGGGAAGAGATATACATGTTGGCGATACCATCATTGGCATCAAAGGCCGAGTAGGTTTTGAGGCTGCTGCCCCCATGGTCATCTTAAAAGCACACCATGCTTTAGAAAAACACGTACTCACTAAGTGGCAGTTAGGTTGGAAAGATCAGCTAGCACAATTCTATGGCAACTGGTTACATGAGGGTCAGATCCTTGACCCAGTGATGCGTGATATTGAAGCATTCCTAACGCATAGTCAACAGAATGTAACTGGTGACGTATTTGTACAATTATTACCCTATCGTTTCCATATTATTGGCATTGAATCTGACTTTGATTTGATGAATAGCAAATTTGGAAAGTATGGAGAAATGAATACCGGCTTTACTGGTGAAGACGTAAGAGGCTTTAGTAAAATATTTGGCAACCAGACCTCCATCTGGCATAAGGTGAATCAATCATAACAACATGACATCTAATAACCATACAACAAAGATCAGGGTTGGCATCATTGGTGGCGCAGGCTATACAGGTGGAGAACTGATTCGCTTGTTGGTGCACCACCCTCAAGTAGCCGTTGCTTATATCCATAGCAAAAGCAATGCAGGACAAAAGGTTTCAAAAGTGCATGATGATTTATTGGGCGATACCAACCTAGTATTTGCAGAAAATATGCACCAAGAGATTGATGTATTGTTTCTTTGTGTGGGTCATGGCGATGCTAAAAAATTCTTGGCAGAAAATCCAGTGGATGCTAGGATTAAAATCATTGACCTTTCACAGGATTTCCGTTTAAATGCCCATAATAAAAGCACGGACAGGGAATTTGTTTACGGACTTCCTGAATTAAATTATCATAGTATTCAAACAGCTCAAAATATTGCCAATCCTGGCTGTTTTGCAACGGCCATTCAATTGGGATTGTTGCCACTAGCCAAGGCCGGATTACTACAAGAAGTGCATACTACAGGAATTACAGGTTCTACTGGCGCTGGCCAAAGTTTGAGTGCAACTTCACACTTTAGTTGGAGGGCCAATAATATCTCGGCTTACAAAACCTTAGATCACCAACACTTGCATGAAATAGGAGAATCTTTGCACCAAGCATCGGGCAACCAATTAGATACATCAGATTTGATTCATTTTGTGCCTTGGCGTGGAGACTTTACGCGCGGTATTTATATTAGCTCAGTTGTCAAGTGTTCATTGGAACTAGAGGCTGTTACAGCATTGTACAAAGATTACTATGCCAATGCAGCAATGACTCATGTGAGTGATAGCATGATCCACTTAAAACAAGTAGTGAATACTTCTAAGTGTTTGATTCATCTAGAAAAAAAAGGAAGCCGAATAGCCATTCATTCTGCCATTGACAATTTATTGAAAGGAGCATCTGGTCAAGCAGTTCAAAATATGAACCTCTTATTTGGATTGGAAGAAAGTTTGGGATTGCGATTAAAGGCAAACTATTTCTAGTGCTATTGGATAGTTTGCCCAAATACAGCTCATTCTTTCAAAACAAAAATTAACACCATGAAACTATTTGACGTTTATCCCATTAACAATATCACTATTGAAAAAGGCCTTGGCTCCTATGTTTGGGACAATCAAGGACAAGAGTATTTAGACTTATATGGTGGCCATGCAGTCATTTCTATTGGCCATACACATCCCCATTATGTAAAGCGCGTAACAGATCAATTAAACAAATTGGGCTTTTATTCCAATAGCATACATATTCCATTACAAGAAGCATTGGCCTCTAAGTTAGGAGACCTAAGTGGTAAGGAAGATTACCAACTCTTTTTGTGCAATAGCGGCGCAGAAGCCAATGAAAATGCTTTAAAGGCTGCGTCTTTTTACAATGGACGTAAAAAGATAGTTTCTTTTACAAAAGCTTTTCATGGTAGAACTTCTTTAGCAGTAGCAGCAACTGATAATCCCAATATTGTGGCGCCTGTTAATCAAACAGACAATGTTGTCTTTTTGCCTTTTAATAATACAGAAGCCCTGCAAGCCTATTTTGAGAATTACGGAAGCGAGGTTTCTAGTGTGATTATAGAGGGTATTCAGGGGGTGGGTGGTATTCATGTAGCAACTGACCAATTCTTACAAACCATTCGCAGACTTTGTGACCAATACAATGCTGTGTTTATTGCGGATAGCGTGCAATGTGGTTATGGAAGAACAGGAAAATTCTATGCCCATGATCATAGTGGTGTGTCCGCCGATATCTATAGTATGGCCAAGGGCATGGGTAATGGATTTCCTGTTGCAGGTATTTCTATTGCTCCAAAAATTCAGGCCAAACACTATATGCTGGGTACTACTTTTGGTGGAAACCATTTGGCCTGTGCTGCAGCTTTGGCTGTTTTAGAAATCATGGAACAGGATGCTTTAATGGCTAATGCACATAAAATTGGAGATTATTTAGTGCATGAACTGAGCAGTCTTCCTAACATTAGAGAAGTTAGGGGCAGGGGTTTAATGATAGGCATTGATTTACCAGAAGACAAAAAAGAAGTAAAGAAAAACCTGCTATTCAAACACCATATTTTTACTGGAGAAGCAAAACCAAACGTGATTCGTTTGTTACCCGCACTCAATATTACCCAAAAAGAAGCCGATCTTTTCTTAGAAGCTTTGGCCATTGAACTAAAATAAACTTCTAAACAAATCGCCATGAAAAATTTCATTTCTGTTCATGATGTAAGTAATATCAATAGCCTTGTAAAAAAGGCATTGTCTTATAAAGCGTATCCATTTAAGGATAGAAATTTAGGCGCGGATAAAAGAATTGGCCTGCTATTCTTGAACCCCAGTTTGCGTACAAGGTTAAGTACACAAGTAGCCGCAAAGAATTTGGGAATGGAAGCCATTGTATTCAATGTAGACAAAGAAGGATGGGCTTTGGAATTTGAAGAAGGGGCCATCATGAGTGGCAATACGGTAGAGCACGTAAAAGACGCTGCCCCTATCTTGGGTCAGTATTTTGATATTCTTTGTATTCGAACTTTTCCTGGATTGAAGAATAGAGAAGATGATTACAGTGAAATGTTTATTCACCAGTTTATCAAATATGCTGGTGTACCTGTAATCAGTCTAGAAAGTGCTACCCTGCACCCATTACAATCACTCACAGATATTATTACTATACAAGAAACCTGGAATCAGCCTCGCCCACCGAAAATAGTACTCACCTGGGCACCCCATATTAAACCATTACCCCAATGCGTGTCAAACAGTTTTGCGCAGTGGGTAAATGCTTGGGGCGAGGCCAATTTTGTGATTACCCATCCAGTGGATTATGAACTAGCGGAGCAATTTACCAAAGGAGCCCAGATTACCCATCACCAGGATGAAGCACTAAAAGACGCTGATTATGTGTATGTCAAAAACTGGAGTACTTATACAGATTATGGTAAGGTATATGAGAATGATCCCAGCTGGATGCTCACCGAGGAGAAAATGAAACTAACCAACCAAGCCAAAGTGATGCATTGTTTGCCAGTAAGAAGAAATGTGGAATTGAGTGATGAGATTTTAGATGGTCCGCATAGTTTGGTTACCCGCGAAGCTGGCAATCGGGTTTGGGCGGCTCAAGCGGTTATCGCTTCCATTTTGGAACAAAGCAAGTCATAAACATGTCTACAGTAGATACCATATTTCAAAAAGAACCCTTACTAGTCATTAAGATTGGTGGCAATATCATTGACCATCCCGCTAAACTACAGCAGTTTCTTCAAGATTTTTCTACTATCAAAGCCAAGAAAATATTGGTGCATGGCGGTGGAAAAATTGCTACCCAATTAGCTAAAGAATTGGGTGTGGAACAAGAGATGGTAGATGGCAGAAGAATCACAGATGCTGAAACCTTGAAAATTGTGACCATGGTGTATGCTGGTCTCATTAACAAGGGAGTGGTAGCACAATTGCAAGCCAATGGCAATAATGCCATGGGATTTTGCGGGGCCGATGCTAATTTGATTCAAGCACATAAGCGATTACCCAATGCTTCTAATGGTATTGATTATGGTTTTGTGGGCGATGTAGACCATGTAAATACTACCGCTATTGAACCCTTATTAGATCAGGGTATTTCCATTGTCATAGCACCCATTACACATGATGGTGCTGGACAATTGCTCAACACCAATGCAGACACTATTGCACAATCAGTAGCAACTGCATTGGCCAAAGATTATCAGGTATCCTTACTCTACTGTTTTGAAAAAAGCGGGGTTTTATTAGATGCCAATGACGATAATACGGTTATTGCCCGTATCAACCCTGACTATTACACAACACTGAAAAGCCAGCAATTGATTTTTGCAGGCATGATCCCTAAATTGGACAATGCATTTACCGCCATTAACAATGGTGTAAGCAAAGTCATCATTGGAAAGGCAGAATCTATTCAAGATCTGGTAGCAGGAAAAGCTGGTACCACCTTGCAAACGAATACCATCACCCATGAACAACAACAATGACATACAAGGATTAACGCAGGATGCCATTAGTTTGCTCAAACAACTAATAGCCACTCCATCTCTAAGCAAGGAGGAAGACAATACTGCAGACCTGATAGAACAATTTTTACAGTCAAAAGGCGTAACTGCTTTTCGCTTCCTAAACAATGTATGGGCCAAGAACCAATATTTCTCTCCAGAAAAGCCCACCATCTTATTAAACTCACACCACGATACCGTTAAACCCAATAAGGCTTATACCCTTAATCCATTTGAACCCATTGTAAAAGAAGAAAAATTATATGGTCTAGGAAGCAATGATGCCGGTGGATGTTTGGTTTCATTAATAGCTACTTTCTTACACTATTACCATCGCAGTGACTTGCAATACAATTTGGTATTAGCCGCTACAGCAGAGGAAGAGATTTCTGGACACAATGGCGTAGAAATTCTTTTGCCTAGGCTACCCAAGATTGATTGTGGCATTGTGGGCGAACCTACTTTATTGCAGATGGCAGTAGCAGAAAAAGGCCTGTTGGTTTTGGATTGTACCGCCATGGGTAAACCAGGGCATGCTGCAAGGGATGAGGGCGATAATGCCATTTACAAAGCTGTCAAAGATATTCAGTGGTTCAAGGATTACCGTTTTGACCGGGTATCAGATTTGCTGGGCCCCATGAAAATGACGGTGACCATTATCAATGCCGGCTCTCAGCATAATGTAGTGCCACACGAATGCAAATTCACAACAGACATACGCGTAAATGAACTGTATAGTTTTGAAGAAGTATTAGAAATTATTAGAGCCAACACCTTGTCTGATGTGCAACCACGTAGCAGCCGTTTACGCTCTACTTCCATTGCGCTTGACCATCCGTTGGTTAAAGCGGGCATAGCATTGGGAAGAACCTATTATGGCTCTCCCACTACTTCTGACAAAGCACTGATGCCCTTTCCTACTTTAAAATTTGGACCAGGAGATTCTGCCAGAAGTCATTCTGCAGATGAATTCATTTGGATCCACGAAATTGGGGAAGGAATTGACATGTATATTCAACTGATTGATCCAATAATTGTACAACCATGAAACTTTGGCAAAAAAACACCACCGTCTCTGCAGCAGTAGAAAAATTCACTGTTGGAAAAGACAAGGAATTTGACCTACTATTGGCCCCCTATGATATATTGGGTAATATGGCTCACGCGCGTATGCTGGCAAGTGTTGGCTTGCTCACAAAAGAAGAAGCGGCTGCACTAGTTCAAGAACTACAAGCCATTTATGCCAAAGCCATTGCTGGAGAACTAACCATTGCAGATAGCGTAGAAGATATTCACTCACAAGTAGAGTTTCTATTAACACAGGCCTTGGGTGATACTGGAAAAAAAATCCATTCAGCGCGCAGCCGCAATGATCAGGTTTTAGTAGACATTAAACTCTTTCTGCGCGCAGAAATTACCCAATTGGTGCATGCCGTTGAACCATTTTTTAAATTGCTGCAATCACAAAGCGAGCAATTCAAAAACCAATTGCTTCCAGGATACACCCATTTGCAATTAGCCATGCCCTCTTCCTTTGGTCTTTGGTTTGGGGCTTATGCAGAAAGTTTGGTAGATGACCTGATCACCCTTCAAGGGGCTTATAAAGTAGTTAATAAAAATCCGCTGGGATCCGCTGCAGGATATGGTTCTAGCTTCCCTATTAATAGAACCATGACTACCCAGTTATTGGGTTTTGCAGACCTCAACTACAATGTGGTCTATGCCCAGATGGGCAGGGGCAAAGCAGAACGAATTACGGCACAAGCCATGGCCAATATAGCAGAAACATTGTCTAGAATGAGTATGGATATGTGCTTGTACCTGAACCAACAATTTAGTTTTGTGAGCTTTCCTGCTGAGTTAACTACCGGTTCTAGTATTATGCCGCATAAGAAAAATCCAGACGTTTTTGAATTGATCCGGTCTCATTGCAATCGCATCAAGGCGCTGCCCAATGAGATTAGCATGATGACCACCAACCTGCCCTCGGGTTACCACCGTGATCTACAATTACTCAAAGAGCATTTGTTCCCTGCTTTTCAAACGTTGAAAGACTGTTTGTCCATGGCACAACTAATGTTAGAAAATATTCAAGTGCAGGAAAATATTATGGCAGACGAAAAATACAAATACGCATTTAGTGTAGAAGCTGTAAACGAATTGGTATTGCAAGGCGTTCCTTTTAGAGATGCTTATCAACAAGTAGGTCTAACTATTGAAGCCGGAAATTTTGAACACGGGGCAACTGTAAACCATGTACATGAGGGTAGTATTGGCAATCTATGCAATAACCAGGTAAATCACATGATGCAAGAAGTTCTAAATGGATTTGGTTTTGAACAAACTGAAAATGCCATCGCAGCCCTGCTACAAAACAAATAGAATACCCTATTTTTAACATCCACAAACAATTATCTAAATAAAAAAACGAACCAAGAGTATGAATAAATTTTCTTTGGCTTCCATCTGCCTATTGATGGGATTTTCCGTAATGGCTCAAACAACTAAGAAGCCTGCAACAACAACTAGCAAAGCTACCACGGCCACTCAGAAACCTGCAGCGACTTCCCAGAAGCCAAGCACACAGCCACCATTGGCTATTAAAAATGCAACGGATAGTGCCAGTTATGCCTTGGGGGTACGTATTGCTCAAAACATGAAGGCTCAGGGTTTTGACAAATTGAATATGGCTGTGTTTCAAAAAGCCATCAATGATGTTTTACAAAATAAACCATTGGTCATTGTAGACAATGCGCTGGATCAATGCATTGGTGAATATCAACAAAAAGCAAGCTCTGCAAAGTCCGCAGTGGCCAAAGCAGAAGGCAAGAAATTCTTAGCCGAGAACGCTAGAAGAAAAGGTGTTGTTATTACGCCTAGTGGTTTACAATATGAAATTATCAAAGCTGGAACTGATACGGTAAAACCCAAACTTAATGACAAAGTAAAATGTCATTACCATGGAACCCTGATTAACGGAACCGTATTTGACTCTTCTGTTGACCGAGGAGAACCTATAAGCTTTGACGTGAATGGTGTTATTGCCGGCTGGACAGAAGCTTTGCAACTGATGACCGTGGGTAGCAAATGGAAATTATATATTCCATCAGAACTAGCTTACGGTGACCGCCAAGCAGGAGCTAGTATTGCCCCAGGTTCCACCCTGATATTTGAAGTGGAAATATTGGCCATAGAAAAATAATTTTAGACTACTTGCAAGAAAGGATGAACCGCTTTAGATTAGTGGTTCATCCTTTTTTTATGCATAGTCTATCCCAACCTTGTAAGCATTGTGGTAGGGCCGTAAAAGGCAGAACGGATAAACAGTTTTGCAATGACGGATGCCGTAACCAGTATCATAATCTGCGCAACAGTTGCCAAAACAATTATATGCGCCAGGTGAACCACCTTTTACAAAAGAATCGGCGCATTTTGGCGTCATTATTTAACACTTCCTCTAGAACAAAAATAATTGCGCAGCAGCAATTGGCCGATCAAGGATTTCAATTTAGGTATTGTACGCATGAGACCAAGACCCAGGAAGGTGCCGCCCGTTTTTGTTACGAATATGGCTACCTGACCTTAGAGGGAGATGTTTTGTTGATTCTGCACCAGCCTTCGGTTGAATCAACTATTTTTGCTGGCTAAGAAGCAAAAATGGCAATAGATAGAACAACAGCACCCGCAATCAAAGACGCAGTGGAATTTGACGTACAACTAAAACCCTGTGATCAATTTACGCTTGACAATGGCACTCCCGTTTACAGCATTGATGCTGGAGCAGAAGAAGTAGTGATGGTTGAACTAGTCTTTCATGCGGGTAATTGGTATGAGGAAAAAAATATAGTTGCCGCTACTGCCAATCATTTACTCAAAAATGGCACCAAGCGTCAAAACGCTTTTGAAATCAATGAGCATTTTGAATTTTATGGTGCCTATTTAAGCCGTGCTTGTTACAATGAAACAGCAACCATTACGCTACATTGTTTGAACAAGCATTTAGAAAAATTACTGCCCGTTGTTACAGAGCTGTTGACTGATGCCATTTTCCCAGAACAAGAATTGACCATATATAAACAGAACCAAAAACAAAGACTAGAAGTCAATCTTAAGAAATGTGATTTTGTTGCCAACAGATTAATAGACGAATATGTTTATGGATTTAATCATCCTTATGGAAAATATACTTCTGCAGATGATTTTAACAACTTGAATCAACAAGACTTGATTGATTATTACAAACAGTACTATACCCATGGCAAGTGCCTAGTATTTGTTGCAGGAAAATTACCGGCTAATACCCAATCCTTGTTGAATAAGACTTTGGGACATTTGCCATTTAACCAACAACATTTTCCTCTTAGAGAAATTATACAAACCCCTGCTAGCACTAAAAAATACAACCAAGTCAATGACGCTGATTCTGTACAAGCAGCCATTCGAATTGCGCGCCCTTTTCCCAATAGACATCATCCTGATTTTCCAAAAGTGCAAGTGCTCAACAATTTGTTTGGAGGATTTTTCGGATCCCGTTTAATGAGCAATATTAGGGAAGACAAGGGCTATACGTATGGCATTCATAGTTATTTGCAGAATCATTTGCATGATACCGCATGGATGATTAGTACAGAGGCGGGAAGAGACGTAGCAGAAGCCACTATTAGTGAAGTATATAAAGAAATGGCGCTACTGCGCGATGAAATAATTGAAGCAGAAGAATTGGACCTAGTTCGTAATTATATGATTGGTTCTTTGCTGGGCGATTTGGATGGTCCTTTCCAAATTATTGCGCGATGGAAAAACTATATCTTAAATAATCTTGGTTCTGATTATTTCTATAATAGTTTGGATACTGTTAGAAATGTAAGTGCAGAAGAATTACAGGAATTGGCTAAAAAATACTTGAATCCAGATGATTTCTATGAATTAATGGTGGTTTAAATTAAAAACATATGAATCGGTTATTCCCTTTGCTATTATTGGTTGTATTGATGGTAGCCTGCAAAAATAAATCTGTTAAAAAAGAGGATAGCAAACCGGTTTATAGTAATGAAAATTTAGACACTATTTTATCTACTCCCATTCCTATTGTAAGCAAGCCTGAACTTTTTGAAAAAGCTTTTATCAAGGGTAGTCAAGCAATGTCTAATGGAGTCATGTTTGACTTATTTGGATTTAATATTGGTAAGATTAAGATCAGCTCAGGAAGAATTATTTCTTGTGACCCCTGGCTAATGGATGAATATGCCAAGGAATACACAGATAGCTTTCCAATTGGTGATTTTCCAGTACAGTTATCCCTTGCCAGATTAAAAGATGTTGAAGTAGTAGCATTTGCAAGAATTTTATTCAACCAGAATCCGGTTGTCAGGTGGTCCTATGCATTACTACCTGGTCAAAAAAACATACCCATTGGCGGTAAAGAAATCATTGGGTATCCTGTTGATGCCCAACTTGGATTATTTATGGATAAGGCTGCATATCAAGCCTTAAAAAAAGACACTGTGAATAACCGCAGAACCGTTATTCTAAAAGCAACCAGCACCCACAAACATGAGGGATGGCGATATGGCATTTATGAATTTGATCATCAAAATTTAGCCGTTTTTACTTCCGGCATTGGAGACAGTAGATATGCCAACTATATTGGCTATGACGCTAATGGAAAGATTTGCCGACTTCTCACTGATTTTGCTATTTTCAATTGGTAAATCAAACAGCATGAATGTACAAAACGCTTACAATCTATGGGCGGACCAGTATGATACCAATCAGAATAAAACCAGAGACATGGAAGCCTTGGTTTTACGCGAAACACTTGGCCCTCTTGTATTTAATAGTTGTTTAGAGATTGGTTGTGGCACAGGCAAGAATACGGTTTGGTTGCAGACCAAGGCTCAACAAGTTGTTGCTGTAGACTTTTCAGAAGAAATGTTATCAAAAGCCAAAGAAAAAATCAGCCAGCCAAATGTGCAATTTCTACAGGCTGATATTACTGAACCATGGCATTTTGTTAAACAACAATATGATGTAGTGATTTTTAGTTTGGTATTAGAGCATATAGATGACCTAAATGCTATATTCAAAAAAGTGTCGGAATCATTGAACCCCAATGGTCATGTTTATATTGCCGAGCTACATCCATTTAAACAATACAACGGTTCAAAAGCAAGATTTGAAACGGCCAGTGGCACACAGGTGGTCACTTGTTTTACCCATCCAGTCTCCGATTTTGTTATTGCTGCAAAGCAAGCTGGGCTTGAATTAGTAGGTTTAGAAGAATACTTTGATGACCAAGACAGAAATAAAATTCCAAGAATCCTACAGCTACTTTTTAAAAAATAATTATCATTCTTTAGCACCTTCCAAAAAAGGATAAAACCAATATCTAGTATCCAAAATACAAAGCCATGAATAATATACTTAGGTCAAAATTAGGATTCATGATTTTGGGTTTCATGCTAATAATTAGCAATCTTAGCGCTCAAAAAGCAACTGCAACATCTATTCAAATCCCCTTCCAACTTACTACCTATAACAACCTATCTATTCAGGCAATATTAAATGGAACTGATACGGTTCAATTAATGTTTCATACTGCAGCCAATGCACTTACTCTTACAGAAGACCAATCCCTTATTCTATTACACAAAGCATTACCTAGTAATATCAAAAGTTATCAGAAATCCAAATTGTATACCAAAGATGAGATGTTTTTTATTGAAGCTGCTTGTAGCATTCAAGACAGCGTATTCCAAGAACGTTTTCTCATCCATTCCGGTTATGCTGGGGCTTTACTCATCAATGACCAATTTGCCCAATTGCATCAATTAGGTAAACAATTAGCTATTGTAGGCGAGAAAAAATTAAAAGACAGTTTTGGCAATACCATTGTTTCTAAACAGGCCCGATTGCCTTTGTTTTCTATATCAGAAAATACGCTATCAAATGTACCTGTTGGTTTTTTTGAAGGCTCCCTAGGGCGTCAGCCTTACAGTATTATTGGCGGAGATTTGCTCAAGCAATTTAATATTGTCATAGATGCACAAAGGGAATTTATCTATCTCAAACCAAACGGTTTATTCCATACAGAGCAACAAACCAATCCCAATCCTTTTGGCAAAGCCTTGATTCCTGACATGGTAGCTGATGCTAGTATTCAAATGATCGATGGCATCTTTTATTGTTATGCCACAACCGATGGTTATGATAATGGACTAAAAACCTCAGGCCCTCCTGTAGTTTGGACTTCTAAAGATTTTGTACACTGGTCATTTAATGGCTACCTTTTTCCATCGGCCCTTGGCCAATTGTATTGGGCTCCTAGTAAAGCGGTTGCTGCCAATGGTAAATTCTATCTCTACCCTACTATCAATGGTTTTATGTATCCGGCAGTTGCAGACAAACCTACTGGCCCATTTAAACTGGCACAAGGAATAGATAGTTTTTACAAACCATTTACCAATGCTACTTTATTAAAATCCTCTAATCCAAAAGGTCCTGACGGCATTGATGCAGAAATTTTTATAGACAAGGACCAACAAGCTTATTTGTACTGGCAAAGAAGAATGGCTGCCAAAATGAATGCTAACATGATTTCTGTAGACACTAATAGTATAACCATTCCTACCAAAAGAAAAGGCTATTCAGAAGGCCCTATTTTCTTTGAAAGAAAAGGCATTTACTATTATCTCTATACCCTCGGCGGCGATGAAAAATACCAATACGCTTATGTAACTAGTAAGCAATCGCCCTTGGGGCCTTTTGATTTTCCCAAACAGGATATCATCACTACTACAAATTATGCAACAGGTGTATATGGACCCGGACATGGAAGCGTTTTTAACATTCCAGGAACCGATGATTATTATATTGCCTACTTAGAATTCAGCCGAGCTAGTACCAATAGACAGACTTATGTAAACAAGTTGGAATTCAATGAAGACGGCAGCATCAAACCAGTATCTCTTCACCTAAATGGCGTTGGTGCATTAAAGCAATTAAAAGAAGCTAACGCATTAAAAGTCATTACCAGTGAAGCCTCAAGCAATAGAATAGACTTAATCATTAAACCCATGAAAGACAGTCTGTTTAAAAGAACTGAGTCCTTTCATTCCAATTTTGCATTTGACGGGGCCAATGGATCAAGGTGGATGGCCAATGCTGAGGATTCAGCAGCATGGTTAATAGCAGATTTGGGTAAACTGCAGCCAATCAAAAAATCTGCCATCTATTTTGTAAGACCTACTGCAGGCCATGCCTTCCAATTGGAATTTAGTGTAGACGGTAAGCAATGGAAAAAGGCAGGCGGTCATGATGACTTAAAAATTCAATCTCCTCATGAAGATCTTGTTCAGGTTAAAGCCAGATACCTACGAGTGAAAATCAATAAAGGGGTTGCAGGCATTTGGGAATGGGAGATATTTTAAAAAATAAAAGCCATGAAGCCCGAATAAATTCAAACCCTTCAACTCATTACTGGGAAGACCAAAACTACAATCATGTCAGTTTCAAAAAATGAAATCAGTCCAAATACTTGGGCAAGATGAAAAATGAAGCTAATTTACCTAGGTTTCATTAATTTACCGGTATACAATTAACAGGTCATGCGGATAAACGCCTTTTTGGTTTTAATGAGTCTTATTTGTTTTACCAATTGTCAAAATGCTCCCGAGCAAATTGAAGCAACTAAGACTACTGCTAAAGATGAGCCAAATGGAGGCTTGTTTTTGCCGGATGGATTCTCAGCAATGGTTGTTGCGGATAGCGTTGGACTAACCAGACATTTTGCGGTAAATGACAATGGTGACATTTATATGAAACTCCGAATCACCAATTCAGAGCCAGGCAATATGGCTATGCGCGATACCAATAGAGACGGCAAGATGGATCTTTTTCAAGCATTTGGAGACTATCCTAATGATGGCAGTTTTGCCACCGAAATGCGGATCCACAATGGCTATCTCTATTTTAGTTCTGAACAGATGGTTTATAGACAAAAATTAACGCCGGGCAAATTGTTACCCGAAGGTAAACCAGAAGTATTGGTAGTTGACCAACACCCCATTCAATGGCATAATGCCAAGTCATTGGCTTTTGACAATAAGGGAGGCATGTATGTCACTTTTAGTGCCCCTACCAATACCTGTGAGGACTGGGATTCTGGCACAGGTGATAATCCTGCTGGCGTAAAAGGACATTACCCTTGTTTGGAATTAATTACCCAAGCGGGCATCTGGAAATTTGATGAGGCCAAACAAAATCAAACCCAAGCAGATGGCAAATTATTTGCAACAGGCATTAGAAGTGTTGTAGCCATTAGCTGGAATGAAAAAGACAATAATTTATACGCCATTCAACATGGTCGGGATTATTTACACGAACACGCCCCTCAACATTATAGCAATTGGGACAATGCAGTACTTCCTGCAGAAGAGTTTATGAAAGTAAAACAGGGAGAAAATTATGGTTGGCCTTATTCCTATTATGACCCATTCAAAAAGAAAAGAATGAAGGCCCCAGAATATGAGGGGGATGGTAAGAAAATTGCAAATGGGTATGCCAACCCCATCATGGGCTTACCGGCACATTGGGCTCCCAACGATCTATTATTTTATAAAGGCAATCAGTTTCCTAAGCGATATCAAAATGGCGCATTTATTGCTTTCCATGGTTCCACCAATCGAGTCTCTTATTCTCAAGGCGGATATGTTGTAGCATTTATCCCTTTTGAAAATGGTAAGCCAACGGGGCAACTAGAAGTATTTGCTGATGGCTTTGCTGGAACAGATGTGATTAGAAAAATGGAAGAAGCTAAGTTTAGACCTATGGGATTGTCTGAAGGACCTGATGGATCCCTGTATATTTCAGAATCTAAAAAAGGAAGGATTTGGAAGATTTCGTTTAAAGGAGATGCCAGCAAATTTGGTGTTGAGCAATTAGCCACAATGGAAAAAAGAAAGTCAAGGGCCTATATTAAAACACCAGAGAAGGCTATTGATAGTCTATATGCAAAATAAATTAATACCCCTAAACTTAAGTCATGGCAAAAGCCAACAACAAAACAGTTGAAACCATGGTTAGTGTTGATGATTTTCTAGCAACCATCAAGGATGAGGCAAAAAGAAAAGACTGCAGCACCATCATTACCTTAATAGCCAAAGAAACAAAGTTTGAACCCAAAATGTGGGGACCGTCCATTGTGGGTTTTGGGAGTTATCATTATGTCTATGACTCTGGCCGCGAGGGCGATGCACCCTTGGTAGGACTAGCATCCAGATCCAGTTCCATTACGTTCTATATTGGTTCTGACTATGCCAAGCAAGCTGAGCTTGAAGCCAAATTGGGTAAACACAAAAAAAGCGGTGGCTGTTTGCATATTGCCAAATTAGCAGACGTGGATCAAAAGACACTAATTACCATTATCAAAAATTCCATCGCACAGCGTAAAAAAGATCACAAGTGTTAATCCTTACAATCTTTGGAAATGATCAAGGATGGTACATTTACACTAAAATAGCATTAAGACTTCTTAATCTCAACGGCATAGACCTGTGACTCTCCTTCAAAATTGGCGCGGAATATTATCCATTTACCATCAGGACTAAAATGAACATTGGGTTCTAATTTGTATTGGTGCTTTTTCATGTTCACCAGTTTTTCTGCGTCAAAATGATCTCCGTTGGGGGTAAACAAATAAATCCATTGTCCATTTGGCGCCTTTGCAACAGCACCAGGGTCTCCACCGTCTCCTGCAAACAAGGTTTCGCTTGCATTGCTAGTATAATGCACACTCCACTCATTTTGTTGCAAACGATATTTAGATTCCTTTCCGGTAGCTACCTCATATTTTCCAACAAAGAATTCCTTACCTCTAGGTTGTTGTAAATCAAAATAAATGTTTTTGCCATTCTTACCAAACCACTCATGCCCCCAAATTTCCATATCCATTGAACGATGGTGGATTTGGGTAATGGACTTAGTGTTCACATCAATGGTCCAAACCCTATTGACTTTATGCCATGGTCCTTCATGACAGAACATTAATAAGTTTGGATTAGTAGTTGAGAACTGTACATGGTTCAACCAAGCACTATCAGTAAATATCTTATTCAATTTACCCGTTGCCACATCAATGGTAAAAAGCGTTTTGGGCAGTTTGGCTTCATAAATTAAATTAAAATAACTGCCCTTATTTGGGTTGTTTTTTAAAATATCTTTTTCCGCTTCGGTGGCATAAGAGCCCGCTAACAAACTACCATTTACATTCACAGCAGAAATACTAGATTTGAAATCAGTAGGAAATACAAAGACCAATTTTGGTTTGGGTTCACCCTGTTTTAGCGCAAATATGGAATCTTTGATTTGATAAAAAACAGTCTTGGTTTTTTCACAAACCACTTCACCATTCATGGCAGTCCGCTCATTGGTAATGCGCTTTGTTTTTAAGCTTGAAAGGTCTACGATATACAATTGACGATTGTTCAAATTCACCTGACCCGCTTCTACATGCTTCATATCTGTCACATCCTCTGCTTTCTGTTTACTACTATTATAAAATACCATTTCATTACCTATAAAGGGGTAATTGTGAAAATAAAAGCTTTGAGAATTACCTTCCAAACTTGCAGAAAGTCTCACTACTCGGTGCTTGGTGTCCTTATCAATCCAAGTGGTAGGCATCTTCTTACCCCCTGTTTCCAAGAGCTCTTGGGCTTTGATATGCTGGATAAAGAAGATTAAACCTAAAAGGGGGAGCAATGATTTCATGGCAATGATTTAATTATTAGTGTAATCGTCTTTGAAACTAGCATTTTTAGACAGTTAGCCATCCTGTAGCAACCTGATAGTTCTTACCCCTCTTTGTTTTAACTTTAGGTCATGATGAAGAGCTTTTGGGCGAGGCTGGTAATTCCATCCAGTCTTAAAAATAAATTGCGCAAAGAATCTGTTGATAGCAACATGACCAGCTATGCGTTTGCCAAAAGCTATAGAGCCTATTTGGTATCTGTAAAACACTTGTTTCAAGATGCCCTTTACATTTTAACGGGAATCTTTTCTGCTGCTTTTGGATTAAAAGGCTTTTTGATCATTAATAATTTTATAGACGGAGGGGCTACTGGCATTTCTCTTTTGGCTTCTGCTATTACCAAGATTCCACTGTATCAATTAATTATTGGGATTAATATTCCTTTTATCATCCTTGGCTATATAGTCATTGGTAAACAGTTTGCCATTAAAACTGGTCTAGCTATTCTGGGATTGTCTCTTTGTTTGGCCTTGGTTAATTTTCCCCATATTACTAATGACAAACTACTAGTAGCTGTTTTTGGGGGCATTTTCCTAGGGGCGGGTATTGGATTTTCAATAAGAGGAGGTGCTGTCATAGACGGCACGGAAGTATTAGCCATTTATCTGAGTAGAAAGTTTGGCACCACCATTGGAGATATTATCATTGTCATCAACGTATTTATTTTCTCTGCTGCTGCTTATTTTTTAAGCATTGAAATTGCGCTATATTCCATGATTACCTATTTATCCGTTTCAAAAACCTTAGACTTTATCATTGAAGGTATTGATGAATATACAGGAGTAACCATCATCTCTAGTAAAAGTGAAGAAATTAGACAAATGATTATTACCAAGATGGGAAGGGGGGTTACGGTTTATAGTGGAAAGCGTGGTTACGGCAAACGTGGTGAAACCAAAGAAGTAGATATTATCTATACTGTAATCACCAGATTAGAGTTAAACAAGCTGAACACTGAAATAGAAAAAATTGAACCTAATGCCTTTGTGGTAATGAATAGCGTTAAAGACACTAAGGGAGGCATTGTAAAAAAACGACCCTTAAAACACAGTTAAATTAAACGCGTTTTAAAAATTAGATTTGAAAGCCTTGGCTAAAAGATAAAAATATCAAAAGATGGACTATCAATCAGATCAGGAATACATTAAACTAGACTTTACACAAAAAAGATTTCAGATAGGCGAATATGAGTCCTGTACTTTTATTGACTGCAATTTCTCCAATATAGATTTGTCTGCTTGCAATTTTACTGATTGCACCTTTAGGGGTTGTAATATGGGCATGGTAAAACTATCTAATACGGTTTTGAATGACGTAAGATTTAATGAATGCAAGTTGTTAGGTCTGCATTTTGAGGACTGTAATAAAGTAATATTCGCAGTAAGTTTTAAAAAATCTCAACTACCTCTTTCTTGTTTTTACCAATTAAAAATGAAGAAGACCAAATTCATTGAATGCCAATTACAGGAAGTGGATTTTACAGAAACGGATTTAACAGAATCAATTTTTGATGAATGTGATTTTCAAGGGGCTGTTTTTGACAATACTATCTTAGAAAAAGTAGACCTAAGTGGTTCTTTCAATTTTAGCATTAATCCCAATCAGAACCGAATTAAGCATGCTACGTTCTCCAGAACTGAACTAGCAGGTCTGTTAGATAGTTTTCATATCAAGATTGTATAAATAACCTAAAATCTTACCGTTTTTGAATCTCAGGCTTTAACCACCTGGGATTTTTTATTTTCTATTTAACCAATCTGCAGGAACTGGTATAATGCAAATATTCATGGTTCTGTTATCTGTAGAAAGCATAGCTGATTGAATTTGAATTTTAGTTCCATCCGGGCTCATGGTAGGATGTGGATGATCTGCTGCAGAAGTCTTATGACCCGTACTTAGCATTTTCATTTCATGGGTTTTTCTATCAATCAAATAAATGCTCCTACTAAAGTCATCCCCAACGACCCACCTGCCATCAGGAGAACCGCTCACATGCCAGAGACCGCTACCACTAGGTGTTTGTCCAACAATGGTCATTTCTCTGGTTCTCAAATTAACAATTCCCAAACCCGTTGGCTTCTCTCTGGTTCCAGAAATTCCCCAGGCAGCTTCCTGACCGGGATTGGCACCACCCACGGCGGTTCCTTCTGCAACAACTGAAGCAACATTGGGAATGGGTCTATGCCCCATAATGGCAATAGCAACTTCATCTTTTGAAATCACCGCTTCATGGGTAACCCATTCATGATCCGCTTCAGGATATAGGGGTCTCAGACCAGAACCATCTGCCAACACCGTCCAAGTTCGTTGGGGCGATTTACCTCCGGTTTCCCAACAAAAAACTATCTCACCCTCAACCCAAGGATTGGTTTGAATATGTCCAATTTGAAAAGGAACAGAGACCACATATTTAGTTTCTCCAGTCTTAACATTTAATGCGCCAATGCCAGATGGACCTGCTCCCATATTACGCGGACCATAGTTAGATTCTAATTTGGTACCAGGTTTTAAATATTTGGCAGCAGCTTCTCTACTCACGCGGAAATACACCCATTCTTCCATGCCATCCAACGCCATATCGCCACCGGCTCCCCATTCAGGGGGCGTTGTGCCACAAACGCGTTGATAAGTTGATGCTTCTTTTAATTTTCCAGCCTTACTGTCTTCAAATAATTTTTTCAAATCCACTTCTATTACTTGCACTGGAGCATTTTTAGTGGTATCTCTGATCTTAGTTCCTGGAATCAATGGGTTACGTAAGAAATAGAGTTTCATAGACCTTCTGGCAATATTGAGCATGCCATTATATCCACCTTCTGTTACTTGCACCAAGTCTCCTGTAGCTTCATTCACAGCCATGGCTTCTCCTTTAACCATACCAGAGCTAAAGATCAACCAATTGCCATCTGATGTCCATTGATTATGGGTTTGATATATTTTCCGATCACCGTGTGGTTGGCTAGTCAAGAAGACCAATTCGGTTCCAGTTACAGGGTCTTTGACAATCTTTTTTTCTGAGGGAAATCGCTTTCCAATTTGTGCATTGGTTGCATTCAGCATCAAGCAAAACATTGGCAGTAGGAACAATCGTTTCATATAGCAATTTGAAGTTGGCCCGGAACCCGGTAATTAAAACTACTAGTAAATGTATCAGACCGCATCCTGAAGCATCCTGTCTGGTATTAACAAACAAAACTATCATAAATTGTTACCTTAGCTTTAAATAGCCGTATTCACCCTAGGCTTGTTTTTACTAGTGATCAATGTGCTGAGGTTTTTGAATCTCTTTAATATTAGTTTCTTTCACTAATTCAAAATAAGTAACCAAATAACGATCTCCAACAATTTTACCTTGAACCTTTGCTTTTCTAGTAGCATTGCAAAATCCATCTTTATCGTGCGCATCACCATGGTCATCAATTCCGGTTCCTTCTACAAAATAGGCTTTACCGTTTAGTTTAATAGCAAGCGCACAGGTTTTACCCTCCATCTTAAACATACAAGTGCCACAAGCCGTTTCCACAATGGCTGCTTCTTTTGTTTTGTCAAGAACCATTTTTGAAGGCTTTGCGCTCTGTGAAAAAGAAGCCAAATAAAGGATGCAACTAAAAAACATTAGCATTACATTTTTCATGTCATATAATTTATTGGATAAAGCTATTAAAAATAAGCATGTTGGGATTAATCAAATTTATAGTAAACTACATCCAAAACTCTATAGATTAAAATCAAAATCTATAGTTCTAATAATAACTCATTCACTTTACCACTAATATAATCGCGCACTTCATTGAATTGAGCTGGCTCCATATGCTTGGGGTCTGGAATTTGCCAGTCAACAAAACGTTTAGCAGGCATCCAAGGGCAAGCATCGCCACAGCCCATAGTCACTACTGCGTCAAATGGTGCATACTGTTCAACTTCTTGCAAAGACTTACTATCATGTGTAGATAAATCATAATCCAATTCTTTCATGGCTGCAATGGCTTTGGGATTCACTATGCCACTAGGCTTGCTGCCCGCGCTATACGCTTCAATATTGCCTGCTCCATGAATCAATGCAAATGCTTGACTCATCTGACTTCTATTGCTATTTTCTACACAAACAAATAAGAGTTTTTTCTTTGCCATCAACCAGTATTTAAATTGATTTTTTATTTTATTGCAAACCCTTCAACTTTTTTTCACTCTTCGCTCTTCACTCTTCACTCTTCACTTATTTAACAGCACCCAGATCCTGGTGCACAACAAGCTTTCTCTTCTTCTAGTTTATCAGCGTATACGGTAATTGAATAAATACCCATACCGCTATTTCTAAAGTTGTCAATTTCTGTTTGATTGAGGTAGTTGATTAAAATATCATCCGGTATAATAATCTCTTTGCTTTTTTGGATGGCGATATTTTTGAAACCAGTTGTTTCAATCAATTCCATGTATACTGTTTTCTGAATAGCACCAGATACACAACCCGCATACATTTCAGCCGCTTCTTTTAATTGAGAAGGCAGTTGTCCTTCTAAAACAATATCTGAGATACTAAAATGCCCCCCTGGTTTTAAAACACGGTATACTTCTGACAATACATTGAATTTATTGGGCACCAAATTCAACACACAATTACTAACTACCACATCAGCCATATTAGCGGATACGGGCATTTGTTCAATATCGCCCTGTCTAAATTCAACATTCTGAAAGTTTAATTTTTCAGCATTGATTCTTGCTTTGGCAATCATTTGTTCTGTAAAATCAATCCCAATGACTTTTCCCAACGGACCTGTGGCCGCGCGAGCAACAAAACAATCATTACCCGCTCCACTTCCTAAATCAATGACCACATCACCTTCTTTGATTTTGGCAAAAGCAGTTGGCAAGCCACAGCCCAGACCAAGATCAGCATCAGCATTATAACCCTGTAAATTGTTATAATCGTCTGTCATAATATTGTACACTTCAGTGCTACAACCACCTGCACCACAGCAGGATGATGCATTATCTTCTCTTGACTGCTGCGCAATGGCTGCGTATTTTTCTTTTACCAATGCCTTCAGTTCGTTTTCGTTTTTCATCTGTGTATTTTTAGTTTTTTAAAATTCTACTAACAACAAGATTTTCCTTTCTGTAATTGTAGTGCTGAAAACATGCCATTAAAATCATGCATGAATTTTTCCATAGCCTCCCAATTAATGCAATAGCAACTCTTGGGACCATCCACAGTGCCTTTGATTAAACCTGCATTCTTTAATTCTTTTAAGTGTTGGGAAACGGTGGCTTGTGCCAATGGAAGTATTTCAACTATCCTGCCACAAATACAAGCATGCTCATTTGCCAATACTTTCATAATGGCAATTCTTGCAGGGTGCGATAAGACTTTTGCAAAAGCTGCTAAGTCCTGTTCTTGTTGTGTAAATTCGGTTGTTTTTGCTATTGCCATTACTTTATCGTTTTCATACGATAAGCAAATCTAGGCGAAAATTTTGACTCATCGTACAAATACGATGAATATTTTTTTGACCGTCCCAACACTGTAACTAAGTAGTAGTATGTAGCTATTTAACTAAATAAGGCCCCTGTTTGTTCCATCCAACAGGTACACTAGACAAAAACCAAGTCTTGCCCTTGTCCTTATTTCCTTGAAAAAACAAGTGATATTTGCCGTCTTCCGCTTTGAATATTTTTGGATGCCCACTCTCACTTTCATTCCAAGAACCTGGTGCTCCATTGGCTAAAAAGGGTTGATCAGACAATCGCTTCCAATGAATGCCATCTTCACTTACTGCCACACCAATTTGTTGTGGCTCGTTATTATAAGCCCCTGCATAAAACATATATAACTGCTTGCCTATTTGTATACAGGAAGCCGCTTCAATACAATTTTTTTCCCAGGGTAATTCAGGCTTGAGCATGGGCATGCCCAAAACTTCTGTCCAAGTATCTCTAGCAAAATTGGAATTCAAGCTAGTGGTTGCAACGCCCTGCTGTTGTATCTTATACGCTGTATCCCTAGTGGCATAATACAAAAAAAACTTCCCTTTAAACGCAATAACTTCTGCGTCTATAGCTCTACCACAGGACCAATCGCCAGCCGTTGGTCTAAAGATGGGATTACTAGGATCCTTTTTAAAATCAAGTCCATTGTTTGAAACTGCATGACAGATAGCATCGGCCTTGCCATTACCATAAGACTGATAAAATAAATGCATGACCCCATCTTTTATTAGTGCAGAAGGAGCACAGATGCCCTTTGTTTCAACGCTATCTAAACTTGGTTTTAGATTTCCCTTTTTTTGCCAATTCACCAAGTCATTACTAGTAGCAATACCTATATACCAAGTCTTTCTATTTTCATCGGGTACGGAATAATACATCCAATAAGTTCCTTGATAAAAAATTACATATGGATCTTTTGCATAGGGCCTTCCTGTAACATCCATGTCTCCATAATACATAGCAGGAGTCTGTGCCTTTGGCGATGTAATGAATAATAAGTGTAGCAAACTGAGTAAGAAAATGGTTCTAATATGCTTCATAGCGTTGCTCATGAATAGTTTCAGCTCTAAAGTATAACAGAACCTGCTACACCTCATCAATTAGGCTAAAAATTCCGCCATTTATCAAGAAATACCTCCGTTTGTCATAAGGATATATTTTTAAAGAATTTCAACTTACTGATTTTCAGTTAATTACATCATATTTAGTATAACCCGTCGCCAATTACCTTAAAATACTTGGTACTATGTGTTGCATAGTACCAAGTATTGTTGCATCTTTGTGAGGTCAAAGGGAAAGAACCCCAACAACAACCTAAAAAACTCAAAATAAAAATTATGAAAACGCAAAACAACCAATTGCTGAACAACTTAGAAAAAGTAAATAGCAACGATTCGTTTCAAGAAACAAGGGAAACCGTGTCCAACAATCTAAACACTCCTACCCACAAACATAGCTTGAGCAGTGCTGACCTTTGGAATATCCAACGCATGGCACGCAGCAGAAGCACCAGAAGATTCCTAGTTTACTAATCTAAGCACCCAAGTATTCATAACAGGTCTACCCAAACTAATCAGGGCCGACCACAAAAACTCCGGCTATGGACATTCAGAACACACAAAGTCAAATGCGAAAGGGCGTATTGGAGTTTTGCATTCTTTCCATTATCCGTCAAGGGGAAGTTTATCCCAGTGACCTAGTGGATAGAATGAAAGCAGCCAACCTTCATATTTTGGAAGGCACACTTTATCCTTTACTGACGCGATTGAAAAACGCAGGACTATTAACTTATCGTTGGGTGGAAAGCAATAGCGGACCGCCACGCAAATACTTCATCATGACCAATCTAGGTCTTGAATTCTACGGAGAACTAGAGAGAACCTGGAAAGAGTTGGCCGATGCCGTACACACGCTCACCCAACCTACCCAAGACACAGCAGCCTCCTCAGAAACCCAACCCCAACCCCAACCCTAACCACACAAAATATACTGACATGAAATGAGCATTGAAAATTTTTGATTCAAACTTGAATTTTCATAAGCGAATTACATGTAGCCAAACTCAAACTAAAAAGACATGAAAAAGGTAATTAATATAAACTTCCAAGGCAGGGTAATTCCCATTGAAGAATCTGCCTATGACATACTGAAGCAGTATGTGGATAGTTTACGCAAATTCTTTGCCAATGAGGAAGGTAGCGACGAAATCATCAATGACATTGAAGGACGTATTGCGGAACTTTTTGGTGAAAGCCTTAAGAAAGGTGCTACCTGTATCACAGATGACACCGTGAATGGAATCATTGCCAGCATGGGCCGTCCAGAAGACTTTGAAGGTGAAGAAACTAATGTAAAATCACAATTGGGTGGTGAAGGAAAACAATCACAAAGCAGTTACCAATATTCTCATAATGACGCTCCAAAAGGACGTTTATATAGGGATGACAATGACAAGTTGTTAGGTGGTGTCTGCAGTGGTGTAGCCAATTATTTAAGACTTGACCCAACCATTGTTCGTTTGGTCTTAGCACTGATTGCATTCCTTGGTGGTAGTGGAATTCTATTGTATATCTTACTTTGGATTATTCTACCTTCTAAACCACTAGTCAATACGGTTTCCACCAAAAGATTATACCGTAATCCAGACGAGAAAGTCATTGCTGGAGTTGCAAGCGGGATCTCAGCTTATTTTGATATTGCAGTTTGGATTCCAAGGTTAATCTTTGTATTCCCTTTGGTAACTGGGGTAATTTCTAGCATTCTCCGCCACAGTTTTTGGTGGGATGGAGATCCATTTCCAGGCATCGTATTTGGATCATTTGGAGGAACCCTGTTTATAGTCTATGCCATTCTATGGGCTGTGATACCAGAAGCCAAATCTGCTTCTGAAAAATTGGAAATGCGTGGTGAAAAAGTAGATTTGAATACTATCAAAAATACCATTCAAGAAGACTTAGAAGGTTTCAAAAGCCGCGCAGAAAAATGGGGTGGAGAAATGAGTGCCAAAGCGCAGGAATTTGGGTCTGAAGTAAAACAAACCTTTACAGAAAAAACTGCTCAACTTGGTCATGAGATGCAAGAAGTAAAACAAACCTTTACAGAAAAAACTGCTCAATTTGGTCATGAGATGCAATTTGTTGCCAAAAAAAGTAAGTTCAGCATTTTAAAAGTATTTGGTTTTATTTTCAAAGCGTTCTTTCTCTTTATTGCTGGTGTAATAGCATTTGCACTCTTGGTAACACTATTGGCTTTCTTAGTGGCAGGTGTTGGCGTATTCCCATTAAAGAATTTCTTCTTGGAAGGATTCTGGCAGAACTTCCTAGCCTGGTCTACCCTCCTATTATTCCTTGGTGTGCCGGTGGTAGCATTTACTACCTGGGTAATCCGCAGAATCATGGGTGTTAAATCTGGTAATAAATCAATTGGATTCAGTTTTGCAGGGATGTGGGTCTTGGGTTTGATTTCTGCTGGGATTCTGGCGTTTATGATTGCAGAAAATTTTAATGCAAGGGCTAGAGACAAACAAGCATTGGCCATCCAACAACCTGTCTCTGGTAAGATGATTGTAACAGTTCCTGAAAGCAAAGTGAAAGTATATGGCAGGTGGTTTAAACTAGATGGCTTAATTAGTATGACTGATGATAGCCTTTTCTTAAACAATGTCCGCATCCACTTGATCAAGAGTAAAGACAGCCTGTATCATATTGAATCTACCAAGTATAGTAACGGTAGTGATGAGAGCGCTGCACTTAAAAATATCAAAGAGATGAACTACGGTATTAATCAACAAGACAGTACCGTTTATCTAGATAGAGGTTTCTCAGTACAACGCGGTACCAAATTCCGCAACCAAGGTGTAGTCATCACCATCCAGGTTCCAGTGGGAAAGCGCATATTAATAGACAAGAAAGCTCAGAGACGCTTGAATCATTTTAGCTTGAACAATGGTAGAAATGATTGGGATTCAGATGAAGACTGGAATGACTACTATGGCTGGGATTCTGATGTAGAGTATATCATGACCACTGGTGGTTTGGAGAGAATCAAAGACAACAAAAAAGTAGATAAAGTGGGTACTTCAGACCAAGACAATGACGGCGTTTCTGATGCAGTAGAAGAATTCAAGAAAAGTAAGGAAGAATTGAGAAAAGAATACGAGAAAAAGCAAAAAGAAGTAGAAGAATTAAAGAAAGAATTAGACAAACCAGTAGACACTGCTCAGTACAAATACAAGAAAGCTGTTGTCCGTAACGCTCAAACTTCTAGTAACCCCATTATAACCAAAAAAACAGTTGAACAAGAAGAAGAATTGCTTGAAACACCCAAGTTCTTATTAATGAAAATGGTATTATAAACTAGGTTGAAGTTGGGAATTAAAAGGACCCCGTTCTGATCTCGGGATGGGGTTCTCCCTTTTAAAAACAACTTAGATTTTAAAAAAGCTACCAGCGGGTAGCTTTTTTATTTTTAAAGCCACCCGCTTCGCTTATTTTTGCCCACCTAAACAAGTACCACTCAAAGATGAAAAATACCGCATTCACCCAGAAACATATTGCACTTGGCGCCAAGATGGCCGAATTTGCAGGATATAATATGCCCATTAGTTATAGCGGCATCAATGATGAACACGCCGCTGTTAGAAAAAATGCTGGCGTTTTTGACGTAAGTCATATGGGTGAATTTATCCTTAAAGGAGAAAATGCGTTAGACCTAATTCAGCGTGTTACTTCTAATGATGCTTCAAAAATTACCGATGGTCAAGCCCAATACAGCTGTCTCCCTAACAAAGACGGTGGTATTGTAGATGACTTGATTGTGTATTGCTTAGAATATAACAAGTCTTATATGTTGGTAGTCAATGCCAGCAATATTGAAAAAGACTGGAACTGGATTAGCAGCTTCAATAACAAGCAGGTTGAAATGCATAATATCAGCGAAAAAACAAGTCTGTTAGCCATTCAAGGACCCAATGCCACTAAGATTTTGCAACCCTTAGTGAACGTAGATATTATGAACCTAAAATATTACACGTTTGTTAGGGGTGTATTTGCTGGAGTGGAAAATGTGATTATTAGTGCCACTGGATATACTGGTTCCGGTGGGGTTGAAATTTATTTTGAAGACAGCAATGGGGCTTCGGATAAAATCTGGGATGCCATTTTTGCCGCAGGTGCAGAAGCAGGGATTAAACCCATTGGATTGGGAGCCCGTGATACCTTGCGTTTAGAAATGGGTTATTGCTTATATGGCAATGATATTAATGATACTACTTCTCCACTGGAAGCGGGTTTGGGATGGATTACCAAATTTACCAAGGAATTTACCAACTCTGAAGCAATTGCAAAACAAAAAGCAGCTGGAGTTACCAAGAAGCTAGTTGGTTTTGAAATGCTAGAGCGCGGCATTCCTAGACACGATTATTTAATCAAAGATGCAGCGGGTAATCAGATTGGTGTTGTAACCAGTGGTACTCAAGCACCTTCTTTGAACAAAGCTATTGGATTGGGTTATGTAGCAACAGCGCATGCAGCAGTTGATTCAGAGATCTATATTGATATTAGAAATAGTTTGGTAAAAGCAAAAGTGGTCAAAGCGCCGTTTGCGCTTTAAAAGTCAAAATTTTGAAGAAGTGAGAAGTGAAGAAGAAGAAGTGAAGAGATAAAATTTCCAACTTATTCCTCATTCCTCAATTCTAACTCCTCGCTTTCTTCCTCTTCTTCTTTTGAATTTTGATTTTTGACTTTTGAATTACTCAAGTACCAAACAGTATTACTATTGGTTTCAGCAAATAGCTGTTGACAATACTGTTGAATATCTTCCTGGGTTACAGCATAGTATTTATACAATTCCGTATTCATTAAATTGGCATCGCCCAACAATTCATAAAAAGCCAAAGAGCCAGCCCTACTAGTGATGCCCATGTCTTCAAAAGCCATGACACTCTCCGTTTTATTTTTCACTTTTTGGAGTTCTTGTGCACTCACCAATTCATCACAAATTTTGTCTACCTCTTTCATTACAGCAGCTTCCGCATCTGCAATGGCTACACCTTTAACCAGTTTACCTTCAATGGTAAATAGTCCTGGATCTATGCTCCCATAGTGATAGCAATCAATTCCAGAAAAGAGTTGTTGTTCTTTGACCAAGGATTGAAACAATCTAGAAGAGCCGCCCCCACCAAGAATCTCAGTAACCAAATCAGCCACATAATATCCCTTGTCCAATCGGCCTTGCATATGCCATGTTTTCACAAAGGCATCAACAGGCACATTGGCTTTGATTTCTAGTCTATGCGCTTCTTGTTGTACAGGTTCTACTGGCAGGTTGCGATGGTATTTTTCTCCCATAGGTATGGGACCAAACCATTTCTCACTTAAGGCTATTACTTCAGCTGCCGGCATTGGTCCTGCTACTACCAAGATGGCATTAGCAGGGCAGTAATGCTTTTTAAAGAAAGCTTTTACGTCTTCAATACGCGCGTCTTCTACGTGTTTGAGTTCCTTACCAATGGTCATCCAACGATAAGGGTGCTTTTTAAACGCCAACTCTCGCATCTTATGCCATAAATCGCCGTAAGGCTTATTAATATAGTGTTCTTTGAATTCTTCACACACCACTTTACGTTGCACAGACAAACTCTTTTCACTAAATGCTAGACTCAACATTCGGTCACTTTCTAACCAAAAAGCTGTTTCTAAGTTTTGCACGGGTACTTGGCAATAATAATTGGTCAGGTCATTGGTCGTATAAGCATTGTTTTCTCCACCTGCTTTTTGCAATGGTTCGTCATAATCAGGAATGTTCACACTCCCCCCAAACATCAGGTGCTCAAATAAATGAGCAAAACCTGTTTGATCTGGATGCTCGTCTCTAGCACCAACATCATACAATACATTCACTACCGCCATGGGGGTAGACTGGTCCTCATGCACCAAGACCCGCAGGCCATTTTCTAAAACAAATCTTTGAAATGCTATCATAATTACTAGAAAGAAGCTGCAAATTAAGCATTGCAACAGTAATTGCGCTGAGGAATTGGGAATCCTATTTTTTTCTGATGTCTTTTACATTCATAGTAAGCACCAAGGGCATTCTTTCTCTAAATACCACTACCTGAATGCTACCAATGGAATTTTGAAACAAATTCTTATATACTTGAATATTTTTGGAATAATTGTTTTCAATTGATAAAATGATATCGCCCGTTTGAAAACCGGCTTTATCCCCAGGTGAGCCCTCTAATACGTCTACCACTTTTATCTCACCATCCACTTGATAAATGCCCAAGCCCGTATAAGAATAGTCAAAGCTTTCATTCCTATGGGTATTGGGCTTGATATATATGGTCTGTTCAGGATAATTAAGAATCAAATTAAATCGTCTTAGCAAATCATTGCCAATAATGCCACCAAGTATTGGATAGGTTGTTACATTGAATTCATCATCAAAAATGTGCACTGGCACAGACTTGAATTTATAGGGTCCCAGCTTTACTTCTTTTAAAACGGTGAGGCTCATTAGTTTTTTACCACCCAGGCCCTCAGCTTGGGTGGGATAGATTTTTCTACCCTTGCGCAAAACCGTGCTGTCTTCTACAAAATCTTGTGAGAGTAGAAGACAAAGACCTGCTCCTGTGTCAAAAATAAAACGGCTATTGATAGGATGATCATCCATGACCAGTGCATTTTGCAAAGGTAGCGTGGTAAAATTTGGGCGCATTAAATAACCTCCCCTTGGGTACTTTATACTTCCAGGGCTATAAATATTGATTTGCATCAAGTCATAATCAATCTTAACAATATACCTACGAAAAAAACTAAAGCCTACTACCCCATCTATTTTTACACCGTACACACTGGTCAGTAGCTCATAGTCATTGATATGAAAATCCAAATGAGCCACGTCTAAGCCTGTCAGTTTTAAAGTATGGTCATAGGCAAAATCTACTGTTCTCATACCTGCAATTCCCCGGATGGTACGTTCTGTTTTGGTAAGAGGTATTTTCAAATTTGCCGTGGTAGCTGAATCCAAAGAAATTCCCCCACTACCCGTATCTAGTACAAAATTGAGCGAATCGGGATAGTTGTCTAGCTTGGCTTTGATGAGAATAATGCCCCCGCTTAATTGATTAAAGCGAAACTTGGTCAAATGTTTGGCTGGTTCCTGCACAAACTCTTCCTGAGCCCGCACTTGCATGCAGGCGCATAGCATTCCCAATAGCCATAGCAAGAGTTTAGGGTTCATATACTGAATATAGCCATTTTCTTCTTCCGGTTTTCTAGGTTTAGATAAACTGAATTAATCAACTATAAACGGTAAAAAAGGTTTGAAACCAAACCAAGGCCCTAACTTTGCACTAGAATAAATGATGAACTGATGCAATTAGCAGATTTATACCAAAAAGCCCTTGCTTTTGAATTTCTAAGCATTGAAGAGGGGATGTTTCTTTTTGAACACGCACCGCTTACAGAACTGATGCACGTAGCAGACGAGTTGAGAAAAATTCAAGTGCCACATGGAAAAGTTTCCTGGCAGATTGACCGTAACGTGAATACCACCAATGTCTGCATTGCTAATTGTAAGTTTTGTAATTTCTATAGAATACCTGGTCACGCTGACGCCTATATTACGGATATGCCAACTTATAGGAAAAAAATTGAAGAAACCCTAAAATACGGAGGCGATCAATTATTGTTGCAGGGCGGTCACCATCCAGAACTTGGACTTGATTTCTATACAAAGACCTTCCGTGCAATTAAGCAAGAATATCCTCATTTGAAATTGCACTCACTAGGACCACCAGAAGTGGCGCATGTTGCCAAATTGGAAAAAATGAGCCATTATGATACCCTGAAGGCCTTGAAAGAATCTGGATTGGATTCTTTACCAGGTGCTGGAGCTGAAATTTTGGTTGATAGGGTTAGAAGACTCATTTCAAAGGGTAAATGCGGTGCCGATGAATGGTTAGAAGTCATGCACCAAGCGCATAACTTGAATATCACAACCAGTGCCACCATGATGTTTGGGCATGTAGAAACACTAGAAGAAAGATTTATTCACTTGGTTAGAATTAGAGAAACCCAAAGCCGTAAACCGGCCGATGCTAAGGGATTCCTTGCTTTTATTCCATGGACTTTCCAAGACGTAGATACTTTGTTGACTAAGATCAGGGGCGTTCAGAACCTAACCACCCCGGATGAGTACATAAGAATGATAGCTATTAGCCGGATCATGTTGCCCAATGTGAAGAATATTCAAGCCAGCTGGTTAACGGTAGGTAAACAAACAGCTCAAATCTGCTTGCACGCCGGAGCCAATGATTTTGGTAGTATTATGATTGAAGAAAATGTGGTAAGTGCCGCAGGTGCTCCTCACCGTTTTACTTATAAAACTATGCAGGAAGCCATTAAAGAAGCTGGTTTTGAACCACAATTGAGGAACCAACAATACGAATGGAGAGACATTCCAGCAGCCATTCAGGAACAAGTGATTGATTATTGATAAAAGCCCCGGTTTCGGGGCTTTTTTATTGATCTATTTGTTTCAGTTACGCTATTATGAAATGGCTGGCTGGGTAACTGTGATGGTTATAATGTCTCTTTGCTCTTATTTTTGACCATTACAGGGGTCCTCATCTACCTTTTCAAGCTCTAACCAGCTTTTATCTAAACGGTAAGACTAGGACAAATAATTATTTTTTCTTTGCACTGTAACATTAGCTTTTGCTAATCGTATAACCTATACAAGCAACCATTTAGATATCCCTGCTACAATGACCGAGAAAGAGTACAACCTTTGTGTAAACCAATATGCCGATAATCTATATCGATTTATTGTAAAAAACCTCCGCCATGAAGAGGACGCAAGGGATATTGTGCAATCAGCTTTTGAAAAAATGTGGCGAAACAGGGAGTCTGTAGACAATACCAAGTCTAAATCCTATTTGTTTACGGTGGCTTATAATCAAATGATTGACCATATTAGAAAGGTCAAAAGAATTGAATTGAAGGATAGTTTTTTGGAAGATGGCAAGAGTATAGAACAGGGAAATAGCCGAATGAAGCAGACCTTGATGGAAGCCCTAAACAGGTTAAATGAAACCCAGAAAAGTCTGGTGATGTTAAAAGACTATGAAGGATACTCCTATGAAGAGATTGGAGAAATCATGGGTTTGAATAGCAGTCAAGTAAAAGTATACCTGCACAGAGCCAGATTGGCCTTGCGCAGTTATCTGGTAAGCCCAGAAAACGTTAGATAGAAACAATAGACATATAACAACATGCAGATCAATAGAACCAATTACGAAAACTTTTTCCTACTCTATGTAGACGGTGAGCTGTCTACAACGGAGATGCAGGCAGTAGAACGCTTTGCTTTGGAAAATAGTGATCTTGGTTCAGAATTAGATGCATTATTAGAAACAAAGCTATCTTCTGAAGACAGTTTTGGTTTTATTGACAAAGAAATTCTATACCGCACTGCTTCCAATTCCATTAACGAAATAAACTACGAAGAACAATTTTTACTCTTCCTAGATAATGAGTTAACGGAAGCAGAAAATGAACAAACAAAGGTTTTTTTGGTAGCGCATCCTGAATTGCAAGCAAATTTTGAATTATTGCAAGCCGCCAAATTACCCCATGAAACCATTTCTTTTGGAGACAAATCTGTTTTGTATCAAAAAGAAGCACGCAAGCCTGTGGCGATGGGTTGGTGGAGAATGGCGGTGGCTGCTGCTATGATTGGATTAATGGTCATGGTTTGGAATCTCTTGCCAACAAGTAAACAAGTAGATTCCATGGTTAAGGCTGGCAAAACCACAGTACTGCCTACCAAAGACAATAATATAAAAGTGAATGGTGCAGAAGCTACTGAAACCCTGGCTACCAATGCTACCAAGAACATTGCTGTTCCTGCAACTTTAAACAATAATAATGCTGCACCTAAATTAGTTGCTACTAACAATAATGAGTCAACAAGACTTACTAATGAGGTTTTGGCCAATCTTACAACTGCTGAATTAGCCAATACGGAACAACCAACAACTATTACTACTAATAATACCGTTCCAACTATTTTAGACAACGCAGATCATGCCAACCAATTGGGGCATGCAGCAGCAACACCTGATGGCAGTTCAGAGCCCTCAATCATGCACCAAACCATTTATAAGGAATTAGATACTGACGATAATGGTAAAAGTCTATACCTAGGTAATCTAGAATTAAACCGTGATAAACTACGTGGCTTTTTTAGAAAAGCCGGCAACCTTTTTAAAAGTAAAATCAAATCGGAGGATGATCGCAACGAAAATACTAATCCCCGTACCTTGAAATAAGTTAAAAACCAAGAACCATGAAAAGACTACTACTCATTGCAGCAATCTTCGCAATTGCAAAGGCAGGAAATGCACAAAAAGATACCGCTATTATTACTCCAGCCAACACAGATACTGTTAGGGTGGGTAATTTTGTCATTATCAAGAAAAATAAACCCGGAACTGAAAGCAGTAGTTCAAACAACCATGTTTGGAAAGACTGGGACAAAACAATAGACGTAAAAATTGAACGCGTTCCACGTAGACAGCGCAATGTTACTACCAATTGGTGGATTATGGATTTAGGATTTGCCAATTACCGTGATCAAACAGACTATGCTTATGCACAAGCAGGTACTTATTTCAAAACATTTCGTCCTCAAGATGGCAAAGTAAGTGAAGGCAGTTATGTATTAAACACGGGCAAGTCAAGCAATTTTAATATTTGGTTATTTATGCAAAAACTAAACGTGGTAAAACACATAGTAAACCTGAAATATGGTTTGGGATATGAAATGTACAATTACCGCTATGACTCTAGGTTGAGCTATAGAAAAGACGCTGCTAACTATGTGTACAACGATAGTATTTCATTTTCTAAAAACAAATTATACGTAAGCTATATTACCGTTCCATTAATGGTGCATATTAACGCCACCCCTGACAGCAGAAGAGGATTCAATTTTAGTGTAGGTATGAGTGCAGGTTACTTAGTAGATAGCCGTAACAAACAAATTAGTGCAGAAAGAGGTAAGCAAAAAACCAATGGCAATTTCAACTTTGAGCCATGGCGTTTTGCAACCATTGGAGAAATAGGCATTGGACCAATTAGACTCTATGGTTCTTATAGCTTGAATAGATTACAAAAAAATATTACCCGCGTGGAACAATACCCATATACCGTGGGTATCCGTTTTAGTAGCTGGTAGAACTTTAAGGGCCAGTCCCTTTCTCATGTTATCGCGCGCCCCCTTTTTAGGGGGTGCTTTTTGGAAGCAAGGATTTGGGTGACAAAATGATGTAGAACGACAGAAAAACACCTGAAGGAACTTTTCATATTGTTGCCAAAAAGGGTCCGCACAAATGGTGAAGATTTATAAGCATTGTTTATTTGACAAAGCGTTACGATTAGATTAATTCAAAAAACTACCCACCGTACTCATCCATTTTGCTTGTTCATTTTTCAGCAAACTCTGGTGCCCTGAGCGGGCATAGACCATGAGCAATTTATCATGACTGGCTAAATTTTTAAAAATGGTATTTGTCTCATCTTGAGTAACCCTTGGATCATTCAAACCCCATTGCAATAAAACGGGACAATTTAATTTACTAGCAAAGTCTTGAGGGCGATGATCAAAAGCCCAGAATCCTTGTTCTACACCACCCCAAAAAGCAAGTAAGGTACTCATAGGTTGTTCAGGCACATGCATCATTCGTAACCGTCCTTTTACGCCATCTACCAACGTACCAAATGGCATTTCTAAAATTACTTTTTCAGGCTTGATTCCTTCATGATCAACTGCAGTAAGAATTGTTGATGCGCCTAAAGAAATTCCGTAAAGGACAATATTTTTTTCTCCCAAAGCCCTTGCATAATCGTATGCCGCTTTAACGTCTTTGGCTTCATTAGCGCCAATGGTGCAAACTTCTCCCTCACTATTGCCATGCGCCCTAAAATCGGTTAGCAATACATTCCAACCCATCTGGTGAAAGGCAGTGGCTTCTACAATCATGCCACTCTTGCTACTCCCATGACCATGAAACATCAGTACTGTTCCCTTTATATTACTATCGGCCTTGGCATACCAAGATTCCAACTGCATGCTGTCTGCAGTAACAAGATTGATTGTTTGATGGGCAATTGTAAAACTATCAACTACCTTACTTTTAGCGAATTTGTTGCCAAAAAAAATAGCGCTTGTTTTTTCTAAAGCAGTCATTTCTTCCGGCTTTTTAGCCTTTGGAATACCCGCATAAAAATGGGTAAACTTGTGTGCATGAAAAGCTGCCATGATATTGAGTAGCACAAATATTCCTAGAACAACATAGAGAATTTTCTTAAAAATTTTTGCAAGCATAGTATGGGTTTTACCCCGTTACCAGGGAATGAGACTCAATATTATAAGCCAAGTTTAATTGATAGTAGTGCCACCAAAATAAGGACGCAACACTTCTGGCAATTCAATACCTTCTGCTGTTTGAAAATTCTCCAATAAACAAGCCACAATCCTTGGCAAGGCCAAAGAAGAACCGTTGAGTGAATGCGTTAATTGCGTTTTGCCATTCTCATCTTTATAACGGCATTTCATTCTATTGGTCTGGTAGCTTTCAAAATTAGAAACACTACTTACTTCTAACCATCGCTCCTGAGCAGCACTAAATACTTCAAAGTCATAGGTAATGGCAGATGTGAAACCCATATCGCCACCACATAGTCTTAAGATTCTATAAGGTAATTGCAAGGCTTTTAACAGGTTCTCTACGTGCAATACCATTTCATCTAACACAGCATAAGATGCATCTGGCTTTACCAGTTGTATAATCTCTACTTTGTCAAATTGGTGTACCCTATTTAATCCTCTAACTTCTTTACCAAAACTGCCTGCTTCTCTTCTAAAGCAAGGCGTATAAGCAGTCATTTTAATGGGCAGTTCGGATTCCTTTACAATAGTATCTCTGTAAATATTGGTTACAGGAACTTCTGCGGTTGGAATCAAAAAGAAATTGTCTGCAGTGGCATGATACATTTGACCTTCTTTGTCCGGCAACTGACCTGTTGCAAATGCACTGGCTTCATTGACCAAATAAGGAGGAATGTATTCGGTATAACCTGCTGCGGTATTATAGTCTAGGAAATAACCGATTAGCGCCCTTTGCAATTTGGCACCCTTGCCTTTATAAAGCGGGAAACCGCTACCGGTAATTTTAGCGCCGGTTTCAAAATCTACTAGATCATATTGTTTAATCAGATCCCAATGGGGAACTGCACCTGCATATAAAGCGGGTTTTTGTCCACCTTCTCTTACCACTACATTTTCTTCGGGTGTTTTACCTTCTGGAACGGCATCAGCTGGTAAATTGGGCAACAATACCAACTTGGCTTGTAATTCTTCCTCCACTTTGACCATCTGCTCTTTTAGGGGTTCCAAAGCGGCTTTCCATCCGGCAACATCCAGTTTGGTGGCTTCCGCAGCTTCTTTATTACCCTGCGCCATCAGCTTCCCAATTTCTTTAGACGCGGCATTTACTTTGGCCTGGGTTTGATCAAATTCATTTTGCAAGCGCTTGCGCTCGTCATCCAATGATATGATCAGATCTACCAATTCAGGTTGTTTAAACTGCTTTTTAGCTAGCTTTTGCTTCACTTCTGCCGTATGGCTCCTTAGAACCTGCACTTGTAACATACAATCAATTTTTACAAATATAACTTAAGTGACCTGATGATGGCAAGCTTGCATGGTTTACCTTTACGGAATGTATATTCAAGACGATTTACAACAACGTTGGTGGGCTTTAGAAGCCAAACTGTTGGAGAAATTTGGTAAAAAGCCAGATTTAGAAGCGGTTTTATTCCTGATTGGGATGCAGGAAACAGGGTTTATTGTGGAGAAAATTAGCAAAGAACAGAAGCAAGACCTGATGCATGTGGCAGTTTGTACCGTATTAGGCCAGAGTGGTTTTTATATCAAGGAAGGAAATGACGAGGATGGTTGGCCCCATTTTAAACAGGTAAAAGAAATGCCAAGCATGATTCATCATGAACAGGAGAACTTTATCAAGGATCATGTATTACTCTATTTTGAACAAAGCGGTTTTTAAACCAATTTTTATCCAATATTTGCAATACTAAAACTCAAAACATGAATTTTCCTGCAACACTGAAGTACACTAAGGACCACGAATGGATCAAGTTAGAAGGCAATGTGGCCACTATTGGCATCACCGATTTTGCCCAACATGAATTGGGTGATATTGTGTATGTAGACATTAATACTGTAGGCAAAGCCCTAGCCGCTGAAGAAGTGTTTGGTACAGTTGAGGCAGTAAAAACCGTGAGTGATCTGTTCTTGCCTGTTGCCGGAACTGTAACTGCTATTAATCCTTTGTTGGAAAAACAACCTGAATTGGTGAATACTGATCCTTATGGAGACGGTTGGATGATTCAAATGGAAGTTGCCAATCTAGAAGATGTAGCTGCCCTTATGGGAAGTGACGCTTACGGATCTTTGGTGGGATAAATCAAATTACCCTTACAGACCCTATCTGTTAGAACAAAATATTCGGAACCCATCTATTGGATCTGATTCAAACTTATACTGAACGCAGATTAGCACTCTTGTTAGAACAACTGAGCTAATCTGCGTTTTGTTGTATCATGGATCCAGTTTTGTACTTGCCAAACTGTAAAAATCTAGCATGAATTGGGCATAAGCTACTGCTAATTATCTTTGTATATGTCTGCAATAAAAAAATATCCTTTTGCACCAGGAATTCTTTTCTTCTTATTTACCTTGTTTTTATTTACCCTGCCGGGCGATGCTCTCCCTTCTTCGGGCTGGTTAAAGATTCCAAATAAAGATAAAATAGTCCATTACTGTTTGTTCTTCCTTGTTTGTCATTTCTTTTCTTTACCCGTTAAATATACATCAGCTACAAAATCAGCTGCCTTTAACTGGTTAGTAATAATTAGCCTATTGGCCATTGGTTATGGTATTGCTATTGAGTTTGTACAGAAATGGTGGATCCCCAATAGAAGTTTTGAATTGTGGGATATTGTTGCCGATAGTACAGGCAGCATTGCAGCTTTTGTCACAAACTATATGCGGTTTAAAAGAAATAATTGGTGGGGTAAGGGTTAGAAAAAGATTGGCCCCTGTGGAAACAGGGGCCGCAACCAAAACTAACTGCTTATGAGAAAAAAGGTACTATTTGTTTTACTAATTATATAACGCAAATGGAATGCCAAAGGGTTTAAGAGAAATGTTAATAGTTTCAAAAACTGCTTATTAAAACTTGTGGCCTTTTTTCCCTATTTGCTTACACAAAGCTCAGGCTTAAAGACTAAATAAAGTGTCAAGATTATAAGAAGAATTTGTTAATTACTAGGGGCAGGGAATAGTATTTGCTGCACCATTGTTTAACAAGGGACTAACCATGGGTATATTTAGGTTTAATCCACGTAGAATAAGCAAAACACCCATAATAGCTACAAAACAAGGAATTGCTTTTTTCATCTTATTTCTAGCTTTCAACCCTATAGCAGTTCCAAAAAAAGAAAGTATTAGCAAGGCTGGTACCGTACCCAACCCAAAAGCAGCCATAAAGCATACACCCCCACTAATGCTTCCAGCGGCTAATGCTCCAGTGATAGCCAAATACACCATGCCACAGGGTAACAATCCGTTTGCCATACCCAAAAAAAACATGGCGTATAGTTGTTTTTTTCGAATATAATTTCCAATAAAAATTTGTAGCCGTTTTTGAAAATAATCAAATAAAGGAATACGCATTTTGCTACTACTCAATACGGATTGTAGCAAGATCAATAAAATGATTGCGCCTAAGAGAATAGAAAAAAATTGCTGTGCACCGGCTAAGAAAAATTGCCTTCCTACAAATCCAAAGAACAGGCCCAGGGAAGCATAAATGGCAATTCTTCCTATATGATAAAGAACCAAACCCAATAATTTTTTATGTGAAGGCAGGTAATATACAGGAAGGGCAAAGGCAATGGGTCCACACATACCAACGCAATGAAAACTGCTAACCGTTCCCAATAGGAAACCTGATATAAGTATTTGCCATCCCATATTATTTAACTATCAATTTCTGTTCATTATAAAATGCAAACTTGCCTACTTGCCAATTTAGTTTTACCTGATAAGCTGCTTTTTGAAGTTGTTTTTTCATGACAACCTGAATGGCTGATGCATCAACCTGTAAGGGTAATTTAAAATCCTTGGTAGCATCAGTAATACAATAAAAAAAGACCTCTCCTTTTACCGCATAGCCCTTATGCGCTTTAGGTAGTTGAATTTGAATGGTAGTTGCATCTTGACCAATGGTTACGTCGCCCAAGGCAATAGCGTTTTTAACCCTGTCAATCCTTTCTTGATATCTGAGTTCCTCTTTGTAATAGTCTTTACTCACCAAATTATATTTGGTATTCAAAGCACGGTATACCATATATCCCATGAACAATGCAAATACCACAAAAACAACTACTAATTTATTACCCCAGTTCATTGTTTACTTTTTGTTTTAGTTAATTCATTTTTATTGCACAGGACCTAGAAAATTGGTTTTCATACTGGCAATTTTTTTATCGCCTTCATACAAATCCAGCACCAGTTCCGTTTTCCTATTTTTAATATGGGTATTGGGTAACACAATAAAAAAAGAACCAGAACCCTGTCCTTCTTTTTCAATGGGAATGTATTGCATGCCAATGATTTCAATTTTACCCCTACCATCAGCCAGTCTTATTGAGAGTTCAATAGGATCCACTGTTTTATTAACTACTTTAATATTGTATAAATTAGAAATACTATCTGTGCCCCTTTCCTGAAACAATTGACCGGGAGTACGCATAATTGTAGCGTCCACATCTTTTCTTGTAAACAAGATAACTGAAAGTATAGCAAGAACTAATAGACAAAGGCCTGTATAAATCTTCATTCTGGTAGTATAGTGCAGGGGCTCTCCACTAGCAATGCTGTTTTCAGAGGCATACCTAATCAAGCCTTTTGGTTTGTCAATTTTAATCATTACATCATTACAGGCATCAATACAAGCGGTACATCCCACACACTCCATTTGTACACCATTGCGAATATCAATTCCCGTAGGGCAAACCCTAACGCATTGATGACAATCAATACAATCGCCCAAGGGCTGGTCATGTGCTTTTTTAGCATTCCCCCTGGGTTCTCCCCTTTTGTAGTCATAGGCTACAATCATGCTGTTCTTATCTAACAGAACGCTTTGCAATCTGCCATAAGGACAAACTACGGTACAGGCTTGTTCTCTAAAAAACGCATAGACTGCATAAAATACCGAACTAAATAGGAGGATGGAACTAAGGCCAACCATATGCTCGGAAACTGGTTCCACTATAATCTTTTCTAAATCCTTGATTCCAATGATATAGGCTAGAAAAAAATTAGCTATGACAAAGGACAACAAATAAAACACAGTGTGTTTGAGCACCACCTTAAACGTCTTTGAAGCTGTCCATGGTGCTTTTTGTAAAGCTTGTTGTTTTTGTGCATTACCCAAAATCAGGTATTCTACTTTACGGAACATCATCTCCATAAAATTGGTTTGCGGACAGGCCCACCCGCAAAATAGTCTTCCAAAAGCTGCTGTAAATAAAATGATAAAGAACACAAAAGTGATCATAGTCATCCCAAAAATGAAAAAATCTTGGGGCCAAAATACTTTGCCAAATAGGATAAACTTGGCATTGGGTATATTGAATAAAAATAAAGGTCTTTCATCTATTTGAATAAATGGAAGCCCAAAGAAAATTACAAAATAGCATAAGCTAAGAACAGTTCTGATACTATAAAACCTGCCTTTAGGTTGATGGGCGAAAATCCATTTGCGTTTTCCTCTATCATCCACCGTGGCTATCCTGTCTCTAAAATTCTCTGTTGTTGGCTCATTACTGTGCTGTATATGACTCATACTATTTTTTATTGCAACTACTATTTCACTATTATTGCGGTCATCTTGTTAGTGTCAGGTACCGTTTTCAAACTATCTACAACTGCTGCTTTTGCTTCAAACAAAACACCCTGTGGCTCTTTTGGCTTTGCCGGTTTTGTACCAACCAATGATTTTACATAACTAGCAATCTGTGCCAATTGTTGTGGCGTATAATCTTCTTTCCAACTCTTCATCCCTTTTTCAGGCCATCCATATTTCAAGGTCTTGAAGATGTCTTTAATGCCACCCCCATGTATCCAGTAATTATCCGTTAAGTTTGGCCCAACGGATCCACCTCCATCAGCCAAGTGACAAGCCACACATACAGTGGTAAATATTTTTTTACCAGCTGCTACATCAGCAGCGCCAATAAGATAGGTAACTGTATTTTCATCTACTTTATTGGCAGACTTTTTCAAATATGCTTCTTTCTCTACAGCCGCTTTATCCATTGCAATAGTGAATTCTTCTTTACTTAAAGGCGCTGACTGCGCTACGTGGTATTGATATAAATAAATACAACCAAAAATGATGGTCAAATAGAATCCATACAACCACCAGGGTGGTAAACGGTTATCCAATTCACGAATACCATCGTAGTTATGACCAAGGTCAATATTGGCTTCTTCATGAATGGGTCTAAATTTATTCAGGTTGTTCCACCATTTAGCAATTGCTGATTCAGTTGGCACTTCCACATCTGTAGTTGGCACAACCAAGGCCGCTTCTTTGGCTAAGAGTTTTTTTAAATTACCCAAAAGAACTAATAGAATAATCAATTCCAGTACAATTACAAAAATCAAAGCATAAAAAGAATATAAGCCAAGACCAGCAATAGTGGTTTGAGCAGGAGCTGCTACTGCATCTGCTACAGGAGCATCTGCCGCAAATAATACTGTACTCAGCAAGCAGAACAGAATTACTGCTACTGTTTTACCTGTAGATGAATCAGAGCGCTTGCGCTCGTCTTTAAACCTTTGTAAATACATCTGCGCGGCCCCAAGTATTACATTGGCCAAAAGACCAATGGCTAATAATAATCCCACTATTATTACTAGCAATACTTGTGCTAAAGGGTTGGATAATTCCGACGCTTTAGGTGGGCCTGCCGCAAATGCATCGTTAGCGCCAAGTCCAATAGAAATAACAACTATCAGAATCGTCTTGACCCAATGAGCTATGGAGAAAAAAATTTTAAACATATCAATGGTTTTAATAGGTGCTTAGTTGTCAAGTGGCAAATGGTTGATTTTATCCAGCATTTTTTTATCCGCCTTATACATCCATAAAAGAACCAGGACAAAAAAGCTAAAAAAGATGCAGAGAGAAGTCAATCCGAATATGTCCACTCCGGTTATTTTTTCTAAATAATTGATAAATTTCATACTGTCTTTTTTATTATAGGCGGCTATTTTTTGTGCCGCTAATCTGTTTATCTTGATGCCGTTGTTACAGGTTTGGTAGCCAATTTAATGTCCGTTCCCATTCTTTGCAAATAGGCAATCAGTGCTACAATTTCTGCGTCTGCAGGTGTAATCAGTTTTTCAATTTTCAAATTGATCCTAATCAAGTTGGCTTGTTGCATCAATGCCTGATTGGCTATTTTATCATACCCTTCTGGATAAGGCACACCCAAGGTTTGCATAGCTCTAATTTTGGCACCAGTTAAAGCAGTGTCAATTTTATTATCAAATAACCAACCGTAAGAAGGCATAATGGATCCAGGACTCATACTTTGCGGCTCCAACATATGGTTGTAATGCCAGCTATCTGGATATTTACCACCAATACGAGCCAAATCCGGACCGGTACGTTTACTACCCCATTGGAATGGATGGTCGTATATAAATTCACCAGCCTTGCTATATTCTCCATACCTAGCAACCTCATCACGGAATGGACGAATCATTTGAGAGTGACACAAATAGCATCCCTCACGGATATAAATATCTCTCCCTTGTAATTCAAGCGGCGTATATGGTTTTACCGCTGCAATGGTTGGGATATTGCTCTTGATTAAGAAAGTTGGTATTAATTCAAGGATCCCGCCAATAGCTACTGCTATGAGTGAGAATACCAACATTTGAATAGGTCTTTTTTCAATCCATCTATGCCAATATTGTTTGCCATGGGTCTCCACTTCATCGCCTTGGGCAAGCGCAGGAGCTTCTGCACCTTCCTCTGCTACCAATGAACCAGACTTAACGGTTTTGACAATATTGTAGACCATGATGAATACACCCACTAGATAGAGCAAACCACCTATACTACGAGTCACATACATAGGAATAATATGCGTAACTGTTTCTAGGAATTGGAATTTTAATGTGCCTTCTTCAGTGAATTGTTTCCACATTAATGCTTGTGTAAATCCAGCCCAATACATGGGAATAGCATATAGTACAATTGCAATGGTACCAATCCAGAAGTGGGTAGTTGCTAATTTCTTAGAATATAATTGGGTATTGTATAATTTAGGAATTAGGTAATACAAAATAGCAAATGTGAGAAAGCCATTCCAACCCAGTGCGCCTACGTGTACATGGGCAATAGTCCAGTCTGTAAAGTGTGTAATGGCGTTAATACTCTTGATACTTAGCAATGGGCCTTCAAATGTGCTCATACCGTAACAAGTAATAGCCACTACCATAAATTTTAAAATAGGATCTTCTCTTACTTTATCCCAGGCGCCACGCAAAGTGAATAGACCATTGAGCATACCACCCCAAGAAGGAGCAATCAACATGATACTAAAAACCATACCCAAACTCTGCGCCCAATCAGGCAGTGCTGTATATAATAAATGGTGAGGACCCGCCCAGATATAGAGGAAGATCAAGGCCCAGAAGTGAATAATAGACAAGCGATAAGAATAGACAGGTCTGTTAGCCGCCTTGGGTAAGAAATAATACATGATACCCAAATAAGGCGTTGTAAGAAAGAAAGCCACCGCGTTATGACCATACCACCATTGTACCAGGGCGTCTTGAACCCCGGCATAAAAGCTATAGCTCTTGAGCATACTGAATGGAATTTCAAAACTATTCACAATATGCAACATGGCAACAGTAACCCAAGTGGCTATATAGAACCAAATGGCTACATATAAATGGCTTTCCCTTCTTTTAAGAATGGTGCCAAACATGTTAATTCCAAATACTACCCAGATTAAAGTAATTAGGATATCAATGGGCCATTCCAACTCCGCATACTCTTTACCCGTTGTGTAACCAGTTAATAGGGTCAATGCCGCAGAGACTATGATTAATTGCCAGCCCCAAAAATGGATTTTACTGAGTAGGTCACTATACATACGTGCCTTACATAGCCGCTGAAGAGAATAATAGACTCCCATAAAAATTCCGTTTCCAACAAAGGCAAAAATGACCGCGTTGGTATGTACAGGGCGTACCCTACCAAAGGTGGTGAAGGGTAAGCCAAAGTTGGCAGCCGGGAGATAAATTTGAACAGCAATCAGTAAACCTGCTAACATGCCAACCACTCCCCAGAGAATGGTTGCAAAGGCAAAGTTTTTGACCGTCCGGTTGTCATAATAGAACTTTTCTACTTGCATGTGGGTCAGTTTGTGGTGGTAGTGGTTGGTAGCGTATGTTGATGGGAGTGGTTGTTAGTAGTGCCCCCTTGCTGAACCGTTGGTTCAGGACTGATGGGCGTTTCTAGTAATATCCTGAGGGGCGGACTTATTTCATCATTATACTGGCCGGATTTAACGCTCCAAAGAAATGCTCCTAAGAAGAGGGCGGCAACGGAAATGCTGGCTAGCAAAAGAAGGATGATGACACTCATAGTGGGCTGCGGTGGTTTGTGTAAAATTATGGGCTGTAAAAAACCGATACCATGATATAACTCAATAGGCTAAATGATATATATCATGATTTTGTCAACTTGTTTAAATAAGGATGCCTATGGAAGTACCTTGTTTAACCCCAATTTCCAAGCAACTAAATTCCCTGCTCCAAATGCTACCAATAAAATACTCAAACTACTAGCAGGCATTAAAATAGCGGCTACCATAGGCGATAACATACCCTGAACTGCAAATCCCTCACCTACAAAATTGTAAAGGATAGAAATGACAAAAGCCGCTATCACCAGATTCTTGTTCCATTGACACATAAGAATATACTTGTACAAATTGGGCAACCGATTGGCATCCATAATAGCGTCACTTGCTGGAGTAAACTGTGCACTATTTTCTGAAATGGCCAACCCAACATCTGCCTGACCTAAGGCACCAGCGTCATTCAAACCATCCCCCACCATCATTACGGTATGCCCTGTTGCTTGAATTTTTTTAATGGCATCTAGCTTGTCTTCGGGTTTTTGATGAAAGAGTATGGTGGCATCGGACGCCAGCAGTGATTGTAGATAAGCTTTTTCACCTGCATTGTCTCCACTCAGAATGGTAATAGGATATCCCATTTTGCCCAATTGCTTTAGCAATTCTGGAACCTTTTCACGATAATGATTTCTAAAACTAAATGTACCCAGTTGCTCCCCATCCATTGCCAAGTGAACAGCGGTTTGAAGATTGGAAACTGTAGGATTGTTGGTAATAAACAATGATGAGCCCAATTGCAATAAAGCGTCGCCTACTTTGGCCTGAACTCCTTTACCTGGAATATCTTCAAAACCAGTCACTTTTAAACTAGTGTCTTTTTCTGCTGATGCCCATTTTGCAATGGCTTTACTCATGGGGTGCAGAGACTGGCTGGCTAGTGCGGCAATCTTTGCTTTTATTTTGGCGTCAAGCGGCTTACCCTCATATTGAATGTCTTGGTAACTACCCATTGTCAGGGTACCTGTTTTATCAAAGACAATATGGTCTACTTTGGCAATGTCTTCAATGGTTGTTGCATTTCTTAAGTAAAAATGGTCCCTAGCTAATTTGCGAAGAACATTCCCATTGGTAAAAGTATTGCTCAATAAGAGAGAACAAGGACAAGCTACTATAAGAATTGAAGTGATTACTTGAGCAATTTTTGATGAATCATTGACCCACCAATAAATACCAGCCAATAGGGCGATAGCAAACAAGATCCAAGTAAAATACCTACTTAGGAGATGCACAAAAGAACGTTCATTGTCATGTTTTTTTTGCTGTAATTCGGAGCGATTCCAAAGTTTTGTCAAATAGCTTTGGGCTACCTCCTTGATCACTAACAATTCTATGTTGCCTCCTATTTGTTTTCCCCCAGCATACACCATTTCACCCATTTCTTTTTGGACCGGCAAGGACTCTCCTGTTACAAAACTATAATCTATCATTGCCTTACCCATGGTGAGAATACCATCTGCTGGAATGAGTTCTTGGTGATGGATTAAAAGGGTATCGTTCAATACTATATCAGACAATGCTACAGCGGCTTCTACCCCATCTTTGATTCTTGTAACTGCAATAGGAAAGTAGGCTGTATAATCCCTTTCAAAACTCAATGATTGATAGGTTTTATCTTGTAGTACTCTACCAATCAACATAAAGAAAACGATACCACTCATAGAGTCAAAATAGCCCGCGCCTGTTCCAGTAAACACTTCATACAAACTGCGTACAAATGCTACTGCTACTGCTAATACAATAGGTGCATCTATATTTAAAAAACCGTGTTTCAGGCTCTTCCAAGCACTGATATAAAACTCAGAAGTACAATAAAAAAATACGGGCAAACTAAGCAAGAAATTCAGGTATCTAAAGAGGGTCATCAAATACTTTTCTTGTGTATCTATACCTAAGTATTCAGGAAAACTAAAGAGCATGATATTGGCAAAACAAAAACCAGCCACGCCCAGCTTATACACTTTCTGCATGTTGAGACCTGGTTGTTTTTTTTTCAAATCATTAAAACTGATATAAGGTTCATACCCAATAGAAGCTATTAATTCAGCCAATTGGCGCATGGACAATTTCTTGTGGTCAAAGACTATATCGGCTTCTTTTCTTTCAAAATTTACTTTTGAAGCAATGACGCCAGGATGCAAGCGGTGCAGGTTTTCTAATAACCAAAGACAACTAGTACAATGTATTTGAGGCATATAGAAGTTTATATGCGTTTCTTGTTCATTGGTAAAACTGAGTAAAGAGGCTTGTATTTTAGTGTTGTCCAAAAAAGCAAACTTGTCTTCTCTAACTTTTATTTTTTGACTGGTGCCCGGATTATTACTGAGTTCATAATAATCACACATTCCGGTCTGGTTGAGAATCTCATAGACCATCTTGCAACCCTTGCAACAAAAAGCTTTGTCCTGGGCCATAATTTGCTGCGCAGTACAATCTTCTCCGCAATGGTAACAATTCACAATCGGCTCATGCTTAACAGTGGGGTGTGGCATGTATTGTATTTAGTGATTTTTTAGGAATAGGGGAATCTATCATTTAAGGGCAATGGCCATTAACTGTGGTGCTTACTAGATAATTTTGGATATAGCAAACTACCCTCAATATGAACCCATTGATAGATTTTGGTTTCTAATAGGTACATTTCATTGACACATTCTTTCCAGTCTTTGTGCCAATTAGGTTGAATATTATAGTCCTCCAATAAATGCCTTAACTTTTGAAGCAGGTTCATAATCACCTGCTGACACTGATGGATGGTTTCCAATAAAGGATTTTGTAAATGAATTGCCTGTGGCCTGTCCTTATGGTCTTTCCCCTTGTGCTGCTTGCCAATTTTCTGAATAGCTGGAAAAATAATACCAGATTCCTTTAAAAAGAAATGGCGTATTTCATCGGCCAATTTCATGAACACTAATTGAACCAATTCTGAAGATGGTATAGATAAGTCTTTACCAAAATGACTTGAAAGCAGAAAATCCTCAATTTTCCTACAAGAGGCATTTATAGAGGGATGGTACTCCCCTTGAATAAGGGCGCACAATCCTACAGGGCTTAATAGCTCATTGGAAAATGTATCGGACTGATTGAGTAACATGATTCCTAATTTGATTGCAAGGTAGAATCCAGCAATGGGAACCTAAATGACAGTACTCAACCAGCCACATGATTTTTATCATGTTTTATGCAATATTTATAGGGCTTGGGGCTATTAATCTTGCAGATTTGCTGTTCGTATCAACTCTTTTTGGCGGAGAATCTTGATTTTTTTACCTTCCAATTCTACCATACCTCCTTTTTTAAATTCACTCAACAATCGAATGGTAGACTCTGTAGCTGTTCCTACTAAATTGGCAATTTCTTCTCTGGACAAACGCACATTAAGCGTTACTCCATCGGATTCATAACCATAGGTTTCTTTAATAAACAATAAGGTTTCAGCCAATCTTTCTCTAATGGGTTTTTGAGCTAAGTGTGTTAGTTTAACTTCTGCTTTATGCAATTCATCACTAAGTAGCTTCATCATCTCAAATGCAAGCCCTGCATCGTTTTTGAGTATACTAATGAATAATTCTTTTGGAATAAAACATACCTGCGTGTCTTCTAAAACTATAGCACTTGCACTATATCTTTCTCCACTTAATAATGCCCGATAACCTAACACATCGCCACCGCGCAATAAACGAATAATTTGCTCTTTACCATCATCACCAAGATGTGATAATTTTACCTTTCCTTCATTAATACAGTAAACACCAAATGGATGAGATCCCTCATTGAAAATAGTTTGTCCTTTTTTGTAAACATTACAAACTTTTTGTTCGTTGATCTCTGCAATAAATTGCTGTTTGGCTTTACAAAAAACAGATGTAAAACGTTGATTGCAAGATTGGCAATCGGTGGGTTCATGAAAGTGGGTCATGAATTAAGATTAAAAGGTGAAACAAATTAGGTTCTTTCAAACCAAGTAGGGATTATTTGTTTAAGTTTTAAGCCTGATTTACGATCCAGCTATAAACTAATGTAAGTTACAAGTTTTAACGAATAACCCTGTTCCAACTTTGATTGGTCATTTAAGCAACTGTTTTTTGAGAAAACAGATACTAAAATTTGTTAATGATCGGTTCTTGGCGTTGCTACCTTATTTTTACACAGATATGGCCTACTTTAATTGGAATGATAGTCTAAATCTGTTAAGGAAGTTGACTTTCAGGCGTTTCTGGAACGGCTTGAAAGTGTATGCTAGCTTTCAGTTAACCAAATTAACAGGCAAACCTGTTCAATGGGGTTATCCCATCTCTATTTCTTTTGAGCCAACTACTTCTTGTAACCTACGATGTCCTGAATGCCCTAGCGGACTTAGAGAATTTAGCAGACCTACAGGAATGTTGGAAAGCAGTTTTTTCAAAAAAACCATTGATGAGATTTACAAAGAGCTATTGTACCTCATTTTCTATTTTCAGGGGGAGCCTTATTTGAATCCAGACTTTTTGACCATGGTCAAATACGCTCATGACAAAGGTATTTATACGGCCACTTCTACCAATGCCCATTATTTAACCAATGAAAAAGCCAAGCAAACAGTAGAAAGTGGGCTGGACCGTTTAATTATCTCAATAGACGGGACCAGTCAAGACGTGTATGAGCAATACCGAGTAGGCGGAAAATTGGAAAAAGTATTAGAAGGCGCCAGGAATATTGTAAAATGGAAAAAAGCATTGAATAGCAAAACACCCTTTGTTTTTTTCCAATTCTTGGTGGTAAAGCCCAATGAACATCAGATTCATGAAATCAAGGCACTGGGTGCATCTATTGGCGTAGACCAAGTGCGATTTAAAACAGCACAAGTCTATGATTTTGAAAACGACCCAAACAATTTAGTACCCAGCATTGATAAATACAGCCGATATAAAATGGGCAGGGATGGTAAAAGAATGGTCAAAAGTGGTTTGAGTAATCATTGTTGGAAGCTCTGGCATGCCAATGTCATTACCTGGGATGGTTTGGTTGTTCCTTGCTGTTTTGACAAAGACGCCATGCACCAATTGGGTAATTTACATACCCAAAGCTTTAAAGAAACATGGAATAATAGCAATTACCAACAATTTAGAAAAGAGCTTAGTACCAGCCGAAAACAGATAGATATTTGTTCCAATTGCAGTGAAGGATTGACTGTATGGGAGGATTAGCTGCACAATATACTCCTTAAACAATGTGCATTACCTGCTCTTATAGCTAGAATCAATCCACATTCCATTTTTGCCTGAAAACAAGGTTTTATCTTAGCTAGATGAAGCTATTTCCCGCATTTTGTGCCGCAATGATTTGCGGCTTATTATCCGGCAATGCCCAGGTAAAGCATTCCAACAATTATGAATTCAGAGCTGTATGGGTAGCCACTGTTGACAATATTGATTGGCCCAGCAGTAAGAACCTTTCTGTTGCAGAACAAAAAGCTGAGTTTATCAAATTATTAGACATGCACCAACACAATGGCATGAATGCTGTTGTTGTGCAAATTAGGCCTTCGGGCGATGCATTATATCCGTCTGCTTTAGAACCCTGGAGCGAATTTTTAACAGGCAAGCAAGGAAAAGCGCCGGTACCCTACTACGATCCACTTGAGTTCATGATTCAAGAAACCCATATTCGGGGATTAGAATTTCACGCGTGGATGAATCCTTACAGGGCTGTCTTTAACATGAAAACTTCTTCTGTTGCCCCTACACATTTAACCCGTTTGCATCCTGAATGGTTTTTGGAATATGGAGGAAAAAAATACTTTAATCCAGCATTACCAGAAGTTCAACAACATACGGCAAGAGTAGTTAAAGACATAGTAAGTAGGTATGATATTGACGCCATACATATGGATGATTATTTTTATCCTTATCGCATAGCGGGAAAAGAATTTCCTGACCAAGCTGCTTATCAACAGTATGGCAAAGGAATGAACAAAGAAAACTGGCGCAGAAGCAATGTAGACAGTGTGATTAAAAACTTGTATCAAACCATAAGAGCTACCAATCCAAGAGTAAAATTTGGGATCAGTCCCTTTGGCATTTGGCGCAACAAAAGTCAAGACCCCATGGGTAGTGAAACCAAGGGCGGACAAACTAATTACGATGATTTGTATGCCGATATTTTACTTTGGCTTGAAAAAGGGTGGATTGATTATGTGGTTCCACAACTCTATTGGGAGCGTGGTCACAAATTGGCTGATTATGATGTGCTAGTTGATTGGTGGAACCAACACAGTTATGGCAAACAATTATTTATTGGACACGGCTTTTATAGAGCAGGCACTAATGCGGCTTGGAGAAACCCAACAGAATTGCCAATGCAATTAGAACTTTTGCGTAAGTATCCCACCACACAGGGATCAGTTTATTTTAATAGTAAGGTATTTGAGAAAAATCCCAATGGTTGGAATGATTCTTTGAGAAATAATTATTATTACTACCCCGCCTTAGTTCCCCCCATGCCTTGGATTGATGACGCTGTTCCTGACCAGCCAACGGTCACAAAAAAAGCGGGGATGATGGTGCATTTAGAAAATAAGGGAACCGAGCGTATTAAAGGATTTGCCATATTTATTTTGGATCAAGGGCTAGCTGTAAAATTGGTAAATGCACAATTGGTTCAATTGGTTGTGACTGATAAATCGGCCTTATTAGATCTTTCCAAAGTGCCTGATACAGAAGGAAAGCGTATTTGTGTTGCTGCGGTAGACCGCAACAACAATGTTAGCCAGCTTTTAGAATTGAAATAAATTTTTTATTCTATCCGTTGAAGCGGACTATTTTCTCTTGTCCCCCAGGCCAAATACCAAATTTTTGTTCAGTAGCAAAAAAACGATGATCAAAAATGCCCTGCAACTGAGATTGAACAAATAGTGTATTGGCAATATCACCTAAGACCCAAAGAGGTAAGCGATAATGTACAATATCGGTCATTTCAACACCTCCTTCAATGGCTTTGAAATGGTGTTGGTGATGCCAAAGGGTATAGGGCCCAAAACGTTGTTCGTCAATGAAATAAGTATGATCCGCTACCGTGGTAATTTCTGTCATCCAATAAAGGGGGATGCCCAAAATGGGTTTTACGGTATATTCTATAATTTGGCCAGGATACATGGTAGTGCCATGGTGCTTAGACTTAATCAAAAACCCAAGATTGCTGGGAGTAATATCTTTCAGGTTATCCGGTTTGCTGAAAAAATCCCAGGCTTGATCTAAAGAAACAGGGATTTTCTGAACGGTTTTAATGGAATAGGTCCTAGACATATTGGTTGTTTGCTATTATAACAGTGTTTGACTAAGAATGTTGGGTCCAACAAGCATTTGATAAGGGATTTGGGCAAGGATGTTTGATTATCTTTAACCTATGGCAAATCAGGAGGAACAAAAAGCCCGGTTTTTAGAAGTGTATACCGGTCTGAACAAAGAACAGAAAAAAGCAGTTGATACCATTGAGGGACCAGTCATGGTCATTGCTGGCCCAGGTACGGGTAAGACGCAGATTCTAGGTGCAAGAATTGGGAAAATACTGCTTGATACGGATGCCCAACCCGATAATATTCTCTGCTTAACTTATACCGATGCGGGTGCAGTGGCCATGCGAAAACGCTTGTTGGGTTTTATTGGAGCCGATGCCTATAAAGTACATATCTATACCTTTCACGCTTTTTGTAATAATATTATTCAAGACAATCTTTCCTTGTTTGAAAAAACAAGTTTGGATCCAGTTTCAGACCTTGAAAGGATTGACTTATTCAAACAATTGATAGATAGTTTTCCTAAGAATCATTTATTAAAACGTTATCGGGGCGATGTCTATTATGAAATAGGCAATCTGCAAAATTTGTTCAGCAATATGAAAAAGGAAGGCTGGACACCTGCGCATATCAATGAAAGAATTGATGCCTATTTATCAGAGATTGAAACCCGTGATGAGTTTGTGTACAAGCGGGCGTACAAACAATTTAAAGCTGGTGACAAGAAGGAAAATAAGATTGCAGAAGAGCGTGAACGCATGGAGAAACTAAGGGCTGCCGTCAATGAATTTGATAGGTTCCAGCAATTGATGCGTAGCAGGAATAGGTATGACTTTGACGATATGATCAACTGGGTCATCAAAGCTTTTGAAGAAAACCCTTCATTGCTCATGCGATACCAAGAGCAGTTTCTTTACATCTTAGTTGATGAATACCAAGACACCAGTGGTACCCAAAATAATATTGTTGAATTACTCATCAATTACTGGGAACAACCCAATGTTTTTGTGGTGGGGGATGATGACCAAAGTATTTATCGTTTTCAAGGCGCCAACGTGGAGAACATGACGGCTTTAGCCAAGCGTTATGAAGCAGACCTGGTTAAAGTAGTCTTGACCAATAATTATAGATCAACCCAACCTATCTTGGATATTGCCAAAACTTTAATAGACCGCAATCAGGAGCGTTTGATGAAACAGATGCCGGGTTTGAGCAAAGACCTCATAAGTTCTAACGGAAAATTAAACGGTATTACGGACCCTCCAAAAATCAAGGAATACGAATCCATGCGCCAAGAAATGATTGGCATCTGTTTAGAAGTAGAAACCTTACTAGCCAAGGGAATGGCACCCGGGAAAATAGGTGTCATTTATAAAGAAAACAAATACGGAGAAGCGCTCACACAATTCTTTAAAGAAAAACAGATTCCGGTTTATAGTAAGCGAAATTTAAATCTACTTGAGATACCACTGGCTCAAAGGATTATTCTCTTTTTAAAATATTTGGCTGCTGAGTGGGACACAGCTTTTGGTGGAGAAGAAATGCTGTTTCAAATTCTGCATTTTAATTGGTTTGGAATTCCTGCCATGGAAATTGCAGAAATCACAGCCAAAGTAGCGGATCTAAAATATGGTGCCAACAAAACTAGTTTGCGCAAACAGATCAGGGAAAAAGCCAATGCCCCCGCTGCAGATTTGTTTAGTCAAGCACCAGCAAAAGGCTTTGCCCTAGTTAGTATTGCCATTGAGAATTTGATTGCTGCCATTGCCAATAGTAGCTTGATTAATTTGGTAGAACAAGTAATTCAACAAACCAAGGTCTTGGGTTGGATTATGCAAAGCCCAGACAAACACTGGCACTTACAAGTATTGAGTGGTTTGTTTGAGTTTATCAAAGAAGAGGCCAGAAGAAATCCTCACCTAAGTTTAGAGCAGTTGGTGAATATCTTCTCTTTAATGGAAAAAGAGGAATTAGCATTGCCATTGGTACAAGTAAGTGGTACAGAAAAAGGGGTAAACCTAATGACGGCTCATGGATCTAAGGGGTTGGAATTTGAAGCCGTATTTTTTGCGGGTTGTAATGCTTCTAATTGGGAGAAAAAGCGCAAACCTGGCGGTGGTTACCAATTGCCAGACACCATGTTTAGCACAGCCCCCGTTCATAGCGAAGAAGAAGAATTAAGGCGCTTGTTTTACGTGGCTTTGACTAGGGCAGAACAGCAATTACAGATTTCTTTTAGTCGTTTTAAAAATGACGGCAAGCCATTGGAGCCTACCATGTTTTTGGCCGAAATCTTGGAAGAGCACAGTTTGGGTATTCAACCAGTAAGCTTGTCACAGGATGCTTTGAGTGAATTTGCCCTACTAGATTTTGAAGCCGATTTAGCCCCTGAAATTGCCAAAATGGAAGCAGATTTTGTTAGCCGAATGCTGGAGAAATTTGTGATGAACGTAACGGCACTAAACAACTATCTGAAATGTCCCTTGCAATTTTATTATCAGAACCTGGTTCGTGTTCCCTCTGGAAAATCTGAAGCCACTGAATTTGGATCTGCGGTACACTATGCTTTGGAAAAGCTGTTTAGCAAAATGCAGGAACAGGAAAAATTTCCTGAACTCAGGGTATTCATAGATGATTTTGAATGGTATATGCACAGGCATAGAGAAAACTTTACCAAGGAAGAATTTAATAGAAGAATGGAGCAGGGTCAGATAGTCTTGACCGATTATTATCAGTACTACATTAATAGTTGGAATAAAGTAGTAGCTGTAGAAAGAAGCATCCGCAATGTAGTGGTAGAAGGCGTTCCCTTAAAAGGTAAACTAGACAAACTAGAATTTGACGGAACCAATGTAAACGTAGTTGACTATAAAACCGGCGACTTTGAAAAAGCACGCAAAAAACTATCGGCCCCTGATGACAAAGAGCCCAATGGTGGAGATTATTGGCGTCAGGCGGTATTCTACAAAATCTTGGTAGACCATTATGACCAGAAAAACTGGAAAGTAGTAAGTACTGAATTTGACTTTATTGAACCCGATAAGAAAAAGCAATTTAAAAAAGAGAAGATTGTCATTCATCCTGCAGACATGACTACCGTTACGCAACAGATAAAAACGGTCTGGAAAAAAATTCAGGATCGGGAATTATATAGAGGTTGTGGCAAATCTGACTGTCATTGGTGCAATTTTGTCAAGGAGAATGACATGGCCATAGCGCTGCATGAATTGACCGAACCGGATGATGAAACATCCGAATAATTAACTTTTTACTCTATGACCATCGGCCTGAAAAGGCCTGTTGGTTGTTATATTTGCAGCTATGATAAGATGGAACTTGAAAAATACGGGAATCGCCCTACTGATATTAGTTGGTCAAATGCTGCTTTTTTCTTGCGCCAATATTATTCCCCCAGGTGGTGGACCCAGAGATACCATCGCCCCAAGGCTGATTATGGCCAATCCAAAAGACTCTTCCAAAAATGTGATTTCTCAAAATATTACCCTCACATTTGATGAGTATGTTGAGCTACAAGGTGTGAATGAAAATCTAGTGATTCAGCCCTACCCCAAGAATACCCCTCTAGTAGATTACAAACTGCGCAACGTATCAGTTAAACTCAAAGACAGCTTAGAGAAAAACACCACTTACGCTATTAATTTTGGGAATAGCATCAAAGACGTGAATGAGGGTAATTTGGCCAAAGAATTGACTTATGTTTTTTCAACGGGCAATCAAATAGACGGCAATCAATATCAGGGTTCGGTTATGATGGCTGAGACCGGCAAAACAGACAGTACTTTAATTGTAGTTCTTCACAATATATTGGCAGATAGTTCAATTAAAAAGAATAGGCCTAGGTATATGACCAAGCTAGACGGGAAGGGTAATTTTCACTTCAAATACTTACCAGATGGCCGTTTCAACGTTTTTGTGTTGCCCAATGATTTTACCAAAAAATATGATGACAGCACCAAAATATTTTCCTTCCTAGATGCCCCCATTCTGCTTAATGGTGTTTCTAGAACGGATACCCTTTATGCCTATCAGGAGTATAAAAAGATTGAAAAATCTGGTAGCAGTTCCAATAACAATAACACCAAATTGAACGAGCGAAAAACGGAGGACAAACGGCTTAAATACACTGCCAATTTAGAGAATGGACAACAAGACTTGCTCAACCCATTAGTCTTAACTTTCAATAGAAAAATCAGCCAATGGGATAGTAGTAAGATTCGCTTCATGGATACCCTCTACCAACCCATTACTGGTTATAAGATTAGTATGGACAGTACCCAAACTAAGTTTAGCCTTCAATATCCGTGGAGGGAGAAGACCAGTTTTAGAATCATCATAGCCAAAGATGCTTTCAGCGATACGGCTGGGGTAAACTTACCCAAGGCCGATAGTGCCCGTTTTGTGACTAAGCGAGAAGCAGAATATGGCAGTTTTAGACTCCGCTTTACCAATTTGGACCTTTCTAAACACCCTATTTTACAATTGATACAAGAAAATAGCATTGTGGAATCTATTGTCTTAACAGGGCCGGACTATATTAGAAAAAGGTATCGCCCAGGTGAATATGAACTCCGGATCTTATTAGATCAAAACCAAAATGGGGTTTGGGACCCAGGAAGTTATTTGCTGAAGCGTCAACCAGAACTGGTACGTGCTTACAGCAAAAAAATGACCATTAGAGCAGATAGGGATACGGATTTACGGTATGCTTTTTAATGATAGCCTATCTAAAAGATACTATTGAGACTATAGATCAGTATAATTCATTGTAGTCTAATTTTACTTTTTTTCAAGTTTTAGCTTCATTTTCAAGTAATAAGAATATTTTTGTAGCAGCGTGAAAAAGCTATTGGTTACCATATTAGCCCTTGTTTATCTTGCCTCATCTACAGGTGCGGTCATGCATTTGCATTATTGTATGGGCAAATTGGCAGAAACTAGTTTTAGTAAAAACAACAATGCAACCTGCGGAAAATGTGGGATGAAAACCTCCAAGAAAAAAGGGGGTTGTTGTAAGGACGAAAGCAAGTTTATCAAAAACGAACAGGACCAAAAACTAAGTCTCACCCAATTTGAATTCCAACAACAGGCAATAGCTCTATTGCCTATTGCTACTTGCGTGTTACCAGAGGCAAAACTCAGTAATCAATTGCTGATTACTAATGCGCCAAACGCTCCACCTGACATACATGCCCCCTCAGTTTACCTGCGCGTTTGCAGTTTCTTGATTTAGAATTTACCTCCTATTTGTAGCCGAACAAGATTGTTGGGCTATTGGCATTTCCATGTCTCTTATTTAATCATTATAAAATTTTCAAGATGAAAAAGTTCAAATTAATCCTGGTGCTAGCCGCCAGTTTTCTTGCCACAAACTTGATGGCTCAAGACAAAAAAACACAAGAAACCAAACAGGCGCCTGCAGCCAGTTATGTGTGCCCCATGCACGCTGATGTTACTGCTACCAAAGCTGGCAAGTGTAGCAAATGTGGTATGGCACTAAAAGAAGTAAAAGCTGTTAAGGCCACATTTGTATGCCCCATGCATGCGGATGTAAGTTCTGACAAAGCAAGCAAATGCAGCAAATGCGGTATGGCGCTCAAAGAAGTGAAAGCAACTCATTAATCGGCCAAGGCCACATAAGCAACCCATATGGTTCAGAAACTAATTGAACTAGCGTTAAAAAATAGACTTATAGTGCTTCTATTATCGGGATTACTTTTTGCTTGGGGTATTTATGCTGTTAAGCAGAACCCCATAGACGCTATTCCTGACTTAAGTGAAAATCAAGTAATTGTTTTCACAGAGTGGATGGGAAGAAGCCCACAAGTAATAGAAGATCAAGTAACCTATCCGCTTGTTAGCAATTTGCAAGGGATTCCAAAAATCAAAAATATCAGGGGCTCTTCCATGTTTGGGATGAGCTTTGTGTATCTGATTTTTGAAGATAATACCGATATCTATTGGGCAAGAACCCGAGTTATGGAGCGATTAAATTTTGCGCAGCAACTGCTTCCACAAGGTGTTAGTCCCAGTTTGGGCCCTGATGGAACTGGCGTAGGTCATGTGTTTTGGTATCATTTGGATGCACCCAAAATGGACTTAGGAGAACAACGTGCTTTGCAGGACTGGTATGTAAAACTAGCCCTGCAAACCGTTTCTGGGGTTGCAGAAGTGGCTTCATTTGGCGGTTTTGAAAAACAGTATCAATTGGTCATTGACCCAGTAAAACTTCAGTACTATAACGTCTCTTTGATGGATGTGATGAACAAGGTAAAAGCCAATAATAATGACGTGGGTGGCCGGAAATTTGAAATGGCAGACATGGCCTATATTATTAGAGGACTGGGCTATATCAAGAACAAAGAAGACATAGAAAATATTGCCTTGACCAATTACAATGGCGTCCCCGTAAGGGTCAAAGACATTGGGTCTGTACAAATGGGAGGAGACCTAAGGCTTGGCATTTTTGATGTTGATGGTAAGGGAGAAGTAGTTGGAGGCATTGTGGTGATGCGCTACAATGAAAATGCCAATAAAGTCATTGAAGCTGTAAAAGCAAAAATGAAAGAAGTAGAAAAGGGTTTGCCCCAAGGCGTTCATTTTAAAACTTCTTATGATAGAAGTACCCTGATTCAAGAAGCCATTGAATCTGTGAAAGGAACATTACTGGAAGAAATGATTGCGGTATCCATTATTGTACTCATCTTCTTATTTCATTGGCGAAGTGCCTTAATCATCCTGATTCAATTACCCATTTCTGTTGCGCTTGGATTTATTCTCTTACAGGCATTTGGTATTTCTTCCAATATCATGTCTTTAACAGGTATTGCTCTTGCCATTGGCGTAGTTGTAGACGATGGCATTGTGATGGTTGAAAATGCCTACCGACATTTAAGTGAAGCACAAACAGCAAAGATTCAATCATCCAAAAAATCAGCGCTATGAGAAATTGGTTCAACAGAGAAAAGGATCCACTGACAGCTGAAGAAAGGGTGGCCATTATTGAGAAGTCATCTAAACAAGTGGGGCCAGGTGTTTTTTATTCTACCATCATTGTGGTTACCTCTTTTCTACCTGTCTTCTTATTAACGGGGATGGAAGGAAAATTGTTTCACCCTTTGGCTTGGACAAAAACCTTTATTTTATTAGTAGATGCAGTATTGGCTATTACACTAGCTCCCGTTTTAATTTCTTTTTTCTTAAAGGGAAGACTACAACCGGAATCTGCTAATCCCATTACCAGTGTTTTAGAAAAAATTTATACCCCTATACTAAACCTCTGTTTGAAATTTAGGAAAACTACACTGTTCTTGAATTTGATTGCACTAGCCATTGGCTTATTTATGCTCACCAAAATGGGCTCAGAATTCATGCCGCCTTTGGATGAGGGGAGTCTGCTCTTTATGCCTGTTACACTTCCTGACGTGGCCAATTCAGAAGCCAAACGCATACTCCAAGTACAAGACAAAATAATTAGTTCTGTTCCAGAAGTAGCACATGTATTAGGGAAAGCAGGAAGAGCCAATACAGCTACTGATAATTCTCCCATTAGCATGATTGAAACCATTATCCTACTAAAACCTAGACAGGACTGGCGCAAGGGTATGACCAAGGATAGCATCATCAATGAATTGAATACCAAACTACAAATTCCCGGTGTGACCAATGGTTGGACCCAACCCATTATCAATAGAATCAATATGCTCTCTACCGGTATTAGAACCGATGTAGGTTTAAAGGTTTATGGTCAAAACCTAGACAGCATTTATGCATTTGCACAAACCATTAAACAGCAATTAGAAGGCATTGATGGCGTAAAAGACTTGTATGTAGAACCCATTACCGGTGGGCGATACATAGACATTCGCATTAAACGAGATGAAATAGGCAGGTATGGTTTGAGTATTGATGAAGTAAACACAGTGATTGAAAGTGCTTTGGGTGGAATGAAATTGACTACAACAATTGAAGGTCGTCAACGCTTTAGTGTGAATGCCCGTTATGGACAAGACTTTAGAAACAACCTACAATCGCTTAAGCGGATTCAAGTTCCCACCATGAATTTTGGCCCCATTCCATTAGAAGCAGTAGCTGAGATTGCTCTTTCTGATGGACCACCCATGATTAATTCAGAAAACGCATTACTCCGCGGAACAGTCTTATTCAATGTGAGAGAACGTGATCTTGGAAGTACGGTTCAAGATGCACAGAACAAACTAAACAAGATGATGCTCAAACTCCCCAAGGGCTATTTTCTAGAATGGAGTGGACAATGGGAAAACCAAATTAGGGCTAAGAAAAGTTTGATGCTAATTCTACCCTTTGTAATTGGAATCATTTTTCTGGTCTTGTACTTTACCTATGATTCTTTAAAAGAAGCTTTGGTAACCATGCTCACCGTTCCTTTTGCATTGGTGGGCGGCATTTTCATGGTCTATGCTTATCATGTTAATCTCTCAGTGGCCGTAGCTGTAGGATTTATTGCACTTTTTGGGATTGCCATTGAAACAGCCATGCTCATGACAATTTATTTGAATGAAGCCATGGAAAAAATGGTAGCAGAACATGGTAATGACTTAAAAAGTTTAAACGCCAATATCATTAGACAATATGTGATAGAAGGCTCTGTAAAAAGATTAAGACCCAAACTCATGACGGTATTGGTTGGGCTATTTGGTTTAATTCCCATTCTTTGGTCTACTGGGGTTGGCAGTGATATTATGCGCCCCATTACCATTCCACTAATTGGAGGTGTGATTAGTTCAACCATCTATGTATTGCTGATTACACCCGTTGTTTTTGAAATGATCAAGGAACGTGAATTAAAACTTAAAGGTAAAATTGAATTGATCCATGCAAACCATTAAGCAAACCCTATTCTTGCTGTTACTTGTATCAAGTAGCAGTTTGTCTGCCCAAACCTTAGGTCTGGAGCAAATTATTGATAGCATTCAAACCAAGCACCCAGTAGTTAAAATGTATGAGCATGAAATCAGGTCTATTGATGAGGCTTCAAAAGGAGCCAAGTCCTGGATGGCCCCTGAATTTAGTACGGGCTTTTTCATGACACCCTACAATCCCAATATGTGGAAGAAAACAGAGACTGCCATGGCTGGAATGCCCCCTACGGTAAGCAATGGCATGGGGCAGTACATGATTGGTGGTCAACAGATGTTGCCCAATAAAAAAAAGCAGGATGCAGACCAAGCTTATATGTCCACCATGTCTAGTGTAGAAAAGGAAAAGAAAAATGCCACTATGAATGACTTGGTACAAGATGCTAAAAGCAATTATTTTGACTGGATCATTCTTCAAAAAAAATTGGCTGTGTTAAAGCAGAACCAACAATTATTAGGCTTCATGATCAGCAATGCTGAAATCAGATACAAAAATGGATTGGATAAAATCAGTGCTTATTACAAAGCTAAAGCGGCTATTGGCAATTTAAAAAACATGCAGTTGATGTATGAATCAGAAATTGAGGAAAAACGGATTAGACTAAATAGCTTAATGGGCAGAAACCCACAAACTTTTTTTAAGATTGATACCAGCTACCAATTAGCTAATTATACAACTGTAGTTTTTGATAGCAGTCTATTTTTTCAACAACGAAGTGACCTGCGCGCCATAGACAGAGATATTCAGTTGAGTTATTTAAAACAGGAACAGGAAAAATTGGCCTTGAAACCACAGTTTGGCGTACGCTATGAACACATGTTTGGATTTGGTGGCATACCCATGCAATTTACATTAATGGGTATGCTAAAACTACCCCTAACCAATTGGTCTTCTAAAATGAACAAAGCCAATGTAGAAAGTTTAAAATGGAAGGCTAGCGCATTGCAAAGTCAGAAAGAAATGTTGGCCAATGAATATAGTGGCATGGCCAGTGGTATGCGCAACGAATGGTTGTTAAAGCAAAAACAAATGCAATTGTATGAAAAGGAAATTATCCCTGCCCTAAACAATAACTACAAATCAATGCAGTTGGCCTATGAACAAAATACAGAGGAATTGTATATGCTGTATGATGCTTGGGAAACCCTTTATATGACACAGTTACAATACCTAGACTTACTATCTGGTGTATTTAAAACACAAGTGGCTCTAGAACGCTTAATGGAAAAAAAATGAAACAATTCATCGGTTTTATTGGAATCATACTAGCATTGACAAGTTGCCAATGGCTGAACAACAAAGAGCAACAAAGCAAGGCTAAAGAAAAAGTCATGACCTATCACTGTCCCATGCCACAAGACTCTGTCTTTAGTGACCATCCTGGAGATTGTCCTAAATGTGGTATGGCCTTGGTGAAAATCCAACAGGAAGCTGCAAATGCTGAGGTAAACTTAGATGACTTAATCAAACCCACCAACCAATTTGTAGTTTCCAATATTCCCGTTACAAGCTATCAAACAAGCAACCAAGAAATCTTACTGGAGTCACTTGGCAATATTGCTTATGATACCAGGTATGAAGGAAGTATTGCGGCAAGAATTTCCGGAAGAATTGAAAGACTCTATGTTAGATTCCGATACCAACACGTTGAGAAGGGTGAAAAAATCATGGAAATCTATAGTCCAGAGATGATGACCGCAGAACAAAACTTACTGTTCTTGTTGAAAAACGACCCTACTAATTCTTCATTCATATCAGCGGCAAAGAGCAAGTTAATTTTATTAGGTTTGGATGAACGCGCTTTGCAAGAATTAATCAGTACCCAAAATCCAAAAGCCACTATTACCATATACAGTAATTATAGTGGTCATATTCATGAAGCTGGAAATGGTTCTGAAATGAAAAAAGAACCGGGAGCCATGAAAGACCTTTCTCAACTTACTGAAGAATTGTCTTTAAAAGAGGGCATGTATGTTCAAAAAGAAAGGACCGTATTTCAAGTATTGAATCCTGACAGGGCTTGGGCCATTTTGAATTTGTATGCGGATCAAGTGTCTTTGGTGAAAAAAGGAAATTTGGTAGAAATCTTTCCTGAAACGGCACCTGATAAACATTTTCAAGCAAGGATTGATTTTATAGAACTTTTTTTTAGAAAAGACAGCAAGACCCAAACCGTCAGGGTCTTTTTCAACAACCAGTCATTGAAAATACCCATTGGATCACAAGTAACGGCAAAGATTCATGTTGCTACTGGCAATGCCCATTGGCTGCCAAAAGACGCCGTTTTGTCTTTGGGTATGGATAAAATGGTTTTTAAGAAAGAGGCTGCCGGATTTAGGGCATGGAAAGTGCAAACGGGCATGCAACACGGCAACCTAATTCAAATAAAAACCGGATTAAAAGAAACAGATAGTGTTGCCACTAATGCGCAATACTTGATGGATAGTGAAAGCTTTATCAACACCAAGCAATAAGTATGAAACAAATAATATTTGGCCTATTCCTTCTGTTGTTCTGCTCCTGTAAAGAACTAGAAAAAGAACAACCCATCACTGAGACTGGTTATTATTATACCTGTTCTATGGATCCGCAGGTAGTGAGTGATCAGCCTGGTAAATGTCCCATTTGCAAAATGGAATTGACCAAGGTGAAAAAGCAAACCAGTGAAGCTGGTGGTTATTTAGAACTCAGCGAACAACAGATTAAACTGGGCAATATTCAAATAGATAGCATTCAAAATGGTCGTATTGGTGACGAGTTGGTGTTAACTGGAACAGTGAATTTTGACCAAATGCATGCCAATACCATTAGTGCAAGGGTGAATGGCAGAATGGAGAAATTGTATTTTAAAAATCTGGGAGACTATATTAAAAAAGGAGATCCTGTATTTGAATTATATAGTGAGGAATTAAACAATGCCAAACAAGAATATTTGCTTTTACTAAACAAACAAAGCGCGTTTGCCATTGAGCCCTTGATTAATTTTCAACAATTACTCCAAGCAGCCAAACACAAATTATTACTCTGGGGCATGTCTGAAAAACAGATTGCAGAAATGGTTGCTAATAAGAAAGCTAGTGCAATTACCGTTTTTTACAGCAGTGTTAGTGGCTATACTACCCAGTTGAATTTTAAAGAGGGAGACTATTTAATGGAGGGGTCATCCTTAGTCAAGATTTCTGATCTTGACCAAGTTTGGGTAGAAGCCCAAGCCTACACTTCTCAACTATCTAGTATCAATAGCAATAGTGTTGCTATAACAAGGTTTCCAGACCTTGCAGGATTGGAACTAAAAGGAACCATTGCATTTGTTAATCCAGAAATTAATCCAGACACTAGAATCAATTTATTAAGGATAAGCATTCCCAACAAAGATCATTTGCTAAAACCAGGTATGGCGGCCTATGTTGTTTTAAAATCGCCTGCGAAAAAAAGTTTAACCCTACCCACCAATGCCGTAATCAGAGATGCCCATGGAGCCATGGTTTGGGTAGCCATCTCGGCCACCAAGTTCCAGCCCGTGATGGTCACAACAGGACTTGAAAATGATGACCATATTGAAATTCTTTCAGGTTTAAAAAATGGCATGGCCATTGCTGTTTCTGGGGCATATCTTTTAAACAGCGAATGGGTATTCAAGAAAGGTGATAAGCCTTTAGAAATGCATTCTCACTAAAAAAAGCCGTTAGATTGAATCAGAAGCCGAGGGGCTGCTTATCTTTACCAAATGCAACTCCCTTCCGCTCTTCTTGAAAACGCAGTTTTGCAATTTTCCAAACTCCCAGGTATTGGTAAAAAAACAGCCCTGAGACTGGTCTTGCACTTGATGAAACAAGACGTGAATGAAGTTCAGTTTTTTGGAGAAACCATTGCCAAAATGCGCAGGGATATTCGTTTTTGCCAACGCTGTTTTAATGTAAGCGATGGTAATATCTGTTCCATCTGTTCCAATTCTCAACGTAACCAACGCATGATCTGTGTAGTAGAGAATATTCGTGACGTCATTGCCATTGAAAGCACCCAACAATTCAATGGAACCTATCATGTCTTGGATGGAATCATATCTCCATTAGACGGCATTGGCCCGGACCAATTAAATATTGAGCCCTTGATTCAGCGGATAAAAAATGAGGGTATAGAAGAATTGGTATTTGCACTGAGTCCCAATATTCAAGGAGATACCACCATTTATTATATTCAAAAAAAACTGGAACAATTTTCCTGCAGGATTACCACTATAGCTAGAGGAATTGCTTTTGGCGGAGAACTAGAATACGCAGATGAAATGACCCTTGCCAGAAGTATTGCCAATAGACTGCCTATTCAACAATACGTAAAATAACCCCTGTTTTATTTTTTTCAGGGGTCACTTACCCATTGCATTTGCCGGTGTTTGTTGTACCCTTTAAAAAACAAATTCCAGTTTAAAAAATAGTCAACCCGTGATCGTGAAAGGTATTTGAACTGGATTTTAGTGTGACGTAGTGCCAAAAAAAGCCATTATTGTATCATAACTAGCACAAACTGCTGCCAATACCCGGCTTCAAACGCGATATTCTTGGAAAATCAAGCTCCGCCTGCTATTTTTGCACAATAGCAGGCGGATTTGTTTATTGTTCGGCCTGCAATCCCCATACGTGGGGACAAACGAACTAATAAACGTCTTGAAGAGCTCTACAGCATTCTCTCCTTGCGTTTTATGGTTCGGTTCTATTCACTTTCCGGTGCAAAGCACTAGGAACAAACCATTGGTATGCAGATAAAACAAGCATTGGCGGAGAGAATATTGGTCATTGACGGGGCCATGGGAACCATGATTCAGCGGCACAAATTGGAAGAAGCCGACTATCGCGGAGAGCGATTTAAAGACTGGCATACAGACGTCAAGGGCAATAATGACCTACTTTGTATTACCCAACCCCAGATTATCATTGGGATTCACGAATTATACCTAGAAGCTGGAGCTGATATTATTGAAACCAATACTTTTAGCAGCACCGTGATTGCCATGGCGGATTATGACATGCAGTCCTTGGCTTATGAATTAAATGTTGCAGCTGCAAATTGTGCTAGAAAAGCGGCAGATAAATACACGGCACTCAATCCTGCCAAACCAAGATTTGTAGCTGGCGCGATAGGTCCTTTGAACAAGACTTTGAGTTTGTCTCCAGATGTAAACAATCCTGGATATCGTGCTGTTACTTTTGATGAAGTAGTAGCTGCTTATTACCAACAAATTTCTGGTTTGGTTGACGGTGGTGTTGACATCATTTTAATTGAAACCATTTTTGATACCCTCAATGCCAAGGGCGCCATTTTTGCGGTTAAGAAATATTTCAGAGACAAGGGCGTTCCAGAATTACCAGTAATGATCAGTGGCACCATCACCGATGCTTCTGGCAGAACCTTGAGTGGTCAAACCTTGGAAGCATTTTATACTTCTGTGATGCACGCCAACCCACTTAGTGTAGGTTTGAATTGTGCATTAGGTGCTGCCGAAATGCGCAGCCATATTGAAGAATTAAGCAGCATTGCAGCCTGTCATGTATCGGCTTATCCTAATGCGGGATTACCCAATGCCATGGGTGAATACGATGAACAGCCCCATGAAACCGCTCACTTTATTGAAGAATGGGCCCAACAAGGATTTGTAAACATTGTTGGTGGATGCTGCGGTACCACACCAGATCATATTAAACATATTGCACAAAATGTACAGCACCTCAAACCAAGGGCTATACCTGCACTAGAAACTGCACTTTAAAAAAGAACTATGCTCAGCATCAAACCATACCTACGCTTATCTGGATTAGAACCCTTGGTCATTAGACCTGAGAACAATTTTGTGAACGTTGGAGAAAGAACCAACGTAACAGGTTCTAAAAAATTTGCGCGCCTGATCAAGGAAAACAAATACGAAGAAGCGCTTTCTGTGGCGCGCCAACAAGTAGAAAGTGGCGCACAAATACTAGACGTGAACATGGACGATGCTTTGTTAGAAGGCGTTCAAGCCATGACTACTTTCTTGAACTTGGTACAATCAGAACCTGATATTGCCCGGATTCCTATTATGATTGACAGCTCTAAGTTTGAGATCATTGAAGCAGGGTTAAAATGCGTACAGGGCAAGTGTATTGTGAATAGTATTTCTATGAAAGAGGGTGAAGCCAAATTCATAGAACAGGCGTTTATCTGTAAGGCTTTTGGCGCCGCGGTAATTGTCATGGCTTTTGATGAAATTGGCCAAGCCGATACCAAGGAGAGAAAAGTAAGTATTTGCCATAGGGCTTATAAAATTCTAACAGAGCAGGTTGGTTTTGATCCACAAGACATCATCTTTGACCCCAATATTTTTGCCATTGCAACGGGTATTGAGGAACATAATAATTATGCGGTAGATTTTATTGAAGCCACCAAAGAAATCAAACAATTGATGCCACTGACCAAAGTAAGTGGTGGTGTTTCAAACGTTTCATTTTCTTTTAGAGGTAATGACCACGTACGTGAAGCTATTCATAGTGTATTCTTGTTCCACGCTATTAAATCGGGCATGGACATGGGTATTGTGAATGCGGGCCAGTTGGTGGTATATGATGAGATTGAACCCACTTTGCGTGACTTGTGTGAAGACGTAATCCTGAATAGGAACAATGACAATAATGAAGCTACTGAAAAACTCATTATCCACGCAGAAACCGTAAAGGCTAAGGGCAAGGTAGAAGTGAAGGATGAAAAATGGCGCAATAACAGTGTAGAAGAAAGGCTGAAACATTCTCTTGTAAACGGTATCACAGATTATATTGATGCTGATACAGAAGAAGCTAGGCAAAAATATCCCAAACCCTTAGACGTGATTGAAGGCCCATTGATGGCGGGCATGAATGTGGTGGGTGATTTATTTGGTGCGGGTAAAATGTTCTTGCCACAGGTAGTTAAAAGTGCTCGTGTGATGAAGAAAAGCGTGGCTGTTTTGACACCTTTTATTGAAGCCGAAAAAGAAGAACGCAAACTAGCCCATTTGGCGGCAGGTACTTTGAATGAAGAAAGTGCAGGTGCTGCAAAAATTTTGTTGGCAACTGTAAAAGGAGACGTGCATGATATTGGAAAGAATATAGTAGGTGTGGTATTGGGTTGTAATGGCTATGATATTGTTGACCTTGGTGTAATGGTTCCGGCTGATAAAATTCTGGAAGCGGCTCAAAGGGAAAAAGCAGATATTATTGGACTAAGTGGTTTGATTACTCCATCACTAGATGAGATGGTGCATATTGCCAAAGAAATGAAACGCCGTGGTATGACTCAGCCCCTATTAATTGGTGGCGCTACTACTTCTAGAATGCATACCGCCGTAAAAATTGCTCCTGAATTTGGCAACGGTGTTGTGCATGTATTGGATGCATCGCGTAGTGTAACAGTGGCTGGCTCTTTATTGAATAAAGAACAGAAAATAGATTTCTTAGCAGGTTTACAAAAGGAATATGCCGAATTAAAAACGGCATTTGACAACAAGAAAACTACTAAGAACTATTTACCTTATTCAGAAGCCAAAAAGAAAAAGACGGCTATTGATTGGAATAATTTTGAACCCGTTGCTCCTAGCTTTACAGGCACCAAGATTTTTGAAACCGTTGATATTAATGAGCTCCGCCCTTATATAGATTGGAAACCTTTCTTTATTGCTTGGGAAATGCACGGCAATTTCCCTGCCATTCTAACCGATAGTGTAGTTGGTGCTGAAGCAACTAAGTTGTACAAAGACGCCAATGCCATGTTGGACAAAATCATTGCTGAAAAATGGTTGCAAGCCAAGGGTAGTATTGGATTCTGGGAAGCATCGGCTCATGAAGACGACGTAACTGTGCAAGCAGCTGAATCAGTGGAACTGAATTTCTTGCGTCAGCAAATTCAAAAAGCAGCTGACCAACCCAATCTTTCTTTGGCAGATTTTATTGCGCCAGTAAGCGCCAATAAAAAAGACCATATTGGTGCATTTGCAGTAACCATACATGGTATTGAATCGCATATTAAGGCTTTTGAAACGGCCCTTGATGACTATAACAAAATCATTTTGCAGGCATTGGCCGATAGATTAGCAGAAGCTTTTGCAGAATACCTACACTTAAAAGTGCGTAAGGAATTTTGGGGTTATGCTACCGAAGAACATTTGACCAATGAAGAATTGATCAAAGAACAATACTTGGGTATTAGACCTGCACCAGGCTACCCAGCTTGTCCGGATCATACCGAGAAATACAAATTATTCCACCTGTTGCAAGCAACCGAGACCATTGGCATTCAACTAACAGAATCCTTGGCCATGTACCCAGCCTCTTCTGTTTGTGGTTGGTATTTTGCCAACCCGCAGAGTCAGTATTTTGGGATTGGCAAGATTCAAAAAGACCAGTTAGAAGACTATGCCAAGCGTAAAAATATGGACTTACCAACGGCTGAAAGGTGGCTAAGCCCCATTTTAGACTAGTATTTCATGGAATAGCAGAGCTCGCTTTGTACCTTTGTGGCTGAAAATGAGTGGTTATGAAAATTTTTGGTAAAATCCTGTTCTTGGTATTGACATCGATGCCCCTGTTTTTACTGGCTCAAACAAAAAAGGAACGAAAGGGTGAATTCTATTTTTCTTGGGGTTATAATAAGGAATGGTATACCAATTCCAATGTAAAAGTGAGTCAGCCCAGCTTGAAAAATGACTACCAATTAAAAGGGATCAAATCAAATGATAACCCAGGTTGGGATGATGGCATATTTAACAAAGCCCTTAGTATTCCCCAATACAATTATCGAATTGGCTTTTTTTTCAACAAAAAGAAGGGATTGGCTTTTGAAATCAATTTTGACCATACCAAACATATTATCACAGATGGTCAACAAGCCCGTGTAGTAGGAACCTTGGGTGGAAGACAGGTTGATACCTCCGTCAACTTTTCAAAGTCAAATGGTTTTTATTATTACTTGAACAATGGCGCCAACTTTTTACTCTTCAATATAGTCAAACGTTGGAACTGGGCAGAAAGCAAGTCTGGCAAATTTAAATTAGACTTCTTGGGAAGGGTTGGTATTGGGCCAGTGATTCCTCACGTAGAAAATAGTTTGTTTGGCAAACCCAATGAAGACGGTTTTCAGTTGGGCGGATGGAATATAGGCGTAGAAGCAGGTCTTAGGTCTACTTTTTACAAACACGTATTCTTAGAGTTTACCAATAAAATTGATTACGCGCGTTATAGCAACTTAAAAGTCTATCAAGGCAGGGCTAAACAGGCATTTGGAACCTACGAATTGATTTTGACCTTGGGTTATACTTTTCCTATGGGCAAGCGTGTGGTAACTACCAATGAATAAAAATCAATCAGTTTCTAATCAATTGATTTAATGCTTATCTATTAAAAGAAATTCATCCGGATCTTTCAATAGAATACTTTTTTCATTGATTAATTTCAACAATTCTGCGTCCTTCATTTCATCTAATAACATGTTTTTCAAATAATAGGTTCCCACAGTTTTGTCTTCTTTGATCCATTTAATGATTTTGCATTGACAACTTGCATTCTCAACGGAGTTGATTACTTCTTCTATTCGTCCTCCTTGACCTAATTTTTTATACACTTCTCTAATGCCAATAATTCTATTTCTATTTCCTACATCAAAATTCCAAGAAGCAGAAATGGCTGTTAAATAGCCTTCACGACTTTCTAATGACATGAGGCTATGTCTAGGAGATTCAACGTCTCCTTTATCATTTTTGATTCTAGAATAGATGGACAAAATATCTGGCGATTCAAATTGGATATAGCCAATATGATTAAAACTTGCACCATATCTATCAAATACAAAGTACCCGTTTTTATATTTGATCTCAATCAAATTTGCCACTACTTTATGGTATCGAGAACTATCTGAAATTCGAGCTTGTGGAGACCCTGTATAGCATAGCCAAATGCCTTCCAATTTAGATCGCTCAGCATCAGTAACAGTATAGGGCAATAGGTTAAAATCTTTTTTTAGTTCTTTCCATTCACCATCATTTTGTTGATACTCTAAATAAAAATAGTAACCAATCAGTATCAATACAATCAAACTAATCGCACTAAAAAATTTCCATTGTTTAATCCGTAATAATAAGGGATAATGATGTTGGCTAGATTTGAACTCCCAATCAGAAAGTTTCATTTTGAGTTGTTGATTCTCTTGCAAAAGAGAAAGGCTGTCTTTTGCACTTGAATCAGACAGTACTTTTTGCACCAAAAAATCATCTGGTAGGCTCAGCTCAAAAGACTGTCTTCCCATACCATAGACATATATATAACAGGTATCTATTAAAAAGGGCCTTGGAGAAGCCACCAAACCTAACAATGAGTCTTTTATTTGTCCTCCTGTAATATCGTATTTACGAAAGGGATAGCTGGTATTTTCATTATTACTATCTGCTTCATAGGATTGGTGGCCTAGTTGTAGAGAAGTAAAAGGGAGTTGATTACTGATCTCACTTAGGGTAATTGCAAGACCTTCATAATTTTTCCTGTTGGTATTTTGTACAATATCCTTCCCGGTTTCCAGTTGGAATTTCTCAATGCATTTATTGAGCAAATAAATGATTTCCTCTTTCCCTTTTTTTAACATTTTTTATAAAAAATTGAAACCCAACATTTTAATAATTTCCGAAACAAAAAACGCTTTCGGAAATTAATCATTTATTATTGAAACTATCTAGAAATAGATAACTTATCCAATTTGATGGGTGTACAGGACAGAAAGCTATAATACATAGCTTCTGCTATAGAATGGAGCTATAAAGGAAAATACTGCTCTTCTTATTAGTTAGTATCTTCTTTGTCTTCCACTTCTTTAAGGTTAGTGCTGTCATCGCCCTTGCCCGTCTTTACTTTTGGATTTTCCTGTGTGCCTGTAATGGTCATTGGAATTCCAAATAGGCCTAATGGAGGTAATCCCAAACGGAATTTCAGGTTCATTTGGCCGTTAAAATTCACTTGACCACTTAACCTTAATCTAAAGGGGAATACTTTAATCTTGGTTTGTTCTAAGGTGATAATATTGTTTTTGATAGTGGTTTTCACATCTACTTTAGTGAGGTCTGCATTACCAGTTAAACTGTCTTTACCAGTTGCTTTTCCAGCGGCACTAAAGAGCTTAAAACCCTTCATTTTTACCGCTTTTACAGAAAGCACCCCACCGCCTTCCAAGGAGGGATAGATAGGATACATAGTCTCATTCAACTTGCCTTTTAAGGAATAATCCAGTGACACTATTCCATCAGCACTAGCAGCAGCAGAAGCCATATCATGAAAGAGTTTGATTTCTTTATAGGCTTTTGAAATACTGAACTCCTTGGCTACAAAATGCGCTGAAAATGCTGCGCGATTGGGGTTGAGTGCTTGATAACTAGCGTCTAGAACTACTGGTGCATCTATGAGTGTAAAACCGGTTTTTTTTAGTGCCAACAAACCTTTTTTAAGGCTCATTTCCCCTACAGCATTTTTTAAATCCATACCATTATAGGTAACGGTATTCACTGAAGCTTTAAAGACAAAATCCAAGTTGGCAGGAACTAACACAACGCCTGTACTTGAAGCGGTAGTTGTTTCACCCGCAAAAGCCATAAAATCATCTGCAATTAAACGCCTGCTATTCAAATTGAACTGACCTTGCAAAGCCTCATCCTTCATGGCATAATTAATCATATTAGCCATATAACCAGCTAGCTTAAAGTCTGACCCTTGATAATTACCATTAAAATTTTCCAACCAGATTTTATCCTGTTTAAAACGCATGATTCCATTACTGATATGGAATGGGTGTGGATAATAATCAGTACTAACAGAAATATTTTTTACTTGCAGGGTTCCACTGTTACTAAGTCTTTCATATAAACCAGCTGTGGCATCGCTTTGCAATCCTGCTAGATTTACATCGGCAATGACTAGACCTGTTACGTCAATTCCCTTTCTGGAAAAAACCTGATAGACTTTGCCAATATCCACCGTTCCCTTAGACAATACCTGGTACTGCACATTGTTGAAGTTTTTCATACTGGCACTCAATGAAAAGGGTTGTCCCTCAAATTGGAATCCAATGGGCTTAATGGAAAAATTAACGTCTTTGGTAGAAGGCCCTTTACAAATTAAACTAGCGTCTACATTTATTTTCTCAATTGGATGCGGGTAGTACTTAGATTGAATAAATCCATCATTCATGGTAAAATGTGCATCCGTAACTGGGAACAAATTTTTGGCTGAATTGTACTTACCCTTGGTCTTGATATCCATAACCATTTTTCCTTTTAAGGTAAGGCTGTCTATGGGATAGAATGATTTAATATCTGCTAGATTCAATAGTCCTTGAAAATTGGCTTCCATGGGAAAATCTTCCGCACCACTGATTTGCAAATATCCTTTTAGGTAATTACTGAGCATTAAGGCATTCATATTGTTAATACTCAAACTGGCTTTGTGATAATCGCTTGTAGGGCAGTTGGCCACCAAATCAAAAGAGACTTTTTCAACCGCCTTGGGTAATGCTGTGTATTTGAAGTAGCCATCTTTTAAACTGGCATTCAAATTAAATACTGGAATGGAACTGATAATGGTATCGGGTCTTAATTTTTTTGGATTCTGTGAACGGACAAACAATCCATCGGCTTTGCCATGTACAGAAACATGTCCCTTAAATTCTAAACCAGGTAAGCCAACAGCTGATTGCCATTTTTCTAAATCCATTTCTCCATTTAGCTTGGCGTGTACTTCTGGCTTGTTCAACCCCTTTAACAAGCAAATAGCACTGAGATAATCCTTACCTACATTTCCATAAATGGAGTCAACGTTTACATAGAGACTATCCATATTAAACCCAGGCACCCTTGTTTCAAAATTTAGAAATAAGTTCTTTAGGGGTTCTGGTGTTTTATTATTAGCAATATATCCGTCACGAATGTTTAGGCTCATACTGAAACCAGGCATGGTTTTGGTCTCTGCAATATACTGTCCAGTTAAAGCTGCTTTAAAGTTCACCGAACCTTTAATTTCTGTTTTTTCCATCCATTTCAGAAACTCAGGAGGAAAAGCCGTAATTAAATTACGCAAAGCAGTTTCATTACTATTCACTTTAAAGTCCAGATCATACCCATTTTTCAAGAAGGCAAACCTTCCCTTGAAATCTAAAGGCAGTTGATTGATGAAGAGGTCATTTTTTTCAAACAAGAATTCCAGTGAGTTGGTGTTGATTTTAGTAACTAGCTTGGCCGATACGGTTTTAGATACAAAATAATTCTGTTTGTCATAATTAAAATCAATGGCACTTACTTTCAGTTTTGAGGTAAGGTCAAAAATAGACTTGCTAAAATCGCCCTTACCTTCATAGTCAAATCCACCTGCATCCACGTGCATGGGCAAAGAAAGATCGTCATAGACAAAATGGGTCTTCTCTACTACTATTCGTTCAATTTTCAGAGAAGCAGCGCTGGAATCTTTTACATTTTTTGCGGCAGTAGTATCTGGTGCATATACATTATAATTAGCTTCTCCCTTGGCATTTACTTCAATATTGATAAAACCCTTGCTGATGAAAATTTGATTGATTTTGATTGGCGAGCCAAATAAAGACCTTAGATCTACCCCAAGTGATAATTGATTGGCTGCAATCAATGTATCTTTTTGAAAAGGAGCTGAGCCTTTTAACACAAAATCATGGAGATTGAGCGTTAGTGCCGGAAAATGACTGAAAAAAGAAAAGCGTGCCTTAGAAAATTCCAGTTCTCCTTTCACACTTCTTTTGGCTAAGTCTTTAATGGTATTGGAAATGGAATCCGGAAATAAATAGGGCGCCAGAAATAGAATGGCAACAATTGATCCCAAACCAATCCCTGAATATTTCAATGTTTTGATGAAGATATTCTTTGCTGCTAGTTTCATTTGATGGTATTAAACGGTTCAGGTTAGGGTCTGGTAATAACTATAAAGTTACTTATTCGCTTAAAAAAACCTGTTAGCTTTTTTATCGCTTTTCAAATAACCACCAAAGCCTTCTTCTTTTTTTAACCTCATAATTGCTTTGAACATAGGTTTGAATATGGGTCATGGCTTGATCCATATCGTCCGTTAATAAAACCAATTTCATGTCTTCCGTTGAGATGGTGCCTTCTTTGGCCATAAATTGAATATAATCCATCAGGGGTTGAAAATATTCCTTCCCATAAAGTACAATAGGAAAGTCATTGATGGTCTTGGTTTGTACCAAGGTTAGGGTTTCAAAAAATTCATCCATGGTTCCAAATCCCCCGGGCATTATAATAAAAGCATAGGAATATTTAACCAAGATTACTTTTCTAATAAAAAAGTAGTTCAAGGTTAAGGAATGATGCACATAAGGATTTGGGTGCTGTTCAAAAGGCAGTTCAATATTGCAACCCACAGATTGCCCCCCGTTTTCAAAAGCCCCCCTATTGGCCGCTTCCATAACACCTGGCCCTCCCCCAGTAAGGGTGGTCATACCCATGGCCGCAATTCTTTTACCAAATTCCCTAGAAGCAATATAGTATTTGTGTGTTTCATCAAACCTTGCCGAACCAAATACGGTAATACAGGGTCCTACAAAGTGCATGGTTCTAAAACCATGGATAAACTGTTTGAATATTTCCCAAGCAAACCCCAATTCATTCATCCTAGGTTTGGGTCCGTCTAAGTAAACTGGGTCTTTTGAAGAAATAATACGGTTTGTTTTAGCCATTTGGAGAAAAATTTTCTTTCTATCTTCAAATTAGCATAAAATTTGATGTAGTAAACCTGCAAGCATAAAAATCTATCATGAAGCAAAAATTACTCCACCTGTTCCTGATGTTGATTACGGGTTTTAGCAGTCAAGCACAAAGCGGCATCATATTCAAATCAGTAGACTATTTTAATTATTCGGGTAGAACCTTGAATTACTTGGAATTTCCTGAAATAAGTCAACAACTCACCAAAACCCTAGATTCCTTGAGTAGGAAATTTTTACAAATTCCTATGACAGCATCCCCAGAATTAAAAATCAATAAACGATTATACCAGGACAACTCCTTGAGTGAGCATGTTAATTTGGCCATTGGCAATTCTGTTACCAATGAGAAAATCAAAACAGCAGAAAAGCAACAATTGTTAAATACCAATGCTAGTCAAAATGCCAAAACCGAGTTTAGTTTAGAAATTGCAGAACTGCCTTTGAATAGCATAAGACAATTTCCAGACCTAGACAGTTTATTCATACAGCAATTATTACAAAAACAGAATCTTGCACTTATTCAAATGATTGCCAAATTAAAGGCTGCAACGGGGGAATTGTTGATTGACAAACAGGTTTGTATGGTACTCTCCAAAAACAAACAACCTGTCATACTAGGTTTTAATCATCCTGACTATTTGATTACACCTAAAAGTTTTGGGAAATTATTGGAAGCCGGATTATCCGTATTGTTAGATAGAAATAATGAAACGGAAATACTACAAATGAATTCTGTACCAGCTATTGTGAATGATAATTTTATTCAACCCTTTATTCCTCAACAACCCAGGCTCAATTTCAGCACCCAAAAAGGGTTTATCCAATATTTGTGGAAGGGCGCGGTTCAATATTTACGTTACCAAGAACCCTTGTATGAAAACATTGTCTTAAGAGGTAAAAAAACTACCCCAATTCCCAATAGGTTGATGACCCAAATTATTGCAGATAATATTTGGGAGCCCCTTTTCCTAAGAGAAGAGAGCCGAGATATTTTGGCCGACAAAAACTACTTATTACAGTGCGTAGTAAATGTGGAGAGCGACCCCTATGGAAAAGGCATCCCCTTTAATAAAAAAACCGGATTACCCTTTAATTTCTTGAGCGGCACTTCACACGTATTCTTACAAGATCAAGACACTATAGCGCAGTTTAAGATTAAGGGCAATATTTTAGATGGAAAGAAAAAAACATACCTGCACCAGTTATATATAGCTGCTGATAGTAGTATAGTTACTTTAGAAAAAATAGCTAGGGAAAAAGTGCAGCATTATGATTTGGAACTAGAAGGAATCTTCAAAGGTCAATCCTTTAAAATTGCTTATAGTGGCTTAAGAGGATCCCCAGAATCCATCAGAGAAATTTATCTCAAAGAAAAACTGGTGGCCGTTGTTGAAGGAAAAGACAGTCCAGAACTATTAGTGGTACTAGATAAAGAGATAGATGCCATTACCCTAAACCAGTTGCTACTGCTGTCTTTTAGCAATCTGTTTTAGTTAGCTATTTTCCGCATAGGATGTATGAAATAAATAGGATTGATCTTGAAGAAGCATGCCCATCAAGACCAATCCTACTTCAACTTATTCTACTTGTGCGGTTTTATTAGGCCCCAACATCAAGAGGTCTGAAGCCACCACTTCTGTTACATAGTGTTTGACGCCTTGTTTGTCTGTGTAATTACGGTTGACCAGTTTTCCTTCAATGGCTACTTCCTTACCTTTTACCAGGTACTTTTCTACAATTTCAGCCAGTTTGCCCCAGGCTACTACTTGGTGCCATTGGGTTTCGGTTACTTTTTCTCCCTGTGCATTCTGGTAACTCTCATTAGTTGCCACAGAAAACTGGGCCAGCTTCTTTCCTGTCTCTGTTGTTTTTACTTCTGGTGCTTGACCAAGATTGCCGATCAATTGCACTTTGTTTTTCATTGCGTACATCGCCTTTCATTTTATTGTTTTGAATACCGGTTTCCCGGTGATGACAGAACAAATATGAAAAGACCCAAAGCGTTTAGTCGGTATTTAAACATTTGTATGTAACTGTAAATGTTTGCAAACGGTTAAAGAATTGCTTTTTGAGCCAAAGCATTTTAAATCCTTTGCGTATATTGTTAATCTATTCAATGACTCAAACTAGTTTTATGCGCACCTGCCTACTCTTATTAATGGCTACTATTGTTCTACACAGTTTTGCCCAACAACCCAATATTTCTCCCAACAAAAAAACAGTGCTTAATTCCGTTGAAAAACACCAACAAGAGTTGATCAACCTAAGCAATCAGGTTTGGATTTTTGCTGAAATTGCCATGCGTGAAAACAAATCCGCCAAAGTCTTGGCAGACTATGCAGAAGCACAGGGTTTTAAAGTATCGCGCGGGGTAGCCAAAATTCCAACAGCTTTTATTGCGGAATATGGAAGCGGCAAACCCATTATTGGTATTCTTGGTGAATTTGATGCCCTGCCTGGTCTATCGCAAAAAGCACAGCCCACCAAAGCAGCTTTGAAAGAGAGCGAGGCCGGACATGGTTGTGGACACAATATGTTTGGGGCAGGAAGTTTGGGCGCAGCAGTGGCCATTAAAGAACTCATGGCAGCAGGCAAATTAAAAGGTACCATTCGTTTTTATGGCACACCTGCAGAGGAAGACCTTGCTGGCAAAGTGTATATGGCAAGGGATGGTTTATTCAATGACTTAGACGTTTGTCTTGACTGGCATCCTGATTTTGAAAACAAAGCTAATATGCAGAGTTCACAAGCTGTTACGGATTATAGTATCAGTTTTAAAGGCAAGTCTGCACACGCGGCAGCTGATCCTTGGAATGGTAGAAGCGCTTTAGACGCCGCTGAATTATTTGCGCATGGCGTGAATAGTTTGCGTGAACACGTGAAACCCAGCGTGCGCATGCACTATGTGTATACCAAGGCTGGAAAGGTTCCCAATGTGATACCTGATGAAGCAGCCGTATGGTTGTGGATCAGAGATAGTAAAAGAAGTGGCGTGGCCGAAGTATCTGAAAGGATGATGGATATTGCCAAGGGTGCGGCACTCATGGCTGGTGTACAATATGAAGTAAAACTAAATAGCGGTCTTTATGAATTATTGCTTAATGAAACCGGTGCCAAAACCTTACAGAACAATATGAACTTAGTAGGGCCCATTAGCTATACCAAGGAAGAATTGGATTTTGCGGGTACCATCATGAAAGAATACGGTATGGAAGCCAAGGGAATCAATGGCAGCATCAAACCCATGGAGCAAACTAAAGAAACGCCTCCTGGCGGAAGCACCGATGTTGGAGACGTTAGTTATATTGTTCCAGAAATAACTTTATTGGCTACTACCGCCCCATTTGAAGCCCCTTGGCATTCATGGGTGGTGGTTGCTTGCGGGGGCATGAGTATTGGACACAAGGGTATGCTCTTTGCTGCTAAATCATTAGGCACCACCATGGTTGATTTATTTGAAAACGAGCAACTCAGAAAAGACATCAAAGAAGAGTTTATTAAACGCAAAGGCAAGGAAGTATGGAAAGCCATGTTGCCAGATGCACCACCGCCTGTTCCAAAAGACCAATAAAGGTTAGCAATGCTTTCAACTTTAAAATAGTGACATAAAAAATGCGGACCGCCAACTGTCCGCATTTTTATTTAGAAAAATTACTATTATAATCCAATGGTTAAACCGGCCATCAGGTTAAAGCGTTTGCTATTATATCCCACTACGTCAAAATATTCCTGATTGGTCAAATTGCGTAAGTCTATAAAGCACTTGCTGCGTTTTGTTAAGCCCCATCCTACGTAAAGATCAAAGGTAGTATAAGCGGGCATTTCTGTAGGACCAGCGTCATACATACCTTTTAGCCTTCTGCCAATATAGCGGAGCGATGGCATTAGGGTTAGTTTTGCATTGGGCTGATAGGTAAGTACGGTGTTTAATACAAAATTGGGTCTGCGATAGAGATTCTTGGTTTTCACGCCTTTGTTCTCACCTTCACCGTCTACATAAGTAGCATTAAATACCCAATCAGTTTTGCTACTGAATTTAAAATGGGTTTCTAGCTCAAAACCAAAATCGTGTTGTTGATCACGATTAATGTATTGACTGGCAAAGTTGATTGGGTTAGTATAAAAAACAATCAGGTCTTGAATATCTCTTTTAAATCCAGCCAAGCGGATACTGCTCCTACCCTTTTTGTCTAAGAAAGCAATACCCAATTCATAGTTGGTACTTTTTTCTGGACTCAAGCCTTTGTTGCCATATTCACTATACAATTGGTACAAGGATGGAATTTTATAAGCAGAAGAAATATTGACAAATAATTTGAAAGATGGGTTAATCCTAAAAGAAGGATTAATGGTATAAGTGCTATTATTGCCATAGATATTATGTTGGTTAATTCTAAAGCCCGCTTCTAAATCAAAAGCACCCAATTCTTTTAGGAGTATGGAATTATACCAAGACAGGTTATTGGCTTTGGCAGAATCGCCCAAAGCAGTTGTATAGGGACCAAAAGAACTAATACTTAAATAGCTCTGACTGGTTTGTTGGTGCATGTATTGCAAACCAGAGATGAGTATTAATTTTTTGCTGAGGTTAATATTACCATAGGTTTCTGTGATGGATGTATTTCCATTGTATTCTCCTCGAGCATATTTGGCAAATCCACCAACAGAAGCACTATCGTCTGTATAAATTCTGCCGGCTTTTAAAAAGGTTTGAGACAAGTGCCATTGCAAAGACTTACCCGAATAGTTTAGGCCTATATGCTGTACATTATTTTTGTTCTCAAAAACGTTATCAGCATCGTCCTGAAAAGCACCTGCATCAGTACCACCTTTGTATTTTAGAAATTGGTGTGAAGTATTCAGGGACCATTGTTGATTAAACTGATAACCAAGAGCAATTTGGTAATTGTTTTGTTTAAAATTATCCTTATCAAAATTCTTTTTACCCGTACTATCATAAGCAGTAGAAAATCCTTTTGAGTTGGTAAAATCATATGCTGCGCGATAGCTAAATTTACCAACCGCACCATTGATGGCTAGATTTCCTCTAAAGGTTTGAAAACTACCATAACTCAACAAACTGCTGATGTGCTGATTGTTTTTGCCAGCTTTTTTGGTAATAATATTGATAACCCCAGCAACAGCATCGCTACCCCAAAGGGTACTTTGTGCTCCTTTTAAAATTTCTACCCTTTCCACCATTCCCAATGAAATCATGTTTAGGTCAAAAGTGTTGTTAATCTGAGATGGGTCATTCATGGGAACGCCGTCTAGCAAGATCAACGTATTGCCCAAACCGGATCCGCGCAAATAAACGTCTGGATTAGTGCCTAAGTTATTCCCAGCACCATTGATAAAAACACCTGCTTGGTAATTGATGATTTCTGACAAATTTTTTCCCGCATTGCGTTGCAGGGTTTCTTGGTTAATGACTGTAACCATTTTACCCGTACTGCTTTGCTTTTGTTGCAAGCGATTGGCTGTTACAATTACTTGGTCCAGTTGTCTAAAACTAGTACTGTCTTGTGCAATGAGTTGACTGCTGAAAATAGTAGCAGCCAACCATAAAAATGTACTTTTCATTGAAAAGGTTTTTAAAGTGGCCGCTTTCAGGAAATGAATTCAGAAGGAAACATAAATGTCTTTCGACTATTACATCTCATGCCTTTCACCCGAAAGCTGAAAATTGTTGATGGATGCGGCAGGTCTTCTGACTTGCTCCGTTATCCAAGCCTTCCCGTCCCGATACATCGGGACAGTGGCGTATGAGAGGATAATTTGAAAGGAGCTTACAGCTACGGGGATAGTTCCAGATTTTCACCGGATTCCCTTTTAATCCATTACTTGTTTTACCAAATGCTGGAACCGAAACCGGGGCAAATGTAGTTTTTTAACAGAACAAAAAGCAAAATGCTTGTATTAAATCTTCCTATAACTTTATTAGGCATCTTATTTGAATGGATCCCTAAAAAAAATTGTATGAAACATTTTATTTGGATGATTTGCATTGGACTAATTGGTTTTTCTGCTTGCAAAACTGCGCAAACAGGAAAAAATACATCTTTGTCATTGACTCCTAAATATTGGCGTTTGGTTGAATTAAATGGGGTACCTGTAGCAAAGGATCCATTAGCTACTAGAGAAGCACATATGATTTTAAAAGGCACACAAGTGAATGGGAATACTGGCTGTAATAGTTTTTTTGGAACCTTTGAATTAAAGGCAGAAAATGGCATCGGCTTTAGCAAAATGGGTTCAACCATGATGGCTTGTAAAGACATGCAAATAGATAGAGCATACTTAGATGCTCTGACTAATGCCAGCAGTTATTCTGTAAATGGAAATGTGTTGATCCTGTATAAAGAGAAAAATATTCCTTTGGCTTTCTTTTCAGGAAGAGACTTGCGTTAAATTTTATTTTAGATTCAATTGCAGTCCAACCGATACCCATCTTTCTGGCATTATTGAACCTAGCAAATCGCTATAGCTTGTATTGAAAAGATTATCTGCTTGCAAATAACAACCCAATTTTTGTTGGAGTACAAAGACTTGAAATTTTGCATTGAGTAGAAAATAGTTTTCACTTAAATCTGCACCAATAGCAGCTGAGTTAGCCGCCGTTCTAATTTTATAAATGGCGTTCCCACTGAATTGCCAATGGCTAGTACAATAGATTAAAGAACTATTGATGAGTAATTTAGCATGAGAAGAAAGATAGAAAGAAGGGGTTGCGTCAAAGGTTTTGCTGTCTAACCAAACCAGGCCTGCTGTAGCCATTAATTTTTTTCCATCGTTCCATTGATTCAAATACCTAAGGTCTGTTTCCCATCCTATTACATTAACCTTGGCAATATTGCTTGCAAGCGCATAGGTACCCGAAGAAACCAGGTTGGTTTTTCTAGGCATTTGGGCATAAGGAGTTGGCGTCCAGTCTATCACGGCAGACTGGTTTCTTTGAAACAAAGTATTGGATAAGCGCCAATGTTGATTGGCTATTAGACCCATGCCCAATTCATAACTCCAACTGGTTTCCGCTTTTAAATCAGGATTGCCAATACTACCGCTGGTAACCAAGGCCTTGTTGTAATTGTTATAACGCTCTGTAAAATCAGCCTGCCGAATGGTTTTACCCAAGCTACCACGCCATTGGATGATGCCGGTTTTATAAGAGAAGTTAATTTGTGGCACCAATTCTGCACCAATATTTTGTGTATGGTCTAACCTAATAGAACCAGATACCAAAAATTGTGCTGCTACTTGTTGGTTCAATAATAAAAATAGACCTTTTTGAGTTAATTGATGTTGACCCCTATCATTTGATTTAATCAATTTTTGTTGCACTTGTAAGCCTGTAATGAATTGAGACTTGGCAGAAAAGCTATGTTGATACCTTCCTGCAAATTGCAATAGTTTTGACAAATTTTCATTGGGGGTTGCACCACTATTAAACGCATAGATATCAGTGATTTGTTTGTATCCTGCATCCAATTGAATTTGGTTTTGATTTTTTTGATAAGAGAGACTCAATTGATTCCAATATCCGCTAATGGTTTCTTTGGCAGTATCGGACTTGAAGCTGGTATAAAAATTCTGCGCACTAAAATAGCGTTTATCATAACTGGTTCTAAAAGCCAAACGCCAGTATTGGTTTAAATAATGGCTAATAGAAAAAGAAGCTGTCTGATTTTTATAAAATCCAGTGGTACCTCTTTGTTGCTGACCATCTGCTTGGTTGAGCAAAATGCCTGCGGCGATAGCCGTATGCTGTTTTTGATAAAATGCACCGGCATTCATTCCCAACATGCCATATTGTCCAGCATTGGCTTGTAACTGAACCTGTTGTTGTTTGGTATTTTTCTTGGCAGTAAACGTTTTGGTAATCACTTGAATCACACCGCCTACGGCTTCACTACCATAAATACCAGAAGCTGCTCCTTTTAGTACTTCTACTCGCTCAATTTCTGAAGGTGATATTGGAATATAGGCACTAAAATGACCAGTATTTGGATCATTTAAACGTAATCCATCTAACATCACCAAGACTTGCTGATAAGTTCCCCCTCTAATCACAATATCTGCTTGAGAACCAGCAGGTCCTCTTTGTTGCACTTCTACTCCTGGTAAATATTTGAGTAAATCATCCATAGAATGAATGGGTAATTGACTAAAATAAGCACCACTGATACTAGTGATATTTCTTCCTGTTTTAGAAGCGGGTAATTCTTGCAAAGAAGCAGTTACAGTAATAGGATTCAAAAGACTATCTATATTTTGAGCCTTGGCAAATGAGCATACTACTAGAGCCAGAATTAGAAACTTAGCTTTCATAACAATTGGATTGTTTAGGGGCGCAAATATAGGTTTCAATATTTTGTGCATCTTTACCGCCTAAAAAAAAATCATGCGAATCATTTCTTATAATGTAAATGGTATTAGAGCCGCCATTAATAAAGGTTTCACCGATTGGTTGGCTTCAGACCCAGCCGATATTGTTTGTTTACAAGAAACCAAGGCACACAAAGACAATGTAGATTATAAAAAAATTGAAGCCCTTGGCTACGAGACTTTTTGGTTTTCTGCGCAAAAAAAAGGGTATAGTGGGGTGGCCATTTTTACCAAAATAAAACCTACCCAAGTGTTTTATGGCAACCAAATTGACCATAGTGATTTTGAAGGCCGTGTCATTCGTGCTGACTTTGGAGACATTACCCTAATCAATGCCTATTTTCCTTCTGGCACCAGCGGAGAAGAAAGGCAGAACTATAAATACAAATGGTTGGATGAGTTTTTTGTGTACTTACAAGACTTAAGAAAAACAAGACCCAAAATTGTTTTGTTGGGAGATTATAATATTGCCCATAATGCTATTGATATTCATGATCCAAAAGGAAATAAAAACAGTTCTGGATTTCTTCCTGAAGAAAGGGCATGGATGGATCAGTTCTTAGCACATGATTGGGTAGATAGTTTTAGACAATTGTATCCTGACACCGTTGGTGCTTATAGTTGGTGGAGCCAACGTTTTCCAACTGTTCGCTTACAAAACAAGGGTTGGCGCATTGACTATATTTGTGTAACCAAACCACTTGCTACAAAAATTCAAGATGCCTATATTTTACCAGATGTAAAACATAGTGATCATTGCCCCATTTATGTCTCTCTAGAAAAATAAGAAATATGTATATTTATAATATCACCACCAAAGTACATGCTAGCATCCAAGAACAATGGGTAGAATGGATGAAAATGCATCATATTCCGCAGATGATGGCTACGGGTTGTTTTACGGAAAGTCAGTTTGTACGCATTCTAGAATTGGACGATAGCGAGGGCCCTACCTATGCTACCCAATTCAAATCAGACTCCAAGGCAGACTACAATAGATATATTTCACTTTATGCGCCTGAATTACGTAAGGATTCTTTGTCAAAATGGGGAGAAAAAATTATAGGATTCCGCACTTTAATGGAACTTGTGCATTGAGTGTGGAAACTTTTGTTTTTCCAGTTTGGCAATCACAAATCTTTCCTATATTCCCCTGAAAGCCTTACGACATAAGGATTTCAGGTAAATTTTAATGAAACTCAATAACAGCAAGGGTTTCAGAGCTTTTGCAAGTTCAAGAGTGGTTCGTTTTAGGGGAGTGAAAATTGGCTGAAACCCTTTAAAGCAAAGGATTATACAGAAAAAAGTTGCAGAAAAAAAATTTTGCTAGAACTGAAAAGCAAATAAATTTGTCCTGTTTCAAACACAACTTAAAATAACATCTATGAACAAAGCAGAATTGATTGCCCAGATTGCCGAAGACGCAAGCATCACCAAGACCCAAGCGAATGCCGCTTTGGATTCTTTTGTAGACACCGTAACAAAAACTTTGAAAAAAGGGGATAAAGTTACCCTAGTTGGATTCGGTACTTTCTCTGTATCTAAGCGTGCAGCTAGAACAGGCCGTAACCCACAAACTGGTGCTACCATTAAAATCAAAGCTAAAAAGGTTGCCCGCTTTAAAGCTGGTAAAGAATTGGCTTCAAAAGTATAATTTGCATCAAGCTTACAGAAAACCCTCGCTATATGCGGGGGTTTTTCTATTTTTGCACCTCACCTAATGTTTCACTCAAAAAATACCATCATGGGAAGAGGCGATAAAAAAACCGCAAAAGGCAAGCGTTTCAAGGGTTCTTTTGGTAAAAGCAGACCCGCTACAGCTACCAAATCAAAGAAACCTACTGTTAAGCAGTCTTAATAAAGGGACGATACCAGTTCAGGAAGCAGTTTTGTTGTAAGGCAAAGCTGCTTTATTTTTTCTTATCAGCCAGCTCGGTAATGGCTTTAACCAATTTGTCCAAGTCTTGGATTCGGGTATAGACATGGGGGGTAATCCTAACGCAACTGATATTCTCCCAAACAATGCCTACGGTGTGAATCTTGTAAGTATTGAATAAAGCGCTGTCTAACTCTCCCGGAGTCATCCCATCAATACTTACCCCACAAATGGCACAAGCGTATTCCGGTTTAAAGGAAGTATGAATTTTTACCTTAGGAACTTCCGCTACTTTTTTAGCCCAATAATTTTTTAAATATCGGATTCGGTCTTCTTTCCGTTTGCCCCCAATGGCCATTTGAAAGTTCACTGCTTCTCCAATACCTTGTTCAATGGGAAAACTTCTGGTACCAAGGGTTTCAAACTTTCTGATATCGGTTCCCTTAGGGTCCCCATTGCAAAGCAGGGGCCAAATTTCTCCGATCTTTTCTTTTTTAATCCAGAGCATGCCACTTCCAATGGGTGCACTTAAGAACTTGTGCAAACTGGTACCAAAATAATCGCAATTCAGCTCTGGGATTTTGTAATCCAATAGACCAAAGCTATGTGCACCATCTACAATGACTTCTATACCATGAGACTTGGCCATATCAGCAATTTTTCTGGCTGGTAAAATCTGCCCAATCCAGTTAATGATATGGGTAATATGGATGATTTTGGTTTTGGGTGTAATGGCGTTTTCAAAAGCCCTCACTATTTCTGCATCATTCTCTATAGGAAACTGAAAATTCAATTGTTTGTAGACAATACCTTCTCGCATCTCTCGCTGCTTCCAGGCCTGAATCATATTGGGATAGTCTTGCTTGGTGCCAATGACTTCATCGCCCGCTTTTAAGTCAAGCCCAAATATCACCGTATTCAAAGCCTCTGTAGCATTCCTATTGATGGCAATTTCTTCTGTACTGCATCCAGCCATCTCTGCTAGTTTGTAGCGTAGGGGCTCTCTCCCCTGATCTAAGATCCGCCACATATAATAAGAAGGACCTTGGTTGGTGAGTTGGTTATAGCGTTCCACCGCTTCTTGCACTACGCGGGGCGATGGGCTTACGCCACCATTATTCAAATTGACAAAATTGGCGTTCACCGTATAGGCTTGTTGGATCACCGACCAATAATCTTCATCGGCAGCAATAGCGTCTGCACTCAGATTTTTCACAGCTGCTTGTGCCGATTCAAAATTGGCTGCATGCAATTGGTTGAACAAATTATTGGCAGAGAATGCCCCTGCAAGGACACCCATTTTTTGCAAAAACTCCCTTCTTTGATTCACGGTGAATGGTTTGAATCAGGAAGTTACTGAAATAGGATTATTGTTCCAATCAAAAATTGGAATAGTTTGAAAACGCTTATAGCAAGTTTCTGTTGATGAAAATTAAGTTTTCGTGTTGCATGGTAAAGGAGAAATCATATTTACCAATGGCATTGAACAAGGCTTTAGAAGCTCCGGCACGCATATGGTCATGCAACTCAATAATAATGGCTTTAGTACGTGGTAACCAATATTCATAACCCGCTTCAAAAACTTCTTTCTCCGAACCTTCAATATCTAGTTTGAGAATATCAATGGTATCCCAACCCTCTGAACGCATAATGGTTTCAATACTTACCGCAGCCAATGCATCCGGTGCATCGGCGGTAGTTTCTTCTACCATAAATGCATTGTCATTCTCTGATTTATTGATGATATGCAAGTGCACGTCTTTGTTCCAAATGCCTTTGTTCAATCCTTTTACTTTGGAGAATGCAGCAATGTTTTTTTGCAATACTTCAAAATTGCCCGAACTAGGTTCTACGGCTACAATACTTGCTTGCGGATACAGGTGGGCAAAATAAGCTGATGCTAATCCAATATTAGCACCCCCATCAATGATGGTTTTAGGTTCAAAAGGAAAAGACAACCTATACTGATCGTCTACAAATACTTGGTTAAAGGTATATCGGTCAGAAAAATTCTTTCTTAAAAAGAAGCTAGCCCCATATTTAGAAGAATGAAAATAGCCGTGCGGAACCGCTTTAAATTGAAGGTAGAACTTGATGCCATCGGCAGGGCCAAATGCCTTGATCAATGGTTTGAATCTAGAAGCCATATCATTTCTTTGATTGGGACAAAATAACCACTTAAAGCCGGAATGAAAAAATATGCTGTTTTCCTCTGTATCTTTGCTGCGTAAATCTAGAAAATGCAACGCAAATTAGGTTTGATATTGAGTTTCTTTATACTATGTCTGATTTTTAGTCAATCAGCCTTGGCTCAGTGCAGTATCTGTACCAAAACAGCTTCCCAATTAGGAGAAGGCCCTGCTAAAGCCTTAAACTCTGCCATTATTTATTTGGCATTTACCCCATTTGCCATTACAGGATATATTGGCTGGCGTTGGTGGAAGAACGAAAAAGAGCTGAACAAGTAGGGTCATTCAATTTTCACAAACATCTTTAGACAGAACAACCACCTGCGCAAGAAATTTCTGCGCTTATAGGCCATGATGGCTTTGTTGTTTCCAAAAAATAATCGCATTCTTTTAAAATTATTGAAAGGACTAAAGTCTTGATAGCTTTCATACAAAGCTTTGTAGAATTTTTTCTCTGCAACAAGGGAATCTGGTACTTTTTGATATAATAAGTAAACCCGCTCCCTTGCTTTTTCTTGCAGCTCTGACTTGGAAACTTTCTTAGGCTTGGGCGCTATTCTATCAGCCGCTTTTGCCGCTCCAAATACATTGGCATCGTGTTGTCTGTAACGGACCATCACTTTGTCTAAGAAATAGACTTGACTTTTAAAAGTGGCTACAAAACCCAACCAATAATCGTGCGGAATCATGGTTGGAAAAACACCACAATCAATGATTACTTGTTTTCTAATAATCATTGCATGTCCTGGTGCAGAATTACCAATGGCATAGTTTAAGCAGGAGTCAAAACTATCCAAACGCTTGATGTCAGAGAGTTTCTGGGCCATCTCATTACCTGCTGCGTCTATTAAAACAGAATTGCAATAGACAATGGCATGGTCTGCCATATGATCCATTAATACTTGTAATTTATCCAATTCCCAAATATCATCTTGATCACTGGGTGCAATAAAATCTCCTGTTGCAAGAAGCATTCCCTTTTCAAAATTCTTGACATATCTTAAATTGGTCTCATTCTGATAGACCCTAATATTGGAATATTGGGTGGCATATTCTTCCAAGATAGACATGGTTTCATCTGTAGACCTATCGTCTGTAATGACAATTTCTAGATTGGGATAGGTTTGATGAATAATACTGTCTAATTGCTCTCTTATATATCGCGCGCCGTTATACGTAGCTACCACTACGGAGATCAAAGGTTGATGGGAGGAGGATGCCTGCATGTTGTTGATTTTTATCTGCCTTTTACTTACCGTTGATTTAAAATTTGATGATAGGTTTTCAAATAAGATTTGGCACTAGCTTTCCAAGAAAAATGGCTAGCCCTTAATTTGATTTGTTCCATCATAGCTGGATTGGCATCATATAGTTGTAAGCCCTTTGCAAGATTGTCCTGCATTTGCTGCGGTTCAAAGGACTGAAAATAAAAAGCAATCTCTCCGCCAATTTCAGGAAGACTTGTTAGGGTAGAAAGAAACAAAGGCTTACCAAATGCCATGGCTTCTACTACGGGCAACCCAAAACCTTCCATTAGAGACGGAAATACAAAAGCTCTGCAGTGTTGGTAGTACCAGTACTTTTCCGCTTCAGATATGGGGCCTGTGAAAATAACGCGGTCTTCCACTCCCAACGAAGTTGCTTGATCCAAGATTTTTTGTTGGGTTTCTTTGTCATGTATGCTACCAGCAATTACTAATTGCATTTGATTGTTTTGCAATAATGCCGGTAAAGTTTGAAAATTCTTTTTGGGTAATACAGTACCAATGGTAAACAAGAAAACACCATGAGGTTTAACCTTGGGCTGGGCCAATCCTTGTTGCAGGTTACTGTTGCAACCATTGTATATTACCTGTAAATTAGCAGGTGCTATTTGCATATTTTGCCTTAATTCCTGGGCCACAAATTCAGAGATAGCTATTACCCTATCTGCCTTGTCTAGCTTGCGTTGTAGCTTATCTAATGCTCTGGATTTTTTGAGCTTGGACCTATTGGTCTCTTGCAAAAAATTTAAATCATGAACGGTTAATACCGTTGGTATAGTTTCATTGCCTGGATAATAATCCGTAGCCTGATGGGTAGCATGCCAGAGCTGCCATTGATCCAATTTAGGCATGATAAATTTATGCAGTGCCGATTGCTCCAAAAACCCTGGATTTGTTTTGAACTTTTGTTGCACTTTCTTTTTAGCATACAATTCAATTTCCAAACCAGTTCCCTTGGATTGTAGTATAAGCTCCTGCCCCAATTCCCAACAAAAATGATAGAGCCCTGTATGAGCATATTTCATACGCTCGCAATCAAAGAGAACCTTATGACTTGCAGTAGGCATTAGTTGGAGCATTGTTGGGCTATGAAACGGAAAAGGTTAAAGTCTGGCAATTGCATGGCTGAAGCGATGCTTGATTTTAACACTGTCTTCTTAATATCGCGCATGCGATCTTGTTGTATTAATTGAAAGGCACGCTCGGTGAGGAGCCATGCTTTTCTATCTGAAACTTGCATGCGCTGTTGATGGGTTGTAATAGCATCCAGTAAAGGAATAATACCCTCTTGCTTGGAAGCAACGGTTTGCAGTACTGGAATTTGATAACCGTCTTGGGCCGGATGCGGAAGAATGGCCATCAGGTTTTTGACAAATCGGCCCGCATCCGGCCGGTCACTTTTATTCACCACAAAAACGTCTGCAATTTCCATGAGACCGGCTTTCATGGTTTGAACCTCATCTCCGGCTTCCGGTACCAACACAACAACGGTAGTATCGGCCAAACCCGTAATATCAATTTCACTTTGTCCCACACCTACGGTCTCTACCAAAATCTGATCAAAACCCGCCGCCTGCAACAAAGTAACAATGTCTAAAATATGCGGGTGCAAACCACCCAATGCTCCCCTACTAGCAAGCGATCGGATAAAAACCAGTGGTTCATTGTACCATTCGCTCATTCTAATTCTATCCCCTAAAAGGGCTCCCAAATGAAAGGGAGAGGAAGGGTCTACACAGAGCACTGCTATTTTTTTCCCTTCTGCTACCCAAGCCCCAATCAGGGCATCCACCAAGGTACTTTTTCCCGCACCGGGTGGACCCGTAATACCTGTAACCGGCGTTTTACCAACTGGCAATTTTTGTAAAAAATCTTGGTAGCCTTCCACCTCATTTTCAATGAGTGAAATGGCCCGGGCCAAGCTTTTAATGTCTTGCGCAGAAATATTATTGACTAACTGTGACCACATGTTCATTTACTAGGCCTAAATGTAAGACGGCGTTGTCAATTAGCAGAAAATTTTACAAAGAGACATCAAGGACGCTTTGTCTCACAAAAAATATGTAGCATTGAAGTTCAGATCATGTTAAAAAAACAATTACCTATTTTTTTATTCATCTTACTACTTGCAGGCATGTTCTGGAGCAGGGCCCTCATGTCTCTAACCCAAGGCGTCTGGTGTATCTATGCCATAGCCATGGGCTGGAAACAGCTCTCTTTAAAAAACCCCTTACTGATTTGGAGTCTAGTTCCAATGGCATTATGGTTACTAGGTGCCTACCAAGCCCCTTTTGCCAAGTCCAATGCAGACCTAGCTTTAACACTGGCTATGTATCCAGCCACTGCTGTGGTGGTTCAAGCTACGGCCAAAGAAATTAGGGATCATCACTGGATTAAGATCTGGTTGGTAGCCACTATTTTTGGAGTAGCCTACCCCATCATTTATTTCTTAACCCATTCCCTTTCTTCGGTTCAGGATTATGGACAAGGTAAGAGTCTACCAACATTTATGGATACGGACCATGTTCGTTTTTCTATTTTTCTCTGTGCCAGTTTTTTATTGCTCTTAACCAAACCCATTCTACAAAAGAAAATTCGCATTTTTTTAGCTGCAATTTTAGCCGTCATTATTGTATTCTTAGCTGTAAGAACGGGTTGGGCCATACTAATTTTGACCCTATTTCTCTATCCCTTATTAGAATGGAAAAAATTACAAGCGCTCACCAAGAACAAAGCAGGATTCCTAATAGGCATTGCACTTGCGCTAATAGCAAGTGCCTATTTTTTCTTCCCTACCGCACAACAAAAAATTGCCTACAGCATTTGGGAATGGAAACAATTTCAGCCCGAGCAATACAATCCTACTTATTCCGATGGAACCAGAAGGGCCATTAATTGGGCCGCTTGGCAATCTATTCAAGAAGGACATTCCAATGCAGGATGGGCAGGCATTCCAATAAATCTATCCCAATCATTTTTTCAACTATTCAAAGGTCAAAGCACCGAATTTGGTTGGCCTTTTAATCAATGGTTATTTTGGTGGATGGGCGCTGGTTGGTGGGGTATGATTTTATTTAGCGTTTGGCTGTTCTACCCTATTTGGCAGGGCTTAAAATTAAGAGAACCCGGTCTGGTCATTTGGACCATCGCCATAGCTATTAGCTGTTTGATTGAAACAACCCTGAACTATCAGTACGGTGCATTCCTACACGTATTTCCTCTGGCTTTATTTTGGCAGCGAGCCCTAGACTATCGCGCTAGCGAATTACCCGATAATTCTTAAAATCAAAGGGACGAATCCCGGTGATTTTTTCAAAATGATAGAGGAGTTTTTCTTTCAAACTGAATTTTTTCTGTTGAATATCTAAGTCCACCTGTAAGTTCTTGGTAGCTATCCTTTCTTGCATCACTGATGGGTGTGTGCCCGTAAATTTTGCCAAAGAATCAAAATCGGAAAAGTCAAAAAAGTTCTCGGCTTCCATCACGCGTTGCATCTGGTCTTCGCCTACCCAAAACTGAGACACATATTTTTGTTTTTGGATCATTTGCTCCAGACTTTTCACCCATCCATAGTGATAGATATAGGCTTCAATGGGCTTGACAGCAATCTTTTGATCAGCAGTTCCCACGCGAAAACCTTGTGCGTCTTTGTAAGCGTGAATAGCTTTGTTGTTTTTGATTACGCGCACTTCTCGGTGATACCATTTGCGGCTATCGCCTACATAATCGTAAGTGCCGTAAAAATGGAGGTATTTGAATAGTAGCCCCTCTACTTTGAGGTCATCTTTGTACTTGACACAAGCCTCTCTTATAGCCGCATGGTATTGCTCGTGCACTGCTTCATCGCCCTGAATATAGAAGGCCCAATCTGCGTTAGGGTCAATCAGTTGAAAGGCTTTATTGGTTTCTACAGCTAGAACGGCTCCACCACTTCTAAGACTAGTATCCCAAATGGAATGATGAATTTTAATCTTGGGGTCTCCAATAGATTCAATCAGGGCCAGGGTTTCATCTGAGGAATCACCCACCAACACCACCATTTCATCCACAACAGGCAAGATAGAACGGATGGCTTCCAACACGGGGTAATCGTTCATAACCGCGTTGCGAATGATGGTAAAACCTGAAATTTTCATATTCCTATCAATAATTCCACCAAAGAACCGAAATCTTTTGCATCTTGCCTACTATTCCCACACATACCAGTACCATGCAAAAAACCTGTTGTTTTGATTTTGGCAATACCAGACTAAAATGCGCCCTTTTTCAAGGCCGGGAATTAATAGAGCTGGTAGTCCTTGAAAACGGCCATCCAGATACGATTCAGACCCTGATTAATAGTTTTCAACCCGATAAATCCATTTTAGCTTCTGTGATTAAACATGATCCGGAAGTTGAAACTGTTTTGGCAGCTGCTACCTTGTTTCACAAATTGGGTCATACCAGTAAGATCCCCTTTAGTACGCCAGTTGGAAAACCGGAGACTATTGGGGCCGATAGACTGGCCGCCGTGGCTGCCGCAGTGGATTTATTCCCTCAAAAGCACAATTTGGTCATTGGTTTGGGCAGCTGCATCACTTATAATTATGTAAATCCCGCCCGAGAATTCTTAGGTGGTAGCATTTCTCCAGGCATGCAAATGCGCTTCCGTTCCATGCATGAATACACGGCATTATTACCCCTAGTGGAGGCAGAAAACGGCTTCCCTTTAATTGGATATGACACCAAAACCAACCTTTTGAGCGGGGTAATCCTGGGAATGGCAAAAGAAATTGACGGAATTATTGACGCTTATGCATTGAAATTCAACAACTTTAACGTGCTATTAACCGGGGGCGATATGGCTTTTTTTGTACCACACTTAAAAAACAAGATATTTGCCGACCCTTACCTAATTTATAAAGGCCTGTATGCGATCAGTGAGTTTAACAATGTTTAGGTTTTTTACGGCAACAATTGCCGTTTTCTCAATGCTGTCTGTGCATGCCCAGGAGAACTCCCCTTATTCCCGCTATGGAATGGGTGATTTTTTTCAAGGACAGCATATTAATAGCCGAGGAATGGGTGGTTTGGGCGCGGCTTATGCCGACGGCACGGCCAATAACAACGGACAAACCGTGAATTTTGCCAACCCCGCCGCTTACAGCAACCTGTTTCTCATTTCTTATGATATTGGCTTGACTTATGATTCTAGAACCCTTAGAAGTAACAATCCTTCGGGCAAATTTGGTTCAAAGTACCTCATACCCTCCTATTTTGCTTTGGGCATGCCCCTAAACAAGAAAAGAAGTATTGGTATGGCATTTGGCTTAAGACCGCTCAGTAGGATTAATTATTCCATTATTGATGCGGGAAGAGCCGCTGGAGACAGTATTCAAAGGACTTATAGTGGGTCTGGTGGTTTAAATCAAGCCTTTATTGGTCTTGGGAAAAAATGGAAGGGTTTTAGTATTGGTTTCAATACTGGTATCAATTTTGGCAGAAAAGAAGTTGCTACGTTTGTGAGTTTTGTGAATGATTCTATTGCCTACAAGCAATCTAAATCAGGATCTACTAGTACTTTTAGTGGATTATTCTTATCCGGTGGAAGCCAATGGGAATTTGCCATTAAAAAAGTCAATATCCCAAGAATCAAAACCACCGAAACCTATTTGGTGAGACTGGGTGTGACTGGAACGCTGGGTAATGACATGAATGCCAAACAAGATATTGACAGGACCACCGTTGCTTTTAATTCAATTGGTGAATTGGTAGGCATTGATACGGTATACAATGTGGCCAATCAAAAAGGGAAAATTACTATGCCAGCCAATTATGCTGCTGGTATTAGCTTTAGAAAAACGGTATTAGCCCCAAGGGGATTGTTTGATATCTGGAGCATTGGTGCAGAATACACCGCTACACAATGGAGCAAGTACCGCTATTATGGTGGTACCGATGCCATGACGGATAGTTGGATGTTCAAAGTAGGTGCCCAAATTTCTCCTGATCCGGTTAGTGGTAGGTCTTATTGGGGAACCGTAAATTATCGTTTTGGATTCTTTACTGGTGAGGAAGGCATTAACGCAGATGGCAAGGGGTTGAAAACCACTGGAGGATCTTTTGGCTTGGGCATTCCGGTAAGAAAATGGAATACCTATAGTAACCAGTTCACTATTGTAAATACTTCTTTGCAATTTGGTAAACGCGGAACTTCTGTTAATAATATTACAGAAAACTTTTTCCGTTTGTCATTTGGCCTTAGTTTGAGCGATATTTGGTTTATTCCTCGCAAATATGATTAATCAATTTTCACATAGTTTGAACAAACTAGCAGCCATGGTTATTGGCTGCTTTTTTGTGTGTACGGGTTGTGAGAATGATATTAATGTGGTCAAGAGTTTGGGGGTTAAAGTAAAGGGAGTGGATGAGGCCAATAATGTCTTGAGTTATATGAGTCAAGACGGAAAAACAAGGGCAAAATTAACGGCACCACTCATGCTATTAAGCAATGATGAAAACGGCAGAAAAGTAGAATATCCCAAAACCTTACGCGTTGATTTTTTTACAGATAGCCTAAAGTTGCAAAGCAAATTATTTGCACGCTATGGCAGCTATATAGAAAGAGAAAGCAAGATTTTCCTACGCGATAGCGTGATTGTTTTCAATGTTAAAGGCGACACGCTAATTTGCAAGGAACTAGTTTGGGATCAAACCACTCAGCGGTTTTCAACAGAGAAAGAAGTGTTTATCAGCCAGTCAACCCCATCGCGCCAGCGATTATTTGGTATTGGTTTTAATTCTGACCAGAACCTAGCAGACGTGCATATTAACCATATTCAACCGGGCAGTTTTTTTGTGGTGCCGGATAGCAGTACTGTCAAATAATTTATTCTACCCTATTGGGCAGGGGCAGTTGTATGAATTGTTCAGTAAAGCCATGTTCCAGATTTGCATTGGCATGATTGGAAATAGCGCTTATAGTTCGGTTTATACCCTAGCTTTGCGTTTTAAGATTTTTATCCTATTTTTCCTATATGTCTGAATTGTATACCATCCTTTCTATCATTGGCACACTAGTGATGATTGGTTTTTTTGCAGGCTATGAAATAGCCTTTGTTAGCGCCAATAGATTGAACATTGAATTAAAGAAAAAACAGGGCCGAAAAACGGCATTAATGGTGGCCAATTTTATGGAGCACCCCGCTAAATTTATTGGATCTTGTCTGGTGGGTTTGAATATTTTCTTGGTTATCTATGGTTTGCTTTTTGATGAATTACTCAAAAAAATTGCTTGGCGCGCCATACATATTGAAAATGATGGTATCCAACTTTTTGTCAACACTTTATTGTCTACCCTTGTAGTACTGGTATTGGGAGAATTCATCCCCAAGGCCATTTTTAAAGCACGCAACGATAGTTTGCTGACCAGTTTTGCACCAATTGCTCATTTCTTTTATACGCTGTTCCAACCCATTGCCAATTTGTTGGTAAACTTATCACAATGGATTCTGAAGTATGTTTTCAATATGCGTATGAATGATAAAACTGAGGCATTTAACAAAGTGGATCTGGAGCATTTCTTTCAACAAACCAAGGAACAGGATGAGGACAATCCCGAATTAAATACCGAGCTTTTTGAAAATGCTTTGAGTCTACCCATGGTAAAAATTAGGCAATGTCTGGTTCCTAGAACGGAGATTGAAGCCATTGAAATTCAGGAAAGCATTGAGGCATTGAAAACCCATTTTATCAATACCCAATTAAGCAAGTTGGTGGTGTATGATGACAATATTGACAATATTTTGGGATATGTACACCAGTTAGACCTATTTCAAAAACCCTCCAGCATTCAGTCTATCATGCACCCCATGATGGTGGTGCCTGAAAGTATGAGCGCCACAGACCTGATGAATAAATTTACCAAGGAGCGCAGGAGCATTGCCTGGGTGGTGGATGAATTTGGTGGGACAGCTGGAATTGTGACCATGGAAGACCTTTTGGAAGAAATTTTTGGAGAAATCCATGACGAATACGACGTGGAAGAATTTGAAGAAAAGCAATTAACAGAAGATGAATTCCTATTTTCTGGAAGACTAGAATTAGATTATTTGAATGAAAAATACAAGCTGGATTTTCCAGTAGCTGACTCTGAAACCCTGAGTGGCTATATTATTAATGAACACGAAACCATTCCCAAATTGAAAGAAAACATTATCATTGGGCACTATAAATTTGACGTAGTTGCCGTGAGCGACACCCGTATAGAAATGGTAAAAATGAAGATTTTAAAATAAGTTGTTGTCATAACTGCCCTTTGAGCAGTACTTGCCCCTAACTTTGCCGCCCATAACCGTTATCAGAACAATGGCTTTATTCAATAGAAATCCCGATTCAGAAAAAGCAGAGATGACCTTTATAGATCATCTGGAGGAACTGCGTTCCCATATCATTCGTTCCGTTCTGGCCATCCTAATCATGGCTACGGTCATTTTCATTTATAGAGACTGGATCTTTGATTATATTATTTTAGGGCCTGTAAACCCTGATTTCATTAGCTATAGAGCGCTTTGCAATTTTAGCCATTGGGCCCATATGGGTGAGGCTTTGTGTATGCCTCCCGTTAAGGTAGAAATGCAAACCACCACTTTTGGGGGGCAGTTTTTAGGGGCTATCTCTATCGCTTTGGTAGGCGGTGTCATTGCTGCTTTCCCATATATCTTCTGGGAATTCTGGCGCTTTGTAAAACCTGCTTTAAAAGATACTGAAACCAAGAATACCCGTTTTATCATTTTCTGGGTGTCTTTCTTTTTCTTCTTAGGCGGTGCGTTTGGCTTCTTTTTATTAGGTCCATTTACCTTTAATTTCTTGGGTGGATTCCAACTGGGTACCAAGGGTATGCTAACCACCAGGCCTACATTTGCTGACTATGTAGACAATTTAACCAATATTATCCTAGGATGTGGACTGGCTTTTGAATTGCCGGTCCTAGCTTTTATCCTTACCAGAATTGGTTTAATTACCCCAACCTACCTGCGTAGCACCCGTAAATACGCCATTGTAGTTATCCTATTAGTGGCGGCCTTTATTACGCCTAGCCCAGACTGGATGAGTCAATTGATTGTATTTATTCCTTTATTCCTGCTCTATGAGTTAAGTATCATTGTTTCTGCTAGGGTTTACAAGAAAGAACAGGCCAAGGAAAAGGAAGAATGGAGTTAATTTAACCCGCTTTACCCATTGATACTTTTTTTGGGGTCAGATAAGTGCAAACTATTAACTTCGGCACCTATTAAACCTGATTTTACATGTCTTATGTTTTTGACAATAGCAAACCCATTGCCATTGGTAGTGATCACGCGGGTTTGGAATACAAGGCAAACTTGATTGGCTTTTTAGAAGCTAAGGGGATTGCAGTTAAGGATTATGGCACTTATACCGCCGATTCAGTAGATTATCCAGACTATGCGCATGCAGTTGCAACTGCTGTGGAAAGCGGAACGGCTGCTTGTGGCATTCTGCTATGTGGTAGCGCTAATGGGGTGTCCATCACCGCCAACAAACACCAACAGATTCGTGCTGGACTTTGCTGGCAAAATGATGTGGCATTACTAATACGTCAGCATAATAATGCCAATATCATTTGCATTCCCGCCCGTTTTGTATCGGTACACGTAGCCCAGCAAATGGTGGAAACCTTTATCAGTACTGAGTTTGAGGGCGGCAGACATGCAACCCGTGTTAATAAAATAGCTTGCGAATAATTCTAAACCAAAACCGAGAAATGAAAAAACTCTTATTCCTCTGCCTTCCTCTGATAGGCAGTATGGCTTTTGCTCAAAGCAAAGAAGACCTAACCAAGTACGGGGCATTGATTACCGCACAAGGGTTAAAAGAAAAATTATCTGTGATTGCTAGTGCTGAAATGGAAGGGCGTGAAACCGCTACTCCGGGACAGAAAAAAGCAGCCGCTTATATTGAAGCTCAGTTTAAAAAAATGGGACTAAAACCAGGCAATGGCGATAGTTACCAGCAATTGTACCCTGTTTACCAAGACGCTTTAACCAACAAGAAATTGAGGGTAAACGGCAGAAACTTTGAGTGGGACAAAGACTATAGTTTCTCCTTGCAATCCATTGCCAGTGGCGACTGGAACTACAACAATACCGTATTTGCTGGTTATGGCATAGTAGATTCTGCTAATAAAATCAATGACTACGCCAACTTAGACGTGAAGGGTAAAATGGTGTTGGTATTAGAAGGTAGTGCTAGTGCACCTGCCACACCTGCAGCAGGTGGAAGGGCTATGAACTCCAGTCCTTCTTCTTCCTTTGCCAAAATGCGTGTAGCCATGACCAAAGGAGCAGCAGGCTTATTGGTTATTTCGGCTGATTTTCCCAAGAAAAATCCAACTCCCGTAAAAGGCAATATGTACCTACGCAAAAATGACGCAGCTGCCTTTTTAATGGCTACTGTTTCTACGCAAGCAGCTACCGCCCTAGTTGGTAGAACTGCTACTTTGAGTGTAGCAGATTTTAAAAACTTGAAGAAAGGCAATTATGTTGCCGAATTAAATATTACTGCAACCAAAACCACTGAAAACCTAGAAAGTAGTAATGTGGTGGCTTTATTGCCAGGTACCGATAAGAAGGACGAATACCTGTTTGTTACGGGCCACTATGACCATTTGGGAAAACGTGGAGACGTCATTTACTATGGTGCTGATGACGATGGCTCTGGTACTGTAAGCGTCATGCAAATGGCAGAAGCATATGCCGCTGCTGCAAAAAGGGGCAAAGGTCCTAGAAGAAGCATTGTGTTTATGACCGTAAGTGGTGAGGAAAAGGGTCTTTGGGGTTCAGACTATTATTCTGAGCACCCCATCTATCCAGTTGAAAAAACTACTGCCGACTTGAATATAGACATGGTTGGCCGTGTTGACACCGAGCGCAAAACTGCTGATTCATTGAATTATGTTTATGTCATTGGGCATGATAAATTGAGCACGGATCTTCCTATTATCAATGAAGCCGCAAATGCCAATTCTTCTAAAATTACTTTGGATTATAAGTATGATGATCCTAATGATAAAAACAGGATTTATTTCCGTAGCGACCATTACAATTTTGCTAAAAAAGGCATTCCTATTTTATTCTTCTACGATGGTATGTTATTGGCTGATTATCATCAACCAACAGACACTATTGAGAAAATCAATTTTGACCTCATGCAAAAACGCGTCTTGATGATTTTCCATACTTCATGGGAAATGGCCAACAGAGATAATATGTTGAAGCGTGATTTGAAATTGAATATGCCAAGCAGGTAGGAAGTGAAGAGTGAAGAGAGGAGGAGGAAAGTGAAGAGTGAAGAGTGAAGAGTGAAGAGTGAAGAGTGTGTCCGTGCCTAAATAAGGTTGACCGTTTTTAATTGTGATTTATTTTTAATATCTAGGTTGTTTAGGTTATTAATTTCATTGGAAGTGAAGGG
>CANHGS010000005.1 GCA_947460595.1 Bacteroidota bacterium | reverse complement strand
TAGGGAGGCTACTAAAAAATGGATAATGCCCATACATAACTGGGGCCTAATCCTAAATCAGTTCTTAACTATCTTTGAAAAAAGGGTTCAACTTTAATAAAAAGCTGAACCCCCTATATTTTTACTTACACACTTTATGAGACAGTGTCCTCTTCACTTTCTTCCTCCACCCTTCACGTTCTTCCTCCTCTCTTCACTCTTCACTCTTCACTTTCTTCCTCCTCTCTTCACTCTTCACTTTCTTCCTCCTCTCTTCACTCTTCACTTTCTTCCTCCTCTCTTCACTCTTCACTCTTCACTTTCCTCCTCCTCTCTTCACTCTTCACTTTCCTCCTTCACTCTTCACTTGTATTCATAAAACCCCCTCCCACTCTTCTTACCCAACTGCCCATCGGCAACTTTCTGCGCCTGAATGGGCGATGGTTTGAGCCGCTCAGGTTTACCCAAAGCATCATAAACAATTTGGCTAACGCCATAATTGATGTCCATGCCAATCAGGTCCATGAGTTGAAAGGGCCCCATTTTAAAGCCTGTTGCGGCTAAGATTTTATCAATGCTGGCCGGATCAAGTTCCTCCCCATTTTCCTCTGCCGCAGCCATTAACCACATAGATTCTAGGTAATAATGCCTGGCTACCCTATTTACAATAAAACCAGGCGCGTCTTTGCAGACCACGGCGGTCTTACCCATTTTCTGACAAATGCCTTGTAGCAGGCTCATCACTTTTTCATTGGTGTCATCACCTTTAACCAGTTCTACTAGTTTCATCACCGGTGCGGGATTGAAAAAATGCATGCCCACAAACCTAGAAGGATATTCTAAGTGTTGGGCTATTTGATTAATAGAAATAGAAGAAGTATTGCTGGCAAAAATGGTATTCACGGGGTTAATCTCTTCCAGTGTCCGGAACAAGTCTGTCTTGTCGGCCAGTTGTTCAATAATGGCTTCAATAATCAAATCTGCTTGGCAATCTTGTAATTGATCCGTGAATTGAATCTGGGACTGAAAACGTTCAAGGTCTTCTTGGTTAATCTTCCCTTTAGCTAAGAGGGTATTCCAGCCAGCCCAAATATTGGATTGGGCTTTTTCTAATACACTTTCATTCAAATCAAAGAGAATGGTATTAAAATCAGCCTGAGCTGACACCATGGCAATGCCAGACCCCATGGTTCCAGCTCCACAAATGCAAATGGTCTTAATTTGGTGCATACCCCTTTTTTACAAAGCTAGCATTTCAATAGCTTTCCCCAGTAAAAGCCTTCTTTTCCACCAAGGGCTTGGGCCTGCTAGAATGGACCGTTAGTTGTACTACTTTTAGGGCATGGCAGGACCTTTGCAACAACTAGACTTATTTGGATTTCCTATAGAAACAGCCGCTCCAAAGCCCAAGAAGGAACGCGTTGTTGCCAACCCCGCAGCGCTCAAGCCCCCCGTAGCCGTTTTGCAGGTGCCGGTGGCGGAACCAGCCATGGTCTACGAAAACCAAAATATTGGGGTAAGGATCAAGGTTAAAAAGATAGCCGAGCCCAAAGAATCCATTGCAATAGAAGTAAAAAAAAGCAGCAAGCGCGGCAGAAAATCTTTTCGTGAAATGGATACGGAACTAGACCTGATTGATGTTCCAGAAGAAAGCATTTTGGCTCAAAAACTCTATTATAGTATTAGTGAAGTAGCGAGTTGGTTCAAAGTAAATACATCGCTTCTTCGGTACTGGGAAAATGAATTTGATATTTTACAACCCAGAAAGACCAGAAAGGGCGACCGTTTATTCCGTGTTGAAGATATTAAGAATTTGCAGCTGATTTATTTTCTGCTACGTCAAAGAAAATTCTCCATTGAAGGAGCCAAGAATTACTTGAAAAATAACAAGGCCCAGGCCGATACCCAGGCACAATTGGTGCAGACCCTTAACAAATTCAAAGGATTCCTCTTAGAATTGAAATCTAACCTGGCTTCATGATACGCGCGCTCTTCTTTGCCCTGTTTTCTGTCCTGGTCTTTTCTTGTGCTACTAGCAAAATAAGTTCCAAACCCAATTACCAGGTCTTTACAGATACGAATGGCAGCAAGGCTTTAAAAGGCATTATCAATAGGAGTATATTGGTAAATGATTCCAGTTTTCAATGGTTTGTAGAAAATGGAAAATACGGCGAGGCCGATGCCAGTGCCGTAGCTGCTTTTCAAAAAAATGGATCTAAAATTACCCTCTTAGTATTATTTGGTACCTGGTGCCATGATTCACATAACCTACTTCCTAAGTTTTATAGGTTAATAGACAAAGCAGGATTTCCTGAATCAAAAATTGTCCTGGTTGCTGTAGACAAATCCAAAACTGCCGTTCAGCAATTACATGTGAAATACCAATTGAAAACCGTACCAACATTTATTGTTTTAATGAACGGTAAAGAAATTGGCAGAGTAGAAGAATATGGCAAGACCGGTTATATGGAAAAAGAATTGGGAGAAATTGTAGCCGCAATACAGTAGGGTTTACTGATTATACGGTTGTAAAATTTTTAACCACCACTTCCGTATTTTGAGCAGCCAATTCTATTTTGTGTTGTTCCAATAGTGTTAAGATATCCAAATTAATTTGCTCGCGTGTTTCATTAAAATCTTCTACGCTTTGTTCCATGCTGGTAAAATATTCCAAGCTAATCTGGTGTACGGTCTTACCCGTATCAGCAAAAAACAAGGTATGGCTTTCAAGGTCTGGATGATTTTGCAAAGCGCTACGCAGGTCTTTCATCCAAGCTTTTGTTTGGCTAGCAGTAGTAAGCAAACTCAGTTCTAATTTCAACTCAACTTTGCGTTGTGAGCGCAGAGAAATATTGTCAATAATGCTGTCTACCATTTGTTTATTGGGCACAGAGATTAAGGTCTTTTCAAGTGTGCGAATGCGCGTACTACGCAGTCCAATTTTTTCAATATTACCTTGAAAATTACTGCCTTTGACCAAGTCACCAGTCACAAAGGGTTTATCAAAGAAAATGATAAAAGAAGCAATCAGGTTTTCCATACTCTCCCGCATGGCCAGCGCAATTGCTGCACCCACAATACTCAAACCTGTGAGCAGGTTGCTCACGTCTTTGTTAAAAGAGAAATGGAAGATCATTAAGAATCCAATAATCACCAATAGCACTTTGAAAAAGTCTTTGAAAAAAACAATCAACTGGTTATCACTCTGATCCAGTGTTAGATTGGCTTTGTCTTCTAGTATGAGCGCAATAAATTCAATGACCCGAATACAGAGCCAGATAAATAAAACAATCATCAGACCATTGGCAATAGATTCTAATAGTTGCTTAAGTGTAATATGATAGACTTTTACTTCAAACGCTTTTGGATAGTTGAGTTGGTCAATAGCAATCAAAGAAATGACCACTACCAAAAACATGTCTAGTGGTTGCACCACTAAATCAAAAAAAGATTGTTTCTTAATTTTCTTTCCCGCCTTACCCACCATTTTATAGAGCAGGCTAGCAAAATATTTAGAGATCAAACGCTTGCAAACAATGGCCAACACTATAATAGCAATGACCATTAAATAACTTTCAATGCTATTGTTGAGTAATATGGTTTGCAAGATCTTTTCCATTACTAATTATAAATCCCATTTGTGCAAGTTCAACGATTGACCGTCAAAACTGGCATAGGTAAAATTTTTAATCCAATCACCTAGATTTAGGTAATGAGCACCTCCCTCTAAAGCAAGTTTAATGGGATAGTGTCTGTGTCCAAAAATAAAATAGTCCACCTTGTCTTTTTTCAAATATTCTATAGCAAAAAGGATCAACCACTCATTTTCTTCGCCTAAAAAAATGGCATCGGCATCGCCTGTTTTTTCTCTGCTTTTGCGGCTAAAATAATTGGCCAAGCCAATGGCCCAGTCAGGGTGTAAGAGACTCCCAAACAACCATTGACAAATGCGGCTCCTAAATATTTTCTTAATAAACTTAAATCCATGATCACCTGGACCAAGGCCATCGCCATGGCCAATAAAAAACCGCTTGCCAGCGCGCTCTATGACTTCGGGTTCAAAGTATACGGGAATCTTGAATTCTTCTTTAAAGTAACCACGCATCCACATATCGTGGTTGCCAACAAATACGTGCATGGGAATACCGCTATCAGATAGTTCTGCTAGTTTACCAAATAACCTGGTAAAGCCTTTTGGAACAACTGTTTTGTATTCAAACCAAAAATCAAAAATATCTCCAACTATAAAAATCTCTGCAGCTTTGTCTTTGATGGAATCTAAAAATGCCACTAGTTTTTTTTCTCTGATCAAACTTTGCGCATGATTGGGAGCACCCAAGTGAAAATCGGACAAAAAATAAATCTGTTTCTCTGGGGTAATGTGCATCTTATTTTTTTTGTTGCTGTTGGTGCAAATATGCCAACACATTGCCACTGGCAATAATGGGTTTGTTTTGTACGGGACTATTAAACCAATAAATCCAAGCTGTAGTATTGCCCGCTTCTGTAATCACTTCTACCAACGCCCTTCTATATGAGACAGTGGATTCCTCTGCTGATTCATTAATGCCCTCGTATTCATCCAATTGTTCCAAGGCCCAGGCAAATTCTTCTTCCTCTTTTATGGCATATAATTCTCCAATGATAAAATGGTCTTCCGTAGTTGGAAGCGCTGCTGGATATTCTCCCATATCAAACAATAAACCGCGTACTTTAGCGGGTGCTACCAATTGAAAATAACGGCTGATATATTCATAAGCCGATGAGTTGAATCCACTGCGCAGGGATCCGTATACAAAAATCTGATGAACGGCGGTCTGGCTCATGTGTTAAAGATACTGCTAACAGTTTATTGCCTGTCTAGTAAAAAGCAAAAAACTTCTTTAGGACCATGTACACCCACTACCAACGTCTTTTCAATATCTGCGGTGCGGCTGGGCCCTGAAGCAAGGGTAATTAATGAGGGTAGGTTTAAACGATAACGGTCAATTAAACCATGGATGCCATCGGCAATATCATAGACCAATTGATCTGTATAAGCTACACAGATATGTACTGGCGCGTATACACTTACAGTTCTGCCACTGGCCTGACCACTGCTGAGCAAGAGAGAGCCCGTTCTGGCAACTAGCTGCTCGCAATAGGTAATAGAAGCATCACAGGAAGCTAGGTCTGTAGCGTCTGTATTGGCAAAGCCTTTTTCTAAAAGGATGGCTTTTAAGTCTGGCTCCACGCAATAGACTTTGGACCATTTGCGCTGAGCAGCCAGTGCGTTTAATTGAACAGCCAATTCTGCTTCATTGGCGCAATAAGAAAACCTACCCTGTAATTGGGTAAAATTTTCTGCAAAAATAATTTCTAAATCCTGGTCCGCAGGTTGAAACAAAAATTCGTTTCCTTCCGAGGCAGGAAAGGGAACAGGCACTGGTTGTTTCAGTGCCTGTTTGATCCTATTTAATATGTTCTCTCTAGCGTTATTGGCCATGTTCCATTAATTAGCTGATGGGTGCAATGGGTTCTTCATCCGTGCCAACAATAGGGATAATGGGTAATTCACTTGGCGTTGGTGGAATGGGCACTTCTAAGATTTTCTTTTCTTCAAAAGGCCTTTTACCAATCAATTCTTCTACATCAGATTTGTGCAAGACTTCTTTGTCTAATAATTCTTTAGCCAAGAGTTCTACTTCTGCCCTACGCTCAGTAAGCAAGCCAATAGTGCGTTGATACGCTTCACTTACCAGTTTACGAACCTCATCATCAATCATCTTTCCTGTCTCTTCACTAAAAGGCTTGGTAAAACTATTTTCTTGAGAAGGATCATAGAAACTGATATTACCAATCTTATCATTCATACCATAAGTGGTAATCATGGAATAAGCCATTTTGGTAATCTGTTGCAAGTCATTAGAAGCACCAGTAGAAATTTTACCAAAGAAGATTTCTTCTGCTGCCCTACCACCCAAGGTCATACACAATTGGTCAATCAATTGCTCGGTGGTATAGAGGTACTGTTCTTTTGGTGTGTACTGGGCATACCCTAGTGCAGCGGTTCCTCTTGGTACAATGGTTACTTTTAATAAGGGATACGCGTGCTCCAAGAACCATCCACAAATAGCGTGTCCGGCTTCGTGATAAGCAATTACTTCTTTCTCGTCTGGAGAAATGATCTTGTTCTTTTTCTCTAGTCCACCAATCACACGGTCAATGGCGTCTTGGAAATCACTCATGTCTACGGCCAACTTGTCTTTTCTGGCTGCAATCAATGCGGCTTCATTACATACGTTGGCAATATCGGCGCCAGCAAAACCCGGGGTCTGCTCAGCCAGTTTATGAATATCCAGTGTTTCCGAAATTTTAATGGCCATCAAATGCACTTTGAAAATGGCTTCTCTACCTACCACGTCTGGGCGGTCAATTGAGATCTGACGGTCAAAACGGCCTGGACGCAATAAAGCTGAATCCAATACGTCTGGACGGTTAGTAGCTGCTAGGATAATGATACCCGTGTCTCCACCAAATCCATCCATCTCAACCAATAATTGGTTCAACGTATTTTCACGCTCGTCATTACTCATCATTGCATTTCTACCACGCGCTCTGCCAATAGCGTCAATCTCGTCAATGAAAATAATACAAGGTGCTTTTTCACGGGCCTGCTTAAACAAGTCACGCACACGGCTAGCACCCACACCCACGAACATCTCCACAAAATCACTACCACTCAAGCTAAAAAAAGGCACTTGTGCTTCACCCGCCATGGCTTTTGCCAATAAGGTTTTACCGGTACCGGGAGGTCCAATGAGCAATGCCCCTTTTGGAATTTTGCCGCCTAGTGATGTATATTTTTTTGGATTTTTTAAGAAATCTACAATCTCCATCACTTCTACCTTGGCTTCATCCAAACCTGCTACATCAGAGAATGTAATATTTACTTTGGCACCTTTGTCAAACAAAGTGGCTTTTGATTTTCCAATATTGAAAATGCCGCCTGGTCCACCACCACCAGAGGGTCCACCCATTTTGCGCATAAGTAATACCCAAGCAGCAATGATGATGACTAAGGAAAAGATGGTACTACCAAGGGGGCCATACCATTCGCCCTCTTCTTTAATGGTAGCAGCCACTTGTTTTACATCTGAATGGGCTACATAAAATTCTTTCAAATTATCATTGAAGCTTTTCCAATCAGTTACTTTGAATTCAAACAAAGCCACACCATCAAACTTGGATTTGTCCAATGGTTTCTTGCTGAATTTTTGGGTATAAAAAGCTTTTGATAAGCTGTCTTTTGCAATAAAAACCCTCACCAGGTTTTTATTGCTGATTAGGTCTAGCTTTTGAACATCGCCCTTGGCCAACATTTCCTGTTTGAATTCCAGTTCATTGGTGTTGGTAACGTCTGGAGAAAAACTCCATAAATTAGAAGTGATTAAAACCACGGCAATGATTCCGTAAATCCAATAGATATTGAATTTGGGTCCCTTGCGTGGGCTATCGCCCTTATCGTTCTGAATGTTGAATTTTGGACTCTTGTTTTCTTGTGACATGTCTTGATTTCCCTCTGGTAATTAATGATGATCTATGATGGCTTGTTGCTTATTCGTTGTCATTGTGTAGTTGTGCCGCGGCGTCACTCCACATTTCTTCTAATTTATAAAATTTACGTGATTCTGGGTGCATTACGTGTACTACAATGTTCACATAATCAATTAAGGCCCATTGACCGGTGGTTCTACCCTCGTGTTTGTAAGGTAATTCGCCGCAGGCCAAACTTACTTGCTCTTCTACAAAATCGCTAATGGCTTTTACTTGTGTGGTAGAAGCAGCTTGGCATATCACAAAAAAATCAGCAGAAGCCTCTTCAATTTTTCTCAGATCCAAGCTAATCAGGTCTTCCCCTTTCTTGTCTTGGATGGCTTTGACAATGGTTTTGAAAATCTTTGAATTTCGGGTAAGCCGGCTACCGGTGGTCTTTGTTCGGCTATTAGATAGAGAAAGCGTTGCCAATAATTGTCTTTGTTTAATAGTGATTTTATCTTTAGAACCCCAGTTTACAACAGTTACTTAGAACCTTTGGTTAACCCAGGAGTGCTACCTTTGTCAAAAATAGTACTTCTTTGTTACCTATAAATGCTAAAACTCCCATTGGTCACCCATTTTTGGTATTAGACCAAGTGGATAGTACCAACATTTATGCCATTGATAAGGTTCAGGCTAATTTGGCTGCTCATGGAGCGGCTTTCTTTGCCCATCACCAAACCAAGGGCAAGGGTCAAATGGGTAAACAATGGAAAGACCATTCAGGTTCAAACATATTGTTATCAGTTGTACTAAATACCCATTTTTTATTAATTAGCCAACAATTTGCCGTTAGTATCATGACCGCACTAGCCTGTTATGACTTTTTTAGTCAATATGCGGGTGAAGAAACTACCCTTAAATGGCCCAATGATTTGTATTGGCGTGACAGAAAGGCAGGTGGTATTTTAATAGAAAACCACCTCAAAGGCAGTGTCTGGCAGTATTCCGTTTTGGGAATGGGCATTAATATTAACCAAACCAGCTTTGACCCTACCATACAAAATCCGGTTTCTCTAAAACAGATTACAGGAAAAACCTTTGATCCAGTGGAACTAGCCAAGCAGCTCTGCGCTTGTTTAGAGCATAGATTCCAAGCATTGGAAAATGGTGGCATCCAAATCCAATTGGAAGCCTATAACCGCATTTTGTACAAAAGGGGGGAAAGGGTTAGCTTAAAAAAAGATACTATTTTGTTTCACCCCATTATCAAAGCAGTCAGGGCCAATGGCCGATTGGTAGTGGATAATGGCATAGAAGAAGAATATGACTTGGGTCAATTGGTTTGGGTGATTCCAAGTTGAAATCGGTACTAATTCCATCAATTCTTGCATGAATCGGGGACGCCTACCCGTTGATTGCCCTGATTGACCGTAATTTGCAAATCAAATACAATCAATGTCTGAAATCCGATTAACCCAATATTCCCATGGCGGTGGCTGTGGATGCAAAATATCTCCCGCTGTACTGAGCAATATTTTAAAGACTTCAGTGATTGCCCCAGATTATCCCGCCCTCTTGGTGGGTAATGCAAGTAATGATGACGCAGCGGCTTATGATCTTGGGAATGGAACGGCCCTGATTAGTACCACGGATTTTTTTATGCCCATTGTAGATGATGCTTTTGCTTTTGGACAAATAGCATCGGCCAATAGCATTTCTGATGTCTATGCCATGGGAGGAAAACCCCTAATGGCCATTGCCATACTGGGATGGCCCGTAGAAAAACTACCTGCAGAACTGGCCCAACGCGTATTGGAAGGGGCGCGGAGCATTTGCCTAGAAGCAGGAATTCCCTTGGCCGGTGGACATAGTATTGATAGCCCCGAACCCATTTTTGGATTGGCGGTTACCGGATTAGTAGACCTGCCCAACCTCAAAAGAAATAATACGGCTGAAGAAGGAGACTTATTGTTTTTAACCAAACCCATTGGAGTGGGCATTTTGGCCACGGCTTCAAAAAGGGAAAAAATTAGCGCCGAGCACTTGGAACAATTGATCAAACAATTGACCACTTTGAATAAAGCGGGCGAAGCCCTAGGAAAAATTGCCGGCGTACACGCCATGACCGATGTTACTGGTTTTGGTCTGATTGGCCACTTAATGGAAATGGCTCAGGGTAGTGGTCTTGGGGCAGAACTAGATTATAGCAAAACCCCTATTTTGGAATCGGCCAAGGTGTACCAACAACAAAAGATTGGACCCGATGCTACTTTCCGAAACTGGAATAGTTATAGCAGTCAAGTGGGTTTTGGACCTGGCGTGAACGTGATGGAAGCTTTTCATATATTGCCTGATCCTCAAACCAATGGCGGACTTCTCATTGCCGCAGCACCAAGTGCTGTTGTTGAAGTGAAAGCTGTTTTGGAATCCTTTGGTCTAGGCGCTTTTGTCCAACCCATTGGTAGGTTAACTGCAGCTGGAGAAAAAACCATTCAGGTAATTTAGAAGAGCACTAGAAAATCATATTTCCTTTGTTCTTGATTTGCTCATTGGTGAGTTCTACCACCAGTTGCACACCAGCAATACTGTTCACCGTTTGACGAATAAACTGACATTTTTCCTCGTCCACAAAATCGCCTTTCATGAGCCAGAGAAAATCAATATGTCTAAATTCTGGCAACAGATATTCTCCGTCAAACTGATTGTGATAAAGATAGTGTTCTAAAAAACTATTGGCTTCTGAAGACTGATAGACTGAGAAATGATAGTTGCGTTCTTTTTTGCGTACATGAATGTCAATATCGGTATTGAGCCTAAACTGATAACCCAATAAACCATTGAGTTGTAAACAGAGCTGATAACTTTTCAAGGGAGCCATAATGCCCAACAGGCGCGTGTCTTCAAAGAAATCTTCATTGATTTCATCCATGTTTAACCGCAGTTTCTGCACTTGACTCATACACTAGAATTGTACCTCAAATATTTTTTCTTCTGAACCTCTTTTGATTTTCAAACTGGTTTTATCACCCTTATTAAATTTACCCAAAGAAGTCATATAACTATTTACGTCAACAAATTTAAATTCACCCAATTGCAAGAGCACATCACCCGCTTGCAAACCCAATTTTTCTGCCAACTTACCTGGACTCACCCCGTCTATGCGCATCCCTGTTCCACTATAACCATAATCAGGAATCACACCCAAACTCACGCTAAAACTGCGTTTGCCGGTTTGCTGCTCACGGGTTTTGGTGAATGCCAACTTGCCCTTGTCATCCATATAAACGATTAATTGGTAGATAGATTGTACAATTTGACGCTCGGCCTCATAATTGATTTTATCCCAATCATCCGTGGCTTTGTGGTAGTCAGGGTGGCTACCCGTAAAATAAAATAATACCGGAATGTCTTTTCTATAAAAACTAGCGTGGTCACTGGGTCCACTACCCGCGCTGTCTAATTTGACCATCAGGTTGCTGCTGGGGTTAGCTGTAAAATAAGCCCCCCATGCTGGGGATGTGCCGTACCCACCAATGGTGAGTTTGTGCGCCGTATCATAACGCCCTACCATATCCATATTCAACATATAGTTGGGTGTAATAGCGGCTGTAGGATTGTCTAACCAGTACTTGCTACCTAACAATCCCAACTCTTCTGCAGAGAAATGGATGATCAAATAGTTGTTGTTCTTAGGCGCCGATTTTTTAAGCAATCTGGCCAATTCTAATAAAGCCGCCGTACCACTGGCATTGTCATCGGCACCATTGTGGATGATATGTCCTGTATCAAGGCCGTTCTTGTCTTCATTATATCCCAAGTGGTCATAGTGCGCACCAAGAATTACGGTATTGGCGGCATTGTTATTGATAAAACCCACCACATTTGTAGCATTTCGTTTGCGCTCACTGATAGCTATTTTTAAACTCAGGTTAAAGCTGGCAGAATTGTCTGAGAAATGACCCTTGATCCCTGTTTTGGTAATATAGATCACTGGAATGGGAAGCAAGCCAGTCTTATCATTTTTATTAAACTGCACATTATCTGTAATACTAGAGCTATTGAACAAAAATAAGGCAGTAGCGCCCTTGTCTGCCACCGCGATGGCGTCTTTTTGAATGGCTTGGTCAAGGTCAAAATGCGGATTGGTTTTATTTTCTTCCAATAGATCTTTTAGGTCTTGAAACCAGGGCTGCCCCTTTTCATTCAAAGCCATGGCAGGAATACCCTTGATGGTTTTTTGAGCGCTATTGGCCAATGGAAAAAAGTCTGTATTTAGGTCAAGTGCTTTGTCATTTACTACCAAATAACTGCTGGTGTCAATTTGCTTGCCTTCATTAATTTCAAATGTTTGTAAATAACCTTCTTTACCCTTGGGCTCCACACCCATTTGAATATATTGTTGCACCAGGTATTGCTGAGCCAATTGTTCTCCCTTGGTACCTGTTCTTCTGCCTTCCAATTTGTCATCGGCCAAATACTGTACATGCTGCTTAAGATTGGTCATGATTTCCATAGCCGCTTTTTCTTCAGCTAGACGTTTTTTCTTTTTACTTTGGGCATTGGCAAGCGTTGTAAACAACAAGACAATTAGCAGCAGTTTTTTCATGATAGGATCCCTTTGGAATACAAAAATACAAGGGCGGGTTCAATTCTTTGCCTTTTGTTACCAATCTCGTAAGGATTAGCCATTGATTGCCAGTACATTTACCCCCTTAATGGATTGATGCAGAAACCTTATCTACATATTGCTTTGGTTGGTAACCCCAATAGCGGAAAAACCTCTTTATTCAATGCCCTCACGGGATTGAACCAACAAGTGGGAAATTTTCCAGGCGTAACCGTAGATAAGAAAACCGGCTTAGTAAACCTTGACAATGGCCTAAAAACGGAGTTGATAGATTTGCCCGGTACCTATAGCCTCTATCCCCGCAGGGCAGATGAATGGGTGGCCTATAAAGTACTCATGCACGCTGATCAAGAAGTGGAACCAGACTTGGTACTCTTGGTGGCCGATGCCAGCAACCTAAAACGCAACCTTTTATTTTGTAGTCAAATCATTGACCTGAGGGTGCCCGTAGTGGTGGCGCTTACCATGAATGACTTAGCAGAAAAAAAGGGAACCATTATAGACGTAAAGGGATTGGAAGCAGAACTGGGTGTACCCATTGTGCTGGTGAATCCCCGAAAGAACAAGGGTTTAGCTGAACTGAAAAACATTCTGGCCAATTTTGCCAAAGCTCCCTCCATCAATAATCGCGCAGATTTTATAGATAATCAAAAAATGGCCCCTACAGCTATTGCCGAGGTTCAAAAAATTTTTCCGCAGTTAAGCGATTATGCTGCGGTGCATTATTTGATTAATCACAAGAGTTTTCCGCTTTCCCATACGGTTCTGGAACAAATTGAACAGATAGAATTGGACAATCAGTTTAATCCAACTAAGACCCAGGCAGACGAGATTGTGCAGCGCTATGGACGTATTCGTCAGATTATGAAGGATCATGTATCGGAGCCGGATCCCATGGAAAGCAAAATGTTCTCTGATAAATTGGATGATTTATTACTTCACCGCGTTTGGGGTTATCTGATTTTGACGGCCGTACTCTTCTTGCTTTTCCAATCCGTTTTCTGGATGGCCAATTACCCCATGGATGCTATTGAATCTGCATTTGGATCTTTGGCCAATTATTTGAGCACGCATTTAGAACAAGGATGGTTTCAAGATTTATTGGTCAATGGAATTGTGGCAGGCTTGGGTGGCATATTCGTATTTATTCCTCAAATTATGATCCTGTTTGGAATCATTACCATCTTAGAAGACACAGGCTATATGGCCAGGATTAGTTTTCTAAGTGATAAGCTCATGCGCAAAGTGGGTTTGAATGGCAAGAGTGTGATGCCCATGATCAGTGGCTTTGCCTGTGCAGTGCCCGCCATCATGAGTGCCAGGAACATTGAAAATAAAAAAGAGCGATTACTCACCATCATGGTTACGCCATTGATGAGTTGCAGTGCCCGTTTACCCGTCTATACTATTTTAATTTCTTTGGTAGTTGATGAACACTATTATTTTGGATTCCTGAGTTTGCAGGGCTTGGTGATGATGGGGCTCTATTTGTTAGGGACGGTGATGGCCCTAATTGTGAGCTGGGTCATGAAGTTTACCATTCGCATTAAAGAGAAGAGCTTCTTTATTTTGGAACTGCCCGTATATAGAGCCCCGCGCTGGAAAAACGTGGGTATTACCATGGTAGAAAAAGCAAAGATTTTTGTGACCGATGCGGGTAAGATTATTATGATCATCAGCATGCTGCTTTGGTTCCTATGTTCTCATGGACCTGGTACGCGTATTGCTGATGTGGAGGCCAAATATGCTGCTCAAATTCAAGTAAGGCCAGTTGATGAAGCATTGTTGAACAAACAACTCTCTGCAGAAAAATTACAGAATTCATATGCGGGTATTTTGGGGAAAGCCATTGAACCCGCTATTAGACCCTTGGGTTATGATTGGAAGATTGGGATTGCACTAATTACTTCTATTGCTGCAAGAGAAGTATTTGTGGGTACCATGGCCACTTTATATAGTGTGGAAGAAACCGATGATAGTTCTCTGAGACAAAAATTAACATCGGCCAAACACGCAGACGGTAGTCCGGTATACACTTTACCTGCCGCTTTTTCTCTGATGATTTTTTATGTGTTGGCCATGCAATGCATGAGTACTTTGGCTGTAGTTAAAAGAGAAACCAAGAGTTGGAAATGGCCTGTCATTCAATTTGTGTATATGACGGGGCTGGCTTATTTAATGAGCTTATTTGTCTACCAAGTATTTGGTTAGGCGCAAGCTGTAGCTACTTTTTTTTGCTGCGCCAATATCTTGGGAAAATGGATGGTCACTGAAGTTCCCTGATTTATTTCACTTGCTACTTTAATGGTTCCACCTAATAATTCTATAAAGTCTTTTGTTAGGATTAAGCCCAAACCAGAACCTTTCTCACTACCCGTTCCAGCAGTACTTTCATTCTGGTCTCCGTGAAATAATTTCTTGCAGGTTTGCTTGTCCATGCCCACACCGGTATCGCTAATAGACAAGACTATATGTTGCGCTTCTACTTGGGCAAACACCGTAATCAAGCCTTCGTTGGTGAACTTATTGGCATTGCTCAGGATATTGCGCAAAATAAAACGCAGGGCATTGGCGTTTGCTTGCATAAATAAGTCATCATCTACCAGATTAGCCATGATATTGCTTTTCAGCGATGCTATTATTTCAAAACTCTTGTACATATTACTTACCAAGGTGTACAAATGAATTTTTTCTGCTTCAGCGCCCTTGCCCTTCATCTGCATAGAGCCCCAGTCTACCAAATTATTCAGCAATTCTAAAGTTCCATCAATTTGCTTGGAAGCCATTTGCATGAGTGACGCAGCATCCTGTTTGCTCAATAATTTCTTACTGCTCAATTCAATAATAGACTTTACCGCACCCACTGGATTACGCACATCATGAGCAATAATAGAAAGAATCCTAGTCTGCAATGCCATCTGTTCTTGCAGTTTGATTCTTTGTTGTTCCAGTTGTTTGTTAACAATATGCTGGTCTAATAATTTAATGACTTGCTTGGCCAAGGTTTGCAAAAAGAAGATTTCATCATCACCCAGTAAATGCGGCTCTTGATCCATGACCATGAGGGCACCAATGGTAAATCCATTTTTGTTCACCAATCTAATCCCTGCAAAAAACCGAACAAAGGGAGCGCTAGTTACCAAGGGATTGTCTGCAAAACGCTCATCCTGATGCGTATCGGAAACTTCAAAAAATAGGTTATTGGCTTCTAAAAAATGGGAGGAGAAAGAAATATCACGCGGAAAAGCGTTGGCGTCCATGCCTGTTTTGGCTTTGAACCATTCACGTTCAGTATCTACTAAAGAAATCAGGGCAATAGAAGTATCACAAATGCGGGCCGCCATGGCCACTATATCATTGAATGCTGCCTCATCCCCCGTATCAAGCACCCCGTATCCATGCAATTCTTTCAGACGCAACCGGTCATTCGGTGGAATCTGAGGGGGAGCTAAGAACAAGCTAATTTGAGCCAGTGGCTCTTTTTTTTTCTGCATAGGGATGCCGATATGATTCTAAAACGTATAAATGTGCTTTTTAGTCTATTTGTAATTGAGAATTACGGATTTATAACAAAAATGCCTCCGGATTGGAGGCATTTCAGCATTTTAATTCATCTAGACTATCCCAGTTCTGCCCAAGCAGCCAGAATTTCTTCTGTATGGTTCTTGGTATCTGGCTTGGCAATGATTTTGACAATCTTACCCGTCTCGTCAATGAGAAAAGTGGTTCTAGTGGTACCCATATAGGTACGGCCCATGAATTTTTTCTCCCCCCAGAGATTGTATTTGTCTACAATTTTCTTGTCCTCGTCAGACACCAATGGAAAGGGTAAATCAAATTTTTCCTCAAATTTCTTGTGGCTAGCCACACTATCCGTACTCACACCCACTACTTGGAATCCTTTTTTGATCAAAGCGCTATAATTGTCTTTGAGGTTGCAAGCCTGTGCCGTGCATCCGGGGGTATCGTCCTTTGGATAGAAATATAGGATGACTTTTTTTCCTTTGAAATCGTTGAGGGAGATAGGCTTGCCGTTTTGGTCTACCGCTTTGAAAACTGGCGCCTTGCTACCTTCTTTTAATACTGCCATTTTATTTTGTTTATGTATTCAATCAATAATATAACCTGTAATCAAGGCTTTTGTTCTTAAAAAGCCACTAAAGAAAAATTAATGCCAATTTTGGGCCTTCCACCTTACATTTGCACAATTTATTTTTTTGCAACCATGCCCAAAGACAATTCCATCAAATCAGTTTTAATCATCGGATCCGGTCCAATCATTATTGGACAGGCCTGTGAATTCGATTATTCCGGCACCCAGGCCGCCAGAAGCCTACGTGAAGAGGGGATTAAAGTGATACTGATCAACAGCAACCCTGCCACCATTATGACCGATCCAATGATGGCTGACAAGGTTTACTTGCTTCCTTTGACCGTTGAAAGTATAGAAAAAATATTAGAAGAGAACCAAATAGATGCGGTTTTGCCCACAATGGGTGGTCAAACAGCCCTAAATCTCTGTAAAGAAGCAGACGAATTAGGTGTTTGGGAACGCTTTAATTGCCGCATGATTGGGGTAGACGTTGCCGCCATTGACACTGCAGAAGACAGGGAGAAGTTCCGTCAACTGATGGTGAAAATTGGAATAGCCGTAGCTCCTAGCCGTGTAGCTAATAGTTTTTTAGAAGGAAAAGAATTTGCTCAAGAAATTGGATTCCCACTGGTAATCCGCCCCTCATTTACCCTAGGTGGAACTGGAGGCGGATTTGTACATACCAAGGATGATTTGGATGCCGCCCTGGAAAGAGGTCTAAAAGCATCTCCAATTCACGAGGTATTGGTTGAAAAAGCAGTCTTGGGTTGGAAAGAATATGAATTGGAATTACTGCGCGATCGTAATGACAACGTAGTCATTATCTGTACCGTAGAAAACCTAGACCCCATGGGTGTGCATACTGGAGATTCTATTACCGTTGCACCCGCCATGACCTTGAGCGATTCCGCTTTCCAGGATATGCGTAATAAGGCCATGCTGATGATGCGATCACTGGGTAATTTCTGGGGAGGATGTAACGTTCAATTTGCCCTGAACCCAGAAACCGAAGAACTGATTGCAGTAGAGATTAATCCACGCGTAAGCCGTTCTTCTGCCCTAGCTTCTAAAGCAACTGGGTATCCTATTGCCAAGATTGCTGCTAAACTGGCTATTGGCTATTCTTTGGATGAATTGAAAAACCAAATTACCCAAACTACATCGGCTTATTTTGAACCCGCTTTGGACTATGTGATTGTGAAAATACCTCGTTGGAATTTTGACAAATTCAAAGGTGCTAATGACACTTTGGGCTTACAGATGAAGAGCGTGGGTGAGGTAATGGCCATTGGTCGCAGCTTTACAGAAGCTTTGCAAAAAGCTTGTCAGAGCTTAGAAAATGAAGCCGTTGGATTGGGTTATTATGGTAAGAGTTTGATGAAGAGCGAGGAGTTAGTGGAATATATCAAGACCCCAAAATGGGATAGGATCTTCCGTATCAAAGACGCGCTGATGCAGGGTTCTACGGTAAAATCCATTGCACAGGCAACTGGGATTGACCGTTGGTTCTTGTACCAAATTCAGCAGATCTGCCATATTGAAAAGGAGATTGCCAATTATACCCTAGAAACCATTCCAACTGCCCTACTCAAAGAAGCCAAGAAAAACGGTTTCTCTGATGTACAGATTGTTAAAATTCTACAAAACACTTGCACGGAAGATGAAGTGTATGAGAAAAGAAAGGCCTTAGGCATTACCCGCGTTTACAAAATGGTAGATACCTGCGCTGCAGAGTTTGAAGCCAAAACACCTTATTTCTATAGTAGTTTTGAAGGGTAAGACCCTCATAAAAAAATGATACACTAAGTCCTGCTAAAATTTTAGCGGGACTTTCTTTTAAGTTAAAGTCTAGCACCATTTTTGCGTACTCATTAACATGGCCCCTAAAGAACCCGTACAAATATTTCAGACCAATAACCCTACACGCTGGCAGAGATTCAAATGGGGTGGTAGGGTTTTACTTTTTTTGTTGGTCATGGCCGTTGCGGTGATTACCATTGCTCTCAAAAACTTGTATTTGCCAGACCTACCCCAGATAAGGGGCCAGGTAATGAAAGAAGTATTGCAATCAGATAAACCCACTACGGAGCTGGCCAAAAACTACCAGGGTTTTAGAAAATTCATAGACGATAAATGGAAAAAAGGAGCAGGTTATAGACAGGAAGATAGTCTAACCAACACCACTGGTTCTTTAGCAAATAGCGATAGTCTAGGTATTAGGGCCGCTTTTTATGTAGCCTGGGACGCACAAGCTTTTTTCTCTTTGAAAAGGAATATTAATAAAATGAACCTGGTGATTCCGGAATGGTTTTTTCTGGATGCCAAGGGCGATTCTGTATATACCAATATTGACAAACGCGGACTGGCCGTCATTAAGGCATCGGGGGTAAAAGTGATGCCCATGCTCACCAACAATATCAATGGGGTTTTTAGGGGCGATGTGATTCACAGAATTTTGACTAACCCTGCCAAAAAAGAAAAACTGATTTCAGCCCTCATTCGGCTGATCAAGGAAAATGGTTTTGCGGGCATCAATATTGATTTAGAAGAATTAATAGAACCCAATAATGAAACCCTGAGCAATTTTCAGAAGGAACTGTATATGCGTTTTCACGCAGAAAATTTATTGGTCTCTCAAGACGTGATGCCGTTTAACGAGGACTATGAATACAGCGCCTTGGGTAAGTACAATGATTATGTATTTCTGATGGCTTATGACGAGCATAGTTCAGACACCAAGGCCGGACCCATTAGTTCACAAAGATGGATTGAAGCAACGGTAAATCAGATGGCTAAAAAAATACCCATGCACAAGATTGTACTATGTATGGCGGCTTATGGTTATGACTGGGCAAAAGGAGATGAAGGTGTAGATGTAACCTATCAACAAGCTTTAACCATTGCCAGAGAAAGTGAAGGAAAAGTAATCTATGATAATGATACGTATAATTTAAAGTACCATTATTGGGATGAGTATAACAAATACCATGAAGTGCATTTTACGGATGCTGCTACCAACTTCAACACCTTACGTTTTGCTACCGAATATCCGCTTGCGGGAACCGCCCTTTGGAGACTAGGAAGTGAAGACAGTAGAATCTGGGATTTCTACCACAAATCCATGAGTAGAAAGGCTTTGGAGAGATTTGATTTTACCGAATTCAACAAAGTAGAAGCCACAGACGACGTGGATTTTATGGGCGATGGAGAAATTTTAGACGTACTCTCTACGCCACGTGAAGGACATATAACAGCAGAGTTGGATCCGGAAGAAATGCTGATTAGTGAAGAGCGTTATGACAGCTTACCCAGCATGTTTGTAGTAAAACAAATGGGCCGAGCAACAGGTAAAAAACTCGTACTCACATTTGACGACGGACCAGATCCTGTTTATACCAAACAGATCTTAGACATTCTAGCCAAATACAAAGTGCCCGCCAGTTTTTTTGTGGTGGGATTAGAAGCCGAGAATAATATTCCGCTGGTAAAACGCATTTTTAATGAGGGGCACGAATTGGGCAACCACACATTTACGCATCCCAATATGGCCAATGTGAGCAGGCAACGCGCGCTCTTAGAAATGGATGCCACTAGGTTACTCATAGAATGTATTACTGGACATAGTACCATTATGTTCCGTGCGCCGTATAATGCCGATGCCCAACCGGAGAAAATGGAAGAATTAATTCCTGTGGCACTAAGCCGCACTAGGAATTATTTGACCATTGGAGAAAATATTGACCCTGAAGACTGGGCTGTTGATGAAGTGCCCCATTTTAATGCAGACACCATTTTTAATAGGGTCATGCAATTTAAAGACAGGGGTAATATTATTTTGTTGCACGACGCTGGTGGTAATAGAAGGCCCACGGTAGAAGCATTGCCTAGAATCATAGAAGCCCTGCAAAAAGAGGGATACACTTTTACTACCGTGGCAGATTTATTGGGCAAGAAAAAAGAAGACCTAATGCCTCCTGTACCTCCAGGAAGTGGATTCCAACTACTTCAGTTTAATAGCTTTTTAGCAGAGTTGGGTTATTACACTGGACAATTGTTTTATGCGCTCTTTATCATTTTCTTAATCTTGGGTAGTATTAGACTAGTGATGATGTTGGGGCTTTCTATTTTGCAACGCAAAAAAGAAAAAGCCAATGCTTTATTGCCGTTTATGGGTACCCCACTGGTATCAATAATTGTGCCTGCTTATAATGAGGAAGTCAATGCCGTAAGCTCTTTGGAGAACTTGCTCAAGTGTGACTATCCCAATTTCAATATTGTATTTGTAGATGATGGCAGCAAGGACCAAACATTTGAAATAGCGTCTGCTACTTTTGTCCACCATCCTAAAGTGAAGGTCTTTAGTAAACCCAATGGTGGCAAGGCTTCAGCGCTCAACTTTGGTATAGCACAAACCAATGCCGAATACGTGGTTTGTATAGACGCAGACACCAAACTCTTAACCAATGCCGTAAGCAAACTCATGGTGCATTTTAGAAATGAGCAAGTTGGTGCCGTAGCTGGAAATGTAAAAGTGGGCAATGAAGTAAACATACTTACGCGTTGGCAGAGCATTGAATATATTTCTAGTCAGAACGTAGACAGAAAAGCTTTTGCTTATTTAAATGCCATTACTGTGGTGCCTGGTGCTATTGGCGCATTTAGAAAAGTAGCTATTGAAACAGCTGGTGGATTTAGCACCGATACTTTGGCAGAAGACTGTGACCTCACTATTCGCATTTTGCGCTGCGGTTATTTGATAGACAATGAGAACAAAGCCATTGCCATGACCGAAGCCCCAGAAACCCTAAGTCAGTTTATGAAGCAACGTTTCCGCTGGACATTTGGGGTTATGCAAACATTCTGGAAAAACAGAGACGCGCTCTTTAACGTGCGATATAAAACTTTGGGTTGGTTGGCCCTGCCCGATATTTTGCTGTTTAAATACATTATTCCTCTTTTTGCACCACTGGCAGATCTGTTGATGCTGATTGGACTATTCACCGGTAATGCAGAAAAAATTGGGGTCTATTACCTGATTTTTATGCTGGTAGACGCTGCCATTGCAGCTTTGGCCTTTTTGTTTGAAAAAGAACCTTTGTGGAAATTGGTATGGCTGCTACCACAACGTTTGGTCTACCGTTGGTTAATGCTGGCCGTACTTTTCAAATCCTATCGCAGGGCGCTAAAGGGAGAATTACAGCACTGGGGCGTACTAAAGCGCACTGGTAATGTAAAAGATGTAACAACAGCTTCAGAAACTTAATCCCTTAAAATAGGGCCCTAATGACCAATAACTGACCTTCTTTTTGTTACTTTGCAGCAATTTAAAACCAACGGATGAAACTCAAGGATATTCAAGTTCTGAATGAAAAGGAAACAAGGGGTGGCTTCGGAGAAGGCATTCATGAAATAGGTAAAGAAAACGAAAACGTAGTGGTGCTCACAGCTGACTTGGCTGGCTCCCTAAAACTAGGACCCTTTATCAAGGATTTTCCCAACCGATATGTACAGGTAGGGATTGCAGAAGCCAATATGATTGGCATTGCAGCCGGTATGACTATTGGCGGCAAGATTCCATATACCACCACATTTGCCAATTTCTCTACTGGCCGTGTTTATGACCAGATTAGACAGAGTGTGGCTTATAGCGGTAAGAATGTAAAAATTTGTGCATCGCACGCTGGTCTTACCTTGGGTGAAGACGGTGCTACCCACCAGATTTTAGAAGATATTGGTCTGATGAAAATGTTGCCTGGCATGACCGTGATTGTGCCTTGTGACTTTAACCAAACCAAGGCTGCTACCAAAGCCATCGCCTCTTACGAAGGTCCAGTGTACCTGCGTTTTGGCCGTCCAAAATGGCCCAACTTCACCGCAGAAGACGGTTCTGATTTTGTAATTGGTAAAGCCCAACAATTAAGTGAGGGAACCGATGTGTCCATTTTTGCTTGTGGTCATATGGTATGGAAAGCCATTGAAGCTGGTAGAATTTTGGAAGAAAAAGGCATTAGCGTTGAAGTGATTAATATTCATACCATCAAACCATTGGATGAAGCAGCCGTAATAGCTTCTATTAGCAAAACCAAGTGCGCGGTTACTGTTGAAGAGCATAATGTAATTGGCGGCCTAGGCGATGCCATTGCTCAAGTAGCTGCTAAGCACCAACCAATTCCTATTGAATATATTGGTACCAATGATACTTTTGGAGAAAGTGGTAAACCCACAGAGCTCTTAACCAAGTATGGTTTGGATACACCTTATATTGTGGCTGCTGCTGAAAAAGTAATGACTAGAAAATAAGAAACGCCGTATATGAGGCATAAAGTGGCAAATAGACAAGAACTTTTTGATGTGCTCAGTGCAAATGGAGATCAGATAAGGTCTTTTGGCATCGGCAAAATCAGTGTTTTTGGTTCATTTGCAAGGAATAGTAAAATCAAGCCTGATAGCGATATTGATTTTGTACTTGATTTTATTCCTGGTAAAAAAACCTATGACAACTTATTTGATTTAGGTGATTTTCTAGAAGACTTATTGGGCAGAAAAGTTGAATTATTGACCAGAGAATCTTTAAAATCCGCAACAGGCAAACACATCCTTTCAACTTCCCTAGAAATTGCTATTGACAACTAATAACCTGGATTAAATGCCACAAACTAATCAGGAAACAATTGAATCCATTTTAAAAGAGATTGCCAACATGAAAAAAATCATGAAGGGCAAAAAGAAAATAGACTTAGAAAATGATCTCACTTTAGAAAGGGCTGTATCTATGACGCTCAGTCTTATTGGAGAGAAAGCAGGAAAGCTTACGCCTACTTTCAAAAAGCAACATCCTGAAATTGAATGGAGGAAAATCATCGCTTTAAGAAACAGAATTGTTCATAATTACGAAGACCTGGATTTTGATATTATTTACGATATAGTATCAAAGAAATTACCTGCACTTGCAAAGCAATTAAAAATGCTTTGATTTTGACTTCTTTTCTTACTCTACTTCCTTCCATCAAAACCTTTCTCTTTATCAATTTTCATTTTATGATTTCATTTGCATAGTTGCGCACGGCATTTGTTTTAGTAAGGGTAAAGATCCAATCACCTAAAACCAAACAAATGAAAAACAACACTACTCTAAAAATGATGAGCCTGAGCATGGTCCTTTTCCTGCTGGCTTCCGTTGCTTCTTTTGCACAAAGGGGAAGGGACAGAGATGAGAGAAATGAACGTTATGATCGTGATGATCGGAACGAGCGTTATGAAGGCCGTGACCGTCATGACCACAACAATCGCAACAATCGCAACCGCCGAAATGAGTGGGATGACCGCAATTATAACCGTTATAGGAATTCACGCGGACCCGTTATAGCCTATCAACAAAGACTTCCTTTTTATATTGGTTATGAAACCAGATTAATGCTACGTGATGCAAGAATAGTCATGCTCAATGGTTGCAGACACTACGCATACAACGGTTATCTCTACCGTGAAATGCCTAGAAGAAATGGATTGATTTCTTTTCAGATTACAACTAGACTATAGATTGCATAAACTAGGGTCACAATGTTGTGCCGTGATTATCGCTTGCTCAAAGTTGTATCTCCTTCGCGTCTACCCTGGAGCTGGTCAAAAAGCAGCGCTGCTGCTAATTGCCCTGCCTCCGGCACCGCTCCAGAAAGGCCGCTCAGAAGACACAACTCTTGAGCGGCGATAGCCCTTATAGTTGGGGGATGTTATGTTGACTGAAGCGAAGTTGGATTTTGTTCTTAATCTTAACTCGGTCAGACTCATGGGCAAAGAACTGGAGAACATTGTTCTCTTACACGAAGTCATTTAAGTAATCGGTGGTAATGGTTGTTTTGCCTGTGACCGCGTCTAAAAACTACCTGATGAAGGTAAAACTTGTATTATGTATTCTATTGATGGATTAATACAACACGCCAAAAAGAGAGTAGCGTATAAATAACAAAAGCCACCTAAACGGTGGCTTTATTTCTTCTTAGCTTAAATAATCGCCAAACGATTAGAATCAGTGAGAGTAAAGCTCAAAGCATAAATAAAAACTTATTTTGGTGAGTATTTATTTCAAGGAATAATCAAATATATTTAACATACTTTCAAACACATCTTTTTCAGGTAACTCCCCTTTTTTAATTGCCAATTTAAATTGCGATTCCCAAGTTGAAATATCTAAATTTAATGGAGGTCGCTTATTATTTTTAAGTTTTGTAGGTTTTAAAACTAAAGCGGATTCTTCGTTTATAGAAACTTCTATCTCTTGACCATCCACAATATTTAGTTTTTCAATAATTTCCTGAGACAATATTATTGCTCTTGAATTACCCATTTTACGCAATTGAGCTCTCATTATCATCTGCTTCATAAAATCAATTTTACTACGTTATAAAAATAATAATTAAAAACTCAGATCATTGATAATTGCCTTCAAAATTAAGAACAAGATTGGCCATAAACTACAGGCACCAAAACATCCCCCAAATAAACGGACTATCGCCGCTCAAGAGTTGTATTTTCTGAGCGACATTTCTGGAGCGGTGCCGGAGGCAGGGCAATTAGCAGCAGCGCTGCTTTTTGACCAGCTCCAGGGCAGGCGCGAAGGAGATACAACTTTGAGCAGCGCGAATCACGGCATAACATTGTGACCGTCTATAAGACGTGACAAATTGCGAGTACCTCATTTTTGCTGCTGCTAAAAAAACAGCATGGCCACAAAAATGGCGGCAATGACAGAGATTAGGTCTACTAATAACATGGTGGATAAAGTGTAGCGCGTGTTTTTTACTTTAATGCTGCCAAAATAAACGGCAATCACATAGAAGGTGGTTTCAGCAGCACATTGAAAAATGCTGGCCAGACGACCGGTGAAAGAATCGGCGCCATAAGTGCGCATGGAATCAATCAGGAAGCCTCTGGAACCCGCGGCATTAAAGGGACGCAGAATGGCAATGGGAAGGGCGTTGACAATGTCTTCACTCACACCAAACGCCAGGAAGAGCTTGGCCATCCAGCCAGAGATGATTTCAAAAACACCACTGTTGCGGAACAAAGAAATGGCCACCAACATGCCCAAGATATAGGGGAAGATTCTTTTACCCGTGCTCAGACCAGAAGCAGCACCTTCAACAAAAGAGCTAAAAATGTCTTTGTCATTGGCGGCAAAATATTTCTCGCGCATAAATGCATAAAGCAGAATAGCAAAAATGATGACCAACAAGATCACGTTAGAAAGATTATTGGTAAAATGGTTTTTGCCAATGATGTCTAGGCGGGTGATATAAAAAAGTAGACCAGCTATAACACCAATGATAGCACCAATAGAAATAATTAGCGATGCACTTTTAAAATTGATTCTTTGTCTAATACCCACAATCACTAGTGCCGCAATGGTACCTATAAAAGAAGTGATGATGCATGGCAACATTACATCGGCTGGGTTCTGCGCATTTTGTGCTGCGCGATAGCCAATGATGGAAGTTGGAATCAAAGTTAGACCCGCAGCGTGCAGGGCCATAAACATGATCTGAGAATTGCTGGCTTTGTCCTTGTCTTGATTGAGTTCTTGCAGGCTTTCCATGGCTTTTAAACCAAAGGGGGTAGCAGCAGAATCCAACCCCAAAAAGTTGGCCGCAAAATTCAAGGTCATATAAGAAATGGAAGGGTGGTTCTTGGGAACTTCCGGAAATACTTTTACAAAAACAGGGCTTAAGAGTTTGGCTAATTTTTCAGACGCACCAGAATCAATGAGTAATTGTAGGATACCACAGAAAAAAGAGAGATAGGCAATTAATGGTAATAGCAAATCAAAAATGGTATTCTTGGCCGTTGGTAAAATACCATCTGTTGCTTGCTTGCCAACAGCAATACGCACAATTTTATTATCCAAGATATACAAGGAATCATTCATGGTCACACGGTGATCCTTGGCCTTCTGCAATGTGTCTTGCAGTTGAACAGAGAGCTGGCTTAGGTACAATTCTTTCTTAACCAGTGGATCATCTTTCTTGCCATTGACTACATAGTCAATAGAATAACTGCTACCACTAAATAGGGAAGCTAGAATATAGGTAACTGAGACCAAGATGATGGTGAGCCAGAATCTACTAAGTGCCATATCAAAAGATTATCTGGCAATATATTCCATTTAGGCAATACTTGTATCTTATGGGGCCAAACGCTCAATGATCCAAAGACCTTGGTCATTTTTGCGGTACTTGATTCTATCGTGTAAACGACTACTCCTACCCTGCCAGAATTCAACGCTTTGGGGTTGTACTAAATAGCCACCCCAATGATCGGGTTTGGGAATAGAACCATCGCCAAACTGGGCCTGATACTTAGTTATATTGTCTTCTAAGATTTGTCTGTCAGCAATCACGGTACTCTGTGGAGAACACCAGGCGCCGATTCTACTACCCACGGGTCTGGATTGAAAATAGGCGTCGCTTTCAGCAACCGATACTTTTTCAATGCTACCACTGATATTCACCTGACGCTCTAATTCTTTCCAAAAAAAGACCAGGGATACTCTGGGGTTAGCAGCAATGTCTTGCCCCTTCTTGCTATTGTAATTGGTGAAAAATACAAAGCCTCTTTCATCATAACCCTTTAACAACACTATTCTGGCTGATGGTGCACCAGAAGCATCGGCCGTGGCCAATGTCATGGCATTTACTTCATCCAACTCACTTTCCATAGCGTCTTTCCACCACCTGTCAAACTGGGCAATGGGTTGTTCTGCTACGTCTTTTTCTTGCAAGGATTGCAGTTTGTAGTCTCTGCGAATATCGGCGATGATGTTTCCCATCTCTTGAAATTTAGACTGCAAAGTTACCCGCTACCTAGCTAATAAAAACTAATAATTATCATGAAAAAAGCCCCGTGTTAAACGGGGCTTTCACTATTGGTAAAGATGTTTCAACAAGGATCCCATTTCTTTAAAATGGCATCCTGTTTTATTCACTGATTTCTATTTTTTCGGTTTTGTGTTTGCTAGAGATATACGTGTATACCGCTGGAATCACAAAAAGGGTTAGCACCAAGGAGAACATGATTCCACCCACAATTACAATCCCCAAGGGAATACGGCTGGTACTGGCAGCACCCAAACTCAGGGCAATGGGCAAGGCTCCCAAAGCGGTAGCTAAGCTGGTCATGAGAATAGGTCTTAAGCGTTGGGCCGCGGCGTCTAATACGGCTGTTTTTTTATCTAGTCCAAATTCTCTTTTCTGGTTGGCAAATTCCACAATCAAGATCCCGTTCTTGGTGACCAGACCAATCAGCATGATCATTCCAATCTGAGAGAAGATATTGAGTGTTTGATCAAAGATCCACAAACTGAGCAAGGCACCTGCTACGGCTAGAGGAACGGTGAGCATGATGGTGAATGGATCTGTGAAACTTTCAAACTGTCCGGCCAATACCAAATAGATGAGCACCAGTGCTAGGATCAACGCAAAATTGGTATTGGAAGAAGATTCTACATAGTCTCTGGAAGGACCACTCAAATCACTTTGAAAGGATTCGTCTAACACTTTTGCACCAATGGCTTGCATGGCTTTTACCCCATCCCCAATGGTCTTGCCATCGGCCAAAGAAGCTGAGATGGTTGCTGCTTTAAATCGGTTAAAGTGATACAAGGTTGGCGGATTACTATTCTCTTCTAGTTTCACCACAGCGGTTAACGGAATATTGTCTCCTCGATTATTGCGCACATAGAGTTTTTCAATATCTACTGGTTCATTTCTATCGGCCCTTTCTACTTGGTTAATTACAGAATACTGCTTGCCATTCATGATAAAATAGGCAGAGCGTGCACCACTAAATGCGGCTTGAACGGTAGCGGCTACATCAGTAGTAGTGAGTCCCAAATCTTTTACTTTCATGCGGTCAATGGTTAACTGCATTTCAGGTTTATTAAATTTTAGGTTTACGTCTACGTTTTGGAAGGTCTTGTCTTTCCGGGCTTCTTCCAAGAACTTGGGAATTACGGCTTTGATTTTTTCAAAGTCTAGATTCTCAATAATGTATTGAACAGGTAAGGAACCCCTTGAACCCAAACCAATAGAAATGGTTTGTTCTTGCACTGCAAAGATTCTGGCGTCATTGAACCTACCTACTTTCTTTTGCAGTTCCATAGCAATCTCATTCTGGCTGCGCTTTCGCTGATCAGGCGGAACCAGCCCTAAACGGGCAATCGCACTGTTGACACCGGTACTAGAGAAACTAGGGGTACTATTAAATGTAAATTCTCTTTCTGGAACCGAATCAGTTAAGAAATTGGTAACCTGTTCCGATGTCTTGAGCATTTTGTCATAAGAGGTTCCCTCAGGTGCGGTAAAACTAAAACGCACACTGTTCTTGTCTTCCATGGGGGCAATCTCACTCTGCATGTTCTTGCCAATGAAAAAGATAATACCCATACAAATGGCCACAATAACCCATGCCATCCAACGGATTTTCAGAAAGCTAGTGAGCAAAGATTTATAACCATCTTCCATACCTCGGAAAAAGGGTTCTGTTTTTTCATAGAACTTGCCATGACCCATATCTTTCTTATTCAGGTACACGTTCAAGACAGGCGTAATAGTTAGTGATACAAAAGCCGAGATTAATACCGCACAAGCCACTACAATCCCAAACTCGCGGAACAGTGATCCCACAAAACCTTGTAAGAAAATCACGGGTAAGAATACTACGGCTAGGGTAATGGAAGTAGAGATAACCGCAAAGAAAATTTCTTTGCTCCCCTCCAATGCCGCCTGTCTAATGGGTAAACCTCCTTCTAGTTTTCTAAAAATATTTTCCGTGACCACAATCCCATCATCCACCACCAAACCAGTTGCTAGTACAATACCCAACAAAGTCAATACATTAATGGAGAAGCCAGAAATATACATGATAAAGAAAGTGGCCACCAAGGAAATGGGAATATCTATCAACGGCCTAATGGCAATCAACCAGTTTCTAAAGAAGAAAAAAATGACCAATACCACCAAGCTAAAAGAGATCATCAAAGTCTCAATCACTTCTTCTAATGACTTGCGAATATTGCGGGTATTGTCAATGAGTACGTGAAATTCAATATCCGATTTATTGCTTTTTTGAATCTGTTCCAAGCGCTTATTAAACTCATCTGAAATACGGATATAGTTGGCACCTGGTTGCGGGGTAATATTGATACCCACGGCAGGAACGCCATTATACTTCCAAGAGAACTCTTCGTTTTCTGGACCCAGCTCTACCTTGGCCACATCGCTCAAGCGAACAATGCCTGTTTGATCTTCTTTGATAATTAAATCATTGAATTGCTTTTCAGTAGTCAACTTACCTAGTGTACGGATAATCAATTCTGTATTGTTGCCATAGATTTTACCAGCGGGTAATTCTACGTTCTCTCTGTTCAGTGCTGCTTGAATATCGTTGAATGCCACACCATAAGCCATTAGTTTATCGGGCTTGGTCCAGATGCGCATGGAATAACGCTTTTGTCCAAAAATGGATACCCCACTTACTTCATTGATGGTTTGGAATCGTTCTTGTAAAACATTCTCTGCATAGTCGCTCAATTCTAACAAACTCTTGGTATGGCTCTGTATGGCCATGAGGATGATAAAATCACTATTGGCATCAGACTTGGCTACTACAGGGGGTGCGTCAATATCTTGTGGCAGGTTTCTAATGGCCTGACTCACTTTGTCACGCACGTCATTGGCTGCTGTTTCTAAAGCCACGCCCAAGTTGAATTCTACGGTAATATTACTGGACCCGTTTGAGCTGGATGAATTAATACTGCGGATCCCCGGAATCCCATTGATTTGTTTTTCTAAGGGCTCGGTAATCTGGCTTTCTATTACATCGGCGTTAGCCCCTGTATAAGAAGTACGTACGTTCACCGTTGGGGGGTCAATGGCGGGATAATCCCTTACTGCCAAAAACCTAAAACCCACCACACCAAAGAGCACAATCATGACATTCATGACCGTGGCTAGTACGGGTCTTTTTAACGATAGTTCTGATATATTCATCTGATAATTTGGGTCAATGGATAAGTAATGCTGTTGGTTAGACTAGTTGATCAGGTCTTCTATCTTTTTCACAGAACGCACTTTTACTGGTGCTCCCGGACGCGCAAATAAAACCCCTGTTACCACCACACTGTCTCCTACTTTTAATCCCTTGGTCACTTCTACTGCTCCAGTATTACGCACTCCTGTTACAATGTCTACAAATATTGCTTTGCCTTTTTTTACTACAATCACTTTCTTGTTCCTGGCTTCTGGAATAATGGCATTGGCTGGAACCATAATGCTCTTACTATTTTCACCAGCGTCTACATAGACTTTTACAAAGGCACCGGGATTGGCTTTGCCATCTAGGTAGGCCCTTACTTTTAAGTTTCTGGTAGCGGTGTTCACCAATGGTTCGGTAGCAAAAATGGTAGCTTTCTTTTTTTCTGTTCTGCCGCCATCTATGTCTACTTCAATGGTCTTGCCCTTTTGAATGAGGTAGCTATAATTTTCTGGTAGGGTAAAATCAATTTTTAGTTTGTTTACCTGTTGAATGCTGGTAATCACGGTGGCGGGAGTAATATAGGCCCCCGGACTAATGAGTCTTAGACCCAGCACGCCGTCAAATGGTGCTTTTAAAACAGTCTTGTCTATGAGGGTTTGGGTATAGGCCAAATCTGCTTTCAGGGTATTCACCTGATTCAATGCCACATCATAGTCATTCTGGTTAATGCCTGAGATATTGAGCAATTTGCGGTTGCGTTGTTCAGTGATCTCGGCCAAATGCAATTGAACCTTGGTCTTAGCTATTTGAGCTTGCAGGTCTGCGTCATTAATGCGGGCAATCACCGTGCCCTTGCTCACATAAGCGCCTTCTGCCACATTCAATGCCACTACTCGGCCACTGACTTCTGGTTTTAGTTCGGCGTATTCATTGGCCAAGACATTGCCATTGGCTTCTACCGTATTGCTAATTCTTTGGGTACTGGCAATAATCACATCAACCGTAGCATTTTGTGGACCGTTATTCTGCTTGGGTTCGGCTTTTTTTGACTTACAAGCAACTAGAAAAAGCAAGCTAGTGCCAAATACATATATGAGTTTCAAAGGCTGAAGTTTTGGAAGGTTAAAGATAGAAATAATTCAGCAGCAAGCCTTTACAATCCATGAATGGTTGAAGCCTTGAATTAATCCGATAAAAAAATGGCGAAATAGCTCAATTGCTATGTAAATTCATAGACTTGAAGGGATTAGGCAAAACCCTATTCACCGACAAAGCAACGATTAACGCCACCATATGTACCAATTAAGCAAATCTCACCCTGCTAAAAGGGCTTTTATTACGGGTGCCGCTTCCGGTTTGGGAAGGGCTTTTTCTCATGAATTGGCTGCAGATGGTTGGACCATTGGCATGGCCGATATTAATGAAACAGAACTGGCTGCCGCTGCCGCGGAAGTAGCAGCCGCGGGTGGTAAACCGCTAACTTACCGATTAGACGTTTCGGATAAAGTGCAATACAAACAAGTGGCCGAAGCCTTTCTACTAGATGCTGGTGGCATTGACCTACTTTTTAATAATGCCGGCGTGGGCGATGGAAGTCCTTTTGAAGAATATGCTTTGGAGAACTATGAATGGATGACGGGGATCAACCAACTGGGTGTGGTCTATGGTTGCTATTATTTTATTCCCTCCATGAAAAAACAACAATCGGGTCATATTCTGAATACGGCTTCTGCCGCGGCCATTGGTTGCGCGCCTACCATGGGAGCTTATAATATGACCAAGGCCGCGGTGGTAGCCATTAGTGAAACACTTTACGGCGAGCTGATGGATCACGGCATTCAGGTCTCCTGTATTCAACCCACTTATTTTAAAACCAATGTGATTCAGTATGCCCGTGGTGGTGCATTGGTAAAAAAAGCCACGCAAATGTTTATAGACCGTTCCGGACTAGAAGCCAAGGAAGTGGCGCAGGAGATTTTGGCGCGCGCGGGGAAGAAGGAACTCTATATTATAATGCCTAAGTCCGCGCGGACCATGTGGCACCTGAAAAGACTGGCACCCACCTGGTTTAGAAAAAAGGTAAAAGAACAGTTCATGGATGCCATGAAAAAAGCCATGAAGCGAGCCAAAGCCTAGTCAAAATGGCTAAATCAATCAAAGACAACTCTTATTCAACATCGTTCAAAAATAGACATGACAGACGCCAATCAACTATTTAGTCTTCAAGGAAAAGTGGCCCTAGTTACCGGCGCCAGCAAGGGAATTGGAGAAGCCATTGCCCGTTTTTTTGCAGCCTGTGGAGCCACCGTTGTGATTAATTCCAGAAAACAGGAAGACCTGGATCAAGTAGCTGCCAGTATTAGAGAAACAGGTGGTAATTGTGTGGGCATGGCTGCCAATGCGGGCGATGTCAATGCTTGCAAAGAATTGGTGGCAAAAGTGATTGCTCAATTTGGGGGCATTGATATTTTGGTGAACAACGCCGCTACTAATCCCATTTATGGCCCGCTCTTGCAAGCCGAGGAATGGGCTTTTGACAAGATCATGAACGTGAATGTGAAAGCACCGTTTGAATTGGGTAAGCTGGTACACCATAGCATGAAGTCAAGGGGTGGCGGTTCCATTATCAATATCAGTTCCATATCTGGCATTACGCCTGATCCGGGTCTGAGTTTGTATTCTGTTTCCAAAGCCGCACTCAATATGCTTACCAAGGCTTGCGCCAAAGAATGGGGGCCCGATGGCATTCGCGTGAACGCCATTTGCCCGGGTCTGATTAAAACCAAATTCTCAGAAGCACTTTGGCAGAACGAGCAATGGCTGAACCGATTTGTAAAAATGGCACCACTCAGCCGAATGGGTACCGTGGATGAAATTGCTGGACTGGCGCTATTTCTAGCTTCTCCCGCATCGGGCTATTGTACTGGAACCTTATTCACTGCCGATGGCGGTGTTACCATTTAACCTTGGATCATGGAAGCCTTATTTGCAACAGAGCGCATTAAAGAACTAGCGCCCATTCTCAAACAATTTGTGTTAGAAGAATTGGTGCCATTAGAGAAGGATCATTTGACCCGTCCCTTTAAACAAACAGAAATTATTCTGCAAGAGAAGCGAGAAAAAGTAAAAGCATTGGGGCTTTGGGGTTTGCACTTGCCCAAGGAAGAAGGTGGACAAGGATTAACCCTTTGTGAGTTTGGACAATTATCCGAGCTCATGTCTCTTGCACCTTATTATGGGCAATATAGTTTTAACTGTCAACCACCCGATATTGGCAATACAGAATTGATTAGCAAGTTTGGTTCTGATAGTATCAAGCAACAATTTTTACAACCCTTATTAGAAGGAAAAATCAGGAGTTGTTTTTCCATGACGGAACCAGAATTTCCAGGCTCCAACCCCACGCGTTTGGGCACTACAGCTGTACGCGATGAAGACCATTATGTGATCAACGGACACAAGTGGTTTACATCCTCTGCCGATGGTGCTGCATTTGCTGTTGTGATGGCGGTAACCAATCCGGAAGCCTTGCCGCATGAGCGCGCCAGCATGATCATTGTTCCAACGGATACACCAGGTTATGAGCTGGTGCGCAATATTCCCATCTTTGGTGAAACCGGTGAGGGATGGGCCAGTCACGCAGAAATCAGGTATACCAATTGCCGCGTGCCGGTGAGTAATTTGATTGGTCAGGAAGGTGCAGGTTTTAGACTGGCGCAGGAGCGATTAGGACCAGGTAGGATTCACCATTGTATGCGCTGGATTGGCATTGCAGAAAAAGCATTTGATCTGTTGTGCAAGCGTGCAGTAAGCCGTGAAATGGAAGAAGGGGTCATGTTGGGTGAGAAACAATTTATACAAGGATTTATTGCCGAGAGCCGGGTAGAAATTGATGCTGCGCGATTGTTGGTGTTAAGAACCGCCCACAATATTGATTTGTATGGTGCCAAAGCCACCCGAGATCAAATAGCCGGCATTAAATTTTATGTAGCCAATATGTTTTTGAAAGTACTGGATAGAGCCATTCAAGTGCATGGTGGTATGGGTCTCACCGATGAAACCATGTTAGCCAACATCTACCAACACGAACGTGGTGCCAGAATCTGGGATGGTGCAGATGAAGTACACAAACAAAGTTTGGCATTGAGCATTCTCAAACAATATGGACTAGACATTAAAAAGAAAAAGGCAAACAAATAATATGCTCATGCAAACATTTCCTTTAGATAGCGCCATTGCACTCAAAAATACTGCAGCATTTAACCAAGATGCCCTGCAACAATATTTGGATGCAGCAGCGCCTAATTTTGGAAAAATCTTAGCCGTCACTAAGTTCCCCGGCGGCTATTCCAACCAAACTTATTGTTTGCAAACGGAGCAACAGGATTGGGTGTTGCGCATGCCCCCAGCAGGAGCCAATATTCAGAGTGCGCATGATATGGGAAGAGAATATCGGGTCTTGAATTTATTAGAACCGCATTATGCAAAAATTCCCAAACCGCTATTACTCTGTGATGACGGCAGCATTATTGGCCAACCCTTCTATATTATGGAACGCTTGTCTGGCGTGATTTTGCGCGCGGGCAATGCTCCTAAATTAGGCATCACAGTTCAAGAGATGCAGGGCCTGTCCATAGCACTGATCAATAATCTAGTGGCATTACACGCCCTTGACATTACTACCACCGGACTCAACCAACTAGGCAAACCTGAAGGTTATGTAGACAGACAAGTTGCCGGTTGGACCAAGCGTTATCAAGCAGCACAAACAGATCAAATTGAAAGTATTGATCAAGTGGCAAAATGGATTGCAGCCAATCATCCGCGTGCACAAGCACCTACGCTCTTGCACAATGATTACAAATATGATAACCTGATCCTTGACCCCAACAACTTATCAAATATTATGGGTGTATTGGATTGGGAAATGGCCACAGTGGGTGATCCACTCATGGACCTTGGCGCTTCACTAGCATATTGGTTTGAAGGAGACGAAAATCCTGTTTTTAGAAACTATAATTTGAGTTGGTTACCCGGAAACCTATCACGCCAGCAATTGGTAGAACACTATGCCCTTGCAACTGGCAGAGACTTAACTGATATTGTTTTCTACTATGTTTTTGGTCTATTTAAAAACGCCGTAATTGCACAACAAATTTATCATCGCTATCAACAGGGCAATAGCAATGACCCACGTTTTGGCGCCCTGCTTCCCATGATTCAATTACTTGGTGCTACTGCAGCATCAGCTATTGAGAAAGGAAAAATTTAATCCTCCCTTCTTCTTAAACTACCGCGACTCTTGGCTTTTTCAGACTTGTAGATGTCAAAAGTCTTTTCAATATAGTAACCCAATTCTAAGTCATTCATCTGTTGCATGATTTCATAGTCAGGACGGTAGCGGCGCATGAAGGTATCTATCTCTGGAGAATTGAGTTTGGTGAGTTTGCGCACAAAGGGTTTGTTGTATCGGCGGTCTATGTATTTGTCTTGCTCTTGTTGTAGCAATCGGTTTTGTAAATTCAGCAGACTCCTGTTACGCTTAAAGCGGAACATATTGATGATCTCATCAAGGTCAAATCCAACGGTCACGCCACCGGGATTGTAACCTGGATTATTGCTTAGGCGAAGACCTGGTTTTTTAAAGTCAAAAATCTTGGCGTAATCTTTTCTATTTTGAACAGAGTCAAACTTGTAATAATTGTTCCGCACTTTTACATCGGGAAGGTCAAAGGCGCGCACATGAATCATCACATTAAAACTCTCTGTATTGGAGATGGTATCTACCGGATATTTCATGGTAGACTTACCAATCATGGAAAACCAAATAGAATCTTTTAAGGGAACCCGAACACTATACCTTCCCATGGAATCGGTGATGGTGCCCCTGCCTGAAGTACTCATTACGGCAACGGCCTCCAAAGGTCTTCTGGCAGAAATATCATACACCGTACCGCTGATATTGATGGATTGTGCTATCGCACGCTGCGCCAATAATGCGCAAAGCAGGAATAAACAAACAAAAATAGGTGGTAGCTTTCTTCTCAAAAACGGTTATTAAGCTGTAATATTAATTCAGTAGGGGCAAATATACTGAGCGCTCAAATTGAATTAACATGTTTTTGGAGAATCTAGAACTTGTTCTCTAGAATATAGGGCAGCATTTTAATCCAAGTAGGCCAGTCATGCTTAATGTCTTGTCCCCAAACGTCTAAGTCATACCAAATACCTTTTTCATAGAGAATCCCAGCAAATCGCTTAGCAGCTTCGGGATCTTCATAGTCTCCGCTTCCGGTATAAATATGAATATGGTGGCTGGCTTTGATCTTGTCTAAATAATAGGAATCGGTCAGCCCTGGCATATAGTGTTCGGGGCTATTGTAAAAAACCTGATCATCCCAAAAACCCTTGGTGTATTCGGTTAAATGATAGACCCCGCTCATGCTAATGGCTCCATTAATCATATCTGGTCTTTTCAAAAACAGGTTCATGGCGTGCAATGCTCCAAAACTAGCACCGCAGGTATAGATTTTGATGTCTTTACTGGTGCTATTTTGGATAAACGGGATTACCTCTTGAAATACGTATTCGTTGAACTGGTTATGTCTAATGGCTTTATGTTCTCCTAACATCTGGTTATTCATCCAGCTCTCCCTATTCATGCTATTGATGCTGTAAACGCGCAATTTACCCGCGTTGATCATGGGCGCCAATGCATCAATTAACTGAAATCTTTCATACTCTAAATAATCTGCAGCAGCAGTAGGAATTAACAACAAGGCAAACCCATAATGACCATAAGAAACAATGGGCATTTCTTGTCCTATTGCAGGGCTATGCCAGGAATTGATTTTTCTTTCCATTGGACTGGGGGTTTGAAGCAGCATCTAAATTAGGTCTGCAAGATATACCAATCAGCCAATACAGGTTTTCCGAAGCTCTTTCCATAAGTCTCTATAACACTGTGCTGCATAACTACTGGGTGCATAGTTTTCCAAGGGCGATTCATTCAAACCCATTTTCTCAACATCACTTAAATAAGGAATATAACTCTTGAAGAAAATCTTGTCTTTGTAAAACTGATTCATCACTTCATGGTGCAGATTCTTCCGATGGTCTACCATGCTAAAGAAACAACGGAGCTTAGATAGTGCAAATCCATTTTGTTCAAAATATTCGTGCACGGTTTCATAAGAACGAATAGACAAAGTGGTAGGAATATTGGGCATGATCACCCAATCCACAGCAGCAAAAATGGCATCGTGCAACAAAGAAATACCAGGAGGACAATCAAGTATTACTAGGTCATATTCCTTTTTAACCCCTTGCAATAATTGTCCAATTTTTTTCCTTCCCTGCTTCATCTCATGTAATAAGGTTTCTGCATGACGCGCAGAGAGGTCAGCAGGAATCACGTCTAAATTTTCATACGCAGAACTTAGTACTGCGTCTGACAAATCCATGCCTCCACCAAATAATTTCTTGGATGCATTCTTGGTTTCTGAACTTGCCCCTAAATAAAAAGAGGCTGAACCTTGGGGATCTAAATCCCATACCAATGTTTTGTATCCTTCCTTGGCTGATAAATAAGCCAGGTTTACGGCTGAAGCAGTTTTGCCCACACCGCCTTTGAGGTTATAGATTGCAATTGTGACCATACCCTAAGTTAAGGATTTATCCATTAATTCAAGTCAAACCAGCCATCCTAGCAGCAGACAGCCCAAAACAATGAATGGGGCTGGTATCTTATTACCCTTCAAAAACAGAAATGTGAGTACCACAATACCCAATTGCAAAAAGCCAATGGGCGATAATTCTATAAGGTCAAACAGAAACTGATCCTTGATCAAATAACAGGTGGCACCTGCCATAATTCCTACAACCGCGGCGTTGATTCCTTCTAATGACCGGAAGATCACAGCGTATTTTTTTAAGTTATGCCATACCGGAAAAAAGAAGAGTACCAGTAAGGCACTGGGCAGAAAAAGGGCTACTGATCCAATGATACAGCCCATCAACTGGGCAAATAATCCCTGCTCCCTAAGTACCATCCCCCCGGTAAAAGCACCAATGGAAAACACCGGACCTGGTATGGCTCTTACCATACCAGAGCCAGTTAAAAAATCTTCTTTGCGCATTTTTAAAACGTCTCGCTTGTTCTCTAAAATCCTATTGGATTGTGGACGCGTCACATACTGTTCATACATCATGGGCATGAGCACATCTCCCCCGCCAATCACCAGACTGCCATTCCGGAAAGCACTTTCAAACAAGTTGATCGCTTTTCTATTGGACCAGTTTTCTCGGGTAGCAGTTTCTGAAAAATATCCGGCAATAGCAAAAATGGTTAAGAAGATCAGCATATTACCCCACTTTATTTTCTTGGGTGGAATGCCTTTTTGAGGAATCCGTCTGTCAGAAAAATTGGTAGCAATACCCGCTGCCACAATCAATCCGGGGAATACCCAAGGGGTTTTAAACGCCAGAAAAGTAACCAGGCTAGCCAAAATCATAATGACCGTAGTAATGGTATTATGTACGCCAATTCCCCAAAACCGATACGTGGAATAGGCAATAAATCCAATGGCCATGGGTTGGATAAATTGAAAAACTCCCAAAGGCAAACTCTTGTTATCCATATAGTCAAGGAGAAAAGACAAACCTCCCATGATGGCCGATGCGGGTAAGATCCAAATCAACAATGTAAAAATGGCCAGTGGAATGCCGCCCCGCTTATACCCAATCAGGGTAAGGGTTTGGGTAGAAGATGCCCCTGGCAATAATTGGCAGAAAACATTGAACTCTACCAATTCCTCTTCTGTAACATCTCTGCGTTGTTGCACAAAGGTTTTCATCATCATACCCATATGCCCCTGCGGTCCGCCAAAAGCAGTGATGCTATGCAATAGCACAGCGCGCAAAAAAGGGATATGTCTAAAAATGATCAAAGTGCGGGGACTGATGGATTATTTTTTTAAACCAATTTCTCTGAGACGCTCATCTAGGTATTCTCCTGCACTGATGTCTTCATAAGCTTTTGGGCGTTCCGCGTCTATACAACCATCTAAACAAGCCAAACTCATTTCACTGCGTGGATGCAGGAAAAAAGGCATGGAAAAACGGCTGGTATGCCAGTGTTCTCTGGCTGGGTTCACTACCCTATGCGTGGTGCTTCTCAATTTGTTATTGGTGAGCCTTTGCAACATGTCTCCCACATTGACCACAATCTGATCTGGCAAAGAAGTAACCGCTACCCAGTCTCCTTGTTTGGTCAGAATCTGCAAACCATCGGCCGAAGCGCCAACCAATAATGTAATCAGGTTAATGTCTTCATGCTGTTCTGCCCTAATAGCGCTCTTGGGTTCTATGGTAATGGGTGGATAATGAATGCATCTTAAAATGCTATTCCCGTTTTTGATATGGGGGTCAAAAAAGAATTCGTCTAAACCAAGATAGAGCGCAATAGCCTGTAAAATAGCCCCACCACTTTTTTCAAAATGCCGGTACGCACTGAAAATGGTGGGGTTAAATGCAGGAATTTCAGCAACCTGCACGTTGTTGGGATAGTGTTCATTGACTGTATCGCCCTGGGCAAGTGTTTGGCCGTACTGAAAAAATTCTTTCAAGTCTGGCGCTTCACTACCCTTGGCGTGCTCCCTTCCAAAACTGGTATAGCCGCGCTGACCCGCCAATCCTGGAATTTCATAAGTCAATTTTTTCTCCAGTGGTAGGGAGAAAAATTGTTGCACGTATTCATATTGGTGGGCAATTAATTCATCTGGAATGCCATGATTTTTTACCGCCACAAAACCCACGGTTTCATAGGCTTCTCCCAATTCTTTGATAAATGCTTGCTTTGATGCTACCGTGCCATTTACAAATTGGTCAAGGTCAACTACTGGTATTCCCATATGTTTGATTTTGAGGTCCGCAATCGGTTTTATACTTCAACAGTAATAAAATTACAAAAGAAGCAGCTATTTAGTTCTTATGTATAAAACTAGCCAGTTTGCTAGATTTTTATCAACTTTAGCGCATGAAACAATTTAGGCCCACCGCTTTTCTATTGGCAGTTTGTCTTCTAGCTGCCTGCTCCAACAAGTTAGCAAAAATTGCGCAGTCACCCGCTTATCAATACAACAGCAATGCAGGTGTTCCAGATTATAGCCAGCTCCAGTATTGGGCGGCGCATCCACAAAAACATGACCCATCCGATTCTGTACCCGCGGCATTGATAGCGGATTACAAACCCGATAGTACGGTAGATATTTTCTTTGTACATCCTACCAGTTATACTAATAAAGGCCGTGAACTGGGATGGAATGCAGCCATTGACAATGCTGAACTCAATGCCAAAACGGACTATGGTTCTATTCTGTTTCAAGCCTCTGTTTTTAATGCTGCGGGTAGGGTGTTTGCGCCAAGGTATCGACAAGCGCATTTGTCTGCTTATTACCCCAAAGACGCCGCAGATAGTGCTGGCGCGATGGCTGCTTTTGAACTTGCCTACAAAGACGTGAAAACTGCTTTTGAGTATTATTTGGCGCATGAAAACAAGGGACGCCCCATGATCATTGCTTCTCATAGTCAGGGAAGTACCCATGCCAAAAGACTCTTGAAAGAATATTTTGACAATCAAATATTAAAGAACCGATTGGTAGTGGCTTATGTGGTGGGCATGGCCCTAGACCCAGCCATGTATAGCAGTATCCCTGTTTGCAGCAATCCCAATCAAACTGGTTGTATCTGTGCTTGGAGAACTTATCAAACTGATTACAACCCTCCATTTGTGCTCAAGGAAAATTTTGTCTCTGCTGTGACCAATCCGCTAACCTGGGATGCTAATGCTGCAATAGCTAGTCGGGATCTAAATAAGGGTGGTATTCTACTCAAATTTAATAAGGCGGTTCCAAGGGTTGCCAGTGCCCAAGTGGTTGGTGGTGTACTCTGGACCGAGAAGCCCCATTTCTTTGGCAATTTATTTTATACCAGCAAGAACTATCATATTGCCGACTACAATTTGTACTACCAAAATATTCGGGAGAATGCAGCCCAAAGAATCAGCGCTTTTTGGAAACGATAGACAAAAAAAGACCCCGCTCTTTCAAGCGAGGTCAGCCGGTTTACCCTAGGAAATTGGATTTTACTGTTTGGTAAAACGGAAAGATTGTATAAAAGAATCTCTAAAAAACGCGTTCAATATATATACCCACGGGGACAAGTAAATGACACCAAGGCAGCAAATTCTGCTGCTTGATTTTAAAAAAAAGGTAAACCGGTTTTGTTTGTATTGGTAAAAGAACAAAATTAGTTCCCGTAAACACTCAAGAACTTGATGCGCATGATTTTTAGTTGTTCCCAACTATAATCATTCTCGCTTAGCTCCTGACGCGCCACATCTAGGGAAGAAGTCTGACAGCTTTTGAAATATTCAATAATGTCTTCCTGATCGTATTCATCTAACCACTCGTCAATAGCATAGTCTAAGTTAAGTCTGGTTCCGCTAGCAGCAATGGTTTCCATTTCTTCTAACAACTCATCTAGTTTTAAACTCTTGTTTTTGGCAATGGTTTCTAGTGGAATTTTCTTGTCTACATTTTGGATAATATAGATTTTGTTATTGCCCTTGTTAGCCACGCTGCGCATGACAAAATCATCGGGTTTTTCAATCTCATTTTCTTCTACATATTTGGCAATCATTTCTACAAATGATTTGCCGTATTTAATGGCTTTACCCTTGCTCACACCCTGGCATTTTTCCAATTCTTCTAAACTGGTGGGGTAGAGTGTTGCCATGTCTTGCAAGGAATTCTCTAAGAAGATCACAAATGGCGGAAGGCTTTTTTTCTTGGCTTCTTTCTGACGCAATTCTTTGAGCATTTCAAAGAGTTTTTCATCAGCCGCAGCACCAGTTTGATTGGCATTCTCCCCTTCTTCGTCATCCGCATTGGCGTCTTCGAATAGATTATTCAATACAATCTTAAAGGAAGCCGGTTTTTTCAAGAATTGCTCACCCAGCTCGGTAACTTTTAATAAGCCGTATTCTTCAATGTCTTTTTTTAGAAGGTTCTCCAACAACATTTGTCTAATCAGACTGCTCCACAAATGGTATTCCTTGTCTGCTCCAATGCCATAAACCGGAAGGTTGTCATGACGGAACATGCTAATCTGTGGGGTGAGTTTACCCATGACCACACTCACCACATAGTCTGTAACAAAACGCTCGTCCAATGCTTTTACGGTATGGATTATTTTAACTACGTCTTCCTTGGCTTCTATTTTTTCTTTGGGGTTTAGACAGTTGTCGCAATTGCCACAGTTCTTTCCTTCCCAGTTCTCTCCAAAATAATGCAACAATACTTTGCGGCGGCATACAGCAGATTCTGCATAAGCCACGGTTTCGTCTATTAATTGCGCGCCTACTTCTCTTTCACTCAAAGGCTTGTCGCGCATAAAATGCTCTAGCTTGGAAACATCTTTGTGCGAATAGTACAAAACACATAGCCCTTCCATGCCATCTCTACCTGCCCTACCCGTTTCTTGGTAATAATTCTCAATAGATTTGGGAATATTAAAGTGAATCACAAAACGGATATCGGGTTTGTCAATCCCCATTCCAAAGGCAATAGTGGCTACAATTACCTGTACGTCTTCATTTAAGAACTGATCCTGTCTATCTGCGCGCAGTTTTTGATCCAAACCTGCGTGATACGCCACGGCTTTAATGCTATTGGCTACCAAGAGTTCTGCTAATTCTTCTGTGGTTTTCCTATTCAGGGTATAAATAATCCCACTCTTGCCTTTATGACCACTGATAAATTTGACAATACTTTTTACGGTCTGGTCTTTTTTGATTTTGGGTTGAATCTCGTAGTAGAGATTGCTCCTATTAAAAGAAGAAATATAAATATTGGGTTTGCGTAAGCCCAGGTTTTTGACAATATCGCTCTGCACTTTTGGGGTGGCTGTAGCAGTCAACGCAATCACGGGTATGTCTGGATTAATAATATCCATCATCTCGCGCAAGCGTCTGTACTCAGGCCTAAAATCGTGCCCCCACTCAGAAATACAGTGGGCTTCATCTACCGCAAAAAAACTAATCTTTAAATCGGAGAAGAATTCTAGGTTCTCTTGTTTGGTTAGGGTCTCTGGTGCCACATACAAGAGCTTGGTCATGCCAGAAGTTAAATCGTCCTTGACCAATTTAATCTGACCCTTGTTGAGAGAAGAGTTGAGAAAATGTGCCACATCGTCTTTTTCACTGTAACCGCGCACCAAGTCTACCTGATTTTTCATTAAGGCAATTAGTGGAGAAACAACAATGGCGCAACCCTCCATCATCATAGCGGGTAGTTGATAACACAAACTTTTACCCCCGCCTGTGGGCATGATTACAAAGGTATCTTGTCCGTTGAGCAAACTATTAATGGATTGTTCTTGGGTACCCTTGAATTCACGGAATCCAAAATATTTTTCTAGCCCTGCATAGATATCGTACTCGTGCACCGTAGTAATGGTAGCCGTATTGTCTTTGCGGGGTGAACTTTTCTTATTGATTTTAGCAGCTGGTTTTGCAACTGCTTTCTTAGAATTAGTAGCCATGTATCAAATATGTTTCGGTTCCAAAAATGAACCACTATTGTTTAAAAGTTAACGCTTTTACCAGAAATTCCCCTGTTAAAATTTCCTAAGACTGATTTTTACGGGTAATCGTTTGGCAATCCGGACAAATGGTACCGGTTTTAGTGTAAAAAACCCTAAAAAAGGGTAGCGAAGTTAACGAAACCTGCCCTGAAATGCTAGTTAAAGCTGTTAAAGTTTACATTTGCAGGGCATGAAAGCAAATATCGCCGCAACGGCCCTTAGAACCATTCAATTAGAAGCCCAGTCTATTTCAGGCTTGGCTCCTTTTATCAATGAAGCTTTTGAAAAAGCCATTGCTACCATTCATGGTTCAAAAGGCCGGCTGGTGATTTCTGGCATTGGCAAATCGGCCATTGTGGCCCAGAAAATTGTGGCTACCCTCAATTCTACGGGCACGCCTTCTCTGTTTATGCACGCGGCAGACGCCATTCATGGAGACCTGGGCATGGTGCAGGATGAAGACCTGGTTTTGATTATTAGCAAGAGTGGTGAGAGCCCAGAAATTAAAGTGCTGGTTCCCCTGATTCGCAATTTTGGGAATACCCTAATTGGCATGGTGGGTAATAGAGAAAGCTTTTTGGCCAAGGAATCTGATATTTTTTTAGACACTACGGTAGAACTGGAAGCCTGCCCCAATAACCTAGCCCCCACCAGTAGTACCACAGCTCAAATGGTGATGGGAGATGTAATTGCTGTTTGCTTGATGGAACTCAATAGTTTTAATGGCCGTGATTTTGCAAAATACCATCCAGGTGGCAACCTGGGCAAGCGCCTTTATTTGCGGGTGGGAGATTTGAGCAAGGCCAATGAAGTTCCGCAAGTGTTGCTACATGCCAGTTTAAAGGAAGTAATAGTAGAAATTACCCATAAAAGACTGGGTCTAACGGCTGTACTCAATCAGCTAGGCCAATTGGAAGGTATTATCACCGATGGTGACCTAAGAAGGATGCTTGAGAAAAGTAGCCATATTGACCAGATTACCGCAGCAGATATCTTGACCACCAACCCAAAAACCATTTCACCTGAAACCTTGGCAGTAGAAGCACTAGACCTGATGCGCAACAATGATATAAGTGCCCTCTTAGTGGTGGAAAACCAACGCTATGTAGGGGTCTTACATTTACACGATTTGGTACGGGAAGGAATTGTCTAAACCAAGCAATAAGTAACAGATTATCAACGTTTTTAGCCCAGATCATTCCCTAAAATGAGTTAAACCAGTTTCCCACATGAATCAGCATCACTATGTAGCCATTATGGCTGGCGGTATCGGCAGTAGATTTTGGCCAAAAAGCCGTACCAGCTATCCAAAACAGTTTCTAGACATTCTAAATACCGGCAAGTCATTGATCCGTTGGACCTATGAGCGTTATGCAGCATTTATTCCAGTGGAGAATATCTATATTGTTACTTCTGAAGAATATGTTTCTATCTGCGCCGAGCAATTGCCTGAGCTGCCTTTAGAAAATATCTTAGCCGAGCCAAGCAGAAAAAATACCGCACCCTGTGTGGCCTATATTTCTTATAAACTCTTGCAAAAAGACCCTGAAGCTACGTTGATTGTGGCCCCTAGTGACCATATGATTTTGGACCAAGACGAGTTCCGCGCCATAACTGCTAAGGCTTTGGATTTTGTTACGCAGGTTGAATCTTTGGTAACCTTGGGTATCAAACCTACGCATCCCAATACTGGATACGGTTATATTCAACACGAGCCATTGACCGTTGGCGATGGAATCTATAACGTGAAAACCTTTACGGAGAAACCTAACTTAGAATTGGCCAAGACATTCCTAGCCTCCGGCGATTTTCTTTGGAATGCAGGGATCTTTGTTTGGCAGGTGAAAAACGTAATGAAGGCTTTTGAACAATTTCAGCCAGAAATGTATGAGTTGTTTGACAACGAGAAAGCCCATTTTAATACCGCAGGTGAAAAAGACGCCATTAACCGTATTTATCCCCTTTGCACTAATGTTTCTATTGACTTTGCCATTATGGAAAAGGCTGACAATGTATTTGTAATTCCTTCTTCTTTTGGCTGGAGCGATTTGGGTACCTGGAACTCTGCTTATGACAATCTTGACAAGGATTATCTAGGCAATGCTGTAACCAGCGATAACGTAATTGTGATTGATGCTACCAAGTGTATGATTTCTGCCAACCACGATAAATTGGTCTTGATTCAGGGGATTGATGATTGTATTGTCATTGACACCAAGGACGTACTGTTGATCTGCAAAAAAGAAAAAGAGCAAGCTATTAAGGAATATGTTGCTGAAGTAAAACGCAACAAAGGCGACAAATACCTTTAATCAAACAATATGTTGCTAATCAGAACCTTGATTACCGGAACTGGGTCTTATATCCCACCCCATATCAAAACCAATCAGGATTTTGTAAACCAAGCATTTTATGGAGAGGACCACTTACCTCTAACTACTCCCGCAACGGATATAGTTGAGAAATTCAAAGACATCACAGGAATTGAAGAGCGCCGTTATGCAGGACATGAATTCAATAGTTCTGACATGGCATTGATTGCCGCCAAACACGCCATTGACGACGCGAATATTGACCCTGAAACCATTGACCAGATTATCTTTGCACACAATTTTGGGAATATTGTTACGGGCAGTATTCAGTCCGATGCATTGCCAGCCCTAGCTTCTAGGGTAAAACAAGGATTGGGGATTCGCAACCCCGCTTGCGTGGCTTATGATATTTTATTTGGTTGCCCTGGTTGGATTCAAGGTGTGATTCAAGCCCATGCTTATATTTTGGCTGGAATGGCAAAAAAATGTTTGGTCATTGGTTCCGAAACCTTGAGCCGTGTGATTGACCAATATGATAGAGATAGCATGATCTTTAGTGATGGTGCCGGAGCCTGTATTGTTGAAGCAGTAGAAGTTGCTGAAAACGGTGCGGGTGTTTTGTCTGTGAGTGCGCAAAGCCATTGTGTGGATGAAGCCTATTATTTGCAATATGGTGTTTCTAATTTTCCAGACGCTGACCCCAATGTGCGTTATATGAAAATGAAGGGTAGAAAAGTTTATGAATACGCCATTAAGAATGTGCCCCTAGCCATGAAGGACTGCATTGACAAAGCGGGATTACACGTAAATGATGTTAAGAAATTTTTCCTGCACCAGGCCAATGAAAAAATGGACGAAGGTTTTGTAAAAGCCTTGTATAGACTATACGGCATTAGAGAAGTACCCCCATATATCATGCCCATGAGCATTCACAAATTGGGAAATAGTTCTGTAGCAACTATTCCTACACTGTATGATTTGGTCAAGCGTGGAGAATTGCCCGAACACGAGATTGTAGCAGGTGACGTAGTTGTCTTTGCCTCTGTTGGAGCAGGCATGAACATTAACGCATTCTGTTACCGCGTTTAATAGCCCCTTACATTTTTTCCTTCCATATAGTTCAGGAAGGCTTTGTTCACTACACGGTTTCCACCAGGAGTTGGATAATTACCTGTAAAGTACCAGTCACCGGTATTAGTAGGGCAACAATCGTGCAAGTCTTCAATGGTTTGATAAATCACTTCTACACTAGTCTCTGCAGCTTCTGGGCTAATCAATTGGGCAATCTTATCAGAGATTTCTAAAGTAGTGAACGGCTTATAAATAGAACGCACTACATTCTCGCTGTGCAATTGACCCGTGCGTTGTAATTCTTTGATTTTTTCAGCTGCATCAATTAATACCTGTTCCATATTGCGATCTTTCAACAAAGCAACTGCTGCACGAAACGCAATAAAATCACCCAACTTACTCATGTCAATGCCATAGCAATCAGGATAACGAATCTGCGGAGCAGAACTCACTACAATGATTTTCTTTGGAGACAATCGCGTTAGCATTCTGATAATACTTTCTTTGAGTGTAGTACCTCTAACAATACTATCATCTATCACCACCAATGAATCTTCATCTTTACGAACGGTACCATAAGTAATATCGTACACGTGTTGCACCATCTCATTTCTGTTGGCGTCTTCCGTAATAAAGGTTCTAAGCTTAACGTCTTTAATAGCAATTTTTTCTTGGCGAATTTTTCTATTCACCATCTCTTCTAATTTCTCTGGCGTAAAATCTTTACCCCAACTCAAGATGCGTTCAACCTTAATCTTATTTAAGTATTCTTCCATACCTTTCACCAATCCATAGAAAGCAACTTCGGCCGTGTTGGGAATATAAGAGAAAATGGTATTCTTTAAATCGTAGTCAATTCTTTTCAATACGGTCTCACTCAAGTGATGACCCAGCGCTATGCGTTCGCGATAGATTTTTTCATCGCTACCGCGGCTAAAATAAATGCGCTCAAAGCTACAAGCCCTTCTCTCCTTGGGTTCCAGAATTTGTTCAATGCGGTAATTACCTTTATCGTCTACCAATAAAGCGCAGCCTGGCATGAGTTCCATGACTTCATTTTCACCCACGTTAAACGTGGTTCTAATGGCAGCCCTTTCAGAAGCTGCTACAATTACTTCATCATTGATATAATAGTAAGCGGGTCTAATACCGTGTGCGTCACGCATCACAAAACTATGTCCATTCCCAATGAGTCCACCAATGGTATATCCTCCATCAAAAACTGGGGTTGCTTTGCGCAATACATTTTCAATATTTGCCGCATTGGGGTTTAATGCATCTTCCTCGGCTAAGAAATGATGCAATACTTCTAACATGGCGGCTAAATCACTCTGCTTTTGAAAATCGCCCGGGTTCATATTAATCAGGTCAAACAATTCATCTGTATTAACCAGGTTAAAATTTCCAGCCAAGGCCATATTCTTGCCAGGCATCAAATCTCTTTTGATAAAGGGATGGCAGAACTCTACATTATTTTTTCCTTGCGTACCATAACGCAAATGACCCAAGATTAGCTCACCCATGAAAGGCAAATGCCCCTTCATTAATCCAGGGTGTTGCTTGATATCGGGTTGGTGTTTTTCTAGCTCCGCAATTTCTTGACCAATTCTAAAAAACAAATCGGCAATGGGTTGCTGGGCATTGCTGCGCATCCTATATAAAAAGGGATTCCCGGGTTCTGTATCCAATTTCACAGAAGCAAGACCGGCCCCATCTTGACCACGGTTGTGCTGCTTCTCCATCAATAGATAGAGCTTGCTGAGCCCGTAAGTAACCGTACCGTGCTGTTGCAGGTAGTAGGAAAATGGTTTTCTTAGGCGGATGTAGGCAAGCCCACATTCATGTTTGATTTCGTCGCTCATGATAGATATTAAAAGAAAGTGGCGAAGTTACAACTCCGCCACATTCTTTATTGGTTAATTATAAACAGTATCCGGTTTCAAGGTCTGTGCCAACCAGAGGAACTCATGGATAAAGAGATCCGCGGTCTTTTGGAAGTTTTCATCCAGCAAAACCCCCTCCTCACTAAACTTCTTATCCACAAATGGGGTAATTAGCAAATAGGGTGAGGCAATTCCAAATAGGGCTGGTACCAATAAAAGCATTTGCTGGCTAGAACGCATTCCGCCCATTCCTCCCGTAGAGGCTGGAGCTATCCCAAAAGCTTTATGGGATTGTTTGGGAAAATGATCCAATAGGTTTTGCAAGGCGGGAGAATAGGAGCCATTGTATTCAGGGGTTACCAAGATAAAAGCATCCGCGGCAAACATCATTTCTGCCAAGGGCTTATATATATCTGGCGTTTTTTCAACGCTAGAGAATACGTCTTGCAACAAGGGCAGGTTCCATTCCCTCACGTCAATAATATGGACCTTATGAGCCGTTTTTGTTTCTAATTGCGCTTTCAGAAAAAGAGCCAATCGAAAAGTCACACTTTCCCTTCTGGGACTTCCTGTTATAATAGCTATGTTCATATTATTGCTTTTGCTTGAGTTGTTATATAATCTTGATCAGAAATTTATTTTGCAGCTTAATGAGCGGTGAAAATACTCGAATATTTTTTTAGGAGCTGTTTTGTTTAGGTTTGTTTGGGTTTAGTTACTATTCATTGGAATTTCTATTAAGACTATTTGCGCGTCTGTGCTGGCTTTGATATCTATTGCTGCTACTTCTGAAATTCCAAGACCATCCCTGGTACTAATGGCTTGACCATTGATTTCCAAATCACCTTCCAATACAAAAATATAGACCCCATTACCAGATTTTTTTAACTGATAGTTGGTGCTGAAGTCCTTGGTAAAATTACCAAGTGAAAACCATGCGTCTTGGTTAATCCAAACAGCGTCTGCATTGTCCGGAGCCACTACGTTCAAGAGTTGGTTAATCCTATTTTCAGGTTTAAAAGACTTTTGTTGGTAATTGGGTTCAATATTTTTCTCTTTTGGGAGTACCCAGATTTGTAAAAACTTTACGGGTTTGTCATGATTGGCATTTGTCTCGCTATGAGCAATCCCACTTCCAGCACTCATGATCTGAACATCGTGTTCGCGAATGATTACATCACGGCCAGTACTGTCTTTGTGGTGCAGGTCTCCACTCAATGGAATAGAAACAATTTCCATATTGTCGTGAGGATGTTTGCCAAAACCCATACCTGCACTAACTGAATCATCATTGAGGACCCTCAGTGCGCCAAAATTTACGCGCTCTGCATCATAATATTTACCAAAACTGAAACTATGGTAGCTGTCTAACCAACCAAAATTGGCGTGACCCCTTGTTGCTGCTAGATGTAAAACGGTTTTCATAATTTATTATTTAGGTGTATATACATGTATCCGGGTAAAAAAATATTAGACTTGTCTTAGTCTTAGTTTTTCAAGCAATTCATTCAATAGAATTGCTTCCTCATTTGTAACACAAAGTTGAAAATCAAACAACTCATCCGCTTTTTTGGTGGTTGCTTCTAATAATAACAATCCCGTATGGGTTAATTGAATTAGGGTTTCTCTTTTGTCAAAACTAGACACGGAACGCTTGACCAATTTTTTAATCTCTAAACGGTCTACAATTCTTGGTACGTTGGAACTCTTTTCAATCATTCTACAAGCTATATCGCGAACACATATATGCTCTGGATGTTTGCCTTTTAAGATTCGCAACACATTGTACTGTTCGTGTGTAATACCATATTCTTTCAAGGCCTGGCTAAAAGAGGTCTTTAACCACCAAGCCGTGTACAAAATATTCAACCCAGCTTTGTGGGTTTCACTTTTGAATTTGGTACTTTGTATGGCTTCTTCCAATTTCACAACACAAATGTATGTATGTACATCTAATTTATCAAATTTATTTTTCCGCTTTCTTCCGTGGGGCAATAATCAGTATATACAATTATGAATAATCGGAACCGGCATATTCGCATGTATGAATATTTACAAACATGAAACATCAGCATCATGATTGATTGCAACGGAAGATTGTTCGCAATTGATGAATGATCTCAAAAAATGATTGTTAGCAAGATTGGCTGAAGCAAACTACTAGTTCTTAACAATGTTGTTACTAGCTTTTTTCCAGTCTTCTAAACCGGAGCAGTTGCCAAATTCTTTGTCAATAGAAATATAGTAGGTAGGAATATGTTCCTTGAACCATTTTTCCAAGATGCCACTTTTTTTATCTTCCAAAGCGCGCTGAGAAACACGATTATAATCTTCTTTCAGATTTTCGCGGTGCGGCTCGGTTCTATTTTTCAAATAAATCAAGCGTACTTTTTTAGACCCGCGCTCATCGGTAAAGACCTGTGGTTTGGAATAGGATCCGGGTTTCATGTCTTTGAGTGCTACCACCATTTCTTTGTCTACTTGGTCAATGGTAATAAAGGTTGCGCCGTCTCTTCCGGCAATGGCACCTGCACTAAACTTGCTTCCCTCGTCTTCTGAATATTTGCTTACAGCTTCTCCAAATGAAACGCTCCCTGCAACCAATAATTTTCTAATTGAATCCAGCTTATTTTTAGATTCGGTAATTTCCTCATCTGTTACAGGAGGTATACGCAAGATATGTCGTACCACTGCATCGTCACCCGCACGGCTCACCATTTGAATAATGTGCAAACCAAATTTTGACTTAATCACAGAAGAAATCTGTCCTTCTTTTAATCGGAAAGCACCTGAAAGAAATGCAGGATCCCACATATTCTTATCATTACGGTTCAGGTTATATTGACCAGCGTTCTCGGCCTTTCCTGGATCTTCTGAATAGAACTTTACCAATTGTTCAAATTTCTTAGAACCTGATTCCACTTGCTTTTTGTAGTCATACAATTGTTTGGCTACATATTCTTCTACATCCTTATTAGCCTTGGGTTGCAATACAATCTGACTTACTTCAATTTCACTCTCATAGAAGGGAAGACTGTCTTTTGGGGTTCTGCTGTAATAAGCTTTTACCTCAGTTGGGGTCATCTTAATATTGTCAACAATCTTTCCGCGCATTTGCTCCGCCAATTTCTGTTCACGCAATGCTTCTTTAAAATCTTCTTTGATTTGGTAAACAGTCTTACCTGCAATCTCTTCCAATACTTCTTTAGAACCATAGGAAGAAATAAAGCTCCGAATCCTATTTTCCATTTGTGCTTCAATATCTTCTTCACTCACGGTTAAAGAGTCCTTCATGGCTTGCAAAACCAATGCTTTCTGAATTAACTGACCTTCCAATACCTGACACTCGGTTGGAATCATGGCGTTCTCCTGTCCTTGCGCCTGACGCTTGATATCGGAGATAGCATTGGTGATATCAGAATGCAGGATGATTTTATCACCTACTTGTGCAATGATCTTGTCCGCAACCACTTTCTTTGATTGTGCCTGAGAGGTCAGTGACCCTGACATGATCAACAAAATAACTATTACACGCTTCATAATATACAATATCATTCAAAAATAGCAAATCAGGCCGCGAACGGCCTGATTCACATCAGCTTTAACAAACTTATAAAGTACGCTTCACTTCTTCTTCTTCAAATGCTTCTACAATATCGCCCACGCGCAGGTCTGAGAAGTTCTTGATGGTCAATCCGCACTCTGTATTGGTTGCAACGTCTTTTACATCATCCTTGAAGCGTTTCAAGCTGCCCAACTCGGCTGCCTGTCCTTCTCCTTTTGGATACTCCACAATACCGTCACGGATGATCCTGATTTTGGAGTTACGCGCAATTTTTCCTTCCAATACAAAGCAACCTGCAACAGTGGCTTTGTCAAACTTGTACACCTCACGCACTTCCACATTAGCAGTAATCTTCTCTTGGAACTTAGGTTCCAACATGCCTTCCATGGCGCTCTTAACCTCGTCAATGGCTTGGTAGATGATTGAGTAAAGTTTAATTTCCACCCCTTCTGTATCGGCCAATCTGTTGGCTTGCTGAGAAGGTCTTACGTTAAATCCAATAACAATGGCGTCAGAAGCTGTTGCCAACAAGACATCACTTTCAGAAATCTGTCCAACACCTTTGTGTACTACGCGCACCGCAATTTCTTCGGTACTGAGTTTCTGCAAGGAATCGCTCAAGGCTTCTACAGAACCATCCACGTCACCTTTGATAATGATGTTCAGTTCCTTAAAGTTACCAAGGGCCAACCGGCGTCCAATCTCATCCAAAGTAATATGCTTACGGGCACGCAATCCTTGCTCACGCAATAACTGCGCACGTTTGGTAGCAGTTTCTTTTGCTTCCGCTTCGTCTTCAAATACACGGAATTTTTCACCCGCCTGTGGCGCTCCATTCAAACCTAATATTACTACCGGTGTTGAAGGAGGTGCTACTTCAATACGTTGGTTACGCTCGTTGAACATGGCTTTTACACGTCCGTAGTTCTGACCAGATACAATCAAGTCTCCTTGACGCAGGGTTCCGTTTTGTACCAAGATGGTAGCAACAAAACCACGTCCTTTATCCAATGAGGCTTCAATAATGGTACCGGTAGCTTCTCTTTCAGGATTGGCTTTTAGGTTCAAAATCTCCGCTTCTAACAATACTTTTTCTAATAAGAGGTCTACATTCAACCCTTGCTTGGCACTCAATTCTTGGTTTTGGTATTTACCACCCCAAGCTTCTACCAAGATATTCATCTGAGACAATTGCTCATAGATTTTTTGTGGTTGTGCGCCGTCCTTGTCAATTTTATTCACCGCAAAAATCATCGGCACTGCCGCAGCTTGTGCGTGACTAATGGCTTCCTTGGTTTGTGGCATCACCGCATCATCGGCAGCTACCACAATAATGGCAATATCTGTTACTTTGGCACCACGAGCACGCATGGCCGTAAAGGCTTCGTGACCCGGTGTATCCAAGAAAGTAATGGCTTTGCCGTTTGGCAAGGTCACTTCATAGGCTCCAATATGCTGGGTAATACCACCGGCCTCCCCTGCTACCACATTGGCACTTCTGATATAGTCCAACAATGAGGTTTTACCGTGATCAACGTGACCCATGATGGTCACAATTGGCGCTCTTTCTACCTGAGCTGCTTCATCATCCTCATCATCGTCATCGTCTTCTTCATCCAAGTCATCAATACCTATAAATTCTACTTCAAATCCAAACTCACTAGATACCAATTCAATTACTTCTGCGTCCAAACGCTGGTTAATGGATACCATGATACCCAATCCCATACATTTTCCAATAACTTCCGCAAAGCTTACATCCATCAGGTTGGCCAACTCACTTACTGTAACAAATTCTGTTACTTGTAGTTTGTTATCTTCCGTCATTTCACCCATGTTCTCTGCAGCTTCATCGCGCTTAGCCCTTCTGTACTTGGCTTTCAAGCTCTTTCCACGTCCACCAGTACCAGATAATTTGGCCTGTGTTTCGCGAATTTTTTCCTGTATGGCTTTTTGGTCAATCTCTTTATTGTCGTCTGCTCCTCTGCGTGGGGCTGCAGTTCTGTCTCTGCTTGGTCCGCCTCCAGCGCGATTTCCACCACCAGCGCCTCGGTTAAATCCACCGCCGCCCTGTTGGCCGCCGCCACCGCCACCGCGATTGAATCCGCCATTATTATTGGCAGGTACAATTGGGCGATTGGGTCCTGTTGCTTTTGCTGGTGCACCCGGAGCTCCAGGTGTACCAGTTGCAGGCGCGTCAGGTTTTTTGTCAATAGGAATGCGTTTGCGTTTGCGTTTTTCATCCCTACCCATTGGTTTTGGACGGGTATCGCTATTGATAGGCAATTCAATTTTGCCCAAAATTTTTGGTCCTTCTAGCTTTTCAGCCCTAATATTTTCAATAACAGGGCCGGCTTCTGATTCAATTACTTCAGGAGCTACTGTTTTAGCAACAGGGGCTTCCACAACTGGTACAGGTGCAGGAGTTGGCACTACAACTGGAGCAGGAGCTGCTGCAACTGGAGCTGGGGCTTCTGTTTTCTTAGCGGTTTTCTTTGGTCTAGTAGAAGAATCAATGGCCGATAGATCAATCTTGTTGATCACTTTTGGCGCTTCAATTTCCGGGGCTTCAATTTTAGAAACCGGAGTTTCTACAACTGGAACTGGCTCAACAACTACTGGTGCCACAACAACGGGGGCTACAGGTTCAGGAGTAGGTTCTACCACCACTGGTTTTGCAACCGGAGTTGGGGCTATTTCTACAGGAGCAGCAGAAATAAGCGTGGGTGCTGCTGCTTGTTCTGGTTCTGCTGGTTTAGCAGGTTCTGCTTTAGCCGCTTTGTCTTCTTTCTTAACAAAACTGATCTCTTCTTCGTCTTTTTTCTTCCTTGGCTCGCCTTGCGCGCCCTTAGGTATCTCTACTAGGTCAGCCTTGTTCTTGGCTTGTTTGTCCTGTTGGAACTCTGCCTGAAGGGCATAGTAATGGACTTCTGATAGCTTTGCTGTGGGCTTCAGATCGTCGCGGTTAAATCCTTTCTTCACCAAAAATTCAATCAGGGTGTCCTGACCAATGTTGAATTCTTTGGCGGCTGCTAACAGTCTTGGTAATTTCAGTTCTGACATTCAGTTTTTTTTAGTCAACAAACCGGGGCGGCCCCGATTCTTATTTTGTGCTCACTCCCTGCCTTCCAAGTCTGGCAATTGGTCATCACTCAGACAAAGATAGTTGGTTATAAGCTGCTTATTCTTCCCTTTGAAATTCTTCTTCTAGTACTTTGCGAACTTCTAGAATGGTTTCTTTCTCTAAATCAGTTCTTCTTTCTAGTTCGTCAGCAGATAATTTGAGTACGCTTCTAGCTGTGTCACAGCCAATTTTTTTGAATTCATCAATAATCCAAGTCTCAATTTCATCGCTAAATTCTTCCAAGTCAATATCAAATTCATCCACCACTTCTTCGTCTTCACGGAATACGTCAATCTCATAGCCTGTAAGCTCACAAGCCAATTTGATGTTCACCCCACGGCGTCCAATAGCCAGAGACACCTGGTCTGCTTTTAGGTATACTTCGGCGTGTTTTTTCTCATTGTCCAATTCCATATAGCTGATTTTAGCAGGCGTTAATGAACGCTGAATCAACAACTGGATATTGGTAGTGAAATTGATTACGTCTATATTCTCGTTCTTCAATTCACGTACAATTCCGTGAATACGGCTACCCTTCATACCCACACAAGCTCCTACTGGATCAATTCTATCGTCATAAGATTCAACAGCAACTTTGGCTCTTTCACCTGGATCACGTACAATTTTCTTAATGGCAATCAACCCGTCAAAGATTTCAGGAACCTCAATTTCTAACAATTTAGAAAGGAACATAGGACTTGTCCTTGACAGGATAATTACTGGTGAGTTGTTTTTCAGGTCTACCCTAGCAACAACCGCACGAATATTTTCGCCTTTCTTGAAATAGTCTTGTGGAATTTGCTCAGACTTAGGCAATATCAGTTCATTGCTTTCTTCATCCAGCAACAAAACCTCTTTTTTCCATACTTGATACACTTCTGCGCTAATGATATCGCCCACGCGATCACCATATTTTTTGATCAAAGCATTCTTTTTCAGGTCGCTGATACGGCTAGCCAAAGTTTGTTTGGCAGCTAATATTGCCCTGCGGCCAAAATCCAGAATATCAACTTCTTCATACAATTCTTCACCAACCTCAAAATCGGGTTCAATTTTCACGGCTTCTGTATAACCTACTTCTGCCAAAGGATCCAAGACTTCTCCATCATCCACAATCATCCTTCTACGAATGATTTCTAAGTCACCCTTTTCAGCGTTGACGATTACGTCAAAATTCTCGTCACTACCAAATTTCTTGCGCAACAAGGTTTTGAACACGTCTTCTACCACTTTCATCATCGTGGGACGGTCAATACTCTCTGCGTCTTTGAATTCTTGGAATGCCTCAATCAGGTTAATACTAGCCATAACTTAATTTTTTTTTCGATCTGCAGAACCTGTCTGCAACTGATTAAAATTTAATTTGAACGGTTGTTGTTTTTATATTTGCAAAAGGAATCAACAATTGTTGTGTAACTGCCTTCTTTCCCTTACCCTCTGTGGTTTCTAGCAAAATGTCTGCCTCTGTTACAGCCACCAATTTACCCTCTTTAGTAGTGCCATCTAAAAACAAAATTTCTAGTGACCTGCCTAAGTTTCGGTGGTATTGTCTATTAAATAAAAGCGGCTCTTCAATTCCAGGAGAAGATACTTCAAGTGAAAACTCCCCCTCTGGATACCATCCCTTCTCTTCAATTAACTTGTAGAGTTGACGATTGAATTTTACGCATTTTTCAATAGAAATTCCCTCATCCCCATCCATGAATATTTTGATATTGTGGGTGGGTTTAATTTTCAGGCTCACCAGAAAATAAGAAGGTTCCTCCAACAATAATTGGTTGATGAGTGCTTCTATCTGTTGTACTTGTGCATCCATTACTTCAGGTATGTAAAAAGGAGAAGGGAACGGTAGCCGTTCCCTTCTGTTGATTATTTCCATTGCAAATATAGCGCAAGAACAGCCAATTATCCAAATTTGTCTTTATCCTGCCAGTTAGGGCTTTATCTTTGCCCCATTATGATTAAGCTTATTTTCTACGGATTGGTGGTCTACCTGATTTACAAACTGGTATTTGAATTTGTAATACCCGTTAGCAAAGCCAGCAACCAGATGCGTGAAAAACTGCAGCAAATGCAGGAACAACAAAGGTTTCAGCAACAGCAAGCGCGTACCCAATCACAACCCAAGGCCGAGCCAGTTGCTAGCACAAAAACTGCCGCTTCTGACAAGGATTATATAGAATTTGAAGAAATCAAGCCTTAAAGAGGTAATTCTGGTAAGGTTTGGGGCCATACCAAATGATGAGCAAGCATCCCTGCCGCTCTGGCGGCTTCTACATTTTTAATAGTATCGTCTATAAATAAGGTCTCTGCGGCCAATAATTGCTGTTCCTCTAAAATGCGGTGAAATGGGGCAATATCTGGTTTTCGCATGCCCATATGCTGTGAATAATAGGCTTTTACAAAATGGCTGTCAAAGTTATCCTTGCCCGTTTGCTCTTGGAAAGTTGCCTGAAAAGCATCGTGGTGAATTTGGTTGGTATTAGAAAAAAGAAAGATCCGATACTTTTCTTTAATACCCTCTAGCCAAGCCAAACTGGGCAGCCTAAAATCTATTAAAAGTGCATTCCAGGCCGTCTTGATCTGCTCATTGGTCAATTGAACCCCAGCAGTGGTTCTAAAAGCTTCATAGAATTCCAGCTCTGATATTGTCCCTGTTTCTAATTGGATAAATAAATCATTAGCGTGGTGTTGGGTAAACATTTCCTGAAAACCAGTAACGCCTAATGCCTTAAAGGCTGATTCGGTTTTGGCAAAATCTATGTTAAATAGAACCCCTCCTAAATCAAAAATGATATTTTTTACGCCAAAGAAATCCAGTTGATTAGCCATATTATTTGTTCAGTTTACCTTTTAAGACGCTAAGGTATTCCGCTTTTTTGTTTGACCTATAAAATAAAATGAAAAATGGGGGGGATATGTAAATAGAACTAATGGGACAAGGTCAACACATTTATCAAGTGTAATTTGTCATTTTGATCAATTTCTAAGACCTCATTGAATAGTGCGTGTTTCAACAAGGCTTCTATAAATGGTCTTCCCACCAATCGTTGAGGAGTAGTCAATAGTATAGTTGCTCCTTGTTGTAGAAAAGAGTTGATCATTTTTAATAACCCCTCAAATTGATGAGGGTCATAATTGACATCGCAAAGTAAGAGGGTCTCTGTCACTAAGTTGTTGGGCAGGTTGTTCCAATTAATTTGTTGGGCATTTATGTTATTTAAGCTATTAAGCCCAATGTTTTTTCCCATCCATGCTACCGCATCTGGGTCATAGTCAGAAACAATGATTTCTGAAGCCAGTTGGCTGGCATAAAGTGATGGCAATCCTAATCCCGCAGCTAGTTCTACTACTTTTTTCCCTTGAATATAAGATGGATGCGCTTCTAAGAATTGAATCATGGCCAATGCAGAAGGCCAGACCCTACCCCAAAAAGGGGCATCGCCGTAGGCATTTAATTGATGACTTATTTGCAGGGCTTGAAAATTGGGCACCCAAATTTTTAGTATTTGATTGCCCAATTTAAATTCCTGTAAGTCTGCTGCAATTGATTCCATAATCGCTCAAATGATGGTAAAATGCCTTTGATAGACTAGTTTCGCAAAAAATAAATTCCATGAGCGAGCAAATCTTAACAAAGGGCCAGATCCATACCGCAAAAGGCGTCATGAGTTTTGAACTATATGATGATGACGCACCTATTGCCGTTGCCAACTTCAAAAAATTGATCAACGAGGGTTATTATAACGGCCTAACTTTTCACCGTGTAATTCCCAATTTCATGATCCAAGGCGGTTGTCCTGATGGAACTGGTGCCGGTGGCCCTGGTTATTCCATTCAGTGTGAAACAAGCGGTGTAAAGCAACTACACGACCGTGGTGTTTTATCCATGGCTCATCGCGGAAAAAATACTGGTGGATCACAGTTTTTCATCTGTCACAACCGTGCAGGAGTTAGACATTTAGATGGCGTTCATACCTGTTTTGGCAAACTCACCGATGGTCTAGACGTCTTAGACCAGATTAAAGGCGGAGACGTCATGACCAAAGTGGAACTCATCTAATTACAAAGTCTTTTTTGGAGGAAGGGCAAAAGCCTTTGCCTCATGTTCAAACAAACCATTGTGCGACCCGTCGCAGAATGGTTTGTTTTTACTAAGACCACATCTGCACAAACCAACTACTTCTCTTCCGCCTAGGTCATAGGAATTTCCTTCCCTGTCTACAATACTAAAATCACCTTCTACTTTCATAGAGCCATTATTGTTAATCGTAATCTTGGTTGCCATATTTTTTTTGAGCGAAGATAGCGGTTGATAGGCAATAGCAAACAGTTTATGGCAGATCAACCAATTTGCGCACCACCTCACTAAAATAGGCTGCATTGCCCGGGCCAAACCAGTTCATGATCCTAGTTTCATAACCTGTTTGGTCATAATAACTGTCTTTGGTAATATACCCAACATAGCCTCCGTTAAAACTGGTAATCATTAATTGTTTACCCTTGGTAGTAGCATAATCCGTTAGGTCTTTCATGAGCTCGCCACTAAAATCACAGGGAAGACCCACCATGACCAAGGATCCTATGCGCAACATCTTTACTTCATTGTCATAATCACCATAAAGTTTGGTCCAGAGCCAGTGTCTAAAACACCAGTCCTTGGCAAAACGCCATTGTGGTTCACGCAGAGGTAGGCGTAAGGTCATGATTTGTAAATTAGGCTTGAGTGGTATACTGATGGCATTTTGTTGAATAGCATTTTCAAGACCCTTTGCCAAATGGTTTAATTGTTCCCAATCAGTTTTACCTGCTTCTTCCTCTGGCCCCATACTACCAACGGCTCCAGCCAGATAGATGGCTTGATCAAAACCAAGGTCTTTTTCTAATCCATCTACTAATTGACCGGGATAGTCCCTACTCAAGCGCATCACAGAATCGCTTAGCGTAGTGGCGTGTGCTGCAAAACTGGTTAGTATTGCTTTAGGAGCATTGGGTTCCAAACCTTGCAAATACAAGGCTCTTAAAAATGGGTCTTCCGTTCCCTTGTCTCCCACTGTTCTATTGTTCAACAAGTTTGGCTGGGCCATGGCAGCATAAGACAATTGAACAGGCCTAGCTTTGCCTTTGGCCATGCTAATGGCTTGCAGAATTTTATCTGCTAATTGTTCCACCATTGCCGCATCATATTTACCAGCAAAGAGTTCTCCAATATAACGCTTACCCCAACCGCCAATACTATTGTGTGAATGGGTGGCACCAATATATACTTGAGAAAAACCCATACCAATACTAGGCATTTTTTGTTGTAAGAGAAGGGTGAGTTCTGGTGGAATAATGAGTAGGTCACAGCTTACAATGACTGCCTGGGTTTGACCCTGCTGCAAATAAATAGCCCTGGCATAAATACTATCGTGTATGGTTTGATAAGGCTTTCCTTCTCTTTTTCCATAACCCGCGGTAGGCATGGGTTTTGCGGGACTAATATTGGCTTTTGCCCAACCTGCAAGCAATCCTGTGCTAGTATCTACAGGATGAGACTGGTTTTGCACGCTATCTAGGATGGATAACATTTGAGCATGAAAATCCGTTTGCTCAATAGGTGTTCTATCAGCCCTACGAATAAAAAAAGGGATGGCAATCATCATAAGTGCAAGGATGATCACGATGCTTTTCAACAATATTTTCAAGAACTTCATCAATCGTATTTTAGTTGGATGATTATTTAGATCCATAGGCAAATTGCTCCATCATCTCCATAGATTGAATGGCATCAGCGGCTGAACAAGGGTTCTCAGCATTGCCCAAAAAATATTGGACAATTTTCTCTATCATGGGTTGCTGAATATGCTGTGGAGGTTGAAATTGCTCTGTTGCTGTTGTTCCATTTCTTTCAATGGTTAGTTCATGGCCAAAAACAGAAAAACGAATGGTTCCATTCTCACCTTGAATTTCAAAAATGTCTTCTTCTTTTCCTGCTGGTGTGGTAAAACACCAAGTTCCATTAAACAGCACTTGATTGGGTAATTGGGCCACACCTACAACTAGGTCTTCGGCTGTATACAAACCTGCTTGGTTAACAGCTAGTCCCATTGTTTTTGTAGGCTTTCCCAAAAAATGCACCAATAAATCTAATTGGTGTGGTGCCAAATCATAAAACAAACCTGCACCAGCTAGTGCGGGATCCACCCTCCAATTAGTACCCGTTTTAGCAATCATAGCTGATTGATCTGGTTGCAACAAACTGATTCTTGCAAAACGAATATTTCCAATAGCTTTCTGATCTAGCAATTCCTTGACGCTTATAAAAAGAGGCAATGCCCTTCTATAATGCGCTACCACCAGTTTTACCCCAGTTTCTTTTGATACTTGTTCCATGCGTCTGCAAGCCGCCATATCTAATGCCATGGGCTTTTCTACATAGACAGGCTTACCCGCTTGCATAGCAGCAATGGCGTATTCTTCGTGTTGCTTGGGCGGCGTGGCAATATAAATGGCGTTTATCTCTGGGTCATTGATTAAATCATGAGCATTGCTATACCATTTTGGAACTGCATGTCTTTTTGCATAGTCTTCTGCCAATGCCGTGTCTCTTCTCATCACGGCTACCAAACTACTATTGGATACTTTATGGAATGCAGGACCACTTTTTACTTCAGTTACGTTTCCGCAACCGATGATGCCCCATTGGATATTTGTTTGATTGTTTTGCATGAATCTTGGGAATAGTTTAAAATTCTTTTTCTCCCATTTCACTGGAAGGCAATGCAATCTTACGGTTCTTTTTTAGAAGATTAAAACCTATTGAAAATTGAATCTGGTCAGTTTCATACAAATAGTTGGTAGTAGAATAAAAATCAGATCCATAAGTGGTGATCCTTTGTTGGTTTGATCCTAAAATGCCAGCGTCTAGATACAGACATTGTAATTGAAAATTCCAGCGTTTATCCGCTGTTGCTTTCTTAATAGCCAAGCTAGGTGTTAGAAAACGACTATCTTCTCCTTGAGCAGTAACTCTTTGAGAAAGATAATTCACAGACAATTGCATGGACCAATTTTTAGGTAGTGTAAAAGACTCAGTGGCATTGATACTATAGACCCAACTCTTGCTATCTACTGGAATAGCTCCATTAAAAATGCTTCCATAAATATGGTATTGGTAGATATTCCCTCCCACCACACTATTCCACCAATTAGTCAGCTTTAGTGTTAGGTTTGTTTCTAGACCAATTTGCTGGGCGTTACCAGCATTGGTAAAAATTCTATTTAAGATGGTATCATTGAATATTTTATTTACCCGCTGTATGGGATTTTTAACTGTTTGATGATAAAGGGTTGCAAAAAAATTTCCAGAATTAAAACTATGCTCTACCCCTAACTCAAATGTACCAATCAGTTCAGGCAATAGCGAAGCATCGCCCTGCTCCAAGGTTTCTGAATGTTCTCTTTCTGGAATGGGATTTAATTCATAATTATTGGTTCTTTTAATTCTGCGGCTATAGCCCGTTTTTAGAGATGTCTTATTGGTTAGTGTATATTTGAATTGCAGGGTGGGAAAAAGGTTGGTGAGTATTTGTTTTTGACTTTGGTTGTTTTTAGACAGTTCTAAAATTCTATTGGAATGTTCTAAACGTAACCCCAAATTATAATTCAACAAATTGGCCGCAGCACCATATTGCAAGTAGGCAGCATGTATGTTATTCACTGTTTTAACGGTACTGCTAAATTGTGGGTCACTCACAAAATTTGAAGTTCCCAATTGCTTCACCAAATATGGGAAATTTCCATGTTGGGTATCATACCTAAATTGATACCCCATTTGAAAACTTGCTTTCTCAAGTTTTTTGCTATAATCTACTTTAGCTCTATAGGCATTTAATGGATTGGTATTGGGATTAACCGTGTACTGCAAAGTATCTTTTGAACCTAAAAACAATAGATTGTTATTATATGTTGTACCACTCAAATCCGCTTTCTCATACAATAGACCCAAGCTGATTTTTGATTTATTTGCATAATCATGTACATAATCTAAGCTTGCCAAACTAAATACGCCCTCTTTCTGCTGATCATTCTCATTGTAATAGTTGAAATTACTGTTAGCGCCAGTTATCATATTGGTTTTCTTATTTCTATAATTGAGATTGGCCCACCTACTTTGGTATTTGACACCCCTATATAAACCAATGCTGAACAGGTTTTTTGTATTGGGCTGGTAATTCAAATTAAATCGTCCATTATAATTATACCTTTTAAAACTTCTTTCTCCAAAAGAAGGGAAACTCGTTTTAATATTGTTGATGATGGTATAAACATCTCCTTCGCGTTGACCAGCAATATCATTTCTTAGGTAGCTTAACCCAGCACTTAACTCCCATGTTTTTTTTCTAAACCCTGTAGAAATATCCATTCCAAATCTCTGAGGATCTCTAGCATTATTATATTCATGAACTGGTGGAGCTCCAGCCATTAGATTGGCTTGCAACATCCAGCCATCTTGTACTGCTGTTTTTGTAACGATATTGATTGCTCCAGTTTTCCCGTCTGCATCAAAACTTGCATTGGGATTGGTAATCAGTTCAATATTCTCAATACTGGAAGCAGAAATTTGACCCATCACAAAAGAAGGATCGCCTTGCGTAGGTTTCCCATTAATCAATACTAGAAAACTATTAGAACCTCTAAAAGCTATTTCCCCTTGACCATTTATGGTGATAGCGGGAAGATTCTTAACAAGGTCTATGGCATTTCCGGCAGAGGCGGTTAAAAATTGAGCGGATTTGTATACTTGCCTGTCTAATTTGAAATTAACCGTAGGTTTCTTTCCAGTAACTATTACTTCTTCTAGTCTAACGGTTTTAAAGGCAGCTGTGTCAATTAACTTTATAATCACCGTATCAGACCCCGCTTTAGTTGAACTAACTTGAGCAGAAATATTTATTAATAAACCCAATAATAAGCATACACATACAATAGATTTCATATTCAAGTGGTAATTAAAAAACTAATTTAGTTGTTGTATGACTAACAATTGAAACCAAATCGGTCAGGCGCAATTTAGAACGGTTGTAAAATATGGAAAAAAATAGTCGAATTCTCCTACAAATAGTTACTATAATACTTATCAATCTTTGATGCGCATTACTTGACTAAAATGGATTTTCAATTTGTATTGACCTATTCTAAATTAGCTCTTACCTATCTTCAGTGCATTTTAATCTCATCCTATTAATGCTAACCTACCTTTATTCAAAATTTGATAATGAGTAGGAACAGAATCAAGAGTTTTTATTGCTTTTGCATGGTGTTTTTTTGTTGCGCATACGTCTTTGGCCAGCAAAATGGAAAAATTGTAGGCAAATTATTGTCTCAAGAAAAGCCCATTGCATTTGCTAGCCTTTTATTGTATTCATCAAAAGACAGCTTGAAACCAATTGCCAATAACATTTCTGACAGCATAGGCGTTTTTGAATTCAATAGTCTTAGTCTTGGCAAATACCGACTAACCATTAGATCCATCGGCTTTCAGCCAAAAAATATAGACCTGACTATTAGCCAAGAAAAAGCAATTCAAAATTTGGGGGTTTTAAATCTTCTAAGTTCCGGTGAAACACTCAAATCTGTTACCGTTAGTTCTGAGAAGAAATTAATTCAAAGAACCACACAAGGCTTTGTGGTAAACGCAGCCGCTAGTATTACCCAATTAGGAGGTACAGCTACTGATTTACTCAGAAATACCCCTACAGTTTTGGTTGATGCGGAAGGGGCCATAACCATGCGAGGTAAGACACCTATGATCCTGATCAATGGCAGGAATTCTAGCATTACAAACACGGACCAAATTGCCGCATCTTCTATTGAAAGCATTGAAATTATCAATAGTCCAGGGGCTAATTATGACGCCGACGCTGAAGGGGGCATTATCAATATCAAATTGAAAAAAGGCAAACAATCAGGTACCAATGGGGCATTGGCTGTTGGCGCTGGATTTGGTGCAAAGGGAAGGGTGAATAGTTCTTTCTTGCTCAATCATAAAACAGAGAAATGGAATTTGGGTGTAGCTTATGACAATCGCTTTGCAGGAAGGGACCGTACTATTGATGGTCTCAGAACCAATTTTAATTCTCCAAATCAATATCAAATAAGACAATTTAGATTTGATGATCGTCTTGAGTCTTTACAAAATCTAAGGTTAAGTGCCGACTATTCCCCTAGCAAAAATACCAGCCTAGGTTTTGAAGCCATTTTTAGCGGCGAGGGGCAGGACAACAATGAAACACTTACCAGTACTACCACTACATCTGCCAATAAATTCAATACAAAATCACAAAGACAGTCTATTGAGATTGCTAGGTCAAAAATTGCCGAGTATGCTGCCAACTTTAGCCACAAATCTATTGGAACAGGGGCATTGCTAACTGCCAGTGTCAGTAGTTCTTTTAATAAGGATAGAGAGAATACCAATATTAATTCTATTAACCTCACTGAGAATGGTTCTCAGATTGGCAGCATCTTTTATCAGAAAACACATAACTATGAAGATGCACTTGTGGTGAACCTGAAAACTGATTATTCCTATCCATTGTCTGATCATTCAAAAATTGAAACAGGATACAAAGCTGTTATTCGCTCTCTAGATGCAGATTTTCAATCTTATGACATGACATATGGCATTTACGTTCCCAATACAAAAGCCAGTAATGTTTTCCAATTCCGTGAACAGGTTCATGCAGCCTATGTGCAGATCAGTTCAGCAGTTGGTGAGAAAGCAAACCCACGTTTTAAATACGATATTGGCTTGAGAGCAGAAGCCATTAATAATAATGGAAAAACCATTACCCAAAATATGGCATTTGACAATAAGTATTTCAAACTTTTTCCATCTGCCAGTTTGGTATTTTACAATAGCCCAGAACAGTTTTGGAAAATTGGTTATAATAGAAGAATTAATCGCCCTGGCTTTGGACAATTAAATCCATTCATAGATATTACAGACAGTTTGAATCAACACGGGGGAAACCCGTATTTGAAACCAGAATTAGTTAATGCATTTGAACTAGGGTTTAGTAAGGAATGGAAAAATTATAGTTTCTACAGTGCCCTATTTTATAGAAATGCTAACAACGCCATTAGAGAGCAAACCATAGTTCAACCAAATGGTGTGGCCATTAGAACCCCAGTGAATTTTGGGAATGCAACCACCTATGGGCTTGAAAATATTTTCACTGCAAAACCCTTTTCCGTATATGACTTCAACCTAAGTATCACTTTGTTTAAACAACAGTATAGTGGTGAAAACGTGAATGCTGATTTGGTAACAGATGTATTTAGTTGGAATGGAAAATTCATCAATAATTTTCAACTTTGGACAGGTGGAAAACTCCAGATTACAGGCATCTATAATTCTCCTGTTGCAGCACCACAGGGAGAACGTCTAGCCAATTACAATGTAGACATGGGTTTTCAGCAAAAATTAGGAAAGGGAAATAGTAGAATCGGGCTAGTGGTTACAGATATCTTTAACACTTTGCAAAACGGCAGTAACACCTATGGGACCAATTTTAGTGGGTACCGAATTTCAAAATCAGATACTCGAGCTGTGATGATCACTTATGCCCTTACTTTTGGTACTAGTTTCAAAGAGAAGTTAATGGAGAATAAATTCTCTATAGAGTAAAGCGCATACCTTCTTCTGCAACTTGATATCCCAATTTGATTAACTGATCTTTTTGTGTAGACTTTTTTTGAATCAATGGATTGGTATGATTAAAATGAATAAAGCAAATTTTTGATTTGTCTTTTGGATTAAGGATTGCAAATTTTTTCAAACTCTCTTCCACAAATGGATGCGGCACTTCTGTCATATCTCTATTGGGGAGTTCCCCATTTTGAAAGAACGTGCCATCTATCAATGCTAGGTCAACTGACTTAATCATTTCTACAATCTGTTCTTCCCATTTCTCCCACTTATCAATATCTGGGATAAATAACACTTTTTTACTGCGCGACTGAATTACAAAACCAATGGTTTCTGAAAATTCATCCCTATGTGGCACCAAAATTGGTGTTACGGAAAGTTGATTATCCAAAACAATGGACTGTTTGTGTTGAATAGGTATTAATGAAATATTATTCAATTGAACCAATTGGCTCCAAGGACCATTGTTTTTGAGAAAGCTTTCCATTTTAGGCATAGCATATACTGGAATCTCTTGTGCGCCCAAGGCTTCGCGGCCTAGAAATTGTAAGCCGGTATAATGACCCATATGTGCGTGTGAAATAAAAATCCCTTGAGGTAATTGGATTTTTTTTGTTTTTAATTCTTTTTGCATGAGGTCTAACTGAACACTAATATCAGGCGTAGCTTCAAAAAGCCAGTACTTGTTATTATTCACCAACCCCAAAGAAACTACGTTTTTTCTTGTTTCTTTTCCTTGTTTAATAGCCATGCAACAGGCTTTGGTGCAACCTATTTGTGGGTAACCGCCATCTTGAGCAATTCCAAGAATTTTAAGGCACAAACTATCTTTTGAAAAACTAGCCACTGGCAATGCATCAATAGTCAAGTCAAAAGATGACAAGCCAATACAACCGATGCATAGAAAAAGGACTGCAAGATTTTTTTTCATGTCCTAAGTTACAAATTAGTCTGGAATCAGTAAATCATGCAAAATCAGTACCCAATTGGATAATGGGCAGGTCTTTATTCCATTGAACTTTGCTTTACCATAAATCAGGTCCTATATGAGAAAAGAAATAAATGCTTTCACTAATCTGCATTTGTCATGATTGAAATAAAAAAAGAAGGCATTGTGCTGTCTAAAAGCCAATTGATATTTGAAGAAGAAGGAGTTTTAAATCCCGGTGTTATTAAAATTGCAGATACCGTGCATATGTTTTACCGTGCCGTTGCTGCTGGAAATTACTCCACCATTGGATATTGCACGTTCACCGGCCACTTAACCTTGCTGGAAAGATGGGATCATCCTGTGGTGGTTCCTGAATTTGATTATGAATTGCATGGTGTGGAAGATCCAAGAATTGTAAAAATTGATGACACTTATTACTTAAGCTACACCGCTTATGATGGCATTAATGCGCTTGGTGCAATAGCCATATCAAAGGATTTGATTCATTGGGAAAAGAAAGGAATAGTGGTTCCTCAAATTACTTATGCCGAATTTCAGGAATTGGCAGGCTGTAATATTAGTCTCAACCAGAAATATCCAAGGTACAATGAACACAATAGAGTTCTTGAATTGGATGAGTTTCAAGATAGGCTAGTTTGGGATAAAAATCTGATCTTCTTTCCCAGAAGAATTGATGGTAAATTATTCTTCTTACATAGAATCAAACCCGATATACAAATAGTAACTGGTGTTTCAGAAATTACAGATTTGACACCTGCTTTTTGGAAAAATTATTTGTTGAATTTTGACAATTGTATTGTACTAACACCCAAACACCCGCATGAAGTAAGTTATATTGGCGGTGGTTGTCCTCCCATTGAAACCAAGGAAGGATGGCTAATCATTTATCATAGCGTGCATGATACTATTAATGGATATGTTTATTCCGCCTGTGCTGCTTTACTTGATCTTAATAATCCTCAAAAAGAAATTTGCAGACTCCCATACCCACTATTTACACCTGAGTTGGAATGGGAAAAGAATGGAGAAGTGAATAACGTATGCTTTCCTACTGGAACTTCTATGTTTGGCAATCAATTGTATATTTATTATGGCGCTGCCGATTCTCGCATTGCTGCTGCTTCATTGAACCTTTCAGACTTACTTGAAGAATTAATGAAGTTCAAAGAAGCTTAAAGGCAATTGAAGTTTTGCTCAAATATTATCAGTAAATTGAAATCAATAAAGGATTATGTGGTTGAAGTACCTCTATGTTTTTCTTGCCAGTGCTGCAGTAGATATTGTTCCCCTACCGCTTCCGCCAGCATTTGTGGTAATGGTATTTCTTCAAATTCGTTTTAAGTTAGAAGTTTGGCCTGTAATCATCATTGGTGTGGCAGGTTCAGTGTTGGGTAGGTATATTCTTACTTTATACATTCCTAAAATTGCCCATCACATATTCAAACCTGACAAAAATGAAGACGTTCAATACCTAGGGAAAAAACTCAAAGAAAAGGGTTGGAAAAGTCAATTAGCTATTTTGAGTTACTCATTATTACCATTACCTACCACACCATTATTTATTGCAGGCGGAATGGCCAATATGAAACCCATTTACATTATTCCAGCATTCATTGTAGGCAAATTCACTAGCGATGCCATAGCCGTATTCATGGGAAAATTTGCAGCTGAACACGCTAACGAAGTTTGGGAAGGTGTAGTTTCCTGGCAATCTATTACAGGATTCCTATTTGGGCTATTTCTAGTAGCCTCTTTCCTGTTTATAGATTGGCGTAGTCTTTTAAGAGAACATCGCTTCAAGATCAATTTGAAAATCTGGAAATGATTATAATTTCTTGATACCATTTTGGAACATGTCTGAGCCTATTGGTATCATATTTTGGGTAAACTATACCCGTTATAATAAGGTTTCATTAAATACGCTTTATTAACTTCCTGATCCGTGAATTCCATTTTAGTTTTATCCCACGCTAGTTTCTTACCAGACCTAAAGGATATATTTCCCATTTGAGCTACTGTTGCTACATGAGCACCATCTTGTATAGAACAATGCAGGTCTTGCATTTTTCTTGACTTTACAACATCAACAAAATTGACCCAGTGTTTTTCAAGCCCATTATCGGAAGATTTCTGGAACGGTACACTTACTTTATTCTTTCCTTGTTTTTCTTCTATTACCTCCCATCCGCCTCGGTTTAAAATAAGCGTTCCATTATTTCCAATAAAAGCAATACCATGGTCTCTATTATAAGAACCATTGTCAATACCCATTGCTGAATCCCATACTAAGTTAAACCCATTAAATTCGTACAAAGTAGTAAGCGTATCAGGGGTTTCTTCTGCTAATTCTGGATAAGCAAATTTTCCACCCATGCCGTCAATAGTTCTTGGCAACTCCGCCTTCATACCAATTAATGCATAGTCTAATAAATGAACACCCCAATCTGTCATTAAACCACCCGCATAATCCCAGAACCATCTAAAATGAAAATGAAATCTACTGGCGTTAAAAGGCAATGTTTTTGCAGGGCCTAGCCATTGTTGATAATCCACCCCTGCAGGTGGGGCTGAATTTGGAACAACAGGTTGAGGTCTCATCCAGCCTTGGTAACACCAAACCTTGGCCATACGAATATTACCCAATTGACCACTATGCACATAATCTACTGCATCCTTAAAATGTTGTTGACTTCTTTGCCATTGCCCAGCTTGCACAACACGGTTGAATTTTTGTTGGGCAGCTACCATGGTGCGGCATTCAATGATAGAATTCCCCACGGGTTTTTCTACATATACGTCTTTGCCTGCTTGACAAGCATGGATCATTTGCAAAGCATGCCAGTGATCAGGTGTACCTATAATTACTGCATCAATATCTTTTTGTTCCAATAATTTTCGGTAGTCCTTGTAAACTTTTATAGTGGAGGTATTGGTTCCTTTATCCGACAATTCTTTGAGCCTTTTTTGAATCACCGTTTCATCAATATCACAGACTGCCACCAGATTCACACCTACTACTTTTAAAGCTGCTTTTACATTACTCCATCCCATTCCATTAATACCTATGGCGCCAATATTCAATTGGTCAGATGGCATTATGCGGTTTTTAAAATAAGCAAAGGCTTGGTTGTCAAAGGCTGAAGCTATTGCAGCGCCCCCCAAAAGCATAGAAGACTGCTGAATGAATTTTTTTCGAGAGGTCATTGGCATTGACTTTTAAATGAAGAATGGTTATTGATACAATTTAGTAATTCTTCTTTGAATTAAAGTAAACTTGACAAGCTCTATACATTCACTCCCCCCCTGCGCGCCTAGCAAGAAAATGCCTTTTCAAGATTATATTTTTAAATTATTGGAATCTTTAATTTATTTAAAAAACTCTTTTGAATTGTTGCCCTCTTTTGGGGAGGTCAGAACCTATCAGTGGAAATACATGATTGGCATTGGCCCATTTATTCCAAATAGCTTCCAATTCTTTTACTTTTTCTGGGTATTTTAAAGCTAAGTCAAACTTTTCCGTTCTGTCTTTTTTTAGATCATATAATTCCCAATTACCTATATAGGGAGGTTCTTCACTACTTTTAGAAACTAGTTTCCAGTCTTGGATCCGAATGGCTCTATTGGCTTGGTGTTCCCAGTATAAAACTCTGTCTGCTTGTTGCTTATTTTGCAAAATAGGCAGGAAGCTTCTTCCATTGATAGGATTGAGGTTATTGTGATTAAATTGATTGGGATATTCAACCCCGGCCATCTCAAGAAAACTTGGCATCATATCAATAATGTGTACTGGCGCATTTTCTAAAACAGCGCCCGGTTTAGGTGTATGACCAGGCCAGCTGATAATACATGGCGCGTGAATGCCTCCTTCATGGAGTCTAGTCTTATATAACCTAAATGGTGTATTACTTAAATTAGCCCATGCACCACGATAGCTTTCATAACTTTCATCTGTTCCTAGTTTTTCAATGCTATTATCCATGGTACTGGTATATTCTGCGCATCCACCATTGTCTGATACAAATACTACCATGGTATTTTCTAATACTTTATTTTCTTTTAGGGTGCTAATAATTTTTCCAATCCCCTGATCCATGCAATCCACTTGTGCTGCATAAATGGCCATTCGTTTTACCCAAATGGCTTTTTCCGATGCCGGTATATCTTTCCAAGCAGGAACAGAATCTTCCCTTGGACTTAGTGCATAGGAAGGATCCAAAACACCAAGCTGTATTTGTTTTTTGTATCGCTTCAGCCTTAAAGAATCCCAACCCTGCTGATAGAGTTTACTATATTTTTCTATGTCTTGTTCTTTGGCATGCAAAGGCCAATGAGGGGCAGTATAAGCCACATACAAAAAGAAGGGTGCATTATTTTTCTGAACAATATGATCCTTGATAAATTTGCTTGCTGAATCAGAAATAGCATCCGTTAAATAAAACCCTTGTTCTGGCTTTACAGGTGCATTACCAGACATAAGGGTTTTGGGTTTAAAATAACTTCCTGAACCCATTAGTGTACCAAAGTATCTGTCAAACCCACGTTGCAAAGGCCAGTTGTCTTGAGGCCCCTTTGGTTTGGTATTGGAAGAAACATGCCATTTGCCGGCCATATAACTGCTATACCCTGCCATTTTCAAAGCTTCTGCAATGGTCATATTTTGTTTGTTCAAATCACCCAAATAACCAGGTGTCTCTTGATCAAATCCTGTCATATAACCCATCCCCACATTATGTGAATACTGTCCCGTTAAAAGCGAGGCCCTTGTTGGGCAACACCTACCAGTATTATAAAACTGCTTTAATCGCACACCGGCTCCCGCCAACTTATCTAAATTTGGTGTTTGAATCTCAGCGCCATAGCTTCCAATATCGGAAAAGCCCATATCGTCAGCCATGATAAAGACAATATTCGGCTTTTTATTTTGTGCTATTGAAACGGCTGCAACTAAAAGAAGTACTGGAAAAAGCAATTTTTTCATAGTGGAAGGTTTGAAAAAATGAAAAGCCCCCAAGTGGAGACTTTTCATTTTATGTAAATATGGAATACATGATTATTTCAAAACGGTTGATCCTGTACCTTCAATTTCACTCAGCACAGATGTTTTGGTTAAGAGCACGTTGTTCTGACTTCTTGCCTTCATCCATCTACCAAGTGACACACTATATTCACCGCCCATTTTATAAAAGTATCCAAGATCGGAAGTTGTATAAGACATGTTAATGGTATTGGATCCTGCTCTGTAAAATGGTTGGTCTTCTAGTGTAATGGGATTCTTGATATCATACCAATCAGTATTACAGATTCTATACCCCATGACTGATGGCGTTGTGGTGTATAGACTTCCGCCTGTTGCAACAAAGAGAACGTCAACTGGAACCGTAGCCGCAGTTACTGTTGTACCGCTAAACACAGCCAGTCCTGAAGCATTACCACTATTGGCAAACAATCCAGAAGTTTTGGTGCCAAACCCTTCTCCATCTGTGGTTGTGTAATTATAAGCTTTGATCCAGTTAGCTGCCGCGATGTTGGTTGAGCCTGTGCCATTGATTAACTTACCTGTTCCACCTACATAGAAAAAACTACCCTTGGTAACTGTTCCAGTATTAAGATTCATCTTGTACGTTCTAAGTCCACCCATTGCCCAACCATTAGTAGGGAATCCTGTTGGCGTAGACGCATTGGCATTATTGGTAACTACAACTGAATAAGGAGTAGTTGCAAAATTAATGTCTTGAGTTGCCATTAATTGAATGTATTCAAAATTGCCATCCGTACCCGAAACATCACTGATAAAACCAGTTATGATTACAGGCGATACATTTATGGTAGAACTAAGGACTACTGCATCTACTCCAGTTCTCATGCGTAACTGCGGTTGAAGCTGGTTGTCATTAACCAATTTATTGAATACTATTCCATAGAAATTTGCCAGAAAAGGAGCTTTGTTTGATGCAAATGTTGCCGCTGCTTCTGTGCGTAAAGTAAGGTCAGAAAAACCATCATTCAATAATTTATCTCCCGACAATACATCTGTTGGGCCAGGTAGTGGATTGAACCCAGCTTTTACTATTACTACCAACGTGCCTTCATATTTGTCTGGATTGGCAAGAATCAGGTTGGAAGGTATCCTGTTTACAGGTAGTGCATTTCCGGAAGAAACTTTCTTAATATTTGAGGATGCAACTCCGGTAATTTGCATTATGCCATTATCCCTTTTTAGAATCCCGCCTTCAATGTCTACTATCAAGGAATCACCTGGAACATAGTTGGCGGCATCATTTCCAATATTGATAGAAATGCCACGCAATTCAGATAGCCTTCGCTTGTCTTGCATCACAAGTAAACCTGCTGGAAGGTTTTTACCTGAATGGTCAGAAACCACCACTCCAGTAATCTTACTTGACCCGTACAATTTGTCTTTAGTTAGGGTTACATCTGTTCCTTTATACAAATCCTTTACATCGTAAATAGAAATATAAGGACTGACCACACCTCCCGGATAATTGCCATTTTTATTGCAACTCCAAACCATGACCAAAGTCAGTAAAAAGAGGGGGATTGATATTATTTTTTTCATGTTTGTATGATTGTGTCTTACAACAGTTTTTAATTCAGAAACGATTAGGGTTTTTGCCACCAAACTTGTGTTGAAATCAGGTCTTGGCCTTGGGCTCCAACGGCTATTTGGTAATTGGTGGGGTTTGCCGATTGCACATAGACTGGATAAGCCATACGTGCGGGCATTACACCATTATTTTTAAGTCCATTCCCCCTGGGCAATTTTGGATGTCCCGTTCTTCTGTATTCAAACCATTGTTGTAGGTCTGCTAAAAACAATGCGTAATATTTCTGCAAATGAATCCGCTCTAATTTATCATCCAGCGTGGCTGCATTGTTCCATTGTATATCACCAGCAATCAAGAAGGTAGAAATACTATTTAGCAATCCAGTTTGACTATTAATGGTAGTTGGCCATTGTGGTAACCAAAGCGTGATGCTATTAAGAGCACCATCGTTATAGTAGGTTTCTGCTGAACCACTAATCCATCCTCTAACAGCAGCTTCTGACAAAATAAATTTTAATTCAGCATAATTCATCATCATCCCTGTGAGCGGATCGGTTTGCAAGGAAACAATAGAAGTGTTAGAAGAAAAATAGGACTTTTTGGTTGGATTTTCACCTGCAGCATATCCACCCGGCAAACCTAAATAGGCGCCCTGAAAAGGAATAATACCCCATCTATTAAATCCGTTTGAGCCATAGGTTGGAATATCAATTCTAGGATCATTCCAGTTGGTCAAATTTTGTAAGAAAAATGTTGCCAAACCAGGTGCTCTAAAATCTTGTTCCCTAACAGCTATATATGGTGAAGTATAAGGCGCCGTGCCAGTCCATTTTAAAATGGCAGATTCATCATTACTTGTAAAAACAGGGTAATTATCAGGACTGGTATCAACCATCTCTTTAATCTTTGCTGCCACAGTTGCAGTCAACTCTGTTTTACCAGAGACCCTCAAGAGTAAACGCAAATAAAGAGCGTTTCCAAATTTGCGCCACCTAGAAATATTTCCGCCATATACTGGATCAGATGATGCAATAATAGCGGTATTTGCACTGAGCAAAGTATTTGCCTGTTCTAGTTTTGCAAATAAGTCTTGATAGATTAATTTTTGTCTATCAAACCTAGGTTCATAGTTCAAAGAATCCTTTCCTGCATTAGATTGAAAATAAGGTACATCGCCATAGGTATCAGTTAAAATGGAATACATCCATGACTGACAAATAAGTGAAATACCCATGTAAGATTTGTTATAGTTGGTTCCACTATCACTAGAAAGCTTGTAGATGGCTTTAAAGTTGGTCAACTCAGAATAAAGTCCGTTATAGAGATAGTCAGACCAGTTAGAACGATAGTCATACCTAAATACTTGACCTTCCGCGTCACTCTGATTAATGGTTACTTGCATCAACTCATTATTGAAGTTCCTATTTCGGATCATATTATAGGTAAGTGTACCTACCAATGCAGGTGCCAACAATTGCTGTGGCAAAGCATTAGGGATATTATTTTTATCAGTGTTGATTTCCTGAAAATTTTTGGTGCAGGAAGAAATCACTAAACTAAATAACAAGATTATTGAAGATATTTTATACATATTCTGTTTCATAGTATTTTGATTTAGAAGCCAACAACTAGGTTAACGCCAAGGGTTCTGGTAGATGGAAATTGACCAGTCTCAAATCCCCTAACAATATCGGTACCACTCAGTGTTCCAAATTCTGGATCAAACATGGGCCATGGAGACCAGATAAATAGATCCCTGCCATAAACACCAATGGTTGCTTTTTGAAGATGCAATTTTTTAATCAGATTAGGACTAAAAGTAAAATCAAGCCTCGCTTCTCTGAACTTGATAAAGTCTGTACTAAATGTACTTCCCTCTGCATTGTCAATACCATAATGAGAACGATAATATTCATCAATATTAGATGCAATTACATCATTCTGTTTGTATTTTCCATCGGAGCCCAATACTACGCCATTCCCAATAATACCATTGTATCTACCAGGAATAGTGATGCTGCTTTTCCCTTGTTCCGCTAATTTATAGTTCATCAAGGAATGCGCAACACCTCCAACCTGCGCATCAAATAAGAAACTCAATTTGAATTGTTTGTAGGCAAAATCATTGGTAAATCCAATCTTGTATTTTGGAATGGTATTTCCTAGATAAATAACATCTTGAGAAATTAGAGCATTTCCCGTTGCTGCGTCATACACCACTTGACCATCTGCATTCCTTACATATCCTCTTCCATATAAATCACCCATACTTCCACCCACTTGAGCAACAATTTGGCCGCCACCCACCGGGCCTGTTTGCAAAACAACTGAACTGTCTAGTAATTCTTTAATTTGATTCTTGTTTGCAGAGAAAATTATTCCAGTATTCCAAGTAAAGGTTTTAGATTTAATGGGAGATCCGTTTACAGCTAATTCAATACCACTATTGTTTACACGACCTCCATTAATCAATACTTGGGTATAACCAGCAGACCTATCCAAGATTCTTCTCAAGTGCTGGTCTTTTGTATTTCCAGTATAAACAGCCAAGTCAAAGTTTAACCTATTCTTGAACATTTTAACATTGGCACCCGCTTCATAAGTAATGGTTCTAAGGGGTCTCAAGTTGGGATTTGCTAGAAGCGATGGGGTTTGTAAACCACCACTAAACAAACTACCTGCTGTTTCATAGTTGTAGGCAGTAAGATAAGGAGTAGTTCCACCACTTCCCACGCTAGAAGCAGAAAAACGCAATTTGGCAAAATTGATACTATAGGGTAGTTTAACGGCATCTGATAATACAAAACTCAAGTTAGCAGATGGATAGAAAAACCCCGCATTACTAGTTCGCTCTGGTGTAGCTAATACACTGTTCCAGTCTTGTCTGGCTGTTAAGTCTAGATAGAGGTACTTGTAAAATGCAGTAGTGATTACTCCGTAAAAACTGTTGATAGTGTATTTACTACTATAGGGCATAGCTACTAAGGGACCAGCAGCATTGGCAAAGGAATAAATACCAGGATAAATTAAGGAGTCTGCTCTATTCTCATCTCTATTATACGTATTGTTCAACATACTTCCACCACCAGTAATGGAAAATTCAAAGTTATTGCTGACTTTCTTGTTATACTTAATCAAGAAATCAGAACTGGCCTCATAGGAGAAAATATTTTGTGTACGATAACTTCCTTTCACCAATTTAGAACCTGCGTCATATGGTCTTTTTTGAGCACGCGCCTCATTTGAAAGGTCAATAGTAGTTCTTAATTGTAGATTTAAATCTTTTGTAAGGCTATAAGAAGCTTGAATATTTCCAGTAATATTATGTCTATTAGAACTATTGATGAATTCATTTGCAATGGCATAAGGGTTCTCAGGGAAACTACTAAAAGGAAATGCAATCTTCTTCCCTTCTTGTCCAAGCACCCAATAGTTTCTTAACCATTCAGGGTCTGCACTTGGTTGCCAGAATATATACCAATACATGATAGATTGGTTACCATAACCAGCTCCGGGTAAGTTATCACTGAACTTATTGGTATAATTAATTTTAGATGAAATCTGTAATTTGTCATTCACTTTTGAATTAACAGAAAGTGAAACAGTATTTCTGCCATAACCCGTGTTGGGGGTAATCCAATCGTTCTTTACGTTGGTCACAGAGAAGCGGGCAGAAGTTTTGTCAGTGCCTCCATCAACACTAACCGTATTGGTAACAGTATGTCCGTCTTCAAAGTAATTTCTGTTACCGTTCACATAAGGTACCCATGGTGTTTTTGCAGTTCCTTGTTTCTGTGTAATAGGGTCAAACTGATAGAAAGATTGTCCATTAAATCTTGGACCATAAGCAGAACTTGTTGCACTGGTACTTGCTCCATCTGCAGAAGCACCATAAGAATAATAAGGCGCGCCAGCTAGACCCTGGCCATACTCGTATTGCAGGTCGGGCCAACGGTTGATGGTTTCCATATTGATATTGGAACTAAATGTAACACCAAGCCCTTTTCTTTTTGAACTACCAGATTTGGTAGTGATGATAATGGCGCCATTGGCACCACGTTGTCCGTATAGCGCCGCTGCACCTGGTCCTTTAAGTACAGTTACAGTTTCAATATCTTCTGGGTTAATATCGTTAACACTACTGCCGTAGTCAGCTGGCATATTATCACTGCCTGTACCATAAGCAGTTTCACCAGAAATAGCAGACCTTCTACCACTACCTTGGTTAATTACTACTCCATCCACTACTATCAGCGCTTCATTATCCCCGGTTAGGTTGTTCTCTCCTCTTAGGATAATTTTATTGGAACCAGTTGGGCCGCTACCAGAACGAATCATATTTAAACCGGCCACTTTACCAGAAAGGGCGTCTGTCCAGTTGGCAGACTTAGCGTCCGTTAATTGTTCTGTCTGCAATGTTGTTGCAGCGTAACCAAGGGATCTCTCCTTTCTAGAAATACCCAAAGCTGTTACTACCACATCGTCCAAAGTGCTTGCCGCACTTTGTGCAAGCGTAATATTTATATTGGCTGCATTTGTAGTAGCCGTATATAAAAACGGTTGATAATCAACAGAAGAAAAAAGTAGTTTACTGCCTTTTTCTACGCTAGCATTGAATTTACCTTCTAGACTGGTAACTGCAATAGCTTTTTTGTTTACCGATACCGCAACTCCGGCCATTGGCTTCTTGGCAGAATCCGTAACAACGCCACTTATACTGACTTTTATGCCAGTCTGGGCTATTACCGCAGAGGAGAAGAGCAACAGTATTGCTACAAATAACTCTTTAAGTAGGAATCTCTTTTTTTTCATTTGATTGTTATTGCTGATAATGATTGGGATGTATATTTAAATTCCAGGGAGTGCAAAATTACAGTTTGATTATTATTAAATTGTCATACTCAAATGAACAAATCAATAACAATTGATTATTCACTATTTAGAAACGGTTTATTAATGGGGGCATACTCATTTTAAAGTTTGAGTTTTATTTTTTGAAAAATGTCCGGATAATCTGAGATAACACCATCAACTCCTAAGTCTACCAGTTTTTGAATTTCATCCGGTGAATTTACTGTCCAAGGAACCACTTTCATGTTTTTGCTATGACAGGCTTCTACAAGCTCTTTTGTAACTATTCCATAAACTGGACTATAAACATTTGGTTCAAATCCAAGTTTTTGAATCTGCTCATTTACTTTATCTCCTCCATTCTTGTCTACCAAGAAAGATGTTTTTACGGTAGGATAACGCCTGTGAATATATTGTAAAGGTCTTGGATCAAAACTTTGAATAACGCAATATTCCAATACCCGCTTTTTTTGCAATACGCCCACAAGTTTATCTGCAAAAGGTTCAGGCGCTGGGTGGTTAATATTATCTGTTGCTTTTTTAGATTTGATTTCTATATTAAAAGTAATAGTTCTTTTTAATTGGGCTGCCTTTTGCATCACTGAATCAATCAAATTAGCAAGAAGTGGTTTAGTTACAGCCATTTTTGCTTGTCTTGGAAAATCAGGGTGTGGTTTCATGCCAACATCATACTTGATAATTTGGTCATAATCCATCTGGAACAGGATTAGCTTTGAAGCCTCTTGACTTGTTAGAAATTCGCCGTTAGACTTGGTAGTAATTGCAGCATTAAAAAAAGGATCATGAGACACAACCAATTGTCCGTCTTTTGATACCACTACATCCATTTCTAATGTTTTGAGTTCAGGAAAATCCATGGCCTGTAACATAGCGGGAATGGTATTTTCTGGCATCAACCCTCTTCCACCACGATGCGCCTGAAAATCAAATGCATCAGTAGATTGTTGTAATTTCTTAGTGCCCACACAAGACAGGATCAAAACAAACAATAGTGCATATAGGTATAGTTGCTTCATCTGATTATTTTATACTCAAATAGTTTTATCTCAAGCCTAATTTAAAGTATACTGTTCTGCTAAATGCAAATAGTCAGCTACTTGACTGTTCACCCATTTTTCATCCTTACCCATTTCCCTTGCCATGATTATGGCCACGGGTCTTGCAATGCGTGCACTTTCTTTAGCATCTAGCAACAAAGCCCTAGTTCTTCTAGACAACACATCTTCTAAAGTCCTTGCCATTTCATGTCTAATAGCCCATATTATTTGCACTTCATGAATAGGTAAACATTTACTAATCCAATTAGCTGCTGACTCATGCATCATTTTACGCAAATAAGGAGCTTCTGATCCATAACAATAAAATGGATCATTCCAATCAGCAGTTACAGAAGATCCATGAATTGGAAGCGCTTCAGTATTTGTTTTTCTTGGTTTCCATTGCAATTCTTGTTCAATTCTGTTGACCATGTCTTCCCCCATTTTTCGGTAAGTAGTCCACTTGCCTCCAATAATGGTAAATAGTCCTGAAGGCGATACCAATATTCTATGACCACGCGAAATCTCTTTTGTTTTTTGTTCTCCGCGTTCTGGAGAAGCTAGTGGTCTAAGGCCAGCAAACACGCTTAATACATCTGAACGTGTTGGCTTTTTATTTAAGTAAAGACCTGCTGTATCTAAAATAAAATCTATTTCTTTTTCTAAGGCAATGGGTTCTAATGAAGCATCTTTTACTGGTGTATCCGTTGTACCAACCACTACTTTACCATGCCAAGGAACGGCAAAAAGCACCCTGCCATCGCTGGTCTCCGGAATCATCAAAGCCTCTTGAGAAGAATAGAAAGACTTATCCAATACCAAATGCACGCCTTGACTAACACTCAATGTTTTTCTATTGTTAGGATTGTCCATTCTCAGAATATCATCTGCAAAAACACCAGTAGCATTCACTATTGCTTTGGCTTGTATTGAATAGGTTTTTTCTGTTTCCATATCCTTTAAAGAGACCCCGCAAATTTGTTGTTTATCGTTTTTGAGCAAATTAATCACTGAACAATAATTTATGGCGTATCCACCATGATCCCAAATGGTCTGTGCTAAATTTAACGCAAGTCTAGCGTCATCAAATTGACCATCGTGATACCTGACACCCCCTATCAAATTTTCCTGTTTAATGCCTGGCATTAGTTGTAAGGTTTCGGATCTGGATAAAAAACTGGAGGAACCCAGTCTCCTTTTACCTGCAATCCAATCATAACATTTTAAGCCAATGGTATATTTTATGCGCTCCCAAAGAGAATATACTGGTATGATAAACAATTGATCTTTAACTAAATGCGGAGCATTCTGGTAAAGTCTACCTCTTTCAATACTGGCTTCTCTTACCAACTTGAGATCACCATTGGCTAAATACCTAACCCCGCCGTGTACCAATTTGGTACTTCTACTAGAAGTTCCTTTGGCAAAGTCCAACTGTTCTACCAGTAAAACTCGATAACCGCGTGCGGTGGCGTCTAATGCAATTCCTAATCCAGTAGCCCCTCCGCCAATGACCACCAAATCCCATGGTTTGTCAAAATGATTAATCTCATTGAAACAATTGATTCTCAAATCATTAACTCTAGTGATGCCTTGATTTAGGTCTTTCATACAATCTTATAAATGTTTCACTTGAAACTTAAAATGAAACATTTTAATATATTTTGAAAGTAAACACAATTATTTAAAACAAAAAGCAATTGTCCATATTTCTTTCAAAAGCAATTGAATTTTACTTCAAAACAGTTTAGATCCCTTGCTTTTATGCAGATGCTAGTTAATCTGTTGTTTTTCCTAATTTTTTACATTTTCAGGACTATCTAGGTGATTACTGACTAAAAACCCCTGTAGATTGCGCTTCAATTGGTACCAATATGAGTAATCTTACTGACCGTCATGCGCATATTTTACAAAAACTCCAAAAACAGGGTAGTGTAGAAGTATTAGACTTATGTGCTCAATTAGAAGTATCCTCTGTGACTATTCGCAAGGATTTAAAATTATTAGAAGATAAAAATCTGCTCTATAGAACACATGGTGGCGCCACTATCAAAAATCCATATACGGGTGATAGAACAGTTAATGAAAAAGAGAAACTGAACTCAGACGAAAAATTTAAAATAGCTGCGTTTGCAGCTGGCTTAATAGAAAAAAATGATTGTATTATCATTGGATCAGGTACATCCGTGCTTGCGCTTGCAAAATGCATTAAGCCTATTGGAAATCTAACCGTAATTACAGCTGCCTTAAATGTGTCTACTGAACTCATCAATCATTCAGAAATTGAAGTGTTACAATTAGGAGGCATGGTTAGAAAAAACTCTTCTTCGGTTACCGGCAGTTATGCAGAAAAAATATTGGACGATTTTTCCTGTAGTAAGTTTTTCTTGGGAGTAGATGGCGTTGACGTAGAATTTGGACTCACTACCACTAATGTAGCAGAGGCACAATTGAATAGAGTGATGATTCAAACTTCTCAAAAAACCATTGTACTAGCAGATAGTAGCAAGTTTGGGAAAAGAGGGTATGGAAAAATTTGCAAACTAGAAGACGTTGATCAAATTATAACCGATAGTGGCATTTCAGATCATATAGTAGAAGTGTTAACTGGAATGGGAATTGAACTAACTATAGTCTAACCAATACAATGACTATCAGGAAACAAAATAAGATTTACTGTTCCAAAGTATTTGTTGAAATGGCCTCAATCATTTGTTGAAAGTACAGATAGGAATTGTTTATACCAGTCACCAGACATTTTGATGGTTCTCTTTTGGGTTTCAAAATCAACATGTACCAAACCAAAACGCGGTTGAAATCCTTCTGCCCATTCAAAATTGTCCATCAGTGTCCAGACAAAATATCCATTAACAGGAACACCTTCTTGCTGGGCTATTCTAACTAGAGCAATATGATTTTGTAAATACGCTGTTCGTTCAGAATCATTTACTTGATGGTCAATTAGCTTATCTTCAAAAGCTGCCCCATTTTCAGTAACAATAATTTCTTTGATTTGAGGGTAAGAACCATATCGCTTTAGCGCCATTAAGATACATGGGGGATATACTTCCCAATTCATCAAGGTAGTGGGAACAGCTCTTTTGTTTGCTTTTACAATTTTTGCTTTTAAAAAAGGAATGAAATAGGAATGCGTTACTATTTCTCTGGTATAATTTTGCAAGCCAATAAAATCCATTTGAAATGCCAAATCTTTTTCATCATTCTGATGCATGAATTTTTCTATTCTATTGAGTAGTGTAAGCTCTTGAGTAGGATAACCCAATCCCAATAAGGGCTCAAGAAATAACCTGTTTAATAAGGCGTCCACTTTAATTGCAGCTTTGTGATCTTTATAGCTATTAACATTAAAAGGTTCAATATGTGAATAGGAAAAGGTAGTTCCTACTTTTAAATTAGACTGCATTGATTTAATAATACCTGCACCTACACTCTGGCAAAGAGCAGCATGATGGGCGGCAGCCAAAAAATTATTTATCCCTCGGTTACCTGGCGCATGCACTCCTAAAAAATAACCTGCCCCTGTAAAAACCATGGGCTCGTTTAAAACCATCCAATGTTTCACTTTTGAACCAAAATGCTTTACACAGGTTTCTACAAAAAAACTGAACCATTGAATAATGTCTCTATTAGTCCAGCCTCCTTTCTGTTGTAAACAATTAGGAAGATCCCAATGGTATAATGTAATCCATGGTTCAATTCCCAGCTCTATACAAAAATCTATTACTCTATGATAATAATCAATACCTGCTTGGTTTACATGGCCAACACCCATTGGGAGGATTCTTGACCATGCAATAGAAAACCGATAATTGGGAATATGTAATCTTTTAACTAAGGTCAGATCATTGGTATACCTATGGTAAAAATCACAAGCAATGTCACCAGTATGATTGTTTAAAATCTTCCCCTTTTTTTGAACAAACTCATCCCAAATTGAAGCACTCTTTCCATATTCATCATGAGCACCTTCAATTTGATAGGCTGCTGTAGAAACACCCCAATGGAATCCGGGTCCAAATTCTTTTGCAGAAATGTTCATCATTTTTACTCAGTAATCTGTTTAAGAATATTCCCAAAAATGCGATGCTTAAATTGTTTCCATGTATTGATTCCCTTACCAGGCACCTTAGCTGCTAAAATAGATTTTTGATAGTTTTCTTTAATTAGCTGATTGATCATTTGTTCTGTAGTATCGGGAAAATTAACTGTTAATTTCTTTTCTAGTCTTACCCACTGTTCTATATATCCTATATGTTTTTGTTTTAGTGATTTTATCACAGGTACGCCCATTTCTTTTAGAGCAGCGGCATTACATTGTTGCTCATATTGACCTTTCATTGGAATAACCATTAACTTCTTATTCAAGAATATAGCTTCAGCTGGGGTTTCAAATCCAGCACCACAAAGTATACCAGTGCTAGAAACCAAACTATCAACAAATTTTTCATTATTAATTGGTTGAATACTAACATTTCTAACCTTGTATTCCTTCTTAGTATGCTTACTAAATACTTGCCATTTCACTGATGGTATTTGCGATAATACTTTCAAGATTCTTTCATCGCTGTAAGCAGGAAGGTATACTGTGTAATGTCCTGCATCAATAGCATTTGCTTTACGAATTTGTGACCTGATTACCGGAGTAAAAATTTGATTGTCGTATTGCTTAAAATGAAAGCCATAGAATACATCTACCGGTGCATAATTATTTAGTACTGCCTTACCTACCAAATCCATTTTTTTAGGCTTTGGTGATTTCTTATTTATCACTGCTGCTTGATGACTTAATCCAATACATGTTTTGTGTTTTAATTTACATGCCCAGGAACTAACAGGTTCAAAATCACTAATTACTAAATCATAGTCCTCAACAGGCAGGGATTGAATTTCTTGGTATAGCCTTTTGAGATTGCTTTTCCTATAAGTATCTAACAAATCAATACCACCTTTTTTACCGAATATGAAACTCAAGCCTTTGAATTTGTATTTAATCTCATAAGGCAAGTCAACATCAGACTGTATTCCACTAATTAAGAGATCTACTTCTCCTCTTTCTAGTAGAAATGGAATTACATCTCTTGCTCTACTTATGTGACCATTTCCAGTACCCTGAATAGCATATAAGATTTTCATTACTGTTTCATTAAATTGAATTCTTCTAACAAACTATCAAATAACTGCTGATTGTCTGGCTCTTCCTCCTCCTGGTCCTCTTTTTGTGTTTCCTTTTTCCATTGCTCATGGTTAAATTTATAAATGGCCCATTCTCCATTAACATATTCCAGTGAGGTAAGATTTTCAATCCAATCACCACTATTGAGATACATAATTTCAGCTTCTTGATTTTGAATGCTTCTCATTTCCGGTTGGTGAATATGTCCACAAACCACATATTTATATTGATTGCTAATACCAATTTCTGCAGCAGTTTCTTCAAAACTATTGATAAATTTTACGGCAGACTTAACACTGTTTTTAATCTTTTTAGACAATGAAATTTTTCCCTTGCCAAAAATATTTTCTGAAATAAAATTCACTAATCTGTTAATTAAAATCAATGTATCATAACCAACAGCACCCATTTTTGCCAACCATTTGCTATGTTGCATGGTTACATCAAATACGTCTCCGTGAAAAAACCAAGCTTTACCATCGTTGGGCAAATCAAGTACTACTTTATTTACAATTTTTAAGCTTCCCAACTGCCAACCTGTAAATCTCCTTAGCATCTCATCATGATTACCAGGTATGTAATAAATCTTTACCCCCTTACTCATCCAATGCATCAGGTGCTTCACCACTTTCATATGAGACTTAGGCCAATACCTTTTGCTAAACTGCCAAATGTCAACAATGTCCCCGTTTAAAATAACGGTTTTAGGTTTCACTGACTTTAAATAATAGAGTAGTTCTTTTGCATGGCAGCCATAAGTGCCAAGATGAATGTCTGATAAGACAAGTATATCAAGTTTCTTTCTTTTCTGCTCCATTAATGGATTTTATGGAATTTGTTGCCCTGATATCCACTTAATAAAAACGGAATACAAGCATCCACCAAAATTTGCAGAAGAAAATAAGTTAGCTTTTTCATGTTGCGCGGTTCAGAGAAACTGCAAAATAAAACAGCTATATCAATAGAATGTTACCAGAATTTTACCAGAATGTTACCAATTTTACTTGGTTTAGACATTTTCTATACCTGACTATCTAAATAATCTAGTATAGCAGTATCTTCTTCCATTACAAACTTTCTAGCAAATAACTTTTCAGAATTTAGCAGCATTTCAGCGTCAGAAATTAATAAGGTTCTTGGTCTATAAGTTCCTTTTATAAATTTGATGACGCGCAAATGTTCGTTAACAATGGAATCTTTAAAAGGAGAATTTAGCAGAATAGTTTGAAAGATTAATTCATCAACGCAGAAAGTCATTTTAAAAAAAAGCCTTGCTAAAAAATGAGTATCCAAATAATTAACAATATATGCCGCAGCATCCGCAGTAATAGTCATCCATTGAGAAAACCCATAAGGCTTCATTCCTTCAGGAGTTTTCCTATCAGGCATTATTTTATTCAAAATTCCTTGCAGCTGGTAGCGTAGTGGAAATTGATACTCACCCAACTCATATTTGGTGATTCTTCTAATGGATTCAGGCCACTCTTCAAATATGGGTTTGAATTTCATGAAAGACTTGTCCTGATTAGCAAAAAAGAAATCTTCAATAGTTGTTGCCGCTTTCAATGGATAATCCTGCCCACTCAAGAGATTGATATGAGTATAAGACTGACCAGCATCTAAGATTTGTTTATAGCCCTCTAAGGTAGCTTCTACCATACTATACAAACCCCAGATAACATTCACCCTGTTGTTGACAAACCTTACATTATTTAATTGACCCAAGTGTTGAAAATCAGGCATATTGGCTTTTGCATCTAACTGGATATAGATATCGGCATTTGCCGTAATTAATCTTTTAACCAAGCGTTCCAATTGAACTGGTTGATGGTATGCCAATATCAAATGGGCTATTCGCATTTATTCTGCTTGTTGGTTGACAAGTTCCTGATTTAGTTGGTCTAATTTCTTTTGCAAAGTCTGAGCAAAAATACGGTCATTGGGTGGAAACAACATGTCTTTATGATCTCCCGGAAGAATATGCTGTTCAATTCCATCCATGGCTAAATGCTTCCATCCCATGGTGGTAGGGTCATCAATAAAAAACATTCTTTTCTCAGAGATAAATTGATCAATTTTTACGTGCTGCGGTTTAAAATGATAATGATAATAAGCATGTTCCATTTTATCTGCAATCCGCATCATAAAAACGGGCATATTTTCAGAATCATAATTCTTATCTACTAATCGCTTATACCTATGCGTATAAATAGTTTTCAAATAATCCCAAGTATCTACTGGGCAGGAAAAAATTGTCCCCAATCTAAATACCAGTTTATTCCATTGACGGAATAGTTTTTTAGCAATTCTTTCTGCCAATGGGCGTTGGTATAATGGTTCTTGAATATTGGTATCCATCATGGCCAACATGCGTACATCTTTACCCAATGCTTTTAATTGCCTAACCATTTCCCAGGCAATATATCCCCCAAAGGAATAGCCGGCTATCACATAGGGCCCCTTGGGATTGTGCAATAGAATTTCTTTATTATAACAACTGGCAATTGCCTCCATATTGTCTAAGGGTTCATCCGAACCATTCAAACCTAGGGCTTGCAGACCGTATACCGGTTGATCCTCCTCCATTAACTGTACCACATTACGTAAAAACATTAGGTTCAAACCAATGGCATGTACAATATAGATGGGCATTTTGGTGCCCGTTGGTTTCATGGGAACCAATACCTTATAAGGGCTTTCAGCAATATTATTTTCAATGACTTTACAAAGTGCTCTAATAGATTGGTATTGGAAAAGTGTTGCATTAGGTAAGCGTTTCCCCGTTTCTTGTTCCACTTGTAACATGATTTTAGTGGCTATTAATGAATTTCCTCCAAGATCAAAGAAATTATCTTCCATGCTAATTTGCTCCATTCCTAAATTTCTAGACCAAATGGTTAACATTAGATTCTCAAGCCCTGTTTCAGCAGCAATAATTTCTCTGTCAATTACCTGAAGCACTGGCGCTGGCAAGGCCTTTCTATTTACTTTGCCATTAGACATGAGCGGCACTTCTAAAATAATCATGTAATCAGTTGGAATCATGTATTCTGGAAGTGTATTACCCAATGATGCTTTAATAGACTTAAACAGGCTGGATTCATCAGTAACAGAAATTGCCTGTTCTAATTCTATATAAGCAACCAACCGCATATTGTCTAGATGGTCCTTGTGACCAACCACAATAGCATTTTTGACCTTCTTATATTGCTTAATTTGATATTCAATCTCCTCCGTCTCTACCCTATTTCCTCTAATCTTAATTTGGTGGTCTATCCTACCCAGACATTGAATCTCTCCATTAGCCAATTTTTTACCAAGGTCTCCCGTCTTGTACATGCTAGTTCCTGGCACTAAAGAAATGGGGTCATGTAAAAATGCTTTTTCAGTTAACTCGGGCCTATTGATATATCCCTTTCCAACTTGTATTCCAGAAATATAAATTTCACCCACTTCATCCACCGGCATTTCTTGAAGTTGTTCATTTAAAATATAAACATCCACATTATGTAGGGGCGTTCCAATGGTGATGATAGTATCCGTTGCATGAATTTGTTTTGCTGTGGCCCAAATGGTTGCTTCTGTAGGCCCGTATACATTCCATAATTCTTTTACTCTTGTACAGAGTTTATCGGCTAAATCCTTACTGAGTGCTTCACCGCCACAAAGTGCCTTAAAGCGCATTTTTTTCTGCCAACCAGATTCAATTAAAATTTGCCAGTTAAAAGGAGTTGCTTGTACAATAGTAATCTGCTCTTTCTCAATGGTCTCCAATAACAACCTACCATCTCTTGACTCATCCATATCTGTAATAAATAATTGCGCGCCACTAATCAAAGGCAAAAACAATTCTAATTGAGCAATATCAAATGTAATGGTGGTTATATTTAAAACAATATCATCCTTAGTGATGCCTGGAACCAATTGCATGCTCAATAGATGATTCAAGAAACTTTTTTGAGCAATCTCAACGCCTTTTGGCAAACCGGTAGAACCAGAAGTATATAATGCAAACGCTGTATCATCAGAATGATCTATGCCATCATTAGACATTTCTTCTAGGCTCTCTTTCTGCGCTAAGAACTCTTCTACAAAAATAGCTCCAGGGTATTGTCCATATTGATCCTTGAATTTATAGGAAGAAAAAATATGACCAGTATGGCTATTCTCTAAAATATAGTTCAGTCTATCTTTTGGGTAATCAGGTAAAATAGGTAGATAGGTTATACCAGATTTTAATAGACCAATCATGGCAATCACCATATCAATTGAACGATCCATGGCCACAATAACAATATCATTCCTCTTCACTGATTTTTGAGCCATAAAACTGGCAAACTGATTGGACGCTTTAACTAATTGGGCATAGTTAATAGTTTTTCCGTTGTATTTGATAGCGGCTTTAGTTGGATTCAATATTGCTTGATTAGCAATTAATTGATGAATTGGCGTTTGATCAAAGTTTCTCAAATTCATGCAATAAAATCTTAATGAAAACAAAACCAGATGTTGCGGAAGATAGATATTAAAAAATTATATTATTAGAATTGACGAATAATTGATAGTTATTGTTCATTTAAAACATCAAAGGAAAATTCAAGCAGTCCTTAATCAACATTTAATGTCTAATCAACAGATTTTAAGCCTTCCTATTTTAGACAGTTTCAGTATATAGTATGGTAATTAAATACACTATATGATTATTGTCATGACAATAAATAACATTAATCATATTATATAAGTATTTAAAGTTTGAACATTTACCACAGTTAATATTCAAACTTTAAATAGCGTTGTATGAAAACCTCACTCACAATTTTTCTATTTGTAGCATTTGCAGTGCTCTTTGTTTACTGCACTAAAAATGCACAGGTTGTGGCTCCTGCTAATTTGAGCACAAATGAATTACTATCTTATAAAACAGGCACAGCGCCAACATTAGATGGAGTAGTTGATCCTATTTGGGACAACGCTACCAAACTAAATGTGTTGCCTACCGTTCCAGATCCAGGAAACGGTCTTTTTGCTGGTTATCAAGGAACCCAATATCCTGCTACCATCCGTTCCATGTATGATGATAAATACATCTACTTCTTGGCTGAATGGAATGATCCAAGTAATTATCAGGTTCAACCTTGGTATTTTAACCCAACTACCAAATTATGGGCACAAAGAGGAAATGCCAGAAGCTTTGATGTAAACGGAAACTTGGTTAAAGATGGAATGGGGCAGGACCAATTTGCTATGCTTTGGAATATTGATAACTCCACTCCCAAATTTATTACCCAAACCTGCTATGCCAGTTGTCATATTTTTAACCCCTATAGGAACTTTGCAGGTGTAATGGTGCCCAACAAAAGTGGCAACCACTATACCAATGGTGCCAATGAAAAAATTGACATGTGGTGGTGCCATTTAAACAAAGATTTAGTGACCAATCAGTTTGATGATCAGTATCAAGATTGGGCTGGTGGTCCTTCTGTAACAGATACTGTAGGTGGTTCTGGTAATGGACGTCATGCTGATGACCTAATTCCTCCAACACCTTTTACAACTAGTTATGTCAATACCAATACCAATGCAAACAATGGTGCTTTTAACAACTCACAGAGTTTAAAATTAGACGGCACTGGTGCTTCTGTAAACGTACCAAAATGGGTGGTACCTAATGCAACTGGTCAATTGTACTATTTGGCTACTGATACCCTTGCTGGTGGAAAGGCTTTAAAAGTTACTGGTGTTAGTAGTACAGGTGTATTAACCTATGTTGGTGGAACTTTAGACCCCAATGGTGCAGCAGAATACCTAGATAATACTGGAACTGGAACAACCATTGGAACCAAATGCATCCCTTCTTTTATTGCTGCTCCACTTTCTGGTGGTAGATCTGATATTGCTGCAACAGGAAAATACACAGGTACCGGATGGATATTAGAATTTAAACGCGCGTTAAAAACTGGTGATGTATTGAAACAAGATATTGATTTTAGTAATCTGTCAGATCAACCATTTGGTGTTGCCATTTTTAATACCTCAAACTACCAACATGGTATTCAACCAAACCTATTATTGAAATTCCAGAAATAAGCAACCTCTGTTTTACTTAAAACAATCATCATGTTAAAGAAAAAAACAGCATTCTTATTCGCAGGGGTTGTACTAATGGTGCTTCTATTTTCAGGATGTTATAAGACTACAACCTTGGTAGTAAATCCAGGGGCTAGTATTACTACTGAAATGAGTTATTCAAAAGACATCACCCCCATGTTTGATAAGAGCTGCGCTATACCGGGATGCCATGTTTCAGGAGGAAAAGCGCCTGACCTAACTGCGGCCATCTCTTATAAATCACTTTCAGCAGGTGGATACTTAAAAGCAGGCGATCCTGATAATAGTACGCTATACCAATGGTTATCTGGAAAAAAATCTCCAGTAATGCCACTTGGCGCTGGCCCTAATCAGGAAATCAATGCAAAAGTGTACGCTTGGATCAAACAAGGTGCTAAAAACAATTAAACCAATTACAATGAAAAAATATCTTGTTCATTTCCCCATCTTTAAGCTAAGTGCCATGGTATTCCTATTGGCAGCCTCAGCTCTTATAGGAACTGAATTGATGGCTCAGGATTCAGCAGCGGCTAAACCACCAGTGAAAAAGAAATCCTATGCCAAAAATACATTTGAAGGAAACTACTTAATAGACAATCAAACCGTGATGGTGCCTATTAAAGGAACTTTTGAATTTGACATCAATCACCGATTTGGCACAACTGACCATAGTTTCAAAGACTTGTTTGGCATGTTTGCTAGTGCCAATATGCGATTGGGATTTAGTTATACGCCCATTACAGATCTTCAAGTAGGATTTGGCGCCAACAATTACAATATGATTGTTGACTGGAATGTAAAATATGCATTACTAAAACAAACCAAGAACAATAGCATTCCAGTATCCGTAACCTATTATGGTAATGCCAGTATGGATACTAGGGCTAGAAATGAGTCAATGCCAATAGTTACTACCTCAGATAGGTTTGCCTTTTTTAATCAAATTATGGTAGCTAGAAAATTCACTGAAGCTTTTTCAGCCCAGGCTAGCATTAATCTAACACACTTTAATAATGTAGATGGCTATTATGATGAGAACAAAGTGATTCAGCCAAAAATGAATAATGACCATCTATCTTTTTCATTGAGTGGTCGCTATAAAATCTCTCCAAAGACTTCTATTATAGTAAATTATGACCAACCGTTGACCCAGCACCCCATGGATAATCCTCACCCAAATTTGAGTTTGGGATTAGACATGAAATCAAGCGGACACGATTTTCAAGTGTTTTTGGGCAATTATGGATATACTCTTCCTCAGCTGAATCATATGCTCAACCAGAATGATTTTACCAAGAGTCAATTTGTAATTGGGTTCAATATTTCAAGGCTTTGGAACTTTTAGAAGGGACTAGCAAAAATAATTTATATCATAAAAAGCGCTGATATCTATCATTTCTGTTCAAACATTAAAGTTGGAGCATAGTATCATCAAATCAATCAAAAATCAAATCACAATGAAACATCTTATTACCGCATCAGTTCTGGTAGTTTTTGTTATAGCTGCCGGTTTCACATTTACACAAGCAAAACCTTGGCCTGTTCCAGATAAAGCAGCCAAAACTGCTAACCCAGTTAAAACAGATGCCGCTTCAGTAGCAGCCGGAAAAGCCCTATGGAGCCAACACTGTGCTTCTTGCCATGGTAAAGCTGGCTTGGGCGATGGTAGCAAAGCTGCCCAACTAAAAACACAGCCAGATGATTTTTCAAAAGCAGTTTTTCAAGGTCAATCTGATGGTTCTTTATTTTATAAAGTAGCAGAAGGAAGAGATGATATGCCTGCTTTCAAAAAGAAAATTCCAGATACTGAAGATATTTGGAGCCTAGTGAACTACATGCGCACTTTGAAAAAATAAGTCAAAAAGGCTATTAGTGGATTTAACAGAAAGGCAGTGTAATAGCTGCCTTTCACTTATCCCACAACATTTTCATCAACTATCAAGTCAAGATTATGCAACCATTAGAAACGGATTCTAAGGAAAATAATTCAAGGAGAAACGCACTGGTAGGATTGGGCATCTTGTCCATCTTCAGTTTTCTCACCATGGGATTCTTTAGCAAGAAAAAAAACATTATCGCCTGTGCCCCACCGCCAGATGAAACTAAGACCATGAAATTCCTGACACAGGATGGCCAGTTGGTGGAAGTGGATCTTTCTAAAGTGAATGCTTTAAAAGAAAAAGCTTCAAATAAAGACATGCAAACCTGGGTAAAAAGGTAATCACCATTAAACAACATCAATGAAAACGAACGATACTTCCAGAAGAGAGTTCTTTTCAGCCACATTGTTGGCTGGACTAACTGTTGCGGGATGTTCCACTGGAAAAAATCCATTTGAACCAGATGCAGCTACTTTAGAAACTGTAAAGCCATCCGGAGAAATGGTGAAACTGCTTTCTGTAGACGGACAGGTGATTGAAGTAGATAAAGCTTTTCTAAAACCCGTTCCAGAACTACCACAGGTTTCCAACCAAGCAGCCAGAATGGGCATTCCAGGAAAGAAATTTGTGATGGTGATTGATCTTTCCCGTTGTAAAAGTTTGAAAAAATGCCAGACTGCCTGTAACCATATGCATAGCATACACCCAGGTCAAAACTGGATTAAAGTTTATCCTCAACAAGAAGCAGAACATACCGCACCCTATTGGCAACCCACTACTTGTATGCATTGTGATGAACCACCTTGTGTAAAAGTATGTCCCGTGGATGCCACATTTAAGAGACAGGACGGCATTGTACTGATTGACAGTGACCGTTGCATAGGTTGTAGATTTTGTATGGCCGCCTGTCCTTATTCTACCCGCGTATTTAACTGGGAAGAAGTAGATCTACCAAAAGAAATTGCCGAAAAACCTTATTCCTGCGAAACCAGTGTGCCACAGAAAAAAGGCACTGTTGGTAAATGTGATTTCTGCCCAGACATGGCTAGAAAAGGAGAATTACCACACTGTGTATCAGCTTGTCCAAATGGCGTATTCATGTTTGGAGACATGAATGAAGATTCTGTAACCAATGGATCAGAAACCTTCCGATTTAGTGAGCTGGTAAGGGATAAAGCTGGATACAGATTAATGGAAGACCTAGGAACAAAACCAAGTGTTTATTATCTACCTCCAGTGAATAGGAATTTCCCTTTCGAGAACAATGAAGTAAAAGAGGAAAACAAAAAAAGTTAACCCTAAATCATAGATCGTGGAAAGTTTAGCAAAACAAAAAATTACCGAAGACCTGCTGCCACAAAAGTTTGGCAAACCAGGTAAGATTTGGGTTGGCGTTTTATTGGGTTTCTGTGCTATTGGTATTATTGCCTACTGCCAACAATTATCAAAGGGATTGGTGGTAACCGCCATGCGCGATTATGTATCCTGGGGAATTTATATTTCCAATTTCGTATTCTTTGTAGCCATTAGTCTGGTTGGATCATTGATTACAGCAGTATTGCGCTTGAGCGATGTTCATTGGAGTACGCCTCTAACAAGGATTGCAGAAATTATTGCTGTATCGGCCATCACTTGCGCCTCCATCATCATTGTGGTAGACATGGGCCGTCCAGAAAGGTTTTATAACCTGTTTTTACATGGCCGATTGCAATCACCCATTGTATGGGACGTAATAGTGATTACCACCTATTTCTTTGTAAGTATCTTGTTATTGTACTTCCCTTTGTTACCAGATTTAGCCATCTTAACCAAGTACAAAGAAAGAACCGGCGCTCGCTTACACAAACTGTATAGCTTCTTAGGTTCCTTCTGGAAAAACACACCTAGTCAAATCCATATTGGCGAAAGAGCCATTAACATTCTGTCTGTAACCATTATTCCTATTGCATTTGCCATTCACACCGTAACATCTTGGTTGTTTGCCACAACTTATAGACCAGGTTGGGATAGTACCAACTTTGGAGCTTACTTTATTTCAGGTGCTTTTTTAGTAGGTGCTGGCGGAGTAGTTGTTGCCATGTTTGTTTTTAGAAAAGCTTATAAACTGGAAAACTATATTAAGGAAGAGCATTTTGACAAAATGGGTAAAGTGCTGGTTTTATTAGCGCTATTGTACTTGTACTTTAACGTAAATGAGTTCTTGGTTCCTGCATTCAAAATGAAAAAATCTGAAGAAGAACATTTGCTAGGATTGTTTACTGGAGAATTTGCCATGGTATTCTGGTTTGCCATTACAACGGCCATGATTATTCCAATTCTTATCCTCATCTTCAAAAAAGGACGTAAACCATTGCCAGCCTTTGTAGCCGGTGTATTAGTGGTGATTGGATCATGGTTCAAACGTTACCTGATTGTTACACCTACACTCTTGCATCCATTTTTACCTATGCAAGACGTGCCTGAAAATTACAAACACTATTTCCCAACTTGGCAGGAATGGGTAATTGCCATGGGTTCATTGGCTGGCGCTTTGCTGATCATTACCCTATTTGCAAGAATCTTCCCTATTATCCCCATTCAGGAAACCATCACAGAAACTGAACAACATGAAAAAGACTAGTCAACAACTGATTGCTTTCTTACTGTTGCTAACTATTAGCTTGTCAGCATTTGCACAAGTAGAGAAAAATAGCCTTTCACTAAGCATCAGTTATTACAATAGCAATAACCAAACACAATATTTGGTTGCGCATGCCAAATCAAAGATTGATGGCAAGTTCCAAATGATTCCCAATATTCCTGTCAGTTTTTATATAGGTTCCAAAACACCTGAAACTCTGATTGGCAAGGGCGTTACCAATGAAAAAGGAGATGCCTTGGTCTTTATTCCAGCAAGCGCAAAAGACGAATGGAACAAAGCAGCCAAAGTGAGTTTTGTAGTGGCATCGCCAGCAACTAAAACTTTTGATGAGGGTGAAGGCACGCTAGACCTAACCAAAGCCAAATTACAAATAGACACTTTGGCCGATAGGAAAATAGTAGCTACCCTACTTGAATTAAAAGACAGTATCTGGACCCCAGTTAAAGCTGTGGATGTTCGTATTGCCATTAAGCGTATGGATGCTGATTTGAATGTAGCAGAAACACCAGCATACGCAACAGATAGTCTTGGCGTGGCTTCCGCCGATTTTAAACGAGATAGTCTACTTGGAGACAGCAAGGGAAATTTGGTATTGATAGCACATGTAGATGACAATGACCTATATGGTAATCTGTCTAGTGAGAAAACCGTTCCTTGGGGCAAATCTTACACTTATATTTCTCAGTTTGATAAAAGAACCCTGTTTGCCAGACGAGGAAAATCACCCATCTGGTTAGAATTAATGGCTTATTCCATTGTGGTTGCCGTATGGGGCATACTCATCTATCTGTTTGCACAGATTAGGAAATTGAAGCAATTGGGTGCAGCCTAATGACAAATGATCCATTGCATTAAATATCCCCGCCATACTTTCCTGTAAAATTTCTGTTGTTTTGGATTTCTTGTTTTACATTCAATCCAAACAAAACTGACCTTATGCGTAGGATTGCATTATGCTTTTTGCTATTCACGGTAACCATGGCAACTACCATGGCCCAGAACGTTCCAAATCCAAAATCACATTTTGGTTTTGCCATTGGAGAGAACTATCATTTAGCCACATTTACCCAAACAGAAGCTTACTTAAAAAAACTCGCTGCCGTTTCAAAAAAAATGAAACTAATGAGTATTGGTAATACGGAAGAAGGAAGAAGCCAGTATATGGTGGTAGTTTCTGATCCAGCCAATTTGGCCAAGCTGGACAAATACAAATCCATCTCTCAACGCATGGCCAGGGCAGAAGGCTTGAGCGATGCTGATGCAAAGGCATTGGCTGCAGAAGGAAAGGCAGTTGTATGGATTGATGGTGGATTACACGCTACAGAAGTAGTGGGTATACACCAGTGGATAGAAACCCTGTATCAGATTATTACCAGAACGGATGAAGAAACCAACCGAATTTTAAAGTCTACCATTATTCTATTTGTACACGCCAACCCTGATGGTCAAGAATTGGTTTCTAATTGGTACATGCGTAATGCCGATACTTTGAAACGCAGTACAGACAACCTTCCCAGACTCTACCAAAAATACATTGGGCATGACAATAATCGTGATTTCTACATGATGAACATGAGTGAGTCACGCAATATGAGCCGTCAACAATATATTGAATGGATGCCACAGATTTTATACAACCATCACCAAACTGGACCAGCCGGAACGGTAGTTGCAGGACCTCCTTATCGTGATCCATTTAATTATGTATATGACCCATTATTGGTAACAGGCATTGATGCTGTTGGTGCAGCCATGAGTAGCCGTTTAAATGCAGAAGGCAAACCAGGTTATACTATGAAAAGTGGATCGGTATACAGCACCTGGTGGAATGGGGGTTTGAGAACCACCGCGTATTACCACAATATCATTGGTCTATTAACAGAGATCATTGGCAGTCCTACTCCATCAAAAATCAATTTTGTTCCCAATAGATTAATACCCAATAGTGCTACACCCTTTCCTATTGCTCCTCAACAATGGTATTTTAAAAATTCTATAGATTATTCTATTTCTCTCAACTATGCAGTATTGAACTATGCTGCTAGGTATAAGGATGAATTATTGATGAATATCTATACCATGGGCAAGCACGCCATTGAAGCGGGTAATACAGATCATTGGACCCTTTCTCCCAATAAAGTAGAAATGGTGACGGACTTGTACAAGGAAGACAAAAAAGAAATGCGTGGCGATACTCTGCCTTTGGAATATTTCAATAAGATTTATCGTAAACCAGAACTGCGAGATGCAAGGGGTTATATCATACCAGCCAACCAAACCACTACAGCCACTGGTTTTGTCAACATTTTAATCAATAGCGGTATTAAGGTTGAAAAAGCTACCAGTGATTTTAGTGTTGAAGGTCAACATTATCCTGCAGGATCCTATATTGTTAAAACCAATCAGGCATTTAGAGCACACGTGATAGACATGTTTGAACCACAGGATCACCCCAATGATTTTCAGTATCCTGGTGGGCCACCCGTACGCCCATATGATGCAGCAGGTTGGACCCCAGCTTATACCATGGGTATTAATTTTACAAGGGTCTTGAATAGTTTTAATGGCCCATTTGAAGCCATCCCCTATGGAAGCGTACAAACTTCAAAAGGAGCTATAGAAAAAACGGCTAACAGCACTGGTTATAGTTTTTCTACCATGGACAATGCCAGTTTTATATTACTTAATGAACTAATGAAAGCGGGCGTACCTGTTACAAAAACAGCCGACCAGTTTTATGTGGCTAATAGTGTAGCAAGTGCTCCTATCATAGAAAAAGCAGCAACTGCCTATGGTGTCATACTTAAAACTGCTGACGCGCCTAGTAAAGCAACCAATATCAGTGCCAAACGCATTGCACTATGGGACAATTATGGCGGATCAATGCCATCCGGATGGTTAAGATGGATTCTAGAGCAATACCATTTCAATTTCAATTTAATCTATGCCAAAGAAATAGACGGAGGCTCTTTGAAAAACAAGTACGATGTAATTGTATTTGTAGGTGGCGCCATACCCGCTCTTAGAACAGAAGCTGCAGGTGCACCTGGTGGAGGCTTTGGTGGATTTGAAGGAAGAGAACCAAAAGCAGATGAAATTCCAACAGAATTCCGAGATCAATTAGGCAGAATTACCCCAGCAAAATCAATTCCGGCATTAAAAGAATTCATAGAAGCAGGTGGAAATATAGTAACCATTGGTAGCTCTGCTAATCTTGCCTATCATTTGAAATTACCTGTACGCAATGCCTTGGTAGAAATGGTAGCAGGAAAAGAGAAAGCATTACCAGGAGAGAAATTTTATATTCCAGGTTCAGTGATGCAAGTAACAGTAGATTCAAAACAAAAAGCCAATTGGGGCTTGGGCCAGAAGGCCGATGTTTATTTTAGTGCCAGCCCAGTATTTAAAATTCCAGCCGATGCTATTTCTAATGGAGAGATAACACCATTAGCATGGTATGCTTCTGACAAAACATTGAGAAGCGGTTGGGCATTTGGCCAGTCCTATTTACAAGATGGTGTTGCAGCATTTAGCGCCAAACTAGGCAAGGGTAAACTTTTTGTCTATGGTCCTGAAATTACCTTCAGGGGACAAACTCATGGCACCTATAAAATGTTGTTCAACCAATTGTTTGGTCAAGATTAAGTAAGTAGTCAGTTAAAAAAAGGGGCAATCAGAATATGACTGCCCCTTTTTTAATGTATTGATGGTGCTTATGCTTCTAATAATTTTTTTGCATACTCAAAACAGATTTTGGTTTCTTTAACCGCGTCTGATCCTGTAGGAATATCATACTCCAATTCAATGGTTGCAGGAATTTTGTATTTTTTTTCTTTGAGTAAATTTAAAATTTCTTTGAGAGGGGTATCACCATTTCCCCAGACCATATTGGCACCACCATTGACTTTAGATTTTCTGTCTTTGATATGCATGCTAGTGATTCTATCCTGTTTGTCTTCAATTAATGCTAATAGGGAATCTTTGGTATTGATACCACCTGCGGCAATATAGTGTCCACAGTCAAGGTTCATAGAATTATAAGGAGATTGACTCAAAGCTAGGTCCCAAGCTGTGTCTGTGGCTTGTGTATGAGCATGGTATCCTATATAAACTTTGTGTTTCTCTGCTAACTTACCCAAGCGTTGTGAATGTTCTGGCTTGGTAGGTAATTCTACGGTAACACTTGCAGCTCCTAATGCTTTAGCTGCTTTGAGTGCGTATTCAATTTCAGCATCGGTATTATTAGGATTAAGGGCATTGGGTTTAAAAGCATATATACTTACACCCGCTTTTTGATATTGCTTACGCAGGGCTTCAAATTTTTCCATACCAACAGAAGCGCGCCATGCAGCCACGTCTTTTTGGTACTGTGCCATTTGTGCTTTTTGCTCATCATTTAATTGCCTTGGCTGACCAGGGATAAATTTTACAGGATTAGTTGGTTTACCGGCATAGTCTTCTACCGCATCGCCCATTAATTCAATGGCACTGATATTGCAATCAACACAGTATTGCAACAATTGGTCAACTGAACCGGGCATACTTCTCCAGGAATAAGTGATGGCCCCTATTTGAACTCCTTTAATTTTTGAATTGGGTTTGCTATCTAAAAAACTGCCAACGGCATTTGCCGCATGGCCTGTACAAATAAAAGCCAGTGTGGCAAAACTGCTATTGTGTAAAAATGCTCTACGAGAAAGTATAGGTTTCATATATGCAAGCTTGATTTTAGATTCATAAGTTAAACAATTTGTAGTAAGTTCCTTGTCAAGAGCATATAATTAGTTTATGATAAGACATTAGATTTGTAGGAACATTTAAAAAAAACAATTGAAAACAATCTATTTAAGTTTAAAAACCAGGAGCAGAAACAGCTCTATGGAAAAAATAATGGCTTAATTTTCCCAATTTGAATTTTCATAATTATGAAGATTGTACAAAATTATAATATTCAACAAGTAATCAAATACGTTTGTAACAGTTTTTTGGGGGTTACTACCCTGGTTTTTTTTATTTCAAATCAGTCAGTACAAGCTCAAAATACCAGTTATAATCAATTCTCAAATGAGTTTTCAGACGTAGAATCACTTGGTAAAAAATGGACCCTTGAATTTAATTTAGGCCAAAGCTATACCAGCATCCCTCCAAATAACCATAGCCCCTTTGCAAAAGCATCACAGTTTTATTTGCGCGGCTGGGCCCACTACTATGCTAGTTCCAGGTGGAAGCTCTCCTATTTCCTAGCATTATTTGGCAATGTCTCTATTCCAGATATTGAGCAGGCTAAGAATTTTGAAATTAGATACGCTTTACAGGGAACCTATTATATACACAAGATTGGGTATTCATTGCTAACGCGATTTAGGCTAGAAGACCGTCGAATACAAAATAATGCCAAAACCTTTGAAGCCTATTATCGTTTACGTGCACAATTAAAATATACCCAACCCTTGAATGGGAAAGTCATCAGAAAGGGAATATACTATTCCGTATTATCCGATGAATTGTTTGTTAAAACGCAGGCAGCCATCACGGGAAAGGATTTTTTTGATAGAAATAGATTGACCATTGGCGGTGGCTATGCACTTACAGACGATACTCAAATAGAGTTGCTGTATAGTAATGAATGGCTACCCAGATCTGGCGGAAACCTTGTCTACAACAGTTACCAAATCAACTTCTCTTTCACCGATTTATTCCGCAAATACAAAGACAAAAACAAATCCCGTGAGCTACATAGCGTGGATAATGGGAATTAAATGGGCCTTTTATTTTTTTCCAATATTATTGAAACAAGCCAATTGTTTTTGAATGGCATCTGGATGTAAGACCAATTTATACATGGCATTATCTGCAGTGCCATCACTTAAGATGATGCTATTGATTTTATACTGTTTGAAATCAGGAATATCTTTACTGTTGAAAAGAAACAAAATAGAGAAACTACTGTCTTTATTCAAATATCTAGCATCAAAATGCTTTAGTACATAGGATTTTTGATTGCTCAAAGTAACCGTCAGGTCTTTCTTGACTTTTGATCCAGCTGGTTTAGGTAAAAATGGAGTAGGTAGAATTTCAAGAAAATAGTTTTCATTATCCGTAGCCAATCTTTCAACTAGTTTTTTCTTAGCGGTCTGGTACATCAAGCTGTTATCAGTAGAAAGAAACATAGATCCATCAGCATTCTTAATCTGAGTTATTTTACACTGCGCATTAGACCAACAAGCAAAAAAAAGGTATACAACACTAATTCCAAAAGCCTTATTCATGGGAACTATTTGAATCAAATGTACAAACAATAGCATAATGCTACATTAGAACAAGGGCAAGAACAGGAATTTCCGCTTTTTTTTGCTATTTAATATGTATATTATTTTGAATGTTAAAAGGACAAGCTTGTAGTATAATATTTACAAAACCGCATAGTTTTAAGGCTATATGATAATTATTTTGTAATTAATGACGACAGTATTATATAAATTAGTAGAAAAATGGATTCCTTTTGCAAAGAACCCCAACATGTAACTAATTAGTATGCATTTAGCAAAATCATACTAATTCAAAAGCTATCATGGATCTAACTCAAATATCCATTTTCTTCAGTATTGTAGCGTTAGTATTGGGCCTATTGCTTTCTAGCTTGTTAATGTTAAGAAAAGGAAAAACGCTTGCCTTTAAACTACTTACCGCAAACCTCCTTTTAATATCTTTATTTATAGGATATTCACTAGTGCTTAAAGCTGGTTTATTATACTTAATACCACATGCCTTTAAAATTCCTGTTACACTTATTATTCTCTTGGGACCACTTAGTTTCTTAATTATTAGGGCCTTAGTATCTAATGAAACTAAATTTCTGAAAACAGATTTATTGCATTTTTTGCCATTTGTATTATATTTTTTAGAGCTCCTACTTTTTTTTCTACATTCAAAAGAATATAAATTAAATATAATTCAAAGTCTGGGCAGGACAGATTTGATTAGTTTAATAGAATATGAAGTGGGATTTTTTCCAAATATATTTCATTCGGTTTTAATACAATTAAGCAATATAATTTATGTTATAGCAGGTATTTTTGTTTATATATCTGCTAAAAATAACAAGCTAACGTATATAGAAAATGATCCAAAAAACAAATTTGCCTTAACTATAATCTTAATAAAATCGTCGTCTCTTATACTGACTTTTATTGCTATTCTAGTTCACCACATAAATGCAGGAGTATCAGAATTAATGATGAATATTTCTCTAAGTGCCATGATTTTCACCTTGGCTATAATGTTATTTAAAAATCCTGATTACTTATATGGAGATAATTTCTCTTTTATTTTAAGTAAAAATCAGCAAATATTAAATACAGAAAAAGCCTTGGTACGTTCTAACCTAATGGCCATGACTAATAGTAGTATTGAAGCCAATGTGTTTTTAAGTACCAATTGCAAGGTTATATATTATAATAACCTAGCAGAAAAAAGAATTAAACTGGTTTTAAATGCCCAAGTAGCTGTTGGTGACGATTTTAGGAAATATCTACAACCTGAAGTCTTGTCATCTTTTAATGATGCATTTGAACAAGCAATAATAGGTCATCTAATTTCATTTGAAATTCAGCAATCTATTGGATATAATGATTTTGTTGAGTGGTTTCAAATTTCACTAATACCCGTTTATGATTATCAAAATAATTTAATGGGGATCTCATTTAAGGCTATCAATATTGATAGAATAAAAAAAATAGAGTTTAACAACCAGACTTATATTAAAAAACTAGAAGCCATAGCATGGCAAGAAGCACACATTTTAAGGGCGCCTATTGCTAATCTTATTGGATTGTCTAGATTACTTAAAAAAAATACTGACCATTCAAAAAGGCCACTGTTCATAAGTCAAATCTATCAAGAGGTTGAGCGCTTAAGCAAAAATATAAATGAAATAACAAATTCAAGTAATCAAATTTTAATTGAACAAATAAAACCACATCCCGTAGAAGATTTAATTAAAGATTCCAAATGAATAATTGGATAAACATATCAGATGCTAGTGCTATTATTTTAGGAGTTTTAATTGTTATAATTTCTATTTTTAGTAGGGGTAGAATATTAGCTTTTCGGCTTTTTAATATTTATATTTTTTGCTTAACACTACTAGCCATTCAGTCACTATTAGTAGAAACTAGAATAATTTATTCTTTTCCACATCTATTTAGAGTTACCATGCCATTTAGATATTTACTTGGGCCACTGGTATACTTATTTATTAGGTCCTCCCTTTTAGATGAGCGTAGATTAAGAAAATTTGATTGGCTTCATCTTGTTCCTTTTTTATTGCATTATATTATTTTAATGCCATTTCTTTTTAGTAGTGCAAAGGAAAAAATAGAGATTATAGAATATTTTATAAAAACTGGTGTTTTGATTATTCCTTCATTCAAATCACCTTTATTAAATCCAAAATGGCATGGAGTTTTGCATCAACTAAGCTATTTTATTTATAATATCATAACCATTCGATTATATATAAAATGTATTAAATCAAAAAAAGACGTTAGTGAATTAAACAACAGGCCAGTTTACCGTTTTGTCAAAATTATTATTATAATAATGAGTACTGCATCTTTAATTATAATAACATCAGGCCTTGTTTTATCACCTACTTCAATGACCACATTAGTTAGGCTGATTATCTCTATTGTCTTACTGCTTCTTGCAATCACGCTAATTTTACATCCTGAATTTTTATATAGTACAAACCATCCATTAGAAATAAAGAAAAGACGCTTTAAATTGGTTTCGCAAATAAAATTAGACCAAGCTAATTTAATTGCAATGTCTAATACAAATAACGAATCAAATATATTTCTGAGCCTAGATTACAAATTACTCTATTTTAATTCGTTGGCTAAAAAAGAATTTTTTAATATTTATGAAAAGGAATTAGAAATTGGAATGGATTTTAAAGAATTTATTTTTAAAGAAACTGAAAATAAATTCAATTCTTCTTTTGCTAAAGCTACTGCTGGAATTAAAAATGAATTTTATGCTTTGTCTAATATTAGCAAAACAGAAAAAGAATGGCATTCACACTATTTTACTCCAATTTATAATAACCAAAAAGCACTTCTTGGGATCTCTATAACTTCTCAAAATATTAACAAGGAAATAAATGCGCAAGTTCAAACAAAGAGATATATCAAAAACTTAGAAGATATTGCTTGGAAAGAAGTTCATTTATTAAATAAACCAATTTCAAATTTATTTGGAATAACCAAACTTCTTTTAAAACCTGAATCTGATATCTCAAAAGATGAACAAGATATTCTTATCAATCATATCTCAGTTGAGGTAGAAAGATTAGACATTGTGATTAAAGACATAGTTGAAAAAATTAACGAAACAGTAAAACAAGCTCCAAAAGCATAAATAGTATTTACATTCAAAAAGACTATGTAAAAGCAACTAAGTTTTACAAAATGAGCACACCCTTTCTAATTTAAACCAGTATATAAATTATTAGACTTTAGACTATCTGTATTTTGAAATTGATTAAATTGAATTTTTATCAGGAAAACAATTCCATTCCTGATATTACCAACATCAATTCAATAGTATGCAAAAAATTTTCTTTTCTGCTCTGGCATTGTCCATTGCATCAGGTATTATAGCTCAAGGGCAAGGTCCTAGAGCAATTGGTGGCGCTACGGCTTCAGGAACTGCAACAGCAGTAGCCCCTGCAGTAGCGCAGGACGCCAAAACTGCTAATTACAATATTCCCTTTAACCCAGACCAAACTGTGAGTAGTGAACACGAAGTAACCATCAAGGGCACCAAGGTTCCTTATAAAACCGTCACAGGCATGATGCCCGTTTGGGATGAGGATGGCAAAGTACAAGCTGGTGTGTTCTTTACCTATTATGAGCGCTCAGACGTTAAGGATCGCGCAAGCAGACCCTTGGTCATTTCTTTTAATGGAGGCCCAGGCACTCCTTCTGTTTGGATGGAACTTGGATATACTGGACCAAGAGTTTTGAACGTAGACGATGAAGGGTATCCTTTGCAACCCTATGGACTGCATGATAATTCCCAATCTATTTTGGATGTAGCAGATATTGTTTATGTAGATCCCGTGAATACCGGATTTTCAAGACCTGTAAGCAAAGACATTCCAACCAGCCGTTTTTTTGGCGTTAAGGCCGATGTAAAATACCTATCAGAGTGGGTAAACACATTTGTATCTAGAATGAATCGTTGGGCATCGCCAAAGTATTTGATTGGTGAGAGCTATGGAACAGGAAGGGTATCGGCCATGGCTTTGGAATTACAAAACACCCATTGGATGTACATTAACGGAGTGGTCCTGGTGTCTCCTACTAATTTGGGTATTGAAAGAGAGGGACCCATAGAGATTGCCTTGCGCTTACCTTATTACGCAGCAACAGCTTGGTACCATAAAGCATTGCCAACAGACTTGCAGAAAAAAGACTTGACGGCCATGCTTCCAGAAGTGGAACAGTTTACTATTGACGAACTCATTCCGGCCATTTCAAAAGGTGGATTTTTAGAAGAAACCAAACGCAAAGAGATTGCCGCTAAAATGGCGCGCTATTCTGGTATAGCAGAAAAAGTATGGTTACAAAATAACTTGAACGTTTCTACCAATTTGTTTTGGAAAGAATTGCTTCGCGATAAAGGCTATACCGTAGGCCGATTAGATTCAAGATACAAAGGTATTGATGGCAAAGATGCAGGTGAAGCTCCCGACTATAATTCCGAGCTCACTTCTTGGTTGCATTCATTTACACCAGCCATTAATATGTATTTGAGAGATGAGTTAAAATACAAAACCGATTTGCGCTACTATATGTTTGGCCCAGTAAATCCTTGGGACAGAACCGGAGACAAAAGTGGAGAGAACCTAAGACTTGCCATGGCAGAAAACCCCTATATGCACGTGTTAATTCAATCAGGCTATTACGATGGTGCCTGTGATTATTTCAACGCCAAATACAGCATGTGGCAATTGGATCCCAGCGGTAAACTCAAAGACAGACTTAGCTGGGAAGGATACCGCAGCGGGCACATGATGTACCTGCGCAAACCAGACCTAGAAAGCAGCAACCAAAGCTTGCGCAATTTTATTAAGAAGACTTTGCCTAAAGCAGATCAGCCGGCTAAATACTAGAAGACAATTTCAATAAAAAAGCCACTCACCATAATTGGTAAGTGGCTTTTTTTATACTCAGTTTTTTCTTTAAAAATTAGTCCTTATCCGCCTTTGGTTGTTCTTTTACAAATGCGGCTCTAACTGGCGATGGGGCTGGTTTGCCCTTGATGCCTTGCCAAAGAATTTCATTCATTACTAAGTCTGGTACCCTGTCTTCTTTGCTCCAGTCATACTTTTCTGAAAGCTTAGCAACAGCAGTTCCTTTTGTATTGATTGGATTTTTCCCATTCAAATCAATATTAGAGGGCAGGTGATTAAATGGAGTTAGATCCGCTTTATTGGTAAAGGAACGCCACATGGGAGTTGCCGCAGCATCGTATTGTGTCATGGGAGGAAGACCTAGTATCAGCTCCATGGTACGCAACATGCCAGAAGTGGTATACATGGTATGGTCCACGTAATTTCTTTTTACATAGGGTCCTACAACATAAGCTGGACTTCTATGAGCGTCTACGTGATCGGGACCATTTTGTGCGTCGTCTTCTAAAATGAACACTACGGATTCCTTCCAAATAGGGCTCTTGCTCAAATGGTCAATAAACATACCAACTGCTAAGTCATTGTCTGCCACGTGTGCATAGGGTGTTGGCCTACCAGCACGCATACCTTCTGTGTGGTCATTCCCCATTCTAACAGTATTGAATTTAGGAACGGCCTGTATGGCAATCAATGAATCAAAATCTTTTTTCCATTGTCTAAATCTAACAGTATCTCTTACGCCAAGACCATATGGTGCAAATGCAGCAGCATGACCCTTTAGCGATTCAAGTCTTGGTTTGGTTCCAAAATCATCCGCCACAAACTCTCCGTAAGAACGGTAGCTCACATTATTTTTGGCACAAAAATCCCAAATAAATCCGTCTTTGTTATTCCCAATTTTCAAGGTGGCCGATGTACCATGGGTACCGCCTTTACCGCCATAATTGGCTGGCCAGTTTTTTTCTACATAGTCATTGGCATAGGCGCCCATACTCCAATTATGCCCATCGGCACTTACTTCTGCGTCTACATAAAAATTGTCAAGCAATACATAGTCTCTGGCAATTTTGTGTTGATTAGGTGTTATAGGGTCTCCAAATAACAATAAACTGGTATCGCCATTTCCACCTTTTACATCTGCCAAAACCTGGTCATAGGTTCTATTTTCTTTGATAATATAAAACACATATTTAATGGGCGATGGGGCACCTACTTTCATAGGAATGGGGTTTCCTTTTTCACCCTCTGTATTCAATTCTTTCTCTTTTGTATAAGGTGTATTTTTGTAGACAGCTTTGGAATAGACTTCTAATAGTTTATTGGATGGTTCCTCTATAATACTTAATGTTCCTTTAAACAAAGACCCAATATATTGTACATCTGCAGGCTTGGTGCTATCTGCCGCATGACTCAAAACTACTTGTTGTTTATTCACCGGATTGGGACCCAATGGATTGGCATAAGAGGATAAACCCTTTCCGTTTGTTACAAATATTTTCTTCCCCAATAGTTTTACATTGGTAGGGTACCAACCAACGGGAATAAATCCTTTTGACTTACTATTGGGAATACTTGACACATCAAATACAGTAAGACAGTTATTGTCTGCATTGGCAATATATAAGGTCTTTTCGTCTTCACTCAAAGCAAGACCATTACTTGTTGAACCACTTGGAGATGCAGGATACAAAGCCGCATTCAGGGTTTCTATTACTGCATAAGATTTGGTGTCAATAATAGAAACAGTATTATCCTGAGAATTGGCAACATATAGTAAACTGCCTTTTTTGTTGAGCAATAATTCATTGGGGTGATCACCAACGGCTATGTCCTGAATAATTTTTGCCTGGGCAATATCATAGACCAATAGTTTTTTATTACCCCAAAGACTAATATACAATTGGGTTTTATTGGTAGACAATTTGCAGGCATAGGCTTCAGCGCCCAAGGACAATTGGCTAAGCAATTTCTTAGTGCTCAAGTCAAAGACATATAGGCTTTTGGCTTCTTTGGTTACTACAAACAATTTGTTGTGGTTGGTCTCTTCAATTTCCAAGCCTGCAGTTCCAATTGGGTTTGGCCAAGGCTTTCCCAAAACAAAGGAATCCACTAATTGTAACTTGGATTTGTTAACAGCATACCTATTCACCTGATTGTCATGACCAGCAGATACATACAAAAATTGATCATTACTACTAAAGGCCAATCCATACCATGCTTTTGCAATAAACAGACTATCCACTTTAATTCCTTTAACTGCATCAATCAATTCAATACTATGGTCACTTTGCCCATTATTGGTCACAGCAATCAGCTTTTTATTATTACTGATGACCATATTCAATGGCAGGTCTCCAAGACCAATGTTTTTACCTGCCGCACTCAAAGACCATCCATTGGGTAACATTATCCGCCTAGCATCCAGTTCTGCAATGGTTTGAGCGTTTACCACACTAAAGATTGACATTGACGCAAGGCTTGCCGTCAGGATCCATTTTTTCATTGAACTTGTTTTATAAACGGTTGGGGGTTAGAAATGAAGTCTCAAGGTATTTTTGAACGGGTGTAAAACCTAATTTTTTAATGAAACAAATTGTTATCTTGTAAAATGCTGAGATGCATACAAATAATGCCTAATATAACTAAATATTAGTCACACTGCTGTAACTGATTTGGAGAATAGAGGGGGTTTTACTGGAAATTGGTGATAACGCCGTGAGCAGGGCATTACTCACGGATCCTGCCAAACAAAAGATCATTGGGCAAGCCATTAAACAAGCATTGGCAGCATGGATAACGGAAACCACATTTAATAATAAATAATAAGTTTATAGCCATACAATTCATGTAATTGCTGTTCGTTTTGTTTTTTTAATAAGAACCTATTTTGACTATCTATATTTCATCTGTCAGTTAACTATGTAATTTTAAGATTGCTGACAACAAGTATTATACGGCATTTCAAGTAGACCTTTACTGCAAGAGCGTATTGAAATGAGAATGAGTGAGCATCATCTTTATTTAAAGGCATTCGGAGATAATCTTAGACGAATAAGGAAAGAACAGCATTTGACAATGGAAAGTCTTGCTTTTCTATCACAGATTGACTATAGACAAATAGGCCGAATTGAAAGGGGCGAAATTAATACAACCATTCTTTCTGTTTATCGCATAGCGCAATCACTGCATATAGAAATTTATTTGCTTTTCCTTTTTAAACAAAATTGAGTTTTTAGATAACTTATACAAATTGAAGAATCTTAAGACAAATTCAATATTCAATCATCTACATTAATTTAATTCTATAAAAAAGGTCATCTATTGCCTAAATTTTACACTAAAACAAGTTCAGTTTTGGAAATGAAAATTCCTAAGAATGAAGCGTTTTTAAAAATGATTGGGGCTAACGTAAGAAAGATTAGAATTGCAAGTAATATTACCATGGATTCCTTGTCTTTTGAATCTGGAATTGAATATCGGCAAATTGGCAGAATTGAAAGAGGTGAAGTCAATACAACGGTCATGTCTTTATTCAGGATTGCTACAATTCTGAATACAGAAATTGGCAATTTTTTCGTGTACAATGAATTATCTCAAAATTAAACCGGATGATACAATTTAAAATAGATCTGATCTAGATGAAAACAATTGCTGAACTGCCCTGTTGTTCTTTAGGTAAAGTTTCTGGTATGATTTTAACCGAAGAATAGATAAACATGGCACATACTTTTTTAAAAGCCAATTGGGAAAATTTAATCATGGCTAATTATTCAGTTGATCCTGAAGTATTAACCCCCTTCTTACCAAATGGCGTAGAACTAGACTACTACCATCAAAAGGCATACGTGAGCCTAGTTGGTTTTATGTTTCTTAAAACCAGTTTATTTGGATTTCCAATTCCATTTTTTGGATCTTTTGAAGAGGTAAATCTCCGATTTTATGTAAAAAGAAAAATTGGTGCCAAAATACAGAAGGGCGTTGTTTTTATCAATGAAACAGTTCCCTTTAAAATAGTAGCGTCAATAGCTAACAAACTTTATAAAGAACATTATATTTCTATCCCAACCAAACATTCCATTGATATAGGTGAAGCTAAAAAGATCAGTTACTCTTGGAAAATGAATAAAAGATGGAATTCTATAGAAGTAACTGCAAATAGAATTCAAGATAAAATTGAGAGCGGTAGTATGGAAGCTTTTATTTTTGAACGCTATTTTGGTTTTACAAAAATTGACAAGCAAACAACACAGTCTTATAGAATTAATCATCCAAGTTGGCAAACCAATCAATTATTAACGGCAACAGTAGATTGTGAATTTGGAGAGATGTATGGTGATTCTTTTTCTGGATTAACCCAGCGGCAGCCAGAAAGTATTTTTCTAGCAGAAGGTTCTCCTATATCAGTCAATTGGAAAAGAGAAACTTTTTCATAAAACCAAATATTGAAAACTTAAACAATTAAAACATCATGAATCATAATAACTGGTTGGAAGAAAACAAGGAACAAGTAAAATCTTTTCACTTTACTAATTACAAAGCGGTGATGGCCTTTGTGCATGAAGTCATGCATATTGCAGACAAACAAAACCATCACCCAAGCCTCTTGGTTGAATATGCGCTTGTTAAAGTTTCTATTACAGACCATGATCTGGGTAGGGTTTCAGAGAAATGTATCAAATTCATGGAAGCAGTAGATCTGATTCAAATCAAAAATTCATAAGAGCACTATAATAATTTCATGCTTGGTTTCTCCTATTATCCAAATGCGTCCATATAACTAAGTACCAAAGTTTATGGGACAGTCAGTTTGTTATTTCTTTTTAATCAAAATGGCAGATACAACTGGGCGCTCAACACCATTATCCCCGGGTCTAACCAATTGTTGATTGGATACAACCATATTTGTAGATCCACCCCCATCTAAATTGATGGCATCGGTACATCCCAAACTTTGCATAATAGCAGACAATTCAGCTAAATTCATTCCAGGCGTTCCGGATAAAGTATTATCACCTTCAACAGCTAAAAGTAATACTAGACTTGATGCAGTAGCGCCTATTGCCGATCTTGGTCTAGAAGTAGTATTATTGATACTAATCAATTCAGCAGTATCAGTGATATTAATTTTGCCATTTTTTAAAAGCATTGGTGATCCGCCAATTGCCGACTGGGTATTCCAGATAGCGCCTCCAGTAGGAAATATTTCTGTTGGTAAAGCCATAGGTGCAAAGCCCTCTACATTTGCATTTGGTTTTGGATATGCATAGATATTATCATTCCCTGCTCCTACATGATAGACCCACGCAGCTTCATAAGCACCTGATGCAGTAATACCAAATGCTGCCCTTGTTGCATAATATGAGGTACTAACCCCATTTAAGGTTCTGCTCAACACTTTTATATTGGGCGATGAAACCGTGCCATTATATTTTACCAAACTATAAGATTGGTTTGCACCAAAATATCCCCCGTTAATACAAGCATATACAAGACCTGTTTCGTCCTTAAAAAAATCACTTGGCTTTTTAGCCACACTTGATAGAACTGGCTTAAACTCTATACTGGTATTTTTACTGTCATATGCCAAACAAAACATTTTTGTGTTTCGCCCTGCATAAATACTATCGTAATAATATAATTCAATACCGCTTGGTAGGCTTGCTGTTAGGGTACTTGATAATTTCCATCCTTTGGGCAGCGTCATTAATTTGGGTGAAACTACAGTAGGAGGTATAACTGGATTTGTTGGACTTACAGATCCACCATTGGTGTTTTTGCTACAACTAATTAATAGAACAAAAAATAGTAATTGAATGCTTTTTGCTAGAAAGGTTTTATACATGTTCCGTTGTTTTAATAAATAAGCTACTACTTGATGGAAGCCCTTAAAATTGATTGTTAATAAATATATTAATTAATTAGATAAACTTAATAAAAATATTTATTAGCCAATGAGAGATTATTGTAATTTTATTGGATTACCATAATATAGCTAGTTTTTGCTATTTTATGCAGCTTTTTGATGATTTATACTAGCCTTCATTACATATCTTAGCATTTATGACATTTAAATAGTCAATATTCTCAATATTCTTTCTTAATGAATATCTCTATAGCTGAAAAATTTCCTGGTTTAAACCCTTTTAACGCTTCAGAGCAGAACGCATTTTATGGACGTCAGCGTCAGGTAGATGATCTATTAAGTATCATGCAGTCATCTAGATTTATTGCATTGGTTGGCCAGGCTGGCTCAGGAAAATCCTCATTGATCAGAGCTGGTCTAATTCCTGCACTGCAACGTGGGTTTGATGGAATTGTTGGGAAAAAATGGGCAATAGCTTATTGTAGATCGGGGGTAACGCCTCTTGAAAATCTGGCAGCGGCCTTGGCAGAAGAAAATGTATTGGTTGGCAAAGAGAAGGGGTCTTTAGAGTTACAGCAGGAAATTATTCGGGAAATGCGTAGAGACCATTCCGGATTATTGCGGTCAGTAGCCCAAAGAGAAACACTACAACAGAAAAACTTATTGATTATCCTTGATCAATTTGAGGATATCTTTCAATTTGAGGAAGTCTCCAAAGCGCGAAACGATCAATGGGATCAAGATATAAGCCTGTTATTCCACAACTTAGCTCGTGCTATAGGGTCAACAAAAGCGCCCATCTACCTTATGATTGGCCTTAGGTCGTCTTTTCTACCTAAAATGTATAATTTGAGGGGTATACAAGACTATCTAAGCACCGGCTTATATGCCATCCCATTATTAAGACAAGATGATTTAAAGCAAATTATTCAGCAATCCTTGAAGCAAAATGGCATCATTATTAAAGATGATGCGTATAATTTTCTGGAAAAAGGGTACAACCAAAATGCTAATAATCTGCCTTTTGTTCAACTTTCTATTAAAAGGTTGGTCCAAAAGCGATTAGAAGCGTATAAGCAATTCAAGCAGCAAAACGATAATACAGATGATGCTGCGCTGAGATTTCCTGAGGAAACCGCTGATTTTAAGCAAGTTGCATCGTACGGAGATATTCTATTGGGTGTAGCAAATGATCTTGAAACCTTTTATAAGGAACAAGTAGAAAATGATCAGATACTCATGCGGAAGGTCTTTAAATTGATTACGCTCCCCGGTGCTATTCAGTATATTAGACAACCGCGTACGTTTAAAGAAATACAAAATATTACTGAAGTTCCAAGGGAAGTCCTTAAATATTTCCTTATCAACATCTATAAAAGCGTACCGGCAGTATTAGAGTTTATTCAGCCTTTCGCTCATAATACGGAGTTTTTCCATGAAGATAGTTTACAGGATGACAGCATTATCAATTTGAGTAATGACTATCTAGTGCTTCCATGGAGCAGACTGAAAGAGTGGATCAAAGAAGAACTGGAGTCCAGAGAAACTTATTCAAGATTAACTAAAACAGCGCTACTTTTTCAAAAGGGAGAAGCCGGTTACCTGATCCCTCCAGATTTAGATGTGATTCATCAATGGTATTTACGTGAAAATCCTAAAAAAGTTTGGGCCGACCAGTTTAATAGTATGTTTCAATTGTCTATTGATTACCTCATGAAAAGTAAGGAGGAACATCAACTGGCAGTAGAAAAGAAGGAGGCTGAGCGGAAAAGGGAGTTAAAGCGTATTAAGAGGAATATTCTTTATGTTCTTATTTTTGCGGTTTTCTGTGCTGGCATTGGGGTATTTGCCTTTGTTCAACAAAATATTGCATCTAAGGAACAAAAAAAAGCAGAAAAAGAAGCCAAAAATGCTGCTATCCAAACAATCAAAGCACAAAAGGCACAAAAGGATGCAATAAATTCTGCCAACGCAGCTAAAAGAGAAAAAGAAATTGCTGATAGAAACGCAAAAGATGCTGACTATCAAAAGACATTGGCAACTATTGCACAAGCTGATGCGGAATCCAAAACAAGGGTGGCTAAAAACTTAAATCTTGAACTGGCTGGTCAAATTGAAAAAGTAAAACAAAGATCAGAAGAAGCAAAGGCTTTTGCGGAGGAGGCCCTTCAAAACAAAAAGGAAGCTCAAAAAAATGCGGATATCGCAAATAATACTACCGATTTTATAGATTCAAGAAGTAGGATTGTTAGCTTACTAAATAAAATGAATTCAGAGTCTTTTCTTAGCCCTGAATCCAAAAAAGCTTTTGTTGATAGCCTGATTAATGATTATGATCATTATGTGTCGAGTTCTAAAAAGCTAAACGGGGGTAAAGTGCCTCCATTTAATGAATTGTATAAGGTTCTATCAAATGCAGACTGGAAAATATTAGAGAATCAATCATCTCTTAGCAATAGTGATCGGAATCTCTTTACAACAGAATCTGGTTTAAGAGATATTGATGTTTTTGATGCTAAAATAGCTGTAGCTGCGGGAGATGATCAACGAATAGTGTTTTTCAAGCCGGGTTCTAAGGCCGAATCTTTTGAAACGAAGATCAACAACGGACGAATACGTTCTATCAAGTTTATTGATGAAACAAGCGTTGTTTTCAGTAACCTGAAAGGTGAACTGTTTCTATTTAACAAAGCAGGGAAAGTTCCTACAGAACGAGAATTTAAGATCACAGAACTTGATGACAGGATCATAAGTTCTATTATTGTCTTCAATAATCAGTTGGTAACCTTAAATAAGGGGACCTTGATCAAGATAACACCTAAAACAGGGGAAAAACAGCCGTTGAAAGCGCCATCTGGACTCCTTCAACTATTTGAGTTGACTGATAATAGATTAATCTTAAAAACTGCCACACAATTATTTGTTTATGATTTAAAATCTGGAATAGCTACTCCTATTGCATTACCCAGTAATATCTCAGCACTAAAAATTTCCAGTGTAGCAGTATCTTCAAAATATAGTTTCTGGGGAACGGATGCAGGACAATTATTTATATGCAGTCCATTATCCAATAATAAACTTTCGATGTTAGGAACTTTAAAACCACATAAAACCAAAATCACGTCTCTGTTGGTAGATAATGAATCACAGCAATTGATTACGGCAAGTATGGATAATACTGCCAAGGTCTATACTATTTCCTACCCTAATATTAAAAACTGGGAAGAAACCGTTTTAAGCTTGGAAGGTTTCAAAAAATGGATATGGGATCTTGGGTTGATCAAATCCGCAGGAAGAACAGAGCTCGTTACAGTAGATGAAGGAGGAGAATTATTAAGATGGAGTACAAGAATTGAAGACATTTATAAAGATGTCAAGAACTGGAAAAATAAAAATAAATAAATATATAATCACCCAGAATGATTCCGTTACTGCATTCCTTTCTAAAAGAGAATATCTCTATTGCTATTCAAAAGCTACACAAACAACATATTCTTTTTCTAATTGGCAGTGGTGACGTTGACTTAGATTGGGAGATTGAATCATCAATCATTCAGGGAGTTCAAAAAGGTAACCCTATCATTATTAAAGCCTATGAATCAGCATGGCTTAGTGAACTTCCTTCATCAAATAAAATTCATATTGTAAGAGATTTTCCAGCAATGATTCAAAAAATGGATGAGGTAGAAATTAATCATCTGGCAAAAGCAATGAATACTGCGGAAAAATGGACTTCTTATGTAATATTTCAGGTAGGTGAAAACACTGAAATAGCCTTACAGGTATTACAGAAATTATCCTCCATTAATGACAAACTGAATTTAGGCATACAATTAAATCCTACTATTCCCAGTGAACTTTATTTGCCCATTTTAAACGAGTCCTTTTCTAAACAAGAAATAGCGATAAAAGAAGAGGTGCTTACAAAAATGGCCGTGGATGTAAAAAAGCAAAGTTTATCTTACACGCATATCCGAATTTTTATCCGGCTTGTTGTACAATTACTTCAGCAAAGACAAACAAAAAATCTATCACAACTATTCTCCCTTGAAGCATATGAAGAAATTGGTACCCTTCAATACTTTGTTGAGTTCAATGGCAAGGCTTTCATAAGTCAGGCAGAATCATTAGCAGATATACAAGCTATTGAATGGATTTTCCGTTCATTAATTGTGGTCCAACAAAATAAACCACAAATGCTTCAGTTAACCATTGATCAAATTGTTTCAAGATCTGGCGTTGAAAAAGAAAAAGTAACTACAATCCTTAATCTTGCTGCTGGAGGCGGATTTGATTTGCTTCTATGTAAAGACGGATTGTATTCTATTTTAAATAAAGCGTATTTTGAAGAGTGGTCTGATTTAAAAAAATGGATAATACAAGAATCCGAATCTGTAAAACTCTTTGACAAATACAGATTATTAGCTTATCAACATGCGGATGGATCCGGACAACTTTTAACTGGCGTTCAATTGGAAGAGACCAATAGATGGCAGCAAATGAATAGTTTGCAACCAGACTGGGCTATTCTGTATTATCCAGACCTTGAACTTGTTAAAGGATATATTGCCGCTTCTGAATTGGCCTACAAGGAACATTTAGATGGTCAGGAAAAAGCCAGATCTCGTCGTTTAAAATTTGCTTATCAATTAGCCGGAGGTTCCGTTGTGGTGGGCGTTTTAATCTTAATGCTTTCCATGTGGGCATTGGGTCAGAAAAAAGAAGCAGAATCGCAAACAGCAAGAGCCAATTTAGAAAAAAAGAGAACAGATACTGCATATCAAAAAGCGGAATCAAACAGAATACGTGCAGTTTCTTTACAAGCTCAGGCATTACAATCTGCAAAAGAGGCTGAACTCAATGCAGCAATAGCTAGAAATGCAGAAAATGACGCTCTTATAAAACAGCAAGAAGCTATATTGGCTCACCAAGCGGCTTTACGCTCCTTATCTGCTGAAAAAGAAGCAAAATCAAAAGAGTTAGCGGCTAAAGATGAAGCAATCACTCAAACTAAGCTTGCCCAGTTAAATGAGTTAAAGGCTATAGAAGAACAAGAGAATGCTATTCGAGCAGCAAATAAAGCACAGAAGCTTAGTATCCAACAATTATCCAGAGCAAATGCGTTAGCCGTTTATGAAGATTACGATAATGCTCAATATGAAATTGGACGGGAAAAAGCAACCAATGCATATGAACAGTTCATCAAAAATGATGGCAATCCATATGATCGGGATATATTAACAGCCCTTATGGAAGGCGCCATGAGGCATAAACCTTATGCGTACAAACAAGATTTAAAACTACAACCATTGCGCATGGTAGTAGATAGCAGAAATGAAAGGTTGGCGGTTTATGGTATGGATCAAAAAGTAAAAGTTTTTAACACCAAGTCAAAAGCAGAAGTTAATAAAGACTTTTTTGTTAATAAACTTTATGGATTAGGATTTTTACCTGACCAGACAATTGCGGGTGCGTCATCTTCTAGTTTATTTTTACAACTTACCAATCCTAAATCTGCATACCTACCAGTTGAACTAAAAGGTAAAGAGATTATAAATTTATTTACCATGCCAACATCAGAAAAAAATGTTTGGATAAGTACGCCAACCGATTTGAATGTATACGATTATCAGCAAGGAAAACCAATAAAGTTCCTTACGTCCCTTGCTATTCCAAAGGTTACCTTACTGCGCAAATTCAACAACTATTGGCTATGTGTATCTGGTAATAAACTAATCCGCTTCTCTTTGGAAACAAAAGAAAGTAAAGAGATCAAACGTTTCAAAACACCTATAACAGCTATTTCCGGGACAATGTTAAATAAATGGGTGGCCGTTGGAGACGAAATGGGAAATATTTATATTCTTGATCCTATCACTGGAGAAACAAAAGCAGAAAGAAGCAAATTGCATCTCTCCAGAATTAGTGGTTTAGAAACCGTACATTTCAAAGACAATACAGAAATTCTGGTTAGTACCGGCTTTGATTATTTTGTACATATTTTTTATCTGGATCTGGCTAGAATTCAAAGTGGATTATTGCCAAGTCCAATTTCTTTAAGAGAACATAAAAAATGGATCACAGGCCTATCTATAGACCCTTCTACATTACAAGCAATAACCTGCAGTGTAGATGAAACACTGAGATTCTGGCCACTGGATCCCAATAAATATTTATTCAAAGGGGTAACGCCCATTAATTCATCTAATAAAGAGTATCATCCATGAGTCGCTTATTATTATTATTTCTTTTTACCATACTAACTTCTGTTTCGGTGATAGGACAAACAACCAATGATTGTGAAAATAATCTTGAACAAGTAAAGTCAAATTACTTAATTGGAGATTTCCGAAAAGTGGTTGAATCACTGGGGAAATGCATTAATGAAGATGGGTTCCGTTCTCCAGACACCAAAGCACAAGCCTATGAACTTCTAGCGTTGACCTATATTGCTTTAGACTCCTTAGAAGTAGCAGAGAAATACATTAAATCAATTGTTATTGTAAAGCCAAACTATACCCAACCTACTGATCTTAAAAATATTGTATTCAGAGATATTTTTGATAGGGTATCACAGGAAGGGGTAGAGGTTAGGGTAAGCTCCGTTTCCAAAAAAGTGGAAGATATTAACGCTGCTCCGGCTGCAGTCATTCTTATTACCAGAAATGAAATGATTGAAAGAGGTTATGTAGATATTGTAGATGCTATTCAGGATCTACCCGGTTTTGATGTCAATAAAATATTTTCGGTCACTTATGCGAATATATTTCAACTAGGATTTCGTCAGGAAAATACAGAAAGAACGCTTCTTATGGTTGATGGAATGGAAGAAAATGATCTATGGTTAAACTGGGCGTATTTATCACGTCAGTATCCCTTAACAGCCATCAAAGCCATTGAAGTTTTATACGGACCATCTTCTACCATGTATGGTCCAAGATCTTTTGTAGGCACCATTAATATTATCACTTTAGACCCAAGTGAAGAACTTTCCGATCCGCTCTTGAAAAAAAATAAAGTAAAACGTGAAAATAACCAATCAGCAAAATTCTCACTTTACGGAAATGTTTTACAAGGTGGATATAATACTAAAAGTGCAGACGTTACAATGAATGTAAAAGGTAAACCAGGTTCTAATTTTAGTTTGCAATTAACCGGACGCTATTATAAATCGGATGAACATCAAATGCAAGGTGAATTCTACGATTATCAACCAAGCGATATTGATTCATTTACTTATAATAAATTCACCATGACCAATACCAGTTGGACGGGCGGTTTGAATAAATACGTAAGTGATATGAAGCTGCCTTTAGTAAGTCCGTATTATACTGTTTCTTCGGATAATTTAGGTAATATCTCTAAAATTGCCCTAACACAGGAAGGAATCAACAGAGCCCGACAATTAGACAAAGACGCTTATACAGGAATGGTGAATGGAGCTCCTGTAGGTTACTCAAATGCAAGTGAAGATTATTATCTGGGATTAAAACTTAAAGTGTCTGATTTTACTTTTGGCATAAGACACTGGAAATTAAAAGAAGGATTCAATTTTTATCAAGATATCAATGAAGCCGGATCTAATAATGGTTCTAATTGGGCGCCAACTAACACAACCATGTATATTAATGTTCAGAAAAAATTAAGTGAGCGTTCAGAGATTACCAATCTTACTACATTTAGTATACATAGCTTAGGTAAAGAAACAAATCGTGTAAACTTTATGGCGTTTGGCGATCCTGGAACTAAATTACATTTTGCCAATCTTTTAAATCCAGATTTGTTGCTCCCAGGTAAACCAGGTTTGTCAAAAGAAACAACAGATTTTTACGGTACAGAGGGATATCAGTTGGAACGTCTTTCTATGATTGAACATGGATGGAGGAACAGATATTATTATTATAAGGCATTACAAGCAAGAAATGAATTACGTTATTTCTATACTAGTAAAAATAAAAAATTTGAACTGAGTAGCGGATTGGATATTCGATATACTCAAACACAAGGTGACTATCTTATCTATCAGGATTTTGATACCAAAAGAGCCACTATTGCAGATTTTGAATCCAAACAAAATAATGTTTCACTGGCAAAAGAAAGAGGTATTGCCGACGGTCAAATAGGGGGTAGTAATATCTACGATATTTTTGACCTTGGTATTTTTGCTCGGTTGTCTTACAAGTTTACTGAACAATTTTCAATTGTAGGCGGAACACGTAGAGATCAGAACAACATACGTAACTCTGGAGGATTTGGTGTTAAAGTTTCACCAAGGATAGCATTAATTTATCAATATAAACACTTGTTCAATGCTAAATTTATTTATTCACATGGCATTCAAGGTGCCTCACAGTGGACCAAATTTTCAACAGGTGGTGGTAGGGTGCCAAATCCAAATCTTAGTCCAGAAAATATAGACTTTTTAAACCTAGAGTTGAATGGTAGAAGTAATCAGGACCCTAGTAAAGCATTATTCAGCTGGAATACTATTGGTTTCTGGTACTGGATAAGTAATGCAGTTGCTTCAAAAACCAATCCCATTAATTCAACCAAGCAAAATGTGAACTCTGGTAAATATGAGACCAAGGGTGTTATGACAAGCATTACATTTAAACCAGCGCCTAACTTCACTATCAATGCCAATCATACATTCATTGCTCCTTATCAAACAGAATCTGAAATTGATTCAAGTAAACAAAAAATCCGTTTAGGAGATATTGCCTCTCATCATGTCAATTTAGGAATGACCACCTATTTTGAAAAAGCAGGCCCTTTTCGTATTTCGCTTAATTTACGAGGAAATTATGTTGGTGGTAGAAAAGTGGGCGATAGTACTACGGTTCCAAAGAATAAAGGCGTTGATGCAACAGGCACCATACCAGATTATTTAATATTCAATGGAAATATTGGTATTGCCGCTAGAGCTTTCCCCTATCTACGATTAGACCTGGGCGTTGAAAATATATTAGGTATGAATTTGCTGGACCCACAAAGAAAATTGTATTACGCTGCTGGTCCTCGTCAGGCTGAAGGTTCATTCAATATGCCATGGGGAGTGAAAGATGCTACATACGGCGATCAGAACGTTCCATTCATGTCGCAAAGAAGTAGATTTATAAGGTTAAGGATTACGTATAATATTCATTAAGATTAGAAATGAATCGTTCCTACATCAAAGTATTTCTGTTCCCCATAATGATGCTCTTATCGTTCATTATGGGGATATTCATATCTTTTTATTTTATTCTGGTAAATGATTTGTTTCCTCGTCAGGTGGGAATTGCGAATCTTTCGTACGCATTTATAGCTTCTGGGGTTTTGGGATATATCATTACGTTTCTCTATAACAAAACAGAAGCTCGTTTTGGTTTTATGAAGGCGGCTACGGTTTTTACTATTCTGTTTTCTATTTGTGTGTGGCTCATCTGTTTCTTATATATCTCAAATATTTATACCAAAGTAGTTGTATTTATGGCTTATACCTGGTTTTGGGTAGCCAGCAACTACCTAAATCTGGTATTTTGGAAAATACCAGCTCTTTATTTTGACCTTGGGGAAAATAAGCAGTACAATGGATGGATCAGTACCGGAGAAGTTATGTCAAGCATTGTAGCCTATTCTCTGGTGTATCGGTTCACATTCAATGACTATATCTTATTGAGCATATCTGGCTTTTCCATGTTGGCCTTTCTGATTCTTTTTGTTGTTATTCGGATAAGGTTGAATAAAATAGTCCCCAAAAAAACAATTAATAATCCAAGCACAGCTCAGAAGATAAGTTTAGGTGCTGTCTGGAAAAATGATTACTTCAAATTCATATTAGGAGCCATCTTCTTTGCAATTGTTATACAGCTTCTGGTAGATTATTCTCTCCTAGATGCAACCAAGCACGAAATAACTGATATTAAAGAAAGGAAAGGATTCCTCGCATTCTGGTATATGATCATGCGTATTTTGGAATTCATTCTTAAAGCCGTTGTTTCCCGAATTATCATAAAAGAACTTGGATTATTTGTAGGTTTAATCAGTATTATCTCTGCACTAAGTTTAATTGTAATAGGCGGATTAATTTCAGTAACTACAGGCTTCTCTAGTTCTATCGTGATTTTCTCAACACTAAATAAAGTATTAGAACGTTCAATTTTCAGATCTATATATGCGCCAACCATCAACATACTTTATCAGGCCTATCCTATTGAACTGAGATCGGCGAGTCAAAACTATGCAGATGGTTATGGAAAAACATTTGGACAGATTACGGCTGGTATGCTAATACTAGGCATTACACAGTTAAACACATTCAATGTTCGAATTTTCTTGGTATTTGGATTGATTTCAGTTATCCTGTTGTTATGGTTTTTAGTTTCCAAGAAACTTATTAAAGAATATAAATTGGAATTAGGTGAACTAATCATCAGGATAAAAAAGAATAGTGAGAAAGAAACATTGGCTCTTTTGCCATTGAATCTTAATAACACCTCTAATAACATTGCAGATCAAAAATTATTAGCGTTATTTAATCATAATCAAAAACATGCTTCTTTTAACGAGATAGAAAGACTATTGTTCAAGACAGTGGAAAAATTTAAAGACCAAAGAAAAACAGACTTTCAAATTGACATGTTAGTGGTTTATGTTTATCTGAAATATTTTAATGAATTACCAGAACAAAAAATGGGGAGTGCGTTAAGAACACTTCTGAATACAGACAAATATTTGTACTCTTCTATATTAGCCGAAACAAAAATTAAAATTGACAAAACTAAACACTATCAAATTTATATACAGTTGCTTCAGCGTTCAATAAGTGACTTCACTTATACAATGGCGTGTATACATGATCTAAAAAATGCATCACCTGCATTAAAAAAGTTACTTGATGCGGAACGGATCCAGTGCTTATTTGATATTCTATATACCCTAAGAGCGGCCCATGATAGAGATGTGTTTGATCAGATTATTCCAATGATCATGAGCGGAGACCGTAGTCAGGAAATGATTGCTTTTGAGCTATTAGAGTTGATGTTGACAGATGAAGAAAAAATTTGGGCGCTTCCATCATTAAGAGAAAAAAATCCAACAACCGCAATACATAAACTAGAAGAAGATTTTCCTCAAACTTTTTTATCGCATGAAGCAAGACTTCTTTCCATACTTGGAAAGAATGCTATGCAACTTAGTGAATTCACCCGATATATTGCACTTAGAGATTGGATAGGAATCGGCGATAGCAATACTTTAAAAGAAAGAATTCCAGCTTTTGGATTCTCCACTGAACCCTACATGAAGCATTTGGCTCACGATTATATTTTTCAACATAAATCTATTCATTTCTCTGATTATATAGAGCGTACCGGCTTCAACAAAGCAACTATTGAAGAAATGAAAGGTAGGCTTTCAACGCTCGATCAAATTTTACAGCAATTGCCCGAAAATTTATTGATGATGCTCATACACCCATATCTGCGTGCCGCTATGGAAGGACTGGATATTCAGAAAAATCAACAAGGAAATCAATGGATGACAGCGGTATTTCCTGAACATTCTAGTTCAATTATAGTATCTAGATTAATTGCTTAAGGTGCTTTTTGAGGCTTCCCTCCAACGCCTAGTTTAGTTAGCAAAATAGATAAGAGGAATCGTAATACATATAAGACAATCAGTGAAACAAACAAGGCTATAATAATGAATTCTATTAAGAATAATTGTTCAACTTTGTTAATCTGGCTTTTAGATGATCTAAAATCAAACCAGGTTAATATAAGAGGAAGTAATGAAAAGGCTATTGCCAGCTTAATGATAAAGAAGCCTAATTCAACTGATATTTTTTTACCCATATTAAGGACGTTTAAAACTTAATACTGTTTTTAATTGCAGAATAACAAAGCCTACAAAAATGCCTGTTAGGAATGATAAAACCAACTGCCACTTACCATTTCCAATAATTCCTACTAGCGTCAATATAGGCATTATTATAAGAGTTGAAAGCAGAATGAAAATAAAATGATTGAATTGATTATTAAAAATGGCATCCCGAACACGCCAATCTGAAAATGCAATTAAAAGTGCAATAACAAAAGATAATGCTAATAAAATAGCAGCTGTTAAAAACAAATTGTAATGTTTATCTATAAAAGAAGCCACTTTAATTGGATAGCCTTCAATTTCTAAAATAGGATCTGTAACTACTAATGTGTCGGTGGTAAATTTCTTCTGAACCAAATCCCAGATTTCTTTGTGGCCATTATCATATCCTAATGCCCACAAGCCTACCCCTTTAAATTTTCGCGAAAGTGCAAAATTCATTTTTTTTCCAAGGGTATAATCATCATCAAACCAGCATTCCATACTGGTATTATCCGGGAATTCTAGAATATAATAATTGGTCATCATTACAGGATCCAAAGTAGCAGACAATTCATAGGTTGTATCTAAAGGATTGTAGAGTTCTTTAATTTCTCTATAAGTGATTTTTTTATCAAAATTTGTTTCATAATAGTCTTTACCATTGGTTGCACCTTTCCATTGCGTCCCATATAATGGTAGAGCAAGAATTGTTTTTGACGTGTCAATTCCAGCGTTTAGATAATCGGTAACAATAGATTCAAGACTAAAACCATCATTTTTTTCAACGCGCAAAGGAGCTACCGCAGCGTATCCTTGTTCTTGGTTTAACTCATGTAGATCATAGCCTCTGATCACTAAGGCGTCAGCATGAACTTGAATATCAGTAACATCAAATAAACGATTTTGATTATCCGCAGGCAAACTTATGGCTAAATAGAAGGGGTTATCTACCAGTTGCTTTTCCATTCTTCCTCTAAAATCCTGAACAAAATCTATAAAGGCCTGACGCTTATCTTCTGTAAAATCTCTAAAATCCAGTTCTACGCCATCTGCTTTTTTTGCTAATAATAGACTACTTACAGAATCTGCTAAGGTTGTCCAAGCAAGTTTATTGTCAAGAAAACGATTGGCTTGTTTAGTCCCATGGCACGAAACAGTAAGCAATGCTCTTTTTTTATGGGCATGTGCGGAATCAACCATTCCAATCTCTCTCCACTGTGTCATTTGTTCCGGGTTATTAAATGAACCCGTTTCAGGATCAACTGCATATGAAAAAAAGGAGATTGTTGAAAGTAATTCATATGGATATGTTTTCCATAGCTCTCCCATAAAATAAGGATGCCATCCAAATACCTCTACATTTGGATTAAGTTTTCTGGAAGAAGAATCAATAATGATGTACGATTTTCTTACTGAATCCCATTGGAAATTATTGGCTTGTAAAGTTGAATTTTTCCCGTTCAACCAATCATATAGATAGTCGTATTTATTTAAAATACTTTTTTGTCTGATGGGCGCTTCCATTATACTAGACGTATCAGCATCTTTACTTTTTGCTCCCATGCCCTGTAAAAATTTTCCTGATTTCTTGAGCATGGAAAGTTCAGAGGTAACTCTTCGGGTACCTGTTTTTAATCTGGAGTATTCTTTACACCCCATCAATATGATCAAAAACAAACTGATAAAAAGAATTTTTTGAAACTGCATCATATAGCCTTTATGGTTAAATATTCTTTATAAGAGGTAATAACTGTTTCAACTTCTGCCTGATAATCGTTTAAAAAAAGGCCAATCAACTCAAAGTCTGCTACACTAGCATATAAGGAAGAGTTATTTTGCACCTCTAATATGAATTCATTGGGCAAGGAACTATTTTTTTGAATACTAAAGCAAGCATAATTCCATTTATGATTTAAGGTTGGCATTGCATAAGTGGTTTTTTTAGATGTTCCATTGGGATCTCTCAAGCTAGAACCTTTTGAATCTTTCAAAGTAAGAATAAGATCAGAAGCACTTTCTTCAGGCAGATAAAAAGTGCCATTTCGGAATATTTCTTTTTCTATAAATTTTTCTAAAATGGAATGGCCTTTTTCCGCGTCATTCAATTCCTTCCATTTTAGTCTATTTTGTTCATTGATTCCAAACCAGTATGCAATTGCGATTGGCATTTTGTCTGGGGGTACTGGAATAGTAAGCTTTACCTTGTTTGCTTGAGTAATATCCATTTTTGAAGAAATACTAAAGTTCTTCTTTGCCAATACTTCTGCAATTGTATCTTGTAATTTTTTTATCTCTTTAATTACATTGTGGATAGTATCCTTGCTATATATAAAACTCAATTTAGGCTGCATTTCCTTTCTGGAAACCACTAATTTTCCTTTAGACCTTGTAAGTGCTCTGTTAGTAAGGTTAAATATGATAATTCCATCCGCAGCAGCAACAAACTCACCCTTCTGCTCAATATTCTTGGGTGACTTTGAAAAACTGTATCTAACTTCTTTAGCTTCTAACACTTCTAATTCATCCCATCCAGCTCCCTTTTGAATAACATAACTGAATCGGATAGTATCTCCTTTTTTAATTACATAATTCAAACTTTTTGAAGCCCCAAGTCTGTTTATAGAAAAGATAATATTAGCAAGGTAAAGCTCCTCTTTCTCATTTAGGTCAAGATGCTTTAAGATAGATAAACTATCTAAGCCAATTTTCAGCCCTGCTTTGTCTTTGAGTAAACCATTCAAACTATCTCTAATAGTGGTATTTACAGTAAATTTTTCTGATTCAGATGAGAAATCAGGAAAATACGCTTTAAGGATAGACTCTTTTTGGGAATTAAAATTTTCAACAATTATTTCTTTTGAATCTTTCTGCAAAAACATTGGCTTTTCCTTTGGCAAGGTTACACCTTGGGCAGATACCTGACATGGTTGAAGACAAAATAACCACACTAAATAAGCTGTGTATGTAACTATTTGTTTCACTTTGGTTGATTGTTTTGTTTAAGTTGATCTTTTAATTTTCGATATCGTTCAATAGCAGCTTGCTGGGCATTGTAAGAATCCGTTTTTTCTTGCGGCTTTGTAGACGAAGTGTTAGTAAATGCTGACATTTGAAAAAACTCCAGATTCTTCTGATAAACTGACTTTACATATTTTACCTTAAATTCATATTCACCCATTTGTAACATATGATCGTATGGTCCTTTAGGTGCAAAATATTTAGTTAAAATAGGTGTTATTTCTATTAATGCCAGAAGTAATGTAATGGCTAGTGAAGCAAGGCTATCTAATTTATTTAGTGCATTCAGTTTTGATAAAAATCCAAACGAAAAGCTATTTTCAATAGTTTCTTTATTTTTTTCAAACCCTGCAGCAATTTTTTGTTTTTCGTTTTCTATAATTTGTATCGATTTTTCAATTCGTATTTTGTGTTGAATGAATTCCTGACTAAATGATTCGTATTTTTCTTTTTTAGTGAAACACTCAATGCCTCTTCCTTTATTTCCGGTTCCACAGGTTCCATCACATTCGCAGATATAATCTTTATAATATGCTTCTTTGATATCAAAATATCCTTTCAGTTCTGTTTTCAGTACAGCAATCTTTCCATCCCATTGATCCACTTCTCGATTGTATTTACGTGCAAATGAATCAGATAACTCTATTTTATCACTCTCTAATACCTGATTGATCTCGTATTTAAAAATTTCAACTTCAAGAGGCTTTGAGATGACTATAGAAATAGCAATCGCTAGCACAATCCTTGGAATAACTTGAAATAATTCTTCTTTCTTTGATGTTTGATTGGTCCTAAAGCTAGAAACGATATATCTGTCTAAATTGAAGATAATAGTACCCCAAACCAAGGACAAGAAAAGGCTGATCCAAAGCCCAGGAAAAATTAATTGAAAGGCATAATATGAGGATAAAATTGCCAGTAATCCGGTAAAAAATACTGTAACACCAATTCCAGTATGTTTGATCCACTCAGAACGGGGGCATTGATTCAATATATCTATACTGCTACCAGCGCAGAAAATGAACCAACCGGTTAAGGGATGTACTTTTTTCATTTCCGTTTCGTTAGTAGATTCAACAATTTTTTAAACAATTGATTTAAACTAAATGTACTGCCTTTTTGCTCATGAACCTCTATTTCCGATACTTGAAATGATTCTGTTAATACAAGCGGTTTGGTGATAATTCTATTCTCATTATTAACCGTTAAGATCTGTATTCGCTCTATAAAGTCATCGTGCATGGTTCGTAATGTAAAGACAAACTCCTCGTCTGCAAATATTTCCAAGTAAATGAAGCTTTCATTAGAAATATCGCCCAATCTAGCTTCCGATAATTTACCCATAGGCAAAGAAGACCATTCAACCTTTACTTTATCTCCCGCAAATACAGCATATACCTGACCTTGATCACTACTGGATTCAAGAGGAATATACACTTTTGAAACAGGGTCCAAAACGTATAAGGATATACGGATATGCTTTTGTACAGCTGTTTTAATGAATACTGATTTACTACGCACAGAATTAGTATTCCCTACTTTTAACCTGAATAAGGTGTCTTCAAACACAGGCACTTCCATTTGACCTTCTAGTTTAACGGCACCAATGCCAGGCTCTATCTCAGCAAAATCAGCGTTATGAACTTCCCAATATAATTTAACCATTTCTCCTGGCTCTACAAAAATGGGCTGAATCTGAAAATGCACTTGTACTTCAGACGAAGATGGTTGCATTTGTTCAGCGCGTTCAAAATATTGTATCCAGATTTTTTCCTGCTGAAAAATGAGTTCCCGTGGCAATTCCGTTTGGTCTAGTAACGCTTCACTAATAAGCCTAGTTTTGTCTAAGACAATAGAATTAGGGGGGGGAGTTGTTAAGTCTGATAATGATATCAGTCCTATGGTGCCACCTGCATTTCCCAATCGCTTTAAGGCATTAATTCGTTTAATCGTTTTTTCCCAAGAATACAAACACGCAATAAGTTCTACATGACCACCCCTATTTTGAAAACGGAACAATTCAGATTCTATAAGATCAAAATATTTGCTATCGGTTATAACTAATACCTGAAACTGCGACCTCCTCAGTTGCAATGCAATCTCTTTTCCCCAGTCATTTGGCCAATACAAATATTGAAACATATTAGTTCTTTGATGATTTTCCTTCTTTCCCTAGCTCTCTTGTAGCGCCTAAAATCAGGTCTTCGTCAGTTATGATTTTTTTATCTCTTTTTTTAGATTGCAGCCACGCAAATTGAACAGCATTGTTTATGGCACCACCTGCCATTTCAAATCTTCTTGCTAATTCGGCTATCTTAATATTATCCGACAATTCCAAGTGCTCCAGTGCTTTTACCCACAGTTGTTCACGTTCCTTTGGAAGTGGCATAGTAAAGTTAATAATTGATTGAAAACGCCTGGTAAAAGCCCGGTCAATATTTGGCTTTAAGTTAGTAGCTAATATGATTAATCCGTCAAAATCCTCAATACGTTGAAGTAAAAAAGAGGTCTCCTGATTGGCAAATTTGTCTTTAGAGTCCCCAACATCTGTTCTTTTGGAAAATAAAGACTCAGCTTCATCAAAAAACAGGATCCAATCTTTGTTTTCTGCTATATCGAATATGTTAGCTAGGTTTTTTTCAGTTTCGCCAATATATTTTGAAACTATCTGGGATAAATCAATGCGATACACCAATCTTTTATGTTTGGATCCCAATAAAGAGGCGGTAAGCGTTTTACCAGTTCCGGGCGGGCCATAGAACAAGGCTCGATATCCGCGCTTAAATCGTTTACTTAAATGGGGGTTTTGGCTTAATTCTTTTTGATGATCCATCCAAGTTTCAATATGCAACACTTCTTCCATGACCTGAGGACTCAATACTAAATCATTGATATTCAGTGATGTGTGAATTTTAGCCGCAGGAAATTGAGCATCAAATTCAGGTTCAAATATTTCTTCTTTAACCAGATAACTTAAATATTCTTGAGAGATGGTCAGTTTCCCAGACCAAAAAGTCTCAGGTGTGCCATTATAATTGAGTCGTAAAATATTCTGTTTGCGGAAAAAATGATTTTCAGTAAATAGCTTAGCTACCTTATTTCTAACATAAATATCTTTTCCTGCAATTACAAAACTCACTGTCTCACCAGTGGGTATAAACCCTCGGTGCATGCTGTTATCTATACCGCCAAACTCAGAAAAGATGCGACCTATAGACTTATTCTGGATAAAAAACCGATCTAATACTGAAGGCTGAACATGTGCTACCAAAGACATAACCAACGCAATGCGTTCTTCCAAACTCATATTGAAGCGGATTACCAGATTTTCATAGGTACTGGAATCAAATTGAACAGTTGGAGCAGGCATAGTAAAAATGGAGAACTCCTGGTCTTGAAAATAACTTTCCATACGAGCATCCAAAACCCTGGAAAACCAGTCAATCTCCTGTTGAATAAATGTTGTACTATTTTTAATTTCTATCATTTTCCCCTCCAAATTACTACCAATCTTTTGGACATCCAACTCAATTGAATCATTGAAATATTCCAAGGTAAAGTATCTAATAACATATCGTAAGCTTTTTTATCAACCACCAACTCCCAGCGGTCATCCATTAGGTAGAGCCTACCTTCTCTTTGTAAGAATGTTTCCTGAAATGTTTCTGGTCGGGTATTTTTCATTTGTTCCCAATTCTGAACCGCTCCTTGAAGCATTTTTCTGGAAAGTGACGTTTCTTCGGGAGTAGGTTCAAAATTAGACGCTACAGGGAACTTGAAATCAACACCACACAATAATTTATTCAACATCAAACCTTGCTCATCTATCTCAGTCTGAGAATTCACTAAATATTGAGTAAGCTGAATGGCTCTTTCTAATGCTGCATCATTTATAAAAACATTCTGTGGGTCTACTAAATTCAAAAATTTGAAAAACCTGTTTAAATACGGCCATAGCAAAACCAATCCGGCATTTTGTATTGTAACACCTTTAATGGCATCCTCTTCATCTGGCAGATCAAGTTCTGGTTCCTTCTTTTTCTTCCATGTTTTGGGTCTCTCTTCTTCTGGCCTAAATTCAGGCACAATTATTAATAGACGCTTCCAAAATTCTTTTTCAGGATAAATTAGGTCTTTAACATTAAAAGCGCGAAGATCTTGAAGTACCTGTTCATTCATTTTTGGAATAAGCATTAAAATCACTTCTCGCAACAACTGCATGGGGTTAAGGATCTTGAAACCTTTGGTTGACCAGATGTACAATAACATATCCCAGAGGTCTTCCTTTGTTTTTATGCCTAATAAATGTGAAACAGAAATACCGGTTTGATTATAAATGATTGTTTCCAACAAATGCCAATCAGCCATTAATTTAGGATGTATTTTAGCCAGAATAGGTTTTTCCCCAAATTCTTGCATGAGCGCAACAAAATGTTTTCTATACAACTCATGGCTACTCAATTTATAAACTAGATAAGGGAAATTTTTGTTGGATGACAACCAAACAGCTTTAATGGATTTCTTGATATCCTTTGCAGATAAGTTGCTATTTTGTAGGTCTTGAAAGTCACCTATTACGTATTTCTCCAAGATTGCCAAAGGTGTGAGCGTTTTTATAGTAGTTTTTGCTAAATGCCATTTTAAAATCTTTTTTAAAGAAATGGAATGTCTAACCATTTTGCCAGTAGCTACTATTTGTATAAGGGCTTTTTCCATAGAAGGAAGATGAGCCGTCTCCTCCAGTAATTTCTCCCAGAAAGCTGATTTATTCCAAGAACTATTTTGTTGAATTAATTTATGGAAATACAATATGAACTGAGTAGTTGTTTGTCTATCAGCTTTATCAAAGAAAGCAGTTAGTAATTGCTGAAAGTAATTACTAACTGCTGCTGATTTGATATTTGCCTTTAGTAGTAATTGAAATTGACGATTTAGTTCAATGGAATTGACCCATTCTGCAATTTTTAAAATAGCTTGATGATGAACATTTCTTTCTTTCAAAAAGAAGATAACAGGTTGATTTAATAAGATGCTTTTAATCTTTTTCTGGTCTGCAGGATTAATAATACCGGTGTCTAACCAGGAACGAACTTCTTCCGGAACTATAGCAGACTGAATTCGGTCAAATAAAAATTCATCCTGATAAATGAGCGAAATCTGTTTTTTCTCCATTCCTAAAGAATCAATTTCTTCAACTAAAATACTTTCAAATTGATTAATTTTATTAAGCCATTTTTTACTAATTAGTGGATCTAATTTTTCTAATAATATAGAAAATGAATTATAATCTTTTATATGGTTGTTTAACCAATTAAATACTTCTTGCTGAAGCAAAATATCCATTGATACATATGGATGCATATGAATAACTATAGCAAAAATGTCCTGATCTTTTATAGAGATCAACTGCATCACTTCTAAAAATATTTGAACATGTAATAACTCTGCCTGATATATTTTCTTTTGTTGCAAGGCCATCATTTTCCGTAACAAGAAAATAGTTGTAGACTCGGTAATTGAAACGGGTGATTTTTGTAATAGAACTAGCCAAATATTAAATACTTGTATATGAATTCCAGACCATTTCTTTTGAATCAAAGAAATAGTTTGTTCAGTATTATAATGGGCTGAGGCAAATAAGAATGGAAAATCTTTTAGCTGGTCTTTTGACCATAAAGATAAGGCCGTCTCCATCAAATCCACTTCCTTGTAATGCGCTAATAGTAACGTTAATTTATCCAATCTGGAAGAAGAAAGTAAATCTGGCGTAGTAGTTAGCTGGAGGGCTACTTTTACCTGCTCCGTTATAGCCGAAAAAGATTTAAATGATATATTTTTACTGATGAATAAAGGAATTAAGACTTCATATGACACATCATCTGAAGTCTTTAAACCAGCATTTGACCCAAACCATTCATCAATATCTACGCCTTCCTTGTATAGAAATGCAAGTATAGTGACGGCATCCGATGCTGAAATCTTGTCTAAGAAAGGAATAGAAGATATGATTCGTTTACTAATGGCAAGTTTTGTAGTTTGGGTAATATCATCTTTAATAAAATGAATAAATACAAATAGTTTTTGTTGATTTGTAACCTGATGTGGAAATTCATCTAAAATGATTCGCCACTGATCTATGAACTTAAACCGCTCTGGTTGATTGACTATATAAATCTGTAAAAGAGCTCTTATGTTTTTCCAGGTGATTGTTGTACTAGGAAGTTCTTCAAGAATCGAAAGGCTAAGGTCTGAATCTAATTCTCTTAAAACCATTAGAATATCTAATATATTAATATTCGTTTTTTCGATTAAGTAATAGGCAATATGCTCTTGGAATGATTTTCGTTTTCTTGTTTTTAAATTATACGCAACAAGTTCTAAAACAAATGAATCTTCGTTCAATAAAGTAAAACGTTTTACCCATAACTGTAGACTCTGTATTATGGTTTGGATATTTTCGTTAAAAAAAGACGCTAAAAATGTACCAGCCAACTTTGCATCCATCCATTTATTGAACAACTTTTGCTGCCTCGGTGTTTTGATTGATTGCTGAATCTGCATCAACAATGCCGGCTGATTGGTAAATACATCTCTGAAATAAGCTACATTCTTATTAATGTCTTCCTTTTCAAACGGATGTCCAGAAGGAAAAGCATAGTTGTTTAAAACAAATTGTAGCATATAATAAGCAGAATGTGCTTTTACTTCAATTGCTGATAAAATAGGACGCTGAATAAGGTGTTCAGAAGGCCAATTCTTAACATCGTTTAAAATCTTTAAAAAAGTAACAGGATGTTTTTGCTTTAAGGATAAATTTTTCTTTCCTCCTTGGTTTTTTATATCACGTAAAAAGGAGATCCAAGATTTACTGGATACATTAATCTCATTTAAATCCGGCATGTCTAATAAAATTCCTTCTTTTTCTGCCTGAGATATAAGATGAATAAAAAACGAATAACTATCCGGTATATCTTCCGGCAATGAAAAATAAAAAGATATTGTGTTTGATAAAATAAATGATTGAACAATTTCTCTTGAAACAGTAGTAATTGATAAAAATGAAAACAGGAATTCAGAGGATTTTGCCAATTCAACAACTTTTCTGGTTATGGTCTCTGGCATTATGTAAACTATAGCTCTCCATAAAGGAAGATTAGACTCTTCTTTAATAAAATCAATAAACTCAGGTATAATACTATATTTTCTTAGTATGTCTATGAATTCTTTACGATATTTCCCTCTGAGTAAATCAAAACTATAAATTACATTTTTATAAAAAGCATCATTCACAATACCTTCTAACTCTAGTTCCAATTGAATAATAGAATAGAAAGCAAGCAATTGTTTTTCTTTAATAAAAACAGGTGATTTCTTTTTTAAACTTTTGCCTTCAAAATTCAAGACTGACACATCGCTGAAAACTTGTTTAATCTCCTCTGGATAATGTATCTTAAGTTGAATATCTTCTTGCAAGATTTCTGGCAAACTCAAAAAAATTGTCTTTAAATTTTGATGCGGATCTGCAAACTGAAGGGCCAAATGAATAAATCTGGATTGAAGCTTTTCCTGAATTTCTCCATTAAAGTTGGTTATATTGCTTTTGAACCAAACCTCAAGCGCTTTAATGATTTGGCTACTTTTTTCTTTGAATATGATATGGACTAATTGTTCAAATTGTTTGAGCGATATTTTTCTTTCAGAAATATAAACTTCTATAAGCTTTTTAATTTCTTTTGGTTCATATTCATCTCTAAAATAAAGCAGGTGCTCTAAAAGCTCTTTGCTATAAATAGAGGAAGAAGAATATCCCTCTTTTTGAACCAAAGTCAACAATGTTTGACCAGAAAGACTGCTTGAACTTTTATTTAATTCTTTATTGATTAACAATATATTTTTCAAAAATGCTTCGTTAACCTGTAATAGTTCTGCCAACCTTGAAAAAATTTTCTCAACTGGAACTTCATCAAGACCTTTTGTGTCTTTACGTTGCTTTAACACATTATGCAAAATAGCATTTAGTTTAGCCGTATACTTACCCAAAAGACCTGACTTCTTTAATTCCAAAAGTTCTTTTAGTATTGAAGTAGGAATAACAAAACCTTTATGCGTTTTATTGTTCCAATTCTCTTCAATTTTACTTTTACTTAAAAAAACTGATATATTAGTTACATTAAATTTTAGACCTGCTTTTTTTTCATAAAGCTTTTCCAGAATAACAACGCTAAATGGGAGGGAAGATTTTTTAGGTTTTAATTGTTTATAAATAGATTCAATTACCATCCCCAATAAAACCGATGCTTTAATATTATACTTTAAACTCATTCGCTGAAAATGCATTTCTAAAAATGCTTCATTGCTAAGGTTGTTCAAGTTTTCTTTTGTGTAAATATCAAACGTAATTTCGTTGATGGATTTAACAACTCGAATATTCGTTTGGTTAATGGGCTTATATGTTTCCTGCACAGAAACATATGCTTGTGTGATCCAATCAAACAGAGACGCTTTTTCTGGTGCTATTTTTTTAAAGAATAGAGTAATATTATCTTGAGATATTCTCTCCAGAAATCTAGCTCTAACCATACTCTTTTTGCCTAACACTTTTAGCAACAAGCCTACTTCTTCCAAATGATGTTTTAATAAATACTGAAACAATTCATTGATATTAGTATATCCTCTTTCATGAAGTGCCCTAGGCAAATATCCACGTTCCAGAAATATTTTAAAATCAACTAAAATAGGAATCTCGAGCATCCCCTGTGGCATAAATGACTGATTGACCAGACTGCTATATGAAATAGAATAAGAACTAGTAAACTCTTTATGGTAATTACGTTGGCAAGCTGAACGAATACGTGAAACTACCGAAGGTGGCATGCTTTCTAAAGAAATTCCAAGTAATAAAGAGACCATATCAAATTGAAGAGGATCATCATTTTTTATGGAAGAAGACTTCAATATAAAGTTGATCAAATTTTCTTTGATAATCGCATGTACGCGTCCTCTTCCTGGAATAGAGGATAAATGTTCATTTAGAAAATTGATGATGGATTGCCAACTTTGTCTGTCACTATAATACACCCCTTTACTTGTTGACAGGTAAATGGTTAATAGATCATCTATCTGTATTAGATTAAGCAGACGCAATCTATTTACAGGATCTTCTGAAAAGCCGGTCCACAATCTAACCAACCCTGCTCTTTTTGTTTTTTGCAGGTAGGAATGTAAAGAAGATACTGCTGTAGTATGCGAAGACATCCACCATACTTGCTTTCCATAGGCTATGAAATATAACAGAGCTTGGAATTCTCTAGAAGCGGCAGTAATCTTGTTGTTTTTTTGATTCCGAAATGCGTCTATTTGTTTTTTAATTAATACTGGGAAATAGGTTTTAAATTCTCTTATTATTTCTTCTCTTAAATTATGAAGATTTAATGTTCCTAGATCCAGCTCCATTTGATCAATCTGAATAAATTCATTTTGGCCAACCTCAGCACTAAGGGTTTCATCAATAAATGAACGCAACTCATTTTTCATAAGATGCATTAATTGTTCACTTACCGTTTTGAATTCGGACTCAGATTCAATATCTATTTTGAATACCTGCTTTTGGATAATATGAGGTTGCCTCATTTCAGAAATCCGTTATTTTTACACTCAACTAATAATTGAATAATCCGAACCGAAAGCTGATCCACCAGTACTATGTCCTTTTCCTGCGACGATTTTGCTTTAAGCCATTTTATATAAAGCTCTTCAAAGCGGAACATAGATTCAGGATCTAATAAATAGATATCTGCACTAAAATGAGCAGGAATATTCTCCCGTATCAAACCTTTAAATCGTTGTATAAATTCGTCGTTGCCAAAACGAGATGGCCAATTTGGTAGAATAAAGCTCATTGCATGAGAGAAATCAAAATCTTGTGGCATTTCTATTGTGTCGCCATTACTACTATTGATCTCCAAAACTTGTTCCAACAATATTTTTCGTTCAAGGATTTTAGTAAGATATGCTACTGCTTTTTTTAATTCGCTCTCTGCCCCAACTCTTGAGTGAAACACTTTTGTTAACTTGGCTACGGGTTGATAATTGGCATCATATAATACAACACTGAATAGATTACTATCTGATTCAGACGTAACACTATAATTTTCCATTTTTGAACCAATTACAGGAAGTTCATCTGCTAGTAATGTTTGTTGTTCAATACTTCCGGGCTGATAACCTTTCATAAGGACTTCCCCATTCGCATCCATTATTGAGAAAATAAACAACTTTGGATAGAGTGAACGAAACAAAATATGTTCAATTAAATGAAATCCTTCACACTCTAGACTAATCTCTCTAATAGAAGAAACAAAACGGCTCATTACATTTTCACAGATAACTTGTTCATCATGTTGAAAAACAATTAAATCTGGCATTGAATCAAGACCTCTTAATAATATCGCAAAACTATTTACTCCTTTTTCCTGCATTGAAACAACACGTAAATATTTAGGGTTGGTTCCTTGTGCAAAAAGCCTTCCTACAAAAGACGATTCCATATCAGGGAATCTTATTTCTTCGGATAGATATCTGGCTTTTTCTAATTTCAAAACTTTTACTTTGCCTAGTTCATTTATCTCAATTTTTTTCTCTTGCCAATCACTAGAATTGCCGGTAACAGAACGCCTCATTTGCAAGCGTTCTAGCAATGGATTTACCAAACTTCTTCTGGTATGATGACGAAAATTAAGAGAAATGAATAATTTCCATTCCAATTTGGAGATATTATTACTGTTCCAGGTATTTTGTGATAAATAATTAAACGATATATTTCTGGATTTGGATAATGAAATGATGTTCTGCAGAAGCGTTACTTTAGTCTGGATGATTTCTTTATTTATTTCTTCATCCACATTTTTTCCATGAACGTTTTTATATTTACTAATAATCTCTGAATCAAGTTGTTCTCCAAACCTTGCCAACAAATGGTCCAACATCCTATTCCTACGGTCAATATATTCAGCAGAATCATTGGAGATATCATTTAAAAACTGCTCGTGAGATGGAATAGGATCTATAAAAATCTCCTGCACATTGTTTATATCCGTTGGAATTTGCGTGAAATAAGATTTATCCAATGTGGATGATATAGACATCAACTCTCGCATATGGGTGAGTTGACTCAAATGATTTGCCACTACCTGTTCAAAGAAAGAGAGATACGCTTTAAGCTGCTTGGCCTGTGCCTGGCGAGTAGCCGTTGCATTTTGGGGCTGACTCAACTTGCCAATGGCATAATTTTCAGGAAATTCATTGTGCACTGCATAGTGTGCAATTAATTGATCTTTTGAAAATTTGCCTTTTGGAAGTATGTTATTATATTCTACTTTACGCATATAATGCGTTCTTCTTTCTGCAAGGTCAAAATCAATTAATTGTTGTGTAGTTACAGAATCTATGTCCTGTTCAATATTATTCTTAAATAATTTCAGCTGGTGTGTATAATCATGTTGCAGGCTTTGAAATTCAATACTTGGAAATGTTTCCGCATCAAAAGAAATTAAATTTTCATGAACGGGCAATCCTCTTCGTAAAACCTGAATCAGTCCTACAGATTTTACTCCATCAATATGTGCAATAATATTTCTGATCCTAGAAACAAATACAGCATCCGTTTTAGGCTTGAGTTGTTGCGCATGAATCACACCATGCAAAGGTTTGGGCCCTTGAAAAACTACTTCAGGAGCAACACCTTCCGCTAGCAGATCAAATGGATTTTCCATTCTAATCTCTGGATTAATGTAATTATCTATTTCAGTGAAAATCTTGGACATTACATATTCAGCAACTGCATCTACTTCTAGATGAATCTCACCTACCAAAGAAAGTGGAATATTGGTCAATAGTTTAAGACTGCTCAAGTCGTGACCAAGATTGCGGTGTTGATGAAAGAGTTCACGAATCTCTTGATCTAGTTTTGCCGCACTTGATTCATCCATATCATCATGACCTTGTACCAGTATTTCAAACAATCCTTTATGACCCGCAGGATCACTATAAACTGGATTCACCCATGCATTTTTAACCAATTTGATTCGATCAATAATCATCTTACGATAATCTTCTGATGTATACGGATCTGTAGGAAAAATATCATGAGGAGCGTATAAGAGGTTCTCTTTTTCGTTATCGAACTTATCAGTTCCAATTAAAAATAAGTCTTCTATAGGTAATTTGGATCTGTAGGAAAGATCCATTAAGGCATATATCAAATATTCCAGCATGGTCACTCCTGGATCGTGATAGTTGAAATCCGTCCAATGATCACCAGAGAACTGCTGTGCAAGTTTGATACCCTCCTCAAAAAGATCGCTAAATCTTAATCCAGGATTCTCGTGTTCGCCAGGTTGTATGCTATGTATTATTTGTTTCACGCTTATTGATTCTCTAATAAACCGGTAATTTGAAAATTAATTGGGAATACGTCACCATTTCTTTCATCTATTCCATAATGACTGCATGTTCTTACTTGTAATGAATAATTACATAAATCACCGGCCCATCTAAAACGTAGGCGATTAAAAAAACTACCGTACCAGGCCGATGTTTTTTTAATTTGCCCATACGACAATTTACCCCCGAATGTATTTAAAGCTATAGCATGCGCTAATGCATACTTGCCACTACCTTTCTTACCATTGATTGTAGCCATTATTTCAAAGGCAGAAGGTTCTTTTAATCCGGAGATGATATCGTGCCATTTTGAATCTCCCGGAACTTGGCCCTGATATAATGTTCCAATCCTATTGTTTACACCTAAGGTTCCTTTTACCTCAAGCGAATATCGTGGATTATGAACTCCGATGCCTATTTGCCCCCCTTCTTTTAAAACTAGTCTTGGACCTTTCCCCTGTTCTTGAAAAGCGATTCCCGGAATGTCGTTTTCGTTCAGTGTGATAAACCACTCTGGGTCTCTTTTTTGCATATTTTTGAAAAAGGAGAGTAAGCGGTTAGAATGACCAATAGGAGATATTCTAAAACCCTGATCAACACCCCGAGCAATTCCATCATCAACAATATTTATGGAGGATTCAATTAAATCTATAAAATGTTGCTCTGTAGGCGCATTTCCTTTTTTAAAATAATTCTTAAGGCTTTGTCTGTTTAACAGGGCCATACCATTAGAGTTTTAAGGTGAAATTATATGTTGCAGGTTGAGGCTTTTCCTCATCCGGAATAAGATCCTTTATTTTATCTATTACAGGCTGAGGCGTTAATCCCCCACCAATAACAAGATTAGTTCCAATAATCATGTCTTCAAAATGTGCTGGTTCCGGCTCCATGTATTCAGGTTCCCTCATCACTTCAATATGATTTACAGCTAAGGGAACTAATACAGTCCAAGGTCGGGTACACAAGATCTCGTCATTAGAATTATTAGATTGGGCTGTATCCTGTAGATGATATTTTCCATTATCATCTATCGTCAGATGTACCAAAGAAAATCCAGTGATATAAGATATATATGGTCTACTTTGTAAAAACATGTACACATCTGAAGGTCTAAGTGAACGAATGGTCATTGCCAATTTAGGATCTTCATAGAACCATGGGCATAAATAATGCAGTAAGTCTTGGTGCAGCTGTTTTAAAATGGCTCCCGTTTCTTTAGATGTTAATACCACTTTACACTTGACCCAAATAAATTCAAATAAAGGATTTCGCACGGTGATTTTAGCAAATGGATTACTTATTTTTTTCAGATATTCCTCCATGACCAATATCTCTCCTAAATTCAATTTGGGCTGATAAAAAACATCTGTATTGTAGATCTTAGGCATGGCCGCTATAACAACTTCACCAGGTGCAACATATTCTTCATATCCAAAATGTCCAAACGCCCTTACAAATGCCAGTTGATCAAATTCTCTACGCAGCATTTTTTCCATATCCCAAGTAGTGATTGCCCGTTGCTTATGCCGCATGTGTTCACTAATACGAGAAATGAATTCACCTTGGCTTTCTTTGGCACGACCACCAGATGTTGGAAGCGGTTGTACCACGGATAGAATTCCATCAATATTATCCGCCAACGCTTCTGCAGTATTGGCTTCTAAAGAAATTGGGTGATTGTTTTCCCCTTCTATTGGAAACTGATAGGCTGCACTTGCTGCATTTACATAGATCTTTTTAAGTCTGCTCACTAATTCAGCTTTTTGAGAAACGCCAGCCTTTAACCAGATTTTTCCAGAAGGCAGGGAAAGATGTTCTTTTGAAGCATCAGAAGGAATTTCAATACTGATAATTCCAGAGTTAATCAGTCCATTTGTTTCATCAAACAACAGATGTTGCCCTTTCAAAGGTATCCACTGGGTTTTAGAGAAATAATACCATTTCACTTCTGCCCCATCTCCATAGGTCCATTTATCATTGGGCACTAATTCCAATAACAAATTAACTACTTCATTTGTACCAATATTTTCAAGCCCTAAATAAATAGTTCCTTCCTGTTCAAAATAAGGGATGAATCCAGCCGAATAAGGTGTTGAATTTTCGAATATTGGATTACTACCAAAAGGATGTATGTGAATAAAGGTATTCTTATCCTTTTTATTGTTTTCGAAAGATCGTCTTCCGTTGAAGATGAGTTGTGTTTGTGCTTGATAGTTCAAGAAAAAATGATGCGCTAAAGGTGCAAATGGATTACTTGGCGGTTCTATTTTCAGTAATTCTCCATTTTTCACTTTCTTGAAATCTACGCCTTTTGAAATAACAGCACTGTATACAGCTGAGTATACATCGGAGCCAAAACCAACTGATGGAGAATCTAATTCTAATTTAATAAAACCGGCTTCCAACCGTGGATGATATTCTTCTATATCGTCCATAGTGAAATCTGGATTGTGTTGGATCTTCAAACGCAAAAGGTCTATATCCTGTAAAAATTTTGAAGCATTCAAAGGACTTTTTTCATTATCAAACTCAAACAAATTGTATCCCTGTGCGTCTTCTCCTTTTCTTGGAGTAAAACTAAAGTCAGTTAGCGCACTTACCTTAATTCTGAAATCTCCGTTACCCATTTCATAAGGATAAGCAGCATAATAATCTCCCAAACTCTGCTCACCAGTTGGTAATGAAAAGTATTCCCAGCCCATTTCCAATTTGGTAAGTTGCTTACAAAACAATTCATCGTTTCCTATAAGGAGGTAGGACCCCTTTTTAGGTGTTGAGCCTAAAAGTTCAAAAGGTGATGAATCATCTACAGATCCATTATTAGTAATAAGGTTAAGTTGTTTTAGTTGGTCTACCTTAACATCAATAGTTATTTCATCTAGTTCAAGAAAATGTAAATGGGAATAGGGGTGATAACTATCATTCCCTTTGAGCATTATACGGATGGCCGGTTGGTGAACATTCCAGCCTTGTGCGTGAACCTCTTCATTATAAGAAACAAAGGGTGGCATAGACTGCGTTAAAATCAGGCGAATTGAGAACTGGTGCATACTCCAATCTTCTGGAGGCACTATATCTACTTGTGAGAAGTTTTGCCATCCATCTTCAGTAGTATATTCAGGAAAAACAGATTGAGAGAAAACTATGAAAAATGTCTCATCTGGTTTGATGCCTCTTTGTGCAGCAATGTCCATTAATACCGTAGTGAGATAATGAAAACTTTGCTCTGTAAAATGAAAAGTTAGTACAATCTCTCTTTGACCTGCCTGCAACCTCAATGAGTTGGAAACAACAGCAAATCCAATTTTCGCTTCATCCATGGTTTTCTCTTCATCCATAAAAAAGCGTTGCTCTTCACCCAGTGAAGCAATAGGATGATCCGGAAATTTCTCAGGATCAATATGCTTCTGATAAATACCAGAAACCAATTGGTACCGGGTATTTTGATCAATCAAAGGATTTCGAGAAATAAACAAGGTATGTAAATCCGAAAGTCGAGCATGATTTAAAATGGTATCTCTTTCAATAGCATAAATCCTATCATTACCTTCTATATTTTGACCAGCCAGAATTTTTGTTCCTTTGGGCAATAATATGGGACCAACATCTGGCCGTATATTGAACAAACAAAGCATTCTGTCTGCTATTTCTGGGCGTTTTTCTTGTCCTAATATTTTATGTAAATAAAAACTAAGCTGTCGCTCGGGAATAGCGTTCAGGTCCTGCTGAGCGTATTTGTATAGTTCTAAAAACGACAAGATCAATCCAATATGAGGTTGATGATCAGATTGATGATGAAAAGTTTTTTGTAATAAAACCCGTGCACGCATCATGAGTGTGGACATGGTTTTATATACCGGTTTATAAATCAGCAATAATTGTTTCAGAGCCAGACTCAAATCTTCTTTGCTTGCCCAATTGACCAATATTTTCTCAGGATCAATTTGACTGTTCTTATTCCAAATGTTTACAAATCGGGAGCCATCAAACTCAAAAAATGGATTTTGCTGATCATCGATTGTACCCGCATAAATAGCTTGCAACCGTTGCAGCATATCTTGTCCAGTAAACTCAATGGCTGCGGTCAATTCGTTTTCAAAAGCGGTAGCTGTTTTATTTTTATTATATCTAGATGCAATGCTGTACCATTCATTCATGTGTTGCAGCAAATTCAAAATGCTGCTGTAGAACTGACGAATAATAAGTTGTTTTTCACCAATAATATTTTGATTCTCAAACGAGATCATTGCATTAACCCGCTGCTTCTCTAATTCATTTAAAGGAAAATTGTCAATCTCTGCCAATAAAAATATTTCATCCGAAACAAAAAATTCGTACCAGTTGCCATCTTGTTTATTCTCTGTATTATAGTATTGTATTTTTTTAGATAAACGATTAATAAAAGTGATCAGATCACTAAACTTCCTTTCATCCGGTAAAAAATACCTGGGATTAAGCGCTTTGTTGGAAAGATCAACGGCTAGATTATTGATATTAGAAGCTGTGTCTCTCATGTTAGATATGGGTACCTTCTAAAATATAATAAGGGAATACAATATTGTCACGGACATTATTAGCCTGAACTTCATAATTTATTTTAAACTGAATTACCCCATCATTACGTTGACTATCATCCACTTCAACCTGATTTACAATTACCCTAGGTTCATATCTGCGTATATCTTTACGTAATTGTTCTGCCAAGTAATTTAGTTGAGTAGTTCTAGCAGGATCATAAATATTCTCGTGAATAAAACTTCCATAGTCTAGTCTCATTAAACGTTCCCCTCTTCGGGTAGATAAATAAATCTGTAGGCTTTGTCGAATATCTTCTAATTCAGAAACTAATTCAACCGTTCCCAGTTCTTTATTAAAGTTTGGAGGGAAGGACCAACCCCTACCTAAAAATGATTTGCCTGTTTCCATTTATACAAAAATCTTTTTGTCATTTTCTAATTTATATTAACCATTGACCCTTTAATATTTACAGTGGCTGATGATTGAATGTCTGCCCCTCCGTTTCCTTTAACTGTTAATTTTGCAGAAGCAGAAGCAGTAATTCCTTTGCCGCTCAATTTAATATCGCCCCCTGATGCCGAAACGGTCACACCTTTTGCACCTTTAATTTCTATGGTTTCTTTGCTATCTAGTGTAATGCTTTTTTTGCTGGAGATGGTGATTCCAGAATCGCTAGTTACAATAGAATTTCCATTTTTATCGGTTATACTAATTCCTTTTTCTTTATCTGAAATAACAATATTATGACCTCCCGGAGTTTCAATGGTTATAATTTTATCTTTATCATCGAATTTTAGGTTCAGTTTTTCTTTTGTTAGAAAAGACTTTACAAAATTATCTTTAGTTAAAGTTTCCTTAGGTTTATTTTTACTGTTGTATAAACAACCCAAAACTACCGGGTATCTTGGATCTTCATTCAAAAAACCAACTATCACAGGGGTATTCAATTCAGGGATAAAGAAGCTACCGGCCTGATTGGTGGTATAAAAATGGGAAAGTACGCACCACAAGCCATCTCCAGTTCCTTTCAGTGAAGGAATATTCACCTGAATACGATTTTTTTGATCTGGATCACCATCTAATTTTTTAACAATACCCACATGCAATCCTTTGATGGTGCTGATCCAGGTATTGTTTTCATCCAAAAAGTCCGGCTCATGATCATTACCTGGTAGTCCAAATCCAGCAGTAGTTGAATACGCTCCATCTTCTATGAGATGACGGACAGAGGTTACTAATACATCACCATTAAAGCGCGCGCCAAATCCGGACAAGGTTATAATTGTACCGAGTTTTACTTTGTTGATCCCTCTAAATTTAACCGTTCCGCGAACTCGTTTTAACCTTGATTCCACCAATCCGGCATCGGCCAGATCTTTGACTTCAGTGGTGAGATCTATAGGTGTTTTTATATTGAGGGTAAGGGTAGTAGGTGCTGCTGTTTTACCGATAGTTTTTCCAACCAGGTTACCAGGCTTTGATAGATTACTAGGCTCTGCTCCCGTTTGTTTTACATCAGCTTCTTTAAAATAATCCCATGCCATTGCTTCCATACCCTGCAGTTGACTGGAAGAATCCACTTCTCCTTCAAAACTAGTGGTATCTAAACCATATGTTATTGTAGCCACACTAGTGCCTGAAACTTCCGGTTCTTTTACGGTAAGGGCATTTTCAGCATTAAATACTACCATACCATTGGCTTTAGCTCTTCGGAGCATAAAATCCCAATCCGTCATGTCATATTGTGCCAAAAAAGTATGTTGAGTAGTAGTTGCCGTGATTGTTTTGGTGAGACCTGCAGTAGATGCCATGGTAGTGATTACATCGCTATCTTTTTTACTTTCAAAGATTTCGGATTTTCTGCCAATGGTCATCTTAATGGCTTTGTCCGCACATTCCAAGATCAATACACTTCTAGTTCGTAAACGTTCGTAGCCGGCTCGCACTTCAATTCTATGTTTAACAACCACTCCTTTGAAGACAAGGGCATTAGTTTGTTTAAATCCAAGTGAGATTTCAACATCTTTTCCGGGTTCAAAATCGGCCATTTCACTTTCTTCAAACGTATTTAAATGTATGTCACCTGCAATAATAGAGATGGTTGCTCTGCTTATTTTATTGACTTCTCCCCATACATCTACCCTCATAACAATCAACTCACTATCCAATTCTTTACTATTAATCTTTATGGTGTAGGAAATTGGATCAGAAGACGTATTTAATGGAGTTAGTACAGATGTTGCCATAGAAGGTTATTTTTCAATAGGGGGAAATTCTAAAATAGTTCCGGGAATAAGTCTTCTGAATGAAGGCATGTTATTGAATTCCGCTATACGAATAAACATATTAGCATCATCATAGAATTCCTTACAAAGAGAAACTAGGCTATCTCCTTCTTTAATGGTTGGTATTCTGGTAATATCTGGACTTTGATTATTGGCTGAATCCGCTTTAGTATCAAAGTGTTCAGAAACAGACATTGATATATGGGCCCTTAATGGATTTCCGGAATTATCAAATAGTGTATAATCAACTTGTAGAGAATCTACTTTTCCCACAAAAATAAAGGCACCCCATTGAACAGAAACATAAGGGGTGGAATGGGTTCCACTGATCTTATCAACTGTAATTTTTTTTAAGGTAGATATAGCGGAGGGGATACTGGTAACAGATGTGATTTTGGAAATAGCCCCTGTAGTATCGAGGATGAAATTAAAGCTTACTGACTCTTTTGCTTTTGCCAAAGTTTGAGGGTTGGTAGGATTACCAATAGCAGACTTTGCTTCTTCATTATCTTCAGGGCCCTTTTTATCGTTTACAACATAGTTTACATTAAGCGCTGATGGATTTAATTGTAAAGAGAAACTACCGATGGACTCTGAAGTTACCCCATTACTTAAAGATTTGTATCCATTAATACTAAATGCGCTTAAACTTCCACTCATATCATACGATTCTTTTGAATTAAATCCATTACTTCTTGCACACAATCTTCAACAAGCTGTCTACGGAGATCATGTGTAATTTTATCAGCGGCTGAAGGGCCTCCACCACTAGATCCTTTACTATTATTTTTTTTTGAATTAGTAGTAGCTTCTTGTCCTGAGGCAGTATTTGCTTTGGCTTGTACTACTAATTCTTTAATTTCTACAGGCATACTTCTATTGATTTTATACTACCGCACTTACACTGGAATACACAAATTCAATGGTTTCAAATGCATAAGCAGACTTTTCTGCTACAAACTCACTGATCTCCCATTTTACTGGATAAGCGTTATAGAATATCCAGGTATGCAATGGTGTAGAAGATGCAGTAGCTTCTCCATTTGGAATTGGCCCCATCAACATAATGGTAAGTACTCTTGGTACTACGGGTAAGTTATAATTTGTGGATTGAATACACCAATTACTAAATGCTGATCCCAACGGAGACATTCCCCTTACGAGAATTAGTTTGGAATCTTTTCTTCCTTTAGGGAGATGATAAATGGTATTATTATTGCCACCTTCCAGATAAGGTTCTACATCCATTTCAAAGGAAATACCCCTTACTTCACTAAACATTGTATCTGCTTGAAACAAATCAATTCCAACAAAAAAGTTGAAAGAGGGAGTGGGAGTAGAAACAAAGTTTGTAGAAGCCATATCATTACTATTAGAGATAACCCATAGGTCAATTAATGTCTTTAAAGGAGACATTGTCATTTACCTAAGCCACCATTTTAAAACATTATCTCAAAAACAAAAAAGGAGCACCACAGATACCGGTGCTCCTTATAAATTAGCTAGAAAATTACGCTGCTGCAATAGTAAGACCCTCGTGAACCAATACAATGGTTTCAATAGCAGATTCACTGCTTTGAGAGTTCATATCGGTAGAAGTAACCTGCTTAGGCCATGCATTGGTCAAAGTCCAAGTCATCTTAGCATTGCCATCTTCATCCATCAAACGAACAACAACTGTAAGACGCTTATATGTATTGAGACTGATTTCTTTGATCCACTCATAGAAGCTATTGTCTTTAGTGAATACGCCTTTCTTCATAGTAATATCACCATACTTCTTAAGACCTGGCATTTTAATAGTAGAGTGAATTTTGCTATTACCATGACGGTATTCAATAACATCTGTATCAATATCAAGGCCAGAGACTTCCTGGAATGCTATATCCGTTTTGTCTCCAATATCTACAGAAAAATAAAATTTTGGTAATGGCCAAAATTGGTCTTGATTTTCACCTGTTCCGGCGGTAGGAGCTGCCATAATTATTTACGTTAAATAGAGTTAATTAATAAATTCTAGAAATTTCTTAAGATTTTTGCTGTTGTTGTTCAAAAGTGATTACAATGAACTCTGCTGGTCTTGTAATAGCCACTTTTACTGACATACGTAAAACACCATCAAGAATATCATTGGGAGTCATAGTAACTCCTAAACCAATATTTACTTCAAAAGCATCTTCTGGAGATAATCCAGCCAATAAACCAGACTGCCACTGATTAACTAGGAAGTTGTTTACGGTTGCTTTAAGTGTAGACCAAGTTGTACTGTTATTTGGTTCGAATACAAATCTTTCAGCGGCAATTTTAATACTTTGCTCAAGGAAAGTCATGGTTCTACGAACACTAATATATCTCCAATCTTGGCTATTACCATCCAAGGTTCTAGCACCCCAAACCAGAACACCACGGCCAGGGAAACTGCGGATAGCATTAATTGCCTTACCATTCAATGGAAGGTTAAGTTCTTCCTGATTATCATTAGTAAGCAAGACAGTTGGAGCAACTACTGAACCAAGGCTCACGTTTGCTGGAGACTTAGCTACGTTAATAGAAGCATCCACCATTGAGTAAACACCTGCCATACCTGCACTTGGAGGCATTACATTCAGGAAGTCCACCATATCTTTAAGGATACCATTCAGTTTAGGACTGATGGTCTTTAATGTTGCTTGTAATGTTGAAATATCATTAGTTGTAGAAGCCGTTGCAATTTTAGCCAACTCATTCTTAATTGCTTCCGCTCTAGCTACGTTGATTATTCCAGCTTCTAGATCGCTGTTTACATCTTTGGTAAGCAACTCTACTAAAGTATCTCTGTTTTCAATGTTTGTGAAATTAATCTCACTTGTACCAACAATTGTTGTTTTTACAAATGGATAATAGGCAGAACCCCATTGAAGGAAGTTTGAACCTACACCTTCACGAAAACGATTCGCAACATCAGACTCATCATATGTACGGGATTTGTCCCCATTATAAACATCAAGAATAGCAAAGCGATTCTTCATTTGATGTCCACAATGAAGCAGCATAGCTTGTTGCAGAGAAAAACACTCTTCTTCACTTAACAAGACAGCTTCTGGGATAACCAAAAGTGTTGGTTCCATCTCTTTCAATAAAGTTGGAATACCAGACTCTGTAGCCATATCATTGAAATCCTTGGCGTTAACTCCATTAGAATAATCGCCAACTGATACAATGTAACAATCGCTACCACCATTAGCAAAGAAGAAGCGCATTGAGCTATGTAGGTTAAAATGAGATGCAGCATTTACATCTAGTTTGTAGCCTACCGAACTTTGATCTTCTGCAATGGTGAACTTGGTTTTAGGTGCACCACCAAAAAACTGCTCGAACTCTGCGAAAGAAGAGATTCTGGTTGGTACATTTTTAATTGACTTTGTTCCCCTCTGAGCCTTTTCGGTAAAGCCGATAAAGGCAGGAACTGCCGTAGCTACTGGAACCACGGACGATGCGAAGGCGCTTTTTTCTTCAATGTAAACGCCTGGGGTTGCTAGAACTGTTGCCATTTATTATATATTATAGTTTTACAAATACATCAGAGACAAAACTATTAATAGTTTTGTCAAATTTTACCCCATCCGGTTTTGGATAAGGCAGTGTTTTTCTATAATCAAATGGTGTTCCGTTTCCCTTCTCGCGCTTTACAATTAAAGTACAGTCCCACAAACTTTTAAGAGATACTTCTTGTACAGAAGTACACTCAAAAGCTGGATCACCATTTTTTAAGAGTATAAGTTTTGGGGAATTAAATATAATGTCTTTTTCGGAATCCTGACTTTTTTCTATAATAAATTTTGAAAAAAAATCTACTAAATCCTTATTTCCATAAAAAATGTATCGAATTTTTACTTTTCTTGCCCCAAATCGAATATAATATTGATAGGTGGGCAAAGGATTGCTCCACAAAGGTTTTGACAGAAGATGTCTCAATTGAAATACCCCGTGATAACCATCCTTGTCCGTATCTAAAAACTGCGTTGAAGCCAAGGTAGTACCTTCATGCAAACATTCTCCCCAGGAATTAGCAGTATCCAATAGCAGCGAGGCCGAGGAAACAAAAGGCATATCGGTATATTGAAGGAACTGTGGATTGTTATTCTTAAAAAAGAATTGAAAAAATTCGTCTTTTTGATAAATTGGATGGGTAAAATCATGATTCATATCAATGGCCAATTCAAATCCACCATCCAACTCTCTAAATATCATTCGATTATTCCGTAACTTGATTAAGGTTTCTGTTGATGGTTGGAAACTGAAATCACGGCAAATACCATTCACATAGTAGTCATGCATGACAAAGAACCGAACAGAGAGTCCAAATTGCGTATTACTTCTATATCCTTGTTTAAGTTGGTCCATTATTTATTTCCTTATTCAGATTCAGCTTCATTTTTCTTACTACGAGCAACCGCGTCTAACAATTCACTTGCTACCAACTGTTCTAATAAGTTTTTCCTTGCTGCCCCTAAATCTTTTCCAGATAAAATCTTTCCAACATCCTGTTTAATCATCTGCTGATGGAATGGCAATAATTTAACTTTATAGACTACAGATGGAATATATTTTGCTCCAATCAAACTCCATAAGTTGTTTAAGTCCTGTATGGATTGATTGTAATATTCTAGTGCAATTTTATCAACTGAAGGAGGAAGCTCAGGTGTGTTGGACCTATCAAATAAAGGCTTTCCTTGAAAAAATTCAATGACCATGGAAATATAACGAAGGGCCTCTCTATAATTGGGCTCTGGAAAATTGGCCGCTACTACCACGTAAATATTAATGAACATAGGCGGGGCCATGCCAGCATTTGCTTGAAAACTAGTGTTTTTAAGCATTTTTTCTTCTTCAATATTTTGAATAAAAACGCAAACTTTATTTTCTATTTGCATTAATGCGCCACCTTTAATATCCATTAGGTTGGAGGCAATCACCATATCATCAGCTAAACCAAGTTCATTTCTAATAAACTCGTTTAGTTGATTGACCAAGGTTGACACAATGTTATGAATCATATAATTGAAGAATAATTATCCCAACAAAGTTGACTTTATTGCCCCTAACATCCATCTAATGGAATACACTAAACCTAACATCACCGCAATCCCTACTAAATATTTTCGAAGCGTAAAAAAAGGAGGAACATTACTTTGTTGATAGCTTATTCTTACTAGCAATAAGAATAAGAATGACAACGCGCATGCGGCCAATAATGCACCAAAAAACCATTTAACCTCTGCTAAGAATTTTGACATAATTAAAGGCGTATACTAAAAAAATAGGACAATTGAGTGAATGGTTAAACCTTACTAAATATTATATTTAAAAAAAGTACTAATCAATCATCTTAACCTTTTGTTAGTCATTTATGTGATTTTTTGTGGAATAATTCGGATGGACTTTATAACATCAACGAATAAGGGTAAATACTTTTTTTCAAGTCCCTCCAATACCGAAGCTGTTACTACATAAACTGTGTCAATACTATCTGTAATCAATACTTGTTCCTGATATATTTTAAACTTTGTTTCCGGTTCTACCCAAGTGTACAGTTTTCTATACGCAGAATTAATATCTAAAGTAAAATTTTCTTCTTCCAGCAATTCATATTGAGCATAGGTAGTGCGCATTGCTTCATTATTCTTCTCCACAAAAGTTTTAAACCAGTTTTCTCCACTGATTGTTCCCTTTCGCTTTTCAAAGCTCATGTTTACTCTATACTCCTCAAAAAAATCTTCATGTATTTTTTCAACTTCACCCAACAATCTAAATGCTTGATCATTGACTTGTTGCCCTTCCCACTCCTCTGGTGCTAAGATAGATAAATACAATTTTTCATTATAGTAACTAACCATCTTTATTCCGCTGCTCATAAAATATTATTAATGATTAAATATAAACCGAACTGACTTCAACGCATCCTCAAACAATACCCCACCTTCCTCAAATAATTCTAAAGGCATACAACCATTAAAACTATATAGTACATCATCTACTAATACAAAACTTTGATGCCTTCCTACTAGCCCCCCATAATCAGGATCTTTGTATTTCAATACAATTGTGATGGATGGATGTTGGTCAATAAAATCATAGCGCTTAGTGAGTAGCTGTTGAGCTTCCAGCTGCTTTTCAAGTACCGCTTGGGCAGCTTTTTCAATATTGCTGGAATCTGAATTGGACATAGCAAAAAGGTCGATGCTCCAAATGGGATTGAAAAAGCGAAGACCATCGGCATTTTTTAATTCATCTTCCTCCAAATCTTCGTCGAATTCTAAAGTATAAGTAGCTGAATTTTTTATCTCTTCCTGTAACTCCCAACCAAACGGCAATTCTAAAGAGACATGTGTTTTGTTACTAAAAAAATGTTTCATTTATTAGGTACATTTTCAATTATAGAGATGTTTTGGGATCAAACTTAGTAATTACACCCGATTTGATTTTTAACGAGTTATACTGATGACCAAATGCTTCATGACATATCTGCTCTAACGCTGCATCAGTGAAAGGGTATTTCATTTCTTCACTAAATGGCCCTCTGATTTTTTTGTCTATTATTTCCTGAATTCTTTCTTTTTTCACAAGGTTCTTTGATCCAAACCAGCCACCTTGCTTAAACTGCTGTTCTTTTTTCATACCATATGCCTTTAGTGATGGGAAAGCGGCATCTTTCATTTTCTTAATTACTTTATCCTGATCTTCTGGATCTTTTTCACGATCACTATCCTCCATTGGTTCGCCGCTTAATTTTTCAGGGCGATTCAAAATTGATCTGATCTTATTACCAACCATATCTGCAATTACACCAAAGTCTATTTCTACTTGAGCATTAAACCCACCACCAATACCTAAAGTTGCTGCTAATCGACCTCCAATAACCAATTTCCCCTTCTTCAAACTAAAGGTACCTTCTACTTCTCCACCTACTCCCGCAGAAGCTTCAGCTCCTCCGGATAATTTCAAGAATACCCTACCTTGATAACTTAACTGAGCAGCTGCTTCCGCTTTTACCTTGGTTCCGGCAAAACATCCGGCTTTGCCGGATACTTCAACGCCATCAAATCCAAATTCCATTTTTCCTTGCGCCTCTGCCTCAGCACCAGCCATAGCTTTAAATCCTGCAATACCCTCCAATCCTAATTCCCCAACTCTTAAACTAGCAGAAACTTCACCTTCTGCTTTAGCACCTGCAAAAGCATAGGCTTGACCTTCCATAGCCATTCCAGTTGCGCTATAGTTCAATTTTCCACCAGCTTCAGCCATTGCTCCAGCAAATCCACTAAGCTTAGCTTTTACTGCAGCTTCTAATTCTACACCGCCAATTTCTTTAGCTAACTTAGCCTGACCAGCCAAATCTGCGCCTACTCCAAATTTTGCGGATACCTTAGCGAATTTCGTTAACCCATCAATAGCATCAATTACTGTTCCTGAAACGGCATCCAGTTCTGCACCTGCAAATCCACTTGCACTGCCTTCCGCACTAGCTACCATTCCTCCCGATGTCTCCAATGTCTTTTTGGCTTTAGCCTCTCCAAATGCCCCAGCCCTTGCTAATAAGCGAGTGGCCTCTTTAATAGAAGATCCATCAGTTTCAACCATTTTTTGAACCGCCGAACCATATTCCGTAAGTCCTTGAGAACTAGATCCCACTTCTGTAGTAACAACTTTACCAGCACTCACTTCCTCAGTTTTCTCCATTTCGGTATCATCAGCCACGGTTCTGTCATCGCCTTTAGCATTTTTTCCTAAATTACCGGAAACTCCTTTTGTTGTCACTTCTGCATCTTCACCAAACTCAACGTCTCCCGATTCACCTTTCAATGAAAAATCACTATCATCACCGTCATCCTCTCTTTGGATATGTTTTGCTTTGATGGACTCTCCTCCCTGTTGCACCACATGCGTCAATTCATGCGCAATTAACTCTTGACCTCCCTGAGAAGATGGGGTATATTCACCTCTTTTAAAAAAAATGTCATTGCCTGTGGTAAAAGCGCGGGCGCCTACAGCATGATTCAATTGATCTGATTCTGAATCATTATGCACTTTTACTGAGCTGAAATCGGCACCCATGGCGTTACCCATGTCTCTTTGCAGATCTGCGTCTAGGGATGATCCGCCACCTTTGGCATTTTTGATGGAGGATTCAATATTGTTCGACACTTCTCCTCCATCTTTACCAATCCGATTACTATCTTGTTCTGATTTCCGATTGATAGGCCCACTTTGAATTTTTCTTAGAACGCCAGAATTGGCATTTCCATCTTTCGAGTTGATTGACTTTACTACTTCAGATGCCACCGAATCTGCTTCATGCTCTAAAGGATCATTTGCTGCCCCAACTTTCATTTTTGGCTGAACCACCATCTGACCTAATCCTGAACTACGGGTGTCTGCCTTTTGTTGTAAGGAATTTACATTCTCACCGTTCGCATTTCCTTCAGATAAAGACTGAAGTTTACGCTGTGTTACATCAAAAGCCCTATTAACTATTTGGCCATCACCGCTGCTGCTGATTTGATCATTTTGAACCGTATCTAGCCTTCGTTTTGAAGATTGATTATTAGATTTATGACTTAACATATCAAATAATTGAAACTTTGCCTAAACATGCAAAGTACTTAATTTATAGATTTAATATAACAAGAGTATATACCAGATAAATATTTTATGAATATAGCGGATTAAACCATTTAATAATGAAAATAACCATTTTTTTTATTTTCAAATCTGCATCAGAATTCGTAATGCATGATTTCTTATTTTGATTTGTATTTATTAAATATGCTTTGAGTTAAAAAATGATAATTGAACCTTACTCCGTTTAGCGTAATAATTAAGCGACAAAAGAAAAATCAGGTTGCTTCAATATTGGTTACCCCGGGATTATCAACAGTAATATTTCCAGCCCATACACACATGGTTTTACTGGATTCGAGCATGGCTGCTTTTCCGCCGATCTTCAATTTTTTGGCAACAGGACTCCAAGGCATTACGGGGATGGGGATACAAGAACTAGGAGCAAAAACGGGTACTGGACCTGCCATTTTCCAATTCATTGGGTTTGCCGGTGATTTACAAGTACCAAAGGCTGGTATGTTTAGCATAGGAATAAAATCCATTTCAGTAGCGAGTGGTTTGGTATTTCCAGTCATACCCATTCCTATTGGCAAAACAACCATGTCTTTGGCGCCTGCGCCAAATGAACATTTTAACTTTGCTCCCATACAAACACATTTTGGCATATAATCACCTTGATTTGAGCTTAACTAAAGTATTTTGTTTATTGAAAATAGTGTTTTTTGAAATTGGGATGAGGACTTTCCTAACAAATATTATTAATTTGTTTCATTGATAAGCGTCTTTGTCAAACCATATTTAAAGAAAATGATTAATGATATAATCCTGCCCCCATGGGATATCCTGTATTTGAATTTTCGGTTTCTACCAATAAATTACTAAATAACTACATCCAACGTAAAACTACTTTTTCCATGATTTGTTTTTTTTCAAAAATTCTTTGAGGATCTTAATATAGCATTTAACCTACGTTTAATGATTACCTTACTTTTCTTAGAACTGCCTTTTTTTCATAAAATACCTTTTAACCATATCTATGAGCTTATATAAAAAATTTGAGATTCTTTATCAGAAACTCCTATCAGATAAAACTAAAAAAGAGAGTGAAAGAGTTATTTTAATAATAGCCATAGCAAGTTTTATCATACACCTAACTATTATTTACTTGGTTGATTTTGAAATTATTTCACTGAATTCACATTCAGATTTATTAAAAAATCCAATTTCTGCAATTTATACTCCGTTCTCATTTATACTAGTGTATGAAGTGTATCTACTGGTATATTATCTTCCAAAATCGATTACTAATTATATTTGCAAACAATACGAAATCATAACACTCATCATTATTCGACGTTTGTTTAAAGATCTTTCTTCCCTATCCCTTTCGTCTGATTGGTTTAAAATAAAATACGACTTACAGTTTACCTACGATTTAATAGCATCTATATTACTATTCTTTCTGATATATCTATTTTATGTTAAAAGTAAAAAAAGTTATAGCACCGAAAAGATAAATCAACAGCAGATTGAAGGTCTTGAAAGGTTTATAAAAATAAAAAAGGTATTGGCAACATCCTTAGTTCCTGTACTTATTATAGTAGCTATATATTCTTTTATAAATTGGCTTATCAGTACTATTTATCCAATTACTAATAATGTTGTTTCTTTTAAAAATATAAATAATGTATTCTTTGAACAGTTTTTTACAATATTAATAATTGCAGATGTGATTTTATTGCTGTTTTCTTTTTTTCACACAGATGAATTTCATAAAGTTATCAGAAATTCGGGATTTATCATTTCTACTATATTATTGAGATTGTCATTTTCCGTAAGTGGATTACTGAATACCATATTAATAGTATCTGCTATTATTTACGGGTTATTAATCCTAATCATTCATAATAAATTTGAAGTCTTTATAGGAACTGAAAAGAAATAAATTATTATAAAATTGAGCTACTTCTAAGGAACAAAATTATTTAAGCAAATAAGGTGCAATAATCCCCTGCCATATTTTATACCCTTCTGCGTTCATGTGTAGCTTATCGGATAAAAAAATATGGGTAAGTATATTGCCATTTGCATCAAGCATGCTGTGGTAAACATCTATATAGCTAGATTTCTTTTGTTGCTCCATAAATGTTTTGATTAGTGCATTAGCCTTTTGCATAGTCTCTAAATACTTCTCTCTGCTTGGGCTAGGTTTCATAGATATATAAGCAATAGGTACTTTTTTATACCTTGATCTTATTAGTTGGTGTAATTTTTTTACGCGCTCCAAAATAGTATCTGCAGTTATAGAGGGGCCTCCAGTTAAGTCATTTTCACCACAATAAATAATGATTTGCTTAGGATTGTATTTGAAAATGATGTCTTGTGCGTACATGACCATATGTGGGAGAGACGAGCCTCCAAAGCCTCTATTAATAATGGTTTTATCCGGGAAATATTTAGCTACATCTTTCCAATTGGTAAAACTAGAACTACCAATTAATAAAATTGCATTTTGGGGCGGTTTTGCAATAGAATCAGCTCTTCTGAAAGCATTGATTTCATTGATAAATGGCTGGCTTATGGCAGTACCAGAGAGGGTTAAAAGTACTAGAAAAGTAAAATTCTTAAATAATAATTTCATGCAATTTATTTTAAATAAATACACGTTTAATATTGGCATAATCTTCCCTAAATTCTTTAGGCGTGCATCCTTTTTTCTTTTTAAAGATACGGTTGAAATTAGAAATATTATTAAAACCACAATTAAAAGCAATTTGACTAATTGGTAAATGGGTGTCAATTAATAGCCTAGAAGCATGTCCCAACCTGATTTCTAACAAATTATCTATAAAACTGTTTCCTGTATGTTGTTTGAAAAATCTACTAAAGGAGACTGATGTCATATTGGCCAAATTTGCTACGGTAGCTAGGCTAATTTGTTTGTCAAAATGTTGGTTTAAATAGTCAATTACTTTTTCTACTCGCCTGCTATTGTATGATTGATTGATATTGCTGAAAGCTTGTGCTGACAATAGTTGCATGTCATTGGATTTGGACAGTACATGTAAGATTGACAGAAGCTCTAATACCGATAAAAAACCTTGTTCGTTTGCCAGTTCAATGATTCTTTTTTGAACCAAATTGGCGGTAAAATTAGAAAAGAGAATGCCTTGTTTAGCTTTTTCAAACATTTCTTTGATGAAAAATAGTTGATTACGGCGTAAAAATTTATCGTCTATAAGGTCTTTGTGAAATTGAATGGTAATTTCTGAAATTACTTTGTTTTTACACTGATGAGTTGTCCAGCAATGAGGAAGGTTGGGCCCTACAAGTACAAGCTCTACATGATCAATTTCTCCTATATGGTCACCAATTATTCTTTTGGCTCCTTTTGCATTAATGATTAGGTTAATCTCAAACTCTTCGTGGTAATGTAGGGGAAAGTCGAATTCATTTTTTGTTCTAGAAAATATGGTAAAACAATCACTATTAGTAAGGGGTGTGATTTCTTTTAGGAGGTCATTTTTCATGATTGTGATAAAATAATATCATATTAAATATTACTGAATATGCTACAAATTAGTATTATTTGAGTAATAAAATACAATAAAGAGATAATATAATATCATTATTTATATAGAGAGATATTTACATTTGACAAAATCATTGCCATATGAGAAAAATGTTCATTTTCTTTCTTTTATTTTTTGCTATCCTAGCTGTTAAAGGTCAAGCACAATCAAAGAAAATTACCGGTAAAGTAGTTGATGAATCCGGAGCCCCAATTAATGGAGCAACAATTGCGATTAATAAATCAAAAGTTGTTGCACTAACTAACGATAAGGGTAATTTTTCAATAGACCTTCCACCTGGCGCTACAACATTAATTGTAACATTTGTAGGTATGGAATCATCGGAAGTTAATGTTTCAAAAAAAACTACGGTGACTGTTTCCCTCAGGTCAACTGCTTCGGCACTAGCTGACGTGGTAGTGATTGGATATGGAACAGTAAAAAAGTCAGACTTAACTGGTTCTGCTCAAAGGCTTAATCGAGAAGATATTATGCGTGATAACCCAGGCAACATTTTACAAGCTATGCAAGGTAAATTAGCTGGTGTTAATGTTACTCAAAATGATGGAGCACCTGGAGCTGGGCTTAGCATTAGAATTCGTGGGTCAAATTCATTTTTAGGGGGAACAGAGCCTTTATATGTAATAGACGGGGTGCCTTTTAACAATAGCAGCAGTGGAACAACGCCAGAATCTTTAGGTGGCGATGAAAAACAAACGCTAAATGCACTAGCGTTTTTAAATCCTAACGATATTGAATCAATAGATGTTTTAAAAGACGCATCGGCAACTGCTATTTATGGTTCCCGCGGCGCTAATGGAGTTGTTTTAATCACAACAAGAAAAGGTAAAATAGGTAAAGACAAAGTTGAATTAAATGTAACAATTGGAATGGCTGAAGTTTCAAAAAAAATTCGAATGCTCAATCCAATGGAGTATGCTAATTTTCAAAACCTGTCATATCAGAATGCTAATAAATATGATGGCACTAATTATTCTTTGCCCTTTACAAATCCTTCTGTATACGAAACAGATAATAACAATTGGCAAGATAGAATATTTAGACAAGCTCTTACACAACAATATTCATTAAACGTTTCTGGTGCATCTGATGCGGGCAGTCACAACTTTTCAGTTGGCTATGTAGATCAGGAAGGAGTTATTCAAACTTCGGGATATAAAAAAATAAACCTAAGTTTTAATTTAAGTAGAAATGTTAGTAAGATTTTTAAAATTGGAACAAGCAACTCTATTTCAAATTCCACCACTAGAGGTGTTAAAACTGGTACAGATAAATCAGATGCTGCAAGTGCTGGGGTGGTTCGTTCCGCTTTAACTTATCCTGCAACAATTAGCATGGTAGATGAATATGATGGGCTGGGTGACGATTTTATTACAAATCCTTATATATATGTAAATGATGTTTTAAATAGGGTTACGGCTACTAATATTTTTTCATCCAATTACGTAGAAGCTACCCTTAATAAAAATTTAAAATTCAGACAAAATATTGGTTTTAACTATGGAACCAATACAAGGGATCAATATTATCCTAGAACAGTATTTGAAGGCTTTGCGTCTAAAGGTTGGGGATTAAAGTCAGATAATAATTGGTCTAGCATAGTATCTGAAAGTATTTTGACTTATAATAAAAAAGTGGACAACCACAGTTTTACTGCAACTGCGGCTTCCACTTTTGAGCAAAATATGGGTAATTCTGTAAGAGCTGAAGCTAAAACTTTTCCAAATGATCTTTTGAAGAATGAAAACCTGCAATCAGCAGAACAAATCTTACCAATTGTAACAAATAAGTACCAGTCTAATTTGGTCTCTTTTTTAGGTCGTTTAAATTACAGCTATGCAGATAAGTATATTTTATCTGTTTCACATAGAAATGATGGATCTAGCAAATTTGGTAAAGACAACAAGTGGGCAGCTTTTTCTTCGGCAGGTCTTGCTTGGAAAATACATAAGGAGTCTTTTATCAAAAAAATTGATGCAATTAGTGAGTTAATACTAAGGGCAAGTTATGGTCAAACAGGTAATCAGGGTATTGGATCTTATGCTTCTTTGTCTAAGCTTGCTATTTACAATTATACATTCAATGGTGTGGTACAAACGGGCTTAGCGGATGACGTATTTGCTGGACCAGCTAATGCGCAACTTAAATGGGAAACTACCAATGCGTATAATGCTGGATTAGACCTTGGTTTGCTGAATGGTCGTATTAATGCGCATGTTGATATTTATTTAAAGCGCACCAATGATCTATTACAATATATTACTACACCAGCATCTACTGGTTTTCAGCGTCAATTAAGAAATTCAGGATCTGTTGAAAATAAGGGTTTAGAAATTGCAATAGATGCAACTGTTATCAATAAGAAGGATTTTCAATGGAAAACAAACTTCAATATTTCATTTAATAGAAATAAAATCATTTCATTAGGTGGCGATGTTAAAGAACAATTTGCAAGTAATATTTCTACGCGTGACGCTCCATTTATTCAACGGGCTGGCTTACCAATAGGAACTTTATATGGTTATGTTGAAGATGGCTATTTTGATAATGAGGCAGAAGTGAGAAACTCATTAGTGTATAGCGGACAGCCATTTAATATTATTAGACGCATGATTGGTGAAGTCAAGTACCGGAATTTTGATAATGACCCAAGCTCTATTTCTGTTTCAGATAGGGTTGTTATTGGAGATGTAAATCCGGATTATACATTTGGATTCATCAATAATTTTAAATACAAAAATTTTGATCTAAGTATATTTATAAATGGGGTTCAGGGTAACGATATTGTGAATATGAATAGCGTATGGAATGCTAATATTGGCACTTCAAAAAACGTTACTCTGGATATGTTTAATGGAGCTTGGAGAGAAGGTGCTGATAATTCTAATGCACTAGCGCCTAAGCCTATTAGACAGTTTTGGAGAACATTGCCATTTACTAGAAGATTTATAGAGGATGGAAGTTTTGTTCGTATTAAGAATATAAATCTTGGTTATACACTTCCTGCTAAATTAGTTAAAGGGATTAGTGGCATTAAAATTTCTTTGGGTGTTAATAATTTGTACACTTTTACAAAGTATACTGGATTTGATCCTGAAATAAATAGCTATGGAGATAATCCTGCATTGTTTGGGGTAGACTTAGGTGGTTTTCCTAATTCAAGAACATACAATATTGTGATTAAATGCAACTTTTAAATTTTTATAAAACTATTTATATGAAAATAAATAAATTAAATAGCTGGAAAATTTTACTACCAGTATTATTGTTTTCTACCTTTTCTTGTCAGAAGGTCTTAGAAGAAAAGCCGCTTTCCTTTTTATCTCCAGAAAATTTCTATAAAGATGAAGCCGATGCTAAAGCGGCAATCAATTCTATTTATGGCGCATTGTATACCTATGATTTGTACTTACAGCCTATGTGGAATTTAACCATGCTAGATGATGACCATGTATCAGGAGCAGATTGGTTTTTAGGTACATCGGGTGCCGGAAACCCACAAGGCTACTGGGGTGTTGATGGTCCATGGGTAGGATGCTATACGGTTATTGCTAGAGCTAATACGGTTTTAGAAAATGTTGGAGCAATTAATTCCAATATTGATCCAATTATTAAAAATAGAATTTTGGGTGAAGCCTATTTTTTTAGAGGCTGGGCCTATTTTCAATTGGTACAGTTATATGGTGGTGTACCCATTCGCTTAAAATCTTTATCCTTAGATCCTACAGCAAGTATTGCTAGGTCTTCGGTAGCAGATGTTTATAAGCAAGTAATTGCAGATTTTAAAAGTGCTGAATCTAATTTATTGCCGGCAAAAGATCCAAAATCTGGTGAGGTTGGAAGGGTTAATCGCGCTGTTGCCAAAGGTTTTTTAGCAAAAACATATATGACCATGGCTTCTGGAGCAGCAACTGGTAATGTAAGTGTCAGAGGAGCCGCAGATAATGGCATGTACACCTATCCTAAAACAGTTGTGGCTGGACTTGAAAACACATCATCAAAAGATTATTACACTTTAGCTAGAGATAAGGCACTTGAAGTTATTAATAGTAACGAATATTCTTTGTATACAAATTGGACCGATTTATGGAATAAGGCTGGTAGAAATAAAACGGAGCATATGTGGCAGTTACAAGCTTTAGGAGGCTCTCCTTTTGTAAATGAATTACACAATTATATGTCTGCTTTTTCAACCTTTGGGAGAGGTGCCATGTGGTTCACCAATAATCACTATAGAGACTACGATACTACCGATGTTCGTGTCCTAAATGGTGTTGTGCATAATTATGAGATGAATAACGCAGCCCGAACTAAGTATTTCTATCCTTCTTGGCAGTCTTATAATTACAAGGTTGTTAATGGTGCTACTTTTGCTAATAACGGAACTACCGATGATCGCGCATACACTATTAAATATAGTGACGTAGCAGATCCTACTGTTTCTAGAAGTGATGCACATTTTTCCATGATTCGCTTTTCTGAAATGTACTTGATAGTAGCTGAAGCGGATAATGAAATTAATAATGGACCTTCCGTACAAGCATATACTGCATTAAACACCATACGAACAAGAGCAAAAGCACAAACCGCACCTGCAAATTTAACTAGGGATGAATTTAGAAGTTTTGTTCTAGCTGAAAGAGCTAGAGAGTTTGTTTTTGAAGGCATTAGAAGATACGATTTAATGCGCTGGGGTATTTATTTACAAGTAATGAATAAGATAGGCATCGGTCAAAATAATATTACTAAAGTGAGAAATACCCGTAATTTATTATTACCAATTCCTCAAAGTGAACTAAACTCAAATACATTAATACCTGCCAACAACCCTGGTTGGTAAATCATCTAAAATTAATTTTATGTATACCAATACTATTAATAAATCACTAAAGCAATTCACACTAGGCTGTATTGCTTTTTGTTCCGTACTATTTTTATTTTCTTGCAAAAAAGAAAACTATACAGATTACAGTACAAAATTTGCTGCTTTACCGCCTTCAATTAGTGCTGTAACAGATTTAAACAATAGGGCTTTAGCGCTTTCTTCAGTTGTTTACGGGGATTGGATTATTATTAAAGGACAAAACCTAGGTACAACTCTTAAGGTAGAGTTCAGCAATGTTGCTGCACCAGATTCTTTGTTTAGCGCAGACGATACTACAGTAACTGTAAAAATTCCGTCTAATTTACCAGACCCAGTTAATAATCCAATTACGGTTACCACTAAATATGGTAAGGCGGTTTATAACTTTAAAATTTTACAACCAGCACCAGTAATCACTTCATTCACACCAGGGGCTGGCGGTGCTGGAACAGAAGTTACGCTTAGTGGGGATTATTTTTTAGGTGTAACAAGTGTTAAACTAAACACCACCGATTTAGCTATTGTTTCCAATTCTAAAAATCAAATTAAAGTTACCATTCCATCAACCATTACCGGAGGATATTTTTTTGTGACAACACCTTCAGGTACTACAAAAGCAGATATTTCTTATGGATTAGGTTATGTGATTTATGCCGATGCTTTAACTGCAGGTTGGTCTAACACGTCTTATAGTACTACTGCTATTTTAAACAATACAGTTAATGTACTTAGAGGAACCAATTCTATTCAAACAAATTATACGGTTGGTTTTGGAGGTTTTAGATTAACTAAAGCGGCGCCGGCTATTAGCACTACAGGTTACTCTGCTATTAAATTTTCTGTTTATGGCAGTACCAATTCTGGAGGATTTAAGATAAGGGTCATACTAAATGGTAGCTCAACCGTAACCTATACATTAACATTACCAACAACGCTTGGTGTATGGACGCAAGTTGAAGTTCCATTATCAATTATTGGAAGTCCAACTACTATCTCATCTATTGAATTAAAGGAATATAGTGGTAAGATTTTTGAAGTGTTTTTTGATGATATTGGGCTCTTTTAATAAAAGCTGCGTTGGCCTAAGAAATACAAATTTTGCAAAAAGAAGGGTTTATGAAATTACTATTCATAAACCCTTTTTTTTGTGTGGAATTCAGTTGCGCTTAATACTACCTCCTCCTATTCGGGAAGATTTTTACTGGTTAATGATATTGTATTAATTCCACCCTCCACCAAGTGCACGGTATATATTAACCTTTGCTTGTAATTGCCTTAATTTAGTTTCAATTAATTCAATTCTTGCATCAAGTGCTTCCCTTTGTGTTAGCAATACTTCAATATAATCTGCTTTAGAAGAAATAAACAATTTGTTAGAAATATCTACAGATTGATCAAGAATTTCAACTTCTTTAGATTTGGTCTCATAACTATTTTTATAATTATTGATCAATGATAAATGATTGGCTACTTCTATGAATGCACTTAGGATGGTACGTTCATATTGATAGGCAGAAATGATTTGTTTTTCATTGGCATTTTGATAAGCCGCTTTGATACCATTTTTATTAATCAATGGGCCAACAGCATCACCTACTAAATTAAAAAGCAATGATTCTGGATTGAATACAAAACCAGGATTGAATGCAGTAAATCCTGTTCCAGCACTTAACCTAAAGGATGGATAAAAATTTGCTCTTGCCACTTGTACATCCAACTTAGAGGCAGCCAAAGCTAATTCGGCTTGTCTAATATCTGGTCTATTTAATAATAACTGTGACGGAATGCCGCCTTGTACCATTCCAATTGGTATATCATTTAACAAAGTACTTGTTCTAGCAACATGCTGTGTGTATCTACCAGCTAGAAAATTGATTTTATTTTCTGTTTCTACAATTTGTTGCTGTATGTTATACTGCAGATTTTGGGTATGCAATAATTGTGCTTCAAATCGATTAACTGCTAGTTGGGAAACTTTAGCCGCTTCCTTCTCTAGCTTTACCATGCGTAATGCATTATTTTGCAATTCAATATTCTGTTGCACTATTGAAATCATATTGTCAAGCGCCAATAATTCATAGTAGGCGCTTGATATTTCAGCAATCATATTGGTTACAATAAAATTTTTACCCTCAATAGTTGCAAGGAATTTTAATGCTGCAGATTTTTTTGCAGTCCTCAGTTTTTTCCAGACATCTAATTCCCATGAAGCATAAATTCCAACTCTGAAATCACCAATATGCTTTGGTGCTTTATCTGGATTCGCTTTCAAATCTTCTTCAGAAAGTCCATCCCAGGTGTATCTTCCTGTTTTATCTACTCCTGCAGCACCAGCAACATTTACAAAGGGTAGGTATTCTCCTTTACGTGCTTGAATTTCATTCTTGTCCATTTCAATTTCACGAAGTGCAATATTTAATTCCTGATTGTTCTTTAATGCCGAATCAATAATGGTAATCAAATACGAATCCGTAAAGTACTCACGCCATTTGATGGATGCAATATTGGTTGAGTCTTGAGATTCCTTATAAAATGCAGGTAATTTTTTATCTTCTTGTTTGCTAACTAGTGCCGGTATTTTACAAGCACTAAAACAGCTGATAGCCAATAAGATGATGATTATTTTATGCTTCATTTTTTTTCCTCCTTATTCTTTTAATGATATTTTTAACCTGCTTAGCGAGGGTGCTGTATTCTCTGTTTTCTACAAAATTTTCTGTCAATGGGTTTAAATCTTCTCCTTTAATGAGTGATCTACCTTCCTGAAGTTTTGCAAAAATGTAATAAAGACCAGGAATAATAATGACACCAAAAATGGTTCCAAACAACATTCCACCAAGTGCAGACGCTCCAATAGTATGATTTCCAACAGCACCTGGACCTTTTGCAAAAACAAGTGGAATCAGACCTGCAATAAATGCAAATGAAGTCATAAGGATTGGGCGGAATCTTGCTTTTGCCCCAGCAATAGCTGATTCTAAAATTGTAGCACCCTTATTGTGTTTTTGTACTGCAAACTCAACAATCAATACAGCATTCTTACCCAGCAATCCTACAAGCATAATGAGACCAACCTGAGCATACACATCATTAGACAAATTCATTGCCTTTAATAATAGGAAGGAACCAAAAATACCAGGGAAAATAGAAAGCAACACTGCCATAGGTAAAATAAAACTTTCATATTGTGCTGATAAAATAATGTAGACAAAAAAGATAACTACTAAGAAAATATATAATGCTTCATTTCCCCTTCTTGATTCATCATAGGAGATCCCTTCCCATGCTATATCATATCCTCTTGGCAAAGAGGTCTTTGCTACTTCTTTAATAGCTTCAATGGCATCACCAGAAGAATAACCTTTTGCAGGAACCCCATTGATTAATGAAGAGATATAAAGATTGTATCTAGAGATTTCATTTGGGCCCTGCGTTTTTTTAATACTCATAAATGCAGAGTAAGGAACCATTTCGCCTTTTTCATTTTTAATATACATATTTAAAATGTCCGAAGGTTGCTTTCTGAATTCTGGAGAAGCTTGTGTATACACTTTATAATAATTGTTAAAACGAATAAAACCTTGCTCATAGGTACTACCCACCATAATGTTTAGATTCTCCATGGCTTCACCAATGGAAACACCTTTTTGCATGGCCAAATTGTTATCAATTAAAATCTCGTACTGCGGATATTTTGCAGAATAAAATGCAAACAATCCACTGAGTTCTTTTCGCTTTTTAAGCGCTTCAACAAATTCTGCGTTAACCTTATCAAATTCTTGATAATCTACATCACTTCCTTTGTCTAACAACCGTAAAGAGAAACCGTCTGATGTTCCATAACCAGGAACAGCTGGCGGTTCAAAGTATTCTATGTTTGCTGGAAGGTCTTTAGCTTTTTCTTCTAGCTCATGTATTACTTCTTTTACATTGTGCTTTCTTTCTGACCAGTCTTTCAAGTTTATTAAACAAGTGCCCGCATTTGAACCACGTCCTTCCGTAAGAATTTCGTAACCTGCAAGAGAAGTCACTGAAGAAACGCCTTCTACTTCTTTAGCAATCAATTGAAGTTTTCTAGAAATTTCATTGGTGCGCTCTAAGGTTGTTCCAGGAGGCGTTTGAATGATGGCGTAAATTTGTCCTTGATCTTCATTTGGAATAAATCCAGCAGGAAGTACTTTATTAATACCCATGATGCCAAATCCAAAGGCGATTAAAATACCAAAAGTCAATATTTTTCTGTTGACTATTAAGGCAAGCAGTTTTTCGTATTTGCCAGTAGCCTTGTCAAAAGTTTTATTGAACCAGTTTAAGAAAAGATTTACAGGAGTTCTTTTCTTATGTTGGCCATGTGTATTCTTAAGCAAGATGGCACACAATACTGGGGTAAGTGTTAAAGCCACAAATCCGGAAATGACAATGGAACTAGCCATTGTAAGAGAGAACTGACGATACAATACACCCACTGGGCCGGTCATAAAGCTTACAGGAATAAATACAGAAGCCATTACCAAGGTAATTGCAATGATGGCGCCGCCAATTTCTTGCACTACTTTCTGCACTGCTGCATAAGCTGAAATATTTTCCTCTTCCATTTTAACGTGCACAGCTTCTACTACCACAATGGCATTATCTACTACTATACCAATAGCGAGTACTAGGGCAAATAAGGTAATTAGATTGATGCTAATACCAAATGCATTCATGAATATAAATGCACCAATCAACGACACTGGTACCGCAAGAATAGGAATAATGGTTGAGCGCCAATCGCCCAAAAAGATAAATACAACAAAGGCAACCAATAAAAATGCTTCCACTAATGTATGCAATACTTTATCGATGGAGGCGTCTACAAATTTGCTGACATCGTAATTGATTTCAAAATCAACACCTGGAGGAAAGTCTTTTTTTAATTCTTGTAGTTTTTCTTTTACATTGTCAATAACAATTCTTGCATTACTACCTGGATTTTGCTTTAACACCAAAGAAGCAGAAGGATGTCCGTCTTTATTAGAATAAATATCAACAAACTCTGAACCTACTTCTACTTTAGCAACATCTTTTAGCTTCAAGATCTCGCCATCAGCATTAGCTCTAATAACTATATTATCGTATTGCTCAGGTGTATTGTACCAACCTTTATAAGTGAATACATATTCCTGTGATTGGGCTGTTTTACCAGAACTCAAACCCACACGACCAGGTCTAGCTAAAACACTTTGCTCATCAATTGATTTTAATACATCTTTTGCTGATATATTATAAGCCCTCATGCGTTCGGGATTTAACCAAACGCGAATGGCAAAAGATCGGCTACCAATTGCTTGGGCAAAACCCATCCCGTTAATACGTTGCAGTTCAGGGAGGATAAAGGTATTGGCATAGTTGAATAAGAATTTTTCATCTACACTATTGTCTTTACTGTATAAGTTAAGATACATCAACATGCTAGGTTGCAAAGGAGCTATGATTACTCCTTCGCGTTGTACCAGAGGAGGAAGATTGGTCATTACCTGATCTACTCTTGATTTTACCCTAACTGCAGCAAGCGTTGGGTCTGTTCCTGGTTCAAAGATGACTTCTATACTGGCTTCACTTGCGCTAGTTGCATCAGACAGCATATACTGCATTCCTTGAACGCCATTGATGGCCCGCTCTAAAATAGTCAGGGTTGATTTTACCAATACATCTGCATTGGACCCAGGGAATTCAATAGCAATATTCACCCTTGGTGGTGCTATTTCAGGAAATTGCGCAATGGGTGATTTAGTGATTGCTATGAAACCCAAAAAAACAATTGCTAAGGATAACGATATGGCTAGTACAGGCCTTTTTATAAAATTATTAAACATGCTTGCTTGATTTACTTGCCATTATTCGGCGTGAATGTTTTTGATTCCAGCCATTTCTTTTTCAAGTGAAACATAGTTGTACTTGATTTTCTCATTATTTTTTACTTTACCCAAACCTTCTAACAGTATTCTATCAGTGGGCTTTAATCCAGATGCAACAATGTATAGATGAGAAATTTCTTGTGCAATAGTGATTTGTCTTGAAGTGATCACTCCTTTTTCATCTACTACATACACGTACTTTTTATCAAGTACATCAAAAGTTGATTTTTGTGGAATAATGATGGCATTTTTTAATTTCAATGGCATCATAATATTCCCAGTTTCGCCATGACGAAGAATACCTTTTGGATTTGGAAATGCTGCTCTAAATGCAATATTTCCAGTTTCGTTATTAAAATCTGCTTCTATGGTTTCAACAAAACCGCTTGTTTCAAACAGTTTATTATTGGCCATTTGCAATAATACTTTTTGCTTTTCCTTTGATTTTACCTTTTGGATAAAATCCAGGTATTCTGCTTCTCCCACATTAAAGTACACCCACATTTTACTATTGTCAGAAAGACTAGTAAGCAACTCACCCTCGTCTACTAAGCTTCCTAAACGAATATGAAATTTGTCCATAATACCATCAAATGGCGCACGAATTTCAGTGAAATCAAGATGTGTTTGAGCCAATTGTAATTCTGCTTTGGCTTTATCAAGTTTGGCTTTTGCCATGGCTAACTCACTTGCAGAAACCACATTATTGTCCGCTAATCCCTTTGTGTTTTTAAATTCTATTTCTGCAAAGTTGAGTTCTGCTCTTGCTTTTGCTACTTCTGCTTCATAAATCGATGGTAAAAGTTTGAACATTAATTGTCCTTTTTTTACATACTGTCCTTCGTCTACAAATATTTTTTGCAGATAGCCTTTCTCCTGTGACCTAAGTTCAATATGGTTGGCAGAATGAATTTGCGCCACATATTCTTTGTAGATAGTGGTATCCGCTTGAATAGGGCTTGTAACTGTAAATGTTGCTTCTTTTACTGTTTCTGCCGTATGTTCTGAACATGATGCAAAAAACATGATTGTTGCCATATAGGCAATGGGTAAGAGTCTTCTCATTAAATTTATTTTGACTAATTGATGAATACAAGAATAGAAAGACAGGACATGCAAATGCCTTTATGCTAATACGCAATAGGGCAGCGTAGGATTAAGATAAGGTTAAGCTAAGTGGCTCTTCCAAGAATGGTAGAGTATAAAGAAAGGAAGGTCTACTTTGTGAAGATAACAGGATGCTAATCTTAAGTAAAGCGTATTAATAGCAACAGTATAGTGTACTGCTTTGAAATTTTGATTAGCGGAATTGAATCCGTTACTAACAACCTGTTCATTATGAACGTCGTCTTCGTCTTCTGACTCAGCTTCTACAAAAAGATTTAATTGGGGTTCCTGATCACTGTTAGTTGCTTTCTCAAAATAGTTGATTTGAGAAATACCTGAACTTAGATTGGTAAATCCAACCGTTTTATGTTGGGTAGTAAATGCTAGTTGTGGAAAAATAAAGGCAATGCAAATAAGAATAATAAAACGAATATTGATCCATTTTTTATGTTGCATACTTTTCATCTGATGCTTGATTATCTCAACATGCTTTTTTTGCATTACCCAACTAAATTAAGCCAAAACAGTTATTCACCCTAATCATTTAACAAAACCTAACCAAGAGATGTCATAAATAAAAAAGGGTTCATGCATTTTAAAGCATAAACCCTTGATTATTATGTGGACCCATCAGTGCAAGATCTTGGCTCCTGATTATGAGGGTTTCTGGTGGTATCCCATCTCTTTTAACCCCATTTAGTGAAAAAAACATTAGCGATCTCTATCAATAGTAATATTGGCACGACCCCTACATGCCTTATAATTGACTCAACTGTTTATTATAATTTTTCTAAAAATTTATAATAATTAGCCCTTGGTGCGAAAAAGTGTCCCATTTTCAACAACATAAAAGAACCCATCCAATGACACAATAAAATCTACCGCTTTCATATCGCCTTTAGGTCCAATCTGCTTATACTGACCGTTACTATCGGATTTAAAAAGTGTTCCGTCTTTTTCAACGCTCCAAATAAATCCATCACTGGCAGTCATGGCAATCGTTGTCTTCCACTCACCTACCTCACCTACTTGTTGCCATTCCATTGCCTTGGGATTAGTTTTATATAGCGTCCCGCCCTCTACGGTCCAAATGAATCCTCCCATGGCAACAAGTAATTCAAGATTTTTAAATTCGCCTTTTTTACCAATTTGCCGCCAAGAACCATCCGTACTTGTCTCATATAGGGTTCCGTCAGCTTCCACTGAATATAATTTTCCATCTAGTGCAGTCACTGCAATTGTGTTCTTATATTCACCATGATCTCCAACCGCCTGCCAACTTCCAGATGAAGCATTATGACGATAAAGTGTTCCATCTTCAATTGTCCAGATTTCATTATTAAGACCTACTAAAAAATGAACATTGTCGAAAATACCTTTTTCGCCAACCTGTTGATGATTGCCGGCTTTATCTGTCTTATAAAGAGTCCCATCTTTTTCAATACTATATATATGTCCATTAAAGGCAATCATATCAGTAATAGTCCCCCATTCACCGTCTTTTCCTACTTTTTCCCAATGCTGAGAATAAGAGACTAGCGATGCTAGTGAAAAAATAAGAATCGCTAAAATTCGAGTTACTGTAGTTTGCATATTGATTGATTTTATATTTCAATAAATATATTAAATGATAAAATTAAATTCAAAAAATATGACATTTTATATCAAAGTAGTTTTTCTATTATTGATCATCAATAGGATATAATATTGAAATTGATGTATTATCACCTGTTTTAACCTGTTTTTAATCAAAACCTGTAGAGAATCTGGCCTAGAATCTAGCATAACGCTTTGCCTGTTTATTAAATCATTATTAGGGAAAATCTGTAATCAAGAAAATTTTTTCAGTATTACTTGTTCCAAGTTAATAGTCATTTTAAAATTTTGTTATCTTGTTGTATGCGCCAACATATTCGCATCATTTTTATTTTTTCTTGTTTTCTTTTTGCTTTTGTGATGAGCAATGCACAAGAACATCAAAGCCGCCCCAACATCATTTTTATTCTGGCTGATGATTTGGGGATGGGTGATATTTCATGTTTCAATAAGAGTGGAAAAATTAAAACACCTAACATTAACAAGATTTCCGAAAACGGAATCTTATTTACTGATGCACATTCAAGTGCTTCTGTATGTACACCAACCCGTTATAGCATACTTACGGGCAGGTACAATTGGAGATCTAGATTAAAGGAGGGAGTGCTAGTTCAGTACGACAAGCCTTTGATGGAAAAGGCAAGAACCAATATAGCTAGCATGCTTAAAACAAAGGGATACCAGACAGCAGCAATAGGAAAATGGCATCTGGGTTGGAATTGGACTACAACCGATGCTAGGCCTCCGGTTGACAATAAAAACGAAAATAATATTGATTATAGTGTGAAGGTAACTGGAGGACCAACCTCCATTGGGTTTGATTATTTCTTTGGTATGGACGCACCCAATTACCCACCTTATACCTATATTGAAAATGAGACAATCAAGGGTACTCCTACCGTATTTTATGCAAGTCAAGCTTATGCAGATTGCAGACCTGGAACTGGGGTGGATGGTTGGAATCTTGAACATATAATACCTGATCTTCAGCAGGAATCTTTAAAGTTTATTTCCAAGGCATCCAGTAGCGGTAAGCCATTCTTTCTTTATCTTCCCATTACTGCCCCCCATACTCCAATTGCACCAAAAAAATCATTCGTTGGAAGTTCTGGTTTGAATATATATGCAGATTTTGTGAAACAGGTTGATGATTTTGTTGGTTCCATTCAACAATCGTTAAAGGATCATCATCTTACTGAAAATACTATCCTTGTTTTTACCAGTGATAATGGCTGTTCACCTGAAGCGGATTTTAAATTTTTGAAAAATCTAGATCATGATCCAAATAACGGCTACCGTGGACATAAAGCAGATATATTTGAAGGTGGTCACCGTGTTCCCTTGTTGGTCCAATGGCCAAAAAAAATCAAGCAAGCAAGAACAGTTTCGCAAACTGTTTCCTTGAATGATTTCATGGCCACATTTGCATCCATTGTAGGTTATAATTTAAAAGACAATGAGGCAGAGGACAGCTATAATCTCCTTCCAGTTTTATTGAACCCCAATTATAACCACACTATACGTGAAGCAAGTGTTCATCATTCCATCAATGGTAGTTTTGCAATACGCAAGGGTGATTGGAAACTTATATTTGCTGCAGGCTCAGGAGGCTGGAGTTTTCCAACTCCGGGTAAAGCTGAGGAAGGCCTGCCAGCCATTCAATTATATAACTTAAGAAAAGATCCCACTGAAAAAGACAATTGTTATAATCAGTTTCCGCTAATTGTACAGGAGTTGACCACACTTATGAAAAAATATATACAGGAAGGCAGATCCACTCCTGGAACAGCTCAAAAAAATGATGGGGAATATCCATGGAGGCAGCTTAACATTTTGAAATAATTTGTTATTATATTTTTTGTCTTTAATCTGTTCAGTAGTAAAGAAAAGATACATCTAGCAGACAAGTAAGAAGGACTTTGGCAGTTATTGTAAATTCTCTATTTCATGAAATATGATTAATAATATACATTTACTAATGCAAACCAAATATTTAATAGTTCTAATTTTTCAATTGCTGATTTTTTCAATTTCAAATGCACAAACTAGCGTAACAGTATCGGGAATTATAAAAGATAAAAAAAATAAAACAGTCTTACCATTTGTTAATGTGGTTTTGAAAAGCGCAAAGGATAGTACTTTTTATAGTGGAACGGTCACTAACGATGATGGGCGTTTTAATTTATCAAAAGTAAATCCAGGAAGCTATTTTTTGGAATTAACCTATATTGGTTATACAACAATTCAACAATCTTTATTTGTAGGTAATTTAAGCGAATATTTAGATCTTAAAATAATTGAAATAGAAGAAAAACGGACTGCACTAGAAGATGTAGTTGTTATGAGCAATGCAACTCAGATAAGTGAAAAAATGGATAAAAAAACATTTTCACTAAAAGACAATCTAAGTCAAAGTGGTGGTTCAGTATTGCAGGTTATGCAAAATTTGCCAAGTGTAACTGTTCAAGATGGCAAAGTACTACTTAGAGGCAACAACAGAATAACAGTTCTAATAGATGGAAAGCAAACTGCATTAACAGGATTTGGGAATCAAACTGGACTTGATAATATACCTGCTTCTGCTATTGAAAAAATTGAAATTATTAATAATCCTTCTTCTAAATATGATGCCAACGGAAATGCAGGGATAATCAATATTATTTATAAGAAAAATAAGAGTGAGGGTTTTAATGGGAAAGTTGGTTTTAGCACAGGCTTAGGATCTCTTTGGGTGCGAGAAGATAATTTACCAATGATTAGGCCTCAGTATACATTTACACCTAAAGTTAACCCAAGCACATCACTTAATTATAGGAAGAACAAGGTGAATATTTTTTTTCAAGGAGATTATTTGTATACTGAGACCTTGAACAAAAATGAATTTGTAACAAGAATTTATGACAATGGTGACACCATTAATTCACAATTAAAACGAAATAGAAATACCCATTTTACAACATTAAAATCAGGTATTGACTATGTGATTGATGAACAAAACACATTCACTTTTTCAGGACTTTTTGGAAGTGAGAAGATAATTGACAGAGGCGATCAACCATTTTTTAATGGGAATTTGACACAACGGAAAAGGCTTTGGCAGTTTCTAGAAGATGAATTGAAGACTACCATAATGGCAACTACCAATTATCAACATAAGTTTAAAGAACCAGGTCATGTTTTAAATATTGGCTTTAATTATACTTTTCACAGGGAAGATGAAAAGTATTTTTATACTAATTTTTTACCAAGTTCTTCAGGTACTGATGCGTTTAAATTATTATCAGACGAGCAAGTTTTTGAATTCAACTTTGATTATATAAAACCATTAAAATATGGCCGAATTGAAACAGGAGTAAAATTTAGAAATAGAAATATTCCTACAAATATGCAATTTATTCCAGGCACTAATTCTGTATTAGATACTAAAGCGGGTGGTTGGGCTACCTATAAAGAATTAATTCCAGCCTTGTATGAAAATTATATCATTGAAAATAAGAAATGGGAAGCGGAAATAGGCGTACGCGTTGAGTATGTAAAAATTCAATATGACGTTAACCCAAATCACATTGTGTATAAGAGTGATAGCTATAATTATACACAGCCTTTTCTTAATGTACGTTTGGCTTATAAAATGAATGAGAATCATAAATTTTCAATTTTTTATAACCGAAGAGTTGACAGACCTAACGAAGTTGATATTCGTATTTTTCCAAAATATGATGATGCCGAGATTATAAAAGTGGGCAACCCTGCTCTAAGACCACAATTTACAAATGCCATAGAATTTGCTTATAAAACTACCTGGGGAACTGGAAGTTTATATAACGCTATTTATCACAAAATTTCAGATGGCACAATTACTCGAATATCCAGTACCATACCACCAAGTAGTTTAATTTATGCCACATTTCAAAATGTAAATAAGAGCTACAATACCGGCATAGAGATTATTTACGCCCAAGAAATTTCAAAAAAATATAAGTTCAGTATTAACCTAAACGGATACAAAAACCAAATAGATGCATTTTCAGTTGAAAATAAATATCCATCAACACATCTTTTTTTTGCAGACAAACAAGAAATATTTTCAGGCAATTTAAAAATAAATAATAGCTTTCAAGTTGCTAAAAATATAGATGCACAGCTAATAGCTATTTATTTAGCACCAGATATTATACCACAAGGAAAAATAAATTCTAGGTTTTATTTAGACGTTGGAATTAAAAAGTTAATCCAAAAAAATAAAGGTGAATTATTTTTTAATGCAACCGATTTGTTTAACACCATGATTACTAAAAAAGAAATTAAGGGACAGGGCTTTATCTATACAAGCAACGACTATTATGAAACACAGGTAATAAGAGTTGGCTATAGTTATAAGTTTTGAATTACACCCTCCCTAAAACATCCATTCATCCCTGTTTCCTTAAGCAACAGGTAGCCGTTTATTTCAAAAAATAATAATCTAATTTTATATTTATTGACTCACTAATATTACTGGGTCAGTTTAAAATTAAATATGGAAGATGTAATCATTATAGGGGCAGGGTTAAGTGGATTGTCTACTGCGTATCAATTAAAAAAAGCGGGCATACATTTCAAAATATTAGAAGCACAAAACCGATTAGGAGGCCGTATACAAACCATCCGTGGCAAACAAAATACGCATATGGAAATGGGTGCTACTTGGTTTAGCAAAGAACATGTACATCTTACTAAGCTTTTATCGGAATTAAATATTGGATATTTTGAACAATTTACTGAAGGCATCGCTTTGTTTGAAACAATGTCTTTTGAACCACCACAACAATACTTTGTACCGGCTAATAGTCATTCTGCTTATCGTATTAAAGGAGGGAGTATTAGTATTATTGATGAACTAAACAACCTAATTGGTAAAGAAAATATAGTGTTAAATACTGAGGTAATTGGAATTGTAGAAGAAGATCATAAGATCAAAATTAGCGATAGCCTGAATAACCACTTTTTTTGTAATTATCTTATTATTGCCTTGCCTCCTAAATTAGCTATCAATACGCTTGAATTTACACCAAAGCTACCACCAGGCTTAAAAGAAGTGATGATGAAAACGCAAACCTGGATGAGTGGTTCTATTAAATTTTCTGTTGAGTATAAAAAGCCGTTTTGGAAAGACAATGGATTTTCGGGAAGTGTTTATAGTCAATCAGGATTGGCTACTGAAATATACGATCACTGCAATTTTGAAAATTCAAAATTTGCGTTAAAGGGATTTTTAAATGTCTCGGCAAATCATTATACCCAGAAGGAACGAAAGGAAAAAGTGATTGCACAATTGATACGTTATTTTGGGCAGGAAGTAGAAAATTTTGAAAGCTACAATGATAAAATTTGGAACGATAAATATATTCAGCCAAAAGAAGATACATTTTTACCACCCCATTTTAATAACGGACATAGTATTTATGAGGATAGTTATATGAATGGCAAGCTTTTATTTACAGGAACAGAAACTTCCAAAACATTTAGCGGTTATATGGAAGCAGCTGTTATAGCTTCCAATGTTGTAGCCAAAAGGATTTTGAAGTTAATGGCTCATTAACCATGAATAAAGAAAAGGATATGCATCAAACCAAGGATGAAGTAACAATTAATGGTATTAGTTATAGTATTGATAAACTAGAAAAAGATTGTTGGATCCAATTGGTCAATGGGTCTATAAAAAGTAGAAGTCCTTTTCATACCCCTTGCGTGGCTACACTAACCAATGGAGCACTGAGCATGCGAACCGTTGTGCTTAGGAAGGCCTTCCCATTGTTAAAGGAACTTCGTTTTCATACCGATATTAGAAGCAATAAATGGAAAGAATTACAAAATAATGATTCCATTAGTGCTTTGTTTTACGATGCATCTACTCGTGTTCAGATCAGGGTAAATGGTAAGGCAATCTTGCATTTTAATGACACAATAACTTCTGAAGCCTGGCAAAAAACAACTTTGTCCAGTAGGCGTTGTTATTTAACTCAAGCCAGTCCCTCTAGTTTCTCAGCAATACCCACCAGTGGATTATCGGAGGAGATTGAGCAGGAAAAATTTACATTAGCAGATAGTGAGGCAGGAGCAAAATATTTTGGAATTGTTTCCATACAAGTTGAATCAATGGAATGGTTATGGTTGAACCATGCAGGGCATCGAAGGGCTTTTTTCGATTATGTGCATGATAGTTATAAATGGATGATACCATAGATGTTAGTATCGAACAATTCTACCCCTTCACCTCCATTCACCCCTGTTTTCCTTCTAAAAACACAAAACTTGGCCAGAACTTGGCCGGGACTTACCCCAAATAAAAAGGGTCTACGCCTTTAACAGCATAAACCCTTGATAATATTGCCTTTTCCCGAGTACTCGGGATGGGGCCAGTAGGGCATGATCCTACGACCCCTTGATTATGAAGGTTTCTGGTGGCATTCTATTCCTTTTTATTTTAACATAGAATACGATTTAAAATATAAATGGTATTTCGTATAAATTAACACTTGCATTACTTACACTTGTCTCTAATCCGATAAATTTAAATTGCCCATTAATTTTAGCACTCTTTAAGTATGCGGGTTTTATATTCGGTACAATTATTTGTTTATTGTATAAT